>NZ_JAAATX020000003.1 GCF_009908265.2 Paragemmobacter amnigenus | reverse complement strand
CTGGTGGGGCGCGGGGTGCTGCCGGAGGGCGCGCTTGCGCCGCGGGTCGCGCCTGCGGCGGCCTGTGCCGCGCCGGAACCGGGGATCGTGGAGCGCGGTGCGCTGGTGGGCTTTGCCTTCGGCCAGATGCAGGCCCAGACGCTGGCGGCGCTGGCGGCACTGGGGCCGCTGCGTGTGACGCCGTGGCGGATGCTGCTGGTGGAAGGGCTGGCCGCGATGCCCGCCCTGCCGGGGCTGGTGACGCGCGGCGATGATCCCGTCCGGCGGGTGGAGGCGTGCAGCGGCGCGCCTGCCTGCCTGCAGGCCGTGGCCCCCGTGCGCGCGCTTGCCGCGCGGCTGGCCCCGCAGGTGCCGCAGGGGCGCGTCCTGCATGTCTCGGCCTGTGCCAAGGGCTGCGCCCATCCGGCCGCCGCCGATGTGACGCTGGTCGCGACGGGCGCGGGCTTTGACCTGATCCGCAATGGAACCACGCTGGACTTGCCCGCACGGCGGGGTCTGGCGCAAGACGACATCGACCTGAAGGGACTGTTCTGATGCCGCATATCTATGAAACCGACGGCGCCAGGATCTATGTCCAGTCCTTTGCCACGATCAGGGCCGAGGCCGATCTGGCGCGGTTCACCCCCGAGGAGGAGGTGGTCGTGGTCCGCATGATCCATGCGGCGGGGATGGTCGGGCTGGAGAAACATGTCCGCTTCACCCCCGGCATGGCGGTGGCCGCGCGGGCGGCGCTGGAGGCGGGGGCGCCGATCCTGTGCGATGCGCGCATGGTGAGCGAGGGGATCACCCGCCCGCGCCTGCCCGCGGGGAACGAGGTGATCTGCACGCTGCACGATCCGCAGGTGCCGGCCATGGCGGCGCGGATGGGCAACACGCGGTCGGCGGCGGCGGTGGAGCTGTGGCGTCCGCATCTGGCGGGGGCCGTGGTGGCGATCGGCAATGCGCCGACCGCGCTGTTCCATCTGCTGAACATGCTGGAGGATCCGGGTTGCCCGCGTCCTGCGGCGATCATCGGCTGTCCGGTGGGCTTCATCGGGGCGGCGGAATCGAAAGAGGCGCTGATGGCGGCACCCCCATGCCCGTCGGTGATCGTCGAGGGGCGGCTGGGCGGATCGGCGATCACGGTCGCGGCGGTCAACGCTCTGGCGAGCCGCAAGGAATGAGCCGGGACATGACAGCAGGCCGGATCATCTGTGCGGGACTCGGGCCGGGCGATCCGGACCTGATCTCGGTGCGGTCGGACAGGGTCGTGCGCGGGGCGCGGCATGTGGCCTATTTCCGCAAGCCCGGGCGGCAGGGGCAGGCGCGGCGGATCGTCGAGGGGATGCTGGCGGCGGATGCCGTGGAGCATGCGATGGAATATCCCGTCACGACCGAGCTGCCCTTTGACAGTGCGGAATACAACGACCTGCTGTCGGCCTTTTATGACGACTGGGCGGGGCGGCTGCGCGACATGGCGCAGGCGGGCGAGGAGGTGGTCGTGCTGTGCGAGGGTGATCCGTTCTTCTACGGGTCGTTCATGCATCTTTACGTGCGGCTGAAGGATGCGGTTCAGGTCGACGTGATCCCGGGGATTCCCGGGATGGTGGGGTGCTGGAACGCCTCGGGCCAGCCGATCACGTGGGGCGACGACGTGCTGACCGTGCTGATGGGCACGCTGCCCGAGGACGAGTTGGTGCGCCACATGCAGGTGTCGGATGCGCTGGCCATCATGAAGACGGGGCGCAACCTGCCCCGCGTGCGCCGCGCGCTGGAGACGGCGGGGCGGCTGGAGGACGCGTGGCTGGTGGAGCGCGGGACGATGCCGAACCAGCGGCTGGTGCGGCTGGCGGATGTGGATGCGGCGGACTGTCCCTATTTCGCGATCGTGCTGGTGCATGGCCACGGGCGGCGGCCTGTTGCGGGGGGCGAGGAATGAGCGCGGGCTGGATCGCGGTCGCGGGGCTGGGCCCCGGCGACGAGGCGCTGGTGACGCCCGAGGTGCGCGCGGCGCTGGAGGCGGCGACGGATGTGGTGGGCTATATCCCCTATGTCGCCCGTGTCGCCCCGCGAGAGGGTCTGGAGCTGCACCCGTCGGACAACCGCGTGGAGCTGGACCGCGCGCAATTCGCGCTGGATCTTGCGGCGCGGGGGCGGCGGGTGGTGATCGTGTCGTCGGGCGATCCGGGGGTCTTCGCCATGGCCTCGGCCCTGTTCGAGGCGCTGGAGGCCGATCCGGCGCGGATGGGCACGGATATCCGCATCCTGCCCGGGATCACGGCGATGCTGGCGGCGGCGGCGCGGGCCGGTGCGCCGCTGGGGCATGATTTCTGCGCGATCAACCTGTCGGACAACCTGAAACCCTTTGCCGAGGTGGAGCGCCGCCTGCGCCATGCCGCGCGCGGCGGGTTTGCCATGGCCTTCTATAACCCGCGGTCGAAATCGCGGCCGCACCAGTTCGAGCGGGTGCTGGAAATCCTGCGCGAGGAATGCGAGGCGGCGCGGCTGGTGCTGTTCGCGCGCGCCGTGACGACGCCCGACGAGGCGATCACCTGCGTTGCGCTGTCCGAGGCGACGCCGGACATGGCCGACATGCGGACCGTGGTGATCGTGGGGAACGAGGCGACGCGGCGGGTCGGGCGCTGGGTCTATACGCCGCGGTCGGTTCCGGCATGAGCGAGCCAGTCCATCACCTCTGCCACGGTCGTCTTCACCTTTCGGGGGGGAAGCGTCGGGCGGTCGATCAGGATGACGGGAAGGCGCAGGGCGCGCGCGGCGAGAAGCTTCGCCTCGGCCCCCGCGCCGCCCGCGTTCTTGGCGACGACATGGGTGATGGCGTGGTCGCGCAAGAGTGCGGTGTCGGTTTCCGCATCGAAGGGGCCGCGCGCGATCACCGCGGTCGCGTCGGGCAGGGGCAGGGGCGCGGTCGGCGGGTCGACGAGGCGCAAGAGGTAATGGTGCTGCGGCTTGCCGGCAAAGGGGGCGAGCGTCTGTTTGCCGATCGCCAGAAAGACGCGGGCCGGTGTATCGGGCAGGGCCGCGACGGCGGCATCGGTATCGGGCACATGGTGCCAGTCGTCGCCCGTGGCGGCCGTCCATGCGGGACGTTCCAGCGTGACGAGCGGCGTGCCCGTGCGCGCGCAGGCGTCGATGGCGTTGCGGCTCATCCGTGCGGCGAAGGGGTGGGTGGCGTCGACGACATGGGTGATGCGCTGCCGGTGCAGGTAATCGGCCAGACCGTCGACCCCGCCGAAGCCGCCCACGCGCAGGGGCAGGGGTTGCGCCACGGGCGCGTCGGTGCGGCCGGCATAGGAGAAGACGGCCTCCAGACCGGCATCGGCAAGGGCGCGGGCCAGACGGCTTGCCTCGGTCGTGCCGCCGAGGAGGAGGATGCGCGTCATGTCTGAACCCTGGCTTGCGATCATCGGTCTGGGCGAGGATGGACCGGCGGGCCTGTCGGAGGCAAGCCGCGCCGCGCTGGCGGGGGCCGAGGTCGTGTTCGGCGGGCCGCGGCATCTGGCGCTGGTGGGGGCGGGGGCGCGGGGTCGGGAATGGCCGGTGCCCTTTGATCTGGGGCCGCTGCTGGCGATGCGGGGGCGGCGGGTGGCGATGCTGGTGTCGGGCGATCCGTTCTGGTTCGGCGCGGGCGGGTCGGTGGCGGCGCATCTGTCGCCTGCGGAATGGCAGGCCCATCCGGTGGCGGGGACCTTCTCGCTGGTGGCGGCGCGGCTGGGCTGGCGGCTGGAAGAGGTGCTGTGTCTGGGGCTGCATGCGGCGCCCTATGCGCGGCTGCGGGGCGTGCTGGCGCGGGGGGTGCGGGTCATCTGCACGTTGCGCGACGGGGCCGCGGCGGGGGAGTTGGCGGCGTGGCTGGCGGAGAACGGTTTTGCCGCCGCGCGGCTGACCCTGTGCGAGGCGATGGGGGGCCCGCGCGAGCGGGTGCGGGCGGGGGTGGACTGGCCCGATATCGCCGCACCTGTGGCGGTGGCGATCGACGGGGCGGAGTTGCCGCGCGGGGCGGGCCTGTCGCGGGCGTCGGGCCTGCCGGACGGGCTGTTCCGGCATGACGGGCAGATCACCAAGCGTCCCGTGCGGGCGCTGACGCTGTCGGCGCTGGAGCCGCGGCCGGGCGAGGTGCTGTGGGATATCGGCGGCGGGTCGGGGTCGGTGTCGGTGGAATGGTGCCTTGCCGGTGGCCGGTCCGTCTGCATCGAGGCGCGCGAGGATCGTGCGGCGAATATCCGCGCCAATGCCGAAGCCTTCGGCGTGGCGCACCGGATGGAGGTGCGGGTGGGGGCGGCGCTGCCGATGCTGGCCGCGCTGCCGCGTCCGGATGCGGTCTTTGTCGGCGGGGGCGGGGACGAGGCGTTGCATGCGGCGCTGTGGCCGCTGTTGCCCGCGGGGGCGCGGGTCGTCGCCAATGGCGTAACCATCGATACCGAGGCGGTTCTGGCGGGATGCCATGCGCGGCACGGCGGCAGCCTGCACCGCTTCGACATTGCCGAGGCCGCGCCGCTGGGCCGGTTCCGCGACTGGCAGGCGGCACGGCCTGTGGTGCAGTGGAGGGCGGTGAAATGAGGGTGGCGGGGATCGGCTTCCGCGAGGGCGCGCCGATGGAGTCGCTGCGCTGGGTGCTGGAGGCGGCCGAGGCGCAGGGCGGGCGGGCGGACGCGCTGGCCACGCTGCCCGCGAAGGCGGCGGCGCTGCGCCCGCTGGCGGAAGAGCGGGGGCTGGCCCTGCATGCGGTCGCCGTCGGGGGGATCGAAACGCCGACGCGGTCGGCACGGATTGCCGCGATGCACGGCACCGGATCGGTGGCCGAGGCCGCCGCGCTGGTGGCCGCTGGCGCGGGGGCAAGGATAACCGTGGCGCGGATCACCGCGCCAGATGCGATGGCGACCTGCGCCATTGCCGAGACCGGGGAAAGACCAAGATGACCGTCCATTTCATCGGCGCCGGACCGGGTGCCGCCGACCTGATCACCCTGCGGGGGCGCGACCTGATCGCGGCCTGTCCCGTCTGCCTTTATGCGGGCAGTCTGGTGCCTGCGGCGCTGCTGTCGCATTGCCCGCCCGGCGCGCGGATCGTGAACACCGCGCCGATGAGTCTAGACGAGATCATGGCCGAGATCGCGGCGGCCCACGCGGCGGGGCAGGATGTGGCGCGGCTGCATTCGGGCGACCTGTCGGTCTGGTCCGCCATGGGCGAGCAGTTGCGGCGGCTGCGGGCGATGGGCATCCCCTATGACGTGACGCCGGGGGTGCCGTCCTTTGCCGCTGCGGCAGCACTTCTGGGGGCGGAGCTGACGCTGCCCGGCGTGGCGCAGTCGGTCGTGCTGACGCGGACCTCGGGGCGCGCGTCCGCCATGCCCGAGGGCGAGACGCTGGAGAATTTCGCGCGGACGGGGGCGACGCTGGCGATCCACCTGTCGGTGCATGTGCTGGCCGATGTGGTGGCGCGGCTGTCGCCTGCCTATGGCGCGGATTGCCCCGTGGCGGTGGTCTTCCGCGCAAGCTGGCCCGACCAGAAGGTGGTGCGCGCGACGCTGGGCACGATCGAGACCGCGATCGGCGAGGGCGAGAGGACGGCGCTGATCCTTGTCGGGCACGCGCTGGGGGCCGAGGAATTCGACGAGAGCCGGCTTTACGCAGGCGATTACGACCGCCGCTACCGGCCGGTCGGCACAGAGCCGCGCTTTCCGGAATGACGCCGCGCGGGGTCCTGATCGCGGCGCCCTCGTCGGGTAGCGGCAAGACGACGGTCACGCTGGGGCTGATCGGTGCAATGCGCGCGCGCGGGCTGTCGGTGCAGCCGTTCAAATGCGGGCCGGATTACATCGATCCGGCCTTCCATGCGGTGGCGGCGGGGCGGCCTTCGGTCAATCTGGACAGCTGGGCGATGGCGGCGGGGCGGATCGGCGCGCTGGTGGCGCAGGCGGGGCCTGCCGATCTGGTGGTGGCCGAGGGGGCGATGGGCCTGTTCGACGGGGTGGCGAGGCCGGGCGAGACGGGATCGGGTGCCAGTGCCGATATCGCGGCGCGGATGGGCTGGCCTGTGGTCGCGGTGATCGACGTGTCGGGGCAGGCGCAGACGGCGGCGGCGGTGGCGCTGGGGCTGGCGCGGTATCGCGATGATGTGCGGCTGGCGGGGGTGATCCTGAACAAGGTCGCCTCGCCCCGGCACGAGGCGCTGGTGCGGTCGGGGTTCGCGCAGGCGGGGTTGCGCGTGCTGGGCGCGTTGCCGCGCAAGGCGTCGGTCGCGCTGCCAGAGCGGCATCTGGGGCTGGTGCAGGCCGAGGAATTGCCGCGGCTGACCGCGCTGCTGGACGAGGCGGCGGGGTTCGTTGCGGCGAATTGCGATCTGGACGCGATCCTTGCGCTGGCGGCGGGCGGGACAGAGGCCGAAGCCGCCTGCGCGCCCGTCCCCGCTCCGGGAGAGCGGATCGCGCTGGCACGGGATCAGGCGTTTTCCTTCGTCTATCCGCATCTTCTGGCCGACTGGCGGGCGCAGGGGGCGACGATCCTGCCCTTCTCGCCCCTGCAGGACGAGGGGCCGGATCCTTCGGCCACGGTGTGCTGGCTGCCCGGGGGATATCCCGAGCTTCACGCGGGGCGGCTGGCGGCGGCGGAGCGGTTCCGCGCGGGGCTGGCGGAGTTCGCCGCGACGCGGGCCGTGCATGGCGAATGCGGGGGTTACATGGCGCTTGGCGCGGGGCTGGTGGATGCCGAGGGCACGCGGCACCGGATGGTGGGGCTGCTGGGGCTGGAGACCAGCTTTGCCAAGCGGCGTATGCATCTGGGCTACCGGCTGGCGCGGCCGCTTGTCGATCTGCCTGCACCCCTTGGCAGTCCGGCGCTGCGCGGGCATGAATTCCACTATGCCACGATCCTGTCGCAACCCGATGCGCCGCTGGCCGAGGTGTCGGACGCCAGTGGCGATCCGGTCGCCGAGACCGGTTCCTTCCGCCGCACCGCGCAGGGCGGCGTGGTCAGCGGCACCTTCTTCCACCTGATCGCCCCTGCGGGCCTTGAGGGCACAGCATGACCGGCTTCGTCTCTTTCGTCTCTTCCGGTCCCGGGGACCCCGACCTGCTGACGCTGAAGGCCGCGCGCCGTCTGGCCGAGGCCGAGGTGGTGCTGTTCGACGACCTGTCGGCGGGACCGATCCTGTCGCATTGCGCGGCGGGGGCGGACCTGATCGCCGTGGGCAAGCGGGCGGGGCGGCCTTCACCCAAGCAGGACCATGTGAGCCGTCTGCTGGTGGACCATGCGCGGACGGGCGCGCGGGTGGTGCGGCTGAAATCGGGCGACAGCGGCATCTTCGGGCGGCTGGAGGAAGAGATCGTCGCGCTGCGCGAGGCGGGGATTGCTTTCGAGATCGTGCCCGGCGTGCCGTCGGCCTGTGCGGCGGCGGCGGCGGCGGGGATACCGCTGACGCGGCGTCTGACGGCGCGGCGGGTGCAGTTCATCACGGGGGCCGATGTGACGGGCGACCTGCCCGAGGGGCTGAACTGGGCGGCGCTGGCCGATGCGTCGGCGACGACGGTGGTCTTCATGGGCAAGCGCACCTTTTCCACGCTGGCCGAGGGTCTGATGGCGCAGGGCCTGCCCGCCGACACGCCCGCGCTGATGGCCGAGGCGGTGGGGCATCCGGGGCAGCGGTTGACGCGCTCGACGCTGGGCGCGCTGGGCGGGGTGATCGCGACGCAGGCGGGGGACGGGCCTGCGCTGATTCTTTACGGGCCGCTGGCGGAAGGCTGATGCGATGATCGAGTTGACGCTGATCGGGATCGGCACGGGCAATCCCAACCATGTGACGGCCGAGGCCGCCAAGGCGATGAATGCGGCGGACCTGATCCTCATCCCGCTGAAGGGCGAGGACAAGGCCGATCTGGCGGGTCTGCGGATGGAAATCTGCCGTGCCTGCGTGACGGGTCCGGCCACGCGGATCGAAGGGTTCGACCTGCCCGTGCGGGATCCCGCGACGCCGGATTACCTGCAACGGGTCAACGACTGGCATGATGCCATAGCGGCGGTCTGGCAGGCGCGGATCGCGGCGCATCTGGCGGCAGGGGGCGGGCCGAAGGTGGCCTTTCTGGTCTGGGGCGATCCGTCGCTTTACGACAGTACCCTGCGGATCGCCGGACGGTTGGAGCGTCACATGCCGCTGCGGCTGCGGGTCGTTCCGGGGATCACGGCGATACAGGCGCTTTGTGCCGCCCATGCCATTCCCCTGAACGAACTGGCCGCGCCTGTGGTGATCACCACAGGCCGCCAGTTGCGCGAGGGGGGCTGGCCTGCGGGTGCCGATACGGTGGTGGTCATGCTGGATCAGGGCGGCGGGTTCGCGGCGCTCGACCCTGAGGGGATCGATATCTGGTGGGGGGCCTATGTCGGGATGGGCGAGCAGATCCTGATCGCGGGGCCTCTGGCCGAGGTGGCGGCGGACATCGTCGAGACGCGCGCCAGTGCCCGTGCCGGACATGGCTGGATCATGGATATCTATCTGATGCGGCGCGCCCGCCCCCAAGCCGCCCCTTGCGGGACGGCCTGAGGCGTTGTCTCAGCCGGTCGCGAGGAAGGCGGCGGTCTGACCGGCCAGCAGGAGGTGTGCGGCAACGCTCGCCTCGCGCGCGGTGAGGCAGCGACGGGCGCAGGGGCCATAGGCGGCAAGCCCGCCCTTGGCCAGTTCTGGGAAAAGGGCAAGGATTTCGGCGCGCGTCTCCTCGCCCAGTCCGGCCCATGTCTGTTGCCCGGGGTGGAAGGATTCAGACGGGATCCCTTCGGCATAGATGATCTCGTGCGCGTCGAAGAGAAGGTGGAAATAGTCCACCGTTCCGCCTTCGTGCCGCCGGATCGTGCGGTCGTTCACAAGAAGCCGTGCGGCGACCAGAACCTCGGGTGCATCGAACAGGAGATCGGCCTGCCAGCCCGTCAGCATCATGCGGTGCTGCGGGCTGACGCGCAGGGCGCGGCGGTTGCCGATCGCGCCTGCCGCAAAACGGATGGGCGCAAAGCGGCCCGTCGCAGGCACGGTCGTCGCCCCGATCCAGCGGAGCGGCTGGAACCCGTGGTCGAGCGTCAGGACCAGATCGCCCGGGACAAGGTGCTGGACCGCGACCTCGCCCGTTGCGGTGCGGATGCGGGTGCCGCGGGTGAAGCAGGCAATCGCGGTATTCTCGGCCGAGAAGCTGTTGGCGGTCAGTCCCGCACCCTCGATCCGCAATCTCCCCGCGGATTGCAGCGTGCCGTCATCGGCAAAGTCGGCCTTCATCCATGCCAGCGGGTTGGAATAGGTGGACGCAGGGTTGGCCGCATTCCAGGCCGCAAGGGTCTGGTCATTGTAGAAGCCGGAGAGATCGACGAAGTCGTTGTCGCCGGTCGGGGCGCCCGCCGTGCCCTGAATGCCGGTGGTGGCGTCGAAATCGGTCAGGACATCGGCCCCGTCGACGACAAAGACATCTGCCCCCGCGCCCCCCGTAAGCCAATCATTGCCCGCCCCGCCGTCCAATGTGTCGGCTTCGGTTCCGCCGTCGAGCGTGTCGTCCCCGTCGCCACCCACGATGCTGTCGGCACCCCCGCCGCCATAGACCACATCATTGCCGGCGCCAGAGTCGATCGTGTCGTTCCCGTCCGCCCCGCCGATGCCGAGGCTGGACACGCTGGTGGTCAGGATCGCCACGCCGTTGTCGTTGTCGCTGGCCGAGACGAGGATGCCACCTGCTGCGGCGATGGCTTCGGAGTCCATCAGTTCCGCGCCAGGATCGTTGCCGTCTGCGACCGTCTCGACCGAGTTGAGGTTCAGCGTCACGATGCCCGTGACCGGATCGACCGACACCTCGGCAAAGCGCAGACCGCCGGTTTCGCCGCCCACGACCAGCGTCCCGCCGCGGCCCGTGTCGATGAAATGCAGCGCGCTGATGTCGGCGGTGATGTCATCGACCTGACCGGCGAGCGTCAGGTCGAAGGTGCCGTCGCCGCGGCTGTCGGGATCCACGCGGAAGATGGTGACGTCATCATCGTCGCCGCCGACGAACAGGTAGAGCTTTCCGTCGATCTCGCCGAACACGGCTGCATCCACGCCGTTCAGCCCCGTTTGCGAACCGGAGGGCGAGAAGATGTCGCGACCCAGCGTGTTGCCCTGCGGGTCTGTCTCGGTCGGGCCGTTACGATCGTCCCCACGCGCGTTCTGGAAGGTGAACTGGCCGCCACTGTCGAGTGTGTAGAGCGAGAGTCCCTGTTCGTTTCCTGCCGCGACGACAAAGGTGCGGCCGTCTGCGGTGGTGTAGCCTTCGACAAGGCCATGGGTCGTGTCGCTGCCCTGCAGGAAGTTCTCTGCCGTTCCGCTGCCGTCCGTCACGCTGGCAAGCTGGGTCAGCCCGCCGGTGGCAGGGTCGATGGCCCAGCTGGCGATGCGGTCGGACGTACCGCCGGAATAGGAGAGCAGGATGGGTTGACCGCCTACCTCGACCACGTCGACGCTTTGCACCACGTCAAGCCCCGTGCCGGTGACGGTCGCGGCCTTGGTCAGTTGCCCGTCTGATTCGACGCGGATGATGGCGATGGTGTCGTTGGCGGCATCGGCCGTGAACAGGAAGCTGCCGCCCGGAAGGGTGACGGCTGCCATGTCCTGCACGTCTTGCACGCCCGTGCCATCGGTGGCTGTGGTGACCGAGTCGATCTTGCCGCCAAGGTCGGAGGTGGCGCTTCCGGTCGGGTTGGTCAGACTGCTGCCGACGGGGTTGAGCACCTGCCCGTAGGTGGGTGAGGCGGGGTTGTTGTCGATCTCGTAGGAGGTGATGCCCGTCGTGGCGCTGGACCGTTCCGAGGTGATCATGAACAGTCGGCCATCGGCGGTGGTGACCAGTTCCACACTGCGGATCGCGTTGGTCTCGGTCTGGCCGCCGTCTGCGATATTGTCGCTGTTGACGGGGTTCAAACCCAGCCCCGACGAGGCGGGCTCGATCCCGCTGTTGATCAGGGCGACGCCGGAATCGTTGTCGCTGGCCGAGGCGACGAGTCCGCCCGCGACGGCGATGGATTCGCTGTCGGCCAGTTCGGCCCCCGTTTCGGCGGCGTCGGCGACGGTCTGCACGTCTGGTTCGAAGGTGACGATGCCGGTGACCGGATCGACCCGCACGTCGAGGAATTTGAGCCCCGCCTGTTCGCCGCCCACGACCAGCACCACGCCGCCATCCGCTGTGGTGATGGTCTGGAGCGCGCTGATATCCGAGGTGACGTCGTCCAGTTGGCCGACGAGGGTCAGGTCGAATGTGCCATCGCCGCGGCTGTCCGGATCGATCCGGAACACGGTGATGTCGTCATCATCGCCGCTCGCGAAGAGATAGGTCTGGCCGCCGATTTCTGCCCATGTGGCCGCATCCACCCCGCCAAGGCCGGTTTGCGATCCGGCAGGGCTGATCAGATCCCGCTCCAGCGTGTTGCCCTGCGGATCGGTTTCCGTCGCGCCGTTCTGATCATTGCCGCGCGCGTTCTGGAAGGTGAAGCTGCCGGTCGGGCCGACCGTCCAGAGCGAGATGCCATTCTCGTTCCCCGCGCCGATGACGAAGGTCTGTCCCGCCGAATTGGTGAAGCCCGAGACGAGGCCGCGGCTTGCATCGCCTGCGAGGAATGTCTCGCCCGTTCCGCTGCCGTCATTTGCCCGACCGAGGAGGCTGAGCGCCCCCGTGTCGGGGTCGATGGCGTAGCTGGTCAGCGCATCCGTCGTGCCACCGGCATAGGCGAGCAGGATGGGCTGGCCGTCCACGGTGACGACAGACAGGCTCTGCACCTCGTCCAGATTGGCGGCGCTGGTGAGAGAGGCTCCTTCGGTCAATATGCCGCCGCTGCCCATAACCGCGATGCCGATGGTGTCGCGGGCGATGTCGGCCGAGTAGACGAAGCTGTTGCCGTTGGGCAGGGTAAGTGCGGCAAGGCTCTGGATATCGGAAAATCCGTCGCCATTGGCCGTCGCGGTGAGAGAGGCGATCTTGCCTGCAAGGTCCGCCGTGCCGTTGCCGTTCGGGCCGGTGGTGCCACTGCCGGGCGCGTCCATGATCTGGCCGTAGGTCAGCGAGGACGGGTCGTTGTCGATGCGGTAGGTCGAGATGCCCGCGGTGGCGGACAGCCGTTCGGAGGTGACGAGGTAGAGATGTCCGTCCGCCGTCTCGACAAAGGTCACGGCGCGGGTCGAGGCGGTTTCGGTGGCCCCGCTGTCCGAGAGGTTGTCGGTGTTGACGGGGTCGGTCAGGCTGCCTTGGGCCGTCGCCAGCGTGGCGGGTCCGGTATCGCCGAAGATCGTGTCGTTTCCTGCGCCCGCGCTGACAGAGTCTGCCCCGCCGCCCGCGTCGATCACGTCATCGGCGGTGGTGCCGGCAATCGTGTCGTTGCCGCTGCTTGCATCGATCGTGGCCATCACGACACCTGCATCGGGTGGACGCGGGCAGGGGTGGGATGCCGGAACCGGCCCGCCTGTCGCCTTGCTGCGGGGGCGCGGCGGGGGTGGGCCGTGTCACAACGGGATGCACTGCCCGCGCTGGCAAAGCGGGTCGTGGGAAGAACGGGACTCATGGCAGCCTTGCAAAGTACATGCACAGATAGACGGTTCGGCGCGGACACATGTGAGTGTGTCCGGCCGGATCGGTCCCCGTGACCGGTTGCCCCCACGAACCGGACGCGGAGTTTGCAAAAGGCCTTCTGCCCTTGTACCGGGCCGCGTTTCCCGGCCCGTCGTCGCCTTGGCGGTAGGGTCGCACGCCGGGCAGAGCCCCCTGAAGATGTCTGCCCCCGCTAAATCCGGACCGTTACAGTCCGTTCTAAACAGGTGTTGATGCAGGCCATCGCCGAAGGTAACGTCTGCCCCGAGAACGGCGTAGACGACCCCACCCCCAAGACCACGGTGACAAGCTTTCTAGATCTTGCGGGTTAAGCGAATGCTAAGTGACGAATTGCAGTTGCGGCTGATCAATTGCGGCCCGCTGCACATCACCGCTGATGAAGTGCGCCGTATGGCGCGCCATCGGTACTTCCTGATCCTTTTCTCGCTTTTCGTCCTGCCTGGCATGCTGGTCGGATTGAACGCGCCGACTTGGTGGCAGGCGACGGCGATCGCGATGCAGGGGTTGGTGCTTTCGGTGATGATCATGATGATCGTCATGCTGCTGATCCGCCTCTGGGCGCGCCGGACGCGGGAGATCCACCTGTCGGTCATCATCGCCATCGCCGTGTTGGCGGTCAGCGTGATTGACGAATTGCTGAAGCCCTTGACGGGCCGCGCGATGGTCGAGGGGCCGGCGCATTTTCTGGGCAATGTCGTGATCATCCTGATGCTGGGCGAGGTGGGGGCCACCTTTTCCTTCCTGTTCGTGGCCAAGCCCGTCCTGCGCGAATTGCGGGCCGGCAGCGCGCAGTCCGGTGGTGCCGGTGGCGAGGAGACTTTGGTCACCGTTGGCACGCGGACGGTGGACAAGGCGGCGCTTCATTATGTGCAGGCGGAAGGGAATTATGTTCTCGCCCAGACCGCCCACGGGCGCCTGTTCGAGAAGGCGACACTGGGATCGGTGACGGCACAGTTGCAGTCCGGTGACGGGATCATGGTCAGCCGGTCGTGCTGGATCGCGCGCAACGGTTTCGTCGACCAGACGCGCCATGACGGACGGCTGTTCCTGACGATGCGGGATGGCCGGTCGATCAAGGTCGCGCGCACCCGCCAGCAGGAGGTGCAGGGCTGGCTGATGGAGCAGGAGCTGGAGCGCGCCCGCGCGGGACGGCAGGCGCAGAACGGCTAGGCCCGCGACTCCAGCCACGCCTGCACGTCATGGCGGCGGGGGCGGGCCACTTTCCACTCGCTGCCGTCGTCCAGCCGCAGGAAAAGTTCGCCCGCCTTTCGCAGGGGAACGGGGTTTTCGGTGGCGGCCAGCCAGACAGAGCGGCTGATGGCGATGCCGTCCTGCGGGGCAAGCTGGTCGGTGACCGAGGAGAAGCTTGTGGTCGCGGTCAGCACCCGTCCGCTCCGCAGCGTGGCGTTGACGCGGTTTCCCGCCGCCTGGACCGAGCGGAGCGCATCGACGGGGATGCGCGTCTGGCCCAGCAGGATCGCGCGCGGTTCGGGGCGCAGGGGCGCGGCTGCGGGCCGGGGTTCTTCCGGCGCGGCCGCGGCAGGCGCGCCGGACAGTTCGGCAAGAATGCCTTCAAGCATGAAGCGCGCGCAGAAATGCGCGGCAAGTTCGCCTGTCGCGACGCCGACCAGAACAAGTATCGCAAAGCCGCGCCAGTCCGACAGGTCATCCGTGCCGAACAGGGGGGAGACCGCCCTGCCGGTGCCGGCAGCCGCTATGACGCCAAGCAGGATGAGCGGGGACAGATGCACCGATCCCTTGCCCCTGTGCAGGACCACGCGACCCCAGAGCAGCTGGAGTCCGAGTACGACCGAGGTGGCGAGCGCCAGCTGGAACAGGGTGACAAGGCCGATGGACGCGGAACTGCCATCGTCGCGGCTGAACTGGGCCCAGAAGGTGGGCACGACGCAGCAGAAGACCAGAAGCAGCACATATCGGTGGGTGAAGAGGCCCAGTATCTGCCGTTCGGTCAAGGCGAAAGGCCCCAGAAACAGGAGCCGGACAGGAATTGGCGCAGCTTTGGTGCGGTCGGATACGGGCATGGTCAAGCTATGTTTCCAAGGACTTGGCAGGGTCAAGGTGAAAACAAAGTGACCGAGCGGCAGATTGTGGCGAAAAGGTGGCCGCGATGGGTCGCGGCCGGTGCGCAGGGGCTGCAACTCGTCAGTCCAGCGGGCAATCCGTCACCTATGCTGGCCGGAACGTGGCAGGTTGAACCTGCAATCCGTCACCATTCCCTGCAGTTCGTCCGGATTGTTGCCATTTCGGAAACATCTGCCTGCAGCAGTCGCGGGCTGCCCCTTTGCTGCCATAAACGCGCGGGAAACGGGGGCGTGACTTTTGTGCCGAGTGCCGGAAATGACCGTTTCGACCGATCTTCAACCTGTCGTCGTGGACAATGTGACCGACGCCTCGCAGGTCGAGACGTCGGGAACCCGCGCGGTCGAGCTGGTGACGATGCCCGACGGGCGGATGTTCCTGATCACCTCGGAGATCGGAACCTCGTCGGCGGGGATCGCGGTCTACGAGATCGACGCCGATCCGCTGTCGCCGACCTATGGGCAGGTGATCAACCCCGCAGGCACGGGGCAGACCGCGCCTCTGGCCAACGGGGCGGGTGATCTGGGCGGCAAGATCAGCCAGCTGTCCGCAGGCTCGGCAGGGGCCGGATACCAGCAGGTGCAGGATATCGTGGCGGTCGCGACCGCGGGCGGGACCACCTTTGTCTATACCGCCGATGCGGCGGGTGACAGTATCGGGATCGCGCAGCTTTCGGCGGGCGGGGTGCTGACCAAGACCGGCGCCCTGACCAGTTCCACGACGCTGGATTTCGTCGCGGACGTGTCCACCCTGCGGATCGGAACGACGACCTATCTTCTGGCGCGATCCTCGGGGGCGTCGGACAGCCTGATCAGCTACCGTGTCGACGATGCAACGGGCGCGCTGACGCAGGTCAGCCGGATCGTGGACGGCAACGGCACGGCCGAGAACTATCTGGCCGATGGCGACGGTGCCTCTTTCGGATTTCTGGAGGCGTATTCGACCAGCACCGGCCAGCATTTCGTGGCGGTGTCGGGCGAAAGCGGGCTGTCGCTCTTCCTTGCGGGGCCGGACGGGACGCTGGTCTTCCAGAATGCGCGGGGCGATGACCAGAACGGCGCGACCGAGACCGATCCGCAGGGCAACCGTCTGACCCGCGATCTGCTTTCGCCGTCGGGGTCGCAGACGGGGCTTTGGGATGTCGATGCTGCCACATGGGGCGAGATCGACGGCAGAACCTATCTTTTCGTGGGCGGCACGGATGACGATGTGACGATCTTCCGCGTCGATCCCGATGCGCGGGGCGACGGAACCTTTGATCTGACGCTGGTCGGACAGGCCGACAACATCTGGTCCGACATCAGCGCCCTGCGCTTTGTCGACGGGGCGGGCGGCCCCTATCTGGCCATCGGGGGCGAGCAGGGCGGTCTGAAATTCGTCGAGATTGCGGTCAATCCCGCGACGGGCGTCGTCTCGCTGCTGACCGCGTCGCAACTGGTCGTGCCGGATGCGGGCGAACCGGGGGCCGAACTGGCGGATAGCGAGGACATCGCGCTGTCGGGTGGGGTGATTGCTTCGGCCAGCGACAATGACGGTGGCGTGGCGCTGCTGAAATTCGTGGTCTGCTTTTGCGAGGGCACGCGCATCCTGACCCGTGGCGGCTATCGTCCGGTCGAATCGCTGGCGGCGGGCGATCTGGTGCTGACGCAGGATCACGGCTGGCAGGTGCTGCGCTGGATCGGGTATCGGGACGAGGTGTTCGGACCGGATGCGGAGGAGACGAAGCGCCCCGTCCTGATCCCGGGCGACCTGTTCGGCGCGGGACTGCCCGCGGGGGACCTGCGCCTGTCGCGGCAACACAGGATCGCGCTGCGCGCCGACAGGTTCCGGCATGACACGGGCAGTGTCGAGGTTCTGGTTCCGGCCAAGGATTTCTGCGGACTGGGCGGGATCGAGCTTGACCGTTCCCTGCCGCGGACGCGGTATTTCCACCTGCTCTTTGACCGGCACGAGATCGTCTGGGCCAATGGCATTCCCTGCGAGTCCTTCCTGTTCGGCGAGAATGCGGACCAGTTCCTGACGCACGCGCAAGTCCGATGGATCGAGCGCGCCCTTCCTGCGCTGGCATCGGGACGGCAACAGATGGCCCGCCCCGAATTGCGGGGCGCACGGGCGGTGGCGCAACTGCGCGCGATGCTGAAACCCGACGGGTTTTCCTTTGGCATCCAGTTCCCGCGGATGCTGCGACGGGCGCTGCTGGCGGCGCGGGACGGCGAAGGTGGCGCACAGCGTGCAGCCTGAACCTTCCCGCCTTCAGCGGATCAGAACCACTGACCCGGTTCCATCAGCCCGAGGTCCATCAACTGCTGCGAATGCCAGTTGAACGGGGTGGAATTGTGCCAGTTGAAGGTGGCGATGCCCCAGCGCGACCCCGGATTGGATTTGAGCGCCTTGGCCGTGCGGAAAGAGCATACCGCCGCCGTCAGGTTGTTGTGCCACGGGCAGGCGTAGGTGTTGTATTCCTCGTCCGAGAAGGTGAAGTCGGGGCGTAGCGTAACCCCCTTGCGCGCGCGGAACAGGGAGATGCGGTCGATCTTTCGCCGTGTCGGGGGGACATGTTCCTCGAATCGCCAGCGCAGGCCGCCGAAGAAATCGAGTTGCCGTTCCTTCGGGTGCCAGTGGTTGTCGGGGTCCGGGCGGGCCAGCGCATAATATCCCGACCGGTCCAGTTGTGCCGTGTCGAGGTTCACCGCATCGGGATACCGGTCGAGATCGTCGGCATAGAGGTCGATGACATAGGTCAGCATCGCGTCGCGGCGTTCTTCGGTGTGGAAGGCGAGAAGGTCACGGATCGTGCGCGTCTCGCAGAAGGGGAAGAACAGGTATTCCGCGTTGAAGCAGTAATAGATCCAGATGTCGGCGCAGGCAGCCGCCACGGTGTTGACGGCCTCGGGAAGCGCGTTCTCGGCATGGACGTCGTGGCGGATGCGGATGATCCTTGCGGCGACTTCGGGGTCCGGTTCCACGCCGTCGGGGGCGAGCAGGAGGATATCGCGAAAGCCGATCGACAGATGGTGGCGCAGGGTGGAGTCCAGTTCCACCGCGTCCTCGGCCATGATGATGGCAAGGGGGCCTTTCGGTCGGGCCTTGTCGATGGACGCCAGATAGGCTGTCAGGCTGTCATACCGCATCGCACTGCCCGGTTACGCTTGTTTACCGCTTGTCCTGCCGCCGCGGTGCCGCGGTCGTTCGTCGGGGCGGAGAGTCCGGCATGGGCGCAGGCTTTGCAAGCCCCTTTGCGGGCGCGCGGGGTGGCCTGTGCGATTGCGAAGGGGGGCGATTTGCGTGTATGGGACCGGCTTGCGGAACAGGGGTGCGTCATGGCGGAGCCGAAGAAGCTTTTCATCAAGACCTACGGTTGCCAGATGAATGTCTATGACAGCGAGCGCATGGCCGAGACGCTGGGCGCCGAGGGCTATGTCACGACCGAGGTGGCCGAAGAGGCGGACATGGTCCTGCTGAACACCTGCCACATCCGCGAGAAGGCGTCCGAGAAGCTCTATTCCGACCTTGGGCGTCTGCGGCCGCTGAAGCAGGCCAAGCCCGACCTGAAGATCGGCGTGGCAGGCTGCGTCGCGCAGGCCGAGGGTGAAGAGATCCTGCGCCGGATGCCGCTGGTCGATCTGGTGGTGGGACCGCAGAGCTATCACCGCCTGCCGGGCATGATGGGCGAGGTGGCGCAGGGGCGGAAGGCCGTCGATACCGACTTTCCGGCCGAGGACAAGTTCGACCACCTGCCCGAGCGGAAGGTGCTGCGCGGCCCGTCGGCATTCCTGACCGTGCAGGAGGGCTGCGACAAGTTCTGCGCCTTTTGCGTGGTGCCCTATACCCGCGGGGCCGAGGTCAGCCGTCCGGCGGAACGGCTGCTGCGCGAGGCGCGGGCATTGGTGGACAAGGGCGTGAAGGAGATCACGCTGCTGGGCCAGAACGTCAACGCCTATCATGGTGAGGGCGAGGGGGGCGTCTGGGGTCTGGCGCGGCTGGTGCGGGAACTGGCGCGCATCGACGGGCTGGAGCGGATCCGCTACACGACCAGCCATCCCAACGACATGGAGGATGACCTGATCGCCGCGCATGGCGAGGAGGCCAAGCTGATGCCCTATCTGCATCTGCCCGTGCAGTCGGGATCGGACCGCATCCTGAAGGCCATGAACCGCAAGCACACGCGGGATCAGTATTTCCGTCTGGTCGAGCGCATTCGCGCGGCGCGGCCCGACATCCTGCTGTCGTCCGATTTCATCGTAGGTTTCCCCGGTGAAAGCGATGCCGATTTCGCCGATACGATGGACCTGATCCGCACGGTGGGGTTCGGTGCGTCCTTCAGCTTCAAATATTCCGCCCGGCCCGGCACGCCCGCAGCCGAAAAGGACCCCGTCGCGGCAGAGGTTGCCGATGCGCGCCTGCAGGAGTTGCAGGCGCTGATCACCACCCAACAGCGCGCGGCGCAAGAGGCGATGGTGGGGCGCGAGGTGGGTGTCCTTTACGAAAAGGCGGGCCGTCTGCCCGGGCAGATGGTGGGCAAGTCCGACCACCTGCACGCCGTCCACGTGACCGATCCGCAGGGGCGCGCGGGCGATCTGGTGCGGGTCCGCATCGCCGCCTCGGCCCCCAATTCGCTGGCGGGTGAGCGGATCTGATTCGCCGCCGCCGTTTCGCCTGTGGCGACAGTGACGGAGAGGCCCCCGCAAGTGTTGCGCGAAACGGGGGGTGGTACCCTGCGTCAAAACTGGTGAATCGTTGATTCCGCTTGCCTTATCCGAAAGGCGGGGCCAATCCTGCCCATGAGTATCTGTTGTTGGTGATCTGTGTAACGAGGAGGGCTTCGGCTTGTTTCGATACTCGCTGCGCGCGCTTTTGAGCGCGATTTGTCTGGCGTTGGCCGTGGGCGCGCCGACATCTGTGATGGCCCAGGAAGTGACCGGACGGATCGAGTGGGGGGCCTGGGTCGATCGCGACGGCTGCATGCACTGGTGGGCCGATGGCGGCGTCGAGGGCTATATGGTCCCGCGGCGCGATCCGCATACCGGTAAGCCCGTCTGTCTGAAAAAAGAACTGTGCATGGTGCAGAACACGGACACGCTGTTCGCAACGGACAGCGCGACGCTTACGGCGTCCGGCCGCGCCTATCTGCAGCAATTCTTCCAGCAGGCGGGGGCCTTCGGCTATGCCATCTACGGGCATACCGACAGCCGCGCGTCGGATGAGTACAACATGCGGCTGTCCGACCGGCGGGCGGCGGCGGTGGCGGATGTGGCGCGCTCTGTCGGCGCGCCAGTGGAGCGTCAGATCGGTTATGGCGAACGGCAGCCGCGTGCCAGCAACGCGACCGCCGAGGGCATGGCGCAGAACCGCCGTGTCGAAGTCGTCTGCTACAATTGGTGAGTGTGATGGTTGGTAAGACTGCGCCCCTGAGCGGGCTGATCGTGATGATGGGGCTTGGACTTTCGGCCTGCGGTATCACACCCTATGGTGGACCGGACAGCGTGATCGCGACGGGACAGGACCGCGGCTTCCTCGACCGCGGCACGCTGAAGAACGGCGAGGCGGCGATTGCCTATGATCCGGACGGCTGCCAGAACTGGTTGATCGATGACGGGATCGAGGGCTATTCCAGCCCCCGCTTCGACCCTGTCTCGGGTCTGCCCATCTGCAACAACCGCTATCCGCCTGGAACGGTCATCGGCGCCTACGAGACCGAGTCCGCCGCCCTTGGCGACTGGGTGCCGAAGCGCTGATCCGCGGACAGACCGAGGCGTGGAACCGATCGGGGGGTTGCCTTCTTGTGGAGGCGGCCCCCTTGTCATTTGCGGCCCCTGTCATGCGGAATGCACAAAGGATGGGCAGAGTGGCGTAAAGGTGGTGAATGGTGCTTGCCTTGTGGCCAGACGAGGCACATCATCAACATATTGGCGAAGCCCTTGTAGAAGGAGAGCCCTTTGGGCATCAGCGCGCTGACCCCCCCGACCCGTTCCGAGGACGTTGTGGAAACGCTGCTCGAATTTCCGGACAACCGTTTGCTGATCGACCTGTGCGGCGAGTTCGACCGCAATCTGGCGCAGATCGAGCACCAGATCGGGGTCCATATCCTGAGACGGGGCAACCGTCTGGCGGTGATCGGCGAGAAGGGTGCGCGCGAACAGGCGGCAGGGGTGCTGCGGTCGCTTTACGCGCGGCTGGAATCGGGTCGCGGCGTGCAGGCGGGCGATATCGACGGCGCGATGCGGATGGGGCGCCCCATGCCTGACCGCCCCATGGCCGAAGGCGAGCAGATCGAGATGTTCTCGGCAGGCGGGATCGAACTGCGGACCCGCAAGAAGCCGATCGAGCCGCGGACCGAGGCGCAGAAGGCCTATGTCGCCAACCTGTTCCAGAACGAACTGGGCTTCGGCATCGGGCCTGCGGGTACGGGCAAGACCTATCTGGCGGTGGCGGTGGGGGTGACGATGTTCATCTCGGGCGCGGTGGAGAAGATCATCCTGTCGCGCCCCGCGGTGGAGGCGGGCGAAAGGCTCGGCTTCCTGCCCGGCGACATGAAGGAGAAGGTCGATCCCTACATGCAGCCGCTTTACGACGCGCTGAACGATTTCCTGCCGCAAAAGCAGGTGCAGAAGCTGATGGAGGAAAAGCGGATCGAGATCGCGCCGCTGGCCTTCATGCGCGGGCGGACGCTGTCCAACGCCTTCATCGTGCTGGACGAGGCGCAGAATGCCACGACCATGCAGATGAAGATGTTTCTGACCCGACTGGGCGAGGGCAGCCGGATGGTCATCACCGGCGACCGCACCCAGATCGACCTGCCGCGCGGGGTTCCCAGCGGGTTGCAGGATGCCGAGCGGATCCTGAAGGGGGTGAAGGGCGTGACCTTCAACTACTTCACGGCCAAGGACGTGGTGCGCCACCCGCTGGTCGCGCGGATCATCGAGGCCTACGAGGCGGACGAGACGCCGCAGGCCTGACCGGACGGAGCGCGGGGCGCATGCCATGCGCCGCGCCCCGCCACCGGTTACGGCCTTGTCCGGCGGGTGGTTTGCGGTTTTCCGCGGACTGGGCTATGGGCGGGCCATGAGCATCGTTGATATCGTGATCGAAGACGCGCGCTGGGACGCTTTCGGGCTGGAGCCGCTGGCCGAGCGGGCCTGTGATGCCGCGCTGGGGACGCTCGGGCTTGGGCGCGACGGGTTTTCCGTCGTGCTGATGGGCTGTGACGATGCACGCATCGCCGAGTTGAACGCGGATTTCCGCGGCAAGCCGCAACCCACCAACGTGCTGTCATGGCCGTCGGAAGAGCGCGCGGCCGATCAGATCGGTGGATTGCCCGAAGCGCCCGAGGCGGGTGACGCGGACGAGCCCTGCGAGCTGGGCGACATTGCCATCGCCTACGAGACCTGCGCCCGCGAGGCCGAGGCGGCGGGAAAGCCGATGGCGGATCATGTGACGCATCTGGTCGTGCACGGTCTGTTGCATTGCCTTGGATATGACCATGTCGAGGATGCGGATGCGGCGGTGATGGAGGGGCTGGAGGTGCGGATACTTGCATCGCTGGGCCTTCCGGACCCATATTCGGATGCACCCGCGTGACGGGGCGCTTTGGAAGAAGGACCAATGGGCAGTAGCAGCGACGGGTCAGAGGCGGCGCGCAGCGCGCAGGGATCGACTGACGGTGACGGAGAGCCAGCCACGCGCGGCTTTTTCGAAAGGTTATTAAGTGCGTTTTCCCCCGCACCCGAGGACATGCCGCAACAGGCAGGATCGGGGCAGGCCGGAACGGGGGCCGGTGCGGCGCCGTCCGGAACGGGGGGCGGGTCGGTACCGGGACTCGGCAACCTGCGGCGGCTTCGGGTGGACGATGTGGCCGTCCCCAAGGTCGAGATCGTCGCGGTCCCGCTGGACATCGGCAAGGACGAGCTTGTGGAGGTGTTCCGCGAACACGGTTTTTCGCGCGTTCCCGTCTACAAGGGCACGCTGGACCATCCGCAGGGTCTTGTGCTGCTGAAGGACCTTGCGCTTCAGCACGGGTTCGGGGCGTCGGGCCGTTTCTCGTTGAAAAAGCTGCTGCGGCCGGTTCTCTATGCGCCGCCGTCCATGCCGGTGGGCGTGCTGCTGCAGAAGATGCAGCGCGAGCGGGTGCATATGGCCTTGGTGATCGACGAATATGGCGGGGTCGACGGACTGGTCACAATCGAGGACCTGATCGAGACGGTCATCGGCGAGATCGAGGACGAGCATGACGAGGAGGAGGGCGCGCTCTGGAAAGAGGAGAAGCCCGGCGTCTTTGTCGCCATGGCCCATGCACCGCTGGAAGAGATCGAGGCGGCGACCGGCTTGCGGCTGCGTCAGGACGAGGATGACGAGGAGATCGACACCGTCGGCGGCATCGTCTTCCTGCGGACGGGCCGCGTGCCCGCGCGGGGCGAGGTCGTGGCGCATGAGAGCGGCGCCGAGTTCGAGGTGATCGATGCCGACCCGCGCCGGATCAAGCGGCTTCGCATCCGTCTGCCGGGGGCGGGTACCGCGGCGGCGGAAAAGGCGGCCGAGGCGTGATGACGCCCCTGCGCGCGGCGCTTCGGGCGGAATGGCCCGGCTGGCGGCTGGCGGGGGCGGCTTTCGCGCTGGGTGGTGTGGCGTCGCTGGGTCAGGCACCGCTGGGATGGTGGTGGGTGACGCTGCCCGCGTTGGCGGGGATGCTGCGGCTGGTCCTGACGGCAGCGCGCGGGCGCGTCTGGCTGGGCTGGTTCGGGGGCGCGGGCTATTTCGCCTGCGCGCTTAACTGGATCGTCGAGCCCTTTCTGGTCGAGCCGGAAACCCATGGCTGGATGGCGCCCTTTGCGGTGGTGTTCCTGTCTTTCGGGCTGGCGCTGTTCTGGGCTGCGGCGGTCTGGGCGGGGGCGCGGGGGCGCTGGCCGCTGGCGGGGCTGGTGGTCGCGCTGGCGGGTGCCGAACTGGGGCGAGGCCATGTGCTGACCGGTTTTCCCTGGGCGATGCCCGGTCATGTCTGGGTGGGAACGCCCGTGGCGCAGGTGGCGGCTTTGGCGGGGCCCTTGGCGCTGACCGGGCTGGTGCTGGGGGTGGCGGCGCTGCTGTCGCGTGCGCGGATGCTGCCCGCGCTGGTCGCCGCGGCGCTGCTGGCGGGGGCGTGGGGATATGGCCTGTGGCGCGAGGGGCGACCTGTGCCCGGTGGGACGGGGGTGTTCCTGCGACTGGTGCAGCCCAATGCGGAGCAGGGGCTGAAATGGGACCCCGATCTGGCGCGCGTCTTCTTCGAGCGGCAACTGGCGCTGACCGAGGCGGGGTCGCGCCCCGATCTGGCGATCTGGCCGGAAACCGCAGTGCCCTATCTGCTGGAGGACTATCCCGAGGTCGGCGCGCGCATTGGCAAGGCAGGGCGCGGCAGTCCCGTGGCGGTGGGTGTGCAGCGGGTGGAGGGGTGGCGGTTCTGGAACAGCCTTGCCGTGATCGGGCCGGACGGACGCGTGATGGCGGGCTATGACAAGCACCATCTGGTGCCCTTTGGCGAATACATCCCCTTCGGCGATCTGGCCTATCGCTGGTTCGGGCTGGTGGCCTTTGCCGCGCAGGAGGGGAACGGTTATTCGGCGGGGGCGGGGCCTGCGGTGCTCGATCTCGGGCCGAAGCTGGGCAAGGTCTTGCCGCTGATCTGTTACGAGGCGGTCTTTCCTCAGGATTTGCTGGACGCGCCGGAGCGGGCGGACTGGATCCTGCAGATCACGAACGACGCGTGGTTCGGGGAATGGACCGGCCCCTACCAGCATCTGGCGCAGGCGCGGTTGCGCGCGATCGAACAGGGGCTGCCCTTCGTGCGGGTGGCAAATACCGGCATTTCGGCCCTGATCGACGCGCGGGGGCGGGTGGTGGAGAGCCTGCCCCTGGGCGAGACGGGTTATCTGGACGTGGAGCTTCCCGCCGCGCTGCCCGCGACGCCCTATGCGCGCTTTGGCGAATGGCCGGTGGTGCTGTTGCTGATCGGCGGCGCTGCGGCGCTGGTTCTGGCGGGGCGGCGGAAGGCGGCTTGACGGGGTGGGGTGCTGCGTCTAGGCAAGCGCATCGAACCGCCACAACGGCTTCCTGGCGTGGCGGGGGTAACCCTAATGGAGCACTTCCCATGTCCCGTCTGAACTATGTCTTCACCTCCGAATCCGTGTCGGAGGGGCATCCCGACAAGGTTTGCGACCGCATTTCCGATGCGGTTCTGGATGCCTTCCTGTCGGAAGAGCCGAATGCCCGTGTTGCCTGTGAAACCTTTGCCACGACCAACACGGTCGTCGTGGGCGGGGAAGTCGGTCTGTCGACCGAAGCCAAGACCAAGGCCATGCTCGCGCGGGTCGAGGGGATCGTGCGCGATTGCGTCAAGGATATCGGCTACGAGCAGGACAAGTTCCACTGGAACACCCTGACCGTGCACAACCTGCTGCATGAACAGTCGGCCCATATCGCGCAGGGCGTGGACCGTGACGGCGCGGGCGATCAGGGCATAATGTTCGGCTATGCCTGCCGCGAGACGCCGGAACTGATGCCGGCGCCGATCCAGTATTCCCACGCGATCCTGCGGCGGCTGGCCGAAGTGCGGAAGTCGGGCAAGGAACCGACGCTGGGGCCGGATGCCAAGTCGCAGCTTTCCCTGCGCTATGAGGATGGCAAGCCGGTCGAGGTGACGTCGATCGTGCTGTCGACCCAGCATCTGGACGAGGCGCAGACCTCGGACGACATCCGCGCCATCGTGGAGCCCTATATCCGCGAGATCCTGCCTGCGGGCTGGATCACCGCCAAGACCGAATGGTGGGTGAACCCGACGGGCAAGTTCGTGATCGGCGGGCCTGATGGCGATGCGGGCCTGACGGGGCGCAAGATCATCGTGGATACCTATGGCGGCGCGGCCCCGCATGGTGGCGGGGCCTTCTCGGGCAAGGACCCGACCAAGGTGGACCGTTCGGCCGCCTATGCCGCGCGCTATCTGGCCAAGAACGTGGTGGCGGCGGGGCTGGCGGATCGCTGTACGCTGCAGGTGTCCTATGCGATCGGGGTGGCCAAGCCCCTGTCGATCTATGTCGACACCCATGGCACGGGCGCGGTCGAGGCTTCGGCCATCGAACGCGCGGTGGCCGAATGCATGGACCTGACGCCGCGCGGCATCCGCGAGAAGCTGGGGCTGAACCGTCCGATCTATGCCCGCACCTCGGCCTATGGCCATTTCGGGCGCGAGGCGACGGCGGATGGCGGCTTCAGCTGGGAGCGGACCGATCTGGTCGAGGCGCTGAAGAAGGCCGTGAAGTAATTTCGCCTTTTCTGGCGGTCTGGCGGCGCGCGGGGGCGACCTGCGCGCCGTTTCCATTTTGCGGCGCTGATCTGGCGGAGCGGGCGGTGCCGCCCGCAAGCCGGAAGCCTTGTCCCGCGCGGGGCGCGCGGGCCAAGGCGCGGGGGGCATTCTGCCCCCGTCCCCGCAGGGGCGGGGACTCCCCCTGAGAGTATTTGAGCCGAGATGAAGGGCGGGGTCGGCTTTGGCTTGACCATGGGGCGCGGGCGGACTAGGGCGCGCGCTGCAACCAATGGGGCCTGCCATGAGCGAGACGACGCGTGACGAGATTCCTGCCGTGCCGGAGCGGCGGAACTTCTACGGGCGGGTGCATGGCAAGACGCTGCGCGCCAGCCAGAAGCAGTATCTGGCCGAGGATCTGGGCAAGGTCCGGCTGGAGGGCGTGACGGTGGAGGAGAACCCGTCGCGCACCATGCTGGACCCCGTGGCGCTGTTCGGCGGGCGTCCCCTGTGGCTGGAGGTCGGGTTCGGCGGGGGCGAGCATCTGGTGCATATGGCGGCGCGCTATCCCGGTGTCGGGATCATCGGCTGCGAGCCTTTCGTGAATGGCGTGGCGATGCTTCTGGGCAAGATCCGGTCGGCGGGGGTGGAGAATTTGCGCATCCATCCGGGCGATGTGCGCGACCTGTTCGACGTGCTGCCGGATGCGTGCGTGGCGAAGTGCTTTCTGAACTATCCCGACCCGTGGCCCAAGGCGCGCCATCACCGGCGGCGGTTCGTGACGCAGGGATATCTGTCGGCGCTGGCGCGGGTGATGATGCCGGGGGCGGAGTTCCGCGTGGCGACCGACATTCCCGATTACGTGCGCCAGACGCTGGAAGAGGTGCCGGTGGCGGGCTTTGACCTTGTGTCGCAGTCGGGGGCGGGGGCCGCGTGGGAGGACTGGATTTCCACCCGCTATGAGCAGAAGGCGCTGCGCGAGGGGCGCGAGCCGCATTACCTGACCTTCCGGCGGAAGGGTTAGGCGGGGATTTCCCATGCCTCGCCGGGGGCGAGGGGGCGGAAGCGGGCGGCGTCTATGCCCTTGGACCGCAGCGCGTCGGAGAGGGCGGTGAGGGGGGCGTCGCGGGCTTCGTCCGTCAACTGGAAGGTGCCCCAGTGGTGGCCCACGGCGTGGCGCGCGCCGGAGAGGAGGAAGCCTTCCACCGCCTCGGCCGGGTTCTGGTGCTGGTCGCGCATGAACCAGCGGGGTTCATAGGCGCCTACGGGGAGGATGGCGGCGCGGATGGGGCCGTGCTTGTCGGGCAGGTGGCGGTAGGGGCGGCCCTGGTCGAAGCCCGTGTCGCCGATGTGATGGATGCGGCCTGCGGGCGTGTCGATCACGAAGGCGGACCAGAGCGCCATGGACCGGTCGCGCGTGCCCCGCGCGGACCAGTGGTGGCAGGGTTCGAAATGGACCGTGGCATTGGCGAGGGCGAGTGTGTCGCCCCAGTTGCCGGTCTGCACGCGCATTTGCGGGACGGCGTCGCGGACGATGGTGTCATTGCCCAGCGGCGTGATGACCAGCGGGTCGTGGGTGCCGTGCAGGCGTTGCAGCGTTCCGGTGTCGAGGTGGTCGTAATGGTTATGCGTCAGCAGGACCGCGTCGATCTTTGGCAGGTGTTCGAAGCGGATGCCGGGGGCGGTGGCGCGTCTGGGGCCCGCGAAGGAGAAGGGGGAGGCGCGCAGGGACCAGACGGGATCGGTCAGCAGGTTGAGGCCCGCCACCTGGATCAGGAGCGTGGCATGGCCGACCATGGTGATGGTGAGGTCGTCCACGCGGGGCGCGGGTTTTACCGGTCTGATGGCGATGCCCTCGGGCCATGTCGCGCGGTTTCCGCCGGTCTGCCATTTCAGCAGGTCGCCGAACCCCCTGGGCGCCGCGCCGCCGGGGTTGAAGAAGCGCGTGCCGTCGAAATTGTGGGCGGGCGGGCCGGAGTAATAGCGGTTGCGGGGCGACAGGGCGAAAGCTCCGGTTGCGGTGGCGGTGGCGGTGGCACCGGCGGCGAGAAGGGCGAGGAGGCGGCGGCGGTTCATGGTCAGGGATATGCGCGTCGTGGTTGTGGTTTCAAGCGGCGCTCCGCGTGGCGTGATGTGGGCATGGACCGGACGGGGCGGTTGCGCTATCAGGCGGGCCGGAATGACAGGGAGATGAAGATGTCCGGCCACGGTGACGCGCAACCCATGACCGCCCGCAAGTCCGGCCCCCTGCGGGGCGTGGCCGAGGTGCCGGGGGACAAGTCGATCAGCCACCGCGCGCTGATCTTCGGGGCGATGGCCGTGGGCGAGACGCGGGTGACGGGGCTGCTGGAAGGGCAGGACGTGCTGGACACGGCCAAGGCGATGCGGGCCTTCGGGGCCGAGGTGACGCGGCACGGGCTGGGCGAATGGTCGGTCCATGGCGTGGGCGTGGGCGGGTTCCGCGAGCCTGCGGATGTCATCGACTGCGGGAATTCCGGAACGGGCGTGCGGCTGATCATGGGGACGATGGCGACATCGCCCATCACCGCGACCTTCACGGGCGATGCGTCGCTGCGCAAGCGGCCCATGGGGCGGGTGACGGATCCGCTGTCGCTGTTCGGGGCGCGGGCCTATGGGCGGCAGGGCGGGCGGCTGCCGATGACGGTGGTGGGCGCGGCGGATCCGGTGCCCGTGCGCTATGCACTGCCGGTGGCCAGTGCGCAGGTGAAGTCGGCGGTGCTGCTGGCGGGCCTGAACGCGCCCGGCCAGACGGTGGTGATCGAGAAGGAGCCGACGCGCGACCATTCGGAACGGATGTTGCTGGGCTTTGGCGCGGCGCTGACGGTCGAGACGACTGCGGAGGGGAATGTCATCACCCTGACGGGGCGGCCGGAATTGCGGGCGCAGACCGTGGCGGTGCCGCGCGATCCGTCCAGCGCGGCCTTTCCGACCTGCGCGGCGCTGATCGTGGAGGGGTCCGACATCACCGTTCCCGGCGTCAGCCAGAACCTGACGCGAAACGGGCTTTACCTGACGCTGGTCGAGATGGGCGCGCAGATCGAGTTCATGAACCCCCGCGAGGAGGGGGGCGAGCCGGTGGCGGATCTGCGGGTGAAGTTTTCGCCCGATCTCAAGGGGATCGAAGTGCCCGAGGAGCGAGCGCCGTCCATGATCGACGAGTATCCGATCCTGTCGGTCGTGGCGGCCTTTGCCGAGGGCAAGACGGTGATGCGCGGCGTCAAGGAGTTGCGGGTCAAGGAAAGCGACCGGATCGACGCCATGGCGCGCGGGCTGGAGGCCTGCGGTGTGCGGGTCGAGGAGGATGAGGATACGCTGATCGTCCACGGTCTGGGGGCGGGCGGGGTGCCGGGCGGGGCTACGGCAAAGACGCATCTGGACCACCGGATCGCGATGAGTTTCCTTGTTTGCGGGATGGCGGCGAAGAAGGATGTGTCGGTGGACGATGCCTCGCCCATCCTGACGTCCTTTCCGATCTTCGAGGGGCTGATGACGGGGCTGGGGGCGACGCTCGCGCGCGGGTGACGATTTTTCTGGCGAAAAATCAGGGGGGCTGTCTGCCCCCCTCGGCCCGTGCCGGGCCTTCACCCCCCGAGGATATTTGTGAACGGATGAAGGGGCTTGCGGTGATTTTCACGGTTGCCATCGACGGGCCGGCGGCGGCGGGCAAGGGGACCATCGGGCGGGCCGTGGCGGCGCGGTTCGGGTTCGCGCATCTGGATACGGGGCTGCTTTATCGCGCGGTCGGGGCCAAGGGCGGCGATCCGGTGGCGGCGGCAGAGGGGCTGGTTCCGGCCGATCTGGAGCGGGGCGACCTGCGGTCGCTGGAGGCGGGGCAGGCGGCGTCGAAGGTGGCGGCGATCCCGCAAGTGCGTGCGGCGCTTGTGGAATTCCAGCGGCGGTTCGCGCGGGCCGAGGGCGGCGCGGTGCTGGACGGGCGGGATATCGGCACGGTGATCTGTCCCGAGGCGGAGGTGAAGCTTTACGTCACGGCCAGTGCCGAGGTGCGGGCGCACCGGCGCTGGCTGGAGGTTGGCGGGGACGAGGCGCGGGTGCTGGCCGAGGTGCGCGAGCGGGATGCGCGGGACATGGGGCGGGCGGATGCGCCGCTGCGGGCGGCGGAGGATGCGGTGGTGCTGGATACCAGCGCGATGGGCGTGGAGGAGGCCGTGGCGCGGGCCATCGCGGTGGTCGCGGCACGGATGGAGGGGCGGGGATGACGGGTTTGCGGTTGCCGGAGTTGCAGGGCAAGGCGGTGCTGGTGACGGGGGCGTCAACGGGCATCGGGGCGGCGGTGGCGCGGGCCTTCGCGGCGCAGGGCGCGCGGGTGGGGTTGCATTACAATGCCAGCGAAGATGCTGCGAAAGCAGTGGCTTACGAGATCGGCGCGGCGGGGGGCGAGTGCGTCCTGATCCGTGCGGACGTGTCGGACGGGGCGGGGGCGCGGTCGGCGGTGGAGCAGGCGGTTGCGGCTTTCGGGCGGCTGGACGGGTTGGTGAACAATGCGGGCGGGATGGTGCGGCGGGTGGCTTATGCCGATGTTTCCGAACGGGATTATGACGAGATCATGGACTTGAACGCGCGGTCGGTCGTGGTGGCCTCGCAGGCCGCCATCGGGCCGATGAAGGCGGCGGGGGGCGGGTTCATCATCAACACCACATCCGTCGCGGCGCGCAACGGGGCGAGCGGCGGGGCGGGGCTGTACGGGTCGTCCAAGGCCTTTGTCCACAACGTCACGCGGGGGATGGCGAAGGAGCTTATTCCCTTTGGAATCAGGGTGAACGCCGTGGCGCCGGGGGTCATCACGACGCCGTTCCACGAGCGCTATTCGACCGAGGCGCAGTTGCAGGCGCAGCTTGCCACCATCCCTGCGGGGCGGTTGGGCGTCGCGGAGGATTGTGTCGGGGCCTTCCTGTTTCTGGCCTGTGCGAGCCTGTCCGGCTATGTCGTCGGGCAGGTGATCGAGGTGAATGGCGGGCAGTTGATGCCCTGACGGGGCGAAGGGTTAACCGGCGGGATTTGCTGGGGAATTCCGGCAGATCGAGAGTTTGCGCCGTACCGCTGGCTGTGCAGACGGTTGTGCAGACAGGTGTACATACAAACTCCGGCAGAGTCGCGGGGCGGAACGTGGTTAAGCGTGCGTGGGTGCACAAGAGCCTGATCCCGTCTCCCCCACCCGCTCCCCGCCCCGCGAGGGGGAGGGGAGCGCTTTGGACGGATGGGGTTGGCGGGGTGGTGGCCTGCGTCAATGCGCCATGAACACCGGCACTTCGGCCTGTTCCAGCATGTTGCGGGTCGCGCCGCCGAGAATCGCCTCGCGGAAGCGGGAATGGCCGTAGGCGCCCATGACGAGCAGGTCGGCGTTCTGGTCGCGGACGTGGCGGGCCAGAACGTCCGAGATGCGCGGCAGGGTGCGGGCGAGGACCGAAACCTCGGCCCGGACGCCGTGGCGGACGAGCATCTGGCAGAGCATCCCGCCGGGGTCGGAGCGTTCGGGGCCGTGCTGGGGCGGGTCGATCACGGCGATGTTCACCAGATCGGCCTGTTTCAGGAGCGGCAGCGCCTTGCGGACGGCGGTCATCGCCTCGGCCGACTGGTTCCATGCGATCACGGCGCGGCGGGGGGCGGCGGCGCGGCCTGCGCCCGAGTCGGGCAGGATCAGGACCGGCGCGCGACCCTCGAACAGGGCGGCTTCGGTTACGGCCTCGGCCTCGGGGCCCTGACCGTCGCCATAGGGGCGGGACAGGATGACGAGGTCGGCGAATCGCGCCCGCTGTGCAACGAGGTCGGTGAGCGCGCCGAGCTGGGTCATTGCGGCCTCGATCGTGTAGCGCAGGGCGGGGGACTGGCCCGCGATGGCCTTGCGCGCGGCGGATTCGATCTCTTTCGCGTCCTGTTCGGCGCGGTCGAGGGCGGCTTGCAGCACCACGGCGCCGGTGCCGACATAGGAATAGCCGATCTGCGTGCGGTCCACGCCGAGCGCGAGGATGTCGAGATGGGCGTCATGGGCGGCGGCAAGTGCCGCCGCGCCGGTGATTGCCGCGTCGGTACGGGTCGCACTCACAGCCACGGTCAACAGGGTCTTGTAGGCCATCGGTGCCTCCTTTTCATGCATGGCCAAGCGTTAATCCGATGCGCGGGACATTTCTTTGACCGAGGTCAAGGCAGCCATCACCGGCTGTTGACATGGATCAAGGCGGCTGGACCCGTCGCCTTGCAAAAGCGGACCAGTCGCAAAGTGCCCTGCGTGGACCGGATTCGTCCGGGCCGGAGGGGGCCAAGAGACGAAGGGACGCAAAATGTGGGATTATTTGAAACTGATCGTGCTGGGGGTCGTGGCGGTGTTTGCCGCCATCGCCTCGAACTACGCGCACGATCTTGCGTATCAGGTCAACGCGATCGTCGTCATGCTTGCCGCCGGTCTGACGTTCCTGTGGACGCTGAGGACGATGGGCGAGCCGAAGACGGCGAACGCCGGTGAATACATGGACGGTGTCGTCCGCGCGGGGGTGATCGCCACCGCCTTCTGGGGTGTGGTGGGCTTTCTGGTGGGGGTGGTCATCGCCTTCCAACTGGCCTTTCCGGCGCTGAATTTCGAGTGGTCGCAGGGCATTCTGAACTTTGGCCGCCTGCGCCCGCTGCATACCAGCGCGGTGATCTTCGCCTTTGGCGGCAACGCGCTGATCATGTCGGCCTTCTACATCGTGCAGCGCACCAGCGCGGTGCGGCTGTGGGGTGGCAATCTGGCGTGGTTCGTGTTCTGGGGCTGGCAGGTGATGATCGTGCTGGCGGCCACGAGCTATGTTCTGGGCGGCACGCAGGGCAAGGAATATGCCGAGACGGTCTGGTACATCGACTGGTGGATCGTGGTCGTCTGGGTCGGTTTCCTGGCCGTGTTCATGGGCACGCTGTTCAAGCGCAAGGAGCCCCACATCTACGTGGCCAACTGGTTCCTGCTGTCGATGATCCTGACGGTGGCGATGCTGCATATCGGGAACAACCTGCAGATTCCGGTGTCGGTCTTCTCGTCGCAGTCGGTGCCGCTGTTCTCGGGCGTGCAGGATGCGATGGTGCAGTGGTGGTACGGCCATAACGCCGTGGGCTTCTTCCTGACCGCGGGCTTTCTGGGGATGATGTACTACTTCGTGCCCAAGCAGGCCGAGCGTCCCGTCTTTTCCTACAAGTTGTCGATCATCCACTTCTGGGCGCTGATCTTCCTGTATATCTGGGCCGGTCCGCACCACCTGCATTACACGGCGCTGCCGGACTGGGCATCGACGCTGGGCATGGTGTTCTCGGTCATCCTGTGGATGCCGTCCTGGGGTGGCATGATCAACGGGCTGATGACGCTGTCGGGCGCATGGGACAAGCTGCGGACGGACCCGATCATCCGGATGATGGTGGTGTCGGTCGGTTTCTACGGCATGTCGACCTTCGAGGGACCGATGATGTCCATCAAGGCGGTGAACTCGCTGAGCCACTATACGGACTGGACCATCGGGCACGTGCATTCGGGCGCGCTGGGCTGGAACGGGATGATCACCTTCGGGGCGCTGTATTTCCTTGTTCCGCGTCTGTGGAACCGCGAGCGGCTGTATAGCCTGAGCCTTGTCTCCTGGCACTTCTGGCTCGCGACGATCGGGATCGTCCTTTACGCCTCGGCCATGTGGGTCACGGGGATCATGGAAGGCCTGATGTGGCGCGAAGTGGATGCGAACGGGTTCCTCGTGAACGCCTTTGCCGACACGGTGGCCGCGAAGTTCCCGATGTATGTGGTGCGCGGGCTGGGCGGGGTCATGTTCCTCGCCGGTGCGATCATCATGTGCTACAACCTGTGGATGACCGTCCGCGCCCAGCCCGCCCGGGCCGGTGCCGGATCGGCCGTCCCTGCTGAATGACCGGAGGCAGGGCAAATGGCTTTTCTTGACAAGCACAAGGCAATCGAAACCCACGCGACGCTTCTGATGGTGCTGAGCCTTCTGGTCGTCACCATCGGGGGGATCGTGCAGATCGTGCCGCTCTTCTATCTGGAGAACACGATCGAGGACGTGGAAGGGGTGCGCCCCTACACGCCGCTGGAGCTGGCGGGGCGGGACATCTATATCCGCGAGGGCTGCTATGTCTGCCACAGCCAGATGATCCGCCCGATGCGGGACGAGGTCGAACGCTATGGCCATTACTCGCTGGCGGCCGAGTCGCAGTATGACCACCCGTTCCAGTGGGGGTCGAAGCGGACGGGGCCGGATCTGGCGCGGGTCGGCGGGCGGTATTCGGACGCGTGGCATGTGGACCACCTGACGGACCCGCAGTCGGTCGTGCCGGAATCGGTGATGCCGAAGTATGGCTATCTGATGAATGCCGAGATCGACGGGCGCTACATCCAGGACGTCATGGGAACCCACCGCATCGTCGGCGTGCCCTATGACGACGCGATGATGGAGAACGCGGTGGCGGACTTCACGGCGCAGGCGGACCCGAACAGCGATTATGCGGGGCTGCAGGAGCGGTATGCCAAGGCCAATGTGTCGAACTTTGACGGGCAGCCGCAGTTGACCGAGATGGACGCGCTGATCGCCTATCTGCAGGTGCTGGGCACGATGGTCGACTTCTCGACCTTCACGCCGGATGCGAGCCGGTAAGGGGGCGCAGATGGATACCTATGGTCTGCTGAGGGAATTCGCGGACAGCTGGGCGCTGGTGGCGCTAACGCTGATCTTCCTGGGGGTGGTGTTCTGGGCCTGGCGGCCCGGCAGCACGCGCCTGCACGAGGATGCCGCGAAGTCGATTTTCCGTAACGACACGAAACCGGCTGGCGATGCCGGGCGCGGGCTGTCCCGCGCCCCTGCCCGCGGCCAGAAGGAGGCGTGAGATGTGCGCCAAGCAAGTCACGAAAAAGCCCGGCGAGCAGGTCGGCACGACCGGCCATAGCTGGGACGGGATCGAGGAGCTGAACAACCCGCTGCCGCGCTGGTGGGTCTGGGTGTTCTACGCCACCATCGTCTGGGGCATCGGCTATACGGTCGCCTATCCGGCATGGCCACTGATTTCCGGGGCGACTCCGGGCGTTCTGGGGGCCAGCACGCGGGCCGATGTGGCCGCCGAGATCGAGCGGTTCGATGCGGCCAATGCCGACATCAAGGCGCAGCTGGTCGCGGCGCCGCTGGCGTCCATCCCGTCGGATCAGGCGCTGATGGCCTTTGCCGAACCGGCGGGGGGCGCGGTGTTCAAGACCTATTGCGCCCAGTGCCACGGGTCGGGCGCGGCAGGGGTCGAGGGCAAGGGCTATCCCAGCCTGCTGGATGACGACTGGCTGTGGGGTGGCACGATCGAGGATATCCACCTGACGATCACCCACGGCATCCGCAACACGACCGATGCGGACGCGCGCTATTCCGAGATGCCGAAATTCGGCGCGGATGGCCTGCTGGACGATGCCCAGATCGGCGCGGTGGTGGAACATGTGCTGGCCATTTCCGGTCAGGAGCATGATGCCGCGCTGGCCACCGAGGGGGCCACGCTCTTTGCCGACAACTGCGCCGCCTGCCATGGCGACGCAGGGACCGGCGACCGCACGCAGGGCGCGCCGAACCTGACGGACGCGATCTGGCTTTATGGCGGGTCGCGCGAGAAGGTGAAGGAATCGGTCGCCTATGCGCGCTTTGGCGTGATGCCCGCATGGGCCGGACGCCTGACCGAGGACGAGATCCGTGCGGTCGCGGCCTATGTCCATTCCCGCGGGGGTGGCGAGTAAAGCGGAATTCCCGGCGGTCCGCCGCCGGGAAGGGCACCGGCACCCCACCTGTTCGCGCGTTTCCTGGGGGTGCCGGTGTCCGGATTGCCGACTGCGGGGTCGAGAGGCCCCGCTTTTGTTTTTGCGGGGTGGTTGATCCATATACGGGATTTCCGTATATAGAGATCGTGACCAGTGATTTCGATCCTGTGAAAGATGCGGTGAACCGTGAAAAGCACGGTCTGTCGCTTGCATTCGGTGCGCGGGTCTTCGGCGATCCTGACCACCTGATCATCCCCTCGATCCGGGACGTGGATGGCGAGGAGCGGTTCAAGATCATTGGCCTTGTCGAGCGGCGTCTGTTCACGGCGGTCTTCGTCTGGCGGAACGGAAAGCCGAGGTTCATTTCGGTACGAAGGAGCAATGCGGGTGAAGACCGAGCCTATCATTCTGGACCCTGATCCTTCGGACGCGGAGGATTTCGAGGTTTCGGCGCGAGCGATGGAGCGGGCGCTGCGTGCGCGGTTGATCCGGCGGACGCGTGAGGGGTTGGGGCTGTCGCAGGTGGAATTTGCGCGGCGGTTCAAGGTCCCGCCGGGAACATTGCGCGACTGGGAACAGGCGCGGGCGACACCGCCGGATTTCGCCATGGCCTATGTGGCGGTCATCGCACGCCATCCGGATCTGGTCGTGGCTGCGTTGGGCGAGTAGCCGGGCAGGATGGGCACTATTGCCCGTCCTGCGGGTGCGACAAAGCTGCATCGCGGATGCCGGTTTGATGCATGTCAAGGTGGCGGCGGCCCCCGCGGCGGATAGGTGGGGCGATCCGAATCCCTGGAGCCTTTCCGTGAGCAGTCCCGATACCGAACCGCAGAGCCTTTATGCCGCGCGCGAGCCGATCTTTCCGCGCCGCGTGAAGGGCAGTTTCCGCACGATGAAGTGGTGGATCATGGCGGTGACGCTGGGCATCTACTACCTGACGCCGTGGCTGCGCTGGGACCGGGGGCCGAACCTGCCGGATCAGGCGGTGCTGATCGACATGGCGAACCGGCGGTTCTTTTTCTTCATGATCGAGATCTGGCCGCATGAATTCTATTTCGTGGCCGGCCTTCTGATCATGGCGGGGCTGGGGCTGTTCCTGTTCACATCCGCCGCGGGGCGGGTCTGGTGCGGCTATGCCTGCCCGCAGACCGTGTGGACGGACCTGTTCATCCTTGTCGAACGCTGGGTCGAGGGGGACCGTAACGCGCGCATCCGCCTGCACCGGCAGCGCTGGGATGGCGAGAAGATCAGGAAGCGGCTGGCCAAATGGGCGATCTGGTTCCTGATCGGGCTGGCGACGGGCGGGGCGTGGATCTTCTATTTCACCGATGCGCCGACGCTGGCGGTCGATCTGGTGACGGGGCAGGCCCATCCCATCGCCTATACGACGATGCTGATCCTGACGGCCACGACCTTTGCCTTTGGCGGGTTCGCGCGGGAGCAGATGTGCATCTATGCCTGCCCCTGGCCGCGCATCCAGGCGGCGATGATGGACGAGGATACGATCACGATCGCCTATCGCGAATGGCGGGGCGAGCCGCGGGGCAAGCAGGATGTGGCGGGCAATGGCGACTGCATCGACTGCAAGGCCTGCGTGAACGTCTGCCCGATGGGGATCGACATCCGGAACGGCCAGCAACTGGCCTGCATCACCTGCGGGCTGTGCATCGATGCCTGCAACGACATGATGGACAAGATCGGCAAGCCGCGCGACCTGATCGGCTATCTTGCCCTGACCGACGAGGTGCGGGAACGCGAGGGCAAGGCGCCCAAAAGCGTGTGGAGCCATGTGTTCCGCCTGCGGACGGTCATCTACACGGTGCTGTGGGGCGGGGTGGGGATCGCGCTGGTCGTGGCGCTGTTCCTGCGGTCGGATATCGACGTGAACGTGACGCCGGTGCGGAACCCGACCTTTGTGACGCTGTCGGATGGCACGATCCGCAACACCTATGACCTGCGGTTGCGCAACAAGACGGGGGATGACGCGTGGTTCAGCATATCGGCCACGTCGGAGGCGGGGCTTGTGCTGAAGCTGGAGGGCACGCCCGACGCGCTGGTGCGGGTGCCTGCGAACGAGACCCTGCAGCAGCGGGTCTATGTCGAGGCCGCGCCGGGATCGCAGGCGGCGCTTGCGGACCGGACCGAGTTGCGGCTGTGGGTGGCCGATACCGAAGGCAAGGACCGCGTGCATCATGACACGGTCTTCAACGGAAAGGGTGAGTGAGATGGCAGAGCTGAAGGGGCGTCATGTGCTGGCCATCACGGTCGGGGCGTTTTCCATCATCATCGGGGTGAATCTGGTGCTGGCGGTGCAGGCGGTGCGGACCTTTCCGGGGCTCGAGGTGGCGAATGGCTATATCGCCAGCCAGACCTTCGATGCCGAGCGCAAGGCGCAGGAGGCGCTGGGCTGGACCGTCACGCCGGAGTATCGCGGGGGCAAGCTGACGCTGTCGGTGACGGATGCCGAGGGGCTGCCCGCGGCGGTGCGGCGGATGGATGTTCTGGTCGGGCGCGCGACCGAGACGAAGGATGACATGCTGCCCGATTTCGCCCGTGTGGCGGGGGTGTGGGAGGCGGATGTCGCGCTGGCGCGGGGCAAGTGGATGCTGAAGGTCGAGGCCGAGGCACCAGACGGGACGAAGTTCCGCCAGCGGCTGGAGCTGTTCGTGATGGATCAGGTGCAGGGGTAGGCCATGTCGCTGTCGGCGCCGCTGTTGAACGAGCATGTCACCGCTTCGGCCTGTCCGGCCTGCGTGGCGGCGCCGAGTGCGGAGAGCATCGCGGCGGCGTCGTCGGCGCGGGATGCGCGGCTGATGCTGTCCCTGCCCACGGCGCATTGCGCGGCCTGCATTTCCACGGTGGAGCAGGCGGTTCAGGCGGTGCCGGGGGTGAAGAGTGCGCGGGTGAACCTGACGCTGCGGCGGGTGTCGGTCGATGCCGATGCGGGCGTGACGGCGGATGCGCTGATCGGGGTGCTGAAGGGCGTGGGGTATGAGGCGCATGAGCTGGACCCCGGCCTTCTGAGCGCGACCGAGACGGACCGGCAGGGGCGCGACCTGCTGATGCGGCTGGGCGTGGCGTTCTTTTCGATGATGAACGTGATGCTGCTGTCGGTTGCCGTCTGGTCGGGGGCCGAGGATGCGACACGCGACCTGTTTCACTGGATTTCGGCGGCCATCGCGCTGCCCACGGTCATTTTCGCGGGGCAGCCGTTTTTCAAGAGCGCATGGGCATCCTTGCGCGTGGGGCGGCTGGGGATGGATGTGCCGATTTCGCTGGCGCTGATCCTTGCGTCGTCGATTTCGTTGTTCGAGACGTGGAACAGCGGGCATCACGCCTATTTCGATGCGGCGGTGATGCTGTCCTTCTTCCTGCTGGCGGGGCGATATCTGGACCATCGCACGCGCGCCGTGGCGCGGTCGGCGGCAGAGGAGCTGGCGGCGCTGGAGGTGCCGCGGGCGAGTGTGCTGCGCCTGGGCGTGGAGGTCGTGCTGCCGATTGCCGAGGTTGTGGCAGGCGATCTGGTCCGCGTCCGGCCCGGTGGGCGGATGCCGGTGGATGGCGTGGTGGTCGAGGGGCAGTCGGAACTGGACCGGTCGCTGCTGACGGGGGAGAGCCTGCCGGTCTTCGCCGGTGTCGATACGGTGGTTTCGGCGGGGGAGGTGAACCTGACGGGGCCGCTGGTCGTGCGGGTCACGGCGGCGGGGCGGGAGTCGTCCTTGCACCGGATGGCCGATCTGGTGGCCGTCGCGGAGAGTGCGAAGACGCGCTACACGTCCTTGGCCGAGCGGGCGGCGAAGTGGTATTCGCCGCTGGTGCATATCCTGTCCTTCAGCGCCTTCGGGTTCTGGATGTGGAAGACGGGGGGCGATCTGCGCTTTGCCGTCAATATCTCGGCCGCCGTGCTGATCATCACCTGTCCCTGTGCGCTGGGCCTGGCGGTGCCTGCGGTGGTGACGGCGGCGAGCGGAAAACTGTTCCGCAAGGGTCTTCTTATCAAACATGGCACGGCGCTGGAGCGGCTGGCCGAGGTGGATACGGTCGTTTTCGACAAGACCGGCACGCTGACCATGGGCGCGCCGGAGGTGACGAACCTTGCCGACCATCCGCGCGTGGCGGTGGAGGTGGCGGCGGCGTTGGCGGGTGCATCGTCGCATCCGCTGGCGCTGGCGCTGGTGGCCGGGGCGCGGGCTGCGGGGATCGGGCCTGCGCGGGTGGAGGAGTTGCGCGAGGTTCCGGGCTATGGCGTCGAGGGGGTCTGGAAGGGCCGTCGCGTGCGTCTGGGGCGGGCGGAATGGTGCGGTTCGGAACCGGTCGATGCGACCGCGACCTATCTGTGCACGGGCGAGGGGGCGGCGCGGGCCTTCACCTTTGCCGACAGCCTGCGTCCGGGGGCCGAGGCGGCGGTGGCGAGCCTGCGCGCGCAGGGGCTGCGGGTTGTGTTGATCTCGGGCGATGCGCGGGGGGCCGTGGCGGGGCTGGCAGAGCGGCTGGGGATTGCGGAATGGCGCGCGGGGGCCTTGCCCGCCGAGAAGGCGGCAGAGGTCGCGGCCATGACGCGCGACGGCTGCCGCGTCCTGATGGTGGGGGACGGGTTGAACGATACGGCGGCGCTGGCGGCGGCGCATGTGTCGGTATCGCCGGCAAGCGCGCTGGATGCGGCGCGGGTGGCGTCGGACATCGTTCTGCTGGGGCAGGACATGGCGCCCATCGGGGATGCGCTGCGGATCGCGCGGCAGGCGTCGCGCCGGATCGTCGAGAATTTCGGGGTGTCGGCGGCCTATAACGTGGTGGCGGTTCCGCTGGCGCTGGTCGGGATGGCGACACCGCTGGCAGCGGCGGCGGCGATGTCGCTGTCGTCGATCACGGTATCGCTGAATGCGCTGCGGCTGAAATAGGGGGCGGGGATGGAGATTCTGGGCTTTCTGATCCCCGTGTCGCTGTTTCTGGGCGGGATCGGGTTGGCGGCGTTCTTCTGGGCGATGCGGAACCGGCAGTTCGACGACCCCGAGGGGGATGCGAACCGGATCCTGACGAAGGATTGGGACGACCGGCCCAAGCCGTGAGGGGCGGGAGGTCCGGACGGCGGGGCGGGGGTCGGCGGGGTGAACCCCGCCCTACGCAGGTTCGAGGGCGCGCGCGGGGCGTGCTTGGGGCATGGGCCGGAATTTGTTGGTGCGCGGTGGCGGGGTGAACCCCGCCCTACGCAGGTGCGAGGGCGCGCGACAGGTGCCGTTTCGCGGTGGCGGGGTGAACCCCGCCCTACGGGCCCATCGTGAAGCAGGAGATGGCGCGGGCTTGCAGGCGGCGGCAGGCGAGGTCGGCCTGATCCTGCGTCAGCCCCACGAAGGTGGCGTCGAAGCCGCCCGAGCGCGGCATGACCTTGCGCAGCGAGCCGTTCAGCGTGGCGCTTTCCACCAGTTGCAGCTTCAGCAATGCCCGTTCGGCATCGTAGCTGCTGCCATAGCTGCCCAGATTGATGCCCCAGTGCCGGTCGCCGGAGGTGGAGACGGAAATCACCACTTCGGGTTCGGCGTCGCCTTCGGCGGGGGCGGCGGCATCGTCATAGATCGGGGCGTTGCGCTTTTGCGGGCGCGAGGCGGTGCCGGCGGCAGAGACGACCTGGAAGGGGATGATCTCGGGCGCGTCAGCCGGGGGCAGGTCCTGGGTGAGGGCGGCGGCCAGCGCCTCTTGATCAGGCAGGGTTTCGCCTGCGGGCAGGGTTGCGGCAGAGGCGAGTTCCACCCCTTCGACGGCCAGAGCGGCGGCGGGGGCGGCGGCTGCGGCCAGTTCGGTGGCCTGTGCGTCAAGCGCGGGATCGGTCGCGGGAGCGGTGGGGGCTTCGGCCCCCAGCGCGGCGGCAAGCGCGCCTTCGATGCCCGATTGCATGGCATCCACCGCCTCGGCCGCGGCGACGACGGTTTCTTCCGGCGCGGCGGCGGCGGGTGCCGCGCTGCCCGGACGGGCGGCGGGGCGGGGCGAGGTGGTGATCTCCATCGAGGCGCGGACGGTCTTGCCCGCGCCGTCGGAAACTTCGGGCAGGTCGGCATCGGCCACCAGCATCTCGTCCCCGCCCTGATAGGCGGGCGGTTGCGGCGGGTTGACGGGGGCGTTGCGCGGGGCCTTGCCGAAGCCGAGGTCGAGGAGTTTCATCATCTTGGCGTTACGGTCGGCGGTCGATTTGCCGCCGAAGATCGTGGCGATCAGACGCTTGCCGCCGCGTTCGGCCGAGGCCGTCAGGTTGAAGCCCGCAGGCACCGTGTAGCCGGTCTTGATGCCGTCGGCGCCTTCGTAGGCATCGAGGAAGCGGCGGTTGGTGTTGTTCACCGTCGCCATGCCCGCATCGACCGAGCGGCGGGAGAAGAGGTTGTAGTATTGCGGGAAGTCGTAGAACAGGTGCCGCCCGAGGATCGTCATGTCGCGGGCGGTGGACAGGTGGCCCTGTGCGGTGAGGCCATTGGCGTTCTTGAACGTGGTGTTGCCCATCCCGAGCGCCTTGGCGGTGCGGGTCATGCGCTTGGCGAAGGCGGCTTCGTCCCCGCTGATGAATTCGCCGATGGCGGTGGCGGCGTCATTGGCAGATTTGATGGCGGCGGCGCGGATCAGGAAGCGCAGGGCGATCTTCTGGCCTGCCCGCAGGCCAAGGCGCGAGGGCGGCTGGGCTGCGGCGTGTTTGGTGATCGTGACCATGGAATCGAGCGAGATGTTGCCGCGCTCGATCTCCTCGAAGGCGATGTAGAGCGTCATCATCTTGGTCAGCGAGGCAGGGTGCAGGCGGGTGTCGGCGTTTTCGGAATAGAACACCTCGCCCGAGCGGGCGTCGATCACGATGGCGGCATAGGGTGCGGCCAGAAGGGGGGATGCGGCGAGGACGGCAGCGAAGGCCGCGACAAGCCAGAATGTGAAAAGGCGGGCGATATGCCCCGAAAGCGATGCCACGTCGCCAGTTCCTTGTTCCTGCCTCAGGATCGCCCCGTTTTTTTGTGGGGCTTATTTGATTGGTGCAGAGACTAGCACAGGGGGGTGCACCGGAAAACCCCTGAATTTCAATGACTTTCGGGGTGTTGCTGTGGTGATGCTTTGGTATGGGTCGCGCAAAGGGGGCGCGCTAGGTATTGTGTGTTAACGAAGGCGCGACACAAGATCGGGCAGGTCGCCCAGATGGTCCAGCGCGCAGAAGCGGGGGTGATCCTGCGGCGGATCGGCGTGTTCGAGCGCCCATGTCAGGCCATGGGGGATGTGGACGCCCCAGCCGCCCGCCTCGATCACGGGGATGACATCGGACTTGAGCGAGTTGCCCACCATCAGGGCGCGGTCCGGCCCGTCGCCGTGGCGGGCGAAGATCGCGGCATAGACGGGGGCGGTCTTGTTGGACACGATTTCCACCCCGTGGAACAGGTCGCCGAGGCCGGACTGGGCAAGCTTGCGTTCCTGATCCAGAAGGTCGCCCTTTGTGATCAGCAGCACGCGGTGGGTGTCGGCGAGCCGTTCGACCGCCTCGCGCGCATGGGGGAGCAGCTCGATGGGATGTTCCAGCATCTCGCGCCCTGCGGCCATGATCTCGGCGATCACGGCGGCGGGGACGCGGCCTTCGGTCACTTCGATGGCGGTTTCGATCATCGAGAGGGTGAAGCCTTTGACGCCGAAGCCGTAATGGCCGAGGTTGCGCCGCTCGGCGGCGAGGAGGCGGTCGTGCAGGTGGTCGGGTTCGGCGTGGTCGGCCAGAAGGGCGGTGAAGCGGTCCTGCGTGAGGCGGAAGAAGGCTTCGTTCTGCCAGAGCGTGTCGTCGGCGTCGAAGCCGATGGTGGTGATGGTCATGTCGCTTCTCCCTGCCGGATGCTTGCCCTGCGTGGGGGCGGGGCGCAAGGTGGTTGGGGGCGGTTGCGCCATGCCCCTTTTCGCGGGGGCGGTTTGGATTATATTCTTGGCCGTGGTGACAATCCCGAATCCCCAACCGACCAGCGGAGCCCGTATCCCGTGAGCCTGACGCCGATCATGATGAGCGACACGCCCCGCGGGCCGGGGAACGAGTCGGGCGTGCTGACCAAGACCAAGGCCAAGACGCAGCGTCCGCCGATGTACAAGGTAATGCTGCTGAACGACGATTACACGCCCATGGAATTCGTGGTGCATGTGCTGGAGCGGTTCTTCGGGCTGAGCCATGCGCAGGCCTTCGACATCATGCTGACGGTCCACAAGAAGGGGCTGGCGGTGGTGGGCGTCTTTTCCTTCGAGGTGGCCGAGACGAAGGTGGCGCAGGTCATGGATTTCTCGCGCCGGCACCAGCATCCGCTGCAATGCACGATGGAGAAGGAGTGACGGGGTCACTTCGGCGCGCGGGCGATTTCTGACGCAGAAATCGCGGCGGAATTTGGCGCAAATTCCGGGCTTTGGCGGTGGGGGCCGTTTCCTGCGTCAGAAGTGACGGGAGTTACTTTGTCGCGCGGGCGATTTCTGGCGCAGAGAACGCGGCGGACTGCGGCGCAAATTCCGGAGTTTGGCGGTGGGCGCCGTTTCCTGCGTCAGGAAACGGCGCGAAATCTGCGTCAGATTTCGCCCTGACTTGGCCTTTGCCCTTGCCCCGCCTATGGTGCGCGCCGGTTTGCGAAGGGATGAAGCGATGCGGTCTGCCCGATTGGAGATGGCGCTGGAGGGGGGATTGCTGCCCGTTCCGGCCGAGGGGCGGGTTGCCGTCCTGCGTCCGCGCCTTGGCGATGATCTGGCGGGGTTGCCGAAGGACCGTGTCGAGGTGGTGACGGGGTTCCGGCCCGATTTCGACTGGTTCGCGGGGCGGGGGTTCCGCACCGTGCGGGCGGCGGAGGGGGATTATGCGGCGGCGGTGGTCTGTCTGCCGCGGTCGCGCGAGCAGGCGCGGGGGCTGATCGCGCAGGCGGCGGGGCTGGTCGTGGCGGGGGGGCCTGTCGCGGTGGACGGGCAGAAGACCGACGGGGTGGACGCGGTGCTGAAGGAGTTGCGCGGGCGCGTGGCGCTGTCCGAGGCGCTGTCCAAGGCGCATGGCAAGATCGCGGTCTTTCCGGCGGGCGCGGGGCTGGCGGGTTGGGCCGCGGCGCCGGTCGAGGTCGAGGGGTTCCGCACCGTGGCGGGGGTGTTCAGCGCGGACGGGGTGGATCGCGGATCGGCCCTGCTGGCCGCTGCGTTGCCGGCCGAGATGAAGGGCAAGGTGGCCGATCTGGGTGCGGGCTGGGGCTATCTGGCGCGGGCCGTGCTGGCGCGGGACGGTGTGAAGGAATGCCATCTGGTCGAGGCGGAGGCGGATGCGCTGGATTGTGCGCGGGACAATGTGGCGGATGCGCGGGCGCAGTTCCACTGGGCCGATGCGACGACGTTCCGGCTGCCCAAGCTGATGGAGCATGTGGTGATGAACCCGCCCTTCCATCAGGGCCGCGATGCGGACCCTGCGCTGGGTCTGGCCTTCATCGCGGCGGCGGCGCGCGGACTTGCGCCGGATGGCGTGTTGTGGATGGTCGCGAACCGCCACCTGCCTTATGATCGCGCCTTGGGGACGCTGTTCCGCGAGGTTCAGGAGATTGGCGGCGATGCCGCCTTTCGGGTCACGCGGGCCGCCTATCCGGTGCGGACGCGCTGAGGGGGATATCCATGTCGTTTTCGATTTCGGGCAAGACGGCCATCGTCACGGGGGCGGCCAATGGCATCGGACTGGCCATTGCGCGGCACTTTGTGGACAAGGGGGCGAATGTGATGTTCGCCGATATCGACGAGGCGCGGCTGGAGGACGAGGTGGGCGAGGAATCGCGCGCCGAGGGGCCGGTCAGGATGTTCGCGGGCGATCTGCGGCAGAAGCTGACCATCGCCAATCTGCTGTCGGCCACGGTGGATGCCTTTGACCGGATCGACATCCTTGTGAATGCCAGCCGCCAATGCGCGCTGTCCGATGCGCTGGACCCCGAGGCGGATGCGGTGGAGCAGTTGCTGGAGCAGAACCTGCTGACCAGCCTGAGACTGAGCCAGATGACGGCGAAGCGGATGATCCAGAAGGCGGAAAAGACGGGGGCCGAGGGGATGATCGGGTCGATCGTCAACCTGTCGTCGCTGGCCGCCGTGCGGACGCAGCCGACACTCTTGGGCTATTCCATCAGTTCGGCCGCGGTGGAGCAGATGACGCGGTCGCTGGCGGTGGCGCTGGCGCCCAAGGGGATCCGGGTCAATGCGGTGTCCTTTGCATCTGTCATGAGCGCGTCGTTGCAGGGCGCGCTGCGCGAGAATCCCGACTGGCGCGACGTGGTGGAGGCGGGCACGCCGCTGGGCCGCATCGCCAGTGCGGACGAGGTGGCGGAGGCGGCGCATTTCCTGTGCTCGGACGCGTCGGGGTTCATGACGGGGCAGGTCCTGACGCTGGATGGCGGGCGGGGGCTGCTGGATGTGGTATCGGCGCCGACGTTCTGACAGGCCGCAAGGGTTGGTCGGGCAGAGCGCGGTGCGGTGCCCTGCCCGTCGGAGCCGGAGATCAGGGGGCAATCACTCAGGGTATTGCGCCTTGCACTGGGCGATGACGCCTTCTGCCGCGCGGGCAAGCTGGTCGCGGCGTTCCAGCAGGCTGTCGAGCTTGGCCCCTTCGGCGCGCAGGTCGATGGCCTTGGGGCGGGTTTTGGTCTGGGGTTCAGGCTCGAAGCAATAGCGCGGGGGCGGGGCGGGTTGGCCTGCGGTGACGGGTTGCTGCACCTCGCAGACCTGCCAGACGGGGACGTAGACGGTATATTCCTCGATCGCGTAGCCGCGGGCGATGTTTCCCTGCGTCTCGTCCACCAGTTTCTGGATCGTGCGCAGGTCGCGGGTGTTGCGGTTGATGCACTGCTCCTGCGGGGTGCCGCAGGCGGTCAGGATCAGGAGCGGGGCGAAGAGAAGGCGGCGCATGGGAACCTCGGTCAACGGCAATGCCCCGTGATAGCGCGGGGGCGGGGTGATGCCAAATGCCATGTTGGCGAGACGGGTTCCAAGGTGCTAGGCAGGGAAAGTGTAAACCTGGAGAGACAGATGACCGACCTGTTCGATGCCCGCAAGGCGCGTGCCGCCGCCTGGTTCCGAGAGTTGCGCGACCAGATCGTCGCGGCCTTCGAGGGGTTGGAGGACCGCCACGGTCAGGGCATGCCGGGCCGGTTCGAGGTGACGCCGACGGTGCGCGCGGATGGCGGCGGCGGGTTGATGAGCGTGATGCGCGGGGGCCGCGTGTTCGAGAAGGTGGGCGTCAACGTCTCAGAGGTGCATGGCACGCTGGGCGAGCGGGCTCAGAAGGCCATGGCGGCGCGGGGCGTGCCGGGGATGGACCGCGATCCGCGCTTCTGGGCGTCGGGGATTTCGCTGGTGGCGCATATGGTCAACCCGCATTGTCCGGCGGTGCATATGAACACGCGGATGTTCTGGACGCCGCATGCCTGGTGGTTCGGGGGCGGGGCGGACCTGAATCCGGCGATCGAATATGCCGAGGATACGGCGCATTTTCACGGGCAGATGCAGGCGGCCTGCGACCTGCACGATGCGGGCTATTACCCGAAGTTCAAGGCCTGGGCGGACGAGTATTTCTTTGTCCCCCATCGCGGACGGGCGCGGGGGGTGGGCGGCATCTTCTATGACGACCTGAACACCGGCGGCGCGGGGGGCGATAGCTGGGAGGCGGATTTCGCCTTTACGCAGGAGGTGGGGCGGCATTTCCTGCCCGCCTTCGTTCCGGTGACCGAGCGGCGCGTGGGCTCGGCATGGACCGAGGCCGACCGCGAGGCGCAGCTGGTCCATCGCGGGCTTTATGCGGAATACAACCTTGTCTACGACCGCGGCACGAAGTTCGGGCTGGAGACGGGGCACGATGCCAATGCCGTGCTGATGAGCCTGCCGCCGATTGCCAAGTGGACTTGACCCGCGCGCGCCTGTAGAGGGGCGCGGGGTTTTGGAAGGGACGCGGGAATGGCGGCGGATATCGAGATCAGGGCGCGGGCCTTCTGGACCGACACCGAGGGCGGCGATCACGCCGTGGGCTTTGCCGCGAGCGAGGACCCCGAGGATGGCTATGTGATCTTCGAGGGGCGTCCCGGGGATCGCAAAGGGCTGTATCTGGAGGTGTCGGATGACATCTTTGCCGCGAAGGATGCGGTGGAGAGGGTGGAGTTCACCGCCGAAGGCTTCGTCCTGACGATCCGTCCCGCGATGCAGGCGAAGCTGGGGATGGTCGGCACGGTCGCGGTCTTTGTCGCGGGCGATGATGCGGACGGGCAGGCGGCGTTGGCCGTGCTGCGGGGGTTGGTTGCGGCGTAGGTCGGGTATTGCCCGGCCTGCGGGTCACCCCTGTTGCCAGAGCAGGGCCGCGACGCCTGCGAGGATCGTCGCCATGCCGACATATTGGCGCGCGGTTGTGCCTTGGCGGAAATGCAGGCGGGCGACGAGCTGGGCCAGCGGCACCTCGACCAGGGCCAGCGTGCGGACATTGGCGGCGGTGGTCAGCGAGAAGCCGGTGAACCAGCAGGCCGAGGCGAAGGCGCCGAGAAAGCCCGCGGCAAGCGACGTGCGCCAGACGCGGAACGAGCCCCTGAGCGCGGCACGGTCGAAGAGGGCAAGCCAGAGGAGCAGCGTGGCGGTCTGGATCGCCAGTGCCAGCGCGAGGGTCGTGAGCGCGCGGGTCAGGAAGCTGCCAGCCGGCAGGGTGGTGATTCCGCCCCGGAAGCCGATGGCGGCAAGGCCGTAGCCCAGCCCTGACAAGAGGCCAAGCGCGGCGGGGCGCGACTGGAAGAGGCTGCCGATCGCAGGGCCGGGTCTCACCGACAGGATCAGCACGCCCGCCGTGGCGATGGCGATGGCGGCAAGAATGCCGGGGGTGAGCGCGTCGCCCAGCAGCGCCGCACCCAGCAGGGCCACGAGGACGGGTTCGGTCTTGAGCCATGCGGTGGCGACGCCGAAGGACTGGTCCTTCATCAGGAGGAGCATCAGTGCGGTTCCCGCGATCTGCGCCCATGCCCCGAGCAGGGTCCAGCCCAGCGTGGCGGGGCCGGGCAGGGCAGGGGTGCTGCCGGTCCATGCGCTGTGTCCGGCAAGGAAGAGCAGCGCGAAGGGCAGGCCGAAGAGGAAGCGGACCTGCGTCGCGCCTGCGGTGCCGATGGCCGCGGTCAGCCCCGCCTGCGTGGCGTTGCGGCCGGTCTGGGCGATGGCACCCATGAGCGTGGCCCAGACCCAGAGGGGAAGCGTCATTCCAGCCCCCAGATGCGGGCCTCGGCGATTTCGACGGAGTTGCCTGCGGGGTCGCGGAGGTAGAGCGACCGGCCGCCGCCCGGCCAGTCGTGTTCGTGTTCGAGGGGGATGGCGAGCGATGTCAGCCGGGCGCGCCAGCGGGCGAGGTCGCCGGGACCTTCGGCGCGGAAGCAGATATGGCCGGGGCCATGCGCGCCGTGGGCGGGGATGCCCGATTGCCGGGCGGGGTCGGAGGAGGGGCCGGGGTTGAAGATCAGCAGCATCTGGGTTTCCCCGCGCAGGAAGGCGAAGCGGCCCTTGACCCGGCGCTGGTCGGCAAAGCCGAAGAGGCGGATGTAGAAATCCGCGCAGGCATCGGGGTCTGCGGCGTAGAGCACGGTTTCGAGGATGGCGGGGGGTGGCATGGCTGTTCCCTTCGGGTCCAGCCTATGCCTTGGGCCGTCGGGCGGCAAGGTGGCGGGGTCAGGCCCCGCGCACTGTGTCGATCATCAGTTGTACGTTGTCGGGGTTGGCATCGGGCGTGATGCCGTGGCCGAGGTTGAAGATATGCGGCCCCTTGCGGAAGGCTTCGACCACGCGGCGGGTTTCGCGCACCAGCGCCTCGCCCCCTGTGACCATGTGTTCGGGGGCGAGGTTGCCTTGCACGCAGCCCGTGGTCTGGACATTGGCCGCGCCCCATTCGGGGGTGATGGAATTGTCGAGCGCCACGCAATCGGCGCCCGTCTTGGCGGCGAAGCCGATGTAGCCCGCGCCAGCCTCGCGCGGGAAGGCGATGACGGGCAGGCCGGGGTGGCGGGCCTTCATCGCGGCGATGATCTTCGCGGCGGGGGCGACGGCGAAATCCTCGAAATCCTGACCTTTGAGCGATCCGGCCCATGAGTCGAAGAGTTTGACGACTTCGGCCCCGGCCTCGACCTGCGCCGAGAGGTATTCGACGGTGGCCTCGGTAATGCGGTCGATGAGGGCGGTGAAGGTGGCGCGGTCGGTGTTTTTCAGCGCGTGGGCGGCGCCCTGGTCTTTGCTGCCGCGGCCCGCGATCATGTAGGTGGCGACGGTCCAGGGGGCACCCGCAAAGCCGATGAGCGTTGTCTCGCGCGGGAGTTCGCGCGACAGGATGCGGACGGTTTCGTAGACGGGCGAGAGGGTGTCGTGGATGGCGTGGGTCGGTTTCAGGGCGCGCACCTGATCCATCGTGGTGGTGGTCTGCATGCGCGGGCCTTCGCCGGTTTCGAACCAGAGTTCCGGACCCAGCGCCTGCGGCAAGAGCAGGATGTCGGCGAAGAGGATCGCCGCGTCGAAGCCGTAGCGGCGGATCGGTTGCAAGGTGACTTCGGCGGCGAGGTCGGGATTGTAGCAGAGCGACAGGAAATCCCCCGCCTGCGCGCGGGTGGCGCGGTATTCGGGCAGGTAGCGGCCCGCCTGACGCATCATCCAGATCGGGGGCGTGGGCAGGGTTTCGCCTGCAAGGGCGCGCAGGATGGTCTTTTCGGGCTGGGTCATGGGGTGGCTTTCGTGGGGAGCAGGGAGCGCGAGGCGGTGCAGGATAGCGGGGTTGATGTGCGAGGGGCTGCGAAAGGCTCCTGTGGAGCGTTTCGCAGTCCCGCCGGTAGGGCCGCGCATGATCCGCCGGGGCGGGCGACTGTGGCGCACGACCCGAGGGGGCGGGTCGTGCGCGGCCCGTGGCTTGGGCCACGGGCCGGAACCTGCCGTTGCGCGAGGATGAAGTGGACTTGCGTCATGCCCCATGCGTCCGCTTGTGGCGGGGTCTTGTCAAGAGTTGTCAGGTTTGCGTGACAGTTGTATGCCTTCCCCTATGACATATCCGCTTCCCCATCCCGCCCAGCCGTTGAAGATCGGAACCCGTGGTTCGCCCCTTGCGCTCTGGCAGGCGCATGAGGTGCGGCGTTGCCTGATGGCGGCTTTCGCGCTGCCCGAGGATGCGTTCGAGATCGTGGTGATCAAGGTGACGGGCGACCAGATTCTGGACAAGCCGTTGAAGGAGATCGGCGGCAAGGGGCTGTTCACGCGCGAGATCGAGGAGGCGCTGATCGACGGCGGCATCGATATTGCCGTCCATTCGATGAAGGACATGCCGACGGTGCAGCCGGACGGGTTGATCCTCGACTGCTTTCTGCCGCGCGAGGATGTGCGCGACGGGTTCGTGTCGCCCACGGTCGCCTCGCTGGCCGATCTGCCGCAGGGGGCGGTGGTGGGGTCGTCAAGCTTGCGGCGGCGGGCGCAACTGGCACTGCGGCGGCCGGACCTGCGGCTGGTGGAGTTCCGCGGCAATGTGCAGACGCGGATGAGGAAGCTGGAGGACGGGGTGGCGGTGGCCACCTTCCTTGCCATGGCGGGCTTGAACCGGCTGGGCATGGCGCATGTGGCGCGGGGGGCCATTGCCCCGGAAGAGATGCTGCCTGCGGTCGCCCAAGGCGCGATCGGGGTGGAGCGGCGCGCGGCGGATGCGCGGGTGGAATGGATGCTGGCGGCGATCCATGACGGGCCGACGGGTGTGCGGCTGGCCGCCGAGCGGGGCATGCTGGCGCGGCTGGATGGATCCTGCGAGACGCCGATTGCGGGGCTTGCGGTGATCGAGGGGAACGGGCTTTGGCTGCGGGGGGAAATCCTGCGGCCCGATGGCAGCGAGTCCATCACGGGCGAGCGGCGGGGCGGGGTCGCGGATGCGGCGGCGCTGGGGCGCGATCTGGCGGAGGAGCTGCTGGGACGCGCGCCTGCGGGGTTCTTCAGCTGGCGATAGGGCAAAATTCATCTGCGAAGAATTTTGCGGGCGAATTTTCTGGCGAAAATTCGGGGCGCAAGGGTTGGGGAATGTTCGCCAGAACATTCGGGGGCGGGATTTTTCGCCAGAAAAATCGCGGTCCGGTCAGGTGCGGTTGCGGTCGATCCACAGCAGCGCCAGCGCGCCCGTGACCGCCACGCCTGCACCGAGGAAGGCCGTGGCGGTGTAGCTGCCGAAGAAGCTGCCCGCCGCGAAGGCGAAGGCGGCCAGCAGTTCCGACACCAGCCGTTGCAGCGCCAGCATCGCCCCCGCCGTGCCGGGGCGTCCGGCAAGCAGGTCCTGATAATAGGCGATGGGCAGGGTCAGGATCGCCGTACCGCCGAGCCCCGCGAGCAGGGGGAGGAGCCAGAGCCACGCGCTTTCGGTCAGCACGGGCATCAGGGCGAGGTGGGCGACATAGAGCAGCGTTCCGCCCGCGATCAGGGTGGAGCGGCGCAAGCGGTGGGTGATGAGGGGAAGGAGGAGCATGAAGGGCACCTCCCACCCCGCGACGAGGCCGATATAGAGCGCGGTGGTGCCGGAATCGCGGGTGGGCGAGGCCTCGAACACCAGCGAGGTGAGGATCATGTAGAGGTTCCCTGCCGAGGCGATGGCCCCGAGCAGGAGGAGGCGGATGAGGATCGGGGGCGAGGCGATCTCGGCCATGGCGCGGGTGAAGTTGAGGCCGGAGGGGCGGTCGTCCCATGCGGTCGTGCCGTCCTTGGGCCATTTCAGTGCGAGCAGCGTGGTCAGAGCCACGGCGGCGAGGGTGGCCGAGAGGTAGACGGCGGTGACATCCAGACCCCGGCCGAAGGCGAAGGTCCAGAAGACCAGCATGGCAAGGAAGCTGACCGACATGGCCGCGCGGATGGTGGACAGGATCGCGTCGCGCGCAGCGCCGTCGTCGGAACGGGCGAGGCGGGCCAGCGCGAAGAGCTGTCCGTAGAGCGAGGAGGCGACGGGGAAGAGCAGCCCGTGGCAGAGCGTGAAGGTGAGAGGCGAGGGGGCGACCAGCATGAGCCCCACGCCCGTGGCGCCCGAGGTGGCGGTGAACAGCGCGATGCGGCGGCGGTTTGCCTTCTGATCCGACAGGATGCCCAGAAGGACCGAGGCGCTGACCGAGACGGCAGAGGCCGCGACGAGGATGAGCGCGAAGGCGGGTTCGGACAGGCCGATGCGTTCGATCCCCACCAGCGACTGGTAGGGATAGACCGAGGCATTGAGCGCCCCCATCAGCAGGAGCGCCCATGCGATGAGCCGCAGGGTCGGGTCGCGCAGCACGGCGAGGGTGGTCATTTTCTGGCGTCTTTCGGGGGGATCACCTTGCCGGGGTTCATCAGGCCTGCGGGGTCGATGGCGGATTTGATCGTCCGCATGAGGTCGAGCGCGACGGGGTCCTTGCGGCGGGACATGGAGTTGAGCTTGGACAGACCCACCCCGTGTTCGGCCGAGAAGGAGCCGCCGAGGTCCTGCACGATATCCTCGATCGCGGTGATGACGCGGTCGTAGAGGTCTTTCGACGGGTCGCCCGGATAGACCGAGAAATGAAGGTTGCCGTCGCCCAGATGGGCCACGGTCACGGTATCGGCCCCCGGAGCGATGGTGGCGAGGCGGGGGGTGATGCGGTCGAGGAAGGTGGCAACCTTGTCCAGCGGGACGGCGATGTCGCTGTCGATCATGGGTTTGACGGCGGCGCCGATTTCTGCCGCCGCCTCGCGCCGCGCCCACATGGCGCTGCGCTGGGCGGTGGAGCGGGCGATGGTGGCGTCGAGGACGAGGCCGTCTTCCATGAGGTCGGCAAGGGTGGATTCGAGCAGGTCGGCCAGCGGGACGGTGCCGTCGGGCGCGGGGGTGGCAAGGGCGGGCGCGGTGGCGGCGAGTTCGACGAGGATCGTCGTGTCATGGGGGGTGGCGAAGGGGCGGCCGATGTCGGGGCGGATGGCGACGAGGCGGCGCATGTAATCGGCGGGCATGTATTCGAAGGCTTCCACCAACCCTCCGGTCGCGGCCTGAAGGCGGTTGAGGAGCGTGAGCGCGTCGGGGAGAGAGCGGACGGCCAGCGTGGCGGTGGCATGGGCAAGGGGGGCGGGGACGAGTTTCATCACGGCGGCGGTTATGATGCCGAGCGTGCCCTCGGCACCGATGAAAAGGTTTTTCAGGTCGTAGCCGGAGTTGTCCTTGTGGAGTTCCGACATGAGGTCGAGGATGCGGCCGTCGGGGAGGACGACTTCGAGCCCCAGACAGAGCGCGCGGGTGGAGCCGTAGCGCAGGACGTTGGAGCCGCCTGCATTGGTGGAGAGCACGCCGCCGATCATGGCGGAGCCGCGCGCGCCGAACCAGAGCGGGAAGTAGAGGCCGTGGGTTTCTGCGGCGTCGTGGAGGGTGGAGAGGATGACGCCTGCCTCGACGATGGCGATGCGCGAGGCGGGGCGGATCTCGCGGATACGGTTCAGGCGTTCGGTGGACAGCAGCAGGCCACCTTCGGTGTAGGTGGCCCCCGTGAGGCCCGTGTTGCCGGAGACGGGGATGACGGGGATGCCGTGGTCGGCGGCGAGTTTGACGGTGGCGGCCACTTCGGCGGTGTTGGCGGGGCGGGCGACGGCGAGGGGGATGCCTTCGTAGGTGCCCATCCAGTCACGGGCGTAGCGCGCGGTGTCGGGGCCGGTGAGGACGTGTGCGTCACCGAGCAGGGTTTTCAGGGCGGGGATGAGGGACATGGGCGCGCTCCGGTCGTGCGCCGAGTCATCGGACGCGGGCGGGGGAGTTGCAAGGGGGTTGTGGGGGGGGGGGGCGGGTGGAGGCCGCCGGGGGCGCTGCCCCCGGACCCCCGGGGCATTTGGGCCGAGATGAAGCCGGGGGGCTTGCCCGGCGTTCAGGGGGTGGGCTTGGCGAGGTCCAGCACGGCGGGGCCGAGGCGGGCGACGATTTCGGCCACGCCGTCCTTGTTGGGGTGCAGGCCGTCGGGTTGCATGAAGGCCGCGATCTGGCCCGGGTCGGTGGCGTCGGGGGCGAGGAGGCGGAAGAAGGGTTGGGTGATGGCCGCGCCGTGGGTGGTGGCGATGGCGGGGTAGAGGGCGTCGAAGTCGGCCTTGTAGTCGGGGCCGAAATTGCCGGGCGCCTCCATCGGGACGATCAGGACTTTCAGGCCGCGCTCGGTCGCCTGTTTCACGATACTGTCGATGTTGCTGCGGGTTTCGGATGGCTGGATGCCGCGCAGGAGGTCGTTGCCGCCCAAGGTGACGATGAGGGCGTCGGTTTCGGGGGTCAGCGACCAGTCGAGGCGGGAGAGGCCGCCCGCCGAGGTGTCGCCGGAGACGCCTGCATTGATGAGGGTGATGTCTGACCCTTGGGCGGTGAGCCAAGCTTGCATCTGGGGAACGAGGCCGTCACCTTCGGGCAGGCCGTAGCCTGCGGTGAGGCTGTCGCCCAGCGCCACGATGGTGGTTTCTGCCTGCGCGGCGGCGGGGAGGCAGAGGGCCAACGCCAATGTGATGTTGCGCAGCCTGCGGCGCGCGCCATATCTGGCTTTGGACAGTTGGAAGGCGATTTTCATGGCGGATACGGTTCTGGCGCTGAAGGATGTGCGGTTGACTTTGGCTGGAAATGCGGGGCCGGTCGATATCCTGAAAGGCATATCACTGGAAGTTCATGCGGGCGAGACGGTGGGGCTGGTGGGGCCGTCGGGATCGGGGAAGTCGTCGCTTCTGATGCTGATGGGGGGCTTGGAGCGGGCCACGGGGGGCGAGGTGCGCGCCTTGGGCCACGACCTGACGGCGATGGACGAGGACGGGCTGGCGCGCTTCCGGCGCGGGAAGATGGGGGTGGTGTTCCAGTCCTTTCATCTGATGCCCACGATGACGGCTTTGGAGAATGTGGCGGTGCCCTTGGAGTTGATGGGGGTGCCGGATGCTTTCGCGCGGGCAGAGGCGGAGTTGGTGGCCGTGGGTCTGGGCGCGCGGATGGGGCATTACCCGAGCCAGATGTCGGGGGGCGAGCAGCAGCGCGTGGCGCTGGCGCGGGCGGCGGCGCCGCGGCCTGCGATCCTGCTGGCGGATGAGCCTACTGGGAATTTGGACGGGGTGAACGGGGCGGCGATCATGGAGCTGCTGTTCGGCTTGCGCGACCGGCACGGGGCGACGCTGGTTCTGGTGACCCATGCGCCGGAGCTGGCAGCGCGCTGTGACCGGGTGGTGCGGCTGGCGGATGGGCGGATCGCGCCGGAGGTGGCGGCGTGAGTCTGGCATGGCGCATCGCGCGGCGGGAGTTGCGGGGCGGGCTTCGCGGGTTCCGGGTGTTTCTGGCCTGCCTTGCGCTGGGCGTGGCGGCGATTGCCGCGGTGGGGTTGGTGCGGGCGTCGATCCAGCAGGGGTTGAGCGATCAGGGCGCGGTGCTGCTGGGTGGGGATGCGCAGATGGAATTCACCTATCGCTTTGCCGATGAGGCGGAGCGGGCGTGGATGGAGGGGGTTTCGGAACGTCTCTCCGAGGTTGTCGATTTCCGGTCGATGGTCGTGCTGGGGGATGAGACGGCGCTGACGCAGGTGAAGGGGGTGGATGATGCCTATCCCCTGCTGGGGTCGGTGGTTCTGGAAAGCGGCGATCTGCCGGGGGCTTTGGCGGCGGAGGGGGGTGTGCCCGGTGCCGTGATGGACAAGGTTCTGGTGGACCGGCTGGGGCTGTCGCCGGGTGACCGGTTCCGGATGGGGGTGAAGGAATTCCGGCTGGGCGGGGTGCTGCTGCGCGAGCCGGACAGTGCGAATGGCGGCTTTTCGCTGGGCCCGCGGACCATCGTTCGGACGGCCGATCTGGCGGGGTCGGGGCTGCTGGAGCCGGGGTCGCTTTATGAGACGGAGTATCGGCTGGTGCTGCCCGCGGGGACGGACCTTGCCGCTATGGAGGCGCGGGCCGAGGCGGAGTTTGCCGACAAGGGGATGCGCTGGCAGGACAGCCGCCGCGCCGCGCCGGGGGTGGAGCGGTTCGTGGACCGGATCGGGTCTTTCCTGATCCTCGTGGGGATTGCGGGTCTGGCCGTGGGGGGCGTGGGCGTGCAGGCGGCGGTGCGGGCCTATCTTGAGGGGAAGGTTGCGACGATTGCCACGCTTAAGACGCTGGGGGCGGAGGGGCGGCTGATTTTCCGCATCTACCTTTTGCAGATTGCGGTTCTGGCGGGGGTGGGTGTGGCGCTGGGCCTTGTGCTGGGCGCGGCGGTGCCGGTGCTGTTTGGCGGGGTGATCGAGGCGGCCTTGCCCTTTCCGGCGGAGGTGGGGGTATATCCGATGCCCTTGGTCGAGGCGGCGTTTTACGGGGTGGTGACGGCGTTCCTGTTCACGCTCTGGCCCTTGGCGCGGACGGAAGGGGTGCGGGCGGCGGCACTCTATCGCGGGGCGGGGCGCGGGGGCTTGCCTGCGGCGCGGCATCTGGTGGCGATTGCGGGGCTGGCGGTGCTGCTGATCGGGGGCGCGGTGTGGTTTTCGGGGACGTGGCAATTGACGCTGGGATCGGCGGGGGGCGTGGTGGCGGCGCTGGCGGTGCTGGCGCTGGCGGCATGGGGTTTGCGGCGGGCGGCGCGGGCGGCGGCGCGGGCGGGGCTGGCGCGCGGGCGGGTGGCGTTGCGGTTGGCGCTGGCGTCGATCGGGGGGCCGCGGGAAGAGGCGGGGGCGGTGGTGCTGTCGCTGGGGCTGGGGCTGTCGGTGCTGGCGGCGGTGGGGCAGATCGATGCCAACCTGCGGGCGGCGATTGCGACGGATTTGCCGGAGCGGGCGCCGAGTTATTTCTTTGTCGATATCCAGCCGGACCAGATCGAAGGGTTTCTGGCGCGGGTGGAGGGTGATCCTAAGGTGTCCAAGGTGGAAAGCGCGCCGATGTTGCGGGGCGTGCTGACCGAGATCAACGGGCGGCCCGCGAAGGAGGTGGCGGGCGAGCATTGGGTGGTGCGCGGGGATCGGGGCATCACCTATTCCGAGGAACCGCAGCCCAATGCAAAGGTGGTGGCAGGGGAGTGGTGGCCCAAGGATTACGCGGGTGAGGCGCAGGTGTCCTTTGCCGCCGAGGAGGCCGAGGAGATCGGGCTGAAGCTGGGGGACGCGCTGGTGGTCAATGTGCTGGGGCGGGACATTCCGGCGACGATCACCTCCTTCCGGCAGGTGGATTTTTCCAGCGCGGGGATGGGGTTTGTGATGACGATGAACCCTGCCGCGCTGCAGGGCGCGCCGCATACGTTCATCTCCACCGTCTATGCCGAGGAGGAGGCAGAGGCGGCGATCCTGCGGGATGTGTCGCGGGCCTATCCCAATGTGACGGCGATCCGCATCCGCGATGCCATCGGGCGGGTGACCGAGGCCTTGGAGGCGATTGCGACGGCGACGGCCTGGGCGGCGGCGGCGACGCTGGTGACGGGGTTTGTCGTGCTGGTGGGCGCGGCGGCGGCGGGCGAGCGGGCGCGGGTCTACGAGGCGGCGGTGATGAAGACGCTGGGGGCGACGCGGGGGCGGATCCTTGCCAGCTTTGCCTTGCGCTCTGCCCTGATGGGCGCGGCGGCGGGGGGCGTGGCGATCGTCGCGGGCGGTCTGGCCGGATGGGCGGTGATGGTGCTGGTGATGGAGGGGACGTATTTCTTCGAACCCGTCTCGGCCGTGGCGATCGTGGCGGGGGGGGTGTTTGCCACGATGGCGGCGGGGCTCTTGTTCGCGCTGCGGCCGCTGGCGGCAAGGCCCGCGCAGGTGTTGCGGGCGCAGGAATAGGGCAAAATTCTTCTGCGAAGAATTTTGGGGGCGATCCTTCTGGCGAAGGATCGGGGCGTGCGGGTGGGGCGGGCGGAAGCTTCGCCAGAATCTTCGTTTCAACGATTTTCGCTAGAAAATCGTTGCAGGCGGTGGGCATGATGTCCCCGCCACGGAGGACGCCATGACCAAGCCCATCATCCACCACATCCCCGTCTGCCCCTTTTCCCAGCGGGTGGAAATCCTGCTGGCGCTGAAAGATCTGCGCGATGCGGTGGAGTTCCGGGTGGTGGACATCACGACGCCGCGCGATCCGGCACTGCTGGCCAAGACGCGGGGGACGACCGCGCTGCCGGTGCTGGAGCTGGAGGATGGGCGCATCCTGAAGGAGAGCCTTGTCCTGATGCGCTATTTCGAGGAGCGCTTTCCGGAGGTGCCGGTGGCGCGGGCCGATCCTTACGAGCGGGCAGTGGAGCGGTTGTTCATTTCGCGCGAGGGGCCATTCGGGAACGCGGGCTATGCTTTCGTGATGAACCGCGACCGCGCGCAGGCGGGGGCGAAGCGGCAGGCGCTTCTGGACCAATATGCATGGCTGGATGACATGCTGCGGCATCACAATCCCGACGGGGTATTCCTGTTCGACCGGTTCGGCTGGGCCGAGGCGGTCTATACGCCGCTGATGATGCGGTTCTGGTTTCTGGACTATTATGAGGGGTTTGCCTTGCCTGACGATCCGGCCTTTGCCCGCGTGGCACGGTGGAAGGCGGCCTGTCTGGCCCATCCCGCCGCGCAGCAGGTCACGGCGGAAGAGATCGTGAAGCTTTATTACGACTATGCCATTGGCAAGGGGAACGGGGCGCTGCCCGAGGGGCGGGCGCGGTCTTCCTTTGTTTTCGAACCGCATTGGCGGGGGCGTCCGATGCCGCCGAAGGACAAATATGACCGCGTCGCGTCGGACGCGGAGCTTGGCTTGGTCTGACGGGCGTGACGAAACTCGTCAGGGTGGAACATTCGGGTTGAAGCTGTTTGGAAATGGAATAGAAGTTCCGTTTGGTGGCTTGGGTGTTCCATGGGGGGAGTCATGCCGGATCATTCGCAAACCGTGGCCGTCGTGACTGGCGGGGCGCAGGGTCTGGGGCTGGAAATTGCCCGTCGGCTGGTGGCGGAGGGGTGCCGCAAGCTGGTGATTTCGGGGCGCAATGTCACCAAGGGCGAGGCGGCGGCGGAAGGCTTGCGCGCAAGCGGGGCGGATGTGCGCTTCCTGCCCGCCGACATGAAGGATGCGGGCGAGGCGGTGGAACTGGTCGAGCGGGCGCTGATGCGGTTCGGGCCGGTCAATGCGCTGGTCAATGCGGCGGCGTCCACGGTGCGGGGATCGATCCTTGATACCACGCCGGACGGGTGGGACGAGTTGATGGATACCAATGCCAAGGGGCCCTTCTTTGCGCTGCAGCGTTTCGCGCAGGCGGCGGTGGCGGCGGGGCATCCGGCATCGGCCGTGAATATCGTGACGATGAGCAGCCATTGCGGGCAGTCCTTCCTTGCCGGTTATGCGGCCAGCAAGGCGGCGCTGGCCAATATCACCAAGAACAGCGCCAATGCGCTGCGGTCGCACAGGATCCGCGTGAACGGGGTGAATGTGGGCTGGATGGACACGCCCGGCGAGGACGCGATCCAGCGGCAGTTCCACGGCGCGGGGGATGACTGGCTGGCCAAGGCCGAGGCGGCACAACCTTTCGGGATGCTGGTGAAGCCCGCGCATGTGGCGGGGCTGGTGTCCTATCTGCTGTCCGAGGAGTCCGGCGTGATGACCGGCGCGATGGTGGATTTCGACCAGAATGTGAATGGTGCCTACGGGGAGTGATCCCCTGCGGGCCGGAGAGACAAGGAGTGAGGCAAATGGCGATCAGGTTCGGGCTGCTGGGCGCGGGGCGCATCGGCAAGGTTCATGCAAAGGCGGTGACGGGCGACGCGAATGCAAGGCTGGTGGCGGTGGCGGATGCCATGCCCGCCGCGGCGCAGGCGATTGCGGACCAGTATGGCTGCGACGTGCGCACGATCGAGGCGATCGAGTCGGCCAAGGATATCGACGCGGTGGTGATCTGCACGCCGACCGATACCCATGCCGACCTGATCGAACGCTTCGTGAAGGCGGGCAAGGCGGTGTTCTGCGAAAAGCCGATCGACCTGTCGCTGGCGCGGGTGAAGCAGTGCCTCGAGGTGGTGCGGGCGCACAAAGGGACGCTGATGGTGGGTTTCAACCGCCGCTTCGACCCGCATTTCCGCGCGGTGCGGGCCGAGATCGACAAGGGCACCGTGGGCGAGGTGGAGATGGTGGTGATCACCAGCCGCGACCCCGGCGCGCCGCCGGTCGAGTATATCAAGCGGTCGGGCGGCATCTTCCGCGACATGACGATCCATGATTTCGACATGGCGCGCTTCCTACTGGGCGAAGAGATTACCGAGGTCGTGGCAACCGCCGCCGTGCTGGTCGATCCGGCCATCGGGACGGCGGGGGATTTCGATTCCGTGCAGGTGCTGCTGAAGACCGCGTCGGGCAGGCAGGCGATGATTTCGAACAGCCGCCGCGCGACCTATGGCTATGACCAGCGGATCGAGGTGCACGGGGCCAAGGGGGCGGTTTCGGCGGAAAACCAGCGCCCCGTGTCCATCGAGGTCGCCACGGGTGCGGGCTATACGCGGCCGCCGCTGCACGATTTCTTCATGACGCGCTATACCGAGGCCTATGCGGCCGAGATCGCGACCTTCATCGCGGCGCTGGGCGGCAAGGGCGCGGCGGAGCCTTCGGGTGAGGACGGGCTGATCGCGCTGGCGCTGGCCGATGCTGCGGTGAAGTCGGTGGCCGAGGGGCGTGTGGTGAAGCTGTCCGAGGTGATGTGAGGCATTGCGGGTTGGCGGGGTGAACCCCGCCCTGTGCGCCGCGCGTTTCGCGCGGCGTTTTCTTTCGGGCGTGCCGCGGTTTTCGCTGCGCAGCAAATGTTCCGGATCAGGGGGTTAGTTGGTGAGCAGGCTGTAGGTCGCGGCGGTTTCGCTGCGGTTTGTCACGGTGATGGTGACGGTCGCATTCTCGACCAGCGCGAAGGTGCAGAGCGCGCGGTCGGCGGGGGCCGTGTCGAGGCAGAGCGGCGTTTCGCCCAGCGTGACCGAGAGGTCGAGGTTCGATTTGCCGTCGCCCAGAAGCCCGACTTCGGCGCTGGTGCCGGCAAAGAAGGCGATCTGCCAGACCTGTGCTTCGCCCGCCGCGATGCCGCGCGTGCTGCGGATCACGGTGAGGGTGGGGGTGCGGGTGGTTTCCGCCATGGTGCGGGCGGCAAGGTCGGTGACGAGATCGTCTTCCTGCGCCAGTGCCTTGGCGGCGGTGAACATCACATCCGCCGTGGGATAGGTGGCGGGGACGGGTTCGCCGGCAGGCACGGGGGCGCGGTCGTCGTCGGTGGCGGTGATGCCCGCGGCAAGGCGGGCGGCGGAGAGCGTGGCGAGCGGGTCTTTCCGCGCCAGCGCGAGGTCGAAGAGCGTATGGGCGTGCAGCAGTTGCGCGACCGCGCCGCCGTCGCGCGGGCTGGGCGGGGTCTCTTCCTGCGCGGCGGCGGGCGCAGCGGCGAGGAGGAGCAGGAGGGCGGCAGGCAGGGGGCGCATGGGATTCGCTTTCGTATGTGCGGATGTGACCTTTGCATCGGGACGGGCCGATGGGGAAGGGGCGGGGGTTCCGCTTCACGCGGGTTTGCGGTTAGGTGGGGGCCGATACGGAAGGACCCCGGCATGGATGCGCGCGCGATACTGGAACGGCTGATCGCCTTTGACACGGTGAGCCATCGCCCGAACAGGGCGCTGATGGACTGGGTGGCGGGTTTGCTGGCCGGGGCCGGGGTGGAGGCGGTGCTGATCCCCGATGCGGGGGGCGGGAAGGCCAATCTTTACGCGACGGTCGGGCCTGCGGGCGCGGGTGGGGTGATGCTGTCGGGGCATACCGACGTGGTGCCGGTGGAGGGGCAGGCCTGGACGCATCCGCCCTTTGAACTGACCGAGGCGGAGGGGCGCTATTACGGGCGCGGGACGGCGGACATGAAGGGCTTTGTCGCCTGTGCCATTGCCGCCGTTCTGGACGCGGCGAAGCGGCCGTTGCGGGTGCCGCTGCATCTGGCGCTGTCCTATGACGAGGAGATCGGCTGCATGGGCGTGCGGTCGATGATCGAGATGCTGGAAGCGGCGCCGGTCCGGCCGCGGATGTGCATCGTGGGGGAACCCACGGGGATGGCGGTGGCGACTGGGCACAAGGGGAAGGTCGCGTTGCGCGCGACCTGCGTGGGGCGCGAGGGGCATTCGGCGCTGGCGCCCCTTGCGCTGAACGCGCTGCATCTGGCGGCGGATTTCGTGGGGGTGCTGCGCGGCGTTCAGGCGCGGGTGGCGGCAGAGGGGCTGCGGGATGGGGATTATGACGTGCCCTATACGACGTTGCATGTGGGCAAGATGTCGGGCGGGGTGCAGGTGAACATCGTGCCCAACGGCGCGGTGGCGGATTGGGAGATCCGGTCGCTGGCGGGCGAGGATGTGGCGGGGCTGATCGAGGAGGTCCGCGCGGGTTGCGAGGCGGTTGTCGCGCCGCTGCGGGCGGAATTCCCCGAGGCGGAGATCCGGATCGAGCGGTTGTGGGATTATCCCGGGCTGGGCACGCCGTCGGATGCGGATGTGGTGAATTTCGTGAAGGGGCTGACGGGGGCGAATGGCACGATCAAGGTGGCCTTCGGCACGGAAGGGGGTCTGTTCGATGCGCGGCTGGGGGTGCCCACGGTGATCTGCGGGCCGGGGTCTATGGCGCAGGGGCACAAGCCGGACGAGTTCGTCACGGTCGAGCAGATGGCGCGGTGCGAGGCGATGCTGGCGGCGCTGGTCGCGCGCTGCGAGGCGGGGTTCTGATGGCGGTGGTACTCAATTCGCTGGCGGATGTGCTGGCGCTGGATTTCGACGATATCATCGACGTGCGCGCGCCTGCCGAATGGGCCGAGGATCATGTGCCCGGCGCGATATCCCTGCCCGTTCTGGATGACGAGGAACGGGCGCGGGTGGGCACGATCTACAAGCAGGTCAGCCCCTTTTCGGCGCGCAAGATCGGGGCGGCGCTGGTGGCCAAGAACGCGGCGCGGCATCTGGAGGGGCCCTTGGCCGACAAGCCCGGCGGGTGGCGGCCCTTGGTCTATTGCTGGCGCGGGGGGCAGCGGTCGGGGAGTTTCGCGTCGATCCTGAGCCAGATCGGCTGGCGGGTGGAGGTGGTCGCGGGCGGCTACAAGACCTGGCGGCGGCTGGTGGTGGATGCGCTCTACAACCAGCCCTTCGCGCATCGGCTGGTCGTGCTGGACGGGAATACGGGGTCGGCCAAGACCGAGGTGCTGAACCTTTTGCCCGCGCGGGGGGTGCAGGTCATCGATCTGGAGGGGCTGGCGAACCATCGCGGGTCGCTCTTCGGGTCGATGGGCGAACAGCCGAGCCAGAAGGCCTTTGAAGGGCGGCTGGCGCTGGCGCTGGCGCGGCTTGATCCGGCGCGGCCGGTGGTGGTGGAGGCGGAGAGCGCCAAGGTCGGCGATTGCCGCCTGCCGCCCAAGCTGTGGCGGGCGATGGTGGCCGCGCCCCGCGTGGCGATCGCGGCCCCGCGGGCGGCACGGGCGGGGTATCTGGTGCGGGCCTATGCCGATCTGGTGGCGGATGTGGCGCGGCTGGATGCGGTCGTGGCGCAGCTTGCGCTGGCCCATCCGCGCGAGCGGATCGCGGAGTGGCGCGCGATGGCCGCGGCGGGGGAGTTCGCCGCGCTGGCCGACGGGTTGATGGAGCACCATTACGACCCGCGCTATGGCAAGCACCGCGCGCGGATGGAGGTGCCCTTTACCGAGGTGGCGGTCGAGGGGCTGGACGATCTGGGCGCGCTGGCCGACCGGATCGCGGGGCTGGTTTCCGGTCAGTGAAGCGGAGCGCCGCGCAGGCGCGGCGCGTTTCTTTCGTCTCGCCTGCGCGGCGGATTGCCGCTTGGCTCGGCGGCGGGGGTTTCACACCCCCGCGCCCCCGTGGGATATTTCGGAACAGGTGAAGGAGCGGGCTTTGTCGCGCCCTGATTTCATCCGTTCCCAAATATCCCGGGGGTGCGGGGGCTGGCCCCCGCTGGCGGCGGGGATCAGCGCGCGGTCAGGTGCGGGGGGCCTGCGGTGACGTGGCCGATGATCGTGGCGGGTTCGCCCGTGGCATGGAGGGCGGCGAGGGTCTTTTCGGCCTGATCTGCGGGGATCGCGGCCAGAAGGGGGCCTGCGGTCTGGGGGTCGAAGAGGAGGGCCGCGCGCGGGGTGGCGGGGGCGGTGAGGCGCCAGTCCACCGCGGCGCGGTTGGCGGGGGCGATGGAGGAGGCGATGCCCATGCGCGCCAGAGCCTCGGCCCCCGGGAGGAGGGGGAGGGCGGAAAGGTCGAGGGTGGCGGCGCAGCCGGAGGCTTCGAGCATTTCGAGCAGGTGGCCTGCGAGGCCGAAGCCCGTGACATCCGTCATGGCCGTGGCGTGGCGGGCGAGGAGGCGGGCGGCGTTGCCCTGCGGGCGGGACATGCTGGCATAGGCGGCGGCGACGTGGTCGCCGAGCAGCCCTTCGGGCGGGCGGGCAAGTGCCATGTCGGCGGCCATGATCGTGCCGGAGCCGAGCGGTTTGGTCAGGATCAGGGCGTCGCCCGCGCGGGCGCCCGCCTTGGTGATGGCGCGGTCGGTCAGGCCGGTGAGGGTGAAGCCGATGGTGAGTTCGGCGCCCATGGTGGTGTGGCCGCCCACGATATCGGCCCCTTCGGCGCGGAAGATGGCGGCGGCTTCCTCCATGATCTCGGCCAGCATGTCGGATTGCAGGGCGGGCGAGAGGCGGGGGAGGGTGATCTGGGCCAGAGCCGCCTGCGGGGCGGCGCCCATGGCCCAGATGTCGCCCAGCGCGTGGATGGCGGTGATGCGGGACATGAGGCGCGGGTCGGCGCAGGTGGCGCGCAGGTGGTCGGTGGTGATGACCTGCAGGCCCTGACCGTGGCACAGGATGGCGGCGTCGTCGCCCGCGCCTGCGATGACATCGGGTCGGGCGGGGCGGGTGAGGGTGCCCAGCGCCTGTGACAGGGCGGCGGGGCCGACCTTGGCACCGCAGCCGCCGCAGAGGGGTTTGGTGCCCAGCGCCTCGGCCAGTCCGGTGGGGGCGGGGGAGGGGAGGGGGCGGGGCATGGCGGGGTAGTCTTCGAACTTCGCCATGAACTTGCGGTCGATCCGGTCCTTCAGCCGCCAGAGCCATGCACCGCCGGAGCGGAGGCCGAACTTGTCGGCCACGGCTTCGCGCCGGCCCAGCGAGACGAGTTTGAGGTAGTCGCGCTGGGGGTGGAAGGGTTGCAGGGGGCGGCCGGTGGCGGCGGCGCGCAGGTTGTGCAGCAGGACCGGCGCGGCGCGGACGGCGTAGACGCCGGCCTTGGGGCGGGGGGCGTGGGTGAGGTGGGCGCAGTCGCCCGCGGCGAAGATGGCGGGGTCGGAGGTTTGCAGCGCTTCGGTGACGGCGAGGAAGCCGTCATGGAGCGCGAGACCGGTTTCCGCGAGCCATGTCTGCGGGCGGGTGCCGGCGGTGGAGAGGGTGAAGTCGGAGGGCAGGGTGGTGCCGTCGGAGAGGGTGATGTCGGTCGCGCCGATCGCTGTCGCCGTGGTGCCGGTGAGCAGGCGGATGCCGTCGCGGGCGAGGCGGTCCAGCAGGGTGGCGCGGGCGCGGGGGCCGATATTGGGCAGGGCTTCGGGGGCAAGGTCGAGCAGCGTGACCTGCGGGTCGCGTCCCGTGGCGCGCAGGCGGTGGGCCGAGGCGAGGGCGAGTTCCACCCCGCCGATGCCTGCGCCGATGATGGTGATGCGGGGCGCTTGCGGGGCGGTGGCGAGGAAGCTCTCCCACCGGCGGGCATAGTCGCCCAGCGGTTTCGCCGCCGTGGCGTGGGCGGAGAAGCCCGCGATGTCGGGAAGGCCCGAGCCGATGCCGATGTCGATGGAGGCGAGGTCGTAGCGCAGGGGCGGGCGCTGCGCGAGGTGGATGCGTTTCGCGGCCGGATCGAGGCCGGTGGCGCAGTCGAGGATTACGCGGGCCCCTGCGAAACGGGCGAGGCGGACGAGGTCGATCATGATCTCGTCCTGCCGGTAATGCCCTGCGATCAGGCCGGGGAGCATGCCGGTATAGGGGGCGGCGGGGGCGGGGTTGATGACGGTCAGGCGGATGCCGGGCAGCGGGTCCATCGCCCACATACGCAGGACGAGGGCGTGGGCGTGGCCGCCGCCGACGAGGACGATGTCCTGCACGAGGGGAAGGGGGTCTTGCATGGCCTGCGTCTGTCCTGTTTCCGCGCCGGACACTAGGCGCTGGCGCGGGGAATGGCGAGGGGGCGGGATGTCGCCTGTTGCGTCGGTGGCGGCAGCGGGCCTAGGGTCCGGCCATGCCGTCGCGCCAGAGGATCAATGTCACCACCACGCAGCGTCTGAACCTGACGCTGGCCTTGCAGGCGTCGATCCGCGTGCTGAAGGCGGATGCGGTGGGGCTGACGCGCTATCTGGAGGAGCAGGCGGCGGAGAATCCGGCGCTGCAACTGGGGCCGCCGCCTGTGGGGGATTGGCTGCCGCGCTGGGACGGGGTGCTGCGCGACGGGGGCGTGGCGGAACGGGTGGCGGGCGCGGGGCCGAGCCTGATGGCGCATCTGGCCGAGCGGATCGCGGCGCTGCGGCTGGCGCCTGCCGAGGCGCGGATCGCGGAGCGGTTGGTCGAGGGGCTGGAGCCGTCGGGCTGGCTGGGGGTGACGGTGGCGGCGGTGGCGGCCGAGGCGGGGGCGACGGAGGCGGCGGTCGCGGCGGTGCTGGCACGGTTGCAGCGGCTGGAACCTGCGGGGCTGTTCGCGCGGTCGCTGGCAGAGTGTCTGCGGCTTCAGGCCGAGGCGGAGGGGATCGCGGGGCCGGTGATGCTGGGCGTGATCGGGGATCTGGCGGCGGTGGCGGCGGGCGAGACGGGGCGGATCGCGCGGCGGCTTGGCGTGGCCGAGGCGGAGGTTGAGGAGGCGGTGCGGCAGTTGCGCGGACTGGACCCCAAGCCCGGGGCGCAGTTCGATGCCTTTGCCGCCCCCGTGCGCGAGCCGGACCTGATCGCGCGGCCGGGCGAGACGGGGTGGATGGTGTCGCTGAACCGGTCGGCGCTGCCGTCGCTGTCGGTGCGCGCGGGGCGGGGCGAGGGGCAGGGGGCGGCGCGGGCGCTGATCCGGCTGGTGGAGGCGCGGAATTCGACCCTGCTGGAGGTGGGGCGCGAGGTGCTGCGGCGGCAGGAGGCGGTGCTGGCAGGGGGCATGGCGCGGCTGGTGCCGATGACGATGGCGTCGGTGGCCGAGGCGGTGGGCCTGCACCAGAGCACGGTCAGCCGGATCGTGGCGGGCACGAGCGTGGACACGCCGCATGGCACGCTGTGGCTGCGGGCGCTGTTTTCGGGGGCGGTGGGCGAGGAGGGGCCGTCGGCGGCGGCATTGCGGGCGCGGCTGGCGGCGATGGTGGCGCGCGAGGACAGGGCGCGGCCCTTGTCGGACGAGGCGCTGGTCGCGGCGCTTGGGGCCGAGGGTGTGGTGGTGGCGCGGCGCACGGTGGCGAAATACCGCGCGATGCTGGGGATTCCGCCCGCCCACAGGCGGCGGTCGCGCGGTCCGGCGCGCGAGGGGGCGGGGGCGCGGGGCCGGTCAGCCCTGTGAGCGGCGGATCGCGGCGAGGCGGCGGTTGCGCTGCTCGGTCGCGGCGCGGGTCTTGCGGCGGAGGATGCGGACCGCCAGCGCGGGCAGGCCGAGAAGGATCATCAGGAGCAGGGCCGAGCCGAGCAGCGCCGCCGCGATGGACAGGCCGAATTCGGTGCGCAGGAAACTGCCCGTGAGCGCCAGCAGGAGGGGCACGGCCACTACGAGCGGGATGATCCGCAGCGGACCGCGCAGGAGGGCGGCAAGGGCCAGACAGGCAAGGGCGATCAGGGCCGGGATGGACATGGGGAACCGGAACACTTGTTACAGGCCGAAGTCTGGCGTGAAACCGCGCGGCAATCCAGCGGAAAGGCGGCGGGCGGCGGCGGGCGACGCGCAAACGTCGCCTTCGGGGCTGATCTTTTCGCCGTGGCGCATTAGGTGCGGGGCAGGAAACAGCGACGGGCGCGGGTGATGGCGTATTTTCTGGGTGTGGACACCGGCGGGACCTATACCGATGCGGTGATCGTGGACGAGGCCGCGACGCGGGTGATCGGCAGCGCCAAGTCGCTGACCACGCGGGGCGATCTGGCGCTGGGCGTGGGGCGGGCGGTGGATGCCGCGCTGGCGCAGGCGGGGGTTGCGCCGCGCGAGGTGTCGCTGGTGTCGCTGTCGACCACGCTGGCCACCAATGCGCTGGTCGAAGGGCAGGGGGGCCGCGTGGCGCTGGTCTTCATCGGATTTTCCGAGGCGGATCTGGAGCGGGGCGGGCTGGTCGAGGCGCTGAAGGGCGATCCGGTGATCCGGCTGGCGGGCGGGCATAGCCATGCGGGCACCGAGGTGGCGGCGCTGGACCTTGCGCGGCTGGAGGCCGAGGTGGCGGCGCTGGGCGATCAGGTGATGGGTTTCGCGGTGGCGGCGAGTTTTGCCACGCGCAATCCCGCGCATGAGGTGGCGGCGCGCGATCTGATCCGGCGGGTGACGGGGCGGCCGGTGACCTGTTCGCACGAGCTATCAGCCAATCTGAACGGGCCGAAACGGGCGTTGACGGCGGTCCTGAACGCGCGGCTGATCGGGATGATCGACCGGCTGGTCGCGGCCTGTGAACGGCATCTGGCCGCGGTGGGGATCGACGCGCCGCTGATGGTGGTGCGCGGGGATGGCGCGCTGATTTCCGCCGCGATGGTGCGCGAGCGGCCGATCGAGACGATCCTGAGCGGGCCTGCGGCAAGTATCGTGGGGGCGCGCTGGCTGACGGGCGAGAAGGACGCGCTGGTGTCGGACATCGGGGGGACGACGACGGATGTCGCGCTCTTGCGCGACGGTTTGCCCGAGATCGACCCGCTGGGCGCGCGGGTGGGCGGGTTCCGCACCATGGTCGAGGCGGTGGCGATGCGGACCACGGGCCTTGGCGGCGACAGCGAGGTGCATCTGGTCACCGAGGGGCTGGAGGGCGGGTTGCGGCTGGGTCCGCGGCGGCTGGTGCCGGTGTCTCTCTTGGCGGCGGATCATGGCGGCAAGCATGCGGCGATGGTGCATGCGGCGCTGGACCGCTGGCTGTCGGCCGATGCGGTGGGCGAACATGACGGGCGTTTCGTCATCCCGATGGGCGGCAATGCGGGCGGGCTTGGCCCGCGCGACCGGGCGGTGCTGGAGCGGGTGACGGAGCCGATGCCGGTGGGGGCGGCGCTGACATCGCGTCTCGAGGTGGCGGCGCTGGAGCGGCTGGTGGCGCGGGGGCTGGTGATGGTGGCGGGCGTCACGCCATCGGATGCGAGCCATGTTCTGGGGCGGCTGTCCGCATGGGACGGGCTGGCTGCGGAAAAGGCGGTGCGGCTGCTGGCGCGGCGGCGCAACGGGCGGGGTGAGCGGTTCGCGCCGGATGCCGAGACGCTGGCGCAGGCGATCGTGGACCAGTTGACGCGGCAGACGGTGGATTGCCTGCTGGAGGCCGCCTTTGCCGAGGATGGCGGTTTCGCGGGCGAGGTGCCCGAGGCGCTGGCGCGGCATCCGCTGGTGGCGGCGGGGCTGTCGGGGCATCGCGGGATCGTGGAGATCACGGCGCGGCTGGGCGTGCCGGTGATCGGTCTGGGGGCAAGCGCGCCGTCCTATTACGGGGCGGTGGGCGAACGGCTGGGCTGCCGCATGGTGCTGCCCGAGCATGCGGGCGTGGCCAATGCCATCGGCGCGGTGGTGGGTCAGGTCAGCCAGAGGGTGACGGGGACCGTGACCTCGCCCGCCGAGGGGCGGTTCGTGGTGCATCTGGCGGGGGGCGTCAGCACCTTTGCCGACCGCGACGCGGCGCTGGCGGCGCTGGAGGCCGCGCTGGTGGCCGAGGCGGACGCGCGGGCCCGCGCGGCAGGGGCCGAGGAGGTGCAGGTCCGCGTGGCGCGCGACATCCGCGAGGCCGAGGTGGAGGGGCGCGCCATGTTCATCGAGGCCACGGTCAGCGCCACGGCTTCGGGGCGGCCGAGGGTGGCGCATTCCTGATCACGATCGCTGCTTATCGTGTCTTGACGCCATCGGGGGGAGTCTGTAGGCAGCGCGCCAGTGGCTAGGTAGCTCAGTTGGTTAGAGCATGCGACTCATAATCGCAGGGTCGGGGGTTCGAGTCCCCCCCTCGCCACCATCTTCCTTCATCTGACGGTTTGACGCGCTCGGGACCGGGGCGGTCTGTTGCGCGCGGTCGTGAGGGGTGACAGGTTTCGCGGCTTGCGCTAATGGCCTTGCTTCGCCGGTGGCGCAGGGGATGGGACTTGGTCGGACAATCGCCTTCGTGGAGGGATGAGACGCTGCGCGAGCTGCGGCTGAATGCGGCTGCGTTCATCGTCACGATCTATGGCGATGTGGTGGTGCCGCGCGGGGGGATCCTGTGGACCGGCACGCTGATCGCGCTTTGCGCCGAGGTGGGGATCAACGAGTCGCTGGTCCGGACCGCCGTGTCGCGGCTGGTCGCGGCCGAGCAGCTGGCTGGCGAGCGGATCGGGCGGCGCAGCTATTACCGGTTGCGGCAAAGCGCGCAGGCGGCCTTTCTGGAAGCGGCGGACCTGCTTTACGGGACCGACCGTCCGGCACAGGGCTGGCAGATCATCCATGATGCGACGCTGCGGCCGGACGAGGCGCGGCGGCGGCGGATCGGGCATATGGGCGGGCCGGTGTTCATCCGTCCCGACCGTGGCCAGCCCGCGCCCGAGGGGGCGACGGTGTTCCATGCCGGGCGGGTCAGTTCGGCGGGGTCTGTCGCGGGGTTCTGGGACCTGCGCGCCTTGCAGGAGGGGTATGAGCGGTTCCTGTCGCTGTTCCGCGGGGTGGATGCGCGCGGGATGGGCGATGCCGAGGCTTTGGTGGCGCGGCTGCTTCTGGTCCATGCCTATCGTTTCGTGCTGCTGCGCGACCCGCGCCTGCCCGAGGAGCATCTGCCGCCGGACTGGAACGGGGCCGAGGCGCGGGCGCTGTTCCGGCGGCTTTACGAGGCGCTGACGCCCGCCGCGCATCGCCATGTGGCGGCCTGTTGCGAGGGGGTGGACGGTCTGCTGCCCGCCGAAACGGCAGCGACCGAGGCGCGGCGCGCGGGGCTTCTGGGGAATTCCTGACGGAGTAAGTCTCTGACTGAATTTGAGTATTTCCGCACGGCACAAAACATCACAGAAGAATCAAAATTCCCACTTTTCGTGTGATGTTTCGCGGTGTATAAGATTGACCGAGCGGTCGGCGAATAGGGAATCGCCGGTCTCCATCCACGGACAGAGCGAGGGGGAAGGATGCGCGACGCCTTCATATGCGATGCGGTCAGGACGCCGGTGGGGCGCTATGGCGGGGCCTTGGCGCAGGTGCGGGCCGACGATCTGGCGGCGGAACCGCTGAAGGCGCTGATGGCGCGCAATCCGGGTGTGGATTGGTCGGCGGTCGACGATCTGATCTATGGCTGCGCCAATCAGGCGGGCGAGGACAACCGAAACGTGGGCCGTATGGCGGTGCTGCTGGCGGGGATGCCCGTGGGCGTGCCGGGCACGACGGTCAACCGGCTGTGCGGGTCGGGGATGGATGCGGTCGGGCTGGCGGCGCGGTCGATCAAGGCCGGTGACTGCGATTTCGTCATCGCGGGCGGGGTGGAAAGCATGAGCCGCGCCCCCTTTGTCATGCCCAAGGCGGAAAGCGCCTTTTCGCGGGCCAATGCGGTCTATGACACGACGATCGGCTGGCGTTTCGTGAACCCGAAGATGAAGGCGGCCTTCGGCGTCGATTCCATGCCGCAGACGGCGGATAACGTGGCGGCGGATTTCGGCATCAGCCGCGCGGATCAGGATGCCTTTGCCGCACGCTCGCAGGCGCGCTGGGCCGCGGCGCAGGCGGCGGGGCTGTTCCGCGACGAGATCGCGGCGGTGACCATCCCGCAGAAGAAGGGCGACGCGCTGGTCGTGGATACGGACGAGCATCCGCGCCCCGGCACGACGGTCGAGCAGCTGGCGAAGCTGAAGGGTGTGAACGGGCCGGAGCTTTCGGTCACGGCGGGCAATGCCTCGGGCGTGAATGACGGGGCGGCGGCGCTGGCGATCCTGTCGGAACAGGCGGCGGCGGCGCAGGGGCTGATCCCGCGCGCGCGGATCGTGGCCATGGCGGCGGCGGGTGTGGAGCCGCGGATCATGGGGATCGGGCCTGCTCCGGCGGCCAAGAAGGTGCTGGCGCGGGCGGGGCTGACCATCGGGCAGATGGATGTGATCGAGCTGAACGAGGCCTTCGCCTCGCAGGCGCTGGCCACGCTGCGCGATCTGGGGCTGCCGGATGACGCGCCGCATGTGAACCCGAACGGGGGGGCCATCGCGCTTGGCCATCCGCTGGGCATGTCGGGGGCGCGTCTGGTCACCACGGCCATGTACCAGCTGCACCGCACGGGCGGGCGCTATGCGCTGTGCACCATGTGCATCGGCGTGGGGCAGGGCATCGCCATCATCATCGAGAAAGTCTGAGGGAGGATCGATCCATGTATGCACAGCTGGTGAAGGCCGAGGGCGCCAAGTCCCGCGAGGAGATGTCCGAGCAGGAGCGTGCCTTTCAGGACCGTATCGACCGTGGCGAGAAGATCGAGCCGAAGGAATGGATGCCCGAGGGCTATCGCAAGACGCTGATCCGCCAGATCGGGCAGCACGCCCATTCGGAAATCGTGGGGCAATTGCCCGAGGGCAACTGGATCACCCGCGCGCCGACGCTGGAGCGCAAGGCGATCCTGCTGGCCAAGGTGCAGGACGAGGCGGGGCATGGCCTTTACCTCTATTCCGCCGCCGAGACGCTGGGCGTCAGCCGCGACGAGCTGCTGGAGCTGCTGCACAACGGCAAGATGAAGTATTCCTCGATCTTCAACTATCCCACGCTGAACTGGGCCGATATCGGCACCGTGGGCTGGCTGGTCGATGGTGCGGCCATCATGAACCAGGTGCAGTTGCAGAAGACGTCCTACGGGCCCTACAGCCGCGCGATGATCCGCATCTGCAAGGAGGAAAGCTTCCACCAGCGGCAGGGCTACGACATACTTCTGAAGATGTGCCTGCAGGGGACGGCCGAGCAGAAGGAGATGGCACAGGATGCCATGAACCGCTTCTGGTATCCCGCGCTGATGATGTTCGGGCCGTCTGACAAGGACAGCGTCCATTCCGCGCAGTCGATGCAGTGGAAGATCAAGATCAACACCAATGACGAGCTGCGGCAGAAATTCGTCGACCAGACGGTGCCGCAGGCGGAATATCTTGGCCTGACGATCCCCGATGCGAACCTGAAGTGGAACGAGGAGAAGGGCGGCTACGATTTCAGCGAGCCGGACTGGGACGAGTTCTTCGAGGTGATCAACGGCAACGGCCCCTGCAATGCCGAGCGCATGGAGGCGCGTGTCACCGCATGGGAGGACGGCGCGTGGTTCCGCGACGGGCTGATGGCCCATGCGAAGAAGCAGGAAGCCCGCCGCGCCAGCGCGCGCATGGCGGCCGAGTGAAACACCGGGCGGGCCGCCGCGCCCGCCCTTTCCCTTTGACCCGAGACGGGAGGAAATACCGATGTCCAGCGAATGGCCCCTGTGGGAAGTCTTCATCCGCGGCCAGCATGGCCTGAACCACCGCCATGTCGGCAGCCTGCACGCGCCGGATGCCGAAATGGCGATCTGCAATGCGCGCGACGTCTATACCCGCCGCAACGAGGGCGTGTCGATCTGGGTCGTGAAGTCGAATGACATCACCGCCTCGGCCCCGTCGGAAAAGGGCCCGCTGTTCGAGCCGTCGAATTCCAAGGTCTACCGTCACCCGACCTTCTTCGACATCCCCGCCGAAGTGGGGCATATGTGATGTCGGGCGTGGAGCAGAAGGCGCTGTTCGACTGGCTGTGCCGGATGGGCGACAACTGCCTGATCCTTGGCCATCGCGTGTCGGAATGGTGCGGGCACAGCCCCGTGCTGGAAGAGGATATCGCGCTGGCGAACACGGCGCTGGACCTGATCGGGCAGACGCAGCTGTGGCTGGGTCTGGCGGGCGAGGTCGAGGGGGCGGGGCGCGATGCGGACCGTCTGGCCTATCACCGTGACGCGGCGCAATTCCGCAACGTGCTGCTGGTGGAGCGGCCGAACGGCGATTTCGGCAATACGCTGATGCGGCAGTTCCTGTTCGACGCATGGCATATGGAGATGCTGCGCGCGTTGCAGGGATCGAGCGATGCGCGGGTGGCCGAGATCGCGGCGAAGGCGGCGAAAGAGGTGGCCTACCATCTGGAACGGTCGGCCGATCTGGTGATCCGTCTGGGCGACGGGACCGAGGAAAGCCACCGCCGGATGCAGAAGGCGCTGGACCTGCTCTGGCCCTATACGGGCGAGCTGTTCATGGGCGATGCGGTCGATCAGGCCGTGGCGGCGGCGGGGATCGCCCCCGATCCGGCCAGCCTGAAGGCGGGCTGGACCACGCTGGTGGCCGAGGTGATGGCCGAGGCGACGCTGACGGTTCCGACCGCGCCCTTCCAGCACAAGGGCGGCAAGGCGGGGCGGCATACCGAGGCGCTGGGCTTCATCCTTGCCGACATGCAGTTCCTGCAGCGCGCCTATCCGGGCGGTGTGTGGTAAGCCATGGACGGGGTGGTGCGTCCCGATCCGGACACGGTGTGGCACTGGCTGAGCCTTGTGCCCGATCCGGAGATTCCGGTGATCAGCCTGACCGATCTGGGCATCGTCCGCGATGTCGCATGGCAGGATGACACGCTGGTCGTGACGGTGACGCCCACCTATTCGGGCTGCCCCGCGACAGGGGTGATCAATCTGGACATCGAGACCGCCCTGCGCGCGCGGGGGGTGGCGAAGGTCCGGCTGGAGCGCCGTCTGTCGCCGCCATGGACCACCGACTGGATCAGCGCCGAGGGGCGCGCGAAGCTGCGCGCCTATGGCATCGCGCCCCCCGTGGACGGCACCGCCGCCGACGGGCGGCTGGCGGGGCGCATCTCGCGGCTGGCGGGGACGTCCAATCTGGTGATCGCCTGCCCGCGCTGCGGATCGGCGGCAACCGAAAAGGTGAGCCAGTTCGGATCGACCCCCTGCAAGGCCAGCTACCGCTGCACCGACTGTCTGGAACCCTTCGACTATTTCAAATGCATCTGAGGATGCGCCCGATGGACAGAATATCCGGGAGGAACCCATGTCTCGCTTTCATCCGCTGAAGGTCACCGAGGTCCGCCGCGAAACCCGCGACGCCGTGGTGGTGACGCTGGCCCCGCGCGAGGAGGACCGCGCGCTGTTCGATTTCATGCAGGGCCAGTACCTGACCTTCCGCCGCGCCTTTGACGGCGAGGAGTTGCGCCGGTCCTATTCGATCTGCGCGGGCCGGCACGAGGGCGTGCTGAAGGTCGGGATCAAGCGGGTGGAGGGCGGGGCCTTTTCCACCTGGGCGAACGAGAACCTTGCGCCCGGCGACGAGATCGAGGCGATGCCGCCGATGGGCAAGTTCTTCACCCCCGTCGATCCGGCGGCCGAGAAGCATTACCTTGGCTTTGCGGGCGGGTCGGGGATCACGCCGGTGCTGTCGATCATCAAGACCGTTCTGGCGGACGAGCCTGCCTCGCGCTTCACGCTGGTCTATGCCAACCGCGCGGTGGGCACGATCATGTTCCGCGAGGAGCTGGAGGATCTGAAGAATACCTATCTGGGCCGGTTTTCGGTCATCCATGTGCTGGAGACCGAGGCGCAGGAGATCGACCTGTTCACGGGGCGGGTGGATGCGGCGAAGATGAAGGCGCTGTTTGCGGGCTGGATCGATCCCAAGTCGGTGGATACCGCCTTTATCTGCGGGCCCGAGCCGATGATGCTGGCCATTGCCGCGAGCTTGCGCGAGCACGGGCTGTCCGAGGGGCAGATCAAGTTCGAGCTGTTTGCAAGTGGCCAGCCCGGGCGGGCCAAGGCCAAGCCGGTGTCGAAGGCCGATCTGGCGGCGGGCGATGCCACCACGGCGACGGTGACGCTGGACGGGACGACCCGCAGCTTTGCCATGCCGCGTCAGGGGCAGAGCATCCTTGATGCCGTGATCGGCAATGCGCTGGACGCGCCCTATTCCTGCAAGGCGGGCGTCTGTTCGACCTGCCGCTGCAAGGTGATCGAGGGCGAGGTGGAGATGCTGACCAACCACGCGCTGGAGGATTACGAGGTGCGCGCGGGCTATGTCCTGTCCTGCCAGAGCTTCCCGCTGACCGACAAGGTTGTGGTGACCTTCGATGAGTGAGGGGGCCTTGGCCGGAGCGATGGATATCGAGGATTATCTGGCGCAGGGGGGCGTCCTGACCTCGCCCGCCAATGTGCCGGCGCGCTATCGGGGCGAGCTGTTGCGGCTGATGGCGTCCTTTGTGGACAGCGAGCTGGCGGCATCGGCGGGGTTTGCGGCGTCGATCAATTTCGCGCCGGGGATCAAGGAGCGGATCGCGGCCAGCCGGATCACGCTGGAGAAGGCCGATCACGCGGAACGCGTGCTGGCCGTGATGGCCGAGTTCGGCACGGATACGGCGCGCTACCAGCGCCAGCATGACTGGGCCGCGCGTGTGGCCCGCGATGCCGATCTGGGCGCGGTGCGGACGGGCGGGGACATGCGCCTGTCGGTGTTCCATTACCCGATCGACGGCTGGGCCGATGCGGTGGTGATGAACGTGCTGATGGGGCTGGCGACGGGTGTGCAGATGACCGAGCTGACGCGGCTGTCCTATGCGCCGCTGGCCGAGGTTTTCCGCGGGATCGCCCCGCGCGAGGCGCGCCATGCCGCGCTGGGTGTCGAGGGGCTGGAGCGTCTGGTCGCGGATCAGGCGGGGCGTGCCGCGGCGGTGGCGGCCGTGGCCTATTGGCGGCCCCGCGTCGCCGCGACCTTCGGGGTTGCGGGATCGGCGCGGCACGGGATGCTGGCCCGCTTCGGCCTGCGCCATGCCACCAATGCGGAATTGCTGGCGCGGTGGCAGGCCATGGTGGCCGAAACGCTGGGTCCTGCCGGACTGAACTGAGATCACGGGGCGGGGCGCGGTCGTGCCCCGCCTGTCACTTGCGCGAACGAATCCAAGGATGATGCCCATGACCACCCCGGCCCGCACCCCGCGCCGTCTGGAAAGCTTTGTCTCCGGCCGCTGGACGCCCGGCGCCCGCGACGGCCAGCCGCTTTGCGATGCTGCCACCGGTCAGGTGGTGGCAACGATCGATTCGACCGGCGTCGATTTTGCCGGTGCGCTGGCCTACGGGCGCGAGGTGGGGGGGACGCGGCTGCGCGCCATGTCCTTCCATGACCGTGCGGGGATGCTGAAGGCGCTGGGCCTGCGCCTGATGGAGATGAAGGAAGAGTTCTACGCCGAGAGCCTGCATACGGGCGCGACGCGGGCGGATGGCTGGATCGACATCGAGGGGGGCATCGGCACGATGCTGACCTTCGCGTCCAAGGCGCGGCGGGAATTGCCCAATACGCGCGTGCTGACCGATGGCGAGGTGGAGGTGCTGTCCAAGGACGGGTCCTTCGTGGCGCAGCATGTCTTCTCGCCCCTGCAAGGGGTGGCGGTGCATATCAACGCCTTCAACTTTCCGGTCTGGGGGATGCTGGAGAAGATCGCGCCCACGCTGATCGCGGGGGTGCCCTGTATCGTGAAACCCGCCAGCCAGACGGCCTATCTGACCGAACTGGTGGTGCGGCGGATCGTGGAGACCGGCATCCTGCCCGAGGGGGCGCTGCAACTGGTGTCGGGGTCGGTGGGGGATCTGCTGGACCATGTGACGGGACAGGATGCGGTGACCTTCACGGGGTCGGCATGGACAGGGCGGAAGCTGAAATCGCATCCGGCGGTGGTGGAGAATTCCACCCGTTTCACGATGGAGGCGGACAGTCTGAACGCGTCGGTCCTTGGCCCCGATGCGGTGGCGGGGACGGCGGAGTTCGATCTGTTCGTGCGCGAGGTCGCGCGCGAGATGACGGCGAAGGCGGGGCAGAAATGCACCGCGATCCGGCGGGTCTTTGTCCCCCGCGCGCAGGTGCAGGCGGTGGTCGCCGCGCTGGGCGAGCGGCTGGGCAAGGTGCCGCTGGGCCTGCCGGGGGACGAGGCGGTGCGGATGGGTCCGCTGGCGAGCCTTGACCAGCGTGACGAGGTGCGGGCGCGCATCCGCGAGTTGCAGGCCGATGCCGAGATTGTGGCGGGCGATCCCGATGCGGTGCGCGTCGTGTCGGGCGATGCGGCGGCGGGGGCCTTCCTGAACCCCGTGCTGATGTATTGCGACCGGCCTTTCGCGGCGGGTGCGGTGCATGACGTGGAAGCCTTCGGTCCGGTGTCGACCGTGATGCCCTATGACGATGTCGAGGAGGCGGTGGTGCTGGCCGCGAAGGGCAAGGGATCGCTGGTGGCGTCGGTCTTTACGGACGATCCGGCGGTGGCGGCGGCCGTGGTGACGGGGCTTGCGCCGCATCACGGGCGGGTGCTGTTGGGCAATCGCGAGACGGCGAAGTCGTCCACCGGCCACGGGTCGCCCCTTGCGCCGCTGGTGCATGGCGGGCCGGGCCGTGCGGGCGGCGGCGAGGAGATGGGGGGCATGCGCGGGGTGAAGCATTACATGCAGCGCACCGCCGTGCAGGGCAGCCCGCGCCTGCTGTCTGCGGTGACGGGGCGGTGGATCGAGGGGGCCGCGGCGCAGGGGGGTGTGCATCCCTTCCGCAAGTCGCTGGCCGAGTTGCGGATCGGGGACCAGCTGGTGACCGCCACGCGGCAGGTGACCGAGGCCGATGTGGAGCATTTCGCCCATTTCACAGGCGATACCTTCTATGCCCATATGGACAGTGCGGCGGCCAAGGCCAACCCGTTCTTCGACGACCGCGTGGCGCATGGCTATCTGATCGCCTCTTTCGCGGCGGGGCTGTTCGTGGACCCCGCGCCGGGTCCGGTGCTGGCGAATTACGGCGTCGACAACCTGCGCTTCCTGACGCCGGTCTATTTCGGGGACAGTCTGCAGGTGCGGCTGACCTGCAAGGAGATCAACCCGCGCGCCAATGCCGAGCATGGCGAGGTGCGCTGGGATTGCCAGGTGACCAAGCAGACGGGCGCGGTCGTGGCGCAATATGACGTGCTGACCATGGTGGCAAAGGTCTGGCCGCCGGCGGCGGCGGTGGCGGCGGAATGAGCCGCATCTATGCGTGGGATGGCATCGTGCCGGTGGTCGATCCGCGGGCCTTTGTCCATCCCGACGCGGTGGTGATCGGGGACGTGATCATCGGGCCTGCCTGTTACGTCGGCCCCGGTGCGGTTCTGCGCGGGGATTTCGGGCGGATCGTGATGGAGACGGGGTCGAACCTTCAGGAGACCTGCGTGGTCCATGCCTTTCCGGGCCGTGACGTGGTGATCGCGGAGGCGGGGCATGTGGGCCACGGCGCGGTGCTGCATGGCTGCCGGATCGGGCGCAATGCCATGGTCGGCATGAATGCCGTGGTGATGGACGAGGCGGTGGTGGGCGAGGACAGCATCATCGGCGCGCTGGCCTTCGTGAAGGCGGGGGCGGTGATCCCCGCCGGTTCGCTGGCCGTAGGATCGCCCGCGCGGGTGCTGCGGGAACTGTCGGCGGAGGAGATCGCGTGGAAATCGCGGGGCACGGCGGTCTACCAGCGGCTGGCGCTGGAGGCGCGGGGGAAGCTGCGCGCGGTGGAGCCGCTGGCGGCGGTGGAGCCGGACCGCAGGCGGGCGGTCGCGCCGGATTATGATCCCAAGGTGCTGGCGGGGCTGGCGCGGTCCGACGGGTGAGGGTTTGGCGGGTGAGGGTTTGGCGGTCCTGTCCGGGCCGCGCCCATTGGCCGCCGTGCCGCCGTCACCTGACCGCCTTGATCCCTTCGAGGATCAGGGTCGTTGCCACATCGGCGTAATCCTCGCGGCTGATGCGGCCACCGTCGCGGAACCACATGTAGACCCAGTTCATCATGCCGAAGAGCGACATGGTGACGGGCATCAGCAGCGGGCGGTCCTTCGTGTTCAGGTCGGGGTTGATCTGGTCGAGCACGGCAGAGAAGCGGCGCACGATGCGGCGTTCCATCGCCGTGATCTCGGCCTTCTGATCGTCGGACAGCGCGGCGGTGGCGTTGAGCTGGACCTTGTGCTGGTTGTCGGCACCGCGGTAGTTTTCCAGCACCGTGCCGACCAGCTTGCGAAGCCGCTTTTCGGGTGGCAGGTCGGGGTCGTCGGCGGCTTCGATGGCCGCGTCGAGTTCGTCCAGATGGCTCATGATGATCGCGAAGATCAGCGCGTCCTTGCTGGGGTAGTAGTGGTAGAGCAGCGCCTTGGACACCTGCGCCACGGTCGCGATCTGGGACATGGAGGCCTTCTCCATCCCCTGATCGGCAAAGACCTGTGCGGCGTGGTCGAGGATGACGCGCTGCTTTTCTTCGAAATCTGCTGCCCGTGTCCGAGCCATGGCATTCTTCCCGTTGGGTGCCCCGCGAAAAGGGGGCATTGCTGCCCCCTTTAGCGCAAACAGGCGAATTTGTCACCGACCGGACGGTCAGCCTTTGGGGCGGTTGTCCACCACCCGCTTCGCCTTGCCTTCGGAACGGGCAATCGCGTTCGGATCGGTCACGTTGATGCGCGTCGAGACGCCCACGATGGCCTTGATGTGATGGGCGAGTTCCTTGGCCGATTTCGCGCGGGCATCGGCATCGACCCTGTCGGGGGCGGCTTCGACATGGACGGTCATGTTGTCCATCCGCCCCTCGCGCGTGAGTTCGATCTGGAAATGCGGGGCAAGGCCGCGGCATTTCAGGATCTGCTCCTCGATCTGGGTCGGGAAGACGTTGACGCCGCGCAGGATCATCATGTCATCGCTGCGCCCCGTGATCTTTTCGATCCGGCGCATGGAGCGTGCCGTGCCGGGCAGGAGGCGGGTCAGGTCGCGGGTGCGGTAGCGCACCATCGGCAGACCTTCCTTGGTCAGCGTGGTGAAGACGAGTTCGCCCATCTCGCCATCCGGCAGCGGCTCGCCCGTCACGGGGTCGATGATTTCGGGGTAGAAGTGGTCTTCCCAGATGTGCAGCCCGTCCTTGGTCTCCACGCATTCCTGCGCGACGCCGGGGCCCATGATCTCGGACAGGCCATAGATGTCGACGGCGTGCATGTCGAAGGCCTCTTCGATTTCCTGCCGCATGGCGTTGGTCCAGGGTTCGGCCCCGAAGATGCCTACCTTCAGCGAGGATTGCCGCGGGTCCAGCCCCTGACGGCGGAATTCGTCGAGGATCGACAGCATGTAGGAGGGGGTGACCATGATGATCTGCGGCTGGAAGTCGCTGATGAGCGTCACCTGACGTTCGGTCTGGCCGCCCGAGATCGGCACGACCGTGCAGCCCAGACGTTCCGCGCCGTAATGCGCGCCAAGCCCGCCGGTGAAGAGGCCGTAGCCGTAGGCGTTGTGCAGCATGTCGCCCGGACGGCCGCCCGCCGCGCGGATGGAGCGCGCGATCAGGTTGGCCCAGACGTCGATGTCACCCGCCGTATATCCCACCACGGTCGGCTTGCCCGTGGTGCCCGAGGAACCGTGCACGCGCACCAGTTTGTTGCGCGGGACGGCGAACATGCCGAAGGGATAGGTGTCGCGCAGGTCCTGCTTCGTGGTGAAGGGGAATTTGGCGATGTCCTTGAGCGATTTCAGCTCTTCGGGGTGGACGTCCGCCTCGATGAAGCGGTTGCGGTAGAAGGGCGAGTTTTCGTAGGCGTGCTTCAGCGACCGCTTCATGCGGTGGAATTGCAGCGCCTCGATCTCGTCGCGCGAGGCGATCTCGATCGGGTCGAGATCCTGCTTGCGGGGGGTAAGGTCTTCCACGGTGTTCCTCCCTGAGAATACGGTAGACCGGTCAGCCTTCGACCGGAAGATGGGTGCCCTTGACGGTGCGCGAATGGCCGCGGAATTCGGCGATATGCGTGCCGTCCTGATTGGTGACGCGGACGTCGTAGACGCCCGACCGGCCCTGCCGCGCGCATTCGGTGGCGGTGGCGGTCAGCCGGTCGCCGATGCGGCCCGGCGCGAGATAGGTGATCGAGGCGTGCTGGCCCACGGTGCGCTGGTTGTAGCCGTTGCAGGCGAAGGCGAAGGCGCTGTCGGCGAGCGTGAAGATATAGCCGCCGTGGCAGGTGCCGTGGCCGTTCGACATGGCGGGCGTCACGGTCATGGTCAGCGTCGCCGCGCCCGGGGCGATGTGGTCGAGGGTCATGCCGAGGCGCTGGCTGGTGGAATCGCCATCCCAGAGCGCGCGGGCCGAGGCTTCGGCCAGTTCCTGCGGGGTCATGTCGGAGACGGGTTTCATTTGCCGGTGAACCTTGCGGGGCGCTTTTCGAGGAAGGCGGTGACGCCTTCGGCATAGTCGGCGCTGCGGCCGGCGAGGCGTTGCAGGTCGCGTTCCATGTCGAGCTGTTCGTCGAGGCTGTTGCCTGCGGCGGACTGGATCAGCCGCTTGGTCAGCCCGAGGCCCAGCGTGGGACCGGCGGCGAGCGAGGTGGCAAGGGCCGTCGCCTCAGCCAACAGGTCGGCGTCGTCGACGGCTTTCCAGATCAGGCCCCAGTCGGCGGCGCGCTCGGCGGGCAGCGGTTCTGCGGTCATGGCCAGCGCCTTGGCGCGGGGTTCGCCGAGGATGCGGGTAAGCGACCAGCTGCCGCCCGCGTCGGGGATGAGGCCGATCTTCGCGAAGGCCTGGATGAATTTCGCGGATTTCGCGGCAAGGACGATGTCGCAGGCCAGTGCGATATTCGCGCCCGCGCCTGCCGCCACGCCGTTCACGGCGCAGATCACCGGCTTTTCCAAAGTGCGAATCAGGCGCAGCGTCGGGTTATAGAATCGCTCCAGCGTCGCGCCGAGATCGGGGGCAGGGCCGCCCTTGCGGGGGTCGCGGTCGCCAAGGTCCTGTCCGGCGCAGAAACCACGTCCCGCACCGGTCAGCAGGACGGCGCGGATCGCGTCCTCCTCATGCGCGCGGGTGAGTTGGGCGCGCAGGGCGAGATGCATTTCCTCGTTAAAGGAATTGAGCTTTTCCGGACGGTTCAGCGTCAGGCGCAGGACGCCAGACTCGAGGCTGGCAAGCACGGTTTCGGATGTGGTCATGGTCTTCTCCCCCGCCCGCCTTGCTGCGGACGCCTTGAAAAAACTCTTGCATAAACCGACCGGCCGGTCAATGATAAACCTGCCGAGCCGGAGTGGTCTGGCGGGAGGATTATCATGTCGGGTTTCTTTGACCTGCATCGGCCGACGCTCGAGTCGGCCGTCAAGGCCCTGTTTTGCCGTGAATACTGGACGCCTTATCCCGAGGTGCCCAGCGGCAGGATCTATGGCGAGACGGCCAAGGCCGAAGGCGAGGCGGATTTCGCCGCGCTGTGCGGCGGGGTCTTCGACCTGTCGGGCCATCCGGCGGAAGGGCAGGCGGGGGCGGAGGTATCGCCCTTCGGTTCCGTGCTGGGCATCCGATATCCTGTGGCTGCGCCCGACGCGCTGATCGCGGCGGCGGTGGCGGCGGCGCCCGCTCTGGCGGGGGCGACGGTCGAGGCGCGGGTGGGCGTCTGTCTGGAGGCGCTGGCGCGGCTGAACCGGATGAGTTTCACCATCGCAAATGCGACGATGCACACCACGGGGCAGGCCTTTGCCATGGCCTTTCAGGCGGGCGGGCCGCATGCACAGGACCGCGGGCTGGAGGCTGTCGCCGCCGCCTATGCCGAGATGACGCGCTTTGCCGATCATGCGCGCTGGGAAAAGCCGCAGGGCAAGGCCGCGCCCTTGGTGATGGAAAAGCGCTGGACCCTGCGCCCTGCGGGGATCGCGCTGACCATCGGCTGCAACACCTTTCCGACGTGGAATTCCTATCCGGGGCTGTTTGCAAGCCTTGCGACGGGCAATCCGGTGATCGTGAAGCCCCATCCGCGGGCGATCCTGCCGCTGGCGCTGACGGTGCGGGTGCTGCGTGAGGTGCTGGCCGAGGCGGGCCTGCCTGCCGATGCAGTGCTGCTGGCCGTGGACGAGCCGGGCGCCGAGGTGACCAAGGCGCTGGCGGTGCGGGTCGAGGTGAAGCTGATCGACTACACGGGATCGCAGGCCTTTGGCGACTGGCTGCGCGGGCATGCGCGGCAGGCGCAGCTGTTCACCGAGGAGACGGGTGTCAATTCCGTGGTGATCGCCGCGACGGATGATCTGGACGGGATGTGCGCCAATCTGGCCTTCGCGCTGTCGCTCTATTCGGGGCAGATGTGCACCTCGCCGCAGAACATCTATGTGCCGGCGGGCGGGATCGACACGGACAAGGGGCATCTGGGCTTTGACGCTGTGGCGGCGGCGCTGGTCGCGGCCATCGACGGGCTGCTGGCCGATCCGGTGCGGGCGGCGGGCATCTGCGGGGCGATCGCCAATCCGGCCACGCGGGCGCGGGTGGAGGCGGTCGCTGCGGGCCGCGTCCTGCGCGCGGGTGCCGCGACGGGCGGGGCGGGGCCGCTGGTCCTTGCGGTCGAGGCCGATGATCCGGTCGCACGCGAGGAATGTTTCGGCCCCGTGGCCTTTGTCATCGCCTGTGCCGATGCCGATGCAGGCATCCGGAGCGCGGCCGATCTGGCCGCCGAGAAGGGTGCCATCACGGCGGCGCTTTACGACACCGATGCCGCGCGCATTTCGCGGGCCGAGGCGGCCTTTGCGGCGGCGGGGGTGAACCTGTCGGTCAACCTGACGGGCAACATCTTCGTCAACCAGTCGGCCGCTTTCAGCGATTTTCACGTCACGGGAGCCAATCCCGCGGGCAATGCCAGCCTGACCGACACCGCCTTTGTCGCCACCCGTTTCCGCCGCGTGATGTCGCGGCGGCCGGTGGCGGCCTGACATCCCCTTTTTTCCAACATCTCTGGGAGGAGATCATGAAGACCTTTCTGACCACAACCGCCCTTGTCGCGCTTGGCCTTGCCGCACCGGCGCTGGCCGAAATCCGGATCGGGGCGTCGATCTCGGCCACCGGTCCGGCGGCGTTCCTTGGCGATCCGGAACTGAAGACGCTGGAGATGCTGGTCGAGGAGCTGAACGCCAAGGGCGGCATCAATGGCGAGGAGATCGTTCTGGTCGCCTATGACGACAATGGCGATCCGAACAAGGCGCGCACCTTCGCCACCCGTCTGGTCGAGGATGACGAGGTCGTGGCGATCATCGGGGGCACCACCACGGGCACCACGATGTCGATCCTTGCCGTGGCGGAAGATGCGGAAATCCCCTTCATCTCGCTGGCCGGGGCCATCGACATCATCGACCCCGTCAAGCCCTTCACCTTCAAGACGCCGCATACCGACCGCATGGCCTGCCAGAAGATCTTTGAGGACATGCAGAAGAACGCGATCACGAAGATCGGCATGATCTCGGGCACCGACGGGTTCGGTGCGTCGATGCAGGCGCAGTGCAAGGCGGTGGCGCCGGATTACGGGATCGAGATCGTCGCGGACGAGACCTATGATCCGAAGGACGCCGACATGACGGCGCAGCTGACCAAGATCAAGGGCACCGAGGGCGTGCAGGCCGTGCTGAACCCCGGTTTCGGGCAGGGGCCGTCCATCGTGACGCGCAACTACAAGCAGCTGGATGTGGGCCTGCCCTTCTACCAGTCGCATGGTGTGGCATCGGACGGGTTCATCGAACTGGCCGGGGCCGAGGCGGCGGAAGGCGTGCGCCTGCCGGGGACGGCGCTGCTGGTGGCGGGGCTGCTGGCGGCGGACGATCCGCAAAAGCCGGTGGTCGATGCCTACAAGGCGGCCTTCGAGGAAAAGACGGGCACGCCGGTCGGCACCTTCGGCGGCTATGCCCATGACGCCTTCCTGATCCTGACCGATGCCATCGCGCGGGCGGGCGAGGCCGAACCGGCGGCGATCCGCGACGCGATCGAGGCGACGACCGGCCTTGCGGGCACCACGGGCGTCTACAGCTTCACGGCGGAAGACCACCTCGGGCTGGATCTGTCGGCCTTCCGGATGCTGGAGATCAAGGGCGGCCAGTGGACGCTGGTGGAGTGATCCATCCGCCGCGCCCCTGACGGGGGCGCGGCAACCCATATGGCAACCCGTTCGGGGGCCATCGCGGCGAGAGGCTGGGGAGCGACGATGTCGGAACTGCTGCAATTCCTTCTTTCGGGGGTGACGGTCGGCGCGGTCTATGCGCTGGTGGCCCTCGGGTTCACGATCATCTACAATGCGTCGGACGTGGTGAATTTCGCGCAGGGCGAATTTGTCATGCTGGGCGGGATGATCACGGTCTTTGCCCATGCCGCGGGGGCGCCGCTGCCGCTGGCCGCGCTGGCGGCGGTGGTGGCGACGGCGGGCCTTGGCGTGGCGATGAACAAGCTGGCGATCGAGCCTGCGCGGGGCGCGCCGGTCGTGTCGCTGGTCATCATCACCATCGGGGCGTCGATCTTCATCCGCGGCGCGGCGCAACTGGTCTTTGACAAGCAGATCCACAGCTTTCCGGCCTTTTCGGGCGATGATCCGTTCCGCATCCTTGGCGCGACGATCCTGCCCCAGAGCCTGTGGGTGATCGGCGGGGCGGTGGCGGTGTTCATCGGGCTGTGGCTGTTCTTCACCCGCACGCTGCTGGGGCGCGCGGTGCTGGCCACGTCGAACAACCGGCTTGCGGCGCAGCTTGTGGGGATCAACACGCCCTTCGTCATGACGCTGTCCTTCGCGCTGTCGGCGGGGATCGGGGCGCTGGCGGGGGTGCTGGTGACGCCCATCACCATGACCTCGTATGACGTCGGGCTTGCGCTGGCGCTGAAGGGCTTTGCCGCGGCGATGCTGGGCGGCATGGGCAATCCCAAGGGCGCGCTGGTGGGGGGGCTTTGCCTTGGCCTGCTGGAGGGGCTGACGGCGGGATACATCTCGTCCCAGTACAAGGATGCGGCGGCCTTCATCGTCATTCTGGCCGTGCTGTTCTTCCTGCCGCAGGGCCTGTTCGGACGCAAATCGACGGATCGGGTGTGACCATGCGACTGACCGTGAAATCGGCTACATTGCTGGGCCTTGTCGCGCTGATCGCGCTGGCACCGCTGTTCTTTCCTTCGGGCTTTTACTATCGCGTGGGGGCGCTGATCTTTGTCAACGGGCTGGCCGTGACGGGGATCGTGATCCTGACCGGATGGGCGGGGCAGATCAGCCTTGGCCATGCGGGATTTGCGGGGATCGGGGCCTATGCCTGCGCGCTGGCGCCGGTGCATTGGGGCCTGCATCCGGCGCTGGCCGTCGTGCTGGGCGCGGGGGTGTCGGCGGTTCTGGCATGGCTGGTGGGGCGGCCCATCCTGCGGCTGAAGGGCTATTATCTGGCCGTCGCCTCGCTGGGGATGGGCATCCTGATTTCCATGGTCCTGAACAACGAACGCGCGCTGACGCGGGGGCCGGACGGGATCGAGGTGGCCGAGCTGGGGTTGCGGGCCGTGCTGAAGGATGCGGGGCTGGAGCTGTCGAACGGGCAGTTCTGGTATTTCCTGTGTGGCCTCGTCCTGCTGGCGGGGGCGTGGCTGGCGCTGAACCTGCATGACAGCCCGACGGGGCGGGCGCTGCGGGCGCTGCACGGGTCCGAGGTCGCGGCGCGGACGGTGGGAATGGATGTGGCGCGGCTGAAGCTGCAGGCCTTTGTCATCTCGGCGGTCTATGCGTCGGTGTCGGGGTCGCTGCTGGCCTTGCAGAACAAGTTCATCACGCCGGATGTCGCGGGGTTCATGCATTCGGTCGAGATGGTGACCATGGCCGTGCTGGGCGGGGTCGGGTCGGTGTTCGGGGCGATCTTCGGGGCGGCGGTGCTGACGCTGTTGCCGCAGGTGCTGACGGTCTTTGCCGAATACGAGCAACTGGTTCTGGGCGCCGTGATGGTGCTGGTGATGATCTTCCTGCGCGAGGGAGTCGTGCCGTCGATCCTGCGGAAAATCCGGGGGGGTGGGGAATGACGCTGCTGTCGATCGAGGGGCTGGGCATCAGCTTTGGCGGGGTGCGGGCCGTGCATGACGTGTCCTTTGGCGTCAGGCCGGGAGAGATCGTGTCGGTGATCGGGCCGAACGGCGCGGGCAAGACCACGCTGTTCAACATGATCTCGGGCGTCTATCAGCCCGGCGCGGGCAAGGTCGTGCTGGAGGGCGAGGACGTCACCGCCATGTCGCCGCATCTGCTGGCGCGGCGGGGTATGTGCCGGACCTTCCAGAACCTGCAGGTCTTCCAGACGATGACGGTGCTGGAGAACGTGATTTCGGGCTATCACCTGCAGGAAAGCGGGTCGGTGCTGGCAGATCTTCTGAACCTGCCTGCCTCGCGCCGCCGCGCGCGGGCGGCAGAGGAGGGGGCGCGCGCGCTGCTCGGGCGTGTCGGGCTTGAGCGGGCGGCAGAGCGCGAGGCGGGAAGCCTGTCCTACGGGTCGCTCAAGCGGCTGGAGATCGCGCGGGCGATGGCTCTGAAGCCCAAGGTGCTGCTGCTGGACGAACCGGCGGCGGGCTGCAATGCCGTGGAGACCGAGGAAATCGACCACCTGATCGCAGAGATCGCGGCCTCGGGCGTGGCGATCCTGCTGGTGGAGCATGACATGAAGATGGTGATGCGGATTTCCAACCATATCGTCGTGCTGGACCATGGCGAGAAGATTGCCGAGGGCGACCCTGCCTCGGTCAGCCGCAATCCGGCGGTGATTGCCGCCTATCTGGGGGCCGAAGATGCTGCTGGTTGAAGGTCTGCGCGCCCGCTACGGGCGGATCGAGGTGCTGCACGGGATCGACCTTGCGGTGAATTCGGGCGAGATCGTCACGGTGATCGGGGCGAATGGCGCCGGCAAGACGACGCTTCTGCGCTGTCTGTCGGGGGTGCATCCGGTGGCGGGCGGATCGGTGACCTTTCGCGGCGAGGGGATGGCGGGCGTGCCCGCATGGCGGCGTGTGGGGCGCGGGCTGGCGCAGTCGCCCGAGGGGCGGCAGATCTTCACCAACCTAACGGTTGAGGAAAACCTGCGTCTGGGCGCCTATCTTTTCGCAGACGGGCGCGTGGAGAAGGACATGGAGGACGCCTTCCAGATGTTCCCCATCCTGAAGGAAAAGCGCAATCTGGCGGCGGGCGGCCTGTCGGGCGGGCAGCAGCAGATGCTGGCCATGGCGCGGGCGCTGATGGGGCGGCCGTCGTGCCTGTTGCTGGACGAACCGTCCATGGGACTTGCGCCGATCATCGTGGCGCAGATCTTCGACGTGGTGAAGGGTCTGAAGGCGCTGGACGTGACCGTGCTGCTGGTGGAACAGAATGCCTATGGTGCGCTGAAGATCGCGGATCGGGGCTATGTGATGGAAACGGGGCGGATCACGATGGAAGGGCCGGCGGCGGAACTGATCGCCGACCCGCGCATCCGCGAAGCCTATCTGGGGATTTGAAGATGGTCGTCAGCATCGAGCGCGAGGGCGATATCGCCGTCGTCACCGTGGACAACCCGCCGGTTAACGCGCTGGGTCAGGCGCTGCGGCAGGGGCTGTGGGATGCGGTGGGCGCGCTGGACGCCGATCCGGCGGTGCGGGCGGTCGTGCTGGTCTGCGCGGGGCGCACCTTCATCGCGGGGGCGGATGTGACCGAATTCGGCAAGCCCCCCGTGCCGCCGCATCTGCCCGATGTGGTGGACCGGATCGAGGGCGCGGCGAAGCCGTGGGTGGCGGCGATCCACGGATCGGCACTGGGCGGCGGGTTCGAGGTGGCGATGGGCTGCCGGTTCCGCGTGGCTGTCGAGGGCGCCTCGGTCGGGCTGCCCGAAGTGACGCTGGGCATCGTGCCGGGTGCGTCGGGGACGGTCAGGACGCCGCGTCTGGCGGGGAGCGAGGCCGCGGTGGATCTGGTCACCACGGGGCGGCCGGTGAAGGCGGCGAAGGCGCTGGCGCTGGGGCTGGTCGATGCGGTGGTTGCGGGCGATCTGCGCGGGGGCGCGGTTGGGTTTGCCCGCGCCGCGCTGGCAAAGCCGTTGCCACCCGCGGTTTCCGCGCGTCCCGTGGCCTCGCCCGATGCGGCGTGGTGGGAGGCGCAGCGCGCTGCCGTTGCCAAGCGGGCGAAGGGCGAGGTGGCGCCGCTGCGCGCGCTGGACTGTCTGCGTGTCGCGGCGGAGCGGCCCTTTGCCGAGGCGATGGCGCATGAGCGGGCGACCTTCCTTGACCTGCGCGGATCGGATCAGGCGGCGGCCCTGCGCCATATCTTCTTTGCCGAACGAGCCGCGCCGCGTCCTGCCCATCTGGCCGGTGCCACGGCACATCCGATCCGGTCCGCCGCTGTGATCGGCGGGGGCACGATGGGGGCGGGGATCGCCGCCGCGCTGCGCGATGCGGGGATTCCTGTCGTGCTGATCGAACGTGATGACGAGGCGGTGGCGCGGGGCCTTGCGAACCTGCGCGGCATCTTCGAGGGCGGGGTGAAGCGCGGCAAGCTGACCGAGGCGCAGGCGGCAGAGCGGATGGCCGGTGTCACGGCAGGCAGCGATTACGCGGCGCTGGCCGATACCGATCTGGTGATCGAGGCGGTGTTCGAGGAGTTGTCGGTGAAGCGCGCGGTCTTTGACCGGTTGGGGCAGGTGTGCCGCGCGGATGCGGTGCTGGCGACGAATACGTCCTATCTCGACCCGCGCCTGATCGCCGAGGGCCTGCCGAACGCTGCGCGCTTCATCGGGCTGCATTTCTTCAGCCCCGCCAATGTGATGAAGCTGCTGGAGATCGTGCCCACGCCCGAGACGTCGATTGACACGCTGGCGACGGGCTTTGCCCTTGCGCGCAGTCTGGGCAAAATCCCCGTGCAGGCCGGCATCTGCGAGGGGTTCATCGGCAACCGTATCCTGAAGCGCTATCGCGCCGAGGCCGAGGCTCTGGTGCGGCAGGGGGTGGCGATTGCGGCCATCGATGCGGCGATGCGGGCCGATGGTTTTGCCATGGGGCCCTTCGAGGCGCAGGATCTGGGCGGGCTGGACATCGCCTTTCTGCAGCGCGAGGGCGCGCGGGCGGCGGGGCAGCATGTGCCGGAAACGCTGGGCGACGTGCTGGTCCGTGCGGGACGCAAGGGGCAAAAGACGGGGGGCGGCTGGTACGACTATGCGCCGGGTGACCGCAAGCCCGTGGTGTCGGACCGCGTCGCGGCCCTGCTGGCCGAGCGGATCACGGGACGCAGCGAGATGGATGGCGGGGCGATTGCCGCGCATCTGACGGCCGCGATGGCGGAAGAGGGCAAGGCCATTCTTGCCGAAGGGATCGCGCTGAAGGCGTCGGACATCGATCTTGTCGAGGTTCACGGCTACGGCTTTCCGCGCTGGCAGGGCGGGCCGATGTTCAAGGCGGAGTTGGGCCGGTAAACGGCCGCCCCAAGGGCGCAGCGCAGCCGGAGCGGAACCCCGCCACGGGGTTCGCGGTCACTTCGTATAGCGGCGTTTGACTTCCTTGGGGAAACCTGTGGCCAGCCAGCCGCTGAGCTTGTCCAGCATCTGGCGGAATTCGGTCCGTTCGGCATCGCTGAGCGCCGAGAGGACAAGGTTTTCCATCTCGCGGCTGAGGGGGTCTGCCGCCTCGCGCAGGGATTTTCCGGCGGGTGTCACGTGGAGCAGGAAATGGCGGGCGTCGGCCTCGTCGATCTCGCGCCGGACAAGGCCCTGCTTGATCAGCCGCGACAGGATGCGCGAGGTGGCGGAACGTTCGAATTTCGTCTGCCGCGCAAGGCTTGTGAAGGTCACGCCCGGCTGGTCGTCAATCAGGCGCAGGACGCGCAATTCGTGGACGTTCAGACCGAATCGGTCCTTGAACAGACGGGCCGCAGCGCCGACCGCGTCTTCGGAAATGGAAGCCAACTGGTAGGTGACGCTTTCCCGCAGCATGGGATTTCTCCTTTTCGGCACAGTAGCCTGCGAAAATGATCTCTGGAAGATATATTTGCCAAACGAGATAATTGCAAAAACCAACAATATCGGGTAGCAACTGACCCCATTCGCACGTCTTGAGGAGCGTGCGGTCTTGGGAGGACATGATATGACAGCCATGATGGGGGCCAAGGCGGCCCCGACCGTGGGCAAGACGCGCCTGATCGCGGCCTGCACCATCGGCAATGCACTCGAATTCTACGACTTCGTGATCTACAGCTTCTTCGCCGCCACGATCGGCGCGCTGTTCTTTCCGTCGGAGAACCCGACGGTGCAGCTGTTGCTGTCCTTTGCCACCTATGGCGTGGGCTTCTTCCTGCGTCCGCTGGGCGGGATGATCCTTGGCTCTTATGCCGACCGCAAGGGTCGCAAGGCCGCGACGATCCTGACGCTGTTCCTGATGGCGCTGGGCACCGGCATGATCGGGCTTGCGCCGACCTATGCCGATATCGGCGTCTACGGGCCGATGCTGGTGGTGCTGGGCCGCCTGATCCAGGGCTTTTCGGCGGGCGGCGAAATCGGGGCCTCGACCACGCTTCTGGCCGAATGCGCGCCACCGGCCGAGCGCGGGTTCTTCGGAAGCTGGCAACTGGCAAGCCAGGGGATCGCGGTGATGGTGGCGGCGGGTCTGGCGCTGTCGATCAACACGCTGCTGACGCCCGAGCAGGTGCAGGACTGGGGCTGGCGCGTGCCGTTCCTTCTGGGCGTGATGATCGTTCCGGTCGGCCTGTGGCTGCGCCGCGCGCTGAAGGAAACCCATGCCAACGAAGCGAACGAGCAGACCAAGAAGGTCAGCGCGGTTTCGGTGGCCCTGAAGGCACATCTGTCGAAGATCACGGTCGGCGTGGCCGTCATCATCGGGGGCACGGCGGCCAATGCGGTGATCGTGCTTTACATGTCCACCTATGCCATCCGCCAGCTTGGCATGGCACCCACGACCGCGCTTCTGGCGGGGATCACGGCTGGCTTCGTCACCTTTGCGGTGGCCCCCCTTGCCGGTGCCCTGACCGACCGGATCGGTCGCAAGGTGGTGATCGCGACGGCCTATGCGCTTATCGCGCTGCTGATCTATCCGGCCTTCCTCGTCCTGAACGCCTTTCCGACGGTCGAGACGCTGCTGGCGGTCGTGATCGTGCTGGGCGCGCTGAACGCGGCGGGGGCAGCGCCGGTCATCCTGACGACGGCGGAAATCTTCCCCGTCGAGGTGCGCGCCACGGGCATGTCGCTGGTCTATGCGCTGGGTGTGGCGGTGTTCGGCGGCTTTGGCCAGTTCATCGTGACCTGGCTGATCGCAGCGACGGGCAGCCCGCTCGCCCCTGCGTGGTATGTGACGGCCTGCTGCATCTGCTCGCTCGTGGCGCTGCGGGCACTGCCCGAAACCTCGCGCATCAAGCTGACCTGAGAGGGTCGCATCCTGAACCCTGCCTGCGGGGGCGACCCCGCAGGCGGACTTTGCACCGGAGGCGCGGTCCCATGAACATCATCCCGGAAATCGCGGGCTTTGCAGAAGACCTGACGGCGCTGCGCTGTGACCTGCACGCCCATCCGGAGATCGGCTTCGAAGAGGTCCGCACGGCGGGTCTTGTCGCCGCGGCGCTGGAGGGCTGGGGGGTCGAGGTCCATCGCGGCATCGGCGGGACGGGCGTCGTCGGCGTGATCCGCGGCGCAGGCGCGGGGCGTCGGGTCGGGCTGCGTGCCGACATGGACGCGCTGCCGATGGAGGAGGCGACGGGGGTTGCCCATGCCTCTCGCATTGCGGGGCGGTTCCATGGCTGCGGGCATGACGGGCATACGGTCATGCTGCTGGGCGCGGCGCGCTATCTGGCGCAGACGCGGCGCTTTGCGGGCGAGGTGGTGGTGATCTTCCAACCCGCCGAGGAAGGGCTGGGCGGCGCGGCGCGCATGATCGCGGACGGGCTTTTCGCGCGCTTTCCCTGTGACGAGATCTATGGCCTGCACAACTGGCCCAGTGCGCCGCTGGGGCAGATCACCCTGAAGCGCGGCGTGGCCATGGCGGCGGCGGATTCCTTCGACATCACGATCCGAGGGCGGGGCGCGCATGGTGCCCAGCCGCAGAACGCGGTCGATCCTGTCATGGTGGCGACAGCCGTGACGCAGGCCCTGCAGACCATCGTCAGCCGGAATGTCGATCCGTTGCGGACGGCGATCCTGTCGGTCACGCGGCTGCTGGCGGGATCGGCCTATAACGTGATCCCCGAAACGGCACATGTCGGTGGCACGATCCGCACCTTTGACGCCGCAACGCGCGCGCTTGTCGTGGGGCGACTGGCCGAGCTGGCGGAAGGCATCGCGCGGGGCTTTGGCGCGCGGGCCGAGGTGGAGGTGACAAGCCGCTTTTCCGCGCTGGTGAATTCCGAACCACAGGCAGAGGCGGCGATGGACGTGGCGCGCGCCATCGTGGGCGAGGGGCTGGCCCTTTATGATGACGAGCCCAAGACCGGCAGCGAGGATTTCGCCGACATGCTGCAGGTCGTACCGGGGGCCTATCTGCTGCTGGGGCAGGGGGAGGGGCCGCCGCTGCACAATCCGGCCTATGATTTCAACGATGCGGTGATCCCCGTCGGGGCGACGCTGCTGGCGCGGATTGCCGAGGCGAGGACGGCACCGGCGGGCTGAGCCGGTAAAGCGGCTGTGTATCGCGCTTGGCGCGGGCATGGGTTAGCCTGATGGCCCGATGCGAGGTATGCCATGAACCCGATCCGACCGAACCGCCGCTCTGTGATCCTGACCGGTCTTGCGCTGGCCATTGCACCGGCCTTGCCGGTGCGGGCGGGGGCCCTTGCGATGCAGGTGGCCAAAGACCCCGACTGCGGCTGTTGCGCCGACTGGGTCGCGATACTGCAAGAGGCGGGCTTTGCCGTGTCGGTGGAGGAGATGGATCCCGCCGCGCTGCAGGACCGCAAGGCCGCCGCGGGGATACCGGAGGCGATGCGGTCCTGCCATACGGGCCTGATCGAGGGGTATGCGGTCGAGGGGCATGTGCCCGTCCGCGACATCCTGCGCCTGCTGGACGAGCGTCCGGAGGCTGTCGGTCTGGCCGTGCCGGGCATGCCCTTCGGATCACCGGGGATGGGGCCCGAGGACCAGCGCGAGGCCTATGACGTGTTCCTGATCCGCGCGGACGGGTCGTCCGAGGTCTTTGCCAGCTACGCGGCCGCCTGAGGCGGGTGTCGAAACCCGCCGCGCGGGCCTGTTCTTTGTGCGCGCGCGCGGGCATGATCCTGCGCGTATCCGCCCCGCGACGGGCGGGGTCCGGAGGGAAGCATGTCCACAGGCGCTGTCGTTCTGGTCGCGGGATCGCTGCACCATGACATCATGATCGAGGCGGACCGCCTGCCGCGTGTCGACGAAACGGCGGTGGGGCGGCGGTGGTATCCGAAATTCGGCGGAAAGGGCGGCAATCAGGCCGTGGCTGCGGTTGCGGCAGGCGCGCGCGGGCGGATGTTCGGGGCGGTGGGGCGCGACGGGTTCGGGGACTATCTTCTGGCCGCGCTGGATACCGGCGGGGTGGACCGCCGCTTTGTACAGACGGTCGCGGGCGTCGGGTCGGGGATGAGCGTCGCGGTGGTCGAAGCCGGCGGGGACTATGCCGCGACGATCGTGTCGGGCGCAAACCTGCATCTGGACGTGGCGGGTCTGGAAGACCCCGCGCTCTGGGAGGGCGTGGCGGTTCTGGTCCTGCAGAACGAGGTGCCCGAGGCGATCAACCTTGCCGCGGCGCAGGCGGCGCGGGGGCGGGGTGTGCGGGTGATCCTGAACGCTGCCCCCGCGCGGAGCCTGTCCATTCCGCTGCGGCGGCTGGTGGATGTGCTGGTCGTGAATGCCGTCGAGGCCGAGATGATGGGCGGCGGGGCGGTGTCGGACCGCGCGGGCGCGCTGGCGGCGGCACGGGTGCTGGCGGCGGCGGGGGGGGATGTGATCGTGACGGCAGGCGGGCAGGGGCTGGCCGCGGTGATGGTCGGCGGAGAGGCCTTCGACCTGCCCGCGCGCAAGGTCGACGTGGTCAGCAGCCACGGGGCGGGGGATTGCTTCATCGGCACGCTTGCCGCTGCCTTGGCGGGCGGGGCGGGGCTGCGTCCCGCCTGTGACCGCGCGGCCGAGGCCGCGGCGCGGCACGTCTCGCGCGCGGCACCCTGAACGGGTCGGGCACTGGTGCCTGTCCGGTTGCGGAAAAGGGGCCGGTGCACGGGCAGGGCTGCCCGCACACCGGCAGGGAGGAACCGTCAGGCGACGCGGTCCAGCCAGTCGCGGAAGGCTGCGACGACATCGGCATCGCTGTCGACAAGATGCTGGGGGGCGGGATAGTCGCCGCCATGCACGTCGTCGGCAAAGGCGCGCATGGCCGCGATGCGCTTGTCCTGAAGCCGTGCGTATTCGCCCGCGAAATCGGCATAGACCTTGGCGTGGCGCGGGATGTGGCCGGTGTTCTGGCCCAGCACGTCATCGGTGAACAGGTATTGCGCGTGCCCGCCCGCGCCCGCGCCCATCGAGATGAGGAAAAGGCCCGTCCGTTCCGCGATGGCCTGCGTGATGGAATGGGGGACGACCTCGATCTCGACCGCGAAGGCGCCCGCCTCTTCCAGAGCCTTGCACTGGTTCCAGACAAGTTGCGCGGTTTCCAGCGTCTTGCCCACCGCCTTGAACCCGCCGGTCCAAGTGCGTTTCGACGGGATCAGCCCGACATGGCCGCAGACGGGAAGGCCGTGATCGGCCATGGCGCGCACGGTTTGCAGCGAGCCCGAGCAGTAAAAGCCGTCTGCCCCGTGTTTATAAAGCGGGAAGGCCCATTTCAGGAAATCGGCAGTATCCCCGATTTCGTAGAAGTTTTCGCCCGGAAAGGCGAAGGCGGTGGGGGCCACCTCGCGGAAGCGGCGGTCGAGGATCATCGACGGTGGCACCGACAGGAGTTCGACGCCGGCCTTTTCGGCGGCCTCTGCCTCTTCCAGCGTTTCGACGCGGAGCATGGCGAACTGGTGCTTGCCGCGCTGGTCCAAGAGGTCGCGGACGGTCAGGCGGGCGGGCATCACGGCACCTCGATATAGACGTCGGTGCCGTCGACCCTGACCGGATAGGTCCGCAGGTTGACGCAGACGGGGGCGCGTTTGGCTTCGCCCGTGCGATAGTCGAACTGGCCGTTATGTTTTGGGCATTCGATCAGGTGGCCCATCACGAGGCCGTCGCAGAGGTGGATGTTCTCGTGCGTGCAAAGCCCGGCGGTGGCGAAGAAGTCGCCTTCGGGGGAATGGTAGATGGCATAGGTCGCACCGCCATGGTCGAAGCGGATCAGATCCTCTTCGTCGATGTCATCGGTGGCGCAGGCGCGGATCCATTGGGGCATTGGGTGGTCCTCATTCGGCGGGAAGGGCGTCGGGCAGGTCGCCCAAGGCGGCGCGGTGGAAATCCTCGCGATAGGGTTTCGCGGTGGGGGGCAGGTCGCGTTTGAGGAAGTAATCCTCGTAAGCCAACTGGCGGCGCAGGGCGGGCCACATCTCGGCGAAGGCCGACGCGATGGAGCGGTTGGGCGCGGGCAGGTCGTGCTTGATGACCTCGTGCAGGCGCGGGAGAGCGTGATAGGGGACCATCGGGAACATGTGGTGTTCCACGTGGTAGTTCATGTTCCAGTAGATGAAGCGGCTGATCGGGTTCATGTAGACGGTGCGGGAATTCAGCCGGTGGTCGATGACGTTGTCGGCCAGCCCGCCGTGCTGCAGCAGGCCCGTCATGATGTGGTGCCATGCGCCATACATGCGGGGCAGGCCGATCACCATCAGCGGCAGGATGGAGCCGGTCGCAACCGCGGTGGCGGCGGTGGCCGCGTAGATCGCGGTGTAGACGATCGCCACACGCTGCACCTTGGCCCATTCGGATTGCGGGACGAAGGTGCGTTCTTCCGCCGTGGGGCCGGACAGGGCGTTGCGGATCATGCGGGGGAAGAAGTCGATCACGTCCGGGATGCCGAAGAAGGCGCCGATCAGCCTGACGAAGGCGGGGGGGCGCATGATGGCGATTTCGGGGTCGCGGCCGACGATGTAGGTGTCGGTGTGGTGGCGGGCATGGCTCCACCGCCATGTCGCCGAATTGCGCATGATCATGAAGGAGGCAATTTCATAGACGGCGTTGTTCATCCACGCAGTCCGGAAGGCGGTGCCGTGGCCGCATTCGTGCCAGCGCGAATCGGAGGCAGACCCGTAGAGGACGCCATAGGCAGCCCAGAAGGGAACGCACCACCACGTCCCCCAGAACGCGATGCCACCGGCGGCAAAGGCGATCATGCAGCCGTAAAGGATCATCGTGTCGCGGATCGCGGGCTGGTCCGAGCGCTGCATCAACTCTTTCATCACCTTGCGGGGGACATCTGTGTGATACCACTCCGCCGCGGCAAGTCCGGTCTCGACGGCGCGGGCACCATCGGGGCCGAGAAGGCTATAATCTCTCTTGGACATCTCTGTGCTCTCCTCTGGGGGGCGCTTTCGGGGAAGATTAGAACAGTCGTTCCGCCGTCCGGTAGGAGGATTGCTGGACGGCAGGGACGTTTTCGTCATAGTGGTGGGCAGGTTTGACGAAAAAACATCAGGTGCGGGATGGCAAGACGTCCGGGAATGGCCGCGCTGGCGGCGGCGGCGGGTGTGTCGGTGGCGACGGTGGACCGGCTACTAAACGGGCGCGAGCAGGTGTCGGCCGCGACCCGGACGCTGGTGCTGGAGGCCGCGCTGCGGATCGGGCATCCGGCGGCGGCGCGGTTGATGGCGGGGGGCGGGGTTTCGGTTCCGACGATCCGCTTCGGGGTTCTGCTGCACAAGCAGGGGCAGGAATTCTACCAGAACATGGCGGCCGAGTTCCGCGCGGCCATGTCGCTGTTGCCGGGGGTGAAGGGGCAGATGGAGCTCGACTTTGCGGCCAGCCAGTCGCCCAGCGAGGTGGCAGGTCTGCTGCGCGCCATGGCGGGGCGTTGTGACGTCATTGCCGCGACGGCGGTCAACCACCCCGAGATCACCGCGACGGTCGAGGAGTTGCGCGCGCGGGGCGTGCCCGTCTTTTCCCTGCTGTCCGATTTCGCCCAAGGCGTGCGCGCGGGTTATGTCGGGCTGAACAATCTGAAGGTCGGGCGGACGGCGGGATGGATGATTTCCCTGTCGGCCAAGGGAGCGGGCAAGGTCGCACTGATCGTCGGCGGGGCGCGCTGGCATGGGCATGACCTGCGCGAGACGGGGTTCCGCACCTTTCTGCGCGAGGAGCGGCCCGATCTGGATGTTCTGGACACGATCGTCAACCTCGAGACGCGTCAACTGACCTTGGAAACCACGCGGGGTCTTCTGAACCGCCATCCCGATCTGCGGGGCATCTATGTCGCGGGCGGCGGGATGGAGGGCGCCATCGCCGCGCTGCAACAGGCGCGCAAGCCGGGCGAGGTGGCCTTGGTGGTCAACGAGTTGACGACGGAATCGCGGGCAGGACTGGCGCAGGGATGGGTGACGCTGGTCGATGCGACGCCGCTGCCCGATCTGTGCCGCGAGGTGCTGGGGTTGATGGTCCGCGCGGTGCGGGACGGCGGCGCGGGCGGGGCGGGGCAGGTGTTTCTGCCGATCCAGTTGCACGTGGCCGAGTCGGTCTGATCGCCGTTCAGGTCCCGCCCGCGCCGGATTCGACACGACCGCCGCCTGTGCCGCCGCCTGTGCCGAAGGCTGTGCCGCAAACTGTCAGCACGCAGCGGGCGGTGGGGTAGGCTTTGGCCAACCCTGTCGGGTGGGCTGTCTGATGATAATTCATCAAAAACGATCAGCGCCGCGATGAATCTTCGTCGCAGGGGCGGGCGGTCCGGCCATGGCCCTTTTGTGGAATGAATATTCCATTATTCAAGTGTGGCGGCGGTCGTTGCGGTTGACTTGGAATGAACGTTCCAATACCAATCAGAAACAGAACGTCGTCTACCATATACCTGCCAAGGAAGACCGACAGATGCTGCCCTTTGCCCTGAACCACATGACTGCACCGAAGATGGGCTGGGAGGGGTTTGCCGATCTGGCAGCCGGTCTGGGCTGCGTCGGGGTGGAATACCGCAACGACCTGACGGGGCCGCTGTTCGGCGGGGCCGATCCGGCGGCGGTGGGGGCGGCGGTGAGGGCGCGGGGCCTGCGCTTTCTGGCCTTGGCCGAGGTCAAGATGTTCAACGACTGGTCCGATGCCAAGGCGGCGGAGGCCGAGGCGTTGATGCAGGTCGCGGCGGCGGCGGGGGCCGAGGCGGTCAGCCTGATCCCGCGCAACGATGGCGTGGCGACGGAGCGGGGCGAGAGCCGGAAGGTGACCGAAACCGCGCTGCGGGAAATCCTGCCGATGCTTAAGGCGCACGGGCTGCGCGCGATGGTGGAACCCCTTGGCTTTGCCGTCTGTTCGCTGCGTTACAAGGAAGTGCTGGCGGATGCGATCGACGCGGTCGGTGGGGTGGGTACCTATTTCATGGTGCATGACACCTTCCACCACGCGCTGGCGGGGTTCGGGCCGATCTATCCGGAGTTGACGGGGATCGTCCATGTCTCGGGCGTCAAGGACATGATCGCGCTGGATGACATGCGGGATCCGCATCGCGTGCTGGTGGATGGCGATGACGTGCTGGGCAACGTGGCCCAGATCCGCGCGCTGCGCCGTGCAGGATATGAAGGCCCGATCAGCTATGAGCCCTTCGCGCCGTCGGTCCATGACATGGCCGATCCGAAGGCGGCGCTGGCAGCTTCGATGGAATTCATCCGCAAGGGCGTGGAGGCCTGAGCGGAGGGACTACCGCCCGCATATGGGCGGTCCGGCAGGGAGAACGGTGTGCCGGACACCGACAGTGGAGGAGAAAACAAATGAAAAAGACCCTTATCGCCGCGGGCTTCGTCTCGCTGATGGGCAGCACCGCGATGGCCGACGGGATCGGCGTGTCGATGGCGCTGTTCGACGACAACTTCCTGACCGTGCTGCGCAACGGGATTCAGGCGCAGGCAGATGCCGCGGGCCTGTCGGTGCAGATCGAGGACGCGCAGAACGACGTGGCCAAGCAGCTCGACCAGATCAACAACTTCATCGCGTCGGGCGTGGATGCGATCATCGTGAACCCCGTCGACACGTCGGCCACGCAGGCGATGACGGATGCCGCCGCTGCCGCGGGCGTGCCGCTGGTCTATGTGAACCGCCAGCCGATCAACGTGGACACGCTGCCTGACAATCAGGCCTTCGTGGCGTCGAACGAGTCGGAATCCTCGCGTCAGGGTTTCATCGAGCAGTGCAACCAGTGGGCCGCCGCCGGCAAGACCGAGGTGAGCGTCTATGTCATGCAGGGCGAGCTGTCCAATCAGGCCGCCGTGCAGCGCACGCAGAACTATTACGATGTGATGGAAGCGGGCGAGTGCGCGGTGAAGGTCAATGTGATCGACCAGCAGACCGCCAACTGGTCGCGCGATCAGGCGCAGACGCTGATGACCAACTGGCTGTCGACCGGCGCGGCCTTTGACGGCGTGCTGGCCAACAATGACGAGATGGCGCTGGGCGCGATCCAGGCGATGAAGGCTGCGGGCATCGACATGGGGTCGGTGATCGTGTCGGGCGTGGACGCGACGCAGGACGCGCTGGCGTCGATGCAGGCGGGCGAACTGGACATCACGGTGTTCCAGAACGCAGCGGCACAGGGCGGCGGCGCGCTGGACGCGGCGGTCAAGCTGTCGGCGGGCGAGGCGGTGGAACAGAAGGTCTATGTGCCCTTCGAACTGGTGACGCCCGCCAATATCGAAAACTATCTGGCGAAGAACTGATCCCCCCGCGGGGATGACAGGGGCGGCGGGCCAACCGCCGCCCCGCTTTATTCCTGCGCCGGATGTGTCACCATCGGCAGGACAGCAGCAAAGTACAAGCAAGCGGGGAGGAGCACGCCGTGGCCGATGCGACCCATGGCCTTGGGGGCCTGAAATACGATCCGGCGAAAAGGACGCGCGCACCGGAGTGGAACGTCTTTGGCGCCCTGGTGCTGATCGTCCTGATCTTCGAGATCCTGAACCGGTTGAACGGGGGCTCCTTCCTGTTCAACACGCGCGACAATGTCGACGCGATCTTCAACCAGCAGCGGCTGGATATCATGATCCTTCAGGTGGCGATCATCGGGATCATCGCGCTGGGTGTGACGCAGGTCATCATCATCGGGGGGATCGACCTGTCGTCGGGATCGGTCGTCGGGGCCACCGCCATGATCGTGATGAGCTTTGCCCAGACGGCGACGGTGAACGGCAACCCGAACCCCAAGGCGATCTTTGGCGACTGGGCGATGGATTTGCCGGTGATCGTGCCGATTGCCGTGGGGCTGGCCTGCGGGCTGTTTGCGGGGTTGGTGAACGGGCTGCTGGTGGCCTATACGCGCATCCCGCCCTTCATCGCGACGCTGGGGATGATGGTGTCGGCGCGCGGCGCGGCGCGGTGGTGGTCGAACGGACAACCGGTGAGCTTTCCGACCGAAAGCTATGGCTCTCTTGCCAATGGCGATCTCTTGGGGGGCATGACCTTTGGCCTTCTGTCATGGCAGGGGCAGAATCCGGCGGTGGTCTTCGTGATCCTTGCGGTGCTGTTCCACCTGATCATGACCTATACGCTTTACGGCAAGCGCAGCTATGCCATCGGATCGAACGAGGCGGCGGCGCGGATGTCGGGGATCAATGTCGACCGGCACAAGGTGCTGGTCTATGCCATCGCGGGGATGCTGGCCGCCGTGGCGGCGGTGCTGCTGACGTCGAAGAACCTGACCGCGCAAGCGGGGATGGGGGTGATGTACGAACTCGACGCCATCGCCATGGCGGTGATCGGGGGCGTGTCGCTGGCGGGCGGGCGCGGGTCGATCATCGGTACCGTGCTGGGGGCTGCGATCTTTTCCGTCATCATCTCGGGCTTCACCTCGATCCGGCTGGATGCCTATTACCAGGAGATGGTGAAGGGCGCGATCATCGTGGGGGCTGTCGTTCTGGACCAGTGGCGGCAACGCCGGCGGGTACGAGGCTGAGGGGGGACACCATGTCGAAGATCATTCTGGAAACCCGTGGCCTGACCAAGCGCTATGGCGGCGTGCATGCGCTGGAGGATGCGGATTTCGTGCTGCACGAGGGCGAGCATGTGGCCGTCGTGGGCGATAACGGGGCGGGCAAGTCCACCTTCGTCCGGCAGGTCACGGCGGTAGAGCAGCGGACGGCGGGGGAAATCCTGTTCGACGGGCAGCCGGTGAATTTCGCAGGCCCTCTGGAGGCGCGCGAGGCGGGGATCGAGACCGTCTTCCAGACGCTGGCGCTGGCCGACGATCTGGACGTGCCGTCGAACCTGTTTCTGGGGCGCGAGCTGTTCAAGTTCCGGCTGGGGCCGTTTTCGTGGCTGGACCGCAAGGCGATGCGCGAGCGGACGCTGGAGGCGCTGAAGACCACGGCGGTGAAGATCCCGAACGTGGACAACCCGATCCGCAACATGTCGGGTGGGCAGCGGCAATGCGTGTCGATCGCGCGGACGGCGGCCTTTGCATCGAAGCTGGTGATCATGGACGAACCCACCGCCGCGCTGGGCGTGCAGGAGACGGCGCAGGTGGAGAACATCATCCGCGGGCTGAAGGACCGCGGCGTGCCGCTGATCCTGATTTCCCACAACCTGCGGCAGGTCTTCGATCTGGTGGACCGGATCGTGGTGTTCCGGCGCGGGCGGATCGTGGCGTCGCTGCGGCGGGACGAGACGGATGGCAATGACATCGTGTCCTATATCACCGGCGTGAAGGGCGGGCAGGACGCGGCCTGATCCCCCTTGCGGCGGGCCGGACAGGAAATTCCCGTCCGCCGGAACCGTCCGCCTCCTCATGCGTTGAATACGGGGTGCACGGGGCATCGTGGCCGGATCGGCCTGATGATCGGAGAGGATATGGCGCGCATATTGATCGTCGAGGACGAGTTCCTGATTGCGATGTGCATTGAGGACGAGCTCAGGGAAGCCGGACACGAGGTTGTGGGGATCGCCGCGCGATACGAGACGGCGGTCGCCATGGCCCGTGCCGAGAGGCCCGATCTGGCGATTGTCGATGTGCGGCTGGCATCGGTGCGGGACGGGATCGACGTCGCGCTGACCTTGCGCCGCGAATTGGACATTCCGTCGGTTCTGGCGACCGGCAGCGACCATCTGGCCAATGTCCGCAGGGCTGAGGCGGCGGAACCGCTGGGCTGGGTGCCAAAGCCCTATATGCCGCGCGATCTGGCGCGGCTAATCGACCGTCTCGGCCCCGCCGTCATGCCCTGCGGCAGGCAGGACGACTGTCCAGAGCAGACCTTCGGGAAGCCATAACCACCGGTCCTGCGCGCCAAGGCTGGCCGCGCTTTGCCGGATCAGGCGGCTGCCGAAACCGCTGGTCTGGGGCGTGCTAACGGGCGGGCCACCGGTTTCGGACCATTCGATCCTGACCCCCTCCGGTGTCGTGGACAGGGTGATGCGGACCTTGCCATTCGTCGACAGGCTGCCGTATTTCGCCGAATTGGTTGCCAGTTCATGCAGGATCAGCGCAAGGGCCGTTGCCCTTTCGGGCGAGAGGGGCAGGTCGGGACCGTCCCAGTCCAGACGGTCGCCGCGGACCGCATAGGGGGCAAGGACGCGTTCGGCCAGATGGCGCAGGCCGGATTCCCCGCGGGGCGCGTCGGTGGCCGGAAAGGACAGCATCTGCGCCACGCCGAGCGCCTGTATGCGACGGGCGAGCTGGTCCAGCGCGGGGGTGGCGTCGGGATGGCAGCGCGCGGTCTGGGCCGTCAAAACCTGCATCACGCCAAAGACATTCTTCAGCCGGTGCGACAGTTCATGCGCCAGCATCCGTGCCGCATCCTCGCGCGTGCGGCGGTCGGTCACGTCGACGGTGACGCCGGCAAAGATGACGGGCCTGTCCAGCGCATCCCTCTCGCAGCGGCCAAGGGCAAAGACCCAGCGCAGATGTCCGCCCTGCCAGAGCCGGTATTCCAGCCGGAAATCCCTGCCCTCTTCCAGCGTTCGGGTGATGGCGGCGCAGACGCGGGCGCGGTCCTCTTCATGCACGAGGGCAAGGAAATCCGCGAAACGTCCGGTGGAATGGCGCCCGTCGCCGTCCCCGATCCCGCACCATGTCCGGCTGTCGCCGGTCAGGACGTCGTTCTGCACATCCCAGATCCATGTGCCGACCTCGCCCGCGGCCTCGATGGCGAATTCGAGGTTTTCCTTGGACAGGCGCAGGTCACGTTCGGTCCGGCGCTGTTCGGTGATGTCGGTGTTGACGCCCACCATACCCAGAAACTGCCCCGAACTGTCGAAATGGGGGCAGGCGTCGGTTTGCAGGATGCGCCATTCGCCGTCGGCGCGGCGATAGCGGGCCTCGATCCGGAAGGGCTGGCGGTGCTCCATCGCCTGGCTGTAGGGGCCTGCGATGCGCGGGGCGTCGTCGGGATGCAGGGTGTCGGACCATTCGAAACTGTCGGCATCCGCGACGCCCCAATGATCGCGCAGCGCGCGGTTCAGAAGGACGCAGCGCCCCTGCGGGTCGCCCAGCCAGATCATCGCCGGAACGGTTTCGAGGATGGCCCAAGGCAATGCGGTATCTGCCGCAGGCCGGTCTGCGGTTCCGGACGCGGGCCCCTGCGGCCTGCCCGTGCTGCTGTGCGACGTCACGCACGCCCCCCTGTCTGCGATCCGGTGTCTGCGGTCCGGTCTGGCGGGAAACGCGCGGGGGCGCGTCACGGTTCCCTGCGCCGCGCCTGTCAGACGGGGATGCAGTCGCTGCGGTGCAGGATGCGGGTGAATTCCTCGCCGATCTGGGTGCGGCGGACGGGTTTGGCGATGCAGCCGTCAAAGCCTGCGGCCAGATATTCCGACATCTGCTGCGGCAGGGCATTGGCCGTGATCGCCACCGCCGGCGTCATCTGCGTGCCGCTGGCGCGGGCGCGGTTGCGGATGGTCTGGAGCGCGGTCGTGCCATCCATTTCCGGCATGGCGATGTCGAGGCAGAGGATGTCGAAGCGTCCCGGTGCCCATGCCTCGACCGCCTGACGCCCGTTCTCGACGAGGGTGGTCTGCAGGCCGAGGCGGCGCAGGAAGGAGTCGATGATCTGCAGGTTGATCGGGTTGTCATCGGCCACAAGGGCGCGAAGGCCGGTCAGGTCGGTCTGTGTCATGGTCTGCGCTTCGTTCCCGGGTTCGGCGGCGGGGGCCGCGCTCTACGTCTCGTGATCCTGCCCCTGCACCACGGGGTGCGGCGGAATCCCCTCTGGCATGATCATACGGATGAAATTCCCGAAAATTGACATGGACCAAGGTCCCCCTGCGGTTTTTCGTCCCAAGGAAACCCGCAAGGGCCAAGGACGTTCCCTGTGCAGGCAAAGGTGGAGGATGCCATGCGGGTGGAACTGTACCGGACGCGGAGCTGCACCGACGGGCAGCGGGTGGCGCAATGGCTGTGGCAGCAGGGGGTGGCGCATGGCGACCGCGACCTGTCGGACCCTGAGGTGTCGGCGGCGCTGCGCCAGAGGGTACGGATCGGGATCAGTCCGGTCGTGCTGGTGGATGGCCGCGCCGTCTGGGGCACGGCGGAAGAGCAGATCCGGCGGCTGAAGCGGCTGGGGATCGGCTGAACGGGGTGGCAAATGGCGGGCGGGTGCTGTCAATTGGCGGCACAGCGATGCCAAGGGGGAGAGTGACATGACCGCAGAGCAGCCGCGCCTTGCGCTGAATGACGGAAAGACGATGCCGCAGCTTGGCTTCGGCCTGTGGCAGGTGCCCGCCGACCAGACCGCGCGGGTGGTGCGCGAGGGGGTGGCGGCGGGATACCGGCTGATCGACGGGGCGGCGATCTATGGCAACGAGATCGGGCTGGGCGAGGGGCTGCGCGACATGGAGGTGCCGCGCGATCAGGTCTTTGTCACGACCAAGGTCTGGAACGACCGTCAGGGGCGGGCGGAAACGCGGGCGGCGGTGCAGGAAAGCCTGCGGCGCATCGCGACCGAGCGGGTGGACCTGATGCTGATCCACTGGCCCTGCCCCGCGCAGGGATTGTTCGTCGAGACGTGGAAGGAGCTGATCGCGCTGCGGGAGGAGGGGATTGTCACGTCGATCGGGGTGTCGAATTTCCGCGTGGCGGATCTTGAGCGGATCATCGGAGAGACGGGGGTGGTGCCGGTGCTGAACCAGATCGAGCTGCACCCGCGCCTGCAGCAGGCGGAGTTGCGCGCCTTCCATGCCGCGCACGGGATCGTCACGCAGAGCTGGACGCCGCTGGGGCAGGGGCGGTCCTTCGGGGCGGCGCCGGTTCTGGCGGCGGCAGAGCGGACGGGGCGGACGGCGGCGCAGGTGATCCTGCGCTGGCATGTGCAGCTTGGCTGTTCGGTGATCCCGCGATCCACCCGCGCGGCGGGGCTGGCCGAGAATGCGGCGGTCTTCGATTTCGCGCTGACCGATGCCGAGATGGCCGCCATCGCGACGCTGGAGGCGGGCGAGCGGACGGGGCCCGATCCGGCGGTGTTCAGCTGACCTTGGGCGGTTTGGGCCAGTATTGGCGCGCGGCGGCGAGGGCGAATTGCGCCGCTAGCCCGCCGCCGATCAGGGCCGTGTCGGTCAGAAGGTCCTGACCGGTGACATGCTTGATCCCCTGAAGCCCGATGCAGAGCACCGATCCCAGCGCGAAGACGGGCAGCGCCTGACGGCCCAGCAGTTCGAAAGGGGCGGCGAGGCGGTGGGCGCAGGCGCGGCGGATGGCAGGGAAGGTGGACAGGAAATAGGCCAGCGCAAGGATGTGCAGCAGGCGCGGGGCGGTGACGAAGGTCTTGTCGAAGGCGGTGAGGTTCCACGGCAGGTGGAACGTCTCTTTTGCGAGCCAGAGGGTGTAGCCTGTCATCTTGGACACGGCCGGAACCTGCACCGACACGGCGGCATAGAGCAGGAAGAGGCCCGTCGCGATCTGGAGCCAGCGGCGGACCGGCACAAAGCGGCGCCCGTCGCGCAGGGCGACACCCGTCAGCAGGCCCGTGACGAAAATCACCTGCCATGTGAGCGGGTTGAAGAACCAGCCGCCCTTTGACGGAAAGTTGGGCAGGCTGAGGTGGAAGATCCCCGCACAGAGCCAGAGCAGGACCGATGCGCCCATGAGCAGAAGCGGCCTGCGCCATGCCGCAAAGAGCAGGAGCGGCGAGGCGGCCAGCAGCACGAGGTAGAGCGGCAGGATGTTGATATAGCCGAACTGGTGGGTCAGCAGGGTCAGCCCGACGAAGGTGCGGAGCGGGTCCATCCAGACCCATTTCATCTGGTTCTCGAACAGGATCTCGGAATCGTTCAGCCAGAGCGCCACGGCGGAGGCCGCGGCCAGTGCCGCCAGCGTCGTCGTGATATGCACGAGATAGAGCGTCCAGACCCTGCGCCAGACGCGGGCAAGGCCAGTCCAGAGCCGCAGGGAGCGGTCGCGGAAATCGGCGGAATAGGCCAGACCGGCGGCGATGCCGGACATCAGGACGAATCCCTCGGCCGCGTCGGAAAAGCCGAAATTCCGGCTGGTGAGGTTTTCGTAGACGTTCCCCGGGACGTGGTTGATGAAGATCATCACGAGGCAGAGCCCGCGGAAGACATCGAGGCGCGGGTCGCGCGTCGAGGTTGCCCTTGCGACAAGGGTGGGGGCGGGCGTGGTCGCGTCAGGCATGGGTCACCGCAGGGCCGGGGTTCGGCACGGCGGGGCTAATGCCCGCTCTGTTGCGGTTTCGCAAGGGTGCGCCGCGGCGGCTGGCAGAATGCCGCGCGGGGGTCAGGCGGCGGTGGCGTCGGCCTCGAAGTCCTGCCAGCGGGTCAGGGTGCGGTCGGCAAGCAGCATCACGGGCGCGGCGGCAAGTTCGGTTTCCACGGTGAACAGCGCCGAGGTCGAGGCACGCGAGGACCACGCGATGATGACGGGGGCCAGCGCCATGGGCAGGGCCACCGGCAGAAGCCACGGCACGAGCTGGGGCGAGAGCCATTGCGCCATCACCAGCACCACCCCGCCCGTCGTCACGATCCAGTGCGAGGCCGCCCAAGCATCGCCGAAGGACAGCGTGCCGTCGCCGCGCGTCTGGGCGGGCCAACCGCCATCGGCCCCGCGCAGCACCTGAAGCACCGAGCGGGTCTGGAACATCAGGAAGATGGGCGCGGTGATGGAGGAGAAGAGAAGCTCGGTCAGTGTCGATTGCAGCGCGCGGATGGTGCCGCCGAAGCGGCGGGTGCGCCCGCGCAGGGCGGCGTCGAGCAGGATCAGCATCTTCGGCAGGAACAGAAGCCCGCCGATGCCCACGGCCAGACCCAGCGCCTTGGACACCTGACTGACGGGGATCACGGGGAAGGGCCAGTATTCGATGGGGAAATAGTCGATCGGCGGGGCAAAGAGCGGGGCCGCGATCGAGGCGGCAAGGAAGGCCAGCCAGAAGCCCGGCGCGATATAGGCGAGGATGCCCTGCAGAAAGACGAAGCGGCTCCATGCCTTCAGGCCGGGGGCGAGGAGGAGGCGGGAATGCTGCAGGTTGCCCTGACACCAGCGGCGGTCGCGTTTGGCGTGGTCGATGATGTTTTCGGGCGCTTCCTCGTAGCTGCCGGTCAGGTCGTCATCGACGCGGACGGTCCAGCCCGCGCGGGCCAGCAGCGCCGCCTCGACATAGTCATGCGACAGGATGTGGCCACCGAAGGGGGGCTTGCCCGACAGTTCCGGCAGGGCGCAGCTTTCGGCGAAGGCATGCATCCGGACGATGGCGTTGTGGCCCCAGAAGGGGCCGGTGCGGCCCTGCATCATGGCAAGGCCACGCGCGAAGATGGGGGAATAGAACGAGCCCGCGAATTGCATCGTGCGGCCGAAGCGGGACTTGGCGCGGATGATCGTCGGCAGGGTCTGCAGCAGGCCGAGGTCGGGCGCGGCCTCCATCCGGCGGACCATTTCCACCATGGTCGCGCCTTCCATCAGGCTGTCGGCGTCAAGGATGATGGCGTATTTGTAGGCCGCACCTGCGCGCTTGATGAAATCCTCGATATTGCCGGCCTTGCGGCCCTTGTTGCTGGTGCGGCGGCGGTAGAACATCCGCCCCTCGCCATGGGTGTCGGCCAGAAGCCGCAGGAACCAGATGCGCTCGCGCGCCGCCACCTCGTCGTTGCGGGTGTCCGAGAGGATGGCGAAGTGGAACCGCTCGCCAAAGCCGGTGGCGCGGAGCGAGGCGTCCATCGCCGCGATGCGGGCGAAGGTGGCGACGGGGTCTTCGTTGTAGACCGGCACCAGAACGGCGGTCATGGCGCGGATCGGGCCTGCGTCGCGGGGAACGGCGGGGGGGCGCGTGGTCAGGCCCGCCAGCGCGGTGAAGGCCCCCCATGCCAGCCAGAAGGTCGAGGCGAAGATGAGCACGGCGCGCAGCACGTCGAAGGCGTCAAAGCCGTCGGACGCGCCGAATTGCAGAAAGACGATGAAACCCAGCCCGGCGGCAAGGAGCGAGGCCGTCAGGGTCAGGGTGCGTGTGACATACACCCGGGTCTGAGGGGCGTCAGCGGCCCCCACGCCCTAGTGCCCGGCCTTGCCCATGCGTCCGAAGCGGGGACGCAGGAGGGACAGGAGCCCGCCCGTGACGGGGCGGGATTCCAGTTGCTGCACCGGCATGGCCAGCGGGGCGTCGGGAAGGGCGCCCAGTTCCTCGGCCAGACGGTCGAGATCGAATTGTTCCGGCTTCGCGAGATCCATCATTTCGCGTTGATCCACTGATAGAGCCAGTTTTCGGTCAGACGGCGGTCGAAGCCCGCCAGATGGGCCGCCATTTCCACCACCGCGCCTTCGGCTGCGGAGATGTCGATGACGAGCCGCCAGATATCGGTTCCGGCGATCTTTTCCAGCACCGTCCCCGTGATTTCACCATTCGCAATCGTCACGACAGGTTGCAGTTCCGTATCGGGTTCCATGCTGCCGATCAGGCCGCCCTTGTAGTCCACGACGAACTTGCGGGTGCCCTGCTTCGCCTCGACCCCGGCAAAGCCGCCGTGGCCCGAGCGCGTCTCGTGCACATAGGCCAAGGGTTCGCCCGCGTCATGGGGCAGGTCGCCCCAGTGCAGGCGGTAGGCGAATTCGCGCGCGTCGCCGGCCTTGGCGGGCACTTCGGGCACCCAGTAGGCGACGATGTTGTCGTTGGCTTCCAGATCCGAGGGGATCTCGACCAGACGCACGTTCCCCTTGCCCCAGTCGCCCAGCGGTTCCACGTCCAGCGAGGGGCGGCGTTCATAGCGCGCGCCGGTGTCCTGATAGCTGTCGAAGTCGCGGTCGCGCTGGTGCAGGCCGAAGCGGCGGGGGGCAACCTCGGCAAAGTAGCTGCCGGTCAGTTGCGGCGGGTTGTTCAGCGGGCGCCAGATCACGTCGCCATCGGCGCGGACGATGCGCAGGCCGTCGCTGTCATGCACGTTGGGGCGGTAGTCGTCGAATTCCGCGCGGTTCTTTTCCGAGAAGAGGAACATCGACGTCAGCGGCGCAATGCCCAGTTCGGCCACGTCCTGACGGAAGAAGAGACGGCAGGTCACGTCCATCACGGTTTCCGTGCCGGGCGTGATGACGAAGCGGTATGCGCCGGTGACAGAGGGACTTTCCAGCGTGGCATAGACGGTGATCGACGGGCCGCCCGTGGTGTCGCGCTCCATGTAGAAGCGCGAGAAGCGGGGGAACTCCTCGCCCTGCGCCGTTGCCGTATTCAGCGCAAGGCCGCGCGCCGACAGGCCATAGGCGGAGTTGCGGCCAAGGGCGCGGAAGTAGGACGCGCCGACAAAGGCCACCAGTTCGTCCCACTTGTCGGGGCGGTTCAGCGGGTGGTTCAGGCGGAAGCCCGCCACACCCGGCAGTTCGGCATGTTCGGGTACGCGTTCGACGAGTTCGTTGAGATATTCGAAATCGTCGGTGGAAAACAGCATCTCGGTCGCCATGCCGTCCTGCACGTCGAACAGGCGCACGGGTTCGGGAAAGAGCCAGCCCATGTGGAAGGCGGCAAGGCGGAAGCGCGTCTCTTCACCGGCCCAGCGCGAGCGGTCGTCGCGGAAGCGGATCAGGCGGTAATCGTCATAGGTCAGATCGCCCAGAAACCCCTCGGGCGCGGGGGCGGTGGTGTGCGGCTGGGCGGAAAGCGCGCGCATCTCTTCGGCCAGAAGGTCGAAGCTGAATTGCTGCGCTGCCGCAACGGGGGCTTCGGCGGGAGTGGCGGCCGTGTCCGTTTCCTGTGCAGCCAGACGCACCGGCAGCGCGACGAGGCCGAGCGGAAGGGTGGCGCCCGCAACCGACAGGAGCGCCCGGCGGGACAGCCGCGAGGACAGGGGGGCTTGCATCGTCATAGAGGTCTATAACCCAACGGTTTTTACCCGCGCCTGATACGTGCGCGACTCAGCGCGGCATATAGGTGAGAGGTGAAGCGGACTGCAAGGTGGGTTCAACCGGCCGTGAACGCGGCGGCGCAATTCTGCCGCAGCCAGACGCAGCGGGTGCCTGTTTTTTCATCACGCCCCATGCTGCAACTGCAAAAAGAGGGCGCGGCGTGTCTTTTCCCGCCCGGCCGGACGGCGCGCAGGCGGCTGCCAAACCACGGTATGCAAGGCATCCTTTTGGCGACATTTACCGCCATGATCCGACGGCCTAGGTGGTGTCTTAAGGAATGTTCCCCGGCAGAGGGATACGAGTGAGCACATGCTGACGGATGTGAGGCCTCCGGCTTCGGGGCCGGAGGGTCTGTTTTCGGCCATTTCCGGGCCGCGCCATCCCTATGTCCCGCTGCATCTTGCCCAGCGTCCCCTTGCAGGATCGGCAATCTTCGCGCTGGTTGCCATCCTTTTCTCGCTTCTGCTGACGCTTGGCCAGCTCGAGGCGCGGGACAATGGCGCCCTTGTCGATCTTCTGCCCAGCGAGGCGGTCTTTGCGCTGCTGGTCGGGACGGCCGTCTTTCCGTTGCGGATGCTGGCGGTTCCCGTCCTGATCTACGCCCTCTGCTTCACGCTGTGCTTCCTGCTGCGCGCACATGTCGAGCCGGGCTATCTGCCCGCCGCCGTCGCGCCGGTAAAGGTCTATCTCTGGGCGATGGTGCTGAACGCGCTGCCCGCACTGGGTGCGGCGCTCGCGGGGCGGGCGCTGGCGGGCCGCTTCCATGCGGCGCCGGTGCGGCGGGATGTCGTGCTGTCGCTGTCGACGACGCTGGCCTATGTGCTGCTGGCCGGAGCGGGGGTCACGGTTGTTGTCCACGGGGTCTACCGGCCCGACTGGCCGATGGCCGATTTCGGCGACCTGTCGGTGGTGCAGGCCGGACTGATCCGTGCGGTCAGGATCGGGGTCTGCGGGGCGGTGCTGCTGCTTTACATGCTGAACCGGCCGGACCGGCGGCAGGGGATGGCGGCGATGGCGGTCTTGCCGCTGTTCGTGGGGCTTGGCCTGCTGCGGGCCTGGGGCTTTTCGGTGCATCCGACGCTGGATGTGGAACTGCTGGCGCTGGCGGTCGCGCTGCTTGCCCCGACGGCGGTGGCCATTCCGGCGCTGATCGCGGGGGTCTGTGCCTATGTTGTGGTGACGGGCGAATTCCTTGTGCAGATCAGCGTGACATCGGTCGATGTGCTGCGGCTGGAGATCGTGTCGCTGGTGCTGCTTGTGCTGATCTATCTGCTGCTGTTGCAGCGCCATGCCGGCATGGCCGAACGGGCGCGGCAGCGGGCGACCATCGACCGGCTGGCACGGGTGCAGGCTCTGGCGACGATCGGATATTTCGTCGTCGATCTGGACCGTGGCGAGGTGCGGGTCGATCCGGTCGCCGCGACGATACTGGGCACGGACAAGGGGTTCGGCATCGCGGCCTTCCTACGGCGGGTCCGTCCCGCCGATGCCGCGGCGATCCTTGCGGCACTGGCCGACCGGACGCAGTCGTCGCGCACCCTGTCCTTCCTTCTGTCCCCCCACGCCGCGTGGTCGGACGAGGGCGAGGCGCGCTATATCGTCGTCCATGCGTGGTACGAGGCGCAGTCCGGCGGGGCGATGCTGGCCTATGGCGCGTTGATCGACCTGACGGCAGACCACCGGCGGGAGGTGGCGCTGGGGTCCGCGCTTGCCACGCTGTCGGAACAGCAGGACCGGCAGACGCAGATGTTCTCGATCGTCTCGCACGAGTTGCGGACGCCTGCCTCGGTCATCTCGATGCTGGTCGAGGAACTGGACAACGGCGCGACATGGGATGCGATGGGGTCGCGCCTGCGGGCGGTGAGCGACCAGCTTCTGTCGGTGCTGGGTGACATGCGGCAGGCGGTGCGGCCCGAGCAGAACCTGCCCGTCCGGATGGAGGTTCTGGTGCCGCAGGATCTGGCCGCGACGGTGCGCCATACCTTCCTGCTGATGGCCGAGGCCAAGGGTATCGACATCGATCTGGACCTTGCGCCCGAAGCGTGGGAGCCGCGCCAGAGCGACCGTGTTCGGCTGATGCAGGCGTTGTCCAATCTGGTCAAGAATGCCATCCTGCATTCCGGCTGCCGCAGGATAACCATCGGATACACCGAGGAAATTTCCGGTGACGGGATCGTCGGCCTTTGGCGTGTCACCGATGACGGGCGCGGCATTCCGGACGAGGCGCGACCGACCCTTTTCGACGCGTTCCGTCGCGGCGGCGGCACGGCCACCGCGCGGACGGACGGGTCGGGGCTGGGTCTGTATGTCACCAAATCCTCGATCGAACTGCTGGGCGGCAGCGTCAGCCATGCGCCGCGGGGGGCGGGCGGGTCGGTGTTCCTGTTGCGGGTTCCGATGGGGCGCGTTCCGGTCGCTGCGGCACCGGCCGAGGATGCAGCGCGCGCCGAAGCCCCCCTGCGGGCCGCGCAGAAGGTGCTGATCGTCGAGGACAGCGACCTGATGGGCGAGTTGATGGTGGCGCGGCTGAAGCGGGTTTTCGGGGCGGTGGTCTGGGCCCGCGACGGGATCGAGGCGCTGGAGCTTTTCGCGCGCGAGACACCGGATATCGTGTTGACCGACCTGTTCATGCCCCAGATGGGGGGTGATGACCTGACCGCGGCCTTGCGGGCCAAGGGCGCGCGTTGCCCGATCATCGGCATGACCGCCGCCGCCATCGGGGACGAGCGCGAGCGGTTCGAGGCGGCGGGGACGGATTGCGTGCTGACCAAGCCGGTGTCGACGGCGCAGCTTCTGGCGGCGCTGGACGGGCGGCGGGAGGGGGCGGCGTGATCAGGGGCGCGTTGCCTCGGCCCTGAGGATATTCATCAGTTCCGTCAAGGACTTGCGGGTGCGGTCGTCGATCAGGCGGCCGTTTTCGTCAAAGGCGCTGCGGGAATGTGCCACCAGCACCTCGGGGCCGGAAATAAGCCTTGGCCTGAAAGGGGTTAGGCAGAGGCGGAGGGAGAATTGCGCGCGTTCGCCACCGGCGCGGCCATCGGCGGCGGAGAGGATGGCGACCGGTTTGTCGCGCCATGCGGCCCCCGGCACGCGCGAGACCCAGTCGAGCGCGTTCTTCAGCACCCCCGGCAGGGCCTTGTTATATTCGGGTGTGGCGATGACGATGGCATCCGCCGCCTTGACCTGCGCATGCAGGTGCAGGACGGGTTCCGGAAAACCTTGCGCGATTTCAAGGTCTTCGTCGAAGAGCGGCAGGCGCAGGTCGGCTTCCTCATACCCGGCCTCGCCAAAGGCGCGGCGGGCTTCGGCCAGCAGGAGGCGGTTGGTCGAGGCGGCGCGGAGCGCGCCGGGGATGCCGAGCAGGGTGAGCATGGGCGGTGCCTTTCGCGGGATGACGGGGGGAAGGTATCCGGCGGCGTGGCGAGGGCAAGACCTGTACCGGCGGTTGTGCCGCAGACTGTGCCGCAGGCTGTACATACGCGGCGCACGGCGGGGCGGTGCCTGACGCAACGGGCGGGGCGGTCCTGCCTTGAGCGCGGGGGGCGGGCGCGCTAGATGGGGCGCACCCTGCGGAGGCTTGGCCCATGACCTTTTTCCTGTCCACACGCGATGCCGGTTTCGAGGCGGAGTTCGCGCAGCTTCTGTCGATGAAGCGCGAGGAGGCCGAGGATGTCGATCAGGCCGTTGCCGCCATCATCGCGGATGTGCGGGCGCGGGGGGATGCGGCGCTGATCGAGCTGACGGCGCGGTTCGACCGGATGGAGCTGACGGCGGAGCGGCTGGCCTTTACCGAGGACGAGATCGCGGCGGAGATCGCCAAGGTGTCGGCCGAGGATCGGGCGGCGCTGGAACTGGCGGCCGAGCGCATCCGCGCCTATCACGCGCGGCAGGTGCCGGAGGATGCGAGCTGGACCGATGCAAGCGGGGCGACGCTGGGCTGGCGCTGGACGCCGGTTTCGGCGGCGGGGCTGTATGTGCCGGGGGGGCTGGCGTCCTATCCGTCGTCGGTTCTGATGAATGCGATTCCGGCGAAGGTGGCGGGGGTTTCGCGGCTGGTCGTGACGTGCCCGACGCCGGGGGGGGTAGTGAACCCGCTGGTGCTGCTGGCCGCGAAGATCGCGGGGGTGGATGCGGTTTACCGTGTGGGCGGCGCGCAGGCGGTGGCGGCGCTGGCCTATGGGACGGCGACGATTGCGCCGGTGGACAAGATCACGGGGCCGGGGAACGCCTATGTGGCTGCGGCAAAGCGGCGGGTCTTTGGCCGTGTGGGGATCGACATGATCGCGGGGCCGTCCGAGGTTCTGGTGATTGCGGACGGGGAGAATGACGCGGACTGGATCGCGCTGGACCTGTTGTCACAGGCCGAGCATGACGAGAGCGCGCAGGCCATCCTGATCACCACGGATGCTGAATTCGGCATGGCCGTGGCGGCGGCGGTGGAGGCGCGGCTGGAGACGCTGGAGCGGCGGGCGATTGCGGGGGCGTCGTGGCGCGACAATGGCGCGGTGATCGTGGTGCGCGATCTGGACGAGGCGGCGGCGCTGGCCAACCGGATCGCGGCGGAGCATCTGGAGATCATGGTGGCCGACCCCGAGGCGCTGGCCGCGAAGATCCCCCATGCCGGGGCGATCTTCCTTGGCGCGTGGACGCCCGAGGCGATTGGCGACTATGTGGGCGGGCCGAACCATGTGCTGCCCACGGCGCGGTCGGCGCGGTTTTCGTCGGGGCTCAATGTGCTGGATTTCATGAAGCGGACGACGATGGCGCGGATGACGCCCGAGGCGCTGCGCGCCATCGGGCCGAGTGCAGAACGGCTAGCGGTGAGCGAGAGCCTGCAGGCGCACGGGCTGAGCGTGCGGGCGCGGTTGGACCGGTTGAACGGTTAGGGGTGGCGTGAGCCGGAGCGAGGCGGGGTGAACCCCGCCCTACGGATTGGGCGCGGGAGCGCAACCGTTGGTTCTGGACCGTGGCCCAAAGCCACGGTCCGCGCACGACCCGCCCCCTCGGGTCGTGCGCCATGGGCGCCCGCCCCGGCGGGTCATGCGCGGCCCTACCGGCGGTCACGCGAAACGCTCCACTGGAGCCTTTCGCAGGCCCTTGCTCAGCAAGGCGGGCGCGTTAGCCTTCCCATCGCCCTTGCGCTGCGGGTTGCGGTCGGGCATCACCCTTCGGGTGAAAAGGGGGCCGCGCCATGAGCCGCATCTGCCATATCGAGATTGACGAGCGGGGTCTGGCCCGCCCGACGCCGGAGATCGAGCAGGAGCGGCGCGTCGCCATCTTCGACCTCTTGGAGGAAAACTCCTTTGCCCTGCCCGTGCGCGAGGGGCGCGAGGTGCCGCCGGGGCCATACAGGCTGGGCCTTGCGATCCGCGAGGGGCGGCTGGTGTTCGACATCGGGTCGGAGGCGGGCGAGAAGGTGGGGGAATTCCACCTGTCGCTGGGGCCCTTCCGGCAGGTGGTGAAGGATTACTTCCAGATCTGCGAAAGCTATTTCGAGGCAGTGAAGCGCCTGCCCCCCAGCCAGATCGAGGCGATCGACATGGCCCGCCGCGGCATCCACAACGAGGGTGCGCGGGTCTTGCAAGAGCGGCTGGAGGGCAAGGCCGAGGTGGATACCGACACGGCGCGGCGGCTGTTCACGCTGATCTGCGTCCTGCATTGGGGCTGATCTTGGGGCAGGAGTTTCCGACATCCATCCTGTTCTGCTGTGACCATAACGCGGTCCGCTCGCCCATGGCCGAGGGCCTGATGAAAAAGATGTACGGCCAGCGCGCCTATGTGCAGTCGGCGGGCGTGAAGAACGACATGGAGGTGGACGGCTTTTCCATCGCCGTCTGCAAGGAACTGGGGATCGAGCTGAGCCGGCATCGCAGCCGGTCCTTCGAGGAGATGCAGGAATGGGGCGATGACCTGTCGCAGTTCGACCTGATCGTCGCCCTGTCGCCCGCGAGCCAGAGAACGGCGCTTGAACTCACCCGCTATTACCATCTGGACGTAGAATACTGGCCGATCCTTGATCCCACCGGCCTTGGCGAAAGCCGCGAGGCGAAGCTGGCGGCCTACCGGCAGGCGCGGGACCAGATCAGGGACCGGATGATCGCGCGGTTCGGGCCGCCAGTGGAAGAGGAGACGACATGAGCCGGACGGATGCCATCGCCCTGATCGGGCGCTATTACGCGGCCTTCAACGCAGGGAATGCGGCGGGGATGCTGGATTGCGTGGCCGAGGATGTGGAGCATCGCGTGAACGAGGGCGGCATCCGGCGCGGGCGGGACAAGTTCGCGGAGTTCTGTTCGCATATGGGCGTGAGCTATCGCGAGGAGCTGAAGGACTTGGTCATCTTCGCCAATGACGACGGCACGCGGGGGGCGGCGGAATTTGTGGTGCATGGCGAATACCTGAAGACCGATCCGGGTCTGCCGGAAGCGCGGGGGCAGCGGTACGTGCTGCCGGCGGGCGGGTTCTTCGAGATCAGGGGCGGCAAGATCGCGCGGGTGACGACCTTCTACAACCTGAACGACTGGATCGCGCAGGTATCGGCATGACGCGCGCCCTGCCCGAGGGGATCAGCGTCCGCGCGCTGCGCGGTGCGGCGCTGGAGGCGGCGCTGGACGATGTGGCGCGGCTGCGGATCGCGGTGTTTCGCGACTGGCCCTATCTTTACGACGGGTCGCTGGACTACGAGCGGGAATATCTGGCGACCTATCGCGACAGTCCCGGCGCGTTGCTGGTCGGGGCGTTCTTTGGTGATGTGCTGGTCGGCGCGTCGACATCTACCCCGATGGAGGATCACGCGGGCGAGTTTGCCGCGCCCTTCGCGGGGCGCGGGGTGGCGCTGGAGAATATCCTTTACGGGGCGGAATCCGTGCTGCTGCCCGAATATCGCGGCAAGGGGATCGGCCATCGCTTCTTTGACCTGCGCGAGGAACATGCCCGCGCGCTGGGGCGGAGCCATGTGGCCTTCTGTTCGGTGATGCGGCCTGCGGACCATCCGCTGCGACCGGCGGCCTATCGCACCAATGATGCCTTCTGGCAGGGGCGGGGTTATGCGCCGCTGCCGGGGGTGGTGGCGGAATTCTCGTGGAAGGATGTGGGCGAGGAGGGCGAGACGGTGAAGCCCTTGCAGTTCTGGATGCGCGACATCCGCGAGGCGGCAACCGGCCCTGCGGCGGGGTGAAACGCGGGCTGGCGCGGGGGCGGATCATCCCTCTTGAAAGTTTTTTCCAAAAGTTCCCCCATCCTGACGATTTGTCGGCATACCCATCCCTATGGATATTCGCTCCTTTAGGTTGAGCGTGGTATGTGATCTTTACCAATTTCGGGGATTCCAATGGATATTTCAAAGATCCGTGCGCTGTTGGGCGAGTGCTTCCAGTCGGCGGATGACCCGAGGGGACTGTCTGCTGAAGAAGATTACCACGAGGCCGAGACGGCCTTGCGGGCGCTGAAATCCCTGTTCGAGCGCGAGCTGGAAAGCAGGGGCAGGGTTTCGACCGAGTCCGGACGGGTTCTGAATGACAGGAAAATGTGAGCGGCGGGGCGTCGATGCGCCACTGCGCTGGCTGTTCCATGCACGGCTGATGGCCGTGGTTTCGGTCATCTATGTCTGGTCCTATTTCCTGACCGTCTCTGTCGTGGCGCCGGTCCAGTCCATGGTCCTGCCCGCGACGGCCATGAGCGTGGTCTTCCTGCCGCACGGGGTGCGGGTTCTGGCGGCATGGATGTATGGCTGGCGGTCGGTCGGCTATCTGCTGCCGGGGGCCATGCTGTGCAACCTGCATTTCGCAGGGGATCGCGCCTTCGATCCGGTCATCCTGTCGGGCACGCTGGCAAGTCTTGTGTCGGCCCCGCTGGCCTTTGCTGCCGTGCGGCGGTTCTGGGGGCGCAGGGGGGGACGCATCGCCACGGCCCCGGGCGAGACGCGATTGCAGACGGTGCTGCTGGTGGGGGCGGCGGCATCGGTTCTGAACCTGACAGGGTTGCAGATTGCCTATGGTCTGGCCCCCGCCGAAGGGGCGGTCATCCTTGTCGGGGATGTGACGGGGCTTGCGCTGTCGATGCTGGTGGTCTGGGCGACCCTGCGGCTGTTGAAGGGGCATATCTAGCGGCGGCGGTGCTGGCCGCTTCGGTCTTGCCCTTGGTGGCGGGGGCGGGTTTAGTCGGCGCGTCGCTGCCCGATGGAGCCTGATGTGAAGATCGCCGCTGCTGCCTATCCGCTCGATTTCCTGCCGGATTTCGCTGCCTTCGAGGCGAAGCTTTCGGCATGGGTGGCCGATGCCGCGGGGCAGGGGGCCGATCTTCTGGTCTTTCCGGAATATGGCGCGATGGAGCTGGCCTCGCTGGGCGGGGCCGAGGTCGCGGGTGATCTGGAGCGCGCGCTGGCCGAGGTGGCGGGCTGGCGCGGGGCGGTGGACGCGGTGCATCTGCGGCTGGCGGCGGCGCATGGGGTGCATATCCTTGGCGCGTCGGGGCCGGTCTTTCCGCAGGCGGGCGGGCGGCCGGTGAACCGCGCGACGCTGTACGGGCCGGACGGGATCGTCGGGCATCAGGACAAGCAGATGATGACGCGGTTCGAGCGGGAAATCTGGTTCGTCGAGGCAGGCGAGGGGCTGCGCGTTCTGGACACGCCGCTGGGCCGGATCGGGGTGCTGATCTGCTATGACAGCGAATTTCCCCTGCTGGCGCGGCGGATGGCGGAGGCGGGGGCCGAGATCCTGCTGGTGCCGTCCTGCACCGACAGCGTGGCGGGGTTCACGCGGGTGCGGGTGGGGGCCATGGCGCGGGCGCTGGAGAACCAGTGCATCACGGTGCAGGCCCCGACCGTGGGGATGGCGGACTGGTGCCCTGCGGTGGACGAGAATGTGGGGCGCGCGGCGGTCTATGGCCCGCCGGACCGCGGTTTCCCCGAGACGGGAATTCTGGCCGAGACGGGGCTGAACGTGCCCGGCTGGGCGCTGGCAGAGGTCGATCTGGCGGCGGTGCGCGAGGTGCGGCGTGCAGGCGCGGTGCTGAACCATCTGCACTGGGACGAGCAGGCCGCGCGTCTGGCGCGGGGCTAGGGGGGCGCGCCGCGGGCGGTTGCGGTGACGGTCGTTACTTTTTTCCTTGAAAATCCGCCCCGACAGGCGCATTAGGCAGGCCCGAAGCCCGAGGGTTGCACCCTTGGGCTGTAACCCTATTCGGAGTGAACATGGCCAAGGAAGACATCCTCGAATTCCCGGGCGTCGTGAAGGAACTCCTGCCGAACGCGACATTCAGGGTCGAGCTGGACAACGGCCATGAACTGATCGCGACGATGGCAGGCAAGATGCGCAAGAACCGCATCCGTGTTCTGGCAGGCGACAAGGTGCAGGTGGAAATGACGCCTTACGACCTGTCGAAAGGCCGCATCAACTATCGCTTCAAGTGAAGCTGATCCTCGGATCGGGCAGCCCGCGCCGGAAGGAGCTTCTGGCGCAACTGGGTATCGTGCCCGATGCCATCCTGCCCCCCGACATCGACGAGGACCCCCGCAAGGGGGAATTGCCCCGCCCCTATGCGGCACGGCTGGCGCGCGAGAAGGCGGCGGCGGTGGCGGCGGGCGAGGATGACGTGGTGCTCTGTGCCGATACGACCGTGGCGCTGGGCCGTCGCATCCTTGGCAAGCCGCGCGATGCGGGCGAGGCTGCGGACTTCCTGACCGCGCTGGGCGGGCGGCGGCATCAGGTGATCACGGCGGTCGCGGTGCGGCGCGGCGCGCGGGTCTGGGCGCGCGAAAGCGTCAGCGCGGTGAAGATGAAGCGTCTGTCGGATGCCGAGCTGAACGCCTATCTGGCGGGCGGCGAGTGGCAGGGCAAGGCGGGCGGTTACGCCATACAGGGCGCGGCGGGGGCCTTCATCCCGTGGATTTCCGGCAGTTTCACGGGCATCGTGGGCCTGCCGCTGGCAGAGACGGCGGCGCTGTTGCAGGCGGCGGGCTGGCCGGTCTGGAGGCAGGAATGAAGGGGCGTGTGGTCTGTCTGGATCATATCGACGGGCGCGAGGCGGCGGCGCTGATCGTGGACGGGCGGCTGGAGGATCTGCTGGTCGATCCCGAGGGGGACGATCCCCTGCCCGGCGCGATCTATCGCGCGGTGGCTGACCGGCCCATGAAGGGGCAGGGCGGGATGTTCGTGAAACTGCCGGGGGGGCTGTCGGGCTTTCTGCGGCAGGTGTCTGGCATCGCGCCGGGGCAGCGGATCATCGTGCAGGTCACGGGACCGGCCGAGGGCGGCAAGGCCGTGCCGGTGACGGTGCGGCTGCTGTTCAAGTCGCGCTGGGCCATCGTGACGCCGGGTGCGCCGGGTCTGAACATCTCGCGCCGGATCCGGGACGAGGATGTGCGGGCGGTTCTGCAACGGCTGGCCGACGAGGCGATGGCGGGGGCGGCGGCGGATCACGGCCTGATCCTGCGGTCGGCCTGCGAGGACGAGGACGAGGCGGCCGTGGCCGAGGACATCCTGGCCATGAAGGATCTGGCGGCGGCCGTCGTGGCGGACCTGTCGGGCGGGCCGGAGCTTCTGGTCGATGCGCCAAGCGCGCATGAGGCAGCCTGGCGCGACTGGGCCGATCCGGCACCCGACGAGGTGGTCGAGGGCGGTTTCGCCGCGCATGGCGTGTGGGAGATGCTGGACGCGCTGCGCGACGCGCGGGTTGATCTGGCGGGTGGCGGTCATATGGTGATCGAACCCACCCGCGCGCTGGTGGCGGTGGATGTGAACACGGGCGGCGACACATCGCCCGCCGCGGGGTTGAAGGCCAACGTGGCCGCCGCGCGCGACCTGCCGCGGCAGTTGCGGCTGCGCGGGCTGGGGGGGCAGGTGGTGGTGGATTTCGCGCCGATCCCGAAGAAGGACCGGGGCACGCTGGACCAGGTGATGAAGGCAGCCTTCCGGGGGGAGGGCGAGGCCAATCTGGCGGGCTGGACCACGCTGGGACTTTATGAACTGACGCGCAAGCGTGACCGCCTGCCGCTGGCCACCCTGCTGGGAGATCAGGCATGACCTGCCCGATCTGCGGCAAGGAGCCCGAGGCGAAGTACCGCCCCTTCTGTTCGCGCCGCTGTGCGGATGTCGATCTGGGGCGCTGGCTGAAGGGAAGCTACGCGATCCCGGCCGAAGTCGGCGACGAGGACGAGGCCGCCGCCCCCGCGGACCCGGACGGGCGGCCCCCCCGCCCCCAGTGATCCCCGCTGCGCTGCGCGCTCCTGGTGCGGAGGCCCCGCCCAAGGCAAGCCGGACCGCCCGACGGCCGACATCGCCCGCCGCCCCGGCGCGGCCGTCCCTTCCGCGCGGGCAAGGGACACCGTGGCCACGGCCCTGCGCCAGGATCTCCGGCAGGCGACCATCCCCGCCCCCCTGAAATTTCTGCGCAATCCCCCTTGCCAGCCCCCGCGCCCTGACGTATCACCCCGCCACCCGAAGGCAGCGCCCTCGGGAATAACGGTGCCCAGATAGCTCAGTTGGTAGAGCAGCGGATTGAAAATCCGCGTGTCGCTGGTTCGATTCCGGCTCTGGGCACCACTTAAATCCCAATAAAATCAGATAGTTGCTCTGCCTGGCCTGGCGCGGTTCTCCTGCGGTTTGGGGTTCTGGACTTCAATTGGACTTCATTTATGCGGGAGAATGCATGACGGGAGGGCGCGGGGGAAGAGTGTTGTGCGGGTTTTGGGGAGCGGTGGAGCGGGAAAAGAATCGAGCTTGGCGAGGTCATTTTCGGACGCGTTGGAAGCGGACGAACTTTGGGTCATTCGCATTCAGCAAGTCGTGGCGGAACAGCAATTGAGGGTATCGAGCACCCGGCCGAACCGGATGTGAATGCCACGCTGACGCAGTCGAATTGCCGCATCTGAACGGCGGCCCCTCAGTGAGGGGTAAGGTTTAACCGAGCCCGTCTTGACACAATCCCTGCTTGTGATCTTTTCTCGACCGAATTCAGGTGTTTGAGATGATTGAAAGAAATAGCAAGCAGATCGACCGCGTTCTTGAAGCGGCCCGCCGCAAACTTTTGGAAACCGGGACGCGAAATCGCCTCATCCACGTCAATCGTGCCAATGCGCGGGCGAATTGTCTGAACATCATCAATGAGCGGGCGGATGATGTCTTCCGGCTCTTGCGGGTCCAATCGAGGCGAATGCGCTTCAAGGCGACCGGGAAGGATAAGGGCGAGACGGCCGACCTGCTGCTCGCGTTGCCCGCACCCGACGGGGGTGATAGCGAGCGGCACGCGGATCTTTTCCTTGAAACCCCGCTCGGCCCAGAGGCACAGGCGCGTCGGCTGTTGAAGTTGGCAATGGATGCCAAGACTGCCGAAGAAGAGCAGGGCGTCAACATTCTGTACCTCGCCGTAGGTTTCCTACGTTGGCGGGAAGCGGCTTCTTCGGAAGTGGTGCGCGAGGCCCCGCTGGTTCTGGTGCCGGTCCAACTCCACCGCAACGAACGCACGTCTAGCTATGATATTTCCTGTCGCGATGACGACATCACGACCAACCTGCCCTTGCAGGAGCGGTTGCGCCAGGATTTTGGTATCGTCCTGCCGGAGATCGACGAAACCGAAGCTTGGACCCCCGGAGCTTATTTTGACGCTGTCACTGCGGCTGTCTCGGCCCGACCCGGATGGTCGATCGATGCGGATGGCATGCAGCTTGGCTTCTTCTCGTTTTCGAAGCTGCTCATGCATCGTGACCTTGATCCGGCGAACTGGCCGAACGGGGCATTGGAGAACAGCGGTCTGCTGAAGGGGCTGCTCTCTGATGGGTTCGAGGAGGACGAGCCTCTTTTCCGCGCAGATGACCGGTTGGACGACAAGCTCGATCCTGCGCAGATCATTCAGGTGATTGATGCCGACGCCTCGCAGACCAAGGTCATCGAAGAGGTGCGAAAGGGAGCGAGCCTTGTCGTGCAGGGCCCGCCAGGCACGGGCAAGTCGCAGACCATTACGAATATCATCGCAGCGGCGGCGCATGACGGAAAGTCGGTCCTGTTCGTTGCAGAGAAGATGGCCGCGCTTTCCGTTGTGCATGACCGGTTGGTCCGTTCCGGCCTGCAGGATATCTGCCTTGAGCTGCACTCGCGTTCGGCGAACAAGAAGGCGCTGTCCCAAGAACTGGGTCGGACGTTGTCAGCCAGTGCCAAGGCACTTCCCGGTACTTCGGACCCTTCGGTCCTGCGCCAGACGAGGGACGAGCTCAACCGCATTTCCGATCTATTGCATTCGCCTGTCCCGCCGACGGGTGACACTCCGTTCCGGGCCTTGTCGGAGATCATCGGCTATATCGGGAAGAATGCCCCGCCGCCGTGTATTTCGCTTACCGGCCTAGAACGCATCGCCCGGGCTGACAGATCAGAAGCGGCAAGCGCAATTTCTGCGTTTGTCGCGGCGCTGGGTCGTGCCGGTGAAACGGAGCGACATCCCTTCCGTGGTGTGACCCATCTGGACCTGCAACCGACCGATCTGGCGCGTCTCGAAGCGGAACTCGCCGCCGCGATATCCGCAATTGACCGTCTCATCGAAGCTGGCGCTACGGTGGCGGAGAACCTTCGGCGGCATGTTCCAGAGACCTTTGCCGATCTTCAGGCGATGGTCGGAGGACTTGCGAGACTTTCTGATGCGCCCGAAAATACGGGAGTGTGGGCCGGCCTGCTCTTCTCTGTTGCCGGTCAGCCCCGCCTTGCGGAAGCGTTGGGTACTGGTGAGGAATGGGCGTCCGCTCGGCAGGATGCCTCTGGCCGGTTTACAGAGGTGGCATGGTCATCGAGCGCCGACGGCGTGCGTGCTGCGATCGTGAGGGGCCAAGGCTCTTTCTTTGCTCGGCTCTTTGGGCCCTATCGCCGCGCGTCCGCAGACCTTGCGGGACTACTTAGCGGTCCATTGCCGAAATCGCCTGTCGAGCGGCTCTCATTGATCGATGAACTCATTTCCGTTCAACTGAAACGCAAGAAGTTGGCCGAGGAAGAGGTTTGGTTGCAGGCAACGCTGGGTGTGGAATGGCGAGGGGAAAGGACGCCGTTTTCTGCCCTCAAGGACGTTGCGCGCTGGTTGGCGGATCAGCAAAGGACAGGGGCATTCCGCAATGCGGAGGAGCTTGCAACGGCACTGAAGGCTTACTCTGATCCAAAGGCTGTGGCGGGGATGCTTGCGGACCAGATCGAAGCGTGTCGGGGTGCCGTGTCCGCCCCGATCGATCGGTTGGGATTGGATCTTGCGCAGGCGCAGCTTCCCTCTGACCTTTCACAGGCGCGCCTGATGGAGCTGCGCGCGATGTTCGCCGACATGGCTGCGAATACGGCGCGCTACAGCGAATGGTCGCAACTGGCCGCTGCCATTCGGACGGCCATAGAGCGTGGGGCGGCTGCGGTTGTCGACGGTGTCATCGATGGCCGTATCGACAAGGAGCGAGCTGTTGAGGAGTATCTCTACGCCTGTGCCGAAGCCCGATGGAATGCCGCGCGTGCGGCGCGCCCGGAGCTGAACCGTCTGCCACAACTTGATCGGCACGATCTGGTGCACCTGTTCCGAAAGCTTGAAAAGGATCGGATCGAAGCGACAAAGACGCTGATCCTGTCGCGGCACTTCGACCAAATCCCCAAAGGCGTAGTGGGTGAAATGGGTGTGATCCGGGGCGAGATCGCGCGCAAGCGCGGCCACAAGCCGATCCGCTGGGTCATGCGGAACGCAGGCAGCATGGTGCAGCGGATCAAGCCCGTGATGCTGATGAGTCCCATTTCGGTGGCACAGTTCCTTCCGGCAGGCAGCATAACCTTCGACCTTCTGGTGATCGACGAGGCGTCGCAGATCCGACCCGAAGACGCGCTGGGAGTGATTGCGCGGGCGCGGCAAATCGTGGTCGTCGGCGACCAGAAGCAGCTGCCACCGACGTCGTTCTTCGACAGGCTGGTGGACGATCAGGACAACAACGACGAAGAGGACGAAGAGGCACCCGTCGGGGCAACAGCCGCTGACATGGAGAGCATCCTATCTCTCTGCGAAGCGCGGGGGCTGCGGCCGCTTATGCTGGAATGGCATTACAGGTCGCGCGACCCGTCCCTGATCCAGGTATCGAACGCGGAATTCTATGGGGATGGTCTGGTCCTGCCGCCGTCGCCTTTGCAACTTGACCCCGATTACGGGCTGAAATTCCGGCGCGTTCCCGGCGTCTATGCGCGCGGTGGCAGCGGGACGGGACGGCAAGGCACCAACCGGATTGAGGCCGAGGCTGTGGTCAAGGCGATGGCGGAGCATGCCCGCAAATGGCCGGACCTGTCGCTTGGCGTCGTTTCTTTCTCGAAAGTGCAGGCAGAGATGCTGACCGAGGTGCTGGAACTGCAGCGTCGGCGCGATCCGGTTCTTGACGCATTCCTGCGTGAGGGCAAGGCGGAGGATGTTTTCGTCAAGAACATCGAGAATGTCCAAGGGGACGAGAGGGACGTCATCCTTATTTCAGTAGGGTACGGGCCGACCGAGGCGAATGGACGGTTGGCAGCGATGAGCTTCGGGCCGATCAACGGCGAAGGCGGAGAGCGCCGCCTGAATGTCCTGTTCTCACGCGCAAGGGTGCGTTGCGAGGTCTTCGCCTCATTCGATCCGGGCGACATTGACCCAAGTCGGGTCAGCCGCGATGGGCCGCGTGTGCTTAAGCGTTTCCTCGACTTCGCCAAGACCGGGGTCATGGATGTCCGCACGCAGACCGGGTTGGAGGCGGACAGCCCCTTTGAAGAAGATGTTGCCGCGGTCATCCGTTCGCTTGGCTATCTGGCAGATACGCAGGTCGGATCTGCTGGGTTCCGTATCGACATAGGGGTTCGCCATCCGGATCGGCCCGGGCAATACCTCGTTGCTGTCGAATGTGATGGGGCTGCCTACCATTCTGCTCTCTGGGCGCGGGAACGGGACAGGTTGCGCCAAGACATCCTTGAAAACCTCGGTTGGCGGTTTCACCGTATTTGGAGCACGGATTGGTTCCACCATAGGGAGCGGGAGATCGCGCGACTGCGTGATGCGCTCGAGAAGGCCCATGCGACGATGGAGCACGGAATTCGCGTCAGGGGCACGAACCATGCCGGGATAGCGGCTCTGCCTGAGCCGACCGAAGCCGTCGAGACGGATTCCTTGGATTTGACCCACCTTGCCCTGACAGCGCCTGACTACCAACGTGCGAACGTTACCGTGCGCAGCACGCTTCAGCCGCATGAAGTGGCCGTCAGCGAATTGGCGAACCTTGTGGCGCGCATCGTCGAGCTAGAGGGGCCGATTCATGAGGAAGAGATTGCGCGCCGCGTGACTTCGGCTTTTGGTCTTGCCCGGGCGGGGAGCCGTATTCTTGAGGCTACCTTGCGAGCAATTAAGGGTGCTCTGCGCCAGAACTCCGATCTGCGGAAGCAGGGCCAGTTCCTCCTGACGGCAGCACAGTTGGAGAAAGTCCCTGTTCGCAACCGCGCATCTGAGACCGGTACGCTCTTGAAAGCGATCTACCTGCCGCCGATGGAGATTGCTGCTGCCGCCGAGATGATCCGGGCCGAGAGCGGCGACATGGAGGCGGAAGAGCTGGTGCGGGCCGTGGCACGACTGCTGGGTTTCCAGCGGGTAGGGAGCGATCTGTCAGAGGTGATCCAAAACGCACTGGAACTTGCGTAATGGGTTGGTCATTCTGCGAAAGCTAGAGCTGCAATGGAAATCAATTGTGTAGTTTTGAGGGGGCGGGGCGTCTGCCCGCCCCTCCGAGGATTTGGCCAATCTTCTCATTAATGCAGATATTGAAGTGCAGTACTGAGAGGGGTTTCGCAGGCCTTTTGATGGCCGTAAAGTATCGAAATGACTTTATTGAAAGTGCCTTCATCCTTGCAAGATTCCGCAGCCCCGTCCCTGAGCACCCCCCCACGTCCTGACGCCATAATAGCCGGCCTCGGCTTGGTCGACCGTCACGGGTTATGCGGTCTTCTGGCACTGCTTGAGACGCTCGGTTCAATCGAGCTTGCCCGCGGTGCAGTGGATGTCGTCCAAGAGAAGCTTGGCCGGCAGGTGTCAGGCTTGTCCGAGCGGCTCAATCGCCGGGCCGAGGCGCTGTCTGCGGAGGGTATGTCCGAGGATGTTCTTCGGCACAGGCTTTGGCTGGCGCTGGTTACGGCGCTCGATGTGCCGTCAGTCCTTCCGCTGTCGACGCGCAAGGTGACTGAGGCTTCCGCTGCGATTGCGGTCCGCGCGGCGGATGTGTTGTCGCCGATGATTCATGCAAAGAGGGCGGCCGCTACTGCAGATGGAATATCTGCATTGGAGAAGGCGGGAAGGCTGTTCGGGGGGCTGGTGAAGGACCCGCGTCAGTTCTTCGAGGCGAAGCCTGTCCTGTCTTTTCCCGATGTCGTTGCGGAGGAAGCGTTTCGCCTCATGGAGGGGTTGAACGCTGCGGAAAGGAGCGGGCGTCTTGATCCCGAAGTGGCGAAGGCTGTGGCTGCCGGGAAGGCCGTTGCTGGCAATGTGGCAGTGGTAGGCGGGGCGTGGGCCGCTTTCGCAGCGCTGGTGCAGGGGGCGGGATTTGCGCCTTACATCCTTGCAGCGCAGGCGTCGGCCTTCATTCCCTTTGTGAGTGGGCCTGTGGCCGTGTCATTCCTCGCGGTGCTGGTGAACCCCTTCACCCTGATCGCCGGTTTGGCAGCGCTGGGGTATTGGGGGGTCGCGAAGCAGGGCGAAGGTGTGCGGCGGATTGCAGCGGCACAGGTTGCGGCAATCCTCGCCCTTGCGGGGATGGGGCGGGAGTCAGAGGGGACTACTGCGCTGGTTTCCGCGTTCCGTCGGCTGGCCAATATGGGCCCCGATGATCTTGGACATCTGCCGAAAAAGGATGCCTTGGCAGTCCGAAGAAAGGTTGCACGTCTGAATTCGCGATTGCTCAGGGGGCTGCCACCGGCGGTTCGGCCGGAGTCTTCGCGGTGGACTGAGCCTTTGGCGCTCGCGCGCAGCAGTGGGGATTGGGAGGTGCCTTTGGTAGGAGCTGTGACGCTTGCCGACCTGATCTATCACGCGGCGGAGATCGACCCGAAGGTTCTGGCGGCGGCGGATTTTTCGCGGTCGATGGATATCGAAAACCCGGTCGACTTCGCGGGCAGTATCGGTGCTTTCCTGTCCGAAGGCGCGCGGACGAACTTGCGCGGCTATACGGCGGAGCAGATCGTTGCGGCGCATTACATAGAAGCGGGTTGTTCGGTCGAAATCCCCGCGACCAGCAACATGCCCGGCTACGACCTGTTGATCGACGGGAGCCCGGTTCAGGTGAAGTGTGGGGTCGAGAGTGGTTTGCTGGCAGATCACTTCGACAAATATCCGGATATCCCGGTCGTTGCGAACAGCGATCTGGCAGAGCAGGTAGAGAGTCTGAAGCCGGAATTCCGCGACCTCGTCAGCACGTTTGACGGCTTTGATCTTTCTTCGGTGAAGGAGATTCTCAATCGGAGTTTGCAGAGGGCGGAGGGCCTCGCAGATGCTGACGTACCTCTTTTCGCGGTGTTGGTCGGGGCGGGCAAAGGCGCTTATCGGGTCTGGAAGGGCGAGATCCCGGTCGAGAGTTTGCCGGAGTGGCTGGTTATCGAACTTTCCGTGCGCGGCGCGCTGGCGGCGGGCGGCAAGGTTGCCGGCGGCTTCATCGGACTGCTGGCTATTGGTCCTGCGGGAGCTGTGATTGCCGCGCCAGTCTTGGGGGTGGTTGCCTTGTTGCTGACAGGGAAGGCGAAGACAGCCGCAGAGAAGCTCTTGTTTCGCGAGTGGCATGCAGAGGTCATGCAGGAGGCGCAAGGGCTGTCTGCGGCGATGCGGGAGGCATTGGACCGTAGGACTGATGCCCTTTTCCACCGGGCCTTGGCATTCGACGCGGCGCGGGTTGGCATTGGCCCTGATCTGGCGACCTTGCTTTACGGGCGGGCCGTGGATGACGCCATTTTTGCCGTGGAATGCGCGGAAGATCTCATCGTGCCGAAGGACGTGACTGACCTGCCGGAACTCTTGCTGGCGCTGGGTCGGTTGAATGTGCCGGACATGGCGACGGCACGGGCGAGGCGGCGTGTCGAAAACGTTCTGGCGCGGAAGCCTACGCTTCGGGGGCAGGCGAAGAGCCTTCTCGACAGGGCGAAGGCCGTTGCGGCCCAAGATGCCCGTGATGTCAGGCGGGGCAATTGACTCGGCTGGTTTTCTGGCTGGCTCAGTCGGGGGCATGAGGCACTTGCGAACGCTCCACGATCTTCGAAAAGGCGTGGTACTCAAGCGTCGCCATAACCTTGATCTTTCATGCGCCCGAGCACTTCAAGGGCATAGCGAGATTGCTGATCGGTTGGAATTCGGCGGGGAATAGACGCGCATACTTCTAAAATCTGCATATCCTTTGGCGTGAGACGTTTTCGATCGCGACCCCACGCTAAGACATCCCTCCAAAAATCAGCGCCTAAGTTCACAGCTTCGGACTGCGCGTTGATGCCGTCAGTCATGGCTTTCTTAGCCTTTTCGTCGCGCTTCGCTGTCTTGGCGATTTCAACCAAGGTTAGGCAAGTCTCGAAATCAGCGTCATAGGTCAGCTTCCGCCCCTTCATGCCGTTCCAGCATGCTTGCTGCTTGGCCCATTCCGACATGTTTCTGATACCCGCCGGTGGGTGCACGATCACATCGTGCGCTTCCGCAGCGGCTCGCAGCAGCGCACGTTGAAGGGGTTCAGGGACAGATTGCTTCCGCCAGATAGCATCGAGGTCGAGGACCTGCTTTTCGCCGTTGGCGTCATGAAATACCTTCGCCATCGCATAGGTGACTATGTTCGCACGATAGCCGCCTTCATACCAGTTTTGCTTGGGCACCTCGGTTTCAAGCCAGCGGAAAATGATTGCCTTCGAGATCAGCCGTTTGAACCAAATTTCATCATACGAGGCGTCGCCCTTTGACCATGCTTCGCCAATATCCTTTGCGAATGCGGCAAAGTTTTTCTGGGCACCGCGGGAAACGATGTGCGGCTGGCCCGTAGCGGAGAACTCGAATTTCGCGAGATCGGTTTTGCTAAAGAACTGTGATTTTGGGAACTCAATGTCGAATTTTTTCTGTTGGGCTGAAGTTAGTCGGGCGCGAGCATTTATGAACTGCCCGCGGGATCTTTCGTAAAACCACTTGGTGTCGTGACGCTCTCCTTCTCGCGCAGTGAAAATCACGTCCCGCGAGAACTGCTCCATACGAATATGGAATGGATGGTTCGAGAAAAAGTCTGCAGCGTTTACCTTGTTCTGAGTGTTAGCGAATTCCGAGATTCTTGGCACAATCTCCTCTGACCTGTCCGAAGGGACGACTGTCAGTTTCATCTGAACAAAAACTTGCGGTAGCTGCTCTTTCGCGGACTTCAAAGCAGCATGGATGGATCCGGTTGTTTGGGCACCGTTAACTATTTGAAGGTTGCTGATCGACGCGACAGCCAGCCCTTCTTCTGTCCTTATGCAGCTAACGGCATCGGCAGTGGCAGACAGCCCATTATTATAAGGGAAGAAGAGCTCGGGCGCATCCTTAATCGTGGTCTGAATACCTTTGTTTGTCTTTGCCCGCGCTTGCAGGAACGACCGGACGTTGGCTTCGAGAAGGCGAGCACCCCATTTATCGTAGATCGCTGCCAGTTGCTCTCCAGGCACAATCAGGAGGTAACTTTCGAGCGCCGCTTCGGTCTGGGACGCTTTAAGCGCGGGAAGGGGAGCCCCGAAATCGCGTGCGAAATCAATGACAATGTCTTCTCTCGCTTGACCTGAACGATCGAACCGCTCAAAACGTGCCAAGTCCCAGACAGAATAGCTGACGGGCACTCCGCCGCTATCCTGCAACGGTACGCCGTCACCTTTGCCGACAAACGTGCGGTTTGAAATCAAGATGAGTTTGATCTTGGTGATTTGCGACCAAGTCGCGATGATCATGTCGGAAATCTGAAAGGCAGGATTTGCTTCATTCAGAGAGTCCCGAAACTGCTCATCCCTCGCTTTTCGGAAGAAACGGATAAGTGGATTAAGCAGGCTTGGCAGTTTGGAACTGTCAAATGTCTGGACGGTATCGCCTTCAGCGAAGTCGCAGATGATAAGTCCAAGCACGCCTTCGCTGTCTCGCGGGTCTCCGGCATAACCGTCAATCCGCAACTTCTGACCACCTTCGCCGCTTTGGAAGTAGGCGCGATCTGCGACTTCCAATTCGCCTGCCTCAGTCAAACGCTCAGTCATCCTATCGAAGAAGGCCTCCACTGGGAACACGCCACTGGCATCCGCTTCGCGTCGGATATCGGCCATTAAATTTTGGTGGTATTCTTCGAGTTCACTCATAGCTTCTCTGCTTCAATCAAATTTGTTTGCAATGCGCACCAGTCCGCCCGAAATGGAGCGCAGGCGGAAAGGGCGAGGGAATATGAAACCGACGACAGACCGAGTGGTATGGGTGCGGCAATTCGCGGAAAATCGTCGGTTACGATATGGAAATCCGGTGGCGACACGATCCAGCGCCAGGCTGAGTAGTCGTGCAAAATGTCGAAACCAGCGTCAGCAAGATGAAGATCCCATTCTAGGATTGCAGAAGGTTCGGACTGCTCCAGCATGTCAGTGACTTCTTTGATTTGCTCGGTCAGCGTACGGCCATGCGGCGGCTGCACCTTGTCGACCGCCAAAACACCCAGCCACAGTCGTCGGCCCGGCACTTCTGCCAATTGAAATTCATTGGTAATCTTTATGAAAGGCTGCGAGGCCCCGCGCCGCGCTTTCACCTCAATGCAATCGCCTTTCAATTCGAAGTCCTTGGGAGCGCCGCTTGGGCCCGTCCAAGCCGTCAATGCCGGCTTGGGGCCGAGGACGGACATCAGAAGCTTAAGAACTTCGATTTCGCCTATTAGGCCCTTCTGAGACTCCTCCGACAACGCTTCGGATTTCCCACCGCGAAGTAGATAGTGCCAACGAAAAGTCCGGCCAATGGCGCGTTCAAGAGCCTCCGCTTCGGTCTCGGCCAGCTCGCCGGCTGCCATGACATCACGGCAAAGGGTCTCGAACAGTTCAAGCTGGGCGCTGTCCTTCAGGCGGACGTAAAGGATCGGGCCACCGGGTAGTGTTTGGAAACGGATTTCCAAGTTTCGCAGCTTTGGCAGCTCAGGAGCTGGATTTGGCAAGTCGGATAACTGAAGGACAAGTGCCACATCGGCACGCGGCATCACCGCCCAGAACCAATTCCACCGAGCGGATGCCGAAACTCGGCGCGTGTCCACCTTTCCGGCCTCGAGGCCGGACCATGGCGTGTTAGTCGGGATCACCGAGCGCCTCCTCCTCGACCTCTTCTTCGCCAAACATCTCGCGCATTCGGATGGTGTTGACGATGTACTCCACCGTGCCACCCGCGATCTTGCTTGACGGGAAGGAAAGGCCCCACGCGAGGACTTCCTTTCCGTAGACGGTCTCGCCATCCGCATTTTCGATCTTCGGCCGCACGAGCCGCAGGATCAACAACGGTCGCCGCCCCTCTACCGCCCTGTAGTAGCTGGGATTTATGGTGGTTTTCGGTTTTGCTTCGGGATGCTCGCGTCTAAAGGCTTCCTCTGCCGCCGCGATCTGTTCGTCGGTAAGCCCTTCTCGTTCATCCTCCGCCGAACCGACTCTGCGGCTCGTGCCGCTGATCGTAAGGACGCCCTTTGCGAAATCGCGAGGGTCGACTGACCGTCCGTATGGGACGAGGGCCAAATGCCCAAGGCCGATCGGCTCGAACTCCTTTCCGGTCGAACTCGCAATGAATACATCCCACAGCTGCAGTTCGCTGTCTGCGCGAGCGGCGATGTAGTCACGGATTAGCTTTGGATCTGTCAGAAGGTCAGCAGGCACATTTGCCGGATCCGTCCGGAAGGTCCGCAGGAAAGCGTCGATCCGGCTAACTGCCACCCCCTTCACCAAGTGACCGCGGCTTCGCTCCTCGAACATGTGGCCATCTGAAACCATGTCCTGAAGTAGCGCCTCGCCTGCCGCGAAGTTGCGTAGCATCAAACTCTCTTCGGCAACGATGCGTGTCGTTTCGACCAGTTTCTTTTCGAGGCTGACTTTCATCGGGAATTCCTTCCCGGTGCCCATCTTGTTCCTCGCCGTCACGATCAGCGATTCCGGATGGCTGCGCACCGCGAGGCCGAACTGCTCTGGCGTAGCCTTTGCCAGTTCCATGCGCTTCAACTGGGTCTGCAGGTCGTCCATCGCTTCGTGGATATGGGCATACCAGCCGACGCCATCGGCGGGAATCCAGATCCGGCACAGATCCTCGTAGCCCGGCCGATAGCCGAACCAGCGGCCCATCTGCATGAGCGTGTCATACATCATAGAGTTCCTCAGGAAGTAGCTGATGGTCAGCCCTTCCAAGGTCAGCCCGCGCGAAAGGGAGAAACCGCCAACGGCGATCACCGTCACGCCATGTTCCCCGCCCTGATCATAGTCGAGCGGCTGCGACCGCTTTGATGCGTTGACCTCGACAACACGGGCGGCAACCAGAACCTCGTGCAGACGAGCTTGGACGGCTGGCCAGTCCGCGCCCTCTGCCTCGGCAAATTCGGCTTCCCACACCGAATGCAGGGCGGCAATCTCTGGATTGCGCAGTGCTGCTTTGCCCTTGGCACCTTCGACCGCAACAGCGGCTCGGATTCGGTCGACCACATCGGCCACCCGGAATCTCAAACGCCCCTGCACATCGGTGAAGCGCGACGCGTTGATCAGCATCGAGGCATGTGCGCCCTGTTGGCCCCGGGCATTTCGGATCGCCCTGGCGACGATGAATGCGCGCACGGCACGGATGAGGCTGTCCGGCAGAACATCGACCGGATGGTCGATTTTGTGCTTCATCGGAAAGATGTCTTCGTTGTCGTCGATCAGCCGGACGTGCCGTTCACGGGCGTCAAGGAACACCTTCTGTGCCCCGAAATAGTTCGACGGCGCGTCAAGGCCGATGATGAAGTGCCTCGGGAATAGGTCCTGCTTCAGCGCATCATCATCGGTATCCGGGTCGATAAAAATGTTTGCAAAGGGCGTCGCCGTGTAACCCACATAGCAGCTGCGGTGGAACATCGACAGCAGTTGCCGGAGCTGCCCGTTGATCCGTGTTACCTCGTCGCGCGCATAGGCGGTGTTGATCGAGGCGTTGTCGGCCTCGTCATCGATCAGCAGCATAGGCTGGCTGACCATCTTGGTTGCCCCGGTTGCAGAGTGTTCCTCCAGCCATTCCAGCAGGTTCTTCAGCGTGCTAGAGTTTTTCTTGATCACCAAGACGACGGGGACGTTGTATTGGCCGATCTGACTGGTATTCGTGGTTGCCGTCGCCTTGTTGAAGTCGCGCAGCGTGTTGGTGAGAGAGACCGGAAACTCGCGCTGATCGAACTGACCGACGCCGATGATCTTCTGACGCTGCGCCTTGTTTGCATGGGCCAGTCGTCCGGTATCCCGGCCGATAAATCCCTCGTCAATCCTCGCCTGGGTCTGATTGCGCAGGTTATTGTGGATGCCCGCAATTACGACGATTAGGCGATAGCCCGCATCCGCCGCCTTGCAGATTAACCCTGTGTAATTGGCGGTCTTGCCGCTTTGGACATGGCCTACGACCATGCCTCGGCGGCTCCAAGGGCTAAGATTGCGCGGATCGCCCAGACGGTCTAGCACACGATCCGTGACTTCGTCTGTGGCGTCGATAACCGATTTCGGCAGTCCTTTCAGGTTCAAGAGCTTGCGATATCTGCCCCAGTAGAATTCACCGATCTCGCCGTTGATCCGGGCGTCATGTAGCCAAGGACGGAAGTCCTCAGCATCTACGATGGCACCGAAGCCCATGCTGATACCGTATTTCTCTTCGATCAGGCGAGCGAGTTCCTCTGCATCATCATTTTCAACCTGTCCCGCGAACATCGGCATGGCACGCAGCTGGGCGATGATCTCTCGGATCGACTGGGCCGTATGGGGGCCGGGCTGAGACGCCATATACATAGACGCCATACCTTCGAGGCTGCTTAGGATCTGCTTCACGTGTCTTCCTTCGTCTCGATCGTCGCCGCGATGATGCGTTCCGTATCTTCCCAAGCCGATCTGAACGGATCGACGTCCTTCATCAGCGACTTGATTTCCTTGATGTCCTTGCGAGCGCCCAGAAGGACGGAGAGGGTTGCCTGCACGGCTTGGGCAAGCGTATCTTCGTCCACCCGATCCGGGACGATCTGTTCGGCCGTGCCTGCCATGTCTGCGTGTAATGTTTCGATGGGCAATGACGCCCCGACCAGAGCAATGCAGTTGAAGAAGCCGCGCCGGAGGTCCGGGGGAAGGCTTTCGGCGAAATCGGCAAACGCCGGGTGTTCGATGTTCGGGCGGTAGCGTATCTGCCCTTCAGCTTGGATCCGGTGCCACATTGGAAGCCGTTCTTGGTCGACAAGCTTCTGGCCGCGCTTGCTGTAGGTGCGCTTCGAACCCGCGATGATCCGCTCAATTACCTTTTTAAGTCGCTCGCGTACTATAGGCGGCAGTTGTGCCGAAGACTTCTTTACGTCGATTTTCCAATCCGCATCCATGCTGTTTGGAATGTCGATCCGGACCCGAGACAGCTTGGTCAATTCAGATTGGCGGCAGAGGCCAAACCAAGTGCCATATAGGATCAGACGCCTGCCACGATAAAGGTAGAAGCCTTGGGACTTCAGATGGCCCTCTGGTCCCCCGATGTCCTCCCATTCCACCTTTGACATTTGCTTGTGATGCGGCAGCGTAAAGCTCTGGATTTCCACGTCGCCCCTTATCAGCGACAGCTTTTCTTCAGGGTCGGAGATGGTCGCAGGGTTCTTCCCAGCGAACGGATCGAGTGGACGCAGTAGGCGCTCGTTCAGGACTATACGCAGCGGCTTTGGATCTTCCATGAACCGATGGAACACGAGGCGTAGGTGGCGCTCGGTTTCCGCAATCCTTTGGTTGATTACTTCTGCCCGTTTGGCAGCGCTATGAGAATAGCCACCCGTCAAGCGATCGAGTTTTTGCCAAAGAACCAAGGTGCCTTGATCTCGCAACTTTTCGGTGCCTGGGATCAGATGGAATTGATCAGGCAGCTGAACAGCCCATTCGTTCCGTTCTGCGACATCATCGAGGTCCCATATCGCTGCGCTGGTTTGTCCAGCCCGCCGAGTTACCACTGTAAGTCTACGGCACTGGGAGAAACTTGCACTTTTGAGGCCGAGTCCAAACCGTCCAAGGTCCGGTTCGTCACGCGTCGCCAGCGGGTTCCTGCTGCCTGGGCGCATCGCTGCGACCAGCTGATCTTCGGTCATACCCGCACCATCGTCGATGACCGCGATGTATGGCTCATCTGAATACGTCTCAGTGACGATCTCGATCCGATGCGCGCCAGCCGTAATGGAGTTGTCAATAATATCTGATATAGCTGTCTCTAGAGAGTAACCGATATCCCTTAGCCCTTCAATCAGTGCCGCTGCGTGAGGAGTGGCATCTGCACGTCTTGAAACGATGATTTCCGTCATGCCTGCCCTATGGAAGAACGACTAGGTTCTACTTTGGCGTGAACGTATCGTCGTTACAAGGCTCTGGCCGCACCTCACGAGATGGGGGTGTCAGCTTTTGTCAGGCATGCAAGAATGAGTTCAGCGATTTGCCGCGCCAAGAATGGTGGCACTGCATTTCCCACTTGGACGTATTGTTGGGTCCGATTGCCAAGGAAAAGGTAGTCGTCTGGAAAGGTCTGCAACCTGGCCGCCTCCCGCACTGTCAGACTACGGCACTGCAGCGGGTCAGGGTGGATGAAATAGTGACCATCCTTCGAGATATGGCTGGTCACAGTTGTTGAAGGCTCATGTGCAAGCTGGACGCGGAAGCGGTCGTTGAATATGCCACTTTGCCAATTGCGGTGGTCAGGTGTGAGGGCGACGGGGAAATCAGCTGCCTTTGGGCTGCTCCGGCGTACCCTGCCGTATGCTGAGGCAAAGAGGTACCGTCCAAGATCGGACGCCATGTGTCCCCTCGTCTCGTGTTGGGCAAGCGCGCGCAAACTGGGACGCTCTAGCCAGCGCATAAGGCTATCGCTCGATGTCCCATAGTCGGCAGGCAGTTGTGTAGACGATCGCCGAGTTTCGGCCCCATGTTTCATGTGTTCTGCAATTGCGCGAAATTCCGAGTGAAGGTCGCCCAAGTCATCGCCCTTAGACAGTTTTGCCAACTGCTTGGCGAAACCCGCAATTTTTCCTTTCCAAGCGGCAGGAGTGTCTGTTGCGCGGCTGATGCCGCTACGCAGGGCTGGCATGTTTCCGATGGTTTCCTCCACCGATCGACTGGTACCCGGCACTGCAATGCTTGCGCCACTAGCGCAAGCAGCCAAGTCAGATCGCAGACCCACGATGATGACCCGGTGGCGGCGCTGAGGGACCCCGAACGCCTCTGCGCGCACGATGAAATCGGATGGCTTAGTAGCCTCGCGTAGGGTTGCTCGTTCGTCGGCGATATGGATCGCCCGTAATTCGTAATGGTGGCCGTGACCCGTGCCGAGGGACGCGAGATCTTCCATAAGCATCTCGAAGACGAGGCGGCTTTCCACAGTCGAAGAAAGCATGCCCTTTACGTTCTCCATGATGAATACGGCCGGTCTCAACCGGTCCAAGACTCTTATGTATTCCCTGAAAAGATAGTGACGCTGGTCTTTTTCGGGGACATACCCAAGCATGCTGCGCGAACGCGCCCGTCCGACCAACGAATAAGCTTGGCATGGTGGACCACCTATCAGGATGGTTTCTTCAAAGTTGCGTTTCACTTGGCTGATGGTTTCGTCGATGGCTTCTGCAGCCTCGTTGCCGCCCAATTCAAGGCACCGCGCCTCAGCTTCAGCTTCAACCCACGCATCCGCATCCACTTCAGGCCAGTATGGTTCTTTCGAAACTCCTGCTTGGAACGCCAAAAAGGGATCTGGCAGCTTGCTGTGCCGTGACAGATGGGCTCGAAGAAAAGCACGCAGACGTAGGGTCTGGTGTGCGGATGCTTCCTTCTCGACCGAAACCGCAATACGGAACGGATGTCGACCGCCTGCTTCTAGCGAGGCGAACCCTTCGCCAAGACCGCCAGGACCGGCAAACAGATCTACGATACCGAAGGTGGCGGACAAGTCGCAGTTCTCTCTTGCATAGGGTTATGGGCTGTATACCAGGTTCATCGATTAAGGCCAGGAGGCAATTTAGGGACACTGACGGCAGCACAAACTTCAAAAGTGAAGCGGAAAGCTTATGCGACCGTAACTTCAGTGACCCGGTTTGAAGCCGACCCTCAGATATCCAGTCACTCTACCACGGGATAGAACGGTCGGCCCCAGTCGGCCCCTGGATTGTCCATCATGAGGTCGACGAAAACAGGCATTAGGACGTTGAGGATGGCCGCGCCGTCTGCCACCTGCGCGCGGTTGACAGTGCCGTTCCATGTCGCTCCGCCGTGGACGATCTGGTTTCGTAAGACGTAGAGGCGGTCGAAGACAAAGCTGAGCACCCGGGCGGTATCGCCCGACTGGAAGGCGTTGTTGAAGGCGCTGGTTGAGTTGCGGAAGGTTTCCTGCCATTCGGCATATCCCTCGATCCCGTTGTGGTGTTGCCAGAACGGGTTGAAGACGTAGCGGTTGTCCATCAGCAGGCGGAACGGGCCCGAGAAGCGTTGCCAGACGGCGTTGTAGATGCGACCTTCACGGTCGAGGGCGACGAGTTTGCGGAAGAATTCGAGGAAAGCCGCGCGTTCGCCCTGAGGCACGGTCTGGAATTCACGTTCATCTGCATAGGCGGCGTTAAAGGCGATCCAGAGGAAGATGAAGCGGGCGTCAGCATCGCCGTCGCATGCTTCGGCGCGGCCGATCCAGCTTATGGCGCGGTGGACTCGGAGACCCATGTTTTCGGGAAAGCCTTTACGGATGGCGCGCTGTTTTTCCTTGAGGGCGGCGAAGGTCAGGGTCTGGGTCATGGAAATGCTCGGTTGAAAAGGTGTCAGGGCATTGAGGCGAAATCCGGGCGTCGGTGGTCTTGGACCATCCGGCGTAATGGTTCCGGGGCTAGAACCTCGACCTTGTCGCCCCATTGGTAGAGGTGCCAGACCATCTCGAGCCAGCCGGCGGCAAAGAAGCGGACGATAAGGCTGCCGTCTTCCTGGGGTTCGAGGATCTGGTGCGGGTGGAACTGGAAGCCTGCGGCGCGGTCGGCGGCTTCGGGAGCGAAGCGCCAGATGACCTCGCCGAACTGGTCGGGGTCCTGCCAGACGCCAAAGGATCGGGCGGCGTAATCGGAGAGGTTGAAGTCGTTTTCAAGGTTGAACCCATCCTCGAGCGTTTCGGCTTCGAAGATCAGGTCCATGCGGAAGTTGCGGATTTCGGCGGATTTGGCAGGATCGCGGGCGGCAAGGTAGATGCGGTGGCCGAGGAGCACGCCGTGGGGTTCCAGAATACGATGGGGCGCATCGGGGTTGCCGTAGCGGACGCGCAGGCGGAAGAGGCCGCGGAGGGACTCGATGATAGCGTCGAGCAGGTCCGGGTTCAGGCGGACCTTTGGTCCAGGGCGTGTGACTTGACCCAGCGACGACAGGACGAAGTCGGCATCGTATTCCAGTCGCCTTGCCTTGTCGCGGGGAAGCCGGTGGAGCAGGCCGTCGCGCAGATCGGTCAGGGCTTTTGCGTGGCGCAGGCGGCCTTCGGTTTCGGCGTGGCGGGCGGCAATCTCGAGCGCCTCCAGTCCCGTTTCGTTGCGGAGCTGGAGCTTGTCGAGGTCGGGGTCGGCGAGGGTCCAGCGTCGCTTGCGGTCTTCGCCGTCGTTGTGGTCGGCAAGCGGGAATGTGGCCTCGAGCGCCTCGGTCATCCGCTGGGCGGTGCGGTGGGAGACGCCGAATTCTTCGCAGATTTCAGCAAGGCTGATGCCCCGTCTGCGAGTTGCTGCGAGGCGGGCCAGGCGGACGAGATCCTGCGCTTTGGAAAAGGACATTCAGCGAGCCTGCCAGTTTCTGACACCCTGCGAGGGTAGAAGTTTTCTTGCAGGCCTGTCGAGCGATTCCCGCTGCGGGCGAGTCCAAGGAAAGAAAGACAAAGATGGAAAAGAAGGTTGTCAGGATCGAACGCATCGCCCCGCGGGATGGTGTGGCGGAGGAGCCGGCGCTTACGGCGAAGGGCTATGTCCTCGGCGATCCGCGCTTTGGCAAGGAGAAGCATCACGCGAAGAATGCCGTCTTCGTGCGGACGCTGGATGAGGTGGCGGTTCTAGTCGGGCAGGGCTTTTCGCTGCGGATGAAGGCACCCGGCAAGCGGGAGTCACTGGTGTCGCCCGGGATGCTGCGGATCATCCGCGAAGGCGTAGTGGCGTGAAGGCAAGGCCCGCGTCGCTGCGCTGTTGACAGCGGGGCGGCGGCTCGGGCTAATCGTTCCAAGCTTTTGATACTCAAGGCATTCGATGCGCGATATTGGCGGAACCATCCTGTTTTCGGCGACAGACCTGATGCGGTTCATGGGGTGCGCCCATGCGACCCGGCTGGACCTGATGCGTCTGCGTGGCGAAGGGCCGGAGCCCCGTGAGGACAGCGAGGACGCGGCGCTATTGCAGAAGCAGGGGGATGCGCATGAGGCGGCGCATCTGGCTCGGCTGAAGGCTGCGGGGCGGTCGGTGCGGGAGGTGGCTCGGGGCGATCTGCGATCCAATGCAGAGGAGACGGTCGCGGCGTTGCGGTCAGGCGTGGATGTCGTGTTTCAGGGGGCGTTCCTGTCGGGCCGGTGGGGTGGCTGGTCGGATTTCCTAGTGCGGGTGGAGCGGCCATCGGACCTTGGCGCGTTCAGTTACGAGGTGGCGGATACCAAGCTGAAGCGGAAGCCGCATCCGAAGCATGTGCTGCAACTCGTGCTCTATTCTGACCTGCTGACGGAGCTTCAGGGTGTCGCGCCGGAGTTTGCCCATGTCGAGTTGGGCAGTGGTCAGCGGGCGACGCTGCGGCTGTCGGATTACCGCGACTACGCGCGTGCGGCGCGGCGGCGGCTGGAGGCTTTCGTCAATGAGCCCGTGCCGACGCGGCCGATGCCCTGCGCGGATTGCGGGCTGTGCCGGTGGAAGGACCATTGCGACGGCGTCTGGGCTGCAGAGGACAGTCTGTTCAACGTGGCGAACATCGCGCGCGGGCAGGTGAAGAAGCTGGAGGCGCAGGGGGTTTCGACGCTGGCGGCGCTGGCGGGGCGGAACGATCCGGTGCGCGGCATGGCGGTCGAAACGTTCGAGCGGCTGCAGGCACAGGCGCGGTTGCAGCAGGCGCGGAAGACGGGCGCGCCGCATTTCGAGTTGCGTCCCGCCCAGCCGGGGCGGGGCTTCGATCTGCTGCCGGAGCCGAAGGCTGGCGATCTGTTCTACGATATCGAGGGCGATCCGCATTACGAGGGCGGGCTGGAATATCTGCATGGTGTCTGGTTCGACGGGACATTCCGCGCATTCTGGGCGCATGACCATGTGGCAGAGGCGCGGTCTCTGGCCGAGTTGCTCGATTTCTTCCGGGCGCGGTTGGCGGCCTATCCCGACGCCCACATCTATCATTATGCGCCTTACGAGATCACGGCGCTGCGCCGGTTGACCGCGAAATACGGGATCGGGGAGGCGTTCCTTGACCGGCTGCTGCGCGAGCGGCGGTTCGTCGATCTTTATGCTGTGGTGCGGGGCGGGATCGTCGCGTCCGAGCCGAACTATTCGATCAAATCGCTTGAGGCGTTCTATGGGCTTGAGCGGAGTGGCGAGGTGAAGACGGCGGGTGGGTCGGTCGTCGCCTATGAGCGGTGGCGGGAGACGCAGGAGCAGGCGATCCTCGACGAGATCGAGGATTACAACCGCGTCGATTGCATCTCGACCGAGAAGCTGCGGGATTGGCTGGCGGGTATCCGTCCTGCGGTGCCTTGGCCTGTGCTTGGCGAGAGCGCGGGTGAGAAGGAAGCGGGCGAAGATGCGGAGGCTGCGGCGCTGCGGGCGAGCCTTGCGTCTTCGGGGTTGCCGCAGGATCGGCAGGCGATGCTGTTCGACCTTGGCATGTTCCACAAGCGCGAGGCGAAGCCTGCATGGTGGGCGATCTTTGACAGCCTCGGGCGCGAGGATGACGAGCTGATCGAAGATCTGGATGCGATGGGCGGTCTGGTCGCGGTGGGGGCGATTGAGCCGGTCAAGCAGTCGGTCCAGCGCCGCTATCGTTACCCGGCGCAGGAGACGAAGCTGCGGGTCGGGAAGAAGCCTACGGTTCCCGCGCCGGAGGGTCTGGCGGTGGTCACGATCACCGATCTTGACCGGGCGCGGCGCGAGGTGGTTCTGAAGGTCGGCAAGGCGCGGGCGGAGTTGCTGGCTGACCGGCTGACGCTGCATCCGGAGAAGCCCATCGGTACGGATGTCCTGGCCGAAGCGATGCGCGATGTGATCGCCGACCAGTGCGGAGCGGTTCGCTATCAGGCAGTGGATGATCTTCTGTCGCGCGCGGCACCTCGTCTGGGTGGCGACGGGCCGATCATGCAGGGGGATGACCCCGTGGTCGGCATGGTTGCTGCCGTCCGCCGGATGGAGGGAACGGTGCTGCCCGTGCAGGGGCCGCCGGGGACGGGCAAGACCCATGTGACGGCGCGGGCGATCCTTTCGCTGGTGCGCGAGGGGTTCCGGGTGGGGGTGACATCGAACAGCCACGAGGCGATCCGCAACGTGCTGATGGGATGCCTGAACGCGATGGAGGATGCGGACCTGCCGCTGACGCTGGACATGGTCCACAAGGTTTCCGGCGAGGAGGACGGCTATCCGGACGGGGTCGCCATCCGGCGCACGACCGACAATGCCGAGGCCGCTGCGGGGCGTCAGGTGGTGGGCGGAACGGCCTATTTCTTTGCGCGCGAGGAGAACGCGCAGGCGTTCGACTGGCTGTTCGTGGACGAGGCCGGTCAGGTCGGGCTTGCCAACATGGCCGCGATGGGGCGTGCCGCGCGGAACATCGTGCTGGTGGGCGACCCGCGCCAGTTGCCGCAGGTGATCCAGGGGTCGCATCCGGAACCGGCGAACCTGTCGTGCCTCGACTGGATGTTGGGGGATCATGCGACCGTGCCGCCTGATCGCGGCATCTTCCTTGGCGTCACGCGGCGGATGCATCCCGGCGTGAACGGGTTCATTTCGGAGCAGGTCTATGAGGGGCGGTTGGAAAGCCATCCCGACACTGCCGCCCAGTTTGTGACGGGAACCCGCTTCCCGAATGCGGGGGCGTTCTGGGTGCCTGTTCCGCATGAGGGCAACGCCCAGATTGCGCCGGAGGAAGTCGAGGCGATCCGTGCTGCCTGCGCGGAATTGGTGGGGGGACGTTGGACGGGCAAGGACGGGGCCACGCGGCCCTTTCGGGAGCACGACATCATCGTGGTCGCGCCCTACAATGCGCAGGTCAACGCGCTGCGCGAGGCGCTGCCTGCGGGCATCCGCGTCGGCACGGTGGACAAGTTCCAGGGGCAGGAAGCGCCGGTCTGCATCGTGTCGATGACCGCGTCCTCTGCCGAGGAGACTCCGCGGGGGATGGATTTCCTGTTCTCGCTCAACCGGATCAACGTGGCGGTGTCGCGGGCAAAGGCGCTGGCGCTGGTCTTCGGCGCGCCGCGTCTGCGCGAGGCGAAATGCGAGACGGTGGAGCAGATGCGGCTGGTCAACACGCTCTGCGCGCTGGCGGAATTGGGAGACGGGTGAATGTGGGAAAATGTCGAGGCGCGGATTGCGGAGAACGACCGTGATGGTGCCGTTCCGCTGCGGCGTGCCTTTTGGGAAGAGATAGCTAAGGCCGATTTGCGCCCGGGGTCGACCGTGACGAAGAAGATGGTCGGGTTCGAAACCGCGGCGGGCGAACAGCTTCTGTGGGAATTGTCTAGCCAAGCAACGAGTTTTCACATGCTCCGCAAATGGTCGGAGAAGGTGACGTCGATCGGCTTGGACCCAGAACCCGAGCCGTTCGGACAAGATGGAACAGGTCGCCACTCTGCACTGAATGCCAAGGGATCGTTCCGTGGGCTCGATTGTATCCGGGTGCGGGTGGACAGTGTGGATCAGCTCAAGGCTCTCTTGTCTGTGCTGATCGGCGACTCGGGCGATCTGGTGATCGATCCTGCTGCCATTACTCGATGGATCGATGTGGTCCGGACGATGTTCCCGGATTTCCGCCAATTCGATCCACCGGATGGGGAGTTCGACCAGCGGGAGAGGGACTACAAGCTCGAAACGGCGCGCAATCTGCGGGCCGGGTTGGAAGCGGCCTCTACGGACAGCGAAGTTCTGGAGGCCGTGCTGACGTCGATCAGCCAGAAGAGCAGCAACCTGCTGGATTGGCGGACGAGCCTGCCGCTCATGTCCAACGGGGACGGTGACAAGGAACGGCTCCAACCGGCCCTTGTCCGGCTGGCGCGTGCGGCCTTGGGCCCGCCGGAAGCACACGGTGCCGCGATGGATGAATTCGTTGCGGTCTGGCGCGCGGCGGTGCCGAACCCTTCGGACGATCCGCCCCGGCAGATTGCGGAGTTCCTGTTCTTTCACCTGTGGCCGGACACGGCGAGTTACATCCGCAATACCGTCCGGCAGGATCTCTGGCGCGAGGGGACGGGGCGTCCGTTTCCGCGTCATCCGCAGGTTTCGGCCACTTATGCCGATGAGTTGCGGTTCATGCGGGCGGTGCGGGCGGCCTTTGCCGAGCGCGGTCTCGCCCCGCGGGACATGATCGACGTGCAGAGCGCCCTGTGGGTTGTGTCGCGGTACCGCGACGAGAGCACGGGGATCGACCGATTGTCGGTGGAAGGCGCGATGGATGCCATCGATCGGCATCGGGACGGCGTGGAGCGGACAGAGATCTTGGATCGGTTCGGCGAACCCAAGGACTACTGGGTCCTGTCAACGCGCGACCGACCGAACAGGGTCTATCCGACGAAGCCGATCATCGGGGTCATTCGTAAGAAGACGGAGTTCAGTGGCGGCTGGGGACTGAAGCATGATGCCGCCTCGCTTCTCCATGCCGCCGGTTTCGTTATCGTCGGCGAGAACGGCGAGGCTGTGCCGCTGCCCGAACAATACACCCACCTCGACCGTGGACCTGAGCGGGTGCGCCTTTGTGCGGTCAACTACTTCGTCGAACCGGCGCGGGAGGATCAGCGGTCGCAGGTGGAGGTCAGGGTGGGCGATCTGCACCGCCTGCTCGGGCCGTCCTTCACGGTGGCGGATGTGAGCGACTCGATCTCTGATCCGGTGTTCGCGGATACGGCAGGCATCACCCTCATCGGACGCAGCGGCGCGGCGCAGTCCGAAGACGAGACATTCACCTTTGCTTTCGAGCAGACAGGGAAGACAGAACCCATGACGAGCACCGAGATTGCCCTGCCGACGAACCTGATCCTTTACGGCCCGCCTGGGACCGGAAAGACCTACCACACAGCGTTCGAGGCGGTCCGGCTGTGTCTGGGCGATCAGGCGGCCGACGCGATGCGGAATGACCGGAAGGCAGTGATGGAGGCTTATCGGACGCTGGTTTCCGAAGGTCGGGTGGAGTTCGTCACCTTCCATCAATCCATGTCCTATGAGGAATTTGTCGAAGGACTGCGGCCAGAGACGGGTTCTTCCGGTGGGGCCGAACTTTCGGACGGCAGCGCGCAGGGTGGCGGCTTTACGCTGAAAGTGAAGGACGGGCTCTTCAAGCGGATCAGCGAGCGGGCGCGGCTTGATACCGGGGCTGCGTCTGAGGGGTCTTCACGTCTGGATCGGAAGAAGAAGATCTACCGACTGGGTCTGACAAGCAGCGGATGGAAGTCCAAGTTGGATCGCGCATTGGCCTTGGGGCGGATCGATTGGCTACATGGCGGCGATAGGGATTGGTCTGCGCCGGAATTCGAGGAATGGGAAGCGATCAAGGCCGTGCGGCAGGTCGAGGATCCGCAGATCAAGGGGAACTCGCCCGAAGTCTACGGGACTTGGGTTGTCCGTTCGGATGCGGAAGTCGGCGACATGATCATGTTGACCGCGCGCACGGGAAACATCGTGGCTTTGGGGCGTATCGCGGGACCGTATGTCTTTGAGCCGCCGTCGGCGACAGAACCCCCCCGGCATTCCCGGGCTGTGGACTGGATTTGGTCGGATCCTCAAGGCGTGGACCGCGAGGGGATCTATCCCAATCCCTTCACATCATTCCATCCGATCTATTCGCTGGAGCCTGAACTGATCGGTTGGGACCTTCTGGAAGAAACCGTGTTCGGCGAGTCCGCTGCCCGCCCGACACAGTCTGCCCGTCCCCATGTCCTGATCATCGACGAGATCAACCGGGCCAATATCTCGAAGGTCTTTGGTGAACTCATCACCCTGCTGGAACCGGACAAGAGACTGGGAATGGAAAACGAGATCAGGCTGCAATTGCCCTATTCAAAGACGCTCTTCGGGGTGCCTGCGAACCTGCACATCATTGGCACGATGAACACGGCCGATCGCTCCATCGCGCTGCTCGACACCGCGCTGCGCCGCCGCTTTACCTTCCGCGAATTGATGCCGGATCCGTCAGTCCTGCCCGAGGTCGTGGACGGGATCGCGCTTCGTAGGCTCTTGCAGACACTGAACGAGCGCATCGAGTATCTCTTCGACCGCGAGCATCAGATCGGACACGCCTATTTCTCGGCCTGCCAGAGCCGCGCGGATATCGAGGATGTGCTGCGATACAAGGTGATCCCGCTGCTGGCGGAGTATTTCTACGAGGACTGGTCCCGCGTCGCCGCCGTGCTGGGCGACGCGGCGCAGGGGCGGTCACGTTTCCTGACCGCGCGCGTTCTCCCAGTGCCGGATGGCCTTGGGGATGACGACACCCGAGAGCCGCGGATGCGGTGGACGCTGAACGACCGTTTCGATCTGTCCGAGTTCGCGGCCTGATGCGGACCTACACGATCCGGGAATGGGAAAGCCTGCCCTACGGGGAGGGCGAGGGGCAGATACCGGAGCCGCTGGCCGCACGGCTGGCGGAAGTCGCGCGGTCATCGCCCCTTGCCGGAAGCGGTGGGCAGGGCGTGCTGGAGGAACACCGCAAGCACATCCGGGCGCGGGGTGTGGTGGGCGTTATCGCTGCGCCGCAGGGGGCACTGGAAATCCTGCCGAAGATCGATGTGGACGAAGCCGACCCGACGGCCCGCGACGCGGTGATCCGGAAGCGTCTGATCCATATGCTGGCCGTAGCCTTGGACTTGCGGATTGACCTTGGGCGGATGACCGAGCTCGACTGGCAGCGTGACACGCTACTGGAGATCCTGATCCGGGTCTTTGTCGAAAAGCTGACCGAGGCGGTCAGGCGGGGCATGCCGCGTCAGTATCGGCGGGACGAGGATGATCTGCCTGCCCTTCGCGGGGCACTCGACGTGACGCGGCAGTTCACGCGGCATGCGGTCAATCCGTCCCGCCTCGCCTGCCGGTTCGATGAGCTGTCCGGAGACATCGCCTTGAACCGGATCCTGAAGGCGACGATCGGGCATCTTTCCCGTGTCTCGAGAAGTGCGGCGAACGTCCAGAAGCTGCGGGAGCTGGGCTTCGTATATGCCGATATCACGGATGTGCCGCCGGCTGCACTGCGGTGGGACGAGGTAATTCTCGACCGGACGAACCGGTCATGGGCCGAGTTGCTGGACATGGCGCGGCTGTTCCTGTTCGGAAGATACCAGACGACCAGTGCGGGCGCAGGACAAGGCACTGCGCTGCTGTTCGAAATGAACGCCCTGTTCGAGGAATATGTGGGCCGGTTGATCGCGCGCCGCCTGCGGGGGACGGAGTTTTCCGTCCATCTGCAGGGCGGCCGGTTGTTCTGCCTGACGTCGGAGCCTGACGGGCGCGGTCTGTTCCAGACGAAACCCGACATCATCATCCGGCGCGGTCGTGAGGTGGTCCACATCATCGATACGAAGTGGAAGCGGATCGCGGCACGGGTGGACGACAGGAAACACGGGGTTTCCCAAAGCGACGTGTACCAGATGATGGCCTATGGTCATCTTTATGGGACGGCCCGCCTGACGCTGCTGTATCCCCGGCATCAGGGGCTGGACGGATCGCCCGTTGTGTTGGCGCGGAACCGGATCACGGGGCGGGACACGGTTCTGGAGACTGCTTGCGTGGGGATCGGCAGCGTTGCGGTGTTGATGGCTGAGTTGGATGAGCTGTTCCGGGTCGATGCTCGTCAACCGGACAGGATGATGCCGCGCCTTGGCGCATCAAGATAGACGACTCCCTTTGCTGACCACATCGGGTTGATCTGCTTCCACGCAGGAAGCTGCCGAAAAGTAAGCATGTCGCCATCCGGCCCCCCCTGGTTGCAGAGGGGGCCGGATGCTTTTGGCTGGCTCTTTCTCGCACCTAACTGTGGTTCGTCCGCATGCGGCGACGGCAGGCTGATGCGAATGACGTGATGACCGCCAAACTCCTCTTCAACCTGACCGCCGGCATGCTCTCAGAGTGATTCGAATCGCGTTGACAGCTAGAAATTCGGCGCAAGAGATTTTTTCAAGAAAGCACAAATTCTCTCTGGTCCGGCTGATCGTTATTTAGACGGACCGTTGTTTCCAAGATGGTCGGGATGGGGCGTAGTTCTTCATAAGTATTTGAAAATAATTGAGATTTTCCGTGACTCTTTGCGACTCAAATGACCGGCGGCCCGCCGGCATGCGTCCCGCCCGAGGTTTGATCCCACCCCGAAAACAAGCTGCGCGGCGGGTTTCGGCATGCGATGTTTCCGTCATGACGAGCAGGAGAACACCGATGCCGACCGAGGCCAAGCCGACCCCGTAACGACCCCGCGCTAAGCGCAAATTCCCCATCCAGACCATCGAACCACCCCGACGGGCATGCTTCGCCGGGACAGGAAACTTGCACCCAAATGCCGCCCCGAGGGCGGCGAAAACGGAGACTGAGAAATGAAGAACATGAGCTTCACCCCCGGCATCGGCGGCGTCGAGCACGACTTCGATGAGCTGTCGCTGCTCGATCGTCGGATGATCGGCTGCGTCGCGAAGCCGCTGGATTGGGACGACTTCGAATTCTGAGGCCCGGACAAGGCCGCAGAATTTCTGCCCAACCAGAAACGACCAATCTCCCACGAAATGGAGAACCACATGCTCTACGACCTTGGCACTTTGAACCTTCGGCAGCTTGCCGAACATCTGGGCGCGATCGATCCGCGGACGGCGCGGGCTTTCGCCGAGAAGAACCGCCTTCCCTTGATGCGCGTGTCGGAGAAAGCGCCTGTCTACATCGCCTGGGCGGACGTCTTCCGCTGTCTGCACGGGATCGAGCCGGCGCATCACGGGGATATCCTGACGGAACTGAAGGAACCGCTGGTGACGATCCAGAGCCTTGCGGCGTCGCTGAACATTACGTCTGAGGCGCTGAAGCGGCGGGAGAAGCGGGGGCGTGTCGTGCTTCCGGCCCCGGCCCTGACGATCAACGAGATGACCCGGCTCTGGCGTCCGCGGGATGTGCGGGCGTGGCAGATGGGTGAGGCTGTGACGGCCTATCGTCGTGACGGAGAGGTTGTCGAAACGTCGGTAAAGCCGGAGCTGATCGAGCCTGCAAAGACCGCCGGACGGCGTGCTGCGAATGCGCTGGGGCTGGGTGGCCTTCGGTCGGGCGATGCCCTTCAGGCCGTCAGCCGCGGCAGCGCCGGAACAGCGTCTGCACCGTCCTGACAATACACAAACACCACGTTGTTTTTGGGTCGGAAAAACCACGTGGTCTTTGTGTAGCCGCCCGCAAAACCCCAACAAAACAAGCAAATCCAACCCAGTAACCCAAACCAGGCATCCTGCTTCTTTCGCCGCGCCCGCCCAAGGTGACGGGCGCGGCGAAAGAAGCAGGTCAACAAAAGGAAAGAGCAGTCATGCAGATCAACCACTCGACCTTCACCAACGTCGGCGATGCCGCTGCCGTGCTCACCATGCAGGATGTCCGCGATGTCTGCGCGGCCAAGGGCAAGGCGGAATACGCGGCCGCCGTCAATCGGCTGACCGTCCTGATCCCGAGCGAGCCGCTGAATACGATCCCGGCGACGGAGGAGGCGCTGGCGCGGATCGTTCCGAAGTCCAGCAAGCGCCACCCGAACCCCTTCCCGGGCCACATCGCGACCCCTGCGGCCTACAAGGATTTCCGTCGGCGCGTGCAGGCGGCGCTGCGGTTGGCCTCGGGCGATGCGGATCGTCGGGCGGTGCTGAATGCGCGGCGCGACGGTTGGTACGAATTGCTCTCCTGCCTGAAGGAGAACGTCGAGCAGGGCGGAGCTGTCGCGCGGGTTTCCCTTGTTGCGATCAACCGCCTTGCGGCCGCGTCGCGCACGCTCGACCTCGAGCCGTGGCACCTGTCTGATCGGGATGCGCTGGATCGTCTGGATGCGACCTCTCTGCACTATAACCAGCGTGCCTCGTGGTCGCGGGGACTGGCCGCGATTGAGCGGTATCGCGCCGTGCTGCCCGAACTGAACCGGGTGCTGCCGCCGGAACCACTGGGGACCTTTGTCGAGGCGCGTCGCATCCGCGCCTCGGTCCCGGAGTATCTCGAAGCGCAGGTTGCGGCCTGGATCGCGCAGGCATCGAACAAGGGGATCGACGAGAATTCGGGGGAGCCGATCGAGCCGCGGAGCGTCAGCACGACGAACCGCTATCGTGCCTCGTTCCGGCATTATCTGACGACGCTCGGCAAGGCGGGGTATCCGGTTGGGGCGGTCAACGACCTGTCCTCTTTGGTTACCGGTAAGGCCATGTTCGCCTATCTGTCTGCCGCCGAGGCCAGCCTCGGGGCGGTGGATGCGATCAATCCCGGCAGCGTGCTGCGCTATGTGACCGACATCATCACCGTCGCCTCCCGCAATGGCGTGGATGTTTCGGATGCCGCGAAGGTTTCGCGGGGGAACGAGATGCTGAAGCGCGCGCGGGTGAAGGGTCAGGAGATGGGGTCCGCGACCCGTGAGTTTTGCATGCGCCTTCTGGCGGACAAGCGGCGGGAAAAGATCTTCGCAAACCTCCATGTTCTTTGCCGTGAAAAGGCCGAGGCGATTCTGGCTGAATGCGGTGGCAATCCTGCAGAACTGAAAGGGCGCAAGCGGGCGACTTTCCTTGCCTTCGGAACAATTGCGGGGTTCGCGGCCATTGCGCTTCGCGGGTCACCCGATCGCAAGGGCGCAATCCTCCAGCTGAAGCTTTTGGGGACCGAGCCGCATCTCTTGGCCCCGGACAGGAACTTCAAGGAGTGGCGTTTTTGGATCCCGGCCGAGAACACCAAGACGAAGAAGGAACGCCCGCTCATGCCGATCACCGGCAATGGTTCGGAAGTTATCGAGTGGTACATCAAGGTCGTTCGTCCGCTTCTGGACGGTGGCCGTAACCTGCCCTGGCTTTTCCCTGCACCTGAGGCCGCCGACCGCATGAGCGGCCAGCGCTTCGATACCTACATGCTCGAGGCTTCGACCGCCTGCGGGCTGACCATGACCGCGCATCGCTTCCGCGCCGGTCAGGCGACCCGTCTTCTGGACATCTCTTGGGAGAACCTGCCGATCGCGGCGGAACTCCTCGGGAACACTCCGGCGGTCTGCGGGCGGTTCTACGCCTTCATCAACAAGCAGAAGCTGCGTCGCAATACCTACGAGGTCCTCGACGCGCGCGAGAAGGAGATGTCGAAATGATCTCGGCCAAGGCACAGCACCTGCTGCGCGAGCCGCATATGGCCTGCATCGCCGTCGATCCCCGGTCTCACGACCTGTCGGAGGAACAGATCGTCGCGCTGGAGCCCTTCGTCCGCTGGCTGGACACGGAAGGGCCGGAAGAGGTGGACATGGGCCATTGCATCGGCTTCGCCCGTCTGCACGGCTACACTTCGGGAAAGCTTGCGCTGGTTGCCGAGGCTCTGGAGCTTTTCAACCCTTCGGCCTCGCTCAGCCGGATGGCGCGGGCGGCGGCGGAGGCGGTTGCCCATGCGGAGAACTTCCGCGGTATCACGAAGGGGCCGAACCGCGACTACAAGCGTGCGGTTTCCCTTCCTGTGGCCGAGTTGCCCGCGGCATGGCGCGATGCGTTGGAAGAGATGAGGATGGGCATGGAACGCCACATTCCGGCACCCGCGCCCAGCATCTACACGCGGCTGGAGAACCGTCTGTGCATGTTTGCCTTCAGCGCGCGGAATGCGGGGGCCGAGATCGATCTGAATGATCTGGCCGCCCGTCAGGCGTTCTATGCGGACCTCGTCGCCCGGTCCGCGGCCAAGAATGACGGCACGCCTCGCTACGCTTACATCCGTTCGGCTTTCGAAGAGCTTCATCGCTTCGCCAGGTACTGCGGGATGCCGAAGGAGCTGATCAAGACCCTGCATGTGACCATGTCGGAACTCGCCCGGAAGGAGGCCCCTCAGCGGCCGAAGAAATGGGTGGCACTGGATCAAGCGCCGTCGCGGAACGACATCCGGGATGCGGCTTTGGAAGAGCTTCGGAGGGCGGATGGGATTGCCGCGCCGCATCACCGGCACGCGGCACGCAACCGGGCTTTGGCGATGGCATTGTCCTGCTATGACCCTGCGCGCCCCCTCGATTTCAGCCTGCACACGTTCGGCGAGACGGTCTTCTGGGAGGAAGATGCAGGAGAGTACCGCCTGCACTATTTCACGCAGAAATCAGCGTCTTCTCCGGCCCCTGTAGAGATTGATGCCATGCTGCCGGCCTGGCTGAATCCGTTCTTCGACGCGGTCATCCTTCAAGATGCGCCTGCCGACATGCTTGTAGCACTCAGAGCGAAGGCGCTGCGGGACCGCAAGCCTCTGATCACGCAGTACGATGGAACCCGGGCAGTTTATCAATGGTACTCGCGCGCCATGAAGCCGCAAATCGGCACTGGGGCGCATGGCATGCGTGCCATCGTTGCGACGGCGGCCACCGAACTCATGCCTGGCGGCGAAGTCGCGGCCCGGGAACTGATCGGACATCGGCAGACGCAGCACCTTATGCGCTATGTTGCGGCGCGTCGGACGAGGACGGCCGTGGTCACCGCGCACGCTCTGCTGGATCAGACGCAGTAGGGAGAGACACAGGCTTGTGTCCGTCTTCCTTTGTCCGCACCCCCGCAGGCGAGGGGCGCGGGCAAAGGACGCCGGGACACCCCGGAGGAAGATCACGCACAGGGCGCTTTCGTCCTGTCTTTCTGTCTTTCGCTCGGAAGGAGGGAGCGAGCTTGAACCCGGCCGGTCCGCGGTCGGGACAACGGGAGATCCCGCATGCTTCACTTTCACCCTGCCATCGCCCTTCTGCTCGCCTGGGTCTACGAGAACGGCGACGCGCTGATCAACGCGTCGCTCCTTCTCGGCGGTCTGCCTGCCCGTCGCCGCACAGCAAGGCTGGTGGCTGACCTGATGTCTGATGGTCAGCTGACCCGTCGACATGTCCGCGAACTGAAGGTTCTGCACGGACTGCTGTCGCTCGAACATGTAGGTGATCCAGACTGTGACGAGAGCGTCCATTTCGCGGCGATCGATCCTGCGGATCCCGTCGTTTACGAGATCTGCATGCTGTCCGACGGCCTCGCCGACCGCATCGGAGGCCTGCCTGCCGATCTTTCGCCGTCCATCATGCCGGAGCGCGCGGCATGAGCGGCACCCGCGTCACCCTCGTTTTGGTGGCGCGGTCTTGGGCGGCACATAACGCCGTCGAAAACAGGGGGCCATGATCATGGTCATTCTTCCGAAGACTGCCGATCTCCACGACAAGGTCGTGGCGACGATCCAGGCTGCGCGTCTGCTTCCCGATCTCTGGGACAGCGTCGACCTCGATGTGGGATCGGATCTGCGTGCCATCCGCAACCTGATGGCCGAACTCGCGGCCGGTGAGGTCTTCGCGGCGGAGCAGGAGGCTCCGCTCGTCACCCTCGCCACGCATATCCTCGCGCATTTCGGACGGCACCTGCCGGGTTATGTCGAGATCGCGCGGCGCGGGTCGACCGACGATTATCCGCTGGATGATCCCGATCTGGACGCGATGCGGGTCTTCTGGTCGCGGCTGCAAGACTACCGGCGGCTTCGCCAGCTGGTTCTGGACGAGATCCGGGCGGAGCAGATCATCGGCAGGCTCCGCCGCGCGATGCGCTGAAATAATCCGGCCCGGGGTCGCCCGGGCCGGATGCGTTCGCGTCCGGCCGGCAGTTGGCTTGGACGTGGGATAAGAAGGGGGGCGCGGTGCATCCAACAGAGCAATCATTCTCCGAAATGATCAGTTCATGCTTTGCCAGGCTTGGCGCAGAAGTCGACAAGCAGGTGGTTCATGATGCCATCCTTCGGGTTTTGGCCGAGACGGATCCGTTCCTGAGCTTTGCGCTTGAACGGACGGGTCTGCCGACGCAGACAATTGTCTCTGTCTTTCATGGCATTAGGGTGATTGTGCGTATCGGATTTCCCATACCAGGCTGTCTGTCTTTCTTTTCGGACCTCGATCTGGCGAAGACCATTATCCTAGATCACGACATGGGTTGGGGGTCGTCCGGTCCGCGATATGGACGCCATGAGCAGAATGATACCATCCGCGCCGTCTTTGCCCGCCTTGCGGAAGAACTTCCTTCTCAGCACGCGCGCCTTGAGCTTCTGGACGCCCTTGGCCGCGAGAAAGACGCGCCGCCTGTCCTGGATGTTTGGGACTTGGTTAGTATTCCGGACGATCACGCCATCGAAGACACGTGCCGAAGCTTGATGACGTAACGATGGCGGGCGAATAGTCATGACGCCTCTTGGATCATTGCATGCGCCGCGGTCATGTTTCGATGCTGTCACCAGATATCTTCGGGGAAGTCCAGAAAACTTTCTTCCGCGTCAGCCAGCGCAACCCATCTCCCGGTCGCAGTGAAGCAAAACCGGGAGAAACCACGTGGCAGCCATCATCATTGAGGAAATTTCTTTGAAGGAAAAAGCACCGGGAGCGTGGGTGCGGTTCGACAGCGCAGCGACTGCTCTTTTCGTAGGGCAGTTTCCTACGGCCATGTGGGATGACAGCCGTGGCTCTTGGTATGTGAACGAGCGTCTGTTGGCCGCGGTGCGTGAATGGGCGGTCAACATCGAGAACACTGGGCTGCTGGCATATATTGCCGAAGATGCAAAAGCGAAGTGTCGCCACGAGAAGGAACATGCGGTCGCCGTAGATGTTGCGGCTATCCGATCGAAGTATGTCGACTACTGTGAGGCAGTGGACATGGCTTCTGATGTTTTCGCCGATTTTATGTCCATCAAAAACAAGATTGCAGTGCTTGAGGAGAAACTTTCTCTGAAGGAATGGGCTGCACAAGATGCGCAAAACAAGGTGGATTCTCTCCGGCGTGAGTTGGACTGCACGATCTCGGCTGGTGGGCTTGAATGGCGGATTTATGCCCTTCAGCAGGTGATGGGTAGGTGCGTTGGCAAGCCCATCGAGCAGATGAGCATGGTCTTTGAACCCGCACGTAAAATTGCTGGAGATCTTCACGAACGACTGCAAGGTCTGGGTGTCAAGTGCTATGCTCTGAAAGCGCTGGCTACTGCTGATCTGGCTGAATTGCAGGAGGATTGGTCATCGATTCATTGGCCCATCAATTTTGAAGTGATGAACTGACCGCGACGCCATTCGTCGTGCTCACTTGCTACAAGTTGCCTCTTGATGCTGCCCCGCTTTGACGCAGAGCGGGGCAGAATGCTGCGGCACGGTCGCGCCTGTGGGACGAAAGGTGCCGAGATGGCCTGCACAAGGCAGTATTACCTCGCGGTTACACTGACAAGGTTCGCCCCGAGAGACTTCAAGCGCGGAGAAAGAATGCGGCGGTCCAAGGCGCGGCTAGAGCCAGTGACGAGTATCAGTCCGAAACCTGCAGGATTGTGATCTTCGGGTAGCTCTGATCTCAGATCAGCCAGCGCGTCCTCCCTGCGACCGGTTGCATACCATGCTGCCGCTGCCATCCGCTCCAAAGATTTGTAGGAGTCGAACCAGGCCCCTGCGGCGCTTCTGGCCATGCTGAAGACGTCATAATGATCGGATCGGCCTGAAACACCGTGTTCGCGAAGGTCGTTCAAGTCGGACTCGGTCTCGATCAAACACACGACTGAACCGTGCTTGCGAATGACTAGATCGATGCGGCGTCTGGCCGTGGTTGCAACGATTGCACCGGTCGTTTTGTCACGCCAAGCCGGAAGTCCGGCCGGAAAGAAGCCACTCATGTCTTCACGGTCCACGTCATAGCCCGATGAGGACAGCACTTGGGCAATGCGGGGTTGCAGTTTGCTTTTTCCGACCTTCCCCGACACGGCAAAGCCAATCATGTCGGAGCGGATCAACTGCACGATGGACTGGGTTTCTTCGTTCATCCCAAGAATCTCATTAATTGAAAGGTAGCGGGACGATCGTCGGGATGTGCTTTTGGGTGTTGAGGCCCGGTCTCATCCGGCCGTGTTCCAATCTTTCTCTGTCCCACCGTTTGCGTTGCTCGGTTTCGGCAGCGATCGGCCCATAGCTGCCCTACGTCACATTGGAAAGCAGACCGTCGCCTCAGATGTTCTCCCGCGTGAATATATCGAAGGGCGCGATGCTGGTCTGATTGCTGCCGGGGTTGGCGCAGGCGCGGATCATGCCGTCGATGGCGTCGCGCGCAAGGCGGGCGAGGGGGTGGGAGATGACGAGGGTCATGGTGCCGTCGAGTAGGGCAGCGCGGGTGACTTCGGTCAGGTCGTAGCCGACGACGACCATCTTTCCGGCCTTGCCGCTGGATCGAAGGGCGGCGAGTGCGCCGCTGATGCCGCCGCCAGAGATGTAGAGGCCGGCGAGGTCGGGGTGATCGGACAGCAGCTTTTCGGTCATCTCCTGCGCCACTGCGGCGGATTCGAAGGTGGAGATGGGTTCTAGAAGGGTGAAGTCGGGGGCGTGTTCGCGGAAGTAGGAGCGGAAGCCCGTCTCGTTCATCTCCTGGTTCCGGTAGCGCGGGTTGCCCATCAGGATGCCGATCTTGCCCGGTGCCTTGCAGATGTTGGCAAAGGTCCATGCGGAGGTGCGGCCGACCTTCCAGTTGTCGAGCCCGATATAGGACATCTGGCCCGTGACGCTGATCTGCGAGACGAAGGCGAAGACGGGGATGCCCTGCGACTGGATACGTTCTAGCGCCTCGCTCACGACCGGATGAACGGCGGCGGTCAGGCATATGGCGTTGCAATCGCTGGCAAGGGCGAGGGCGCGGTCGGCGACGTTCTGGGGCGAGAGGTCTTCCAGAAACTCGATCCGCAGGTCCACCTCTGCGCCAGTCGCGGCAGCGGCGGCTTCTTCCATCGCGGTGGCGATGTTGCGATAGAAGGGGCGGTGGGGTTGCAAGAGCAGGATGCCGAAGCGCAGCCTCGGGCGGGCGGCGGAGACGCGGGCCTGGATCGAGCCGAGGCCGTAGAAGCCGATCTCAGCCGCCGCCTGCTGGACGCGCTCGCGGGTGGCGAGGCGGACATTTTCCGCGCCTGACAGGACGCGGTTCACCGTGGCGACCGAGACACCGGCAGCTTCGGCAAGGTCGGGGATCGTGGGGCGGCGCATTTGCGGTCCTGATCTGGTTCGTATCATTTTGCTTGATTGATGATGTGAATGATACGATTTCATGTTTCCGCTATCATGGCGGGTTGATTTGATATGCGTCAAGGCGCTTATTTCCCGCCATCGCGGCGTGGCGGCTCCCTGAGTCTTCGCAGCCGTAGGGAGGGTGATTTCGGACAGGAATGACGGCGGGGCCTTGCCCCGGTGCCGCGTGGTGTGGGCCCGCGGGACGATGTCGTGTTTCGTCCGGACCCCCGACCGAAAGGAAGAGGAAGGACGAAGATGGACGATCTGCAATTCGGCACCCGCAACAAGCGTGGCGACTGGGCCCCGAACGCTCATCTGGAGGTGGCCCCGTTCTGGCTCCGCCCGTTCAGCATCGTGAAGGTGCTGCGCTGGGTGCCGGAATACCTGTTCCCGTGGAACGCGTTCCACATGGCGACGGCGCTGCTTTACTGGTTCTACGTCGTGCCGGATGTCGAGGTGATGAAGACCCTGTCCTGGGGCTGGGCGCTCTGGCTCTATGCCGTGAATGCGGCGGCGATATTTGTCATGTATGGTTCGGTCGAGCTGTTCTGGTATGTCCGCCGCAAGCAGGGCACGCGGTTCAAATACAATGCGAAGTTCCCGTCAGAGCAGCCTTCGGACGTGTTCTGGTTCAAGTCGCAGAATATCGACAACTTCCTGCGGTCCTTCTTCATCTCCATCCCGCTCTGGACGCTGGTCGAGGTGATCTTCCTGCATGCCTTCGCCGCGGGCTATGTGCCGTGGCTGAGCTGGTCGGACAATCCTTGGTATCTTGCCGCGATCGTGCTGCTGGCCCCGGCGATCCATGAGGTGCATTTCTTCGCGATCCACCGGCTGATCCATACGCCGCTGCTGTATAAATGGGTGCATTCGGTCCACCACAATTCGGTAAACCCGAGCCCGTGGTCGTCGCTGTCGATGCACCCTGTCGAAGGGTTCCTCTATCACGCGGTGGCCTTCTGGCACCTGATCATCCCGTCGAACCCTATCATCGCCATGTTCCAGCTGCATATCGCAGGCTTCGGCGCGGTGAACGGGCATATCGGCTTCGACAAGCTTGAGATCACCGAAGACAAGACGCTCGATAGCCACGCCTATGCCCATTACCTGCACCACAAATACTTCGAGGTGAATTACGGCGGCGATGGGCTGATCCCCTTGGATAAGTGGTTCGGCTATTGGCACGACGGTTCGAAAGAGGGCGATGCGATCATGCAGGCCCGGTTCGAGAAGAAGAAAGCGCGGATGAACGCCAAGGCGGCCCGCACCTGACCCCGAGATCCGGCGCGTGTCCCGGAGGAGGGGGCGCGCCGGTCAATCCCACCAACACCAACGCCCGTCGGAGAACCGGGGGCACCAAAGGGAGGACAGACCATGAGACTTGCAAACCTGACGAAGGTCCTTGCCACGACCGCGCTTGTCGCCTTCGCGGGCAGCGCCTCGATGGCGGCGGATATCGCTGTCGTGGGCGGATCGAACGATGATGCCTTCTGGAACATCATCAAGAAGGGCATCGACGACGCGACCCCGATGGTGGAAGCGAATGGCGGTTCGGTGAACTACCTGCGCCTCGTGAATTACGACAACTTCGCCCCCGACGTCGTGCAACTGATCCGCACCGCGATCAGCATGGAAGTGGATGGACTCGTGATCCCGAACTGGGTGCCGGAAGCCGAAGATCCGGCGATCAAGGATGCCATCGCGGCGGGCATCAAGGTCATCCTGATGAACGCGGGCGGGGCCGAGAAGGCCCGCGAACTGGGCGCGATCAACTATGTCGGGTCGGATGAATATGTGGCTGGCGTCGCGGGCGGCGAATACTTCGGTGACAATGGGCAGAAGAACGTCCTGTGCATCAATACGCTTCCCGGCACCGCGAATATCGAAGCCCGCTGCAAGGGCGTGATCGACGGGATCACCGGCAAGGGTGGCAAGGGCGCGCAGCTTCCGCTTCCGTCCACCAGCTTTGGGGACGCGACGGCGGTTGCCGAGGCGATCAAGGCCGAACTGCTGAAAGACGAAACCATTGACGGGGTCATCACCATCTCGGCTGGCGACGCGGATAGCGCGGCGATCGCGGTCGAGCAGGCAGGCAAGACCGGCACCACGCTGCTGGGTTCCTTCGACATGAACCAGGCGGGTCTGGACCGGATCAAGGGTGGCACGCAGCTCTTCTCGATCGACCAGCAGCCCTACCTGCAATCCTACCTCGCCGTCAGCTTGCTGGCCTCGCATATCGACTTCGGCACCGATCTGCCGATCTTCCCGGTGCTGACCGGACCGGGGATCGTGGATGCGTCGAACATCGACGCGACGCTGGCCGGTGTCGCCAAGGGCGCACGCTGATACGTTGACCATCCGGCCCACCAGAGGGTGGGCCGGACATTCCTGCCGACGCAGCGCGCGTCACCTACGGTCTGACGGAAAGGGAAACGCCATGACCTCCACCACAGCAAGCCGGCCTGTCGAGGCCATGCCAGCGCACGGATCGAACCTGTCGCTCGGCAGCCTTCTGCGCCGCCCCGAGGCGGGGGCGTTTCTGGGCCTTCTGGCCGTCCTGATCTTCTTTGCAGCCTTCGGCGGGCTGACCTTCCTGAAGCCTGCGGGCATGTCGAGCTGGCTGAACGTGGCCGCGAACCTTGGCATCATCGCCATTCCGGTGGGGCTGCTGATGATCGCAGGGGAACTCGATATCTCCGTCGGTGCGATGGTGCCATTCGGGGCGATGACGGTGGCCGTCATCTCCGGCCACTACGGTATGTCGATCTGGCTGGGCATTGCGGTGACGATGGCCTTCGGCGTGACGGTGGGTCTGATCAACGGATACATGGTGATCCGCACCGCCGTGCCGTCGCTGATCGTGACGCTGGGCAGCCTGTTTGCGGTGCAGGGCATCGTGCTGGGCCTGACCGTGCTGATCACCAAATCCACCTCTGTCGCTCTGACGGTCGAGGGTCCGGCGAAGGTGATCTTCGGCGACTTCCTGTTCGGCGGGCAGCTGCAGGTCATGGTGATCTGGTGGCTGGTGCTGACGGCGGCCTATGTGTTCTTCATCCACTTCTCGCCCAAGGGGAACTGGATCTTCGCCATGGGGGGCGACAAGGTTTCAGCGCGGAATGCTGGTATCCCGACGGACCGTATGACGATCCTTCTCTTCGTTCTCTCGTCCACATCCGCCGCCTTCGTGGGGATGTGCCAGGCGATCCTCTACAACTCGGCGCAGGTCGCGGGCGGGCAGAGCTTCATCTTCAACTCGATCATCTCGGTCGTCGTGGGTGGCGTGCTGCTGACCGGGGGCTTCGGGTCGGTGGTGGGGATCTTCTTCGGCACGATCACCTTCGCCATCGTCAATCAGGGCATCTATTACACCGATTTCGACCGGAACTGGTCGGCCCTGATCATCGGAGTGCTGCTGCTGCTGGCTGTGCTGATGAACAACACCTTCCGCAAGATGGCCCTTTCGGCCACGACCAAGAAGAAAGGGGCCTGACATGACCGCTCCCATCCTTGCGCTGAAGAACATCAACAAGTCCTTCGGTCCCATCGACGTCCTGCATGACATCAATCTGGAAGTGCGGCCCGGTGAGGTGCTTTGTCTTCTGGGCGACAACGGTGCTGGCAAGTCGACGCTGATCAAGATCCTGTCCGGTGTCCACCAGCCCACCACGGGGACAATCGAGCTTGACGGGAAAGAGGTGATATTCCCTGCGCCCCGTGTCGCGCAGGAGGCGGGGATTTCCACCGTCCACCAATTCGGCGGAACCTTCCCCCTGATGTCGATCGGGCGCAGCTTCTTTGTCGGCGTCGAACCCACCAAGGGCTGGGGGCCGTTCAAGATCTATGATCGCGCCCGCGCCAATGCCATCGCGGTCAAGGCCGTGCAGGACATGGGGATCACCCGCATCACCGACGGCGACCGTCTGGTCGGTGGCCTGTCGGGTGGGGAACGCCAGTCGCTGGCCATCGCCCGCGCCGTGCATTTCGGCGCGCGTGTCCTGATCCTTGACGAACCCACCGCAGCCCTTGGCGTGAAGCAAGCGACCCACGTCCTGCGCATCGTAAACGAGGCGAAGCGGCGGGGTCTGGCCGTGATCTTCATCACCCATCAGGTGATGCATGCCATGGCCGTGGGTGACCACTTCGCCGTGCTGATCCGTGGTGCGGTGGCCGCCGATTTCCGCAAGGGCGAGAAGACGCGGGAAGAGATCACCGATCTTATGGCAGGCGGGGCGTCGATGGCTTCGCTGGAGGGCGAGATTGAAGGATACATGGCCACGCATGATGGCCACCCGCCGCAGGCCGTTCAGGCCTGACCCTTTCGGCGTGGCGGCGGTCCTCCACCCGCTGTCGCGCTGCAACGGCGGTCCGGTCTCCCTCCGGACCGCCGCTCCCTGATCGAAATCAAGACCCGAGGACAGACCCATGCCGACATGGACCCGCGCCTGCGCGACCGAAGATATAGAACTCGATGACCTGATCCGCTTCGACCACGGCAGCCAGACCTTCGTGATCATCCGCAGCGAGGATGACACCTTCCACGCGATGGACGGGATCTGCAGCCACGAGAAGGTTCATCTCTGCGACGGCCTCGTGATGGAGGGCACGGTGGAATGCCCGAAGCACAACGCGACCTTCGATTATCGCACCGGCGAGGCGAAACGTGCGCCCGCCTGCGTGAACCTGAAAACCTTCCCCGTCCGGGTTCAGGACGGCCAAGTCTATATCGAGATCTGACATGACCTTCCAACTTGCCGCCTGTGCCGAGATGCTGTGGCGAGACCGTCCTATCGATTGGCGCGCTTCGCGTCTGAAGGAGATGGGGTTTGGCGTGGGGCTGTGGAACTGGCCCGCACATGATCTGGCCGCGCTGGAGCGGACGGGGGCGACGTTCACGATCATGAACGGGTATCTTGAGGGGCGTCTGGCCGACAAGGAAGGCGCGGATATGCTTCTGGCCTCGGCCCGCGAAACGGCTGCGGTGGGCAAGCGGTTGGGTGTGCATCGGCTGAACCTGCACGGCACCGGCTTGGGCGATATGGGCATTCCGATCCCGCGTATCGGCTCGAATGCTCCCGGCGCGGAACTGCGCGCCCGCGATACGTTGAACCGGATTTGCGACCTGGGCGAGGAGATGGGCGTGGTCTTCACGCTCGAAAACCTCAACCCCATCGACCACCCTGGCTGCCCTTTCGGGTCGACCGAGGCGGTGCTGTCGCTGGTTTCGGCGGTGAACCGTCCGCAGCTTCGCATCAATCTCGACCTCTACCACACCCAGATCGGCGAGGGCGACCTGATCCGCTGGTGCGAGGCCTGCCTGCCGTGGATCGGCGAAGTGCAGGTCGCCGACAATCCTGGCCGCTGCGAACCCGGCACAGGCGAGATCAACTATCGCGGCGTTGCGCTTGCGCTGAAGGCGATGGGCTATGCCGGCCCGGTCGGCATGGAAGCCTTTGCCAAGGGCGATGAGAAGGCTGCCCTCGAAGCCTTCCGCACAGCGTTCACGGTGTAATCATGGTCCACAAGGCGAACCGTCCGACCGTCCACGACATCCGCGCAATGAAGGCGCGAGGGCAGAAGATCTCCATGCTTTACGTCACCACGCTGGAAGAGGCGGCGGCGGCGGATGCGGCGGGGATCGACATGCTGTCCATCGAAAGCCGCTTCTTCGGCCCCGAAATGCGCGAGGCGGCGGGGCGCTGCTTCGTGCAGGTGGGGCTGCCCTTTGGTCCCTATGGCCAGCTTGCCACGGCCGAGGATTACCTGCGCGCGGCTTTCAGATTTACCGCGATGGGGGGCGACTGCTTCTATTGCGCCGCATCGCTGGATATTCAGAAGGTGCTTTGCGACAACCATGTGCCGATCGTCGCGCATGTGGGCCTGATCCCGTCCTACATCACATGGACAGGCTGGCGCGCCGTGGGCAAGACCGCGACCGAGGCGCGGGCCGTCTGGGACCATGTGAAGCAACTGGAGGCCATCGGTTGCTTCGGCGCGGAGCTGGAGGTCGTGCCGGACCGTCTGGGCGAGTTCATCTCGAAGAACACGCCGATGATCATGCTGGGCATGGGCGCGGGGCCGGGGGCTGATGCGCAATACCTGTTCGCCGAGGATGTTCTGGGCTGCACGGACGGTCACAAGCCGCGCCACGCCAAGACCTACCGCAACTTCGCGGCTGAATATGCCCGCCTGCAATCCGAACGCATCGCCGCGTTCAAGGAGTTCATCGCGGACGTGAATACCGGTGCCTACCCGCAGCCGCAGCACAATGTGGCCATGCAGGACGCCGAGTTCGAAGCCTTCAAGGCCGCTCTCGGCCAATAATCAAAGGAACATCAAATGCTGAAAGTAGGCCTTCTGGGCGCAGGGCGCATTGCGGGCGTCCATGCGACTGCCATTTCCACCAACCCCGGCTCCACCCTTGTTGCCGTGTCGGACATCAACGCGGATGCAGCCGCGAAGCTGGCCGCGCAATACGGGACCGAGGCGCGGTCCACGGACGCGATCCTGAACGATCCCGCCATCGACGCCGTGCTGATTGCCACCTCGACCGACACCCATTCGGACCTGATCGAACGGGCGACGGGCGCGGGCAAGGCCGTGCTCTGCGAAAAGCCGGTCGATCTGTCGCTGGCGCGGGCCCAGGCTTGTCAAAAGGTGGCGGCCAAGAACGGCAAGCCGGTGATGATCGGCTTCAACCGCCGCTTCGACCCGAACTTCTCGGCGCTCAAGGCGGCGGCGGATCGTGGCGAGATCGGCAAGACCGAACTCCTTTCGATTACATCCTTCGACCCCGCACCGCCGCCAGTTGCCTACATCAAGGTCTCGGGCGGCCTGTTCCGTGACATGATGATCCATGACTTCGACATGGCGAACTTCATCATGGGCGCGGCCCCTGTAACGGTGTCAGCGGTCGGCACCAGCATCGTCGATCAGGCAATCGGCGCGGCGGGCGATGTGGATACGGCGGTCGTGACGCTGACCTATGCCGACGGGCGGATCGCGGTGATCAAAAATAGCCGCCGCGCGGTCTATGGCTACGACCAGAGGGTCGAACTGCTGGGGTCGGAAGGCCTGCTGCAAGCCCAGAACATGCTGGAGAATACGGTGGTGAAATCCACCACCGCAGGCGTGACGGGGGCGAAACCCACCTACTTCTTCCTTGAACGTTACATGCCTGCCTATGCGGCGGAATGGGCGGCATTCGTGGCGGCAGTGAATGCAGGTTCCGCACTGCCCGTTACCCTGGATGACGGCGTGGCCGCGCTCGCGATGGCCGAGGCTGCGACGCAATCGGCCAAGTCGGGTAGTCCCGTGACCCTGGCAAACGTCCTCGGCTGATCGGTCGCGCCTGCTCCGGTCCTGGCCGGGGCAGGCTTCCATGCGACTGTCTGCTTTTCCGATCTGCAATCAAAAGTTCGCGACCGTCCGCTTTCCGCCCAAAGTGTCGATGCCGTGTCTGCGAAACAGTCTTTGCCTTCGCTACGCCTGACAGTCTCCTCTGGTCTCCCTGAGTGGCGACTGCCACGCGACCTAGCGCTGCTGCTGAACATCAGTTCCGGCATGAGCTTCACATGCAAGAGTTCGTTTCCGAAACCCGTGACGGCTCCAATGCGTGCGTGCAGTCAGGGGTGCGCGACAGGGTCATCCCTCACGCACCGTCAGTGCCATCCCGCCCAGATCCCGGAACGCCCTTTGCCGACAGCTGAGCACGATGATCTGCTGGCCTGAGGCCTGCGCGTGAAGGGCGTTGAACATCTTTTCGATGCGGTCGTCGTCTGTATAGACCAGCGCGTCGTCGAAGATGATGGGTGCGTGGTGGCCTCGGGCGGCGAGGAGGCGGGCGAAGGCGAGGCGGACGAGGAGGGCGATCTGTTCCTGCGTGCCTCCTGACAGGATCGAGAGCGGCTCTTCGCGCCCGTCGCGGACCAAGGCCGTGGGAAGCAGGCTTTCGCCGTCGAAGCGCAATTCGGCATCCGGCCAGAGCATGCGGAGAAGCGGCCGCAGTTCGGCGAGGACGGGTTCGAAATAGCGGTCGCGGGCTTCGTTGCGGGCGGTCTCCAGGGTCGCGGCGAGTTCCTTGAGGACGGCGACCTCGAAGCTGATTGTGGCAAGGGACTCCGTGGCGGCGGCAAGGCGGGTCGTGATGTCGGCCAGTTCCTCCATGACGCCTGCGCCGGACTGGATCTTGATTTCCGTGTCGAGTTGGGCACGTTCCAGTTCCAGCCGCGTCGTTTCACTGCGGGCGCTTTCGACGATCGACTTGGCGCGGTCAAAAGCGGCCTGGGCGGCGATCAGGTCTGGGGCGGTGGCGAGGAGTGCGACGTGTTTGGCGCGGGCCTCTTCCAGCGCGGTCGTGGCGCTGGCCAGTTGCGGGAGTAGGGTGGCCTCTGCGTCTTCGCCGAAGGTGACGAGCACCGCTTCTGCGCGGGCGAGTTCGTTGGCGAGGCTGGTGGCCTGCACGCTGGCGCGGACTTCGGCGGTGCGGAGGCGTTCGGCTTCGGCGCGCGCGGCCTCATGGGCCGTTTCGGCGGATTGCAGGGCGATGCCCGCCTGGTCGGCGGCTCTCTGGGCCTCGGCCACGGTCGGCAGGCCTTCTCGGGGCGTGACCGCTTCGGGCAGGGCGGACAGTTCGGCCTCGAGCGCGGGCAGGCCCTGCGGGGCGAGAGATGTGAGGCTCGTGTCGAGGTCGCGCAGGGCCGCTATCGCCTCTGCGCGGACGTTGGCTTCGGTTTGCGCGGTGGCCAGATCGGGCAGGCCCGAGCGGGAGAGGGCAGTCGTGAATGCGGCCTCGGCGCGGGCGAGATCGTCGCTGTCGTTTCCGGCGGCGGGCTTGACCGTGAAGTGGCCGAGGCCGGGCATGTCGAAGCGGGTCTCGGCCAGAACCGGGAGGGGTATTTCGGGAACCGAGGTGCCGCCTGTCGTGACGCGGGCGGATCCGGTATGGTGGAAGATGATCTGGGCTGCGCTGCGGTCGCGCAGGGCGCGTTCGAGTGCTGCGGCTTGCGAAAGATTTTGCAGCTCGGCCAGCGCTTTGGCGTCGGGGCCACGGGTCGCGGCCAGTGCGAGAGGCGCGCGCTTTTCCAGCAAGGCGCGGGCCTTTCCGATGCGGTCGGCAAGATCCTTGCGGCGGGCGGCGGCGGCAAGGGATGCGACGGCGCGGTTCGCCTCGGCCAGTTCGGCGTCGGCGGTGGTTTTCGCGTGGCGCGCAGCGGCGAGTGCGTCGGCGAGGGGCGAAAGGGCGGCGTCGGCCTGTGCGCTGGTTTCCTTAGCGGCGCGGGCTGTGGCTTCGGCGGATTGCAGATCGGCCTTTGCCTTTGCGCAGGCGGATTGGGCGCGGTGGAGGGCCGAGAGGCGGTCGGACAGGGTGGCCTGAGACATCTCCGCCGCCCGCAGTGCGGCGGTCGCGTTGCCCAGCGTGTCGGCGTGGCGCTTGGCCTCATCAAGGGCGCGAGTGGCGTCTTCGAGGCGGGTCTGGCGCGTCTCGACTTCGTCGGGCGCGGTCAGGCTGGTCAAGGCTTTCACCACGTCACGGCGGCGCGCGAGTGCGGCGGTCAGTTGACGGGCAGTCGCCTCGAGTCGCGCCTGTTCTTCCGTCAGGGTCGCGACGAGGGTTTCGGCGTCCGAAAGTGGACCTCCCTTCATCGGTCGACCGGTTGCGGTCACGTATTTCGCCAGTTCCTCGCGGGTCCGGGCCAGTGCCTTGTCCATGCGGCGACCGCCGGTCAAGGCCTCGACCTCGCCTGTTACAGAGGTCATCAGGTTGCGGCGGGCGGCTTTGGCGGCGTCCCTTTCCTTTGCGCTGTCGCCTTCGCCTTCCAGCCGTGTCAGTCCCTGACGCACCCAGAGAAGGCCCGCAGGCCCGCCATCCCCTTCGGACTGGACGAGGGCCGAGATGAAGGCTTCGGCATCGTCGGCCTGATGGATGAGGTTGCCGTTGCGATGCACCGTGGCCTGTGCCTTGCTTAGCCAGCGTTTGGACAGGGTGTAGCGGGCATCGCTCAGCTCCACCTCGACCGTCACGCAGGGCGAGCCGCCGACATGCGGACGTAGGGCGTTGATTTCCTTGGATTTCGAGCGGTGGGGTTGGAAGAACAGGGCTTGCAGCGCGTCGAAGAGGGTGGATTTGCCGAATTCGTTCGGCGCGCAGAGCACGTTCAGGCCGGGGCCGATGCCGTCGATGCGGACAGGGGCGACGAAGCGGCGGAGGTCGGAGAGTTCGATGGAGACGAGTTTCATGCCCGATCCTCGCGCAGGTAGCCATACAGGCGGTTGAGGGCGGCGGCAGCCGTGCGGCGTGTTTCGCCGTCGAGGGCCGCATCGTCGGCGCGGTCTTTCAAGCGGTCGGCGGCAAGACGCAGGGCACCTGCGCGGTCGATCTGGTCGAGGTCGGTGGCTTCGACCTCGGTTTCGAGGGCGGTGGTGTCGAGGGTGAACCATGCGAAGTCCGGGGCGACGGCGGCTGCGGCCTCGGTCAGGGCGGCGTGTTCGGCCAGCGTGGCGCGGCCCGTGGCGCGGATGCGCATCAGATGGTCGCGGCGGTCGGCCCGGTCCGGCGGCAGGAGGGCGGCGAGGGCATCAGTCGCGTTCTGGCCGGGAAGAAGGGGCAGCACCTCGTCATGCCATGCGAAGCGGCCGGTCGGGAAGGTTTCGACCTGAGGCGGGGAGCCGGGTGCGTTGAGTGTGACGCAGATGCAGGTGCCGCGCCCGTCATGGGTGAAGGCGTCGCGTTCGGGCGTGCCGGGATACCATGTCCGGTCGCCGACGCGGACATGGCCGTGCCAGTCACCAAGGGCGAGGTAGTCGAGGCGTGCTGTGGCGGCGCGGTCGGGCGGGATGGTATCCTCGGCGCGTACGCCTTCTTCCGAGAAGTTCTGGATCGACCCGTGGGCCAGCCCGATGCGGAAGGCGCGGGGGTCCGTCTCGCATCCGGGCATATGGGAGGTGAGGTCGCGGCCCGGATAGCGGCGGGGCAGCGGGGCCGGCAGCAGGAAGACGTTGGGCGCGATTTCCACGGGTTCGACATCGTCGAGGAGGTGGACGTTGGCGGGGGCCTGTTCACGGAAGCGGGACCAGAGGGACTCTGCGGCAAGGCTGTCGTGGTTGCCGGGGATGATCCACCAGTGAAGGGCCGGGTTCGCCCCCATCGCGGCCAAGGCCTGCCGCCAGACGGGATCGGTCGGGGTTTCGCTGTCGAAGAGGTCGCCTGCGATGAGGATGTGCTCGGCGTCGTGGAATTTTGCCGCGGTGATCAGGTGGTTGATCGCGTTATGCCGCGCCTCGACCAGACGGCCGCGCAGGTCGTCGGGATAGCCACCGAAACGGCGGCCGAGGTGGAGATCGGCAGAGTGGATGAAACGGAAGGGGGGCAAGGTCGCCTCCTGAATGACTGTGACGCCGGACGGATTCGAGGGGCGAATCTGCCCTTGGTTAATGAATAGACTTGGGTCGTGTCAGAATCTGTCGCCCTGCCCGGCTAGTTAGGACTTGCGCGGGCTGCGAGATCAAGACAAAAATTTTGTCACGTTCTGCTTGACAGAGAGTTAAACGCGACACAATTTATGTCTCGTTGGAGCCCGACATGACCTTGAATGACCTTGCCGAACGTCTTGGCGTTCCGGCGCGACAGATCCGCTTCCTGATTGCCGAGGGGATCCTTCCTCCGGCGGCCAAGACCGGACGCGCGGCGGATGGCTATGACGAGACGCATGTTCTGAAAGGCCAGCGGTATCTGGCGCTGCACCGGATGGGGATGAAGCCCGGCTCGATCAAGGTTCTGATGGCCTTCGACGATGCCGTGCCGATCCTTCAGGCGGGGGGCGTCGAGTTGCGGGTGGATCCGGGAATTTCCCCGGAGGCGATCGACATTGAAACGGTTGTGGGCGCGGTCGAGGCGGCGCTGCGGGCCTATGTTGCAAAGGGATAGGGAATGAGTGTCACGGCATTCGGGCATGCGCTGGAAACGATACATGACGGGTTGACGGTGTTTGCTGGCGGCAGGCCAGCGCCCGTGCCGCTGGTGGCGACCGATATCGCGGTCGCGATCGTGGCGGGCTTGGCGACGGTGCGCACCTCGCGGCGGTTCGTGAATGCGGAAGATCGGCCCATCGAGGCGATCCTGACCATGCCGGTCGGCTTTGATGCCGTGGTGACGGGGATGCGTGCGGAGGTGGATGGCCGTGTTCTGGTGGCCGCAGCCAAGCCCAAGGCAGAGGCACGGGACAGCTATGAGGCTGCGTTGGACGAGGGCAAGCTGGCCGTGCTGCACGAGGAAGTGCTGCGCGGGGTGCATGCGCTGTCGGTCGGCAACCTGGGTGCGGGCAAGGAGGTGACGGTCGAGATCGAGACGGTGGTGCCGCTGTCCGCGGGCGCATCCGGGCCGTTCCTGCGGATACCGGTGACGGTGGGGCAATTGTACGGGGCGTCCCCACTGGCCCCGGTCGATGATCTGGTGACGAGCGCGCATGTGCGGCACGAGGCCGATCTTTCCGTGACGGTGGATGCGGGGCAGGTGTCGCTGGGTGGACGCTTGGTCACTGGTCCGCAGCGGATCACTCTGGATGCCGCGATCGAGATCGTGGTGCAGGGTGGGCAGTTCGGGTCGCATCAGGGGGTGGCGGCAGACGGGCGGCAGGTGCGCGTCGGTCTGCGGCCCGTTGCGGCGGGCGCGGGCGCGCTGGATCTGGCGGTTCTGGTCGATCATTCGGGGTCCACCGGATCGAGGGCCGAAGGGCCGCGGGGGCTGACGGTGTGGGAGGCGATGCGCGACGGGCTGCGGCTGGAGCTGGGGCGGCTGCGCGGGTCGGATCGTATCGCGCTGTGGGAGTTTGACGACGACTGTCGACCGCTTGGCGGGGCCGAAGGGCCGGCGGTAGCGCGACTGGTGTCGAAGCTGAGGAAACCCGCGGGCGGGACCGAACTCGACGGGGCGGTAAAGGCTGCACTGGCCTCTGGGGCGAAAGATATTCTGGTGCTGACGGACGGGCAGACCTGGGCTGCGACGGTGGATGCGCTGGCTGCGTCGAAGGCGCGGATTTCGGCGATCCTTGTCGGTCCGGGCAGTCTGGATGCGAACATCGGGCAGCTCTGTGCCATGACGGGCGGGCAGCTGTTCTATTCGCCGGGCGATGATGTGGCCGCGAGTCTTGCGCTGGCATTTTCGGCCTTGCGGCAGCGTGGTCAGGCGGCTGACGGACAGGTTGTTGCCGGTGCGCCGGAGCGGGTCGTAGCGCTTCGCGGCGGAGTGGAAATCACGGCGGAATGGTCCGAGGCGATGGAGTTGCGCGGCGCGGATGCTGTGGGGCGTTTTGCGGCAGCCTTGACTTTGCCGCTTCTCGGTGCAGAGGCAGCGGAAGATTTTGCGCGTGCCCACGGGCTTTGCACCCATCGCACCAGTCTGGTTCTGGTGGACGAGGCGGGCGAAGTGGTCGAAGGCATGGCGCAGCAGCGCAAGGTGCCGTTGATCGCGTCGCGGTATGCTGCGGGCGTCCCGCAGTCTGTCGATACGGCGATGCCCTCCATGTCATTTGCGAAGCGCAGATTTGCTGCACCGCCTCCCATCTCCAGAATGCGGATCATGACTGACCGGGATGCGGTGCCCAGCATCAGAGAGGATGTTCGGTCCTTCATGAACCCGACCATTCCGCCGGACCACCTGCGCCAGATGTTCGCTGGCCTTCGCTGGGATGCCTTGTGTGACGAACTTCTGAAAGGAAATGTCGGCAGTTTGGACAAGACGCAGCAGGACACAGTTGCCGAACTCTCGGCTTCGGATCCGATTGCCCACTTCGCAGCGGTTGTGGGCTTGCCTCCGGTGACGGTGGTGCTGGCCTTGATCGCCGATCTGATCGACGACCGGCTGGCGCGGCGCTTCGTCAAGCAGGCGTTCAAAGGTCTGCCGGTTGCCGATTGGGCGCATCTGCGGCTTTGGGATCAGCCTGAGCCCCGAGGGATCTTCGCACGCTGGAGGGCCTAACGGATCAAGGCAGCGCGGGGAAATCCCTGCGCTGGAAACCTGCAACCATCGAACGCAAGCGGTCGGGGGCCAGAACCTCGACCGCGTCGCCCCAGAGGTAGAGATGCCAGGCCATTTCCAGATGCCCCGAGGCGTGGAAACGGACGGTCAGGCTTCCGTCCAGCTCCTCCGTTACCTCTTGCAGCGGATGGAAGATGAACTCCCTTGCCACGGCTGCAGCTTTCGGGGCGAAGCGCCAGACCACCTCGGCGAATTCCTCGTCCGCATGATAGCTGCCAAAGGCGCGGGCGGCGTGGGCTTCGAGGTTGAAGTCGGGGTCGCGGGCGAAGTACGCGGCCTCCAGCCGCGCGGCGGTGATCCGGTCGAGGCGGAAGTGCTGCAGGCGTCCGTTGCCGCCCTTGACCTTGGCCACAAGGTAACGGCGGGTGCCAAGGAGCATTCCGTAGGGTTCTACGGTGCGTTCGGTCCCGTCAGGCTTGCTGCCACCCGCATAGGTGATGGTGAGAAGGTTCGGCCCCTTCAGCGCCTCGGCAACCGTTTCGAGGACGAGGGTGGCGGTCCGCACCCGCGGCCCGGGGCGCGAGGCGAAGCCATAGGCCTCCAGCACCGCCTCGGCATCGCTTTCGGCGCGGCGGGCGTGGGGGCGGGCCATGCTGGCGAGCAGACGGTCTCGCAGGGATTTCAGGGCTTTCACCTCGTTCGTCGCGCCATCCCTTTCGGCGCGGCGGAGGGCGATTTCGAGGGCGGCCAGTTCACTGTCGCGGATGCCCTGGGCGAGCATCAGACGGGCCGCGTTGCCGTCGAGCCGCCAGTATTTGCGACGTTCGTCGTCGATGCGCGTGGTGCAGGTGTCGAACACCTCTTCCAGCACCCGCGTCATGCGCTGCGCGGTGCGGCGGTCGACGCCGAATTCTTCTTCGATGTCCCCGAGGCCAACGCCTGAGTGGCGCGAGGTAGCCATTTCGGCGAGGCGAAGCAGGTCGACGGCTTTTGTAAATGACATGGTTAATGCCCGTGACAGGTTTTGCCACCCATAGCACGTAAAGTCAGATTTGGGACGAGAGCTTTTCCATTTGCCGATGAAAGGAAGTTTCGATGCAGATCCAGCACAGCCATTTTGCGACCAACGCTTCCCTCCGCACTGCCCTGAAACGCGGTCTCGCGCGTCAGGCAATGTCGCATGCGGCGCAGGCCGAAGCGGATGTTGAAGCGCTTGTCCGCCTCTCGACGAACATGCGGCCGAATGCGAAGGGCATACAGAGGCTCGCGCAACAACTGGCTTCACGGAAGGGCGTGGTGAAAGTTGCGAAGGGCGACGAAGGCCTTGTCGTCTTCGTCCGCAATGTCTGCCAGATCCGCAACCAGATTGATCAGCAGGACCTCTTCACCGAAACGGCGCTGGTCTATACCCGGTTTGCGATCCGGTGCCTGCGGACGGGTGTTGGGTATCATGTGTCTCGGGCCAGCTTCTGCCTGCATGCTCTCGAAAGATTGGTGGAGCGTAGTGCGGTTGCGCTGGACCGCCCGCTTTTGCCGGTTGCCGATCAGGAAGCGGTGCGTGTCCTGCGGGGCTTGGCGCAGGGCAGGGATTTCACCGAGAACGGTGATCACTTCATTCCAGCAGTCGCGAATGGGGTCTGGGCAGGAGGCGTGGACCAAGCTGCCCTGGACGAAGATTGGGGATTGGTCTGCAAAGATGCTGCCGGAGTTCCTCTTTTTTCTGCGCGAACCTTTCTGAGTGAGGATGAGATGCGTCCCACGGTCTGGTATTCGTGGAAGCAGGAAGCATCGGAGCGGTAGAGCAAGCCACGACTTCTGGCCCCGACAGTTTATTCAACCATCATCGCGCATTCGTCATAGTACCGCTCCAACCGCGCCGTCGCAGCGCGCGTCCGCTTGCGCATGCTCTTTTCGATCCCCGGATCCGTCTCGGGCCGATAGGTCAAGCCAATGCCGCTCTGATGCGGCTTGGTCATCAGGCGGTCGACCACGGCTTTGGCTTTGAGGTGCCCATCGCCCGGATTGGCATGGGAGAGCAGTTCGTGATGCGGGAAGTCATCATCGACGTAGCTTTCCAGAGCAGAGGCTGCGGTCCGGCGCAGGTCGTGGCGCGTCCAGTTCGTGGTGCCGGTTGCCTCCTGGATAGCTTTCGTCGCGGCATCCCAGTCGCAGAAAGGTCCGCCCTCGCTGTTCGGGAAGAGATATGCGCCGAGCTTGTTCCGGTCGTAGCTCGGCAGAGAGGTCACCCAGGCGATGATCGACGGAGACAAACCGATGGTCTTGGTTGCGCCTCCCTTCGCGACGAAGGTCCAGGTTCCGTCGACAGGGTTGATATCGCCGCAACGGATCGTAGCGACGGGCCCACGACGGGAGGCCGTGCACATGATGAACCGGTGAATAGAATGCCCGATCCCGGCATCAGGCTTGGTCACTTCCCGCCAGACCAATCCGGCTTCTCTGGTGTTCAAGGTGCGCTCGCGGCGGCGAGGTTCAGCGGGTTTGTGGATGTTCTGCACTTCGGGGAGTTCGATGGGCACTTTCCGACCGCTTCCAATCTTGGCGAATTTGCCGCGGTTCGCCGCCCAGTCGTAAAGGGTGCGGAGGTAGGAAAGGCCGCGAGATGCCGAACCGGGGGCCGCGACGTTGTGCCCTCCGGTCACGACGTCATTGATCGTTTCGAGGTCAAGCTCGCGCACCGGCTCGTCCAAAACAGTATGGAAGACGTTTTCGAGCGTTCCGACGGCGTCGGGGATCTTGCGGTGTTCCCGCGACGACCAGATCTTCCCTCCGACATTGCGCTTGGCGAGAATGGGGGTGGCTTCGAGGATCAGTTGGCGCAGGGTCACGCGGCATGCGGAACGGGGGCCGTATTTGAGGGTGTGCCGTTTGACGGACAGGATCTTCTCACGTGCCTGAATCCGGACCTTTTCGAGGTCGACCTTATCGGGCGCGCCGAGCGCTATCGTCGGGGTCTTCTTGCCCGTGCTGATCTTGCAGACATACCGGCGCAGCCCTGTCGGCGAGACGCGCAGGACGAGGCCCGATACCACGCTGTCGCGCAGTTCGATACGTTTCCCGGCATCGGTCGTCGCCTTTTCGACGATTGCCTTGGTGAGTCGGACCGTCTGGGATTCACTGAAGATATGTGTGGACATGTTCGCCGCCGTCGTTGATGCGGCGGGGACATGAGTCCGTCGAAAAAATGTGAGAGGCGGGTTTGATACCGGTTTCTCGAAAGACAGGGTGCGGGTCTGTGAGCTACGGCATTGTCTTCCGAAGGCCTTTATGGGGTGGCACCCCGTCAGGAGGCCAGTTTCCCGGACAAGATGCAGAGATCGTGGTTCTGTGAGCCTTGCGGCCGCCTTACATGTCTATCTTCCGCCCAAGAGATCCCTCAGACTGGGTCCGACGCCAAACTCAGCCGAGCCAGCAAATCAATGACGGATTACCTAAATCGCCGCGATGACAAATCTCTGGAAACCCTGATCAAGCGGAGTGAGGCGGCAAGCAAACTGACCGCGCGGGAACAAGAGAACCTGGACGCTGCGAAACGCATCCTCGCTGAACGAGGTGCCGCGAAGGTGGCTCCTTATTTTGATGTGCCACGCGCCATCAAGTTTCTTACCTCCGTGGCCAAGGATGGTCGCCTTTGCAGCTACAAGGATTTGGCTTTGGCCTGCATCAACGATCCGAAGGCCGACTGGTCGACCTATTATCGGAAGCTGAGCGGCAAGGGGGGGCTGATGCAATCCATCATCCTTCATTGCGCGGCAAACAACCTTCCTCAGTTTTCGTCGCTTGTTGTGCGTCAGGAGGAAGTCGCGGCTGGTCCATATGTGGCACCGGACCGCGAGGGCGAGCTCGAATATGGATTCAAGCGCGGAATGGTCGAGGAAGGCCTGGCTGATCAGGGCGTCGATACCGACGCCATGATACTGGAGCATCGCCAAGCATGTTTCGCTTGGGCAAAAGGCTGACCGCTGGCTGTCTCCGATCACTGATGGCGGAACCGATCCTTCATCCTTGCCTCCATCATCGCGATGAGGCGGTCATAGGTCGCGGCGAGCCGGTCGAGGGCATCCTTCACAGGGTCCACTTCGTTGGTCCACATCCGCGCCACGACCATGTAATGCTCTGACGCTCCGCCCCCGCCCGCCGACTTGATCGGGGAGGCGTGGTTCAGGATCGTCTCGATGATATGCACCGGAATGCCCGCCTGGAGCATGACGGTCGCCGCGGTCCGGCGCAGGTCGTGGCGCGTCCATCCCGAGGTTCCGGTGGCGGCCTGGATGACCTTGCCCGCGCGGTCCCAGTTCATTTGCAGCCCTCCGTTTGCGTTCGGGAAGACAAGTTCGGACGGCAAAGCCTTCATTGCTCGCGGAAGGCTTCCCAGGAGTTCCAGCGCTTTGTCCGACAGGGGGAGGGACTGCTTCCGTGGGGCCGTGCCGAACCCTTTCGTATCCGGCTTCATCCAGACACCATTGAGCCAGTCCACATCGCCCCACTTCATCGTCGTCACCTCGGACAGGCGCGCGGCTGTCAACAGGACGAAGCGGAGGGCAACGTAGGCGTAGTCTACCTCTGGCGGCACCTGTGTCCTTTCGAGTGACGCGGGGCGCGGATAGGTGAGCAGGGGGTAGATCGCGGTGAATTCGGGGATCGTGAGCACCCGTGTCCGAAGGCCGGTGATGGTCGGATCATCCAGCTTCGGGTCGAAGACCTCGCGGATGTCAGGCGCGTTGAGTTTCGGCTGGCGGCCAGCGCCGATGGGGCGGAACCGTTTGCGGTGGGCCGCCCAGTTCAGGACGGTGGCAAGATAGGACATCGTGCCGGACACATGGCCCGATCCCGTCTGCCCGGTCTGGCGTCCCTGAGGGCGGTAGTTTGCCACGACTTCGGCAAGGTCGTGGGCGGTCAGGCTTTCGACAGGTTTGTCGAGAAGGGGTTTGAAGACGGACTCGATGGACCGGCGTGCAGAAGATCTCCGGTTCGTCTCGCTGATCAGTCGCCAGGATTTCAGGGTGCGGCTGAATTTGGCTTCGGCTTCGATCAGGAGTTCTTGCAGCGTGGTGGGGTCGATCTTTGGTGCTTCTTCGACCGTGACGGATGCAGGGATCTTGCCGCTCCCTCTGAGCTCGGATCGGATCCGGGCGGCAGCGTCGCGCGCTTCCTTGACGGAGATGTCCGGGTAAAGCCCGATGGCGACCGTCCGCATCTTTCCTTCGCGGTCGCGACAGGCCACCACGAATGTCTTGGTCCGCTTCCCGATGCGGACCGCAAAGTCCGTCACCTTCGTGTCGCGGATCATGAGGCGCGGCCCCTTGCAGGTGGTACCGGCGACGAGTTTCTCGGTCAGTTCCTTCTTCATGTTCTGCCCTTCGGTTGGGGCAGGAGAAGACGCGATCAGGCCTCGTTGGGTGGCCTTGAGGGGCACGAAGAGCACTCTGCCTGGACTTGCTTAGGACTTGAAATCGCGGAGACCAGGCCGTTGATTCGGAGCCGGCTGGCGACTGTGGCGAGTTGCCCTGAGCTAAATTTTACTCAGCTTTTACAATGGCTTGATGCCAATGTTTTGCACGGTTTTCCCTAGATGGGTCAGGTCTTCTGCCCCGCTTGAAAATCCGCGTGTCGCTTCACCACACCGAACGTCTTCACTGTTCTCGCTCCGGTCCGCCCGACCATCACTGCACCGTGGTCGGGCGTTTCGCTGTCCGGTTTGGCGGGAGGGCATGGCGGCAGGATCGTCTTGTCCGCAGGACGGGGTGACCGGCTGCAAGCTCAGGACGGGCGCGGGTCGGGTGGGTTCATTCTTCTTGATTACCGTGTCGGTCGTCGACATTTTGGGCCCGACAGGATGGCAGCTTTTCCCATGAGGATCGAATGAGGCGACTGGCACTGGCGTTTTGCGTCGTCTTGGCAAGCGCGGCAATGGCACAGGCGTCGATCCTGGAGCCTTCGGGAAATCCCAAATTCTGTGCGGCGCTGTCGGCATCCTATCCGGGGCCGCTGCCTGATCGCATCGGTATCTCGGGCAATTACCGCGAAAACTACCTCAGCGATTTCGACAATTACATGCATTCCTATGCGCTCTATCTTACCGCCCTGTCATCGCAGGCGGTGGTGTCTGAAGGCGCGGCGCAGAAACTGCGGGCCGAGATCGTCGCGAATGCGCGTCGGGAACCCATCACCTACAACATCGCGGACGAGACGCCGCCCATCTTTCATGTGCTGCTTGTGACCGTGCCGCAGGCGCTGGCCTATGCCCGCGACAGGGACCGCTATTCCGCCGAAGAGCGCGCGGTGGTCGAGGCGTGGTTCCTCAAGGTGATCCGGTCCTTGCAGAAGGATTACGCCCTGCGAAAGTACAAGCTGGACAACAAGCAGTACCTGTTCGGTGTCCTGATGGCGGCCTATGGCCATGCGTCCGGTGACAGGGAGATGCTGAACAAGGCCTTCAAGACCTATACCACGGCGATCAAGGGACAGCGGGCGGACGGGTCATTGCCGCGCGACAGCGGACGCGGCGGGAGCGCCCTGCACTACAGCAATCAGGCGGTGGGCAATCTGGTCGCGCTGGCGGATGTGCTGCAGTCGGCCGGCGTCGATGCCTGGGGGTATCGGTCGGGTAAGAAGTCGATCCACAGCATCATCACCTTCCTTCTCGATGCAACGGAAACTCCGGCGCTGATCGCAGGCTATGCGGACGACCCCGAGACGCGGGATGCAAGCTTTCCGGGGACATCGCCGACCAATCAGGACCGGTCCTGGCCCGATGGCGAAATGGCAAGCTGGGGGCATTACTATCTCAAGACCTTCGGCAGAAACGAGATTGCAGAGCGTCTCTTCGCCCTGTCCCCCTTTCTGGCGTCGGGCAGGATCGGACGGCCCGATGGCCCCTATGGCAATGCCCGCTGCTATGCGGGGTGAGGGTACGGGCACCTTGGGGGGATCCGGCCTGCCAAAGCTTGCGCGCCCACGGGGTGATCTACGCTCGCGCCTGACCGTTCCGGTCCGAAATCCTGTGGCGCGGGGCGTCGAGTTGGGCTAAGCACGGCAGGGTGACGCGCAGGCGCGCAGCATCCGCCGGACCGGTGCCGGGCCTGCCTTCCGTGCCCGCCGGACAGAGCGAATTCCGTGCCTTCAGGGGGGGCGCATGATCCTGGGCATCGGCAGCGACCTTGCCAATATCGAACGGATCGAGGCGACGCTCGCGCGGTTCGGCGACCGGTTCCGGGACCGCGTCTTCACCGAGCGCGAACAGCGCAAGGCCGAGGGGCGGCCGCGCGCGGTTGCTGCCACCTATGCCAAACGCTGGGCGGCGAAAGAGGCCTGTTCCAAGGCATTGGGGACCGGCTTGCGGATGGGGATTTCGTGGAAGGACATGGCGGTGTCCAACCTGCGCTCGGGCCAGCCCGTAATGCATGTCACCGGCTGGGCCGCCGAACGCCTGCGCGAGATGACGCCCGCGGGCCACGAGGCCGTGATCCATGTGACCTTGACCGATGACCACCCATGGGCGCAGGCCTTCGTCGTGATCGAGGCCCGTCCCACGGGCCCCGTCTTGGGCCCCGTCGCCCCGACCGGAACTTGACTCCCCCGCGCCCAGCGCGCAAACAGCCTCCGCCCGCAGGACGGGATGTCAGAAAGAGTGGACAAGATGGCACGCAGCAAGGCCAAGTCAGAAGGCGGCATCGTCGAGACGATAAAGACCGTTCTCTGGGCACTGGTGATCGCGGGCGTGTTCCGCACCCTGTTCTTCCAGCCGTTCTGGATCCCGTCGGGGTCGATGAAGGACACGCTGCTGATCGGTGATTTCCTGTTCGTCAACAAGATGGCCTATGGCTATTCGCGCTATTCCTGCCCCTTCTCGGCCTGTCCCATCACGGGCCGCCTCTTCGCGGGCGAGCCGGAACGCGGCGATGTGGTCGTGTTCCGCCATCCGGTCAACGGCACCGATTTCATCAAGCGCCTGATCGGCCTGCCCGGCGATACGGTGCAGATGCGCGATGGCGTGCTTTTCCTCAACGGTGCGGAAGTGCCGCAGGAAGCGGCGGGCGTGTTCGAGGAGATCTACGAGAAACAGGGTCCGATGGGCCAGCTTCCCCGCTGCGAGAACGGTCCGGTGGGCGAGGGCGGGATCTGCACCTCGTCGCGCTCCATCGAAACCCTGCCGGGCGGGCGGCAGCACGCGATCCTGAACATCGACGACAACGGCTTTGCCGACAACACCGATGTCTTCACCGTGCCGCCGGGGCATTACTTCTTCATGGGCGACAACCGCGACAATTCGCAGGACAGCCGTTTCGGACAGGCCGTGGGCGGCGTGGGCTTCGTTCCGGCCGAATTCCTGATCGGCCGTGCGGACAGGATCATGTTCTCGTCCGCCGGACGTTCGATGCTGTTCTTCTGGACGTGGCGGTCCGACCGCTTCTTCAAGGGGATCGAGTGAGCGGGACGCGCATCAGGCTGGCGGCGGACCTCGTCGCCTTTTCGGCCCGTCTCGGGCACGACTTCCGGCGGCCCGACCTTCTGGTACGGGCCGTTACGCATTCCTCCATCTCCTCGGCCACGCGCCCGTCGAACGAGCGGCTGGAATTCCTGGGCGACCGCGTGCTGGGCCTGTCCATCGCGACGGCGCTTTTCGGGGCGGACGAGCGGGCGGCCGAAGGGCAGCTTGCCCCCCGCTTCAACGCGCTGGTGCGGCAGGAGACCTGCGCCGAGGTGGCGCGCGATCTGGGGCTGGGCGAGGTGCTGAAGCTGGGCCGGTCCGAGATGATGTCGGGCGGGCGCCGGAAAGAGGCGCTCTTGGGCGACGCGATGGAGGCGGTGATTGCCGCCGTCTATCTGGATGCGGGCTTCGACGCGGCGCGCGATGTGGTGCTGCGCCACTGGGGGCCGCGCATCGCCGCTGCCGCCACGGCGGAAACCCGCGACGCGAAATCCAGCCTGCAGGAATGGGCACAGGCCCGCGGCCTGCCGCCGCCTGCCTATGTCGAAACCGCCCGCGAGGGCCCCGACCACCAACCCCTTTTCACCGTCGAGGCCCGCCTGTCCACGGGCGAGACCGCCAGCGGCACCGCCACCGGCAAACGCGCCGCCGAACAGGCCGCCGCCCGCGCCCTGCTGGCGCGCATGGAGCAAAAGAATGACTGACACATCCACCCGCGCGGGCTTTGTCGCCCTGATCGGCGAACCCAATGCCGGCAAGTCGACCCTTCTGAACCGCATGGTCGGGGCCAAGGTGTCGATCGTCACGCACAAGGTCCAGACCACCCGCGCCCGCATCCGCGGCGTCTGCATGGAAGGGGCCGCCCAGATCGTCTTCGTCGACACGCCCGGCCTCTTCCGCCCGCGCCGCCGCCTTGACCGCGCGATGGTCGCCGCCGCATGGGGGGGTGCTGCCGATGCCGACATCATCGTCCTACTGGTCGAGGCGCATCGCGGCCTGACCGACGGGGCACAGGCCATCATCGACAACCTGCGCGACAAGATCCCCCAGACCACCCGCGTGGCCCTTGCCATCAACAAGATCGACAAGGTCAAGGCCGAGACGCTCCTCGCCTTGACCGAAAAGCTGAACACCGCCTTCCCCTTCGCCAAGACCTTCATGATCAGCGCCGAGCGTGGCTATGGCGTGGACGACCTGCGCGAATGGCTGGCCGCCGAACTGCCCCAAGGCCCGTGGTTCTACCCCGAGGACCAGATCGCCGACCTGCCCATGCGGATGATCGCCGCCGAAATGACGCGCGAGAAGCTGACGCTGCGCCTGCACGAGGAACTGCCCTACCAGCTCACCGTGGAAACCGAGAAATGGGAGGACCGCCCCGACGGGTCCACCCGCATCGATCAGGTGGTCTATGTCGCCCGCGACGGCCACAAGGGCATCGTCCTTGGCGCCAAGGGCGAGACGATCAAGGCCATCGGCCAGCAGGCCCGCGCCGAGATCGCGACCTTCCTCGACCGGCCCGTGCATCTGTTCCTGACCGTGAAGGTCCGCCCCAACTGGATGGAAGAGACCGAGCGCTATTCGGAAATGGGGCTGGATTTCAAGGATGGCGACTGAGCCGCCCTTGGCAGGCCCCGGGAGGGCTGTCTGCCCTCCCGGACCCTCCCGAGGATATTTCAGGACGGAAAATGGAGGCAGGGTTTGCGCCTGACGACCGACCTCTGGGTATCCGCCTATCTGACGCGGCTGCGGCTGGCGGATATTCCCGTCTATGTCACCGCCAAGGGCGACGCGACGGCGGGCGCGGTCATCGTCAAATGCGCCACGCTCGACGGGCAGGCCCGCGCGGTGCAGCGCAGCTATGACCTGATGACGGGTGCCCGCGTCTGGGTGACGCTGGCCGAGGGGGCAGAGGCCGAGGTCGACGCCACGCTCCGCCGCCAGCGCGACCGCGATCCCGATCTGTGGGTGATCGAGGTCGAGGACCGTCAGGGCCGCACGCTTCTGGATCAGCCGGGGCTTGCCGACTGATCCCCCCGCGCCGATAGTCGCCCGCATGGAATGGCAGGACGAAGGCGCGCTGCTGTCGGTCAGACCGCATGGCGAAAGCGCCGCGATCATCGAGGTTTTCACGGCAGAGCATGGCCGTCACGCGGGCGTGGTGCGCGGCGGCACCTCGCGCCGTATCGCGCCCATCCTGCAACCCGGCGCGCAGGTGCAGGTGGCGTGGCGCGCACGGCTGGACGGGCATATCGGCGCCTTTACCGTCGAGCCGCTGAAGGCGCGCACGGCGTTGCTGGGGGACCGTCTGGCGCTGGCGGGGCTGTCCTCGGTCTGCGCCATGCTGCGGGTGGCACTGGCCGAGCGCGACCCGCATCCGGTGCTATGGCGTGCGACGATGCCGCTGCTCGACGCGCTGGACCGCGGGGCCGACTGGGTGCCCGACTACCTGCGCTGGGAATTGCTGCTGCTGGAGGACATGGGTTTCGGGCTGGACCTTGCGCGCTGCGCCGTGACGGGCGCGCGCGACGATCTGGCCTTTGTCAGCCCGCGGACCGGTCGGGCGGTCAGCCGTGCGGGGGCGGGGGACTGGGCCGCGCGCCTTTTGCCCTTGCCGCAGGTCCTGCTGGGGCAGGGCGGCGGCACGGCGGCCGAGATCGCCGAGGGGCTGGCCGTCACCGGACATTTCCTCACGCGCGAGCTTGGCCCGATGCTGAACGGCCGCCCCCTGCCAGAGGCGCGGGCGCGGCTCGTCGCGCTCTTGTCGCGTCAGGAGTGAGCGTCCTGTTGCGCCCGCACCCGCTGGCGCCAGAGGGTGAAGATCCCCGCCGCCACGACCAGCCCCGCGCCGATGGCGACGTTGGTCCGCAGTTCCTCGCCAAAGAGGAACAGCCCGATCCCCGAGGCCCAGACCAGTTGCAGATAGGCAAAGGGCTGGATGGCCGAGGCTTCGGCCACCGCGAAGGCCTTGATCAGCAGCCAGTGCCCCACGATCGCCGTGCAGCAGAGCGCGGCCATCCAGCCCCAGTCCGGCCCCGACATCGGTTCCCAGAACCAGACCCCCACCAGCGTCATCGCCGCCGCGCCCGCCGTGCCGGTCCAGAAGAAAGAGACCGACGCGCTGTCGCCCCGCGCGACATAGCGCGTGAGCAGGCCGTAGACGGCAAAGAGCAGCGCCGACAGAAGCGGCACAAGCGCCCATGGCGAAAAGACCGCATAGCCCGGTTGCAGGATGATCAGCACGCCCAGAAAGCCGATCAGGATCGCCGCCCAGCGCCGCCAGCCGACCTTTTCGCCAAGGATCGGTCCGGACAGGGCCGCGATCAGCAGCGGATAGCAGGTGAACACCGCATGGCTTTCCACCAGACCCAGTTTCACGAAGGCCAGAACCATGACGCAGACCTCGGTCACCAGCAGCACGCCGCGGGTGATCTGCAACAGCGGAAAGCGTGTCCGCGTCGCCGCGCGGATGCCGCCATCGGCCCGTGCGGCCAGCGCCATGACGAAGGCGGCAAAGAACCAGAAGCGGATCATCACCACCATGTAGACATTGTATTCCGACGCCAGATGGCGCGAGATGCCGTCCTGCACGGCAAAGACGACCGTGGTCGCGATCATCAGCCAGATGCCCAGCCGCGTGTTCTGCACCGTGGCGTGACTGTCCGCGCCCAAACGCCCGCTCATGCCAGTATCCCCGCCGTCATATGCCGTTTCCGCCCGTGCCCCGCCCGCCGTTCCACGGCGAACCCTGCCGCCGCCAGCGCGCGCCGCACATGGCCTGCCGCCGTATAGGTGGCGAAGCTGCCCCCCGCAACCGTATGCGCCGCCACCGCCGACATGAGCGCGTCGGACCAGAGTTCGGGGTTCTTGGCGGGCGAGAAGCCGTCAAGGAACCACGCATCCGCGCGCCCCTGCCAGCGGGGCAGGGTGTCGCGCGCATCGCCGGTCACGATCTCGGCCCTGATGCCGCCAAGGTCGATCTGCCGCGCCCCTGCCGCCCATTGCTCCAGCAGCGGGTCGGCCACCGCGCGCGCCTCGGGAAAGGCCGCCAGCGCGCGGGCCATATCCTCTGCCGTCAGGGGATAGGCCTCGAACGAGGTGAAGCGCACCACCCCCGCCCGCCCCGTGCCCTGCCATGCGATCAACAGCGCCAGCAGGTTCAGCCCCGTGCCAAAGCCCAGTTCTGCCACATGGAACCCGTCGCAGAGCCGGTCCGGCAGGCCGTTGCCCGCCAGAAACACATGCCGCGTCTCGGCCAGACCGTCGGCAAGGCTGAAATAGGGATCGTCAAAGCGTGTGGAGACGGGCACGATCCCGTCGCGCCAGTCCAAACCCGCCGGACCCTGTTCGTCGCCCGCCATATGCCCTAAACCCAGAAATCGCGGCGGACCATGGGCAAGGGCGCAAGGAATGGCAAGGGTCGATCTGACCGTGATGGGCGGGGGCATCTTCGGCCTGTCCTGCGCGTGGGAAGCCACTCGGCGCGGGGCGCGCATCCGCGTGATCGAACGCCACGGCATCGGCGCGGGATCTTCCGGCGGGCTGGTCGGCGCGCTGGCCCCGCATGTGCCGGAAAACTGGAACGCGAAAAAGCAGTTCCAGCTTGAGAGCCTGCTGATGGCACCCGACTGGTGGGCCGAAATCGCCGCGACCGGCGGCGTCGACGCGGGCTACCTGCGGTCAGGCCGCCTGCAACCCGTCCCCGACGACCGCGCCCTTGCCAATGCCCGCGCCCGCGTGGACGAGGCGCGCGCCCTCTGGCAGCACCACGCCGACTGGCGCGTCATCCCCGCCACTGGCGCGGCATGGGAACCGCACAGCCCCACCGGATGGCTGATCCACGACACGCTCACCGCCCGCCTGTCCCCCCGCCGCGCGGCAGAGGCGCTGGTCGCCGCCCTGCGCGCAAGGGGGGCCGTCATCGACATCGGCGACCACACGCCCGACGGACCCACCCTCTGGGCCACGGGCCATCAGGGCCTGATGGACCTCAACGCCCGCTTCGGCCAACCCGTGGGCGTCGGCGTCAAGGGGCAGGCGCTGCTCCTGCAGCACGACGCCCGCGACCTGCCGCAACTCTTTGCCGATGCGCTGCACATCGTGCCCCATGCCGACGGCACCACGGCGATCGGCTCCACCTCCGAGAACACGTGGTCCGACCCCGCCGCCACCGACGCGCAGCTTGACGACATCCTGACCCGCGCCCGCGCCGCCCTGCCTGTCCTGCGCGAGGCCCCCGTGATCGACCGCTGGGCCGGCATCCGCCCCCGTGCCAGAACCCGCGCGCCGATGCTGGGCGCATGGCCGGACCGCGCCGGTCACTACATCGCCAATGGCGGTTTCAAGATCGGCTTCGGCATGGCACCCAAGGTCGCGCAGACCATGGCCGACCTCATCCTCGACGGCCGCGACACCATCCCCGCGGCCTTCCGCGTCGAGGCGAACCTTCAGGCGCGCGGCAGGTAGCCCACCGGCGCATTCTCGTCACGCCAATAGTCCAGTGCCGGACGATCCAGTACCGCCGTGGACCGTTTGAAGTCACAGACCAGCTCGCCATTTTCGGTGCTCGAGGCGACGATCAGGCATTGGAAGATGTGGTTCGCCCCGTCATAGACATCGACCAGCCCGCGCAGCTGCGGCACCATCGCGGCGTCCAGCGCAAAGCCCTCGTCCCAGAAGCGCAGGATGGGGAATACCGCCTCGCCCACCTGAACCCGCAGGCGCGACTTGCGTTTCAGGTCACGCTTGCGGGCGGCTTCCAGCCCCTCGCGAACCTCTTTCGGCAGGAATTCCAGCATCTTTCCCTCCGTCCCTGTCTTAAAGAGTGCGCCGCCATCCGGTCTTTTCAAGGAAACGGAAAGTTGTGACAGATTTGTTAACGCCCCGTGGCGCAAAAGCCGCAACTCCGCCGCGTCCCGCTTGTTCCGCGCGCGCCCTGCCGCCCTCTGGCCAGTGGACAGCGCGCCCGCGATGGGGTTTCTGCCCCCCATGACGCAAGGAACACCCCGAATCGCAGACCCTGACCATGGCGGTGGCATCGACGCCGCCTGCCTGCGCTGGGGCGGTGCGCGGGCCGACTGGCTGGACCTGTCCACCGGCATCAACCCGCGCCCCTATCCGCTGCCCGAGCTGCCGCCCGACGCATGGACCGCGCTGCCCGACCGCGCCGCCTTTGCCGCGCTGGAAACCGCCGCGCGCCGCTTCTGGTCCGTGCCCGACGGGGCGGCCGTCGTCGCGGCCTCCGGTGCCTCGGCGCTCATCGCGCGCATTCCGGCGCTGATGCCGCCCGCCCGTGTGGCGATCCCCGCCCCGACCTATAACGAACACGCCCGCGCCTTCCGCGCCTGCGGCTGGACCGTCGCCGATGACGCGACCGAAGCCCGCGTGGTCGTCCACCCCAACAACCCCGATGGCCGCCTGCACCCCGCGCCGGACACGGCCCTTGCCGTGATCGACGAAAGCTTCTGCGACGTGCTGCCCGATCTGTCCCACATCGCCCGCGCCACCCGCCGCGGGACCGTCATCCTCAAGAGTTTCGGCAAGTTCTGGGGCCTCGCCGGTGCGCGTCTGGGCTTTGCCATCGGCGATCCCGTGCTGATCGACCGCCTGCGCCCCATGATCGGGCCATGGTCCGTGTCCGGCCCCACCCTTGCCATCGCCACCGCCGCCCTGTCCGACGATGCATGGGCCGACGCCACCCGCAGCCGCCTTGCCGCCGATGCCGCGCGGCTTGACGCGATGATGCAGGCGGCCGGCACCACCTCGCTGGGCGGTACCACGCTCTTCCGCCTTTATGACACCGACGATGCCGCCCGCTGGCAGGACCGCCTTGCCCGCCACCGCATCCTGTCGCGCATCTTTCCCTATTCCGGCCGCTGGCTCCGTCTTGGCCTGCCCGACGGCGACGGCTGGACCCGCCTGCAAGAGGCGCTGGCATGAGCGCGACCCTTCTCCTTCCCGCCATGCTGCTGGACGCCGCACTGGGCGAGCCGAAATGGCTCTGGGACCGCTATCCGCATCCCGCCGTCCTGATGGGCCGCGCCATCGGCTGGGCCGACCGGCGCTTCAACCGCGGCGGCCACAAGCGCCTCAGAGGGGCTGCCACCATGGCGGCCCTCGGGCTGGCGGCCATGACGCTCGGCTGGCTCATCCACATCGTTCCCGATTTCGGGCTGCTTGAAATCATCGCCGCCGCGATCCTTCTGGCGCAGAAATCGCTGGTCCAGCATGTCCGCGCCGTGGCCGACGAATTGCGCCTGTCCCTGCCCGGCGGCCGCCGTGCCGTGTCCATGATCGTGGGCCGCGACACCGCAAATCTGGACGAACCCGCCGTCGCCCGCGCCGCCATCGAAAGCGCGGCCGAGAACCTGTCGGACGGCGTCATCGCCCCCGCCTTCTGGTTCCTGATCGGCGGTCTGCCCGCGCTGATGCTCTACAAGATCACCAATACCGCCGACAGCATGATCGGCCACCGCACCCCGCGGCACGAGGAATTCGGCTGGGCCGCGGCGCGCTTTGACGATCTGCTGAACCTGATCCCCGCGCGGCTGACGGCGCTGCTGATCGCGCTGACGCATGGCTGGGCCGATCCGCGCCCCATCCTGCGCGACGCGCCGCTGCACCGCTCGCCCAATGCAGGCTGGCCCGAGGCGGCCATGGCCGTGATCCTCGACACCGCGCTCTCCGGTCCGCGCGCCTATCACGGCGAGATGCGCCCCTATCCATGGGTCTGGCCCGAAGGCAACCGCACCCCCACGCCCGACACGGTGGATGCGGCCTGTGCCGCGCTCTGGCGGGCATGGGCGGGGATGTTCGCCCTTGCTGCCGTGATCGCGGTCTTCTGATCGCGCGGCGGTTGCAGCCTGCCGCCGCCCCGCCTAGGCTCCGCCGCCACAGTCAGGAGTAGCCCATGCGTTTCGCCCTTCCGCTTGCCCTTGTCCTCGCCGGCCCTGCCATGGCCGCCACCCCCTGCGGCGGCGATTTCGGCGCATGGGTTGTCGCCCTCAAGGCCGAGGCCACCGCCAATGGCATCCCCGCCGACACCGCCGATGCCTTCTTCGCGGGCCTCTCGCCCGATGCGCGCGTGCTCAGGGCCGACCGTTCGCAAGGGGTGTTCCGCAAGAGCTTTCTGGACTTTTCCCAAAGCCTGATCTCGCGCGACCGTCTGGTGCGGGGCCGCGCGCTGGCCGACCAGTGGGACGCCGTCTTTGCCCGTGCCGAGGCGGAATACGGCGTCCCGCGCGGCATTCTTCTGGCCTTCTGGGCCTTTGAAACCGATTACGGCGCGGTGCAGGGCGATTTCGAAACCCGCCGCGCGCTGGTCACGCTGGCCCATGACTGCCGCCGCCCCGACCTGTTCCGCCCGCAGGTGCTCGCCGCGCTCGAGATGCACCGTCTGGGCGAATTCGACCTCGACACCACCGGCGCATGGGCGGGCGAGATCGGCATGGTCCAGATGCTGCCCGGCGACATCCTTGCCCGCGGGGTGGATGGTGACGGCGACGGGCTGGTCACGCTGAAAACCTCGGTCCCCGACGCGCTGCTGTCGGGCGCGAAGATGCTGCAACACCACGGCTGGCAGGCCGGTCAGCCGTGGATGCAGGAAGTGATCCTGCCCGACACCTTCGACTGGGCGCTGACGGGGCTGGAAACCGAGTTGCCGGCTGAACAATGGGCCGCCATGGGCGTGCAGGTCCGCGCGGGCACCGTGTCGAACGGCATCCCCGCCTCGATCCTGCTGCCGCAGGGGCGCAAGGGGCCCGCCTTCCTGATCTACCCCAATTTCCGCACGCTGTTCGAGTGGAACAAGAGCTTCGTCTACGTCACCACCGCCGCCTATTTCGCCACCCGCCTGACGGGGGCAGAGCCCTATCTGGCAGGCAATCCCGACCCCGCCCTGTCCGTGGACCAGATGAAGGCGCTCCAAGGAAAACTAGCCGCCCTCGGCCATGACGTTGGGGCGATCGACGGCATCCTCGGCGCGGCCACGCGGATCGCCGTGCAAAAGGAACAGGCCCGCCTCGGCCTGCCCGCCGATGCATGGCCGACGGTCGAACTCTTGGACAAACTCTAGACCGGCAGGAACCACAGGGCGAGGAAGGGCCCATCCCCCGACCGCATCGCATGGCGGATGCCGGGCGGGTTGTAGATCAGCCCCGCCTCCCCCGGATCGGTCCAGTCCATCGCTGCATTCCACCATTCGCCGGGGGCAAGCGACAGATAGACCTCTTCCGGCGGGTGGTCATGGTCGACATAGGTCACCCGTGGCGCCATCACCGTCGCGCCGATCCACAGATCCGCCCGGTCCTCCAGCCCGCCCGGTCCGAAGATCATCGCATTGGCATGCCCGTCCCAGAACGCCCGATCCGCAGGATCCGCCGAAAGCCGCCGCTTCCACTCCAACCGGTCCACCAACGCGCCGAAGGCATCCGCCACCTTTGCCCGCGGTCCCCGCGCGGCCCCCGCCAGTGCGGGCGCGATCCAGTCGCAGACCGGCAAGCGCGCGGCAGCAGTTCCGCTGGCCCCGCCAACCCGTTCGCGACAGCGCGAGAACACCCGTCCCGCCGCCATCCCCGCCACCGACCCCTCCGGCGCGGACACCGTCACCGCCGCCTCTGCCGCCTCCAGAAACTGCCCAAGCCCCGCATCCCGCATTGCATCACCCCTTGTCCGCCCGCCAACCTTGCGCCAGCCAACGCCCCGCCCGCAATTCCGTTTCCGACACGGGCTAGCCTACCCCGCTCCGCCCCGGCTCCGTCTGGTTAACCATGGTATTCAGGTAGGCTTTACAGCCCAGAAGACACAGGGCATGGTATTGGCACTGTAGTTCTTCTTTCAGGATCACCTCCTGAAAACAGCCCGGCGCAGTTGCTGCTGCGCCGGGCTTACTTTTTCACGGGCCTATTGCCCGATCCAAAGGCGAAGGATGGAAACCAGCAGCGTCCCCGCTGCGATGATGACCATCCATTTCCTGTAGTTCCTCAAATCCAGTCCGATCACCTCCATCCACCGCAACGGTTTGCGGCAGGGCCACGCTAGCCGTCGAAGCGTTAAGAACCGGTCAAGGTAAACCCGCCCCAGCGCTGCAAGGCGCGGTTAACCAAACCGCCTGCGCCCGCTTTACATGGCCGCGATCAAAGGGCATCCTCTCGGCATCTATAGTCCGAATGTTCAGGGTCACCTCCTGAAAAGAACCCGGCGCAGTTGCCTCTGCGCCGGGTTTCCTTTTTCACGGGTTACTGCCCGATCCAAAGGCGCAGGATGGAAACCAGCAGCGTTCCCGCCGCGATGATGACCATCCATCTTCTATAGTCCCTCATGTCCAGTTCGATCACCTCCAGTCACCGCAAGGGCTTGCGGCACCGGAACCCTACGAACGGCGAATGAATAAAATCTTGGGGATCACATCCCGTGCACGGGCCTCTGCCGCCGCCGCCAGACCACCGCCGCCTGCGATGCCGCCCGCACCAGCCCGCGCCAGACCTCCAGCCCCGCCGCCACATCGGCCCCTTCGGCCAGCACCATCACCAGCCGCGTCTCGCCCGCCTCGATGTCCAGCCGCCCCGCCGGATTGGCCCGCATCCAGTCCGCCCGCTCCCCCTCGGTCGCCCGCACCGCAAAGCGCAGCGCGAACCGCCAGCCCCCCGCGACCTCCACGGTAAATTCCGGCGCCTCGGCCCCGTCGCGGGCATAGACCACCGCCCCCTCGCGCTCCACGCCCGCAAAGCCCGCGGCGACCAATGCCTCTTCCACCGTCACGCCACCAAGGCCTCGGCCTTCTTCAGGTCGACCGACACAAGCTGGCTCACCCCCTGTTCCTGCATCGTCACGCCGAACAGCCGGTCCATCCGCGCCATCGTCACCGCATGGTGCGTGATGATCAGGAACCGCGTATCCGTCCGCCGCGTCATCTCGTCCAGCAGATCGCAGAAGCGCGTCACGTTGGCATCGTCCAGCGGCGCGTCCACCTCGTCCAGCACGCAGATCGGCGCGGGGTTCGCCAGGAAGACCCCGAAGATCAGCGCCAGCGCCGTCAGCGTCTGCTCCCCCCCGGACAGCAGCGACAGCGTGGCCAGCTTCTTGCCCGGCGGCTGGCACATGATCTCCAGCCCCGCTTCCAGCGGATCGTCCGATTCCACCAGCACCAGCCGCGCCTCGCCCCCGCCGAACAGATGGGTGAAGAGGGTCGAGAAATTCGCATTCACCTGCTCGAAGGCCGTCAGCAGCCGCTCGCGCCCCTCGCGGTTCAGCCCCGCAATGCCGGCGCGCAGCTTCTTGATCGCCTCTTCCAGATCGACCTTTTCCTTGACCAGCGTGTCGTATTCCTCCGACACCGCCTTGGCATCCTCTTCCGCCCGCAGGTTCACCGCACCTAGCGCCTCGCGCTGCCGCTTCAGGCGGTTCACATCGGCATCCAGCGCCTCGGCATCCGGCATCTTCTCCGGATCCGCCTTCAGCGTATCCAGCAATTGATCCGGCGTGCTCTCGGTCTCCTCCATGATCCGCTCGGCGGCATAGGCGACCGTCTCGCGCGCGGCATCCATCCGCGCCTCGGCCCTTGCGCGCGCCTCGCGCGCCTCGCCCGCCGCCCGCTCGGCCTCACGCTCGGCCATCTGCGCGTCGCGCAGCGCGCCCTCCGCCTCGGCCAGCGCATCCGCCGCCACGCGCCGCCGTTCCTCGGCGGCGGAAATCGCCTCCAGCAATTCCTCGCGCTTGATGGCAATCTCTTCTGGCGCGGCGCTGGCCTCGGCCAGTTCCTCCTCCGTCTCGGCCTTCCGCTCCGCCAGTTCGGCGATGCGCTTTTCCGCCGTCTCCAGCCGGTGACGCCAGCCCGACAGCTCCTTCACCGCCTCCTGCCGCCGCCTGACCCGCGCCTCGCCCTCGCGGCGCAACTCGTCATGCGCCGACCGGCGGGTCAGCATGGCCAGACGCGCCGCCTCGACCGCGACCTTCGCCGCCTCCACGGCATTGCGGGCGGCCTCCAGATCGCCCAGATCGCCCATCGCCGCCTCGGCCTCACGCAGCCGCGCCCGCGCGCCCATCGCCTCGTCCTCGAACCGCGCCACGGCAAGACGCGCGGCCTCCAGCTTGCCGCCCGCGATGGACTTGTCCGCCTCGGCCCGCGCCGCCGCGCGGTTCGCCTCGGTCACGCGCTGATCCGCCGCCCGCCGCGCATCGCGCGCCAACTGGTCCGCCCGCGCCAGATCCGCCAGCCGCGCCTGCAAGGCCTCATGCGCCTGCCGCGCCCCGTCGGCCCGCGCCGCGACCTCTTCCAGGTCGCGCTTCAACTGCACCAGCCGGTTCAACTGCTGCAACCGCAGCGCGGCGGCCGATGGCGCATCCTCCGCCCCCGCGCGGAACCCGTCCCAGCGCCACAGATCGCCCTCGCGGGATACCAGCCGCTGCCCGGGCAACAGCGCCGCCTGCAAGGCCGCCCCCTGCGCGCGGTCTACCAGCCCGATCTGCCCCAACCGCCGCGCCAGAACCCCCGGCGCCTTCACATGCGCCGACAGCCGCGCCACGCCGCCGGGCAAACCCTGCGGCGCATCATAATCCGCCAGCAGGGCCCAGCCCGACCGCCCCTCGGCCCCCACCTCCGGCGCGCGCAGGTCATCGGCCAGCGCGGCACCCAGCGCCTTCTCATACCCCGGCTCCACCTCCAGCCGGTCCAAGAGCTGCGTCCCCGCCGACGCCTCCCGCTCCACCAGCCGCGCCAGCGCCGCCACCTCGGCGCGCAGCGCATTGGCCTCGCCCTCGGCGGCAGACCGCGCCGCCCGCGCCTCGGCCTCGCGCCCCTGCGTCTCGGCCCGCGCCACCTCCGCCTGCTCCAGCAGAGCCTCGGCTTCCTCGGCCTGCGCGACCGCCACCTCCTGCGCCTCTTCCGCCGCCTCGAAGGCCTCCGCCGCCAAAGCCAGCGCCTCGACCGCGCCCTCCACCGCCTCGCGCGCGGCCAAGGCCTGCGCCTCGGCCTTGTCCAGCGTCCCGCGCGTATCGGAAAGCATCCGCTGCGCCGACTGGTGCCGCGCCGCCAGCCGCGCCGAATCCTCCGTCGCCTGCGCCAAAAGCGCCTCGCGGTCGCCCAGCACGGCCCCCGCCTCGCGCGCGGCCTCTGCCGCCTCGGCCAGCCGCTCCTCATGCCCGTCATGGGCACGCGCCAACTGCTCGATCTCCCAATCCAGCCGGGAAATCGTCTCGCCCGCGTCGCGGTTCAGCCCCGCCTCGCGCTCCATGTCGCGCACCAGCTGCTCGATCCGCCCGCGCAGCGTCTCGATCATCGCCCGCGCCCGCGCCTCCTGTTCGGCCAGCCCGTCGCGCTGCACCACCAGCCTTTGCAGGATGGCCGACGCAATCGCCTCCTCCTCGCGCCGCGAGGGCAGCCCATCCTCGCGCCCCTCGCGCGCCTTGCCCGCCGCCCGCGCCGCGGCTTCCGCCTGGCTGGCCGCCACCAGCCGCGCGCGCAGCACGCCCTCGGCCTCCAGCCGCGCCATCTCGGCCTCGCGCCAGCGGCGATAGAGCAGCATCCCCTCGGACCGCCGCAACTCCTCGCCGATCTCGCGATAGCGCGCCGCCTGCTTGGCCTGCCGGTTCAGCGTGGCCAACTGCTGCGCCAACTGCTCCAGCACGTCATCGACGCGGGTCAGGTTCTGTTCGGCCCCCTGCAGCTTCAGCTCCGCCTCGTGCCGCCGCGCATAAAGGCCGGAAATCCCCGCCGCTTCCTCCAGCACGCGCCGCCGCGCCTTGGGCTTGGCGTTGATCAGTTCCGAAATCTGCCCCTGCCGCACCAGCGCCGGACTGTGCGACCCGGTCGAGGCATCCGCAAACAGCATCTGCACATCGCGCGCCCGCACGTCCTTGCTGTTGGCCTTGTAGGCCGACCCCGCATCGCGGGTGATCCGCCGGACGATCTCGATCTGGTCGGCATCGTTGAAGCCCGACGGCGCCAGCCGGTCCTGATTGTCCAGCACCAGCGCCACTTCGGCGAAATGCCGCGCGGGGCGCGTGGCGGCCCCGGCGAAGATCACATCCTCCATGCCGCCGCCGCGCATGGCGGTGGGACGGTTCTCGCCCATCACCCAGCGCAGCGCCTCCAGCAGGTTCGACTTGCCACAGCCGTTGGGGCCGACCACGCCCGTCAGCCCCTCGTGGATCACCAGATCCGTGGGGTCGACAAAGCTCTTGAAACCGTTCAGCCGCAACCGTGTAAAGCGCAAGGCGGGCAATCCCCGGATGATTCCGTCAATCCCGCATGGTCCGACCGATCCCCCGCCCCGTCAACCGCCCCCACACCGCATCTCGGCGGATTGGCGCGCTTATCCCCAAGATATTGCGGATCCGCAGCCCATGGCGCGACCAGAGGACCGACGCGAAACTGTCCAGTGGACAGTTTCGTCGGGGCGATTGCGGCTGAGGCTTTGAGGCCGCAAGGGGCCATCCGATATGGCGAAGGCCGGGGCACGGGCCGCGCCCGCCCCGGTGGGGGGCGGCCCGTGCGCGGGCGCACGGGCAAAGCTGGCCCCACCCGCCCGCAAGAGCGCGCGACGATGGTCGCGCGCCACAACCCGATCTCCCCCGCCCCCACCCGGCGCCCCGCCTCGCCCCTCCCGCGCTTCCCTCCCCCTCGTGGGGAGGGAGAGGGTGGGGGGCCACCCCCCCTTCCCGACACACGCCCCCCGCGCTACCCTTCCGCCCATGACTCCGCCCATCACCGGCCGCTGCCTCTGCGGTGCCATCACCTACCGCGCCGACGCCCCGCCGCTCTGGCAGATGCACTGCCACTGCGACAGTTGCCGCCGCACCACCGGTTCCGCCTTCGCCTCCTTCTTCGGCCTGCGCGACGGCACGTGGCGCTGGACAGGCCGCACCCCCGCCACCTACCCCTCCTCCCTCGGCACCGAACGCCTCTTCTGCCCCGCCTGCGGCACGCCCATGGCCTACCGCTCCACCCGCTTTCCCGCCGAAACCCACCTCTACGCCGGCACGCTCGACCATCCCGAAACCTACTGCCCCACCGCCCATGTCCACTGCGCCGAAGCCCAGCACTGGGCCGACATCCACGACGGACTCCCCCGCCATGCAGCCACATCGGGCGACTGATCCCTACGACTGGCCCGCGGTGCTTGCCTTGCTGCACCGCGCCTTCGCGCCGATGGAGGGGGTGATCGACCCGCCCTCCTCGCTCCACCGCCTGACCGCCGAAGACATCGCCGCCCAGTCCCGCAGCGGCGAGGTCTGGGTGATCGGCGCCCCCGCCATCGCCTGCGTCTTCCTGACGCCCAAGGCCGATGCGCTCTATGTCGGCAAACTGGCGGTGGACCCGTCGCAGCAGGGCAGGGGCCACGCCCGCGCGCTGATCGGGATTGCCGCCACCCGCGCCCGCGCCTTGGGCCTGCCCGCGCTGGAATTGCAGGCCCGCGTCGAACTGGCGGCCAACCACGCGACCTTCACCGCGCTCGGCTTTACCCGAACCGGCGCCACGGCCCATGCGGGATATGACCGCCCGACCTCCTATACCTTCCGGCGACCGGTCTGACCCCTGTGCGCTGGCGCACGCTTAACCATGAACCGGCCCGCTACCCTGCCGGAATTTGTATGCACAATCTGCGGTACAGCCAGCGGCACAATGGCCGGTACGGCTGATCCGGACAAAATCCCGCCGGTTCAAAGGCTTGCTTAATCCCGATGCTCGGGCTTCCGGCGGCTCGGCGCGACATAGGGCTTGGTGACGTCATGCAGCGTGACCTCCAGCGCCTCGACCTCCACCCGCACCGCGCCATCGCCCGCCAGAACGAGTGTCACCGCCCCCGTCCCGTCCTCGCCCGCCTCCCAGCCCAGCGACAGGATCGACAGCACCGTTTCCGGGTCGCCGCGGTCGATCCCCTGCGACCGCACCGCCCCCGCATCCTCGATCACCAAAAGCGCGCGGACCCGTTCATAGGGCCGCTTCGCCGCCTCGGCGGCCTCGCGGTCCTCCCAGCGGAAGCGGTTGACAAGACAGGCAAATCTGCGCTTCCCGCGCTCCCATTTCAGGTCCGCGCCGGTCAGCACGGCATCCTGCACCAGCGCGGAAATGATCGCCAGATCATCCCCGTCCCGCGCCACAAGGTTCAGCGGCCCGACCTCCCCGTCCTCAAAGCGCGCGTCGGCCATCAGTTGCCCTTGATCCGTTCGATCTTCGCCCCGCAGGCCGACAGCTTCTCCTCGACCCGCTCATATCCGCGGTCCAGATGGTAGACGCGGTTGACCACCGTCTCCCCCTCGGCCGCCAGTCCGGCAAGGATCAGGCTGACCGATGCCCGCAGGTCCGTCGCCATCACCGGCGCGCCCTTCAGCCGGTCCACCCCCGTCACCGTCGCGGTGCCGCCATGCACGTCGATCCTGGCCCCCATCCGCATCAGCTCGGGCGCATGCATGAACCTGTTTTCAAAGATCTTTTCCTCCAGCACCGACACGCCCTCGGCGGTGCAGAGCAGCGCCATCATCTGCGCCTGAAGGTCGGTCGGAAAGCCGGGGAAGGGCTCGGTCGTGACATTCACGGCCTTTACCCGCCCGTTGCGGCGGCTGACCTTCAGACCGCGTTCGGTCTGGGTGACGTTGATGCCGGCCTCGTCCAGCTTCTCGGCAAAGGCGCCGACAAGATCCAGCGTTCCGCCCAGACATTCCACCTCGCCGCCACAGATCGCGGGAACCAGCATATAGGTGCCCAGCTCGATCCGGTCCGTCACCACGGGATGCGTCGCGCCATGCAACCGGTCCACCCCCTGCACGGTGATGGAGGATGTCCCCTCACCCTCGATCTCGGCCCCCATCTTGCGCAGGCAGCGGGCCAGATCAACGATCTCCGGCTCGCGCGCGGCGTTCTTCAGCACGGTCGTGCCCTTGGCCAGCGTCGCGGCCATCAGCGCGTTTTCGGTAGCCCCGACAGACACAAAGGGAAATTCGACGACCGCCCCCTTCAGCCGCCCGCCCGGTGCCTTGGCATGGACATAGCCCTCGCGCAGGTCCAGCTCCGCCCCCATCGCCTCCAGCGCCTTCAGATGAAGGTCCACCGGCCGCGCGCCGATGGCACAGCCGCCGGGCAACGAGACGACGGCGTGACCATCCCGCGCCAGCATCGGGCCAAGGACAAGGATCGACGCCCGCATCTTGCGGACGATGTCGTAATCTGCCGTGTGGTTGTCGATGTCATGCGACGACATGGCCAGCACCAGCCCGTCCTGAAGCGTCGCCACCTCGGCCCCCAGCGACTGCAGAAGCTGCGTCATGGTGCGGATGTCCGACAGCCGCGGCGCGTTGGTCAGCGTCAGCGGCTCCTCGGTCAGCAGCGTGGCGGGCATCAGCGTGAGGCAGGCATTCTTGGCCCCCGCGATCGGGATTACCCCGTTCAACGCGCCATTGCCCCTGACCAGAATCGAATCCATGCCCGCCTCACTCGCTCTCGTTGGGGGCGGTGTCGTCCGCCCCGTCATGCTGTTCCGCCCGTCCCGTGGACCGCGCCTTTGCCTGCGCCTTGCGCCGGGCCATATTGGCCTTGAGCGCGGCCTTCAGCCGTTCGTCCCGCGTCGTCACCGACGCCGGTTTCGCAGCCTTGGCAGCCTTGGGTTCCTGAGGTTTCGGGTTCATGGCCCCCTCCTATACGATGCCGGACAAAGGGTCCAGATTGTGCCGGAAAAAGGGGCGAGTTTGCACTTGCACCCGTCCGAGAACGCGGCTATTCACCCGCCACGTCGCGCGGGCCACCCGCAACCGACCCGGCGCTGCAGTAGCTCAGTGGTAGAGCACTCCCTTGGTAAGGGAGAGGTCGAGAGTTCAATCCTCTCTTGCAGCACCATCCATCCTATACCCAAAATTACGTGCACCAGACCTTCCTTACGCGTCGGGGAAGCGTCGGCACTGCCGCTTTGCGGGCAGTGCCTTGGGTGTGGTCGGGGGCGGGATTGCCCGTCCGTCAGATCGCGGCGCGGGCGGTGTCCATGCGGCGGCGCATTTCGGAAATGGCGTCGTCGAGTCCGCGGAAGATCGCCTCGCCGATCAGGAAATGGCCGATGTTGAGTTCCATGATCTCGGGGAAGGCGGCGATGGGGGCCACGTTGTCATAGGTCAGGCCATGGCCGGCATGGACCTCCAGCCCCAGCGCATGGGCCAGTTTCGCCCCGCGGCGCAGTCCTTCGAGTTCCTCTGCCGCCTCGGCTTCGCGGCCTTCGGCGAGAAGTTCGGAATAGTGACCGGTGTGGAGTTCCACAACCGCCGCGCCGATCCTTGCGCTGGCCTCGATCTGGCGGGGGTCGTGGCCGATGAACATGGAGACGCGGGCGCCCGCCTCGCGCAGGGGGGCGATGTAGTCTGTCAGGCGGGAAAGGTCGCCTGCCACGTCGAGCCCGCCTTCGGTGGTGCGTTCCTCGCGCTTTTCGGGGACGAGGCAGACGGCGTGGGGCTTGTGGCGCAGCGCGATGGCCTGCATTTCCGCCGTCGCGGCACATTCGAAGTTGAGCGGGATGGAGATGCCTGCGACCAGCGCCTCGATATCGGCGTCGCGGATGTGGCGGCGGTCTTCGCGCAGGTGGGCGGTGATGCCGTCGGCGCCCGCAGCCTCGGCCAGCAGGGCGGCGCGGAGGGGGTCGGGCCATGCGGAGCCACGGGCGTTTCGTACGGTGGCGACATGGTCGATGTTCACGCCGAGGCGGAGCCGTCCGAGGGGTTTCATCTGCCGGTCTTTCCTGTGGTCACGGATCGGTGGGAAGCTAGGGCGCGGAAGGGGGGTCGTCATCCCCCGTGCCCTGCGGTGGATCGTTGCGATGGGTCAGTTTGGCCGCTGCAGCCGCCAAAGTCTCGCGCAGTTTGCGGCGGCGTTCGTGGCGTTCGTGGGATTTGGCGTCGCGGGCCTTCTGGTAGGCGACGACAAGCGGGATCGTCAGCCAGTAGAACAGCAGCGACAGCAGCAGGCCGGGACCGAGCGCACCAAGGAAATAGGGCACGTAGATTTCGTGCCAGAACTGGAGAAGCCCGTCCCAGCGGGTGTGTTCCGGCCCGAAAAGGGCGCGCACGTTGTACCACAGGTCCGCGCCCGCATTGGCAAAGGCCATGCCGATATATTCCGGCGAGAGCGGCTTTTCGATGCCCAGCATCCAGTGCCCCAGCGTCATGGCGAGGACCGCAAAGAAGGGCGTGGTCAAGGGATTGGTGTTGAAGGTGGCCAGAAGCGCGGCAAGCAGATTTCCCTTCATCAGCCGCGAGGCAAGCCATGCGGCGATGAACTGCATCCCGGGCAGGGGAAGGAAGCCCACGATCGACCCTGCAAAGACCCCGCGCGCGATGCGGTGGGGGCTGTCGGGCAGGCGGCGCATCCGGTGAAGCACGTATTGGGTTGCGCGTTTGAACCCGCCTTGCGGATAGACCATCTCGCGGGTCCATCCCCACAGGGTCCGAGGATTGCGCCGCTTGAAAACCAAGTCTCTCTCCCGTTGCCCGTCAGGGCTTGCGCGTCAGGTCGCGGTGACGGGAAATCTGGGCGACATCGGTCTCGGCCTCGAGCGCGGTCATGACCATGTGCAGATGTTCGACATCGCGAAGGTCCACATCGACGATGAGTCGATAATAGTCCGGCTTGCGGTCTGTGAACCTCAGGTCCGAGATATTGGCCTTCTGTTCGCCGATCAAGGTGCATATCCGTCCGAGCACGCCGGCATCGTTCGAAATGGTTATCTCCAGACTGACGGTATGGACGGCGGCATGGCGGCCGGAATGCCAGTGCAGGTCGACCCAACGGCCGGGCTGTTCCTCGAATTCTTCCAATGCGGGGCAGTCGATGGCGTGGACCACCACCCCCTGCCCGCGATAGGTGATGCCCACGATGCGTTCGCCCGGGACGGGCTGGCAGCAGGGGGCGCGGCGGAAGGACTGGTCGTCGGACAGGCCCACGACGGGGCGCGCGGCGTCGACCTCGTCATCCTGCGCGCGGACGAGTTCGGGGTAGAGCGTTTCCACCACGCGGCGCGCGGTGATCTCGGCGCTGCCGAGGCGGGCGAGAAGGTCAAGTTCGTCGGCAAGGCCCAGCATCTTGGCGGCGGTGCGCAGCGCCTTGTCGGTGGATTTCTTGCCGACATGGTCGAAGGCTGCGCGGGCGAGTTCCTGTCCAAGCTTGACGAAGCGGCCGCGGTCTTCCTCGCGAAGGGAGCGGCGGATGGCGGCCTTGGCGCGGCCGGTCGTGACGATGTCGATCCACGATGCCTGCGGGCGCTGGCCTTCGGCGGTGATGATCTCGACCGACTGGCCGTTCTTCAGGCGGGTCCAGAGGGGGACGCGGATGCCGTCCACCTTGGCCGAGACGCAGGAGTTCCCGATGCGGGTGTGGATGGCATAGGCATAGTCGAGCGGTGTGGCCCCGCGCGGCAGTTGCACCACGTCACCCTTGGGGGTGAAGCAGAACACCTGATCCGAATACATCTCCATCTTCACGTGTTCGAGGAATTCGTCGTGATCCTCGGCGTCGAAGCGTTCGGTCAGTTGCGCGATCCAGTTGGCGGGATCCACGGCAAAGGGGTTCACGGCGCGGACGCCTTCGCGATAGGACCAATGCGCGGCGACGCCGGCCTCGGCCACTTCGTGCATCTCGCGCGTCCTGATCTGCACCTCGACCCGCTTGCCGTCGCGGCCGGACACCGTGGTGTGGATGGAGCGGTAGCCGTTGGTTTTCGGCTGGCTGATGTAATCCTTGAACCGGCCCGGGACTGCGCGCCAGCGCTGGTGGATCACGCCGAGGATGCGGTAGCAATCCGCGACCGAGCCGCAGATGACGCGGAAGCCGTAGATGTCGGACAGGCGGGAAAAGGCGAGGTCCTTTTCCTGCATCTTGCGCCAGATGGAATAGGGTTTCTTGGCGCGGCCGTAGACGTCGGCCTCTATCTGGACCTTTTCCAGCTCGTTGCGGATGTCGGCGGTGATCTTGTGCACCACGTCGCCGGTTTCGCGTTGCAGCGTGATGAAGCGGCGGATGATGGAGTTGCGCGCGTCGGGGTTGAGGACGCGGAAGGCAAGGTCTTCGAGTTCCTCGCGCATCCATTGCATCCCCATGCGTCCGGCGAGGGGGGCGAAGATCTCCATCGTCTCGCGTGCTTTTTGCGCCTGCTTTTCCGGCTTCATCGACTTGATCGTCCGCATGTTGTGCAGGCGGTCGGCCAGTTTGACGAGGATGACGCGCAGGTCTTTCGACATGGCCATGAAGAGCTTGCGGAAGTTTTCCGCCTGCTGCGACTGGGCCGAGGAAAGCTGGAGGTTGGTGAGTTTGGTGACACCGTCGACGAGTTCGGCCACCTCTTCCCCGAACATCGTGGCGATGTCGGAATAGGTGGACCGCGTATCCTCGATCGTGTCGTGCAGAAGGGCCGTGATGATCGTGGCGTCATCCAGCCGCTGTTCGGTCAGGATGGCGGCGACGGCGACGGGATGGGTGAAATAGGGCTCGCCCGACTTGCGCAACTGGCCGTCATGCATCTGGAAGCCGTAGGCATAGGCCTTGCGGATCAGGTCGGCATTGGTGCGCGGGTTGTAGTTCCGGACGAGGGCGATGAGGTCTTCGACGTCGATCATCACCGCCCCACGGGACGGGCCGGAGCCCGTGTCAGTTGTCGCCCTGCGCTTCCATCAGCGCGCGGAGCAATTTCTCTTCGGACATGTCGTCCTGCATCGGACGGTCGATTTCACCCGACATGAGGAGGGCCATCTGGTCCTCTTCGGGTTCGTCGACCTCGATCTGGGTCTGGTGCGATTCGATCATGCGTTCGCGCAGGACCTCTGCCGACTGGGTTTCATCGGCAATCTCGCGCAGGGCGACGACGGGGTTCTTGTCGTTGTCGCGGTCGACGGTGATCGGCGAACCGGCCGCGATTTCGCGCGCACGATGGGCGGCGAGCATCACGAGTTCGAAACGGTTCGGCACCTTGTCAACGCAATCTTCGACCGTCACGCGGGCCATGAGCGACTCCAGTTCGGATGGGGGGCATGGAGTGGCCTATCTAGTCGCATCATGGGGGATTGACAAGCGTTGAATCAGGCAGGCAGCGGGCGGACTTCGGCAATGTCACGGGCAGGCAGGGCATCGCGCATTTCCGAAACGCTGCGGCCTGTTACGGGATGGCGCCAGTCGGGGGCCACATCGGCCAAAGGTACGAGGACGAAGGCGCGGTCCTGAAGGCGGGGATGGGGCAGGATCAGCCGGTCGGGGGCAAGGCGCGACTGCTCTGCGGGCGGCAGGTCGTGCCAGTGGTCCCATGTCGCGCGGTCGGGCAGGATGGCGGCCCCGCAGGCCAGCAGATCGAGATCCAGCGTCCGCATCCCCCATCGCGTGTCGCGGGTGCGTCCGTGGCGCGATTCGATGTCGTGCAGCAGGCCGAGCAGGCGGGCAGCGTCCCAACCCGCCGGAACCGGCGCCACTGCCGCGGCATTCACATAGTCCGGACCCGCCCCTGCCGGAAAGCAGGGTGTGGCGTAGAAGCGGCTTGCCCGCAAACCGGCCAGACCGGCGGCGGACAGGTCGTCCAGTGCCCGGCGCACGGTTGCCTGCGGCGGTTCGCCCGCCTGCGGCAGGTTTGCGCCGAGCGCGATCAGAATGCAGGAGTCGACGTCTGCCAACATGGTACCCTTTCGTATAGCCGAACTTGAATAGCTGAATGCCGTACTGATAGTTTTTCGCGCGTTCACCGCGTGTTTCCTACTTTGCCGTAGACCACTCAAGACGCGTTCGGGGAACTTTTTTCGAGGGGAACTTATAATGTTTTACAAAGACGAACGGCTTGCGCTGTTCATTGACGGATCGAACCTTTACGCAGCGGCCAAGGCTCTGGGCTTCGACATCGACTACAAGCTGCTGCGTCAGGAATTCATGCGGCGTGGCAAGCTGCTGAGGGCCTTCTACTATACCGCGCTGCTGGAGAATGACGATTACTCGCCCATCCGCCCGCTGGTGGACTGGTTGCATTACAACGGCTTCACCATGGTGACGAAGCCCGCGAAGGAATACACCGACAGCCAGGGACGGCGGAAGGTGAAGGGAAACATGGATATCGAGCTGACGGTCGATGCCATGGAACTGGCTCCGCGCGTCGACCATATCGTGCTGTTCTCGGGCGATGGCGATTTCCGCCCGCTGGTGGAAAGCCTGCAGCGGCAGGGCGTGCGGGTGTCGGTCGTGTCGACGATCCGCAGCCAGCCGCCGATGATCGCCGATGAACTGCGCCGTCAGGCCGACAATTTCATCGAGCTGGACGAGCTGCGCGAGGTGATCGGTCGCCCGCCCCGCGAAACCCGCCCGATGGAGCGGGAAGAGGCTGTGGTCGACGTCAAGTGACGACCCCGGAACCGGCTGGCGCGGTGACGGGTGGGGATCCGTCGCCGGTGCCGGAGGGCAGGGCCCCTGACCTTGTACTGGATTATGTGCTGGAGCCTGCCGATGCGCTGTCATGGGAGCGGCGCGATCCGCGCTATCGCAGGCGCAACCGTGCGGCCTATGCCGCGGCGGGTCTGTCGGGGATGTATCTGCTGAACACGGCGTCGCATCTGCTGCTTGACCTGCATATACTGCATTCGCTGCCCATGGCCTTTGTCGTTCTGGCCGCGCCTGCGGCGCTGGTCCGGGTCCTGTTGCGGCATGATCTGACGAAGCGGGCGCGGACGCGGTTGGCCGGCGCCGTGCAGGTGCGGCTCGAGGTGACGGGCGACCGGCTGGCGGAATGGCGGGCGGGGCAGGCGAAACCCGTGGCGTTGGGCGCGCGGGCGCTGCGGGTGGTGATGGCGACGGGGGGGCATGTCTTCCTGTCGACGGGGGGCGAGGTGGTCATCGTGCCGCGCAGGGCCTTTGCGTCGGATACCGAAATGGCGCGGTTCGCGCAGGATTGGGAAAACCGTCTGGGCTGACCGCTGTGGCTTGCGCTTGGTCGTGCGGGGCCTCATCTGGGGGACATGCTGTTCGGTTCTGCCCTTTTCGGTCTGTTCGTCGCCGCCTTCGTGGCCGCGACGCCCGTTCCGTTCCAGTCCGAGATCATCTTCGCGGGGCTGCTGGCGGCCGATCCTGCGGCGCTGTGGCCGATCCTGACCGTGGCTTCGGTGGGCAACGTGCTGGGGTCCTGCGTGAACTATGCGCTGGGGCGGGGGCTGGCGCGCTTGCCCCTGCCGGACCGGTGGCGGCCGTCGCCCGCCACGCTGGCGCGGGCCGAGGCGTGGTTCGGCCGCTGGGGGGTGTGGTCGCTGCTCTTGTCGTGGATGCCGCTGGGCGATGTGCTGACTGTGGTGGCGGGGACGTTGCGAACGCCCTTCTGGCTGTTCCTGCTGCTGGTCGCGCTGGCCAAGACGGGGCGCTATCTGGTGTTGGCGCTGGTGGTTCTGGGCGTGATCGGGTGAGGATCGGGTGGACCGCCCGCCGGTTTCGGCCTATTTCTGGCGCGACTGCCCGAAAGGATGCGTGATGAGCCTGCCGCCCCTGACCCTGTATCTCGCCGCGCCGCGCGGGTTCTGCGCGGGCGTGGACCGCGCGATCAAGATCGTCGAGATGGCGTTGGAGAAATGGGGCGCGCCGGTCTTTGTGCGGCACGAGATCGTCCATAACAAATTCGTCGTGGACGGGCTGCGCGCCAAGGGGGCGGTGTTTGTCGAGGAGCTGGACGACTGCCCGCTGGACCGGCCGGTGGTATTCTCCGCCCATGGCGTGCCCAAGGCCGTGCCGGCCGAGGCGGCAAAGCGCGAGATGATCGCGGTGGATGCGACCTGCCCCCTTGTCACCAAGGTGCATAACGAGGCGGCGCGGCATTACGAGAACGGCCTTCAGATGGTGATGATCGGCCATGCGGGCCACCCCGAGACGGTGGGGACCATGGGCCAGTTGCCGGAGGGCGAGGTGCTGCTGGTCGAGACGGTGGAGGACGTGGCGGGGCTGGTTGTGCGTGATCCGTCCAAGCTTGCCTTCATCACGCAGACGACGCTGTCGGTTGACGATACCGCCGATATCGCGGCGGCGCTGAAGGCGCGGTTTCCGGCGATCGCGGCGCCCGCGCATGACGACATCTGCTATGCGACGACCAACCGGCAGATGGCGGTCAAGGCCATGGCGGGGAAGATCGACGCGCTGCTGGTGATCGGGGCGCCGAATTCGTCGAATTCCAAGCGGCTGGTGGAGGTGGGGGCGAATGCGGGTTGTCCTTACGCGCAGCTGATCCAGCGGGCCACGGATATCGACTGGCGCGCGCTGGAAGGGATTCGCAGCGTGGGAATCACGGCAGGGGCGAGTGCGCCGGAGGTTCTAGTGAACGAGGTGATCGACGCCTTCCGCGCGCGGTTCGAGACGGTGGTCGAGATGGTCGAGACGGCGGTGGAGAACGTGGAGTTCAAGGTGCCGCGCATCCTGCGGGAGCCTGCGTGACGTGAAGGGAATTCCGGTTTCCGCGCTGACCCTCGGCCTTGCGGGGCTGATCCCGTTCCTCTGGGGGGCGGCGAATGTGGTCTGGCCTGCAAGCGGTGGATGGGTGGGCGCATGGCTGCCGCCGATGTTCCGCGGGACCTATGTCAGCCTGACCTACGGGGTGGTGATCCTGTCCTTCATGTCCGGCGTGCTGTGGGGCTTTGCCACGAAGGCGAAGGGGGCGAAGGCGGCGCTGGGCTATGCGCTGTCGGTGGTGCCTGCGCTGTGGGGCTTCATCATGGTTAATGGCGATCCGGCCAACGCGGCGGTGAATCTGTGGGCGGGCTTCGCGGGGCTTTTGATGCTGGACTGGTTCTTTGCGCAGCAGGGGTTGGCGCCCGCGTGGTGGATGCGGTTGCGGGTCTTGCTGAGCGCGGTGGTGCTGACCTGTCTGGCGGTGCCGATCCTGCTGGAGTGACGATTTTTCTGCGAAAAATCAGGGGGCTGTGCGCCCCCTCGGCGCTGCGCGCCTCACCCTGCAGGGTATTCGGGCCGAGATGAAGGGGCTTGTCGCGCAGGGGGGATGTTCCTACAGGGGGAGGAAAGGGAGCCGTCCATGCCAGAGCTTTTCGCCTATACCGATGGGGCCTGTTCGGGCAATCCCGGACCCGGGGGCTGGGGCGTGCTGCTGATCGCGCGCGAGGGGGGCGACGTGGTGAAGGAGCGCGAGCTGTCGGGGGGCGAGGCGCTGACCACGAACAATCGGATGGAATTGCTGGCGGCGATCTCGGCGCTGGAGACGCTGGCCAAGCCGTCGGAGATCACGGTGGTGACGGACAGCGCCTATGTGAAAAACGGCGTGACGGAGTGGATCCACGGCTGGAAGCGCAACGGATGGCGCACGGCGGGGCGCGATCCGGTGAAGAATGTCGAGCTTTGGCAAAGGCTTGACCTGGCGCAGGCGCGGCACAAGGTGCAGTGGCGCTGGATCAAGGGCCATGCGGGGCATGAGGAGAACGAGCGGGCGGATGCGCTGGCGCGGGCGGGGATGGCGCCGTTCAAGGGCAATACGGGCAAGGTGAAGGCGTGATCGGGTTGGTGCCCTTTCTGGACCTTGCCTCGGTCGCGGTCTTTGCGCTGACCGGTGCGCTGGTGGCGAGCCGGGCGCAACTGGATGTGGTGGGGTTCATCTTCGTGGCGGCGCTGACCGCGTTGGGCGGGGGGACGCTGCGGGATGTGATGCTGGGGCGCGAGCCGGTCTGGATCGGGCAGCCGCTGCTTTTGCTGGTTGCGGCGGTGGCGGCGGTGGTGGTGTTCTTTGGCGCGCACCGGCTGGAGAGCCGGTATAAGGCATTGGAATGGCTGGATGCTTTTGCCTTGGCCGTGGCCGTTCCGGCGGGGGTGGGGGTGGCTTTTGCGGAAGGGTTGGGCTGGCCTGTGGTTCTGGTGATGGGGATGGTCACGGGCTGTATGGGCGGGTTGATGCGGGATGTCGTGTGCAACGAGGTGCCGCTGGTGTTGAAGCAGGGCGAGCTTTACGTGACCTGCGCCTTTCTGGGGGCGCTGGTGGCGGTGGTGCTGGTGGCGCTGGGGATGCCGGCGGGGGTCGCGCTGGCCTTTTGCGCCGGTGTCGTGATGGTGCTGCGGGCGGGGTCGCTGGCGCTGGGCTGGCGGTTGCCGGTCTATCGCGCGCGGGCGCCGCGGGCCGAGACGCGCAAGCGCGACTGAAACTTCCTTTGATTTCTTAGTGGCTTAGCGGCGGCCTGTATAGGTCTGCCAAAGCCAGATGATGCCCATGGCACCAAGGATTGCCCCGACGGCAAGGGCCGCCCAGCCGGGGAAGATAGCGAGGAAGCGCAGGGCGAGCCAGCCCAACAGCGCGCCGCCGATGCCGAGGGCAATGGTGGTGGGGACATCCGTGCGGACCCGCATGAAGCGGGTGGCGAGGAAGCCCGCGGCGGCGCCGATGGTCACGATCAGGAGAAGGAGCGGCATGGGGACCCCGCGGTTCAGGCGGTTGCATGATGCCATGCGGCGGGGCGGGGGGCGAGGGGAAACGGGTGTACCGTCCGCTGTGCAGAGGGCTGTACCGCAAGGTGTCAGCACGCCGCGCACGGTATCGGCGGTTTGGCGCAACGGGGGGGCGGGGGCGCGCGGGGGACCGATGGCCGCCCGAAGTCCCGCGCGCCCCCGCGCGGGGGAGGGACGCGCCTGTCACCAGCGGTGGTGGACGTGGGGGGCGATGAGGCGGGTGTAGATGTCGCGGCAGGCGTCCATCGTGGCGGGGGGCAGCGGGGCGAGCGCGTCGGCCCCCGCGTTGGCGGTGCTCTGCGCCGCGGTGCGCGCGCCCGGGATCACGACGGTGGCGGCGTCCTGCATGAGGATCCAGCGCAGGGCGAACTGGGCCATGGTCGCGCCCTGCGGGACGAGGGGGCGCAATTCCTCGACCGCTTGCAGGGCCACGTCATAGGGCACGCCGGAGAAGGTTTCGCCCATGTCGAACGCCTCGCCGTTCCGGTTGAAGGCGCGGTGGTCGTCGGCGGCGAAAGTGGAGGTGGCGGTCATCTTGCCCGTCAGCATGCCCGAGGCGAGGGGGACGCGGATGATGGTGGCGACGCCGCGCGCCTGTGCCTCGCGGAAGAAGAGGGTGGCGGGGCGCTGGCGGAAGATGTTGTAGATGATCTGGACCGAGGTGCAGCCCGCATATTCGATGGCCTTCAGCGCCTCTTCGACCTTTTCGACCGAGACGCCCCAATGGGCGATCTTGCCCTTGGCGACGAGGGCTTCCAGCCCGTCGAAGAGGGCGGGGGTGTAGTAGACTTCGGTCGGCGGGCAGTGGAGTTGCACGAGGTCGAGGCAGTCGATCCCGAGGTTGGTCAGGCTGCGGTCGATGAAGGCTTCGATATTGGCGGGGGTGTAGCCTGCGGCGATGTGGGGCGAGAGGCGGCGGCCTGCCTTGGTCGCGACGAAGGGGCGGGGGCCGCCGCGGTCGCGCAGGACGTCGCGGATGATGCGTTCGGAGCGGCCGTCGCCATAGACATCGGCGGTGTCGATGAAGGTCATGCCCGCGTCGAGGGCGGCGTGGAGCGTGGCCTTGGCATCGTCTTCGGAGACGTCGCCCCAGCTGCCGCCGATGGCCCAAGCGCCGAAGCCTAAGCGGGTGACGGTCTGGCCGGTCTTGCCGAAGAGGGTGGTCGAGAGGGTCATGCTGCGCTCCGTTTCTGACGGGGGAGGGGGGCTGTCTGCCCCCCGCGGCGCCCGAGGGCGCCTCCCCCCGAGGATATTTGGGGACGGAAAACCGTCAGGTGCGGGTGCCGGCGAAGCGGGTCTGCCAGTCGGTCCGTTCCTCGTCGGTGATCTTGCGGAAGAGGTTTTCGGGGATGGTGAAGGCGTGGCCTGCGGGCAGGGCGCGCAGGGCGGCGTGGACGTCGTCGGGCCATGTCCAGTCGTCCGAACCCATGGCGGACATCATGGTGGCGGCCGCGTCGGGGATGAAGGGGCGCGACAGGATCGCGTAGACGCGGATGAGGTTGAGCGAGAGGCGCACGATGGCCTCGGCCCGTGCGGGGTCGGTCTTGACGGCGGACCACGGGGCGGCGGATTGCAGGTATTCGTTGCCGATCACCCAGATGGCGCGCAATTCGGCGGCGGCCTTGCGGACCTCCATCTGGCCCATGAGGGATTCATATTCGCGGATGCGCGCGCCGAGGTCGGCGATGAGGGCGGTTTCGGAAGGGGTGAAGTCGCCGCCCGCGGGGATGGTTTCGCCCAGTTTGGATTTGGCGAATTTGGTGACGCGGCTGACGAAGTTGCCAAGGACGTCGGCGAGGTCCTTGTTCACCGAGGCCTGGAAATTCTCCCACGTGAATTCGCTGTCAGAGTTTTCGGGGGCGTGCGAGAGCAGCCACCAGCGCCAGTAGTCGGCGGGCAGGATCGAGAGCGCCTGATCCATGAACACCCCGCGGCCCTGCGAGGTGGAGAACTGGCCGCCGTCGTAGTTCAGGTAGTTGAAGGATTTGAGATAGTCGACAAGCTTCCACGGTTCGCCCGAGCCGAGGATGGTGGCGGGGAAGCTGAGGGTGTGGAAGGGGACGTTGTCCTTGCCCATGAACTGGTAATAGGTGACGTCGTCAGCGCCCTTGTCGGTGCGCCACCAGCGTTCCCATGCGGCATCGTCCAGACCGTTGGCATCGGCCCATTCGGCGGTGCCTGCGATATATTCGATGGGGGCGTCGAACCAGACGTAGAAGACCTTGCCCTCCATCCCCGGCCAGGGCTGGTCGCCCTTTTTCACGGGGATGCCCCAGTAGAGGTCGCGGGTGATGCCGCGGTCTTGCAGCCCGTCGCCGTCATTGAGCCACTTCTTGGCGATGGAGGTGGTCAGGATCGGCCAGTCGGTTTTCGAGTCGATCCATGCCTCGAGCTTGTCGCGCAGCGCGCGCTGTTTCAGGTAGAGGTGTTTGGTTTCGCGCACTTCCAGATTGGTGGAGCCCGAGATGGAGGAGCGCGGGTTGATCAGGTCGGTGGGCTCGAGCTGTTTGGTGCATTCCTCGCACTGGTCGCCACGGGCCGAGGTGTTGCCGCAATTGGGGCAGGTGCCGGTGATGTAGCGGTCGGGCAGGAAGCGGTTGTCGTCGATGGAAAAGACCTGTTTTTCCGACACTTCGGCGATCAGGCCGTTTTCGGCCAGACGCCCCGCGAAATGCTGGGTCAGGCGGTGGTTGCGGGCCGAGGAGGAGCGGCCGAAATGGTCGAAGGACAGGCGGAAGCCTGCGGCGAGGTCTTTTTGCACCTCGTGCATCTCGGCGCAGTAGGCCTCGACCGGTTTGCCCGCCTTGGCGGCGGCGAGTTCGGCGGGGGTGCCGTGTTCGTCGGTGGCGCAGATGAACATCACCTCGTGCCCGCGGGCGCGCATGTAGCGGGCGAAGAGGTCGGCGGGCAGTTGGGAGCCGACGAGGTTGCCCAGATGCTTGATGCCGTTGATGTAGGGGATGGCCGAGGTGATGAGAATCCGTGCCATGGTCGCGCCCTTTTCGTGCCGATGCGCGCGCTGTTTAGCGCGGCCTTGGGGCAAGGGCCAGAGGCTTGGGCGGGGCGGGTCTAGCTGAGGCCCGCGTCGCGGGCGATCATCGCCGCATGGGTGCGGTTCTTGGCGCCCAGCTTGCGCGAGAGCGTCTTGACGTGGAGTTTCACCGTCACTTCCTGCAGGTCGAGGTCGCGGGCGATTTCCTTGTTCGACTTGCCCTCGCAGATGCCGCGCAGCACGTCCGTCTCGCGGCGGGTGAGGGTTTGCAGCGCCTCGGCGATCTCGGTCTCTTGCATGAGGAGGGAGATGGGGGCGAAGACGTCGCCTGCGGCCATGAGGTTGACGGCGGCGATCATGGCGCGGCTGGCGAGCGTCTTGGGCACGAAGCCCGCGGCGCCGGCCTGCAGCGCGGCCTCGGCCAGTTCGCGCTGGGTGGTGCCGCTGATGAGGGCGACGGGGGTGGAGCCTGCGACGGATTTGGCGCGGGCCAGACCTTCAAAGCCGTTCATGCCCGGCATGGTGTAGTCCAGAAGGACGAGGTCGAAGGGGCCGTGGGCATGCAGCGCATCGATGGCGGCCTGCAGGGTGGCCACGGTGCGGACTTCGTCGAAGCCTTCGGCAAGAAGGAATGCGGCCAGTGTCTCGCGCACCAGATCGTGGTCGTCGGCCAAAAGAATTCGCATCAAACATTTCCATCGTACGCCCGCCTCGTGTCGCGGGTTCATTGTTGTTTATTCGTCCGCAGATCGGCATGGAACGCAAGCCCCATGTGGAATAGCTTTGGCACCGTGTCGGGCAGGATGGGCGGACGGGATGGCGAAGGCTGCGGGTCTTGCGGCGATCTGGCGGCAGGCGGGGAGGTGGCGGCTGCTGCCTGCGGCGCTGCTGGCGGTGCTGTTGCTGGGGGCCATCGTGTTTCTGGCGCTGGAGGTGCGGCTGCGGCTGGCGGCGCTGGAGCGGGCGAATTCGGACAATACGCAATGGGTGATGATGCAGGCCGAGGTCGAGGTCCTGCGGTTGCAGCAGGCCCTTGCTGCGGCGTCGGCAAGCCCCGATTCCGAACGGCTGGACGAGGTGCGGCGGTGGTTCAACGTCCTGTACAGCCGGATTTCGATGCTGGAGCAGAGCGTGATCTATGCGCCGCTGCTGGCGTCGGAGGATTACATGGCCGATCACCGGCTGATCCGCGGGTATCTTGATTCGAGGGTCGGTCTGATCGATGCGTCCGATCCGGTGCTGGCGGAGGCGCTGGATCGGGTGGGGGCGGAGTTGCCCGCGATACGGGCGGCGGCGCGGGAGATGACGCTGAACGCGCTGTCGGATTTCGCGGCGCAGTCGGATATGAACCGCGAGTCGATTTCGGCCACGCTCATCCGGCTGGCGGTGCTGGTCGCGCTGCTGGTAGCGCTGCTGGGCGGGGCGGCGGTGGTTCTGGCGCGGCTGTTCGTGTGGTCGCAGGCGCAGGCGGGCGCGCTGCGCGAGACGGGCGAGCGGCTGTCCACGATCGTGACGACCTCTGCGGATGCGATCGTTGTGACGGATGCCGAGGGGTCCATCCGTGCCTTCAATCCGGCGGCGGAGGCGATCTTCGGGCTGAGTGCCGAGGCCGCGATGGGGCGCAACGCCCTGAAGCTGTTGTTTGCCGAGGCGGCGGACGGGCCGCAGCAGACGGGGATGGTGACGGCGCTCCGCAATCGCGGCATCTCGCCCGATCCGTTGCGGATCGAGGTCGATGCGCGGCGGGCGGACGGGACGGTCTTTCCGGCGGAAGTGTCCATCGCGCGGCCATCCGACATGGAGCAAGGCGGGGATGCGCTGGTCGTGGCCTTTGTGCGCGACATCTCGGACCGGCGCGCGGCGGAGCGCGACCTGACGCGGGCGCTGGACCGCGCGCTGGCGGGCGAAAAGGCAAAGGCCGAGTTTTTGGCCGTGATGAGCCACGAGATGCGGACGCCGCTGGCGGGGCTGCTGGGGTCCATGGAATTGATGCGGAAGGGCGGGCTGACGCCCGCGCAGGCCGAGTTGATGGGGGTGATGGAGGGGGCGGGCGGCATCCTGCTGGAGCATGTCAATTCGGTGCTGGACCTGTCGCGGGCCGAGGCGGGCGGGCTGGCGGTGGAGGCGGTGGAGTTCGACCTTGACCGGCTGGTGGACGAGACGGTGGCCAATCAGGCGGGGCTGGCGCTGGCGGCGGGAAACCGGCTGCGGGTGGAGCGGCTGTCGGGCGATCTGGGGCGGGTGAGGGGCGATCCCGGGCGGGTGCGGCAGGTGCTGCTGAACCTTGTGGGCAATGCGGTGAAATTCACGCGCGGCGGCGAGATCACGGTCGAGACGGAGCGGCTGGCAGGCAGGGGCGGTGCCGTCGGGCAGGTGGAGTTGCGGGTGATCGATACGGGGATCGGGATCGCGGAGGCGGATCTGGAGCGGATCTTCGAGGATTTCGTGACGCTGGATGCAAGTTACGGGCGGCGCGCGGGGGGGACGGGGCTTGGCCTCGGGATCGCGCGGCGGCTGGCGCGGGCGATGGGCGGTGAAATCGGGGCCGAGAGCGAGGCGGGAGAGGGGAGCCTGTTCTGGCTGCGCCTGCCCCTGCCGCCGGTGGCAGAGGGGGAGGCGGTGGCCGATCCGCTGCCTGTGGCCGTCGCGGAGGAGGGGGCCGAGCGGGCAGGCGTGGCGCTGGAGGTCCTGCTGGTGGAGGATCACCAGATCAACCGGCTGATCCTGCGGCGGTTCCTCGAGGCGGGCGGGCATCGGGTGACCGAGGCGGCGGACGGGCAGGAGGCGGTGGAGCGTGCCGCGGAGCGCGGTTTCGACGTCATCCTGATGGATATTTCCATGCCGCGCATGGACGGGCTTGCCGCGACACGGGCGATCCGGTCGGGGGGCGGTCCGTCGGCGCGGTCGCGTATCCTTGCGCTGACGGCCCATGCCCTGCCGCAGGAGCGGGTGGCCTTCCGCGCGGCAGGGATGGATATGGCGCTGACCAAGCCCATCGCGCAGGCGGCGCTGCTCGAGGCGGTGGAACGGGCCGTCGGGGGCGCGGGCGAGGCGGTGGAGGAAGAGGCCGTAGCGGCACCGGTGCTGGATGCGGCGGGGCTGGGTGATCTGACGCGGCATGTCGGGCCGGTGACGGCGGCAAGCCTGATCCGCCGCCTGATCGACGAGGGCGACCGGAGCGTCGAGGCGCTGGGCAGGCTGGCACCGGAAGCGGAGGGGGAAGAGATCCTGCGGATCTGCCATCGCATGGCGGGCAGTGCGGGGACCTTTGGCACGCGGCGACTGCGCGAGGTGCTGGTGTCGGTGGAGGCCGCGCTGAAGACCGGCGATACGGCGGGGGCGGCGCGGGGGCTGGTGCAGGTGCCCGGCGTCTGGCAGGCGACGCGCGAGGCGCTGGTCGTCGCCTCGGCCGCTATGAAGGCGGCCTGAGGGCGGCGGCACGCAGGGCGGCGCGGATCAGGCCGGGAACGCGCGGGTCGAGCCCGAGGGGCGGCAGGAGGTGGCCGTCGAAGCCCGCCTCTGCCAGCGCGGCGGGGAGGTCGTCGGTGACATGGCCGCCGCGGGCGGCGAAGAAGGGGAGCACGAGGCTGCCTGCGGGTAGGGTCGCGGCCACTTCGGCGATGCGGGGGGACTGGTCGATGAAGGCCGGTTCGACGCGGGCGAAACCGGCGGCGCGCAGGAGGTGGGCGACATCGGCCGCGACGGCGGCGGGGGCGGGGCTGCGGAAGGAGCCGTGGGCGGCGAGGAGGACGGTGGTGTCCTGCGGGCTGCGGTGCAGGCGGGCGGCGGCGTCGCGCGCCACGGTGACGGCGAGGGATTGCACGGCGGGGTCGATCCCGAAGGGGTCGAGAACGCGCCAACCGGTGGCGCCTGCGGTGGCCAGACGCTCGGGCAGGTGGGTGCGGGTGAACCAGCCGCCCGCCATGAAGAGCGGATAGACCAGCCCCTGCGCCCTGCCTGCGGTGGCGGCGGGCAGCGCCGCGGGGTCGGCCAGCGTGGCCGCGCGGACGTGCCAGTCGGGCATGAGCGATTGCACCTTGGCGGCGAGGAAGGCGATCTCCGCCGCGGCGGGGGCGGGGTCCGAGGGCTGGCCATGGGCCACGATGAGGGCTGAGCGTGTCATGGGGCGCGATCTATGTGGCGCGGGCGATGCGTCAACCGTCCGGCGAGACGAGGCCGGGAAGCATGGCGTCGGTCACGGTGGACAGGCAATGGTCGGCAAAGGCCGCGACGGCGCGGCGGCGCGGGGCGCCTGCGGGCAGGATCAGCCCCATCCGCATGGGGCGCTGGGCGGTTTCCAGCGGGACAAAGACCAGACGCCGCCCGTCGGGGGCGCGGTCCGAGCCGAGGCGGATGTTGGCTATGGAATAGCCGAAGCCGTTGGCGACCATGGCGCGCATCACGCCCATGTCGCGGGTGCGTTCCGCGATGCGGGGGCGCAGCCCTTCGGCGGTGAAGAAGGAGAGGAAATAGTCGGCGGAATAGGGCAGGTCGAGCAGGACCATGTCATGGGCCGCAAGGTCCGCCGCCGTGACGGTGGCGCGACCGGCCAGCGGGTGGTCCTCGGGCAGGAGGGCATAGGGGGCGAGGGGGAGGAGGGGCAGGAAATCGAGGTCCGAGGGAATCTGGAGGTCGTAGGAGAGGGCGACGTCGATCGTGGCGTGGCGCAGCGCCTCGATCAGGCCGGCGTGGTCGTGTTCGGACTGGCGGAAGTCGACGGCGGGATGGGCGGCGGCGAAGCTGCGGCGCAGATGGGGCAGGACGACTTGCGCGAAGGTCAGCAGGCAGCCCACGGCGAGGGGGCCGCGCACCTGTCCTGTCAGTTCGGCGGCGCGGTCGTTCAGGCCCGCGCCTGCGGCGAGGACGGCGCGGGCGGCATCGGTGAACTGGCGGCCGCCTTCGGTGAGCGAGAGGCCCTGCGCGTGGCGGCGGATGAAGAGTTGCAGGCCGAATTCCTGTTCCAGCTGGGCGATGGCGGCCGAGATGGAGGGCGAGGAGACATGGCAGCGTTCGGCAGCCAGCGCGACCGAGCCGCATTCCGCGACGGCGACGAGGTATTCCAGTTGGCGCAGGGTGAAGCGGAGCGGCATGGCGCGAGGCTAGCCCGCCTTCGGGCGGGGCGGAAGGGGGCGCGCGAAACGTGATCGGGCGGGGGACGGTGTCGGGGTTGCGCTACGGTCGGGGATCGGGCCATGTGGGGCGATGTCAGCCTCTAGGTCGGACCCTGTGCCATGCGTCGTTGTCTTGTATTGCTTTGCCTGATCCTGCCGCTGGCGGCCTGCCAGTTGTCGCTGCCCGGGCGCGGGGCGGGCGCGGATGCGGATGGCGCGGCGGTGCCGCTGGCGGATGGGCCGGTGATGGGCGGGACGGTGACGACCACGACGCTGGACGCGCCGCCGGTGGTGGCTGCGGCGGCAGGGGCGGCTGCGGTCGGGGCGGTGGCTGTGCCCGCGGCGGGCGATGGGCCGAGGCCGCGGGCGCGGCCTGTGGCGGCTGGGGCCGCCGTGGACGTGGTGCCGGTGGCAGAGGCGGAGGCCGCGCCTCCCGCGCCCGCGCCGAAATCGCAGGCGCAGATCGCCTGTGAAAAGACCAAGGGTATCTGGAGCGGCACGGGATCGGGGGCGATGGCCTGTGTCCGGCCCACGCGGGATTCGGGCAAATCCTGTGACTCCAAGGATGATTGCGAGGGGGAATGTCTGGCGCGGTCGCGCAGCTGTGCCCCGATCACGCCGATGTTCGGCTGCAACGCCGTGTTGATGGACACGGGCGCGGAGGTGACGCTTTGCATCGACTGATCCGGCTTGTCCTGCCTGCGCTGCTGCTGGTGGCCTGTTCCACCGCGCCCGCGCGGATCGAGGGGTTCAGGGCCAAGGGACCGATCTATTCCAACGCGGTCATGGACATGGCCCAGATCGAGGGGCGCTGGACGCAGGTGGCGGCGTTCGGGGCCGAAGGGTGCCGTCCGGGCGGGGCCGAGTTCCGGCGGGATGGTGCGGGGCTGTCGGTCGCGGCGCGGCTGTGTCTGGGCGGGGAGGAGTTGCGCTATGGCGGGCCGCTGGCGGTGACGGGACCGGGGCGGATGACGCCTGCGGGCAAGGCACCTGCGCCGCTGGACCGCGAATGGTGGGTGCTGTGGGTCGATGTGGACACACGCACGCTGGTCATCGGCACGCCGGATGGCAGTTTCGGTGTCATCCTGAACCGTGGCGGGGCGTTGCCGCAGGACCGGCTGGTCGCGGCGCGGGATATCCTCGAGTGGAACGGGTATGACACGGGGCGGCTGGTCGTCTGGTGAGCCGCCGGAAATGCAAAAACCGCCGCAGGCCGTGACGGCTGCGGCGGTTTTCTTTTGCGCGCGCGTTGCGGCGGGCGTCAGCCGATGGCGGCGGCCTTCACGTCCTCGTCGATGAAGGGGACGTATTGGCCGAAGTTCTTGGAGAACATGTCGACCAGTTTGGCAGCCTGCGCGTCATAGGCGGCCTTGTCGGCCCAGGTGTCGCGCGGGTTGAGCAGTTGGGCATCGACGCCGGGGACGGCCACGGGAACCTCGAAGCCGAAGTTCGGGTCGCGGCGGAAGTCCACCGAGGCGAGCGAACCGTCGAGCGCGGCAGAGAGCAGCGCGCGGGTGGCCTTGATCGGCATCCGCTTGCCCGTGCCATAGGCGCCGCCGGTCCAGCCGGTGTTCACGAGCCAGCAGGTGGCGCCGTGCTTGGCAATCTTCTGTTGCAGGAGCTTGCCATAGACTTCGGGCCGGCGCGGCATGAAGGGCGCGCCGAAGCAGGTGGAGAAGGTGGGCTGCGGTTCGGTCACGCCGCGTTCGGTGCCCGCAACCTTGGAGGTGAAGCCCGACAGGAAGTGGTACATGGCCTGTGCGGGGGTCAGCCGCGCGATGGGGGGCAGGACGCCGAAGGCATCGCAGGTCAGCATGATGACGTTCTTGGGGTGCCCGCCAAGGCCGGTGGCCGATGCGTTGGAGATGTAGTCCAGCGGATAGGCGCAGCGGGTGTTGGCGGTCAGGCTGTCATCGTCGAAATCGAGGTCCAGCGTTTCGGGGTCGTAGACCATGTTTTCCACCACGGTCGCGAATTTGTGCGTGGTGGCGTAGATTTCGGGTTCCGCCTCGGCGTTGAGGTTGATGGTCTTGGCGTAGCAGCCGCCTTCGAAGTTGAAGGAGCCGCGGTCGGACCAGCCATGTTCGTCATCGCCGATCAGCGTGCGGTCGGGGGCGGCGGACAGCGTGGTCTTGCCGGTGCCGGACAGGCCGAAGAAGACGGCCGTGTCGACGGGGTTGCCGACGGCATGGTTGGCCGAGCAGTGCATGGGCATGACGCCCTTTTCCGGCAGCAGGTAGTTCAGGAGCGTGAACACCGACTTCTTGTTCTCGCCCGCATAGGCGGTGTTGGCGATCAGGATCAGCTTACGCTCGAAGTTGAGCGTGATCACCGTTTCCGTGCGGCAGCCGTGGCGCGCGGGGTCGGCCTTGAAGCTGGGGCAGTTGATGATGGTCCATTCGGGGACGAACTGGTCCAGCTCTGCCCGGTCGGGGCGGCGCAGCAGGTGGCGGATGAAGAGGCCGTGCCATGCCAGTTCGGTGACGACCCGCACATCCAGACGGTGGACGGGGTCGGCGCCGGCATAGAGGTCCTGCACGAAATAGTCGCGGCCCTTCATGTGTTCCAGCATGTCGGCATGGAGCCGGTCGAAGGCGTCGGGCGCCATGGGGGCGTTGTTTTCCCACCAGATGGTGTTTTCCACCGAAGGCGTGCGGACGACGAATTTGTCCTTGGGCGAACGGCCCGTGAATTGTCCGGTGGAGCACAGGAAGGCGCCGCCCTTGCCCAGACGGCCTTCGCCGCGCTTGACGGCCTCTTCCACGAGGGCGGGCTCGAGGTAGTTGTAATAGACGTTCCCCAGACCGGTGATGCCTTGATGTGCCAGTTCCTGCGCGGGGTTCACGCGTCCGTTCGTCATCCTGCAAGCTCCTGCGGCCGGGGTCGCACCGGCCATGTCAGTTCCCGAAAACACCGATCCGGGCAGGGGTATTTGCCGGGGGATCGGATGTCAGCCCCCGGGCCAAGGGGGGGTGCCATAATCGGGCTATAACATGCACTTGCCGCAATGGAACAGGACGCAATGGCACAGTTAGCGCAACCACCCGAGGTTTAGCGCAATCAATTGATGCAGAGCGGAGAGGCTGGTGCAATTCCGCCCGCCCTGTGGGTTTTCCGCGACGGTTCCGCCGCGCATTTGACGCGATTCGCACTTATCGGTTGATTCCCGTCGGCGGAAAAATGACTATGTTGGAAAAATACAAACCTACGGGCAGTAAAGGATAACCATTATGGCGAGGATCGCGCTTGTCGATGACGACAGGAACATCCTGACTTCCGTTGCGATGACGCTGGAAGCCGAAGGGTTCGAAGTCGAGACATATAATGACGGGCAGTCCGCCCTGGATGCCTTTAACCGCCGTCTGCCGGACATGGCGGTGCTGGACATCAAGATGCCGCGGATGGATGGCATGGACCTGCTGCAGCGGCTGCGGCAGAAGACGACGATGCCGGTGATCTTCCTGACGTCCAAGGACGACGAGATCGACGAGGTTCTGGGCCTGCGGATGGGCGCGGACGATTATGTCAAGAAGCCCTTTAGCCAGCGCCTGCTGGTGGAGCGCATCCGCGCGCTGCTGCGCCGTCAGGATGCCATCGCGAGTGGCGAGGTCGCCACGACCGAAGAGACCAAGATCATGGAGCGGGGCAACCTGCGCATGGACCCGCTGCGCCATTCGGTGACGTGGAAGGGCATGGATGTGGCGCTGACCGTGACGGAATTCATGCTGTTGCAGGCACTGGCCCAGCGGCCCGGTTTCGTGAAGAGCCGCGACCAGCTGATGGATGTGGCCTATGACGATCAGGTCTATGTGGATGACCGGACGATCGACAGCCACATCAAGCGGCTGCGGAAGAAAATGCGTGCGGTGGACGAAAACTTTTCGGCCATCGAGACGTTGTACGGAATCGGCTATCGCTACAACGAAGAGTAAATGACCGCAGCACCGCGCATCGGGAAGGAAGCTCGTCCGGCACGTCCGGGCGATGTCGTCCTTGGGGAGGACTGGACCTCGGCCGAGGGGCTGGTCGATCCGGCCCTGCGGGCGAGCCGTGACCGGCGGGGGTTCGTCTCGCTCAACCGGTCGCCGCTGGCGCGGAAGATCATGATGTTCAACCTGCTGGCACTGCTGGTGCTGGCGGGGGGTGTGCTGTTCCTGAACCCGTTCCGCGACAGTCTGCTGACGATGCGGAACGAGGCGCTGGTGGTGCAGACGCAGCTGGTCGCCGACATGTTCGAGGCGGTGGCGGTCGAGGATGGCGCGGCGCTGGATGCGGCGCGGATGGCGCGACTGCTGGAGACGGCACCGGTCGGGACGGGGGTGACGGCCTATGCCATATCGCCCACGGGCGAGGTGCTGGCGGAAAAGACCGGCGCGCCGCTGGCCGAGGGTGCGGCACCGCGCGCGACGCCCATCGTCGATACGCTGTCGGCGCTGTGGAACGGGGTGGCGGGGCTGTTTCTGGGCGGGGCGGGCGACGGCGACGCGGACCGCTTCATCCTTGTCAAGACGCTGCTGCCGGCCGCGACCAAGGGCGAGGGCGTGCAGATCAGCGGGCGCGGTCCCGATGGCGGACTTCTTTTCGCGGTGGCCGAGCCGGTGACGGTGAATGGCACGGTCGTGGGCGTGGTCGCGGTGCTGGGCGATCAGGCGGGGATCGACGCGCTGGCGCGGGGCGAGCGCGAGCAGGTGCTGATGGTCTTCATCGTGTCGCTGATGATTTCATTTGGTCTGAGCCTTGTCCTTGCCTCGACCATCGCCAATCCGCTGTCGGACCTTGCGGCGGCGGCAGAGCTTGGCCGTGACCGCGACGCGCGCAAGATGGCGCCGGGGCGGGTGCGGATTCCGGATCTGGCGGCGCGGCCGGACGAGATCGGGCGGCTGTCGGTCGCCATGCGGGGCATGGTGGCGGCGCTTTATGACCGGATCGACGCGAACGAGCAGTTCGCGGCGGATGTGGCGCACGAGATCAAGAACCCGCTGGCAAGCCTGCGCTCGGCCGTCGGCACGATGCGGCTGGCCAAGCGCGAGGACCAGAAGGAGAAGCTGCTGGAGGTCATCGAGCATGACGTGCGGCGGCTGGACCGGCTGGTCAGCGACATCTCGAACGCATCGCGGCTGGACAGCGAGCTGGTGCGCGAGGAGGAGGAGGAGTTCAACCTCATCCGCACGCTGGCCAACCTGACCGAGTATCTGGGCCAGCAGGCGCGCGAGAAGGGGGTGGAGTTCATCACCGACTTCCCCGCCGATCCGGTGCTGATCCGCGGGCTGGAGGCGCGGCTGGCGCAGGTCTTTGTCAACCTGATCACCAATGCGATCAGCTTTTGCGAGGATGGCGACGCAGTGCGCGTCTGGGCGCGGCGGCGCGAGAACCGCGTGCTGATCGTGGTCGAGGATACGGGGCCGGGGATACCGGAACAGGCGCTGACCAAGGTGTTCAAGCGGTTCTACAGCGAGCGCCCGCAGGGCCAGTTCGGGGAACATTCCGGTCTGGGTCTGGCGATTTCCAAGCAGATCGTCGAGGCGCATGGCGGCGTGATCTGGGCCGAGAACATCCGCCCGACGCATGCCGACGTGAATTCCGATCCGCTGGGCGCGCGCTTTGTGGTGGGTCTGCCGGTGTGAGCGGGGACGTCCTGACGCTGCACGCGACCTGCGTGGCGGTCGAGGGGCGGGGCGTTCTGGTCACGGGACCGTCGGGATCGGGGAAATCCTCGCTGGCGCTGGCGCTGATGGCCCATGGCGCGCGGCTGGTGGCCGATGACCGCGTGACGCTTTCGCTGCGCGACGGGGCGCTTTGGGCCAGTTGCCCGCCCGCGATCCGCGGGATGATCGAGGCGCGGGGTCTGGGGTTGCTGGCCGCGGATGCGTTGGACGGGGCGGCGGTTCGGGTGGTGGTCGATCTGGGACAGACAGAAGGGATGCGTTTGCCGCCCCTGCGGGAGGTGACATACCTCGGACGGACAGTGTCCCTTGTGCTCGGGCAGCAAGGCCCCCATTTTCCCGCGGCGCTGCTGCACTATGTCAGGGCAGGGCGCAGGGAATGACGGGGTCCGAAAGGATGCAGGACGGCACTTCGGCCATCGGGGGCGGCGCGGGCGAGGAGCACCGTCTGGTTCTGGTGACAGGTCCGTCGGGCGCGGGGCGGTCGACGACGATCGATGCGCTGGAGGATCTGGGCTACGAGGTGATCGACAATCTGCCCCTGTCGCTGATCCCGCGGCTGATCGAGGGCGCTCCGCTGGGGCGGCCCATCGCGCTGGGTCTGGATGTGCGCAACCGCGATTTCAACGTGACGGCGCTGATCGAGATGATCGACGGGCTGACGCGCGATCCGCGGGTGGCGCTGGATCTGGTCTATGTCGATTGCGCGGTGCCGGAACTGATCCGCCGCTACAGCCAGACGCGGCGGCGCCATCCGCTGGCACCGGCCGAGACGCCCGCCGAGGGGATCGCGCGCGAGATCGACCTGCTGGCGCCGATACGTGTGCGGGCGGACCACCTGATCGATACGAGCGAGATGAGCCCGCATGACCTGAAGGCGGAGCTTGCGCGCTGGTTCGACCGTGGCGTCATGGCGCGGCTGGCGGTGTCCTTGCAGAGCTTCAGCTACAAGCGGGGGCTGCCGCGGGGGGTGGACATGGTGTTCGACTGCCGCTTCTTGCGGAACCCCTATTGGGAGGCGGGATTGCGCGATCTGGAAGGGCGGGATCGGGCGGTGGAGGACTATGTCCGTGCCGATCCGCGCTTTGGCGAGTTCCTCGAGCGGGTGCAGGGTCTGGTGACCTTTCTGCTGCCGGCCTCGGTCGCGGAGGGCAAGGCGCATCTGTCGATCGGTTTCGGCTGCACCGGCGGGCAGCATCGTAGCGTCGCGGTTGCGGAAATTCTGGGCAAGGCGCTTGCAGAGGCGGGCTGGCCGGTGTCAAAACGGCATCGTGAACTGGAACGCAGGGTGGCTGGGGCCAGCCTTGGCAACGGGGTGACAGGCGCGTGATCGGTATCGTGATCGTGGCACATGGCGGGCTGGCGCGGGAATATCTCTCGGCGGTCGAGCATGTCGTGGGCAAGCAGGACGCGATGCGCGCCATCGCGATCGAGGACGAGCATGACCGCAGCGCCAAGCAGGCCGAAATCTGCGCGGCGGCGGATTCGGTCGATACCGGCGCGGGGGTCGTCGTGGTGACCGACATGTTCGGGGGATCGCCGTCCAACCTGTCGCTGATGGCCTGTTGCGGGCCGGACCGGCGCATCGTCTATGGGGCGAACCTGCCGATGCTGATCAAGCTGGCCAAGTCGCGCGAGCTGCCCGTGCCGGAGGCGGTGGCCGCCGCGCTTGACGCGGGGCGCAAGTATATCAACAGTCTGGACCTCGGCGGCGGGGCGTGAGCGCGGGGACCATGACGGCACGGACATTGCGGATCATCAACGAGAAGGGCCTGCATGCGCGGGCCTCGGCCAAGTTCGTGGAAGTGGTGGAAAGCCATGACGCGGCGGCGCAGGTGTCCAAGGACGGGATGACCGTGTCGGGCGATTCGATCATGGGTCTTCTGATGCTGGCCGCCTCGCGCGGGACGAGCATCGATGTGGCGACTTCCGGCGCAGAGGCGGAGAAGCTGGCGGATGCGCTGGAGGCGCTGGTTGCAAACCGCTTCGGCGAGGACTACTGAGGCGCGTCGGACGCGAAAGGTAGACCCCGCGTGAGTGATACGTCGCAGAGCGAAGATGTCCGCACCCTCGAGGTGAGCGAGGAAGAGCTGGCACGCCGCAGGGCGGAGCGGGCGGAACGGCCCTATGACATGAGCCGGCTGTCCTATGCCGGCACGTTCAAGAACCCGCTGAAGGCGAACACGATCCGCACCATCGAATGGCTGACGGCCAAGGTCACGCTGCTGCGCCTGATCCGCGAGTTCGAGCGGACGGGCGCGCCGCAGGGCGCGCCGTTCTGGCCCAAGGCGATCCGGCAGATGGGGATAACGATCCAGACCCCGCCCGAGGAGATCGCGCTGATCCCGAAGACCGGCCCGCTGGTCGTGGTGTCGAACCATCCCTCGGGGCTGGTGGACGGGATGGTGCTGGCCGAGATGGTCACGCGGGTGCGGTCGGATTTCAAGATCCTGACGCGGTCGCTGCTGACGGGGATTCCCGAGATCGAGGAATTCATGATCCCCGTGCCCTTCCCGCACGAGGACAATGCGCGCGAGCTGGGCCTGCAGATGCGGGACGAGACGATGCGGCATCTGAAGGCGGGCGGGGTGATCATCCTGTTCCCCGCCGGCAAGGTGGCGATGAGCGAGGGCTGGTGGGGGCCTGCGGTCGAGGGCGAGTGGAACGTCTTTACCCACAAGATCGTCAAATCCTCGGGCGCGACGATCCTGCCCGTCTATTTCCCCGGCCAGAATTCCCGCGCATTCCAGATCGCCAACCAGTTGGGCGATACGCTGCGGCAGGGCTTGCTGCTCTACGAGATCAAGCGCTGCCTGTTCAAACCCACGCGCCCCGTGATTGGCGCGCCCATTCCGGCGGACGAGCTGAAGAAATGGGAAGGCAACCCGCGCGGGTTCCTTGCGTGGTTGCGCGCGCATACGCTGGGGCTGCGGAAGTAATCCTTCGGGGGCAAGATTTTTCTGCGAAAAATCTTGGGGCGATCCTTCTGGCGAAGGATCGGGCGCGGGGCGTGATGCGGTCCGTCGGGGTGCGGGAAGTTTCGCAGAAACTTCGGGAGAAGGATTTTCGCCAGAAAATCCTTGCTCCGGCAGGCGCTGCCCGGGGGACAAGGTGCGGTCCAGTTTCGCAATGAAACTCCGTCAGCCGCGCATTCCCCCGGGCGTCGCGTCATCCCCCGTGAGGTAGGCGGTTTCGTCGCGCCCTGCAAGGAAATCCCTGATCCGGTCCAGCACCGCGTCGGAAAAGCCGGTCAGGTGCAGCACGTCCGGCCCGTCGGGCAGGGTCAGGGGCAGGGGCTCGGGCATGTCGGGGCGCAGGCGCAGGCAGAGGAGGCGCGCGCGCGGGTTGTGGGCGCGGATGCGCTGCCATGCGGTTGCCATCGCGTCCTTGTCCGTCACCGTGCCGCCCCATGCGGTGTTTGCGGTGACGAGGACGATGGTGTCGATGGTCTTTCGCATGGTGGCCAGCGCCATCAGCGGGATGGCGGCATTGCTGCCGCCCTTGCGCACAGCGGCCAGCGATTTGGCGCGGGTGGGGAGGGGGCCTTCGGTCGGGCGGGTGATGTCGAAGGCCGTGTCGGTAAAGGGCATCAGCCGCGCGTCGCGGTTGCCGCGGGTGAGGGCTGCGGTCAGGAGGTCCAGCGCCTCGTGCCCATGCAGCGCGGTGATGGCGCCCCGTCGCGCGGCGGTGGCGCGGCGGGTCATGGCCATCGAGGCATCGGCGCAGAGGAGGAAGGCGCCGGTGGTGGCGGGGGCGGCGTCGAGGGCGGCGAGGGCGGCGGTCTGCATCGCGGCATGCAGGGCGGCGGGCGCGTCGGCGTCCAGCGCGCGGAGCAGGGCGAAGAGCCGGACGGGGCCAAGGCCCGCGGCGCGGATGGCCGCGGGATCGGAGAGGCGGGCGGCGGCCTGGGCCAGCGTGTCGGGATCGGTGAAGGCGCCCTTGCGGTGCAGCAGGTTCGCGCGGCGGGCGAGATCGGCCACGGGCAGGCGGCGGGCGATGGTGGCCCATTGCGCGGGGGCAAGGCCCTGCCATGGGGTGTCATATTGCGTGACCGGCAGGAACAGGTCGAGCGGCAGGTCGGGCGGGTCGCCCGCAGGGTTGTCGCGGAAGGCGATGAGGGCTTGCAGGTCGGCCGGCAGGGTGGCGGGGTCGGTGCGCCGCCCGATGAGCCAGCGGTAGAGCGCCGCGCGTTCGGGCGTGGCGGGGCGGGGGTGGACCATGCGGATGATGTCGGCGAGCGAGGGGGCGGTGCCGATGGCGGCAAGCAGGAGGTCGCCGACCGTGGCGCGGTCGATCCAGTCGCGCAGCATCGCCTTTGGCCGCGTGCCGAGCGAGGTCCGCCCCGCCGCGCCCGAGCGGATGTGGCGGACGAGGGCGCGCAGGCGGTCGCCCGTGGTGATGGTCTGCGGGAAGGTGCGGGCGAAGAGGTCGGGCGCGCGGCGCGAGAGATGGGCAAGGAGGAGCGTTGCCGTGTCGTCATGGCCGCGCCGGTGGGCAAGGAGGGTGGCACGGGCCAGCGCGTCGGGCGGGACGGCGTCGATGACGTCGCGGGGGGGCGCCTCGCCCCCTGCCGCCGCGCGGGCGAGGAGGGCAAGCGCTGTGTTCCCGTGATCCTGCGGCCTTGTCGTCATCACCCTGTCACCCCCTACACACCTCGCGCCGGATCAGCGGGTTGGGACCGGCACCTCGCCTCGGTAGTCGTAGAAGCCGCGCTGCGTCTTGCGGCCGAGCCATCCGGCCTCGACATATTTGGTCAGCAGGGGGCAGGGGCGGTATTTGGTGTCGGCCAGACCGTCATGCAGCACGTTCATGATGGCAAGGCAGGTGTCGAGCCCGATGAAATCGGCCAGTTCCAGCGGACCCATCGGGTGGTTGGCGCCGAGTTTCAGCGACTCGTCGATGGATTTCACGTTCCCGACGCCTTCGTAGAGGGTGTAGACGGCCTCGTTTATCATGGGCATCAGGATGCGGTTGACGATGAAGGCGGGGAAATCCTCGGCGCTGGCGGCGGTCTTGCCAAGTTTGCGGACGACCTCGTGCAGGGTGTCCCATGTTTCCTGATCGGTGGCGATGCCGCGGATCAGTTCCACCAGCTGCATCACGGGGACGGGGTTCATGAAGTGGAAGCCCATGAACTTTTCCGGCCGGTCGGTGCGGCTGGCAAGGCGGGTGATGGAGATGGAGGAGGTGTTCGAGGTGAGGATGGTCGAGGGTTTGAGGTGGGGCAGGAGGTCTTCGAAGATCGCCTGTTTCACGGTTTCGCGTTCGGTCGCGGCCTCGATGATGAGGTCCGTGGGGCCGAGGTCGGCGAGTTTCAGCGTGGTGCGGATGCGGGCGAGGGCGGCGGCGCGGTCTTCGGGCGTGACCTTGCCGCGGCTGACCTGGCGGTCGATGTTCTTTTCGATGGTGGCGAGCGCCTTGTCGAGGCTGGTCTGGCTGATGTCGTTCAGCAGCACGTCATAGCCTGCCAGCGCGAAGACATGGGCGATGCCGTTGCCCATCTGCCCTGCGCCCACGATGCCGACGGTGCGGATCTCTGCCATGTGACTGCTCCTTCTTGTCGGGCATGACCTTATGCACCCGCTGCCCTTGGGCGCAAGGGCGGGCGGGGCGGGCGGGATGCGGAAAGATCGCGGCAAATTGCGACTTTAGCGGTTTGTTCATTCCCTGCGGGCCAGAGTGGCGGCGGGTGTTGTGAAAATCGGGGGTGGGTCGATGGCCTATGCGTATCCGGAGGACGGGGCGCTGGATTACCAGCCGTGCCGTTACGGGCGGTCGCGGTTGCTGTTCCGGGGGCCGAAGCGGGATCTGGCGGGGGACTATATCGCCGTGCTGGGCGGGATCGAGACATATGGGCGCTATGTTCCCGCGCCCTATCCCGCGCTTCTGGAGCGCGAGTTGGGGCGGTTGGTGGTCAATCTGGGCTGTCCCAATGCGGGGCCGGATGCCTGGCTGGGCGATCCGTCGGTGATGGAGGTGGTGGAGCGGGCCGCGGTGACGGTGGTGCAGGTGCCTGCGGCCAGCGATCTGACGAACCGGCTCTATGGCGTGCATCCGCGGCGGAATGACCGGTTCGTCAAGGCCTCGGCGGTGTTGCAGGCGGTCTATCGGGGGGTGGATTTCACCGACTTCGCCTTTACCCGCCACATGCTGCGGGCGCTGCACGCGGCGGGGCCGGAGCGGTTTTCCATCTTGGCTGAAGAGGTGCAGGCGGCGTGGCTGTCGCGGATGGGGCTGTTGATGGAGCGGATTCCGGGGCGGAAGGTGTTGCTGTGGATGGCGGACCATCCGCCGCGCGCGCGGGTGGAGGCACCGGTGGGCGAGCCGTTGCTGGTGGATCAGGCGATGGTGGAGGCGGTGGCGGCGGTGACGGACGGGCTGGTGCTGGCGGTGCCCAGTGCGGCGGCGCGGGCGGCCGGGGCCGAGGGGATGGTCTATCCGGCGATGGCAGAGCCTGCGGCGCGGGGGCTGCCGGGGGTGGCGGTGCATGCCGAGGTGGCGGGGCTGCTGGCGGGGGTGTTGCGGGGGATGGGGTAGGACGGGTGGTGCGGTCCGTCAGCCGCGCAAGCGAAAGGGGCGCAGGGTTTCCCCGGCGCCCCCTGCAGGACGGGCTTTGCCCGTCCCGTGTCAGAGCTTCTCGGTCAGTTCCGGAACGATGGCGAAGAGGTCGCCCACGAGGCCGTAATCGGCCACCTGGAAGATCGGGGCTTCTTCGTCCTTGTTGATGGCGACGATGACCTTGGAGTCCTTCATCCCCGCCAGATGCTGGATCGCGCCCGAGATGCCCACGGCAACGTAGAGCTGGGGGGCGACGACCTTGCCGGTCTGGCCGACCTGCCAGTCGTTCGGGGCATAGCCCGAGTCGACCGCGGCGCGCGAGGCACCGACGGCGGCGCCGAGCTTGTCGGCCAGCTTTTCGATCAGGGCGAAGTCGGCCTGAGAGCCCACGCCGCGACCACCCGAGACGACGATGCCGGCGGAGGTGAGTTCGGGGCGGTCGGAGGCGGCGACCTTGTCTTCGACCCATTTGGACAGGGACGAGTCAGCGGCGGCGGCGACCTTTTCCACGGCGGCGGAACCGGAGTTCGCGACGGCGTTGAACGAGGCGGTGCGGACGGTCAGCACCTTCTTGGCGTCCGAGGATTTCACCGTCTGGATCGCGTTGCCCGCGTAGATCGGGCGTTCGAAGGTGTCGGCGTCCACCACGGCGGTCACGTCCGAGATCACCATGACATCGAGCAGCGCCGCGGCGCGGGGCAGGACGTTCTTGGAAAACGCGGTCGCGGCGGCGGCGATGTGGCTGTAGTTGCCAGCCAGCGACACGATCAGCGCGGCGGTGGGTTCGGCCATGCCATGGTCATAGGCCGCGTCATCGGCGTGCAGCACTTTCGATGCGCCGTCGAGTTTGGCGGCTTCCGCCGCAGCGGCGGCGGAGGTGCCTGCGACGAGGATGTGGACTTCGCCCAGACCCTTTACCGCAGCAAGTGCCTTGGCGACGGCGTCGGTTGCCAGAGCGCCATCATTCACATCGGCGAGAAGAAGAACGGCCATCAGATCACCCCCGCTTCGTCTTTGAGTTTCGCGATGAGTTCGTCGACCGAACCCACCTTCACGCCGGCCTTGCGGCCCGCCGGTTCCACCGTTTTCACGACAGACAGGCGCGGCGCGACGTCCACGCCGTAATCGGCGGGGGTCTTGGTCGCGAGCGGCTTTGCCTTGGCCTTCATGATGTTCGGAAGCGACGCATAGCGCGGTTCGTTCAGGCGCAGGTCGACCGAGACGATGGCGGGCATCTTGACCGCGATGGTCTGCAGGCCGCCGTCGACTTCGCGTGTCACCTTTGCGGTGTCGCCTTCGACGGCGAGTTCCGAGGCGAAGGTCGCCTGCGACCAGCCCAGCAGCGCCGAAAGCATCTGGCCGGTGGCGTTCATGTCATTGTCGATCGCCTGCTTGCCGCAGAGGACGAGGCCGGGGCCTTCCTCCTTGACCACACCCGCCAGCAGTTTGGCGACGGCGAGCGGTTCGATGTCCGTATGCACGTCGGCTGTGGCTTCGATCAGGATGGCGCGGTCGGCACCCATCGCAAGCGCGGTACGCAGGGTTTCCTGCGCCTGCTTCACGCCGATGGAGACGACGACGACCTCGGTCGCGATGCCCTTTTCCTTCAGACGGATCGCCTCTTCCACGGCGATCTCGTCAAAGGGGTTCATCGACATCTTCACGTTGGCCAGATCGACGCCCGATCCGTCCGCCTTGACGCGGACCTTCACGTTATAGTCGATCACACGTTTGACAGGCACGAGCACCTTCATCGCGCAATTCTCCATTCTGACGGCCCGAAGCGCGGGCCTTCCAAGCTCTCGACAGCGTAGTTAGACCGTCACGCTGCGATGCAACAGACCAAATACGACAGGGAAACGCGTCGGGACGTCGCGTTTTCCGTTCCGGTCAGCCCTCGCGGGTCAGGCCGGGCACCCAGAGGACGTCTGCCTTGCCGTCGTCATTGGCGATGCGGCCCGCGACGAAGAACCAGTCGGACAGGCGGTTGAGGTATTTCACCGCCTCGGGGTTGACCGATTCCATGGTGGCGAGTTCGACCGTCAGCCGTTCGGCGCGGCGGCAGACGGTGCGGCAGAGGTGAAGCTGCGCGGCAAGCGGCGAGCCGCCCGGCAGGATGAAGCTGCGCAAGGGTTGCAGGCGGGCGTTCATCGCGTCGATCTCGCGTTCGAGGCGGTTCACCTGTGCCTCCTGCATCCGGAGCGGGGTGTAGGGGAGCGTGGCGTCAAGGTGCATGTCGGGCGTGCAGAGATCGGCGCCGAGGTCGAAGAGATCGTTCGAGATGCGGGCAAGGGCCGCGTCCATATCGCCGGTCGCGTGCTGGCGGGCGAGGCCGACGGTGGCGTTGGTTTCGTCCACGGTGCCATAGGCCGAGACGCGGGTGGCGTGCTTGGCCACGCGGGCGCCGTTGCCGAGGGCGGTTTCGCCGGCATCGCCGGTTTTCGTGTAGATCTTGGACAGGACGACCATTCGTTCAGCCTTTCGAGTTCAGATAGGCGAAGGCCACGATCAGCGCGACGGCGATGGCCTGCGCGATGATGCGGTAACGCATGATGCGGTTCGCGTGTTTGCGGTTGAAGTCGCCGCCTTTGGCAAAGCCGCCGATGCCCACCATCAGGATGGCAAGAACGGCAAGGGCCGCGAGGGCGGCGACGATGAAGAGCGGGTCGGAGAGCATGGTGTTTCCCTTCGTTCTGAGGGGTGATGTAGGGGCGGCGGCGGAAAAGGCGAAAGGCCAAAACGCCGCGCAGGACGGATCAGCCCTTGGCGATGGCGCGGTCGAGCAGGCGCGTGGGCAGGAGGCGCCGCAGGAACCCCGCGACATGGGTGGGGACGGTGACGTAATAGCGGGCGCGCGGGCGGGGGGCGTCGAGGGCGTGGATCAGCTTTGCCGTCACGGCCGAGGGGGGGAGTTCCCAGCGGTCCTTCTTCGCCTGCGGTTTGTAGAGCCGGTCGAGGAGGGCGGCATAATCATCGCGGCGGGCGGAGTTTTCCCAGTCGATCCACTTTTCGAAATGCGGGATGGCATTGGCGCGGATGCGGGTGGCGACGGGGCCGGGTTCGATGAGGATGAGGTCGATGCCCGTGCCCTCCATTTCCAGCCGCATCACGTCGGTCAGGCCTTCGAGGGCGTGTTTCGTGGCGACATAGGCGCCGCGCCATTTCGCCCCGACAAGGCCGAGGACGGAAGAGCACTGTATGATGCGCCCGTGGCCCTGTGCGCGGAAGGTGGGGATCAGGCGGCAGGTGAGGTCGTGCCAGCCGAAGAGGTTGGTTTCGAAGATTTCGCGCAGGGCGCCGCGGGGGAGGTCTTCGACCGCACCCGGGCAGGCGAAGGCGCCGTTGTTGAAGAGGGCGTCGAGGGTGCCGCCGGTTCTGGACAGGGTTTCTTCGACGGCTGCGGCGATGCTATCTTCGGAGGCGTAGTCGAGGGGGAAGCTTTCGAAGCCTTCGGCGATCAGGCGGTCGCAGTCGCCCTGCTGGCGGCAGGTGGCGAAGACGCGCCAGCCGCGGGATTTCAGTGTCCGCGCGGCGTCGTAGCCGATGCCCGAGGAGCATCCGGTGAGGAGGATGGAACGCATAATACCTGCCCTGCTGCACGTTTGGCGGTGTTTGTGGCGCAGGGTCGGGGGTTTGGCAACCTTGGGCTGTGGGGGGGCCAGAGGACCGACGCGAAACTGTCCGGTGGACAGTTTTGCCGGTCCGATTGCGGCTGAGGCTTTGAGGCCGCAAGGGGTTCTCACCTTGCCTGACGCTCGGGGCACGGGACGCCTCCGCCCCGGTGGGGGCGCTTGTCGCCCCCGCCGCCCGGGGGGCGGGGGCGGCCCGTGCGGGGGCGCACGGGCGGGACGGGTGGAAAGCGGTCGCGGCGCGGGCGGCGATGGCCGCCCGCTTGGGGGAGCGTCGTTCCGGTTCAATCCACCGCAGGGAAGAGCGTCGTCGCTGTCAGCGGCGGCGGGTCGGTGGAGATCAGGCGGCGGTGGACGTAGCCGTCGATGCCGTCGCCTTCGATGCGGATATGCACCCAGTCGCCAGAGGTTTCGAGGATGCGGACCACCTCGCCATTTTCGAGCCGGCCGATGACGGCGGCGTTGCGGCTGGCGCCGTCGCGGACATTCGCGGCCTCGGCCGTAATGACGCGCAGGTCATCGGCGGGGGGCGCTTCGGGGGTGAGGGTGGCGGGCTGGACCGTGGCGGCGCTGTCGGTCGGGCGTGGCAGGATGCGCAAGGAATCCGCGGGGGCAACGGTTTCGGCGGCCGCGGTCTGGGCGGGGGCGATCTCGGGGGCTTTGGCGATGACGGGGGCGGGGGCGGGCGGGGTATCGTAGGCGCCTTGCAGGCCCATGCGTTGCTGGCCGCGGTCCTCGCCGCCGATGAGAAGGGTTGCGTAGAATGCGCCTGCAAGAATGACGAGGTATTTGAACATGGCAGTGTTCCAGCCTAACGGGTTACAGCCTTGGCCTAGCACGACCCAGACGTGAGTCGCCGCTGATTCTTTCAACGCCCGGTTCGGTTCGGGGTTCCGCGCGGTGCGGATTTCCGGCTGGACCGGGGGCGCGCGGCGAATTACACAACATCCATGTCAGACAAGCCCGATAACCCCAAGATAGAGCCGATCCTTGTTGCCGAACCGCTGAGCCGTGCGATTGGCGAGCGCTATCTGACCTATGCGCTGTCCACCATCATGCACCGCGCGCTGCCCGATGCGCGGGACGGGTTGAAGCCGGTGCACCGGCGAATCCTTTACGCGATGCGCGAGTTGCGGCTGTCGGCGACGGGGGGATTCCGCAAGTCGGCCAAGATTTCCGGCGACGTGATGGGGAACTATCACCCGCATGGCGATGCCGCGATCTATGACGCGATGGCGCGTCTGGCGCAGGATTTCAACGTCCGTTACCCGCTGGTGGACGGGCAGGGGAACTTTGGCAATATCGACGGGGATAACCCCGCCGCCAGCCGCTATACCGAGGCGCGGCTGACGGCGATTGCCGAAGTGCTGATGGAAGGGCTGGCGGAAAACGCCGTGGACTTCCGCCCGAATTACGACGGCACGCTGGAAGAACCCGTGGTGATGCCGGCGGCCTTTCCCAACCTGCTGGCCAACGGGTCGAGCGGGATTGCCGTGGGGATGGCGACGAACATCCCGCCGCATAATCTGGACGAGCTGATCGGGGCCTGTCACGCGATGCTGGGCAATCCCGGGATCAGCGACGAGGAGCTGGTGGCCTTCGTGCCCGGGCCGGATTTCCCGACGGGCGGCGTGCTGGTGGAGCCGAAGGAGAGCATCCTTGACGCCTATCGCACGGGCCGCGGGGCGTTCCGCCTGCGCGCCAAGTGGGAGGTGGAGGATCTGGGGCGCGGGACGTGGCAGATCGTGGTCACGGAGATTCCCTATCAGGTCCAGAAGTCCAAGCTGATCGAGAAGCTTGCGGAACTGATCACGACGAAGAAGATCCCGCTGCTGGCCGATGTGCGGGATGAATCGGCGGATGATGTGCGCATCGTTCTGGAGCCGCGGGCGCGGACGGTGGAGCCCGACATGCTGATGGGGACGCTGTTCAAGAACAGCGATCTGGAAATCCGGTTCAGCCTGAACATGAACGTGCTGATCGACGGCAAGGTGCCCAAGGTCTGTTCCCTGAAAGAGGTGCTGCGGGCCTTCCTCGACCACCGGCGCGACGTGCTGCGGCGGCGGTCGGAACACCGGATGGAGAAGATCGACCACCGGCTGGAGGTTCTGGAAGGCTTCATCATCGCCTTCCTCAACCTCGACCGCGTGATCGACATCATCCGCTATGACGACGACCCCAAGCGCGCCTTGATGGCGGAAGACTGGTCCAAGGACCACAAGCGGGCGACGTCGGAGAAGGACTATGTCTCGCCGCCTGAGGGTGAGGGGGAACTCACGGAGCTTCAGGCGGAATCCATCCTGAACATGCGGCTGCGGTCCTTGCGGCGGCTGGAGGAGATGGAGCTGATCCGCGAGCGCGACGAGCTGATGAAGGAGCGGGCCGATCTGGCCGATCTGCTGGAGAGCGAGAAGCGCCAGTGGAAGAAGATCGGGGCGGAGCTGGAGGAGATCCGCAAGAAGTTCGGGAAGGATACGGTCGAGGGCAAGCGCCGCACGACATTTGCAGAGATGGGCGATGTCGAGGAGGTGCCCTTCGAGGCGATGATCGAGCGGGAGCCGATCACCGTCATATGTTCGAAAATGGGATGGATCCGCGCCATGAAGGGGCAGGTCGCGCTGGATTCGGACGTGAAGTTCAAGGACGGCGACGAGGGGCGGTTCATCTTCCACGCCGAGACGACGGACAAGATATTGCTCGTGGGCTCCAACGGGCGGTTCTACACGCTGCTCGGGGCCAACCTGCCCGGCGGGCGGGGGATGGGCGAGCCTGTGCGTCTGATGGTCGATCTGCCGAACGAGGCGGAGATCGTGGAGTTGATGATCTTCCGCCCCGGCGAGAAGCTTCTGGTGGCATCCACGGCGGGCGACGGGTTTGTCGTGCCGTCCGACGAGGTGCTGGCGCAGACGCGGGCGGGCAAGCAGGTGCTGACCGTCAAGGACGGGGTGAAGACCGCGCTGTGCCGCAGGGTGGCGGGGGATACGGTCGCGGTCGTGGGCGACAACCGAAAGCTGCTGGTCTTCCCGCTGGCCGAATTGCCCGAGATGGCCAAGGGCAAGGGCGTCCGGTTGCAGAAGTACAAGGATGGCGGGCTGTCGGATGCGATGACCTTCACGCTGGCGGACGGGCTGACGTGGAAGGATCCGGCCGGGCGGACACGGACCGAGATGGATCTGACGGAATGGTCCGGCCCGCGCGCGGGGGCGGGCAAGATGGCCCCGCGCGGATTTCCGCGGGACAACAGGTTTACATGACGTGATGTCGGGGACGGTTTTGCATGGGTCACGAGGGCGAGGCCAAGGTCGGCTATCTGGGTGATCCTGCAAAGCTGTTTCCGCTGGCGCTGGGCACGGGTGTGCTGGGGCTGTTGACGCTGGGCGTCTATCGTTTCTGGGGCAAGGCGCGCATCCGGCGGCATGTCTGGTCCAAGGTGCGGCTGGACGGGGACGGGTTCGAGTTCACGGGCACCGGTCTGGAGATGTTTCTGGGCTTTCTGCTGTCGGTGGTGGTGCTGGCCATCTATCTGGCGGTGGTGCAGCTTGTGCTGTTCGCGGTGGGCATCCGGTTTGTCCTTGATCCGCAGAACCGGCTGGAGGAATTCGCGCAGGGCATTTCGATCCTGCTTTCCTTTGTCGCCGTGCTGCCGCTGATGGTCTTTGCCGCCTACAGGTCGCGCCGCTACAAGCTGGCGCGGACGCGCTTTCGCGGCATCCGCCTTGCCATGGAGAATGCGGCGGGGGCCTATACGCTGCGCGCGATGGGGTATCTGCTGCTGGTGGTGCTGTCGCTGGGGCTGCTCTGGCCGCTGATGACCTTCCGGCTGGAGGCCTTCATGACAGAGCGGACATGGTACGGGACGTCGCGGTTCCGGCAGGGGGGAAGCTGGAGGGGGCTCTATCCTGCCTATGGGCATGTGGTGGCGGGGATCGTCCTCTGTCTGGCGGGGGCGGCGCTGGGCATCGCGGGGGGCGGGGGATTTCCGGTGTTTCTGGTCATCGCAGGGCTGGTCTGGGCGGCGATCGGGTTCGTCGTCTACCGCGTGCGGGCCTTTGCCTATCTGATGTCGCACAAGATGCTGGACGGCGGGGTCGGGTTTCGCGCCATGCCCGCGACGGGCACGGTGATCTGGCTGTACATCAAGGGGGCCTTCATCGCGGGTCTTCTGGGCGGGCTTGCCTCGGCCATGATCTTTGCGCCCTTGGGGACGATGCTGGCAGGGATCGAGAGCGCCTCGCAGCTGGTGCAGGTGGAAGTCGCGGTTCTGGGGGCGGCGTCCTATCTGCTGTTGCTGACGGTGTTCGGCGCGCTGGGCCTTGTGTTCATCAGCCAGCCGATCCTCGGGCATTTCATCGGGAGCGTCACAGTGACGGGTGCAGGCGCGCTGGAGGCGGTGCGGCAGCGCGGGGCCGATGGCGGGGCGGATGCGGAAGGTTTTGCCGATGCATTGGATATCGGGGGGGCGTTCTGATGTTGCCCGCGGCCGAGGCAGCGGTCTGGTTCGACGGGCAAAGCGCGCGGCGGCAGGCGGTGGAGGCGGAGGTGGCGCCGGACGGGCGGGCGCTGCGCTTTGGCCGCGAGATTTGGCCGCTGGAGCGGTTGCGGCGGATCGAGGGCGAGGGGCTGGTCCTTGCCCTTATGGACGAAGGCGGGGACGAGTTGCCGCATGATCCGGCACGGCTTGTGCTGGCCGAGGGGGCGCTGGCGGGCTGGGTGCGGGCCAATGCGCCCGCCCTGTCGCGGCGGGATGTGCGGCGCGGGACGGGACGGAAGATCGCGGTCCGCGTGGTGCTGGCGGTGGCGGCGCTGGCGGCGATCCTGTTCGGCTTTCTGCCGCGGATTTCCGACGTGCTGGCCGAGCAGTTGCCGCCGGAGCAGGAGGTGGCCTTCGGCAAGGCGGTCGTCGCGCAGATCGAAGGCCTGCTGGGGGGAGAGGAGCCGCTGGCCTGTGACGGGGCGCGGGGGTTGGCGGCACTGGAAAAGATGGAACGGCGTCTGACCGAGGGGCAGGGGCTGGCCTATGACATCGAGCTGTCGGTGCTGGACCATGACATGCTGAACGCCTTTGCCGCGCCGGGCGGGCAGATCGTCATCGTCCGCGGGCTGCTGGACGAGGCGGAGAGCGCCGAGGAGGTGGCGGGGGTTCTGGCGCACGAGATCGGCCATGTTGAGGCGCGCGATCCGGTGCGGTTGGCATTCCGTGCGGCGGGGTCGGCGGGGATACTGGCGCTGGTTTTCGGAGATGTGACGGGGGGAACGGTGATCGGGGTGCTGGGCGACCATATCCTGAGCGCGTCCTACACGCGCGAGGCCGAGGCGGCGGCGGATGCCTTTGCCTTTGACCTTCTGGCGCGGACAGGGATCGGGACCGGGGGGCTGGCCGCGTTCTTTGACCGGATCGAGGCGATGGGGGGCGATGTGCCCGAGATCCTGTCGACCCATCCGGCCAGCGGCAGCAGGGCCGAGGCGGCGCGCGGGGCTGGCGGCGCGGCGGGCCGGCCCGTGCTGGACGAGGCGGAGTGGCTTTCGCTGAAGCGGATCTGCGACTGAGGGGAACGGGGCGTCCGGAACCGCGGGTTCCGGACGCAGCACTCGTTACCGAACGAGCGCGGACAGGGGGGCGTCCCCGATCCGGCATCAGATGCAGGAACGGCGCGCGGGGGCGGAGTTTTAGCGGTTTGTATGCAATTCTGTCCGGCGGGAGGGTTTTTCAGCGCGCTTTGCGCTGCCGGTCCGTGCCTGTCCGGCTGTCCGGCGCCTGTGACCCGTCCGGAACAGCAAACCGTTCCGGACGCTCACTCGTTACAACACCGGCACACGAACACTCGATAAGGCACCAGAACGGGCCGGAGGGGGCGCAGGCCCGGTGCCCGTTCAACGGTAAAGATAATGGCGGCTTCCCGGTTGGCAACCTGGAAGTGTATTGTATGCAAAAGGTCGGTGCGGAGCGATGCGAAATTGACGCAGGGTCAAGCAGCGCAGGGTCAGGCCGGTTCGACGCGGAGCCAGACGCCGCCTTCGGGGCGGAGGGTCAGGATCATGACGGGCCGCGGATCGCGTCCCGGTATTGCGGTGAAGCGGAAGCGGGACAGCAGCGTGGACAGGATGATGACGGCCTCTTGCACGGCGAAATTCGCGCCGATGCAGATGCGGGGGCCGTCGCCGAAGGGAAGGAAGGCGAAACGGTCGGTCCGGTGGCCCGGGGCGAAGCGGTCGGGGTTGAAGCTGTCGGGGTCGGACCAGAGCTTGCGGTGGCGGTGCAGGGCGTAGATGGGCAGGATGACGGTGTCGCCGCGGCGCACCTCGCGCCCGCAGAGTTCGTCCGCGACCTGTGCGGTGCGCGACAGGAAGGCGGCGGGCGGGTAGAGGCGGAGCGTCTCGTCCACGATCTGGCGGATATAGGGAAGTGCGGGCACGTCGGCGGCGGTGGCGGCGCGGGTGCCGAGGAGGGCCCGCGCCTCGGCCCGCGCGCGGTCTTGCACGGTCTGGTCGAAGGCCATGAGGTAGAGCGCCCATGACAGGGTGAGGGCGGTGGTTTCATGCCCCGCGACGATGAAGGTGAGGAGGTTGTCGCGCAGCTCCTCGGTCGTCATCTTGCGGCCGGATTTGGGGTCTTCGCCGGCGAGAAGCAGGTCGAGCAGATCGGGCACGGCCTTGGCGGCGGTATCGGTGCGGCGGCGGTCGATCGTGGCATCGGCCATGCGCTTCATGTCGCGCATGCCGGGCCCTGCGACGAGGCGGGCGGGGCGGGGCACCCAGGCGGGGGCGCCGATGATGTCGAGCAGCGAGATCTTGGCGGTCTGGCCGATATAGGCGTCGATGGCGCGGTGGACGGCATCGCGGTCAAAGCCTTCGCCGCCCGAGAAGGTGACATCCGAGATCACTTCGAAGGTGGCGGTGACCATCTCGTCGAAGGCATCCGCCGCGCGGCCTGCGGCGGCGGCAAAGCGGGCGCTGGCCCGTTCGGCGGCGGCGGTCATCACGGGGGCGAGGTTTGACACGTTGCGGTGGGAAAACACCGGCGCGGCGGTGCGTCGCTGCCAGAGCCAGTCCTGCCCTTCGGCGATGAACAGCGAGCGGCCGATGGCGGGGGAGAGCATGAGTTTGGTGACGTCGGACTTGGGATAGTCCTCGACCCTGTCGCGCAGGATGCGGCGGAGCGCGTCGGGGTCCATCACCATGTGCCAGCGCTTGCCGCGTGTGTTGGAGATGATGGGGGCGTGGGTCGCGATCTCGGGGACCAGTTCCAGCACGTTGCGCCGTCCCGCACGGAGCGAGCCGAAAATGCCCAAGGGTTCCGTCGCGAGGGGAACGCGGACGGGGAGGGGCGGTGTCCGGTCGGCTCCTTGGGTGGCGTCGCGGGGCATGGCGGTCTCCTTTGGGCAAAGATAGGCGGGGCGGGGCCACCGGCAAAGGGCGACCGTTGCGCGCAGGGGCTGCAATCGCTATCCCGTTCCGTGATGGCCTGCGGGCCGAGCATCACGGGAGATTCCATGCTGATCCTGCGCCGAGTGGCCCTTTTCGCCGGTCTGTCCATGCTGGCCGCCTGCGCGGGGAACGATCTGGAGGAACCGCCCGTCCCGCTGGGCGATTTCGCGCTGGGGCTGAACATCGTCGTGGCGGACAATGTGCAGAAGGTCCCGATCTCGCGCGAGGCATCGGCGGAGGAATGGGAAGCGGTGATGAAAGAGGCGGTCGCCGCACGCTTTGGCCGGTACGAGGGCAGCAGGCTGTATAACATCGGCATCTCGGTCGACGGCTATGCGCTGGCCCCGCCCGGCATTCCGGTGGTGGCGGCGCCCAAGTCGGTGCTGGTGATCACGGCCAATATCTGGGACGACGCGACGCAGACGAAGCTGAACCCCGAGGGCGAGCAGTTCACGGTCTTCGAGGGGATGTCGGGCGACACGGTGATCGGGTCGGGTCTGACGCGGACCAAGAAGAAGCAGATGGAAGTGCTGTCCTACAATGCGGTGAAGCGGGTCGAGGCATGGCTGGCCCAGCATCCCGAGTGGTTCCCGACCGGCGGGGCGGTCCCCGTGCCCGCCACCGCGGAGACGACCGGTGCGGCGGTCGCCCCTGCCGCGGTGACGGCGCCGACTGCCGCCACGACCACGGCCACGACAGCCGCGCCCAAGCCTGCGAAGGCGGTGCCGCTGCCCCCGCCGCAGCCCATCGTTCCGATCCCCGGACCGTCCCTGCCCTGAGCGGTGACGGCGCGACGTGAAACGCGCCCTTTCGGCTTGATTTTCCCCTGCGGGCGGCTTAATTCGCCGCCCGTGTAGCACAGGGCCCGGCGGGCCCCCCAATCCGAAGGCCCGAAGATATGGCAAAGGCAAAGTTTGAACGTAACAAACCGCACGTCAACATCGGCACGATCGGCCACGTTGACCACGGCAAGACGACGCTGACGGCGGCGATCACGAAGTATTTCGGCGAATTCCGCGCCTATGACCAGATCGACGGCGCGCCGGAAGAGCGGGCCCGCGGGATCACGATCTCGACCGCGCATGTGGAATACGAGACGGAGAACCGTCACTACGCCCACGTCGACTGCCCCGGCCACGCCGACTATGTGAAGAACATGATCACGGGTGCCGCGCAGATGGACGGGGCGATCCTCGTTTGCGCCGCCTCGGACGGCCCGATGCCGCAGACGCGCGAGCACATCCTGCTCGGCCGTCAGGTGGGCATTCCCTACATGGTCGTCTACATGAACAAGATCGACCTCGTGGATGACGAGGAACTGCTCGAGCTGGTCGAGATGGAACTGCGCGAGCTGCTGTCGTCGTACGACTATCCCGGCGACGATATCCCGATCATCAAGGGCTCGGCCCACCAGGCCATGATCGGCGAGCGCAAGGACATCGGGGAAGACTCGATCCGCGCGCTGATGGCGGCGGTCGACACCTACATCCCGACGCCGGCGCGTGCTGTGGATCAGCCCTTCCTGATGCCGATCGAAGACGTGTTCTCGATCTCGGGCCGCGGCACGGTTGTGACCGGTCGTGTGGAGCGTGGCGTGATCAACGTCGGCGACGAAGTCGAGATCGTGGGTATCCGCGACACGAAGAAGTCGGTCTGCACGGGCGTGGAAATGTTCCGCAAGCTGCTGGATCGTGGGGAAGCCGGTGACAACGTCGGCGTCCTGCTGCGCGGCATCGACCGTGACGGCGTGGAGCGCGGCCAGGTGCTGTGCAAGCCGAAGTCGGTGAACCCGCACACGAAGTTCGAGGCGGAAGCCTACATCCTGACCAAGGAAGAAGGCGGCCGTCACACGCCGTTCTTCGCGAACTACCGTCCGCAGTTCTACTTCCGCACGACCGACGTGACGGGGACGGTGGAGCTGCCGGAAGGCACCGAGATGGTGATGCCGGGCGACAACCTGAAGTTCAACGTGACGCTGATCGCCCCGATCGCGATGGAAGAGAAGCTGCGCTTCGCCATCCGTGAAGGCGGCCGCACCGTCGGCGCAGGCGTCGTCTCGAAGATCATCGCCTGATCCGATCCCGCAAGGGTGACGCGGAACGCGCGGGGGAAACCCCGCGCGTTTTGCTTTGTGCCGGGGACAGGTCCGGAAAACCGGCGGCAATCGCGCCGCGCCCCCTTGACCCCCCAAGGCCCATGCCGTAATCGGCGTGCAGGCCTAGGGGTATAGCTCAGTTGGTAGAGCATCGGTCTCCAAAACCGAGGGTCGCGGGTTCGAGTCCTGCTGCCCCTGCCAGGCCGGATGCGCGGATGCGCCCTTTCCCTTGAAATCGGCAGGTATCCGGCGTATCTCGCCCGCAACGCAATCCACGGACGTGACCCATGGCCAAGACCAACCCCTTCACCTTCCTCCAGCAGGTGCGAACCGAAGTCGGCAAGGTCGTCTGGCCGTCGCGGCGCGAGGTGGTGCTGACCACGATCATGGTCTTCATCATGGCCGCGCTGACCGCGACCTTCTTCAGCCTTGTCGATCTGGCGATCCGGTCGGGGCTGCGGGCGATCCTGGGCTGAGGCGGGATTTACCTTGAATTCATTGGGGCGCGCCTGTATCTGCGCCCCTGATCAGGGAACACCGGCGCGCAGCGATTCGAGTTGCGCGCTGTTTTTTGTTCCCCGAAGCAGTGGAATTTCAGGGGGTTCGCCCCCGAAGAACGGGATGGATGAGGCATGGCGAAGCGCTGGTATTCGGTGAGCGTTCTCTCGAACTTCGAGAAGAAGGTGGCCGAGCAGATCAAGCAAGCCGTGATCGATGCCGGTCTCCAGGAGGAGATCGACGAGGTGATGGTGCCGACCGAAGAGGTGATCGAGGTCCGGCGCGGCAAGAAGGTGACGAGCGAGCGCCGCTTCATGCCCGGCTATGTGCTGGTCCGCATGGAGATGAGCAACAAGGGCTATCACCTGATCTCGTCGATCAACCGCGTGACGGGCTTCCTTGGTCCGCAGGGCAAGCCGATGCCGATGCGGGATGCGGAAGTGAACGCGATCCTGAACCGCGTCGAGGAAGGCGAGGCGCAGCCGCGCAACCTGATCCGCTTCGAGATCGGCGAGAAGGTGAAGGTCACCGACGGCCCGTTCGAGGGCTTTGACGGGATGGTGGAGGAGGTCGACGAGGACCACAGCCGCCTGAAGGTGTCGGTGTCGATCTTCGGCCGCGCGACGCCGGTCGAACTGGAATTCACGCAGGTGTCCAAGGGCATCTGACGTGCATCGCGTGGGAGGCGAGCGCCCCTGAGGGGGTGACGGACCGGACCACTAAACCGCACCCCCTGTGGTGCTGTGACAAAGGAGATGGCCAATGGCCAAGAAAGTAATCGGCAGCCTCAAGCTGCAAGTGAAGGCCCAGCAGGCCAACCCGTCGCCCCCGGTCGGCCCGGCTCTGGGTCAGCGCGGTCTGAACATCATGGCCTTCGTGAAGGAATTCAACGCGAAGACCGCCGACATCGCGCCGGGCACGCCCACGCCGGTCGTCATCACCTACTATCAGGACAAGTCGTTCAGCCTCGAGCTGAAGACGGCGCCTGCGTCCTATCTGCTGAAAAAGGCTGCGGGCCTGCCGGATGTCGGCAAGCGCAACCGTCCGAAGGGTTCGGCCAAGCCGGGCCGCGAGGTGGCAGGTTCGGTGACCGTGGCGCAGATCCGCCAGATCGCCGAGACGAAGATGAAGGACCTGAACGCCAATTCCGTGGAAGCTGCGATGCAGATCATCCTCGGCTCGGCGAAGTCCTGCGGCATCGAAGTGAAGGGCTGAGATCATGGCAAAGCTCGGTAAGCGCGCGCGTGCAGCGCAGGAAATCTTCGGCAACGCCACCAACGTGTCGGTCGAGGATGCGGTGGCCCTGATCAAGAAGGCGGCTTCGGCCAAGTTCGACGAGACGGTCGAGATCGCGATGAACCTTGGCGTCGATCCCCGCCATGCGGACCAGATGGTGCGCGGCGTGGTGCAACTGCCGAACGGCACGGGCAAGACCGTGCGCGTGGCGGTCTTCGCCCGTGGTGCCAAGGCTGACGAGGCCAAGGCTGCCGGTGCGGATATCGTCGGTGCGGAAGACCTGATGGAAACCATCATGGGCGGCAAGATCGAATTCGATCGCTGCATCGCGACTCCGGACCTGATGCCGCTGGTCGGCCGTCTGGGCAAGATCCTTGGCCCGCGCAACCTGATGCCGAACCCGAAGGTCGGCACCGTGACGATGGACGTGAAGACGGCTGTCGAAGCGGCGAAGGGCGGTGAAGTGCAGTTCAAGGTTGAAAAAGCCGGCGTCATCCATGGTGGCGTGGGCAAGGTGTCCTTCGACGCCGAGAAGCTGGCCCAGAACATCCGCGCCTTCGTGGACGCGGTGAACAAGGCCAAGCCGGCCGGTGCCAAGGGCGCCTATCTGAAGAAGGTCTCGCTGTCCTCGACCATGGGTCCGGGCGTGTCGGTGGACCTGTCCTCGGCCACGGCGAACTGATCGGCGGGAAACCGTTTCCGACCCGAGATTGGCCGCCCGGATGGGCGGCCTTTTTCATTTTCTGCGTACGGCGGCCTGTGGACAAATTCCGCGCGCCACGACACGATTCTGCCGGGCGGCGGCGGGCTGCCGGACGTGGCAATGATCGGGTTGGCGTGAGATGCGCTGTGTTTCGGTGAGCGTGGTCAAGAACGAGGCGGATGTCATCGAAGCCATGGTGCGCCATAACGCGCAGTATCTGGATTACATGACGATCATCGACAATGGCAGCACGGACGGGACGTTGCAGATCCTGACCGCGCTGCGGAATGAGGGGTTGCCCATCGACCTGCGCGAGGATCCGTCGCTGGGCCACAGGCAGACCACCATCATCAACGAGTTCGTGAATGGCCCCGACTGCGACAGGACCGGCTTCGTCTTCTTTCTGGATGGCGACGAATTCCTGTCCTGCGATCGTCAGATGTTCCGCGAGGTTCTGGCCCAGCGTCCGGCAAGTTTTTCGATGGCGTGGAAAACCTATGTGCCCACCCCGAAGGACAGGTCGCGTGACCCGAATGTCGTCACCCGGATCACCCACGCCCGTCGCCGCGAGCCGCAGGGTTTTGCCTATGCCAAGGCGGTTCTTTCGCCTGCAGAGCAGGGTCCGGTTTCGGTGCGCGCAGGCAGCCACGGGTTGCGCGGGATCAAGCTTGTGCCCCATCCGGCGATCCGGTTGGCGCATTTTCCTGTCCGTTCGGTGCAGCAGATCGCCTGCAAGGCCCTGCTTGGGGCGTGGAATATCCAGCTGCGGGGCCGTGGCCGGCAAGAGGCGCTGCAGTGGTTCAAGCTTGCCGATCAGATCCGCGCCGATGGCCTGCCATCGGCTGCCGATCTGCAAACGCTGGGGGCGAGCTATGCAGTCGACCGCCCGATGCGCGTGATGGCGGACCCGTTGATCTCGCCCGAACCTTTTGCCTTGCGCTATACGGGAATGGCGAAGGACCCGCTCCTGTCAGGGCTGATCGAATTTGTTGACCAGCTGATGGCGCGGGTGCAAGGTTAAGCCAAGGAGGCATCCGGCTGACAGGGCCAAGATGCAGGGAAGCCGTCGCGGCGGCTTGTCGTGCTTTCCGGCACAAGGATGGCTTGGAAAGCATTGAAGAAGTCTCTATAGCCACAGTCTGCGTGCATTGCCCGATTCGTCGGGCGGGTGCGCATTCGTCCGAGACGGTGGGTGCGGGGCGCATGCCTTGCTTAATTTCCCTCCCGAGATGAGCGAACGAGACAAATTACCGGGGGCTTTCCCTCGGGCGATATTGGCCTCGGGACTTCATTCGGACCCGAACGCCCCGCTTGCGGGGCAAACATGAGCCGGGGGGAAACCCCCACACTTGGAGTGAAACTGTGGATAGAGCCCAGAAAGAGAAAGTGGTCGAGGAACTCGGCCAGATCTTCGAAAGCTCTGGCGTTGTGGTGGTTGCCCACTACACGGGTATGACGGTTGCACAGATGCAGGACCTGCGCGCGAAAATGCGCGACGTTGGCGGGTCCGTTCGCGTTGCCAAGAACAAGCTCGCCAAGATCGCCCTTGAAGGGAAACCCGGCGTCAAGATGGGTGACCTCCTCACGGGCATGACCGTGCTTGCCTATTCGGAAGACCCCGTGGCTGCGGCCAAGGTCACCGAGGCCTATGCCAAGACGAACGACAAGTTCGTCATCCTTGGCGGGGCCATGGGCGATACGGTTCTGGACCAGGCTGGTGTCAAGGCCGTGGCTGCCATGCCGTCGCGTGAAGAGCTCATCGCTCAGATCGTGTCGTGCATCGGTTCGCCCGCGTCGAGCATCGCCGGTGCGATTGGTGCGCCTGCTTCGAACATCGCAAGCATCCTGTCGACCATCGAGGAAAAGGCCGCGGCCTGATCCTTGGAATACCCGCGTGGTTGACCCCACTGCGTTGGACCCCATCTTGATAAAACGGAATGAGCAAAATGGCTGATCTGAACAAACTCGCCGAAGACATCGTCGGCCTGACCCTCCTGCAGGCTCAGGAACTGAAGACCATCCTGAAGGACAAGTACGGCATCGAGCCGGCCGCCGGTGGCGCCGTCATGATGGCCGCTGGCCCGGCTGCCGCTGCTGCCGCTCCGGCCGAAGAGCAGACCGAATTCGACGTCGTCCTGACGGACGCCGGCGCGAACAAGATCAACGTGATCAAGGTCGTGCGCGAAATCACCGGTCTGGGTCTGAAGGAAGCCAAGGACCTGACCGAAGCCGGTGGCAAGGTCAAGGAAGGCATCTCGAAGGCTGACGCCGAAGCGATGAAGAAGAAGTTCGAAGAGGCTGGCGCCAAGGTCGAACTGAAGTAATCGGGCGGGATGCGCGACGCATCCTGACATCGGTTTGAGGCTGGGTCGGGGTTTCCCCGGCCCAGCCGAACCTGTCTTGAAAGGGGCATTCTGGCCCTGTGGCGGATGCCCCTTTCAAGGCGCGGTTCAAGGTTCGGGAGCCTTCCGGTGGGACGGAGGGCATGAATGGAACCTGATACCCCCTATCGCAAGCGGCGCGCGCCCGTGGCCCCGACGGACCCGCGCCAGCGACACGAGAAAAAGGTGACGACGCACATGGCGCAAGCTTACGTTGGCCAGAAACGCATCCGCCGCTATTACGGCAAGATCCGCGAAGTCCTGGAGATGCCGAACCTCATCGAGGTTCAGAAATCCTCCTATGACCTGTTCCTGAAATCCGGCGATGCGGACAAGCCGCTGGATGGCGAAGGGATCCAGGGCACGTTCCAGTCGGTGTTCCCGATCAAGGATTTCAACGAGACCGCGGTTCTGGAGTTCGTGAAGTACGAGCTGGAGAAGCCGAAGTACGACGTGGACGAATGCCAGCAGCGCGACATGACCTATGCCGCGCCGCTGAAGGTGACGCTGCGCCTGATCGTGTTCGATGTCGACGAGACCACGGGCGCCCGGTCCGTCAAGGACATCAAGGAACAGGACGTCTACATGGGCGACATGCCCCTGATGACGTCGAACGGCACGTTCATCGTGAACGGGACCGAGCGGGTCATCGTGTCCCAGATGCACCGGTCGCCCGGCGTGTTCTTCGACCATGACAAGGGCAAGACCCATTCTTCGGGCAAGCTGTTGTTCACCTGCCGGATCATTCCCTATCGCGGGTCGTGGCTGGACTTCGAATTCGACGCCAAGGACATCGTCTTTGCGCGCATCGACCGCCGCCGCAAGCTGCCGGTGACGACGCTGCTCTATGCGCTCGGCATGGATCAGGAAGGCATCATGGATGCCTATTACGACACCGTGACCTTCAAGCATGTGAAGAACAAGGGCTGGGTGACCAAGTTCTTCCCGAACCGCGTGTCCGGCACGCGTCCGACCTATGATCTGGTCGATGCCGCGACGGGCGAGGTGATCCTGAAGGCGGGCGAGAAGGCCACGCCGCGGATGGTGAAGAAGTGGAAGGATGACGGCGCGATCACGGAGCTGCTGGTTCCGTTCGACCACATCATCGGCCGCTATGTCGCCAAGGACATCATCAACGAGGAAACCGGCGAGATCTGGGTCGAAGCCGGCGACGAGCTGACGATGGAATACGACCGCGACGGCGAGGCCAAGGGCGGCACCGTCAAGCTGCTGCTGGATCAGGGCATCACCGAGATCCCGGTGCTGGACATCGACAACGTCAATGTCGGCCCCTACATCCGCAACACGATGGCCGCGGACAAGAACATGGGCCGCGACACCGCGCTCATGGACATCTACCGCGTGATGCGTCCGGGCGAGCCGCCGACTGTGGAAGCGGCAAGCACGCTGTTCGACACGCTGTTCTTCGACAAGGAACGCTATGACCTGTCGGCCGTGGGCCGGGTCAAGATGAACATGCGTCTGGATCTGGGCAAGCCCGACACCCAGCGCACGCTGGACCGCGAGGACATCATCGCCTGCATCAAGGCGCTGTGCGACCTGCGCGACGGGCGGGGCGAGATCGACGATATCGACCACCTCGGCAACCGCCGCGTCCGGTCGGTGGGCGAGCTGATGGAGAACCAGTATCGCGTCGGTCTGCTGCGGATGGAGCGCGCTATCAAGGAGCGGATGTCGTCGGTGGAAATCGACACGATCATGCCGCAGGACCTGATCAACGCGAAGCCTGCGGCGGCGGCGGTGCGTGAATTCTTCGGCTCCAGCCAGCTGTCGCAGTTCATGGACCAGACCAACCCGCTGTCGGAAGTGACGCACAAGCGCCGTCTGTCGGCCCTCGGGCCGGGCGGTCTGACCCGCGAACGCGCCGGCTTCGAAGTGCGCGACGTGCACCCGACGCATTATGGCCGGATGTGCCCGATCGAAACGCCGGAAGGCCAGAACATCGGTCTGATCAACAGCCTTGCCACCTTTGCGCGGGTGAACAAGTACGGCTTCATCGAAACCCCCTACCGCAAGGTGATCGAGGGCAAGGTGACCGACGACGTGGTCTACATGTCCGCGACCGAGGAAATGCGTCACACCGTGGCGCAGGCCAACGCGACGCAGGACGGCGAAGGCCGGTTCATGGATGACCTGATCTCCAGCCGGAAGGCCGGGGAATTCATGCTGAACCCGCCGGATGCGATCGACCTGATCGACGTTTCGCCCAAGCAGCTGGTGTCGGTTGCGGCCTCGCTCATTCCGTTCCTGGAAAATGACGACGCCAACCGCGCGCTGATGGGGTCGAACATGCAGCGTCAGGCGGTTCCGCTGCTGCAATCGGACGCGCCCTTCGTGGGCACGGGGATCGAAGCGGTGGTTGCGCGCGATTCCGGCGCGGCCATCATGGCCCGCCGTGCGGGTGTGATCGACCAGGTGGACGCGACGCGTATCGTCGTGCGGGCGACCGAGATGCTGGAACCCGGCGAGCCGGGCGTCGACATCTATCGGCTCCGCAAGTTCAAGCGGTCGAACCAGTCGTCCTGCATCAACCAGCGTCCGCTGGTGAAGGTGGGTGACACGGTCGGCCGTGGCGAGGTGATCGCGGACGGTCCCTGCACCGACATGGGCGAACTGGCCCTTGGCCGGAACGTGGTCGTGGCCTTCATGCCGTGGAACGGCTATAACTACGAGGACTCGATCCTGATTTCCGAGCGCATCCTGCGCGATGACGTCTTCACCTCGATCCATATCGAGGAATACGAAGTCGCGGCGCGGGATACGAAGCTGGGTCCGGAAGAGATCACGCGCGACATCCCGAACGTGGGTGAAGAGGCGCTGCGCAACCTTGACGAGGCGGGCATCGTCTATATCGGTGCCGAAGTGCAGCCGGGCGACATTCTGGTGGGCAAGATCACGCCCAAGGGCGAAAGCCCGATGACGCCGGAAGAGAAGCTTCTGCGCGCGATCTTCGGGGAAAAGGCGTCGGACGTGCGGGATACCTCGCTGCGCCTGCCGCCGGGTGCCTATGGCACGATCGTGGAAGTGCGGGTCTTCAACCGTCACGGCGTCGACAAGGACGAACGCGCGCTGCAGATCGAGCGCGAGGAAGTCGAGCGTCTGGCGCGCGACCGCGACGACGAGCTGGCGATCCTGGAGCGCAACATCTATTCGCGCCTCAAGACGCTGATCATGGGCAAGACCGCCGTGAAGGGCCCGAAGGGCATCAAGGCCGGTTCGACCATCGATGACGAACTGCTGGGCACGCTGTCGCGCGGCCAGTGGTGGCAGCTTGCGCTGGGTGAAGAGGCCGAGGCGAAGGAAGTCGAGGCCCTGCACGACCAGTTCGAGGCGCAGAAGCGCGCGCTGGAGCACCGGTTCGAGGACAAGGTCGAAAAGGTCCGCCGTGGCGACGACCTGCCCCCCGGCGTGATGAAGATGGTCAAGGTGTTCGTCGCGGTGAAGCGCAAGCTGCAGCCGGGCGACAAGATGGCCGGTCGTCACGGGAACAAGGGCGTCATCTCGAAGGTCGTGCCGATGGAGGACATGCCCTTCCTTGCGGATGGCACCCCTGTCGACCTCGTGCTGAACCCGCTGGGCGTGCCGTCGCGGATGAACGTCGGGCAGATCCTTGAAACCCACATGGGTTGGGCCGCGCGCGGTCTGGGTCTGAAGATCGACGAGGCGCTGCAGGAATACCGTCGCTCCGGCGACCTGACCCCTGTGCGCGAGGCGATGCGTCTGGCCTATGGCGACGAGACCTATGACGAGGCCTTTGCGGGCGTCGAAGAGGACGAGCTGGTGGAACGTGCGGGTTACGTGACCCGTGGCGTTCCGATCGCCACGCCGGTCTTTGACGGGGCCAAGGAGATGGACGTGAACGACGCGCTGAAGCGCGCCGGTTTCGACCAGTCCGGCCAGTCGGTGGTCTTCGACGGCCGCACGGGCGAGCAGTTCGCGCGGAAGGTCACGGTGGGCGTGAAGTACATGCTCAAGCTGCACCACCTTGTCGACGACAAGCTGCACGCCCGTTCGACGGGTCCGTACAGCCTCGTTACCCAGCAGCCGCTGGGCGGGAAGGCGCAGTTCGGTGGCCAGCGTCTGGGGGAGATGGAGGTCTGGGCTCTGGAAGCCTATGGCGCCGCCTATACCCTGCAGGAGATGCTGACGGTGAAGTCGGACGACGTGGCGGGCCGGACCAAGGTCTACGAGTCGATCGTCAAGGGCGAGGACAATTTCGAAGCGGGCGTTCCCGAGAGCTTCAACGTGCTCGTCAAGGAAGTCCGCGGCCTCGGCCTGAACATGGAACTCCTGGATGCGGAGGAGGAGTGACCGGATGGCGGGGTGAACCCCGCCCTACGGTCCTCGGCCGGACGGGCAACCGTCCGGCATCCTTCCCCGCAGCCCTCATCTTAGGGAATTGAAATGAACCAGGAACTGACCAACAACCCGTTCAATCCGGTTGCCCCGATCAAGACGTTCGACGAGATCAAGATCTCGCTCGCGTCGCCGGAGCGCATCCTGTCTTGGTCCTATGGCGAGATCAAGAAGCCGGAAACCATCAACTACCGCACGTTCAAGCCGGAGCGTGACGGCCTGTTCTGCGCCCGTATCTTCGGGCCGATCAAGGATTACGAATGCCTCTGCGGCAAGTACAAGCGCATGAAGTATCGCGGCGTCGTCTGCGAGAAATGCGGTGTGGAAGTGACGCTGCAGAAGGTCCGTCGCGAGCGGATGGGCCATATCGAACTGGCAGCACCCGTCGCGCATATCTGGTTCCTGAAGTCGCTGCCGTCCCGCATCGGCCTGATGCTGGACATGACGCTGCGCGATCTGGAACGCATCCTGTACTTTGAAAACTATGTCGTCATCGAACCCGGTCTGACGGACCTGACATATGGTCAGCTGATGACCGAGGAAGAGTATCTGGACGCGCAGGACCAGTATGGCGCCGACGCCTTCACCGCCAATATCGGCGCCGAGGCTATCCGCGAGATGCTGGCGGCGATCGATCTGGACCAGACGGCCGAGACGCTGCGCGAGGAGCTGAAGGAAGCCACGGGCGAGCTGAAGCCGAAGAAGATCATCAAGCGGCTGAAGATCGTGGAGTCCTTCCTCGAGTCGGGCAACCGGCCGGAGTGGATGGTCCTGACCGTTCTTCCGGTGATCCCGCCGGAACTGCGCCCGCTGGTGCCGCTGGATGGTGGCCGGTTCGCGACGTCGGACCTGAACGACCTGTACCGTCGGGTGATCAACCGGAACAACCGTCTGAAGCGGCTGATCGAACTGCGTGCGCCCGATATCATCGTGCGCAACGAAAAGCGGATGCTGCAGGAGGCGGTGGACGCGCTGTTCGACAACGGCCGCCGCGGTCGCGTGATCACGGGCACCAACAAGCGCCCGCTGAAATCGCTGTCCGACATGCTGAAAGGCAAGCAGGGCCGGTTCCGCCAGAACCTGCTGGGCAAGCGCGTGGACTTCTCGGGCCGTTCGGTCATCGTGACGGGTCCGGAACTGAAGCTGCACCAGTGCGGCCTGCCGAAGAAGATGGCGCTGGAGCTGTTCAAGCCGTTCATCTATTCGCGGCTTGAGGCGAAGGGGCTGTCCAGCACCGTCAAGCAGGCGAAGAAGCTGGTCGAGAAGGAGCGTCCGGAGGTCTGGGATATCCTCGATGAGGTCATCCGCGAACATCCCGTGCTGCTGAACCGCGCGCCGACGCTGCACCGTCTGGGGATCCAGGCGTTCGAGCCGATCCTGATCGAAGGCAAGGCGATCCAGCTGCACCCGCTGGTCTGTTCGGCGTTCAACGCGGACTTCGACGGCGACCAGATGGCCGTGCACGTTCCGCTGAGCCTTGAGGCGCAGCTGGAAGCGCGCGTGTTGATGATGTCGACGAACAACGTTCTGTCGCCCGCCAACGGCGCGCCGATCATCGTTCCGTCGCAGGACATGGTTCTGGGCCTTTACTACGTCACCATGGAACGCAAGGGCATGGTCGGCGAGGGCAAGATCTTTGCCGATATCGAGGAAGTCGAACATGCGCTGGCCGCGGGCGAGGTGCATCTGCATGCCTCGATCACCGCGCGCCTGCGCCAGATCGACGACGAGGGCAACGAGGTCTGGAAGCGCTACAAGACGACCCCCGGCCGTCTGCGTCTGGGCAACCTGCTGCCGCTGAACGCCAAGGCGCCGTTCGAACTGGTGAACCGCCTGCTGCGGAAGAAGGACGTGCAGAACGTCATCGACACCGTCTACCGTTATTGCGGCCAGAAGGAGTCGGTCATCTTCTGTGACCAGATCATGGGTCTGGGCTTCCGCGAGGCGTTCCGTGCCGGCATCTCGTTCGGCAAGGACGACATGCTGATCCCGGATTCCAAGTGGACCATCGTGAACGAGGTCCGCGATCAGGTGAAGGAATTCGAACAGCAGTACATGGACGGCCTGATCACGCAGGGCGAGAAGTACAACAAGGTCGTCGATGCCTGGTCGAAGTGTTCCGACAAGGTCGCGGGCGAGATGATGGCCGAAATCTCGGCGGTCCGTTTCGACGATGCGGGTGCGGAGAAAGAGCCGAACTCGGTCTATATGATGTCGCACTCCGGTGCGCGGGGTTCGCCTGCGCAGATGAAGCAGCTGGGCGGGATGCGCGGTCTGATGGCCAAGCCGTCGGGCGAGATCATCGAAACGCCCATCATCTCGAACTTCAAGGAAGGTCTGACCGTTCTTGAATACTTCAACTCGACCCACGGTGCGCGGAAGGGTCTGGCTGATACCGCACTCAAGACCGCGAACTCGGGTTACCTCACCCGCCGTCTGGTGGACGTGGCGCAGGACTGCATCGTGCGGTCCAACGACTGCGGCACCGAACGGGCGATCACGGCGGAAGCCGCGGTCAATGACGGGGAAGTGGTGCAGTCGCTGGCCGAGCGTGTGCTGGGCCGTGTGGCGGCGGACGACATCCTTGTTCCGGGCACGGACGAGGTGATCGTGGCGCGGGGCGAGCTGATCGACGAACGCAAGGCCGATGCGATCGACCAGGCGGGCGTGGCATCCTGCCGTATCCGCAGCCCGCTGACCTGCGAGGCGGAAGAGGGCGTCTGCGCGGCCTGCTATGGCCGTGACCTTGCCCGCGGCACGCTGGTGAACATCGGGGAAGCGGTCGGCATCATCGCCGCCCAGTCCATCGGTGAACCCGGCACGCAGCTGACGATGCGGACCTTCCACATCGGCGGCATCGCGCAGGGCGGCCAGCAGTCGTTCCTCGAGGCGTCGCAGGAAGGCAAGATCGAGTTCCGCAACGCGAACCTTCTGTCCAACGCCAATGGCGAGCAGATCGTGATCGGGCGGAACATGTCTCTGGCCATCATCGACGAGGCGGGGGCAGAGCGTGCGGTGCACAAGCTGTCCTACGGTGCGAAGGTCCATGTGAAGGAAGGGCAGTCCGTCAAGCGCGGCACCAAGCTGTTCGAATGGGACCCCTACACGCTGCCGATCATCGCGGAAAAGGCGGGTCTGGCAAAGTTCGTCGACCTGATCTCGGGCATCTCGGTCCGGGAAGAGACGGACGAAGCGACCGGCATGACGCAGAAGATCGTGTCGGACTGGCGGTCGGCGCCGAAAGGCAACGAGCTGAAGCCCGAGATCATCGTGATGGACCCGGCGACGGGCGAACCGGTGCGTGCGGACAACGGCAACCCGATCACCTATCCGATGTCGGTGGACGCCATCCTGTCGGTCGAGGACCAGCAGGAAGTCCGGCCGGGCGACGTGGTGGCGCGTATCCCGCGCGAAGGCGCCAAGACCAAGGACATCACCGGGGGTCTTCCCCGCGTGGCGGAACTGTTCGAGGCCCGTCGTCCGAAGGATCACGCGATCATCGCGGAAACGGATGGTTATGTGCGGTTCGGCAAGGACTACAAGAACAAGCGCCGCATCACGGTGGAGCCTGTCGACGAGACCCTGACGCCGATCGAGTACATGATCCCGAAGGGCAAGCACATCCCGGTGCAGGAAGGCGACTTCGTGCAAAAGGGCGACTACATCATGGACGGCAACCCCGCGCCGCATGACATCCTGCGCATCATGGGTGTCGAGGCGCTGGCGAACTACATGATCGACGAGGTGCAGGACGTGTACCGACTGCAGGGCGTGAAGATCAACGACAAGCATATCGAGGTGATCGTCCGCCAGATGCTGCAGAAGCTTGAAATCCTGGATAGCGGGGACACGACCCTGCTGAAGGGCGAACAGGTGGAGCGGATCGAACTGGACGAGGAGAACGCCAAGGCACGGGCCCGTGGCCTGCGCGAGGCGAAAGCCGAGCCGGTGCTGCTGGGGATCACCAAGGCGTCGCTGCAAACGCGTTCCTTCATCTCGGCCGCGTCCTTCCAGGAGACGACCCGCGTGCTGACCGAGGCTTCGGTCCAGGGCAAGCGCGACAAGCTGGTCGGTCTGAAGGAGAACGTGATCGTCGGTCGCCTGATCCCGGCAGGGACCGGTGGCGCGACGAGCCGCGTGAAGAAGATCGCGTCGGATCGTGACCAGAACGTCATCGATGCCCGCCGTTCGGAGGCCGAAGAGGCCGCCGCTCTTGCCGCGCCGATGGATGTGATGGATACCGAGATGGATGCGGGTCTGGTCGATACGGTTGAAAGCCGCGATTGATCGGAACACCTGTGAATGAAGGGGGCCGTCGCAGCGATGCGGCGGCCCTTTTCCTTTTGGTGTCGCTGGCGGGGTGGCGGGCGCGGTTGCGCCTTGCTAGGGACGGGCAAGAGGAGACGCCCATGCCCATGTCCGACAACCTGCGCGGCGCGCTTTACATGTGCGTGGCCATGGCGGCCTTCACCATCAATGACGCGATGATGAAGGCGGCGACGCAGACGCTGCCGCTGTGGCAGGCGATTGCCATGCGGGGGCTGCTGACGCTGGGTCCGCTGGTGGCCATCGGGGCGATGACGGGGCGGCTGACGTTCCGGATGGGGCGGCGCGATGCGGTGACGGTGGGGATCCGGTCCTTTGCCGAGGTGGCGTCGACGTTGCTGTTCCTTGCCGCGCTGGTGCATATGCCGCTGGCGAACCTGTCGGCGATCATGCAGTCGCTGCCGCTGGCCGTGGCGCTGGCGGCATGGGCGGTGTTCGGCGACCGGATCGGCTGGCGGCGGATGACGGCCATTCTGGTCGGTTTCGTGGGCGTGCTGATCATCGTGCGGCCGGGACCTGCGGGGTTCGACCACTGGGCGCTGATCGGATTGGCTTCGGTCGCCTTTGTCGTGGTGCGCGATCTGTCGACGCGCGAATTGTCCAGGTCGGTGCCGTCGGCCACGGTGGCGGTGGCGGCGAGCCTTTCGGTGACGGCGACGGCGCTGGTCCTGTCGCTGCCCGAGGGGTGGGTGGGGTTTTCGCTGCGCGAGGGTTTGCTGATCTGCGGGGCGGCGGCGTCGCTGGTGGTGGGGTACAATTTCGTTGTCATGGTCATGCGTGTGGGCGATATCGGCTTTGTCGCGCCGTTCCGCTATGTCTCGCTTCTGGTGGCGCTGGTGCTGGGGTGGGCGGTCTTTGGTACGGTGCCCGATCCGCTGACGCTGTTCGGGGCGGGGCTGGTCGTGGCATCGGGTCTGTTCACGCTGTGGCGCGAGCGCAAGGTCAAGGCGGCGCGGGCCTAAGCCGCGACAGGCCCCGCGGCCCTGCGGGCGTTGACATCCCCCGCGACTCCCCCTATACGCCCGCTACATCGTGCGCCTGCCCCTTCGGGAGCGGGCCTCGGGATATCGAAAAGTGAGTGGTCATGATCCGGGCCGCAAAGCCCCGATCCTCTGGAATTCCACCGCGTCGTCCCCTGATGGGGGCGGATGCGGTTTTGGTGTTTTGCGATCCGCGCAAGGCATCAGTCGAGAAGCAGCGCGCCGGGTCCGGCGCGAGTATTGACAACCGCCCAGGACGGGCAAATCGAGGTAGTTGAATGCCGACGATCCAACAGCTGATCCGCAAGCCGCGGGAAGCGAAAGTCAGAAGGTCCAAGTCGCAGCACTTGGAATCCTGCCCGCAGAAGCGTGGTGTTTGCACCCGCGTCTACACCACGACCCCGAAGAAGCCGAACTCCGCTATGCGTAAGGTCGCCAAGGTGCGCCTGACGAACGGCTTCGAGGTGATCAGCTACATTCCCGGCGAAAAGCACAACCTTCAGGAACACTCTGTCGTCCTGATCCGTGGCGGCCGTGTGAAAGACCTTCCCGGTGTGCGTTACCACATCCTGCGCGGTGTTCTGGATACCCAGGGCGTCAAAGACCGTCGTCAGCGCCGTTCGAAGTACGGCGCGAAGCGTCCGAAGTGAGGAGCTGAGAGATGTCCCGCCGTCACGCCGCAGAAAAGCGCGAAATCCTGCCCGACGCCAAGTATGGCGATCGCGTGCTGACCAAGTTCATGAACAACCTGATGCTCGACGGGAAGAAATCCGTCGCGGAATCGATCGTCTATGGCGCGCTGTCGCGCGTCGAGCAGCGCCTGAAGCGCGAGCCGATCCAGGCGTTCCATGAAGCTCTGGACAATGTGAAGCCCTCCGTCGAAGTGCGTTCGCGCCGCGTCGGTGGTGCGACCTATCAGGTCCCCGTCGAAGTGCGCGCCGAGCGCCGTGAAGCGCTGGCGATCCGCTGGCTGATCACCGCTGCCCGCAAGCGCAACGAGAACACGATGGAAGAACGTCTGGCTGCCGAACTGGCTGACGCGGTGAACAACCGCGGCACGGCGGTGAAGAAGCGTGAAGACACCCACAAGATGGCCGACGCGAACAAAGCGTTCAGCCACTACCGCTGGTAAGAGGGCATCATGGCACGCGAATATCCGCTGAACCTCTACCGCAACTTCGGGATCATGGCCCATATCGACGCGGGCAAGACCACGACGACGGAACGCATCCTCTACTACACCGGCAAGTCCCACAAGATCGGCGAAGTCCATGACGGCGCCGCCACGATGGACTGGATGGAGCAGGAGCAGGAGCGGGGCATCACCATCACCTCGGCTGCGACGACCACCTTCTGGGAACGCACCGAAGATGGCGCGACCCCGCAGACCCCGAAGCACCGCTTCAACATCATCGACACCCCCGGCCACGTCGACTTCACCATCGAGGTGGAGCGTTCGCTGGCGGTTCTCGACGGCGCCGTCTGCCTTCTGGACGCCAACGCCGGTGTGGAACCCCAGACCGAAACCGTGTGGCGTCAGGCTGACCGCTACAAGGTTCCGCGGATCGTGTTCGTCAACAAGATGGACAAGATCGGCGCGGACTTCTTCAAGTGCGTCAAGATGATCAAGGACCGCACCGGTGCGACCCCCGCCCCGATCGCCCTGCCGATCGGCGCCGAGGACAAGCTGGAAGGTATCATCGATCTGGTGACCATGAAGGAATGGGTCTACCAGGGCGAAGATCTGGGCGCGTCCTGGGTCATCCAGGACATCCGTGCCGACCTGAAGGCCGAAGCCGACGAATGGCGCGGCAAGCTGGTCGAACTCGCGGTCGAGCAGGATGACGCGGCGATGGAAGCCTATCTCGAGGGCAACGAGCCTTCGGTCGAGGAACTGCGCCGCCTGATCCGCAAGGGCACCCTGTCGATGGCCTTCGTTCCGGTCACCGCCGGGTCGGCCTTCAAGAACAAGGGTGTGCAGCCGGTCCTGAACTCGGTCATCGACTATCTGCCCTCGCCGCTGGACGTGCCCGCCTATATGGGCTTCAAGCCGGGCGACGAGACGGAAACCCGCGACATCCCGCGGTCGGCCGATGACACGCAGCCCTTCGCCGCGCTGGCATTCAAGATCATGAACGACCCCTTCGTGGGCTCGCTCACCTTCACCCGCATCTATTCCGGCGTCCTGAAGAAGGGCGACCAGATGGTCAACTCGACCAAGGGCCGGAAAGAGCGCGTGGGCCGCATGATGATGATGCACGCCATCAACCGCGAGGAAATCGAAGAAGCCTTCGCGGGCGACATCATCGCTCTGGCGGGCCTGAAGGAAACCACCACCGGTGACACCCTGTGCGACCCGAACAACCAGGTCGTTCTGGAAACCATGACCTTCCCGGAACCGGTGATCGAGATTGCCGTGGAACCGAAGTCCAAGGCCGACCAGGAAAAGATGGGCCTCGCGCTGGCCCGTCTGGCTGCCGAAGACCCGTCCTTCCGCGTCGAGACCGATCTGGAATCGGGCCAGACCATCATGAAGGGCATGGGCGAACTTCACCTCGACATCCTCGTCGACCGCATGCGTCGCGAGTTCAAGGTCGAGGCGAATATCGGTGCGCCGCAGGTGGCCTATCGTGAAACGATCTCGAGCGCGCACGAGATCGACTACACCCACAAGAAGCAGACCGGTGGCACGGGCCAGTTCGCCCGCGTCAAGCTGCAGATCACCCCGACGGAACCGGGCGAGGGTTACTCCTTCGAATCCAAGATCGTCGGTGGTGCGGTGCCGAAGGAATACATCCCCGGCGTCGAAAAGGGCATCAAGTCCGTCATGGACTCGGGTCCGCTTGCCGGCTTCCCGGTCATCGACTTCAAGGTGGCGCTGGTCGACGGTGCCTTCCACGACGTCGACTCGTCGGTTCTGGCCTTCGAAATCGCGGCCCGCGCCGCGATGCGCGAAGGTCTGAAGAAGGCCGGTGCGAAGCTGCTGGAACCCATCATGAAGGTCGAGGTCGTGACGCCGGAAGAATATACCGGTTCGATCATCGGTGACCTGACCTCGCGTCGGGGCATGGTGCAGGGACAGGACACCCGCGGCAATGCCAACGTGATCAACGCGATGGTGCCGCTGGCGAACATGTTCGGCTACATCAACAACCTGCGTTCGATGTCGTCGGGCCGTGCGGTCTTTACCATGCTGTTCGACCACTATGACGCGGTGCCCGAGAACATCTCTCAGGAAATCCAGAAGAAATACGCTTGATCGGTGTGGCGGGGTGAACCCCGCCCTACCACCCCCGTAGGGCGGGGTTCACCCCGCCGCCCGTAACAACGAATGAGGAGTTGCCCAGATGGCAAAGGCAAAGTTTGAACGTAACAAACCGCACGTCAACATCGGCACGATCGGCCACGTTGACCACGGCAAGACGACGCTGACGGCGGCGATCACGAAGTATTTCGGCGAATTCCGCGCCTATGACCAGATCGACGGCGCGCCGGAAGAGCGGGCCCGCGGGATCACGATCTCGACCGCGCATGTGGAATACGAGACGGAGAACCGTCACTACGCCCACGTCGACTGCCCCGGCCACGCCGACTATGTGAAGAACATGATCACGGGTGCCGCGCAGATGGACGGGGCGATCCTCGTTTGCGCCGCCTCGGACGGCCCGATGCCGCAGACGCGCGAGCACATCCTGCTCGGCCGTCAGGTGGGCATTCCCTACATGGTCGTCTACATGAACAAGATCGACCTCGTGGATGACGAGGAACTGCTCGAGCTGGTCGAGATGGAACTGCGCGAGCTGCTGTCGTCGTACGACTATCCCGGCGACGATATCCCGATCATCAAGGGCTCGGCCCACCAGGCCATGATCGGCGAGCGCAAGGACATCGGGGAAGACTCGATCCGCGCGCTGATGGCGGCGGTCGACACCTACATCCCGACGCCGGCGCGTGCTGTGGATCAGCCCTTCCTGATGCCGATCGAAGACGTGTTCTCGATCTCGGGCCGCGGCACGGTTGTGACCGGTCGTGTGGAGCGTGGCGTGATCAACGTCGGCGACGAAGTCGAGATCGTGGGTATCCGCGACACGAAGAAGTCGGTCTGCACGGGCGTGGAAATGTTCCGCAAGCTGCTGGATCGTGGGGAAGCCGGTGACAACGTCGGCGTCCTGCTGCGCGGCATCGACCGTGACGGCGTGGAGCGCGGCCAGGTGCTGTGCAAGCCGAAGTCGGTGAACCCGCACACGAAGTTCGAGGCGGAAGCCTACATCCTGACCAAGGAAGAAGGCGGCCGTCACACGCCGTTCTTCGCGAACTACCGTCCGCAGTTCTACTTCCGCACGACCGACGTGACGGGGACGGTGGAGCTGCCGGAAGGCACCGAGATGGTGATGCCGGGCGACAACCTGAAGTTCAACGTGACGCTGATCGCCCCGATCGCGATGGAAGAGAAGCTGCGCTTCGCCATCCGTGAAGGCGGCCGCACCGTCGGCGCAGGCGTCGTCTCGAAGATCATCGCCTGATCTGGCGGGCAGGGCGGATCACCTCGCCCTGTGCAAAGAAAGATCGCGAATCCCCTTTCCAAGGGGGCAAGCAATCTGTAAGGACGCGCGGCGCACCTTCCGGGGTGCGCCGCAGACCATCAACAAACGTGAACCTATGGGTCGGGCAATCCTGCGCGATCTACGTTCCGAAGGAAAACAAAGATGCAAGGTCAGACCATCCGCATCCGGCTGAAGGCCTTCGATTACCGCGTTCTGGATGCCAGCACGCAGGAAATCGTGAACACGGCCAAGCGGACCGGCGCGCAAGTGCGCGGCCCGATCCCGCTGCCGAACAAGATCGAGAAGTTCACGGTTCTCCGTGGTCCGCACATCGACAAGAAGTCGCGCGACCAGTGGGAAATCCGGACGCACAAGCGTCTTCTCGACATCGTCGATCCGACCCCCCAGACCGTGGACGCGCTGATGAAGCTCGACCTCGCCGCTGGCGTGGATGTCGAGATCAAGGTTTGAGGAGGGCATGACCATGCGCTCTGGCGTTATCGCAAAGAAGCTGGGCATGACCCGGCTGTTCCTGGAAAACGGCGCACAGGTTCCTGTGACCGTCCTCCAACTTGACAACCTGCAGGTCGTGGCGCAGCGCACCGCCGACAAGGATGGCTACACCGCCGTCCAGCTCGGCGCAGGCAATGCCAAGGCCAAGCGGACCACCGCCGCGCAGCGTGGCCACTTCGCCAAGGCGAATGTTGCCCCCAAGCGCAAGATCGCGGAATTCCGCGTGTCGCCCGACAACCTGATCGACGTGGGCGCGGAAATCACCGCCGACCACTATCTGGCGGGCCAGTTCGTGGACATCGCCGGTACCTCGATCGGTAAGGGCTTCGCCGGTGCGATGAAGCGGCACAACTTCGGCGGTCTGCGGGCCTCGCACGGTGTGTCGATCTCGCACCGTTCGCACGGGTCCACCGGCCAGTGCCAGGACCCCGGCAAGGTGTTCAAGGGCAAGAAGATGGCCGGCCATCTGGGTGCCGTCCGCGTGACCACGCAGAACCTGCAGGTCGTGCGCACGGATGCCGACCGTGGCCTGATCATGGTGAAGGGCGCCGTTCCCGGTTCCAAGGGCGGCTGGGTCACCATCAAGGATGCGGTCAAGAAGGCCCCGTTCGCCGACGCTCCGCGTCCGGCTGCGGTGCGTTCGTCGGCTGCTGCTGCTCCGGCTGCTGAAGTTGCGGTCGAAGGGGGTGAAGCATGAAACTCGATGTGATCAAGCTGGACGGCGGCAAGGCCGGTTCCATCGATCTGGATGAGGCGCTGTTCGGCCTTGAGCCGCGCGCGGACATCCTGCATCGCGTGGTGCGCTGGCAGCGTGCTAAGGCACAGGCTGGCACCCACTCGGTCCTTGGCAAGTCGGACGTGTCCTACTCGACCAAGAAGATCTATCGCCAGAAGGGCACCGGTGGCGCACGTCACGGCTCCCGCAAGGCGCCGATCTTCCGTCACGGTGGCGTCTACAAGGGCCCGACCCCGCGGTCGCATGCCCATGACCTGCCGAAGAAGTTCCGCGCCCTGGGCCTGCGTCACGCGCTGTCGGCCAAGGCCAAGGCGGGTGAGCTGGTGATCGTGGACAGCCTCGCGATGGCGGAAGCCAAGACCGCGCTGCTGGCCAAGACGGTCAAGGAACGGGGCTGGAAGCGCGTGCTGATCATCGACGGTGCGGATGTCGACGCGAATTTCGCGCTGGCGGCCCGCAACATCGAGGGGATCGACGTGCTGCCGACCATCGGCGCAAACGTCTATGACATCCTGAAGCGTGACACTCTGGTGATCACGAAGGCGGGTGTCGAAGCTCTGGAGGCTCGTCTGAAATGAGCGCGAAACCCGAACACTTCGACCTGATCAAGAAGCCGATCATCACCGAGAAAGCGACCATGGCGTCGGAGAACGGTGCGGTGGTCTTCCAGGTCGCGATGGATGCGTCCAAGCCCATGATCAAGGAAGCCGTGGAAGCGGTTTTCGGCGTGAAGGTGAAAGCGGTGAACACCGTCGTCACCAAGGGCAAGACGAAGAAGTTCCGCGGCCGTCCCGGCGAACGGAGCGACAAGAAGAAGGCCTATGTCACGCTGGAGGAAGGCAACACTATCGACGTTGCCACCGGCCTCTGATATTAGCCGCACGAATCTCGCGGCCCCGGTTTCCGGGGCCGTGGATTTTTTGAAGAATCCGGTCCTCGCCGTGAGGCGCTGACCGACCTGCCGGGGATCTTCGGAGCCCTATAACCATCGGGATCGCCAAGCGGTCCCCTAGCTGACGGAAGACAGAGAGCATGGCACTCAAGTCGTATAAACCGACGACGCCTGGCCAGCGTGGGCTGGTTCTGATCGACCGTTCGGAGCTGTGGAAAGGACGCCCCGTCAAAGCCCTCACCGAGGGTCTGACGAAGACGGGCGGCCGGAACAACACCGGACGTGTCACGATGTGGCACAAGGGCGGCGGCGCAAAGCGCCTGTACCGCGTTGTGGATTTCAAGCGCCGCAAGTTCGATATCGCGGCGACCGTGGAACGGATCGAATATGACCCGAACCGCACCGCCTTCATCGCGCTGGTGAAGTATGCGGATGGCGAGCTGTCCTACATCCTCGCCCCCCAGCGTCTGGCGGTTGGCGATCAGGTGATCGCGGGTGCCAAGACCGACGTGAAGCCCGGTAACGCCATGCCCTTCAGCGGCATGCCGATCGGGACGATCGTGCACAACGTCGAGCTGAAGCCCGGTAAGGGCGGCCAGCTGGCGCGCGCTGCGGGCACCTATGCCCAGTTCGTCGGCCGTGACGGCGGCTATGCGCAGATCCGCCTGTCCTCGGGCGAGCTGCGGATGGTGCGTCAGGAATGCATGGCGACCGTGGGTGCCGTGTCGAACCCCGACAACTCGAACCAGAACCTGGGTAAAGCGGGCCGGAAGCGTCACATGGGCGTCCGCCCGACCGTGCGCGGCGTCGCGATGAACCCGATCGACCACCCGCATGGTGGTGGTGAAGGCCGCACCTCGGGTGGCCGTCACCCCGTTACCCCGTGGGGCAAGGGCACCAAGGGCAACCGGACCCGGTCGAACAAGCAGACGGACAAGTACATCGTCCGTTCGCGTCACGCCAAGAAAAAAGGGCGCTAATCCATGTCTCGTTCTATTTGGAAAGGCCCGTTCGTCGACGCTTACGTGCTGAAGAAAGCCGAGAAGGCGCGGGAATCGGGCAAGAACGAAGTGATCAAGATCTGGTCGCGCCGTTCCACCATCCTGCCGCAGTTCGTCGGGCTCACCTTCGGGGTCTACAACGGTCACAAGCATATCCCGGTGGCCATCACCGAGGAGATGATCGGTCAGAAGTTCGGGGAATATTCGCCGACGCGGACCTATTACGGCCATGCGGCCGACAAGAAAGCCAAGAGGAAGTAAGCCATGGGTAAGGAAAAGAATCCGCGCCGCGTGGCGGACAACGAAGCGATGGCGATTGCCCGGATGCTTCGCACCTCGCCGCAGAAACTGAACCTCGTCGCCGGTCTGATCCGCGGCAAGAAGGTGGACAAGGCTCTGGCCGACCTCACCTTCTCCAAGCGCCGGATCGCGGGTGACGTGAAGAAGTGCCTGCAGTCGGCCATCGCCAATGCCGAGAACAACCACGGTCTGGATGTGGACAATCTCGTCGTTGCGGAAGCCTGGGTTGGCAAGAACCTTGTGATGAAGCGTGGCCGTCCGCGTGCGCGGGGCCGTTTCGGCAAGATCATGAAGCCGTTCAGCGAAATCACCATCAAGGTGCGTCAGACCGGGGAGTCGGCATAATGGGACAGAAGGTTAACCCCATCGGGATGCGCCTGCAGGTCAACCGGACCTGGGACAGCCGCTGGTTCGCCGAGTCGAAGGACTATGGCAACCTGCTGCTTGAAGACCTCAAGATGCGCGAGTTCATCCACGAGGAATGCAAGCAGGCCGGCGTCAGCCGCGTGATCATCGAGCGTCCGCACAAGAAGTGCCGCGTGACGATCCACACGGCGCGTCCGGGCGTGATCATCGGCAAGAAAGGCGCGGACATCGAAGGTCTGCGCAAGAAGCTGTCGGTCTTCACCAAGTCCGAACTGCACCTGAACATCGTCGAAGTCCGCAAGCCGGAACTGGACGCCCAGCTGGTGGCCGAATCGATCGCCCAGCAGATGGAGCGCCGGGTTTCGTTCCGCCGCGCGATGAAGCGGGGCGTGCAGAACGCGATGCGCATGGGCGCTCTGGGTATCCGGGTGAACGTTGCGGGTCGTCTGGGCGGGGCTGAAATCGCGCGTACCGAATGGTACCGCGAAGGCCGCGTTCCGCTGCACACGCTGCGCGCCGACATCGACTATGCGCTGTCGGAAGCCGAGACGCCCTACGGGATCATCGGTGTGAAAGTGTGGATCTTCAAGGGCGAGATCCTTGAGCATGATCCGCAGGCCCGCGACCGCCGTCAGGCGGAAGCGCAGGACGGCGCTGCGCCGCGTGCGCCGCGTCGCGACCGCGAACGCGCGTAAGGGAGTAGAAGGAAATGCTGCAACCGAAACGGACGAAGTTCCGCAAACAGCACAAGGGCCGTATCCACGGCGAGGCGAAGGGCGGCTTCCTGCTGAACTTCGGCTCGTTCGCCCTGAAGGCCACCGAACCCGAGCGCGTCACGGCGCGGCAGATCGAAGCGGCCCGCCGCGCGATCACCCGCCACATGAAGCGTCAGGGCCGCGTCTGGATCCGGATTTTCCCGGATGTCCCGGTTTCGTCGAAGCCTACCGAAGTCCGTATGGGTAAGGGTAAGGGTTCGGTGGACTACTGGGCGTCCAAGGTGAAGCCGGGCCGCATCATGTTCGAGATCGACGGTGTGTCCGAAGTCATCGCGCGCGAGGCGCTGCGTCTGGGGGCGATGAAGCTTCCGGTCACGACGCGCATCGTGGCGAAGGAAGACTGGTAAGTAGCGGCGGGGTGAACCCCGCCCTACGTGGGCCCCTGCCGGTGACGGCGGGGGCCTTTTGCATAAAGGCCCAAGGTGTCGGCCCCCGCTCTTGCATCCGTAGATGTTTCTGCTTGCCCTTGGCTCCCCCCTCCTGTATCGGGACGCATCCACGGTTCCGGGGCGACTCGGAATCGTTGGTTCATCATTGATCCACCAGGTTCAAGGTAACCCTGAGCAGACCGCAGGGGCCCTCTGGTGATTGAGAAAAGGACAAAGGCCGTGAAAGCCGAAGAACTGCGGGGCAAGACCCCTGACCAGCTGCGTGACAGCCTGGTCGCTCTGAAGAAGGAAGCCTTCAACCTGCGCTTCCAGCAGGCCACCGGCCAGCTCGAGAATACCGCCCGGTTCAACGCCATCCGCAAGGACGTGGCGCGCATCAAGACGGTGCTGAACCAAAAAGCCGCCGAAGCCGCGAAGTAAGAGGACCACGAAATGCCCAAGCGTATCCTGCAAGGTGTCGTGACCTCGGACAAGAACGAGCAGACGATCACCGTCCTCGTCGAGCGCCGCTTCAAGCACCCGCTGCTGCAAAAGACCGTCCGCAAGTCCAAGAAGTACCGGGCCCACGACGAGCATAACAAGTTCAAGGTTGGCGACACTGTCCGTATCGAAGAGTGCGCGCCCATCTCGAAGACGAAACGCTGGACGGTGGTCGTCGAGGCGTAAGCCAAGACCTCCGTTCAGTCCGAACGAAACCCTGGGACGGTTGCAGATCATGACCGTTCCCAAAGGTCGGGAGTAAACCAATGATCCAGATGCAGACCAATCTGGATGTTGCTGACAACTCCGGCGCTCGCCGGGTTCAGTGCATCAAGGTTCTGGGCGGTTCGCACCGCCGCTACGCATCCGTGGGCGACATCATCGTGGTGTCGGTCAAGGAAGCGATTCCGAAGGGCCGCGTGAAGAAGGGTGACGTCCGCAAGGCCGTCGTCGTCCGCACCGCCAAGGAAGTTCGCCGTGAAGACGGCACCTCGATCCGTTTCGACCGCAATGCCGCCGTCATCCTGAACAACCAGGGCGAACCGGTCGGCACCCGTATCTTCGGGCCGGTCGTGCGCGAGCTGCGTGCCAAGAACTTCATGAAGATCATCTCGCTGGCTCCGGAGGTGCTCTGATGGCTGCGAAGCTCAAGAAAGGTGACACGGTCATCGTGCTCACCGGCAAGGACAAGGGCAAGAAGGGCGAGATTTCCGCCGTCATGCCCAAGGACAACAAGGCGATCGTGGACGGCGTGAATGTCGCCATCCGCCACACCAAGCAGTCCGCCGCCTCGCAGGGTGGTCGTCTGCCGGTGTCGCAGCCGATCGACCTGTCGAACCTTGCGATCGTTGACAAGAACGGCAAGGCCACCCGCGTCGGCTTCCGCATGGAAGGCGACAAGAAGGTGCGCTACGCCAAATCGACCGGGGAGGCGATCTGATGTTGGACGCAGCTACCTATACCCCGCGCCTGAAGGCCGAATATGCCGGGAAGATCCGTCCCGCCATGAAGTCGGAATTCAGCTACAAGAACGACATGCAGATCCCCCGGCTCGAGAAGATCGTGCTGAACATGGGTGTCGGCGAGGCCGTCAAGGACACCAAGAAGGTGAAGCAGGCGGCGGAAGAACTGTCGCAGATCGCCGGTCAGAAGGCTGTCATCACCCACGCCAAAAAGTCGATCGCCGGCTTCCGCGTGCGGGAAGAGATGCCTCTTGGCTGCAAGGTCACGCTTCGCGGCGACCGGATGTATGAATTCCTTGACCGTCTGATCACGATCGCCCTGCCGCGCGTCCGCGACTTCCGCGGCGTGAAGGGCACGAGCTTTGACGGCCGCGGCAACTATGCCATGGGCCTGAAAGAGCACATCGTGTTCCCCGAGATCAACTTCGACAAGGTCGACGAAGTTCTCGGCATGGACATCATCATCTGCACCACCGCGAAGACCGACGCCGAAGCCAAGGCGCTGTTGAAGCACTTCAACATGCCCTTCACGGCCTGAGCGCGAGGAACCTGAGATATGGCAAAGAAATCCATGGTGAACCGCGAAGAGAAGCGGCAGAAGCTTGTGAAGCAGCACGCTTCCAAGCGCGCAGCCCTCAAGGCGGTGATCAACGACCAGTCCAAGCCGATGGAAGAGCGCTTCAAGGCGACTCTGAAACTGGCCGAGATGCCCCGTAACTCGTCCGCCACCCGGCTGCACAACCGCTGCCAGCTGACGGGCCGTCCCCACGCTTACTACCGTAAGCTGAAGCTCTCGCGGATCATGCTGCGCGAACTGGCCTCCTTCGGCCAGATCCCCGGCATGGTGAAGTCGAGCTGGTAAGGGAGGAAGACAGATGTCGATGAACGATCCTCTCGGCGATATGCTGACCCGCATCCGCAACGCGCAACTGCGCGGCAAGTCCACCGTCTCGTCGCCGGCTTCCAAGCTGCGCGCCTGGGTGCTGGATGTGCTGGCCTCGGAAGGCTATATCCGCGGCTATGAGAAGAAGACGACCGAGAATGGCCAGGGCGAACTGGTGATCTCGCTGAAGTACTTCGAAGGCACCCCCGTGATCCGCGAACTCAAGCGCGTGTCCAAGCCGGGCCGCCGCGTCTACATGGGTGTCAAGGACATCCCGTCAGTGCGCAACGGTCTGGGTGTCTCCATCGTCTCCACGCCGAAGGGCGTGATGTCGGACGCAGCGGCTCGCTCTGCCAATGTTGGCGGCGAAGTCCTCTGCACCGTGTTCTGAGGAGGGTGGGATGTCTCGTATTGGCAAGAAACCGGTCGAACTGCCCAAGGGCGTGTCGGCCTCGCTGTCCGGCCAGACCATCGAAGTGAAGGGGCCGAAAGGCACTCGCAGCTTCACCGCTGGCGACGACGTGACGATCACCATCGACGGTACCACCGTCAAGGTGACGCCGCGTGGCACGTCCAAGCGCGCCCGCCAGCAGTGGGGGATGGTGCGGTCCATGGTGGCGAACCTCGTCACCGGTGTGACCGACGGCTTCAAGAAAGAGCTGGAAATCCAGGGCGTGGGTTACCGCGCCGCGATGGCCGGCAATGTCCTGAAACTTTCGCTCGGCTACAGCCACGAAGTGAATTTCGAAGTGCCGAAGGGGGTGACTGTCGCCTCGCCGAAGCAGACCGAGATCGTCGTGGAAGGCATCGACCAGCAGCTGGTCGGTCAGGTGGCCGCGAACATCCGCGAGTGGAAGCGTCCCGAGCCCTACAAGGGCAAGGGCATCCGCTACAAGGATGAGTACATCTTCCGCAAGGAAGGCAAGAAGAAGTAAGGGGCGCAAAAATGGCGAACACCAAGAGAGAGCTGTTCCTCAAGCGCCGCCTGCGCGTCCGGAACAAGATCAAGGCCATGGCCAACGGGCGTCTTCGCCTGTCGGTCCACCGGTCCAACAAGAACATCAGCGTCCAGCTGATCGACGACGTGAAGGGGGTCACCGTGGCCGCCGCCTCGTCGCTCGAGAAGGATCTGGGCGTCGTCGGCAAGAACAACGTCGAGGCTGCGGCCAAGATCGGCGCTGCGATTGCCGAGCGGGCCAAGAAGGCCGGCGTGGAAGAGTGCTATTTCGACCGCGGCGGTTTCATTTTCCACGGGAAGATCAAGGCACTTGCCGATGCTGCCCGTGAAGGTGGCCTGAAGTTCTGATCCATGCGGGCGGCGCGCAAGTGCCGCCCCGATGATCCCGGCCCGCCCTGCGGTGCACGAGGATTGGCTATAACGGCGCGGCCGCGCCAACATGAAGGAATGCCATATGGCAGAACGTGAGAACCGCCGGGAGCGCCGCGACGACCGTCGTGACAACCGCCCGGAAGAAACCCCGGAATTCGCAGACCGTCTGGTCGCGATCAACCGCGTGTCGAAAACCGTGAAGGGCGGCAAGCGCTTTGGCTTTGCGGCACTCGTCGTGGTGGGCGACCAGCGTGGTCGTGTCGGCTTTGGCAAGGGCAAGGCCAAGGAAGTTCCGGAAGCGATCCGCAAGGCGACCGAGCAGGCCAAGCGCTCGCTCATCCGCGTGCCGCTGAAGGACAGCCGCACCCTGCACCACGACATCGAAGGTCGTCATGGCGCTGGCAAGGTGGTGATGCGGACGGCCGTTGCCGGTACTGGTATCATCGCCGGTGGTCCGATGCGCGCCGTGTTCGAGATGCTGGGCGTTCAGGACGTGGTGGCCAAGTCCATCGGGTCGCAGAACCCCTACAACATGATCCGCGCGACCATCGACGGTCTGAAGCAGGAATCCTCGCCCCGTCACGTCGCCTCGCGCCGTGGCAAGAAGGTGGCCGAGATCCTGAAGAAGCCCGACGCCGAAGTCGAAGCGTAAGGAGACCGGACAATGGCCAAGAAAACCATCGTCGTGAAGCAGGTGGCCTCGGCCGCCCGCCGCCCCGCGATCCAGACCGCGACCCTGAAAGGGCTCGGCCTGAACAAGATGCACCGCACCCGTGAACTGGAAGACACGCCTTCGGTTCGCGGCATGGTCCGCTCGATCTCGCACCTCGTGCAGATCATCGAAGAGCGCGGTTGAGCGTTTGGCGGGGTGAACCCCGCCCTACCGAGCCAAGGGCGCGCGGGGAAACCTGCGCGCCCTTTGCCATTAAGTAGGGGGGCAGCGATGCCCGACCCGCAACAAGCAAGAAATGCCGCGTTGCCCCTCATCCGTCGCAGGATGGGCATTCCGGCCAAGGAGTATGCGACATGAAACTGAATGAACTGCGTGACAACGACGGCGCCGCCAAGAAGCAGAAGCGCGTGGCGCGCGGCCCGGGTTCGGGCAAGGGCAAGACCGCCGGTCGCGGTATCAAGGGTCAGAAGTCCCGTTCGGGTGTGGCCATCGGCGGCTACGAAGGCGGCCAGATGCCGCTGTACCGCCGCCTGCCCAAGCGCGGCTTCAACAAGCCGAACCGCATGGAATACGCCGTGGTGAACCTCGGCCTGATCGAGAAGTTCATCGGTCTGGGCAAGCTGGACGCGAAATCGGAAATCACCGAGGACGTGCTGGTCGCTGCGGGCCTGACCTCGAACAAGCGCGACGGTATCCGCGTGCTGGCCAAGGGCGAGATCAAGACCAAGGTCACGCTTGTTGTGACCGGCGCCTCGGCCTCGGCCATCGAAGCCGTGGCGAAGGCCGGCGGCACGCTGACCGTCAAGGCGGCTGCTGCGGCCGAATAACGGTTGTGAGCGGTCGCAGGACCGCTTACATAACCACAAGTTTTCCCGCGCCGCCGACCGGAAAACGGTTCGGCGGCGCCTTCATGAAAAGAGTCCGGGAATGGCATCTGCTGCAGAGCAAATGGCGGCGAACCTGAGCTGGTCCGCCCTTGGCAAGGCGACCGATCTTCGCCAGCGTATCTTCTTCACCCTCGGTCTGCTGATCGTCTACCGTCTGGGGACCTATATCCCCGTTCCGGGGATCGACGGCACGGCGCTGCGCGAGTTCATGACGCAGGCGGGACAGGGGATCGGCGGGATGCTGAACCTGTTCACGGGCGGCGCGATCAGCCGGATGGGCATCTTCGCGCTGGGGATCATGCCCTATATCAGCGCGTCGATCATCGTGCAGCTTCTGGCGTCGATGGTGCCCGCGCTGGAGCAGTTGAAGAAAGAGGGCGAGCAGGGCCGAAAGAAGATCAACCAGTACACCCGTTATGGCACGGTGGCTCTGGCGACCTTCCAGGCCTGGGGCATTGCCGTTTCCATCGAGGCGGGCGGTCTGGCCCATGATCCGGGCCTGTTCTTCAAGGCGGCCTGCGTGATCACGCTGGTCGGCGGCACGATGTTCCTGATGTGGCTGGGCGAGCAGATCACCGCGCGCGGCATCGGCAATGGCATCTCGCTGATCATCTTTGTGGGCATCGTGGCGGAAATCCCCGCCGCGCTGGTGCAGTTCTTCGAACAGGGCCGGTCGGGCGCGCTGTCCACCCCGCTGATCCTTGGCATCATCGTGATGGTGGTGGCGGTCATCGCCTTTGTCGTCTTCATGGAACGCGCGCTGCGCAAGATCCACATCCAGTATCCCCGCCGTCAGGTGGGCATGAAGATCTATGACGGCGGGTCGTCGCACCTGCCGGTGAAGGTGAACCCCGCGGGCGTGATCCCGGCGATCTTCGCTTCGTCCCTGCTGCTGCTGCCCACCACGATCGGCACCTTCTCGGGTCAGGACACGAACCCCGTCCTGTCCACGCTGATGGCCTATCTGGGCTATGGCCAGCCGCTGCACCTGCTGGCGATGGCGGGGATGATCGTGTTCTTCGCCTATTTCTACACCGCCAACGTGGCCTTCAAGGTCGAGGATGTGGCGGACAACCTGAAGAACCAGAACGGCTTTATCCCCGGCATCCGTCCCGGCAAGAAGACCGAGGAATATCTGGAATATGTGGTGAACCGCGTTCTGGTGCTGGGGTCGGCCTATCTGGCCGCCGTCTGTCTGCTGCCTGAGATCCTGATCGCGGAAGTGGGCATCCCCTTCTACTTCGGCGGCACGTCGGTGCTGATCGTGGTGTCGGTGACGATGGACACGATCAACCAGATCCAGTCGCATCTGCTGGCCCACCAGTATGAGGGGCTGATCGAGAAGTCGAACCTGCGTGGCAAGAAACGCTCGGCCCCCAAGGCCCCTGCGCGGCGCTGAGGGCGGACAGATGGCGAACATCATCCTTCTGGGCCCGCCCGGCGCGGGGAAGGGCACGCAGGCCAAGCGTCTGGTCGAAGAGCGCGGCATGGTGCAGCTGTCCACCGGCGACATGCTGCGCGAGGCCAAGACGAGCGGCACCGAAATGGGCAAGCGCGTGGCCGAGGTCATGGCGCGGGGCGAGCTGGTCACCGATGACATCGTGATCGGCCTGATCGAGGAGAAGATCACCGGTCCCGCCGGTGGCGGCTTCATCTTCGACGGTTTCCCCCGCACGCTGCCGCAGGCGGATGCGCTGGGGCAGCTTCTGTCGCGGACGGGGCAGGTGCTGGATGCGGTGATCGAGATGCAGGTGGACGACGCGGCGCTGGTCGCGCGGATCACCGGCCGCTTCACCTGCGGCCAGTGCGGCGAGGTCTATCACGATGTCACGAAGCCCACCAAGGCGGCGGGCACCTGCGATGTCTGCGGGTCGCATGACCTGAAGCGGCGGGCCGACGACAACGAGGACGCGCTGAAGCAGCGGCTGATGGAATATTACAAGAAGACCTCGCCGCTGATCGGTTACTACTACGCCAAGAAGCAGCTTTCGTCGGTCGACGGGCTGGCGGAAATGGATGCGGTGGCGCAGGCCATCGCGGCAGTGCTTGACAAAGCTTGACAAACCCTTCCCGCGCCCTTGACGTGCGGGGGAAAAGCCCATAAAGCACGGCGTCCCGCAAGGGAATCGTCCGGCCATAATTGATGCTTGGCCGGTCAGACCGAATCGGTGGAACGGAACGTCCGCTCTGCCGGAGTTGTGAAAAAAGGTTCTGGCATCACGGAACCGCAACGAAAAGGAACACACGCGTGGCACGTATTGCTGGCGTCAACATCCCCACCCAGAAGCGGGTGCCGATCGCCCTGACCTACATCACCGGCATCGGTCCGCATAATGCGGAAATCATCTGCAATTCGCTGAACATCGACCGCGCCCGTCGCGTGAACCAGCTGTCGGATGCCGAAGTGCTGGCAATCCGCGAATTCATCGACGCCAACTTCACCGTCGAGGGCGACCTGCGCCGTGAAGTGTCGATGAACATCAAGCGTCTGATGGACCTCGGCTGCTATCGCGGCCTGCGTCACCGCAAGAACCTGCCGGTTCGCGGCCAGCGCACCCACACCAACGCCCGCACCCGCAAGGGCCCGGCGAAGCCGATCGCCGGCAAGAAGAAGTAAGGGGAGCGTTCAGATATGGCACGTGATACCAAATCCGCCGCGCGCACCAAGCGCAAGGAACGCAAGAACATCGCCGCTGGCGTGGCGCATGTGAACTCGTCGTTCAACAACACCAAGATCCTGATCTCGGACGTGCAGGGCAATGCGATCTCGTGGTCGTCGGCCGGCACCATGGGCTTCAAGGGTTCGCGCAAATCGACCCCCTACGCGGCCCAGATGGCCGCCGAGGATGCGGGCCGCAAGGCGCAGGAACATGGCGTGAAGACGCTGGAAGTCGAAGTGCAGGGCCCGGGTTCGGGCCGCGAGTCGGCGCTGCGCGCGCTGGCCGCCGTGGGCTTCAACATCACCTCGATCCGTGATGTGACCCCGCTGGCGCATAACGGCTGCCGCCCGCCGAAGCGCCGCCGCGTCTAAGATATTTCGAATAAGGCGGGCCGTGCCATCTGGTGCGGCCCGCTTCAGCTATTTCTGATCCTCGGGCGTCGGCTGCTTTCTGGACATGGGCAGCGGACAGGTATGGAGGCGAAAGCATGATCCACAAGAACTGGCAGGAACTCATCAAGCCGACGCAGCTGGTCGTGCGCCCCGGCGCCGATCCCTCGCGCGTGGCCACGGTGATCGCCGAGCCGCTGGAGCGGGGCTTCGGCCTGACGCTGGGCAACGCGCTGCGCCGCGTGCTGATGTCGTCGCTGCAGGGTGGTGCCATCACCAGCGTGCAGATCGACAACGTGCTGCACGAGTTCTCCAGCGTGGCGGGTGTGCGTGAGGACGTCACCGACATCGTGCTGAACCTGAAAGGCGTCAGCCTGAAGATGGAAGTCGAGGGGCCTAAGCGCCTGTCGATCTCGGCCAAGGGGCCGGGCGTCGTGACGGCGGGCGACATCTCGGAGTCGAACGGGATCGAGGTTCTGAACAAGGACCACGTGATCTGCCATCTGGATGACGGCGCGGACGTGTTCATGGAACTGACGGTCAACACCGGCAAGGGCTATGTCTCGGCCGACAAGAACCGCCCCGAGGATGCGCCCATCGGCCTGATCCCGATCGACGCGATCTATTCGCCGGTCAAGAAGGTCAGCTACGAAGTGCAGCCCACCCGCGAGGGGCAGGTGCTGGACTATGACAAGCTGACGATGAAGATCGAAACCGACGGCAGCCTGACGCCGGATGACGCCGTGGCCTATGCCGCGCGCATCCTGCAGGACCAGCTGTCGATCTTCGTCAACTTCGACGAGCCGGAACAGGCTGGCAAGGGCGAGGTCGATGCGGGTCTGGAATTCAACCCGCTGCTTCTGAAGAAGGTGGACGAGCTGGAGCTTTCGGTCCGTTCGGCCAACTGCCTGAAGAACGACAACATCGTCTATATCGGCGACCTGATCCAGAAGACCGAAGCCGAGATGCTGCGCACCCCGAACTTCGGCCGCAAGTCGCTGAACGAGATCAAGGAAGTGCTGTCCGGCATGGGCCTGCACCTTGGCATGGAAGTCGAGGACTGGCCGCCGGAGAACATCGAGGATCTGGCCAAGCGCTTCGAGGACCAGTTCTGACGGGGGGCGGGGTCAACCCCGCCCTACGCAAATGCCCGGATTTCCGGGGAAAGCATGGGCAATACCGCCCCAACGACGCGGTCCGCACGCACGGGTCGCAACACAAAGCAAAACGAGACGATAGGAGATCACCATGCGTCACGCCCGCGGTTACCGCCGCCTGAACCGTACCCACGAACACCGCAAGGCGCTGTTTGCCAACATGGCCGGCTCGCTGATCGAGCACGAGCAGATCAAGACCACCCTGCCCAAGGCCAAGGAACTGCGTCCGATCGTGGAAAAGCTGATCACGCTGGCCAAGCGGGGCGACCTGCACGCCCGCCGTCAGGCTGCCGCCCAGCTGAAGGAAGACCGCCACGTGGCGCGTCTGTTCGACATCCTCGGCCCCCGCTACAAGTCGCGCAACGGCGGCTATCTGCGCGTGCTGAAGGCCGGTTTCCGTTTCGGTGACATGGCCCCGATGGCGATCATCGAATTCGTGGACCGCGACACCTCGGCCAAGGGCGCCGCCGACCGCGCCCGCGTCGAGGCGGAAGAAGCCGCCGAAGATTGATCCGTCCGACTGGATGGATGCAAGGCCCGCCGGTGACGGCGGGCCTTTTGCTTTCTTACCCCCCGTCACGGCCCGCGCGCCAAGCCTGCGGAAAATGTGGCAAAATTTTGACACAGGCCTTCTGTCATGCGACAGACAACCTGTGCGGGCCGCTTTCAACTTGCGCGCTATGCACTTCTGGTCGTAACAATCATGGGTAGCAAGGGGGCGGCCACGGGGCCGGTCATGCTGGAACGCAGGGGCATTAATCAGTTGTTGCAGGAGTTGGGTTCGATCGCCCCGATGGGATATTCGGTCGGATTGCACATCCGCTTTGCAAGCCCCCTCGTCTACCGCAGCACTTATCCCGAGGAATGGGTCGATATCTACAACACCCATTCCTACTATCTGCGTGACCCGCTGGTGTTCTGGGGCCTCGGTCTTGCGGGCACCACGCGGTGGAGTGCCATTCCCCTTCCCGATCCTTTTGGCGTGATGGACAAGGCGGCGCGCTATGGCCTGAATTTCGGGGCCGTATCGTCCTATGGTCCGGTGACGTCGCGGTCCATCGTGGGCATCGCCCGCAGCGACCGCGAATTCTCCGATACCGAGCTTTCCGCGCTGGAAGAATTGACGATCCGCCTGCACATCGAGGCAAAACCGCCGAGCGAGCTGACCAAGGCTCAGATCGAGGCGCTTCGCTGTCTGGCGGATGGGGACCGGCACGCGGCGGCGGCGGAACGGCTCGGCATCTCGGAAAGTGCGCTGAAGGCGCGGCTGGTGTCCGCGCGCATCCGTCTCGAGGCGAGAACCACATCCGAAGCGATCAGGAAGGCGCGGGAGTACCGCCTGATCTGACGCGCGGGCCATCCCTTTTCCGGTTCCAGCCAGAGAAGGAGATGCAGGATGGAAGCGACGACCCTGTCTTTCGACAATATCCACAACCACGGCACCCTGTTTGCCGAGATGTTCCGTGCGCGGCACCGTACGTTCATCCAGCACAACGGGTGGGACCTGCCGCAGGCCGACGGGATGGAGTTCGACCAGTACGACACGCCCGCAAGCCGCTGGGTGGCGGTGCATGAGGGCGGCGAGGTGCTGGCCGGTGTCCGCCTGACCCCGACGATCCACCGCTGCGGCATCTACAGCTATATGATCCGCGACGCGCAGCGGGGCTTGCTCGAGACGATCCCCGACGACCTGCTGAACTTCGCCGCGCCGGTCGACCCGCTGATCTGGGAATCGAGCCGCGTCTTCGTGGCCGAGGCGGTGCCAGCCTCGGACCGGCTGCGGGTGCAGATGCAGCTTATCCACGAGATGGTGGTGTCGGCCCGTGCGCTGGGGGCGCAGCAGCTTTTGGGGATCATTCCGGAACATGCGCCGCGGCTGGCGCGGCGGGTGGGGCTTGACTGTCTGCCCGCCGGTCCGGTGATCGGTGCGGGCGGGATGCGCAGCGTCTGCGTGACGATCAGCATGCAGACGCGGTTGCACTGAATGCAGGGCGCGATCGGGTGGGGCGCGCGGAACTGTGAATGGCGGCGCGGCACGGGTGGCCACAGGGGCGCTTGTGCCGCGTTGCGGCTGGGCGCATATCCTTGACCGGTTCCAGCGGAGGCGATTGCCATGATCCGGTCAGCGGGCCTTGTGGCCCTTGTTGCGCTGTGTGTTGTCCTTCCTTCGGCCCCGCGGGCCGAAACGGCCGTGCCGGAGTCGGCCGCGCAGGTCGCGCTATCCTTTGCGCCGGTGGTCAAGGCGGCGGCACCGGCGGTGGTGAACATCTATGCCACGCGCGTCGTGCAGGAACGGCGCAGCCCCTTTGCCGATGATCCCTTCTTCAGCCAGTTCTTCGATGCGCTGGGGCCGGCGCAGCCGCGGTTGCAGAACTCGCTCGGGTCGGGGGTGATCGTGGATGCGGACGGGATCGTGGTGTCGAACTATCACGTCGTTGGGCAGGCGACAGAAATCCGTGTGGTTCTGAACGACCGGCGCGAATATGCGGCGGATGTGATCCTTGGCGATCAGGAAAGCGATCTGGCGGTGCTGCGCCTGCGGGATGCGGGCGATCTGCCGGTACTGCCCCTGCGGAATTCGGACGAGGTGGAGGTGGGCGATCTGGTGCTGGCCATCGGCAACCCCTTTGGCGTGGGGCAGACGGTGTCGTCGGGCATCATCTCGGGCCTTGCGCGGTCGGCTTTGCAGGTGGGCGACGGGCGGGGGTATTTCATCCAGACCGATGCCGCGATCAATCCGGGCAATTCGGGGGGGGCGCTGGTCGATACCGAAGGGCGGCTGGTGGGGATCAACACCGCGATCCTGACGCAGGGCGGCGGGTCGAACGGGATCGGCTTTGCGATCCCTGCCAATCTGGTCAAGAGCATCGTCGCGCAGGCCGAGGCGGGGGCAGAGCGTTTCGCGCGGCCCTGGGCCGGGGTGACGGGGCAGGCGATGGATGCGGCGCTGGCCGAGGGGCTGGGTCTGGCGCGGCCGGACGGGGTGCTGGTGTCGGATCTGCATCCGCTCAGCCCCTTTGCGGCGGCGGGGGTGAAGGCGGGGGATGTGATCCTGTCGATGGGCGGTGCGGCGACCAATACGCCGCAGGAGATGATCTTCCGCATGGCGGCGCTGGGGACGGGGGCCGAGACCGAGCTGGTCTGGCTGCGCGACGGCGCGGAGATGCGCGGCACGCTGCGGCTGATCGCGGCGCCGGACGATCCGCCGCGCGAGCAGGTGACGGTGACGGAGGATGTGGCCCTGCGCGGCCTGACCGTGGCGCGGGTCAATCCGGCGGTGGCCGAGGAGTTGCGCCTGCCCGTCGGGGTGGAGGGGGTCGTGGTGGTGCAGGCCGAGGATCTGGCGGCGCGGGCGGGGTTCCAGCGGGGGGATCTGGTCATGGCGATCAATGGGGCGGTGGTTGGGTCGCCGTCGGATGTGGTGGCGCTGGCCGAGGTGCCGTCGCGGGTCTGGGTGGTGGACCTTGTGCGGCAGGGGCGGGGGATGCGGATGCGGTTCCGCTTCTGAGCGGATGGGGGTAAGGTCGGGGCATGGCTGACCTGTTCGACTCTGCGCCCAAGGATACCCCCGCCGGTCCGCGACCGCTGGCTGACCGGCTGCGGCCAAGGCGGCTGTCCGAGGTGATCGGGCAGGCGCATGTGTTGTCGCCCGAGGGGCCGCTGGGCGCGATGCTGGCGGCCAAGTCGTTGAGTTCGCTGGTGCTTTGGGGGCCGCCGGGGGTGGGCAAGACCACCATCGCGCGGCTGCTGGCGGACGAGACGGATCTGGCCTTTGTGCAGATTTCCGCGATCTTTACCGGCGTGCCGGACCTGAAGAAGGTGTTCGAGCAGGCGAAGATCAGGCGGCAGAACGGGCAGGGGACGCTGCTGTTCGTGGATGAGATCCACCGTTTCAACAAGGCGCAGCAGGACGGGTTCCTGCCGCATATGGAGGACGGGACGATCCTTCTGGTGGGGGCGACCACCGAGAATCCGAGCTTCGAGTTGAACGCGGCGCTGTTGTCGCGCGCGCAAGTTATTGTTTTGGAACGACTTTCCTTGGCCGATCTGGAGCGGCTGGCGCAGCGGGCGGAAAAGGAGTTGGGGCGGTCGCTGCCGCTGACGGGCGAGGCGCGCGAGGCGATGCTGGAGATGGCGGATGGCGACGGGCGGGCGCTTTTGAACCTGATCGAGCAGGCGGCGGCGTGGAAGGTGGAGCGGCCATTGGACCGCGCCCAGCTTTCGCAAAGGTTGATGCGGCGGGCGGCGAAATACGACAAGTCGGGGGAGGAGCATTACAACCTGATCTCGGCCCTGCACAAATCCATCCGCGGGTCGGACCCGGACGGCGCGCTCTACTGGTTCGCGCGGATGCTGGAGGGGGGGGAGGACCCCCGCTTTCTGGCGCGGCGGCTGGTGCGGATGGCGGTGGAGGATATCGGGCTGGCGGACCCGCAGGCGCAGGGCATCTGCATCGACAGCTGGCAGACCTATGAGCGGCTGGGGTCGCCCGAGGGCGAGCTGGCCCTGGCAAATGCCGTTGTTTATCTGGCACTTGCGCCGAAATCGAACGGGGTCTACGTGGCCTACAAGGCGGCGCGGGCGGCGGCGCGCGAGACGGGGTCGCTGATGCCGCCGCGGCATATCCTGAACGCGCCGACGAAGATGATGAAAGAGATCGGCTATGGCGCGGGCTATGCCTATGACCATGATGCCGAGGATGGTTTTTCGGGGCAGGACTATTTCCCCGAAGGGATGAAGCGGCCCGTCTTCTATGCGCCGCCCGAACGGGGGTTCGAGCGCGAGCTGAAGAAGCGGGTGGAATACTTCGCGAAATTGCGGGCGAAGCGGCAGGGCGGTTAAGTTTTCCGTTTGGTTGCAGGGGGTTGGCGCGACGGGGTTGTGCCGTGCGTTGTGCAGACGGTTGTGCCGCAAAGTGTACATACAAATCCGGAGAGATTTGGGTGCCGATTGTTGGTTAAGGGTGCGTGGGTGCACAGGGTGGGGGTTTTCCCTTGCCTTGGCCGTCTCGGCCGGAGGGACGGGAAGGCGCTGCGCGCGTTGTGGTCTGCAGGGATGTTCTTTCGTCACATCGAGCGCAAGGGCGCGCGAAAGGCCCCAGTGGGGCGTTTCGCGTGGCCGCCGGTAGGGGCGCGCGCGTCACGCCGGGGCGGGCGCCCTTGGCGCACGTCCCGGTGGAGCGGGAGGTGCGCGCCCCGTGGCTTTGGGCCACGGGGCAAACCGGACCGTTGCGCGGGGGGCTCCCCTCCCCACCACGGTTGACATTCCGCCCCCGTGGCGCAATGGAAAGCCCATGATCCAGAGCATCCTTCTTGTTGCCTTGGGCGGGGCTGCGGGTTCCGTCGCGCGCTTTCTCGTTGTCGGGGGCGTGGGTCGGGTCGTGCCCGGCTGGCCGCTGGGGACGCTGGCGGTGAATGTCGCGGGGTCCCTTGCCATCGGGGTGCTTTATGTCCTGCTGACCCAGCGGGTGCAGATTGCGCCGCTGCTGGTTGCGGGGTTCCTTGGCGGGTTCACGACGTTTTCGGCCTTCTCTCTCGACACGCTGAAGCTGTGGGAGGGGGGGCAGGCGATGCAGGCCGCCCTTTATGTCGCGGCCTCGGTCATCCTTTCTCTTGCTGCCGTGGCGCTTGGCGCGGCCCTTGCCCGGAGTATCCCCGCATGAGCGGCGTCAAGACCCTGACCGTTTCGGAAGACGAGGGCGAACAGCGGCTGGACCGCTGGTTCAAGCGGCGCTTTCCGCATGTGACGCAAGGCGCGGTGGAAAAGATGTGCCGCACGGGTCAGGTGCGGGTGGATGGCGCGCGGGCGAAGGCGTCGGATCGCGTGATCCCCGGCCAGGCGATCCGCGTGCCGCCGCTGCCCGATGCCGATGCGCCGTCGCGCCCCCGCCCTGACGGGGTGAGTGCGGCGGACGCCAAGATGATCCAGGACTGCGTGCTGTGGATGGACGAGCATATGATCGTCCTGAACAAGCCTGCGGGTCTGCCGTCGCAGGGCGGCAGCGGGCAGGGCGACCGGCATGTCGACGGGCTGACCGAGGCGCTGAAGTTCGGTTACAAGGACCGGCCCAAGCTGGTGCACCGGCTGGACAAGGATACGTCGGGGCTGTTGATGCTGGCGCGCACGGACCGCGTGGCGCGGGGGCTGTCGGAAAGCCTGCGCCACCGCAACACGCGCAAGATCTATTGGGCGGTGGTGGCGGGCGTGCCCCATCCCAAGAAGGGCAGCATCAAATACGGGCTGATGAAGGCCCCGGGCCATGGCAAGCGCGGCGAGGGCGAGAAGATGCTGTGCGTCCATCCCGCCAAGATGGCCGAGTTCCCCGATGCCAAGCGGGCGCATACCGATTACTTCACGCTGTGGTTCCTTGGGACGCGGCTGTCGTGGATGGCGCTGGAACCTGTCACGGGGCGGACGCACCAGTTGCGCGCCCATATGGCCGAGATCGGTCATCCGATCATCGGGGACGGGAAATACGGCGGGTCCGAGGCCGACAACATGGGCGATGGCTGGGGTGCGGCCGTGGGGGGCGACATCTCGCGCAAGCTGCATCTTCATGCGCGGATGCTGACGGTGGAGCATCCTGTGACGAAGAAGGAGATGACCTTCACCGCGCCGCTGCCCGAACATATGGCGCGGACGTGGAAGGCGCTGGACTGGAAAGAGGATGACGTGCCGGCCGATCCTTTCGAGGTGTTCAAGTGAGTGCATGGAAGGCAAAGCGGTTCTGGACCCGCGCCGAGGCAGAGCCCTGCGAGGGCGGGTTCACCGTCCGGCTGGACGGGCGGGCGGTAAAGACCCCCGCCAAGGCGCCGCTGGTGGTGCCGACGCTGGCGATGGCGCTGGCCATCGCGGCGGAATGGGACGCGCAGACGGGCGAGGTGAAGCCCGATACGATGCCCGTCACGCGGGCGGCCAATTCGGCGATCGACAAGATCGTGCCGCAGCGCGCCGAGGTGGTGGAGATCGTGGCGGCCTATGGCGCATCGGACCTGCTGTGCTATCGCGCGACGGGCCCCGAGGCGCTTGTGTCGCGGCAGGCGGCGGGGTGGGATCCCGTGCTGGACTGGGCGGCGGGTCTGGCGGGGGCGCGGCTTGCGGTGACGCGGGGCGTGATCCCCGTGGCGCAGCCTGCGGAGGCGGTCGCTGCGCTGTCGGCGCGGGTGGCGGCGATGTCGCCGTTCCGGCTGGCGGGGTTCCATGATCTGGTCGCGGTGTCGGGATCGCTGGTGCTGGCGCTGGCGGTGACCGAGGGTCGGCTGCTGCCGGAAGAGGCGTGGCGTCTGTCGCGCATCGACGAGGCGTGGCAGGTCGAGCAATGGGGCGAGGACGAGGAAGCCGCCGCCGCCGAGAGGGTGCGCCATGCGGCCTTTCTGGATGCGGCCCGATTCTATGCATTGTGCGGGTGACAATGCTGCCGAATTTTCGGGCAGCTGCATCTTGATCTGCGGCGAAGCAATCACAAATCATTGATACCGAACGGCTTTCGACCGCGGCGCGGGTTATGCTTGACCTTTCAAACCGCTTCGGAAGAAACTGTCGGGTACTGGGAGAGGCTCACCTCCAGAAGGTATGCCCCCGGTAGGGCGCGTCGCGCCTCAGGGGACCAAGAAAACGTCCATCCCAGAAGGGATGGCACACTCAGGAAGAGGTAAGAATGAAGAAATCCGTATTCCTCGGCGTCGTTGCGGCAACCACCATGGTTGCGGGCGCGGCGGCGGCGCAATCGACGCTGGAAGCCGTCAAGGCACGTGGCGAGCTGATCTGCGGCTCGAACACCGGTCTGACGGGCTTTGGTGCGCCGGATGCGAACGGCAACTGGGCCGGCTTTGACGTGGACCTGTGCCGCGCGGTCGCTGCGGCGATCTTCGGTGATGGCACCAAGGTGAAGTTCGTCCCGACCACGGGCGAAACCCGCTTTACCGCGCTGCAGTCGGGCGAAGTGGACCTGCTGGTCCGCAACTCCACCTGGACGGTCAGCCGTGACTCGGAGCTGGCGCTCGATTTCGTGGCGGTGAACTACTATGACGGCCAGGGCTTCATGGTGAAGAAGGATCTGGGCGTGTCGTCGGCCAAGGAACTGGACGGGGCGACCGTCTGCATCCAGACCGGCACCACGACGGAACTGAACCTTGCCGACTTCTTCAAGCAGAACAACATCAGCTACCAGCCGGTGACCGTGGCCGACGATTCGGAAGCGCAGCGCCAGTATCTGGCCGGCGCCTGCGACGCCTATACCACCGACGCCTCGGGTCTGGCCGCAAGCCGCGCCACGATGCCGGATGCCGAGAACCACGTGATCCTTCCGGAAATCATCTCGAAGGAACCGCTGGGCCCGGTCGTGCGCCATGGCGACAGCAACTGGGGCGATATCGTCCGCTGGACCTATTTCGCGCTGCTGATCGCCGAGGAGAAGGGCATCACCAAGGCCAATGTGAACGAGGTTGCCGGTTCGACCACGGACGAGGAAGTGAAGCGTCTGCTGGGTCTGGCCGATTCGGGCGACCTGCCGGCCAAGCTTGGCCTGCCGAATGACGCGTTCAAGAACGCGATCGCGGCGGTCGGCAACTATGGCGAGATCTTCGCCGCCAATATCGGCGAAGGCACGACCATCAACCTGGCGCGCGGCCTGAACGCGCTGTGGACGCAGGGCGGCCTGCAATACGCCCCGCCCTTCCGTTGATCTGACCACTGACGGGGGCGCCCTGTGCGGGCGCCCCCTGTTCGCCATTACGGATCGCCCGCAGGGTGGCTGGCCGATCCGATGAACACCCGGAACACCGGGGTTCGCGTCGAAAGAAGCGCAAGACACACAGGGGAATACTGCATGGCCGTGGCCAGTGACGTGCCGAAGGAGTCCTTTCGGCTCTCTATGCTCATCTACGATACGCGGTATCGTTCCATTACGATCCAGATATTCGTCCTGCTGCTTTTTGCGCTGTTCGTGTCTTGGCTGATCAGCAATACGATCAGCAATCTGGCAATCCGCGGAAAAGAATTCAATTTCGGCTTCCTGTGGTCGCGGGCAGGCTATGACATCGGTCAGGCGCTGATCCCCTACAGCAATGACAGCAGCCACCTGACCGCGCTTTTCGTGGGGCTGGTCAATACGCTGGTCGTGGCCCTGCTGGGCTGTGTGCTTGCCACCATTCTGGGTGTGATCATCGGCGTGCTGCGTCTGTCGAAGAACTGGCTCGTCGGGCGGTTGATGACCGTCTATGTCGAGATGTTCCGCAACGTGCCGCTCTTGCTGTGGATCCTGCTGTCCTATGTGATCCTGTCCGAGACGACGCCCCAGCCGCGCGATTTCCGCGTGACCGACGAGATGGCGGCGGCGGGCGAGGCGCCGGCGGCGTCGATGATGCTGTTCGATACGGTGGCGGTGACGAATCGCGGCACCAACATTCCGTCGCCTCTGTTCGATGTGAGCCTCGGCTCGGTGGATCTGGGCTTCATGTCGGTCAATCTGACCATCCTTGCCTATATCCTTGTGATCGCGGGGTCTGTCTGGATCAACCGCCGCATCCTTGCCGCCGCGCGGGCGCGGCAGGAGGCGACGGGGGACCGGCCGGTGACGTGGTGGAAGTCGCTGCTGGTGCTGTTCGGGCCGGTGATCGCGCTGAGCGTGGGGCTGGGCCTGCATCTGGAGATACCCGAGCTCAAGGGGTTCAACTTCGCGGGCGGCATCCTTGTGGCCCATTCCTTTACCGCGCTGCTGATCGCGCTGACGCTGTATACGGCAGCCTTCATCGCGGAGATCGTGCGGGCGGGGATCATGGCGATCAACCGTGGCCAGTCGGAGGCGGCCTTTGCGCTGGGCCTGCGGCCGGGGCGGACGATGAACCTGATCATCCTGCCGCAGGCGCTGCGCGTCATCATCCCGCCGCTGATCAGCCAGTTCCTGAACCTGACCAAGAACACCTCGCTGGGGATTGCGGTGAGCTATCTGGACCTGCGCGGCACGCTGGGGGGGATCACGCTGAACCAGACGGGGCGCGAGCTGGAATGCATGTTGCTGATGATGCTGATCTATCTGACGATCAGCCTGATCATCAGCGCGCTGATGAACCTGTATAACTCCTCTGTCCAGATCAAGGCGCGCTGAGATGGAAAAGCATTTTGCACGCACCGAGATGCTGCCGCCGATGGCCCCGCCCGTGACGGAACGGGGGGTGGTGAAGTGGCTGCGCGAGAACCTGTTTTCGGGCTGGTTCAACACGATCCTGACGCTGGCGGGGATCTATGTGATCTGGTCGCTGGTGACGGCGGCGCTGCCGTGGTGGCTGAATTCGGTCTGGACGGCAGAAAGCCTGAGCCAGTGCCGCGAGATCGTCACGGCCACGGCCGGAGAGGGCGCGACGGGGGCCTGCTGGGCGATGATCCGCGAACGCTGGCACCAGTTCCTGTTCGGCTTCTATCCGCAGGATGCCTATTGGCGGCCCGTGCTGGCCTTTGGCCTGCTGTTCGCGGCGATGGCGCCGGTGCTGTTTGCCGGGCAGAAGCGGAACCTGTCGGTCCTGCTGGGCGCTGTGGCGCTGGTCCTGCTGGTGACGCTGATGCCGGCCTCGGCCCCTGTGGCGGTGGTGGTGCTGGTGATGGCGCTGCTGGCGGGGTTCATCGCGCTGGCGCAGGTGCGGCCTGCGATGCTCTTGTGGTTCACGGCGATCTATCCGGCGCTGTGCTTCTGGCTGCTGTGGGGCGGGTCGATCTGGGTGCCCGTCGTGGCGATGCTGGGCTTTGTCGTGATGGGCGGGGCTTATCTGGCGCTGGTCGGGCGGATGGGGCCGACGACATCGGCGGTGACCGGCGTGGCGCTGGCGCTGGTCTGGTGGCTGTTTGTCGATCTGCCGCTGACGCAGGTGATCGACGGTATCGCGCCATTCGCATTGGCAAAGGTCAATTCGGACCAGTTCGGGGGGTTCCTGCTGGCCATCACCATCGGGGTGACGGCGATCACCTTCTCGCTTCCCATCGGCATCCTGCTGGCGCTGGGGCGGCAGTCGGACATGCTGATCGTCAAGACGCTGTGCGTGGGGTTCATCGAGTTCATCCGGGGCGTGCCGCTGATCACGCTTCTGTTCACGGCATCGCTGCTGTTGCAGTATTTCCTGCCGCCGAACACGAATTTCGACATCATCCTGCGGGTGATCATCCTTGTGACGCTGTTTGCCGCGGCCTATCTGGCCGAGGTGATCCGCGGCGGCCTCGCGGCGCTGCCGCGCGGGCAGTACGAGGCGGCGGATGCGCTGGGCCTTGATTACTGGCGGGCGCAGCGGTTGATCATCCTGCCGCAGGCGTTGAAGATTTCCATCCCGGCCATCGTGTCCACCTTCATCGGCCTGTTCAAGGACACGACGCTGGTGGCCTTTGTTGGCCTGATGGACCCGCTGAAGGGCGTCACGCAAATCGTGCGCGCGGACATCGACTGGAAGGGCATCTACTGGGAGCCCTACATCTTTGTCGGCGCCATCTTCTTTGTCATCTGCTTCGGCATGTCGCGCTATTCCATGTATCTGGAGCGCAAGCTGAAGACCGACCACCGGTAAGGATCACACAATGTCTGACGTTGCTATCGACCGCTCGAAGATGAAGGTCTCGGATGAGGTCGCCATCCAGATTTCGGGCATGAACAAGTGGTACGGGCAGTTCCATGTGCTGCGCGACATCAACATGACGGTGAACCGGGGCGAGCGGATCGTGATCTGCGGGCCGTCGGGTTCGGGGAAGTCGACGCTGATCCGCTGCATCAACCGGCTGGAGGAGCATCAGCAGGGGCAGATTGTCGTCGACGGGACGGAGCTGACCAACGACCTGAAGAACATCGACAAGGTGCGGTCGGAAGTGGGGATGGTGTTCCAGCACTTCAACCTGTTCCCGCATCTGACGATTCTGGAGAACTGCACGCTGGCGCCGATCTGGGTTCGCAAGATTCCCAAGCGGGAGGCGGAGGAAACGGCGATGCATTTCCTGCGGAAGGTGAAGATTCCAGAGCAGGCGAACAAGTATCCCGGGCAGTTGTCGGGCGGGCAGCAGCAGCGGGTGGCGATTGCGCGGTCCCTGTGCATGAAGCCGCGGATCATGCTGTTCGACGAGCCCACCTCGGCCCTTGACCCCGAGATGATCAAGGAAGTGCTGGATACCATGATCGAGCTGGCCGAGGAGGGGATGACGATGCTGTGCGTCACCCACGAGATGGGGTTCGCGCAGGCGGTGGCGAACCGCGTGATCTTCATGGATCAGGGCCAGATCGTGGAACAGAACGAACCGCGCGAGTTCTTCAACAACCCCAAGAGCGACCGGACCAAGCTGTTCCTGAGCCAGATTCTGGGGCATTGAGCGGGGACGGGGGGCATTCTGCCCCCCGCACCCCCCTTGAGGGTATTTGGGCCGAGATGAAGGGGCGTTCCGGCGCCCCTTTTGCCTGTCAGGCGACGATTTCGCGGGGGACGATGAAGTCGTCCACGGTGCCGGTGCCGAAGGTGACGTCTTCCCAGCGGTCGATGGTGAAATCCGCGACCAGCGTGGCGCCGGTGGGGTAGCGGGCGAATTCGCTGTTGCGCGGCGGCTGGGCGACGAGGCGGGCGGCGAATTCCGCGATGCCGGGGTTGTGGCCGATCATCATCACGCAATCGCCCCGCGCATGGCGCAGGACGGCGAGCATCACGTCGGGGCCGGCGTGGTAGAGCGCGGGTTTGAGTTCGAGGACGGGCGTGCCGGGCAGGGCGGGGGCGATCCCGCTCCATGTCTTGCGCGTCCGCAGGGCATCGGAGCAGAGCACCTCGTCCGGGATATAGCCGCGCGAGGCGAGCCATTGGCCGAGGTCGGCGGCGGCGGCCTTGCCGCGTTCGTTCAGCGGGCGGTCATGGTCGGGGGTCAGGGGATCGTCCCAGCTGGATTTCGCGTGACGAGTCAGGATCAGGCGCTTCATTCATTCCCCCCTTTCGGGGCGGGTCAGTCCACCCCGTGGAATCGGCGCATGTGATAGGCCGACTGTTCGGGAAGTCTGGCATAGGCTTGGGACAGCGGGCAAGCGCGGCGCACTTCGCAACCCGCCGAGAGGCAGGGCTGGCCTGCGGCGGTGTCGAGGAAGCTGTGGCAGGCGGGCACGTCATAGCCCGCGCCGGTGAGGGCGTCGGCGGGGCAGGCGGTGAGGCATGGCTTGGTGCAGGTGTCGCAGGGGCGCGTGGCGGGGGCGGGAAGGGGGATGCGGTCCTTCAGGGCGAGGGCACCGCGGAAGCTGACCATGAGGCCCTGATCGGCGCTGACCAGAAGGCGGACGGGGCTGTCCCAGATGCGGCCCGTGCGGAGCGCCCAGGCGTGGAAAGGGTGCCATGGCGGGCCGCCGAAGGGGAAGAGCGCCTTGGCCCCCAGATCGCAGGCGATGCGGCCGATGGTGCGGCGCGACCAGCGGTCGATCGGGTCGGGGCGGCCATCCTGCCATTCGGGCTGGGCGGTGACATGCGGCCAGAAGCCCGGTTCGGCGGGGCCGAGGAGGAGCAGGGTCTGCGTGCCGGGCGGTGTGCTGTCATCCGCGTCGGGATGGAAACCGCCCAGCACGGCGAGGTGATGGGCGGCGAGGGTTCCGGTCAGGCTCACCGTTTGACGCGCGGTTTGACGCGCGGTTCGGTGGAGCGGATCTGCGATCCCGCGCCGTGATCGGTGAAGAGTTCCATCAGGCAGGCATTGGGGACGCGGCCGTCAAGGATGGTGACGGCGCGCACGCCTTCGTCGAGCGCCTTGAGCGCGGTTTCGGTTTTCGGGATCATGCCGCCCGCGATCACGCCGTCGGCGGTCATCTGGCGGACCTCTTCGGGGGTGATCTGGGTCATCACCTCTCCGCCCGCGTTCTTGACGCCCGCGACATCGGTGAGGAGGAGCAGGCGGTCGGCCTTGAGCGCGCCCGCGATGGCACCCGCCGCCGTGTCGCCGTTGACGTTGAAGGTTTCGTTATCGGCCATGCCGGTGGCGACGGGGGCGACGACGGGGATGATGCCTGCGTTGTAGAGATCGCGCAGCACCTGCACGTTCATCTCGACGGGGCGGCCGACATAGCCGAGTTCGGGATCGTCGGCCTCGCAGACCATGAGGTCGTCATCCTTGCCGGAAATGCCCACGGCGCGGCCGCCTGCATCCATGATGGCCTGAACGATGCGCTTGTTCACGAGGCCGGACAGGATCATCTCCACCACCTGCACGGTGGCCTTGTCCGTCACCCGCTTGCCGCGGACGAAGTCGGACTTGATGCCGAGCTTGTCGAGCATTTCGTTGATCATCGGGCCGCCGCCGTGCACGACCACGGGGTTCACGCCGACCTGCCGCATCAGCACGATGTCGCGGGCGAATTCGGCCATGGCGGCATCGTCGCCCATGGCGTTGCCGCCGAATTTCACCACGACCACGGCGCCGGAATAGCGCTGCAGGTAGGGGAGGGCCTCGGAGAGCATCTTCGCGGTGTGGGCGGCGTCGGACATGGTGCTGGTCTGCGGTTTCATGGGGATCCCCGGCTGGATGGGTCGCGCCTTGGTAATGCGGGATGCGGCGCGTGCCAAGCGGCAATGGTATTCGGCGGGCAAAGGGGGGATGATGCGCGTGCAGCAGAGGATGGTGAATCGGATGGGCGAGCAGAAAACCCTAGTCCTGACAGGGGCTTCGCGCGGGATCGGACATGCGACGGTAAAGCGGTTCTCGGCCGAGGGGTGGCGGGTGCTGACCTGTTCGCGCCAGCCTTTCGATCCGCGCTGTCCGTGGCCCGGGGGCGAGGAGAACCATATCCAGATCGATCTGGCGTCACCCGACAAGACCATCGCGGCGATTGCCACGATCAAGGAGAAGATCGACGGGCGGCTTCATGCGCTGGTGAACAATGCGGGGATCAGTCCCAAGGGACCGGGGGGGAGCCGTCTGAACACGCTGGAGACGGATCTGCGGACATGGGGGCAGGTGTTCCATGTGAACTTCTTTGCCTCCATCGTGCTGGCGCGGGGGTTGAAGGACGAGCTGTCGGCGGCGAAGGGGTCGGTGGTGAATGTCACATCGATCGCGGGCGGGCGGGTGCATCCCTTTGCGGGGGCGGCCTATGCCACGTCGAAGGCGGCGCTGGCCGCGCTGACACGGGAGATGGCGCATGATTTCGGGCCGCTGGGGGTGCGGGTGAATGCGATCGCGCCGGGCGAGATCGAGACGGCGATCCTGTCGCCGGGGACGGAGAAGATCGTGGAGCAGTTGCCGATGCGGCGGCTGGGGCAGCCGCGCGAGGTGGCGGATGCGATCTGGTTCCTGTGTTCGGACCAGTCGTCCTATATCAGCGGCGCGGAGATCGAGGTGAACGGCGCGCAGCATGTGTGAGGCGCAGGATTTTTCTGACGAAAAATCCTGAGGCGAATTTTCTGGCGAAAATTCGGGCGCGCGCGGGTGGGGGATCTTTCGCCAGAAGGATCGGAGGCGGCGATTTTTCGCAGAAAAATCGGGGCTATTCGAGTGTGGCGATGATGGCGCGCAGGGTTTCGATGCCGTCGCCCTTTTCCGAGGAGGTCACCACAATCTCGGGATAGGCGGCGGGGTGTTTGGCGAGCGCGCCCTTGACCTGTTCCACCACGGCGTCGCGTTCGGCGCGGTTGATCTTGTCGAGCTTGGTCAGCACGCATTGGAAGGTGACGGCGGAGCGGTCGAGGAGTTTCAGGATCTCTTCATCCACGGCCTTCACGCCGTGGCGCGAGTCGATCAGGACGAAGGCGCGGCGCAGGGTCTGGCGGCCGGCGAGGTAGGATTTCAGGAGTTCCTGCCATTTGCGGACGGTGGCGACCGGCGCCTCGGCATAGCCGTAGCCGGGAAGGTCGGTCATGTAGCGGGACTCGCCCAAGGCGAAGTAGTTGATTTCCTGCGTTCTTCCGGGCGTGTTGGAGGCGCGGGCGAGGGTCTTGCGGCCCGTCAGCGCGTTGATGAGCGAGGATTTCCCCACGTTGGAGCGGCCCGCGAAGCAGACTTCCAGCCGGTCGGCGGGGGGCAGGCCCGACATGGCGACCACGCCTTTGACGAAGGTGACGGGGCCCGCGAACATCAGGCGGCCTTTTTCGCGCGCCTCGTCGGTGGGGTCGGGGGCGAGGGTGAATTGGAGCTGGGTCATTCAAGGGTCCATGCATCGCCCGTGGCGATGGTGCCGGGGGTCAGGACGGTGGCGTAAAGGCCGAAATCCTGATGGCCGAAGTGGGTTTCGAGCGCGTGGAGGGTGTCGGCGTTGCTGATCCCCGTGGCGGGTTCCACCGTGGTGGCCGAGCAGCGGGTGATGCGTTCGCGGATTTCCAGCACGGCATCGCCGATGCGCAGGCGGCGGCCGATCCAGTTCCATTCGTCCCATGCGGGCGCGCCGGAAAGCCAGAGGTTGCCGCGCCAGCGGTGGATCGAGAGGTCATGGCCCATGCGGGCCGACAGGTCCGCCAGCGAGGCCATGTTCAGGATGGCGACGGACGCGAAGTCGCTGTCGGTCATGCCGCGCCCTGCGGTGACGATGCGGGCAGGCTGCGCGCGGTTGGCGGGGTTGAGCGGCGTGACCCAGTCGAGGAAGCGGGGCAGGTCGGCGGGGTCGTCGGGGCGGAAGGTGATCTGCCCGCGGTCGGGGTGGCGCAGGGTGACGGTGGCGGTCGCCTCGTCCAGCGTGCTTTCGATGGCCATGAGGGCGGGGGCCTTGGCCGCGCGGGCGAAGTTGACGCAAGGGTTCCAGCCTTCGGTCAGCCTGGCTGCGTCATGGGCCACGGCCCAGTGGCGGTCCCACGGCAGGCATTCCCCTGCAGAAAGACGAACGGACGCGAGGGTTTCGCGTCCGTGTCCCTTGATCGGGTGGCGGCAGATGTGATCCAGCCGCCCGCCCGTCATTTGCGCGCCTTCTTCGACTTGTCGGCAACCGGCACCGGTTCCTTTTTCTTGAAGCCCGACTTGATGTTGCCGAAGACGTCGGGCTTGTGCCCGTGGCTGCGCATGATGAGGTATTGCTGGGAGAAGGTGATGATGTTGTTCGTGATCCAGTAGACCACGAGACCCGAGGCGAAGCCGCCCAGCATGAACATGAAGATCCACGGCATCCATGCGAAGACCTGCTGTTGCACCGGATCGGTGGGCTGCGGGTTCAGCTTCTGTTGCAGCCACATCGTGATGCCCAGAAGGATGGGCAGGATGCCGATGAAGACCAGCGCCATGACGCTGCCCTGAACGGGGGCATCCCACGGCAGCAGGCCGAAGAGGTTGAAGATCGAGGACGGGTCGGGGGCCGACAGATCCTTGAGCCAGCCGAAGAAGGGGGCGTGGCGCAGTTCGATGGTGACGAAGATCACCTTGTAGAGCGCGAAGAAGATCGGGATCTGGATCAGGATCGGAAGGCAGCCCGCCGCGGGGTTGACCTTCTTGTCCTTGTAAAGCTGCATCATCTCGCGCTGCATCTTCTGCTTGTCCTCGCCCGCGCGCTCTTTCAGCGCCTCGAGCTCGGGTTGCAGTTCCTTCATCTTGGCCATGCTGACATAGGATTTGTAGGCCAGCGGCAGGACGAGGAGTTTCAGGACGAAGGTCAGGGCGATGATCGCAAGGCCCATGTTTCCGATGGCGGCATTCAGCCAGTGCAGGACGGCGAAGATCGGCTTCGTCAGGAAGAAGAACCAGCCCCAGTCGATGGAATCGATGAAGCCCGCGATGCCGAGGTCTTTCTCGTAGGCGCGGATGGTGGCCCATTCCTTGGCCCCCGCGAACAGGCGCACGGTCGAGGTCACGCTGCCGCCTGCGGCGAGTTCGGCCACGGGCTTGCGCGTCTCGGTCTGGTAGATGTCGGCGGAGGGGACGTATTTGGTGACGGCGGTGAAGGGGATGCCCTGTTCGGGGATCAGCGTCGTCATCCAGTATTTGTCGGTAAAGCCGATCCAGCCGTCGGTGGTGGCATCCACCACCTCGGCCTGCGCGGCTTCGCGTTCGATGACGGGCAGTTCCATCAGGTCGTCGTAGTTCTGTTCGGTCAGGGTGCCATCGGTGCGGCTGACCATGCCCTCGTGCAGGACGAAGAAGTTTTGCAGGCCCGCAGGCTGGCCGTGGCGGGCCACGATGCCGTAGGGGAAGAGCGAGACGGCCGCGCTTCCCGCGTTCTGGACGGTGTCCTTGACGGTGAACATGAACTTGTCGTCCACGCTGATTTCGCGCGTGAAGGTCATGCCCTTGGTATTCTGCCATTGCAGGGTCACAGGCGCGTCGGGGGCCAGCGTGCCGCCGCCCGTCACGCGCCATTCGGTGCGCGCGCCGGGGACGTCATCGGCGGTGAGGCCGGTGCCCGGGCCCCAGCCGAAGACGGCGTAATAGGGGTGCGCCTCGCCGACGGGCGAGAGCAGGCGGACCATCGGCGAGGCGGGGTCCAGCGTTTCGCGGTAGGATTTCAGCGACAGGTCGTCGATGCGCCCGCCCAGCAGCGAGATGGAGCCGGTCAGCGCGGGCGTGTCTACGGTCAGGCGCGGCGCTTCGGGCAGGGGTTCGGCTTCGGCGGTGGTGGCGGCGCCGTCTGCCGCGGCCGCGGGGGCGGCGGGGGCCTGTTCCGTCTGGGTCACGGCGGCGGGGGCGTTGGGGTCCACCGGCACGTCTTCCGGCGGGAAGAGGACGAACCACACGAGGATCACGAGGAAGCTCAGCAGGGTTGCGAGCAGGAGGTTCTTGTTCTGGTCTTCCATAGGACGAAACTGCCGCCTTTGGTGGGAAATGGGTCAGGGGTGCTTCAACAGAAGGGGGGGCGAAAGGTCAAGCGGTTTCGCCTGTCGGGCAAGGTCTGTCGGGTGTTTGTGATCGGGGCGCGGGCGGGTCAGCGCAGGGCAGGCGGGAGGCCGTCATCCTGTTGCGGCTGGGCCATGCCGGGGGCGAGCGACAGGAAGTCGAAGATCGCGGGGTCGGCAAGGTGCGAGGGGCGCACGTTCTGCAGCGCGCGGAACATGACGTTGCGGCGGCCGGGGGTGCGGGATTCCCAGTCGTCGAGGAGTTTCTTGACCTGCATGCGTTGCAGCCCCTCTTGGGACCCGCAGAGGTCGCAGGGGATGATGGGGTAGTTCATGGCGCGGGCGAATTTCTCGCAATCCTGTTCGGCCACGAAGGCGAGGGGGCGCAGGACCATGAGGTCGCCATCCTCGTTCACCAGTTTGGGCGGCATGGTGGCAAGGCGGCCGCCGTGGAAGAGGTTCATGAAGAAGGTTTCCAGGATGTCGTCGCGGTGGTGGCCGAGGACGACGGCGGAACAGCCCTCTTCGCGCGCGATGCGGTAGAGGTTGCCGCGGCGCAGGCGCGAGCAGAGGGCGCAGTAGGTGCGGCCCTGCGGGACCTTGTCGACCACGATGGAATAGGTGTCCTGATATTCGATGCGGTGAGGGACGCCCATCTTCGTGAGGAATTCGGGAAGGACGGTGGCGGGAAAGCCCGGCTGGCCCTGATCGAGGTTGCAGGCCAGAAGGTCCACGGGCAGGAGGCCGCGCCATTTGAGTTCGTGCAGGACCGCCAGCAGGGTGTAGCTGTCCTTGCCACCCGACAGGCAGACGAGCCAGCGGTCGCCGCGGTTGACCATGCCGTAGGTTTCGATCGCCTCGCGCGTTTCGCGGACGATGCGTTTGCGAAGCTTCTTGAATTCGGTCGTCGTGGGCGCGCCGTGGAAGAGCGGGTGGATGTCGTCGAGATCGTCCAGCATCGGGCGGGCCTCTGGCGGAATGGCGGGAAAGTGATGCGTCCTATGCCAGAAGGGCGCGGTTTGGGCAATCCGCGCGGGCGCGGCCTGCGTAGAAGGGGAAACATCAGGAGTGAACCCATGCGTCTTGCCGCCCTTGCGCTGATCCCGTTTCTGGCCGCCTGTGCGGGCAAGCCGTCGCTTCAGGATGCGAGCCTGTCGACGCGGGAGCTGGAGCTGGAGGCGTTCTTCGACGGGCGGCTGGTGGCGCATGGGCAGTTCCAGGACATCTTCGGCACTGTCCGGCGGCAGTTCGTGGCAGAGATCGCGGGCGACTGGGATGGCGAGCGGCTGCGGCTGGTGGAGGATTTCACCTATGAGGACGGATCGACCGAGCAGCGGGTCTGGACCTTGAAGAAGACCGGTGCGGAGACGTGGGAGGGCACGGCGCCCGGCGTGATCGGGGTGGCGACGGGGGTGGAGCAGGGGGACCGGTTCAACTGGCGCTATACGATCGACCTGCCGGTGCCGGCGGCGGACGGGAGCGTGGAGACGGTGCGGGTGACGTTCGATGACTGGATGTGGCTGCTGACGGAGGACCGGCTGTTCAACCGCGCCTATATGAAGCGCTACGGGGTCGATGTGGGGGATGTGTCGATCTTCTTCGAGAAGCGGTGAGGGGGAAGATTTTTCTGGCGAAAAATCTTCGGTGCGAATTTTCTGGCGAAAATTCGGGGTGTGGAGGATTTTCGCAGAAAATCCGCGGGTAAGGATATTCGCAGAATATCCTTATTTCCCATGGTCGGGATCGGAGCCCGGGACGGGATCATAGCCATGGCCGCCCCATGGATGGCAGCGGCAGAGGCGGTGGATCGTCAGGTAGCCGCCCTTTATGCCGCCGTGGCGTTCCAGCGCCTCGAGCGCGTAGGCCGAGCAGGTGGGCTGGAAGCGGCAGCCATGGCCGACCCAGGGCGACAGGATCAGGCGGTAGGCGCGCACCGGAAGCGAGAGGAGGCGCGCGAGGGGGGTCATTTCGCGCGGGCCTGATGGACGGAGGCGAGCGCGGCGCGCAGGTCGTCGCGCAGGGTGGCGAAGTCGCGGGTGACCGTCGCCTCGGGTCTTGCGACGAGGACATAGTCCCAGCCCGCGCGGGCGAGGGGGGGGAGGATTTCGCGCACCAGCGCGCGCAGGCGGCGCTTGGCGCGGTTGCGCAGCACGGCGTTGCCGATCTTCTTGGAGGCGGTGAAGCCGACGCGGACCGCCGCGCTGCCGTCATCGCGGGCGCGGGCCTGAAGCAGGAAGCCGCCTGTGCCCTGACGCCGCGCCGAGGCTGCGCGCAGGTAGTCGGCGCGTTTCTTCAAGGTGAGGAGTTTCGGGCAAAGCGAAACCGCCGACGGAGCGGCGGGCGCTTCGGCGGGATCGCCTGTGCCCGTGTCCATCGGCGGTGTCATCGCGTCACCCGTGATCGGCCCCGAAGGACCGGAAGGGATTATGCGGACAGGCGCTTGCGGCCCTTGGCGCGGCGCGCGGCCAGAACGAGACGGCCACCTTTGGTCGCCATGCGGGCGCGGAACCCGTGGCGGCGCTTGCGGACCAGGTTCGACGGTTGGTAAGTGCGCTTCATCGCGGCTCTCCGTATCACTCAAGGGCAGCGCGAATGATGGATTCGAGCGCCGCTTCTATTCGAAGCCCGTCCTTTAAGGGGGGGCGCGGATCAAGTCAACGCAGGCAAGGCGGAAATTCTGCAACAAAACGCGCGGGCAGGGTGTGGAATTGTTGCAGAAGGGCTGCGGGCGATCAATGCGGCGTGAAACGTCTGGTGGCGCGGGGGTGAATCGGCCCATGGTCGGCGCATGACGCAACCCGCCCCCCACCCCGAAAGAAATGCCCGCTGGCGGATGATTCCCGCGCTGGTGCTGCTGGCCGTCGCCGTGGCGGGCGCGGTGCTGCTGCGCGACGAGCTGGGCTTTGACGCGCTGGCCGCGCATCGCGAGACCCTGCTGGCCTATCGGGACGCGCATTATGCGCTGGCCGTGGTGGTCTTTGTGGCGGCCTATACGGGGATCGTGGCCTTCTCGCTGCCCGGTGCCACCGTGGCCACGCTGACGGGCGGGTTCCTGTTCGGGCTGTTTCCCGGGGTCCTGTTCAATCTGGCGGGGGCGACGGTGGGGGCGGTGCTGCTGTTTCTGGCGGTGAAGGCTGGGTTCGGGGCGCGGCTGGCGGCGCGCATCGAGGCCGAGGGGGGAAAGGTGGCGCGGCTGCGCGAGGCGCTGGCGCGCAACGAGTGGGAGGTGCTGTTCCTGATGCGGGTGACGCCCGTCGTGCCGTTCTTCATGGCGAACCTGATTCCGGCGCTGCTGAACATCTCGCTGGTGAAATTCGCGGTGACGACGGCGGTGGGGATCGTGCCGGGCGCGCTGGTGCTGACATCGGTCGGGTCGGGGCTGGGCGAGGTGTTCGAGACGGGGGGCAGGCCGGACCTGTCGGTGTTTCTGGAGCCCTGGGTGGCGGGGCCCATCGTGGGGCTGGTGGCGCTGGGCGTGATGCCCATCGTGGTGCGGGCGCTGCGGCGCGGGGGGCTGTGATGGCGGGAACGGATATCTGTGTGATCGGGGCGGGGTCGGGCGGGTTGTCGCTGGCGGCGGGGGCCGTGCAGATGGGCGCGCAGGTCGTGCTGGTCGAGGGGGCCGAGATGGGGGGCGACTGCCTGAACACGGGCTGCGTTCCGTCCAAGGCTCTGATCGCGGCGGCGGAGGCGGCGGCGGCGATGCGGGGTGCGGGGCGGTTCGGGATCGGCGCGGTGGAGCCTGCGGTGGATTTCGGGGCGGTGAAGGATCATGTGGCGGGGGTGATCGCCACCATCGCGCCGGTGGACAGTCAGGCGCGGTTCGAGGGGCTGGGCGTGCGCGTGATCCGTGGTTGGGCGCGTTTCGTCAGCCCGCACGAGGTGGAGGTGGCGGGCGAGCGCATCCGCGCGCGGCGCTTTGTCATCGCCACGGGATCCCATGCGATGGTCCCCGATGTGCCGGGGCTGGCGGCTGTGCCCTATCTGACCAACGAGACGGTGTTCGCGCTGCGCGAGCGGCCGGAGCATCTGGTGATTCTGGGGGGCGGGCCGATCGGGATGGAGATGGCGCAGGCGCACCGGCGGCTGGGCTGTGCGGTGACGGTGGTGGAGGCGGCGCGGGCGTTGGGGCGCGAGGATGCCGAGGCGGCGGCGGTGGTGCTGGCGCGGCTGCGGGCCGAGGGGGTGGATATCCGCGAGGGGGCGGCGGCGGTCAGGCTGCGGGTGCCCGCGGGCGGCGGGGTGGAGATCGTGCTGGCCGACGGGCAGGTGGTGACGGGGTCGCATCTGCTGGTCGCGGTGGGGCGGTTGCCCGCGCTGGAACGGCTGGATCTGGCGGCGGGCGGCGTGGCCTTTGACCGGCGGGGCGTGACGGTGGGGCGCGGGCTGCGGTCGGTGAGCAACCGGCGGGTCTATGCCATCGGCGATGCCGCGGGCGGGGCGCAATTCACCCATGTGGCGGCCTATCATGCGGGGATCGTGATCCGGCAGGCGGTGCTGGGCCTGCCGGCGCGGTTGCGGGACGACCATATCCCGCGCGTGACCTATACCGCACCGGAGCTGGCGCAGGTGGGGCCGACCGAGGCGGAGGCGCGGGCGACATGGGGGGCGCGGCTGGTGGTGGCGCGGGCGGGGTTCGATCATAACGACCGCGCGCAGGCCATGGGCGAGGCGGAGGGTTTCGCCAAGCTGATGGTGGTGCGGGGGCGGGTCGTGGGGGCCACGGTCGCGGGGCCGCGGGCAGGCGAGGTGATCGCGCCGCTGGCGCTGGCGGTGTCGGCGCGGATGAAGGTTTCGGCGCTGGCGGGGATGGTGCTGCCCTATCCGACGCTGGCCGAGGTGGCCAAACGCGCGGCGGGTGCCTATTTTTCCCCGAAACTGTTTGATAATGCCGGGTTGAAGCGTGTGGTGAGGTTCGTCGAGCGGATGATCCCCTGACCTGCGGCGGAACCGGTGGGCATTCTGCCCCCCGGACCCCCCTGAGGGTATTTGGACCGAGATGAAGAGGGCGGTTTCCAGTCGGGACGGCAAGGGCGCGCGGGCGGGCCGCGCGGCGGCGGGGGTGTCTGCCGGAGCGGGGGGGCGGGGACGGTGAGGATCGGGCGGGGGCGGTTCCTGAATACCCTGTCGGGGCGGTTCCTGCTGCTGACCGTGGCCTTTGTCATGCTGGCCGAGATCCTGATCTTCGTGCCGTCGATTGCGCGGTTCCGCGTGGATTTTCTGGCGCTGCGGCTGGAGAAGGCGCAGATCGCCTCGCTCGCGCTGCTGGCGGCGGAGGATGCGACAGTGGGGGCGGAGCTGGAATCCGAACTGCTGAAGAATGCCGAGGTGTTCAACGTCGTGCTGCGGCGGGACGAGGTGCGGCAACTGGTGCTGTCCTCGCCCATTCCGGCGCCGATCGAGGCGACCTATGACCTGCGGATGGCGGGGCCGTGGGAGCTGATCCGCGATGCGGCGGCGGTGCTGTGGCGGCCCGAGGAGCGGATCATCCGCGTGATCGGCAATCCGGTGCAGGATGCGGGGCTTCTGATCGAGATCACGATGGAGACGGGGCCGCTGCGCGTGGCGATGGTGGAGTACGGGTTGCGGATCCTGTTCCTGTCGGCGCTGATTTCGGTCGTCACGGCGTTCTTGCTGTTTCTGGCGGTGCAGCGCCTGCTGGTGGGGCCGATCCGGCGCGTGGTGCGGCACATGACGGCCTATGCCGAGGCGCCCGAGGATGCGCGGCGGGTGATCGCGCCGTCGGCCGAGGTCGAGGAGTTGCGCGTGGCCGAGGAGGCGATGGCGTCGATGCAGACGCAGTTGACCAATGCGCTGCGCCAGAAGGAGCGGCTGGCGCAACTGGGCGCGGCGGTGGCCAAGATCAGCCATGATCTGCGCAACATCCTGACCACGGCACAGTTGTTCGCGGACCGGCTGGAGGCGAGTGCGGACCCCGCCGTGGCGCGGGCGGCGCCGAAGCTGGTGGGGAGCATCTCGCGCGCGGTGTCCTTGTGCGAATCCACGCTGGCCTTCGGCAAGGCCGAGGAGCCGCCGCCGCAGTTGAAGCGGCTGCCGCTGCGGGTGCTGGCGGAAGAGGTGGTCGAGGGTGAGGGGTTGGCGGGGACCGAGGGGGCGGTGGTCTGTCTGGTGGATGTACCGGCGGGGCTGGTGATCCGCGCGGATGGCGAGCAGTTGCACCGCGTGCTGGCCAATCTGGTGCGAAACGCGCGGCAGGCGATCGAGGCGACGGGGCAGGGCGGGACCATCGAGATTTCCGGCGGCGAGGACGAGCGGGACTGGTGGATACGTGTGGGCGACACGGGGCCGGGCCTGCCGCCCAAGGCGCGCGAGCATCTGTTCGAGGCCTTTCAGGGCGGGGCGCGCAAGGGGGGCACGGGGCTGGGTCTGGCCATCGCGGCAGAGCTGGTGCGCGGGCATGGCGGGCGGCTGGAACTGGCACGCAGCGACGCGGACGGGACGGAGTTCATGATCCGTCTGCCGAAAAGCCTTGGCGCGGGCGAGGGAGAGTAAGGGCGCGTTTTTCCCCTTGCGCCCCCCCGCGACCACGGCTAAACGCTGCCCTCAAGACGGACCCGTAGCTCAGCTGGATAGAGCATCAGACTACGAATCTGAGGGTCGGGCGTTCGAATCGCTCCGGGTCCGCCACTTCCCCTTCATTTTACTCGTTGCCGCAACCGCACCGCGCTGCCTGTGCTGCACTGCAGCGTGCGCGGGTTACGGCTGTCTGGCTTGCGGGGGACGCATTCCCGCATTGACCCGATGCTGCCGATGCAGCACCATCTTAACGGGTGTTTATACAAGCATCGGCAATCAGGATGGGAACGCCAGATCGTGTCAAAGCTCGTTCGTGACGGGCGTGCGACCTTTGTTGCCCTGCGCCTTGGAAGCGTGGCGCTGCCGATGTTTGCTGCCATCGTCTGGGGTCTGATGGCCTGGCGGGCCGAGATGAAGGACACGCGCAGCCATGCGGTGGCGAGTGCGGAACTGGTCGCGCAATATGCCGAACGGATGATCGAGACGCAGCGTCTGTTGCAGGATGCGGCGAAGGCACGGCTGGAGGGGCTGACGGGCGAGGAGATCCGGGGTGAGGGGGTGCACCGCTTTCTGCGTGATCTGGATGCCGGAATGCCCATGATGCATGGCATGCTGCTGGTGGCGGCAGATGGCGAGGTGATTGCGTCGAGCCGGAAGTGGCCGGTCGACATGCGCCTGACGGGGCGCAGCTATGTCGACGCGGTGGCGGGGGGCGCGGAGACGTTCATCGACCGGCTGATCCTGCAGCCTGACGGGATCGATGCGATGGTTCTGGCCACCGCGCTGGAGCGGGACGGGCGGCGGATGCTGCTGGTGTCCAGCGTGGACAGTTCGGTGGCGCAGGAATTCCTGCGGGGGATCGTGATACGGGACGGGGATGCGGCGTCTCTCATGCGCGAGGACGGGATGCTGCTGATCCGGAATTTCGATGCCCCGCCGATGATGCTGCCCGAGGATGCCCGGATCCGGCAGGAAATGCGGAAGGCCGAACGGGGCAGTTTTTCGACCGTGGCGGCGAGCGACGGGATCGAACGGGTCTATGCCTATCACAAGCTGGAGAATCTGCCGCTTTACGCCAATTTCGGAACGCCGACGCGGATCGTTCTGGTGGATTGGCTGCGGCGGGCGGCGCCGGTCTGGGTGATGCTGGGGGCGCTGTCGGGGCTTTTGCTGCTGGCGGTGTTGCGGGCGCAGCGGCGGTTGGGCGAGGTGCTGGAACTGGAGGCGGGGCGGCGGCGGGTGGAGGCGGCCGAGCGGATGGCCGAGGAGCGCACGCATCTGATGCGCGAGACGAACCACAGGGTGAAGAACAACCTCGCGCTGGTGGTGTCGCTGATCAACATGCAGATGCGGGGCAAGTCGGGGATCGACGGCAACCAGTTGAAGGCGCGGATCGGGGCGATCAGCCGCGTGCATGACCTGATGTATCGCGCCGCCGACGGGGTGCATGTGGATTTCGCCCATACGCTGCGGGAACTGGCCGAGAGCCCGGCCATCGTGCCGCAGGAGCGGGGGATTTCGGTCGATTGCCGCGCCGAGCCGGGGATCGTGCTGGGGCCGGACCAGTTGACGCCGCTGGCCGTCATCGCGGCGGAGTTGCTGACCAATGCGGTCAAGCATGCCTTTGCGGGGCGCGAGGCCGGGGTGATCCATGTGCGGCTGCACCGCATGGATGGCGAGGGCGTGCTGGAAGTGTCGGATGACGGGGTGGGCCTGCCCGATGCGCCGCAGCGGAGGTCGGGGATGGCGATCGTGGATGCGCTGGTGGGACAGATCGGCGGCAGCATCGAGCGCATCTCGGGCGCGGGGGCGATGATGCGGGTGCGCTTTCCCTTGCCGGCGGGCTGATCCCCTCGACTGCGGCGCGCGAAACTGGCATGTCAGCGGGGCATGTCGAACGGAGGCCGGAGATGCTGCACGGAAAGCACCTGATTGCTGGGGAATGGGTCGGGGGGGCGGAAACCTTTGCCTCGCAGCCCGCGAGCGGGGAGCCCGCGCAGTTCGCCAATGCGGGCGCGGCCGAGGTGGACCGTGCCGTGCGGGCGGCGGAAGAGGCGTTCTGGTCCTATTCCGCGCTGTCGCGTGCGGATCGGGCGGCGTTTCTGGAGCGGATCGCGGAAGAGATCGAGGCGCGCGGGGCCGAGTTGACGGCGGCGGGCCATGCCGAGACGGGGCTGCCCGCGGCGCGGCTGGAGGGGGAGCGGGGGCGGACGACGGGGCAGATCCGGCTGTTTGCGAAACATATCCGCGAGACGGGGTTTCTGGACCTGCGCCATGATGTGGCGCTGCCGGACCGCCAGCCGCTGCCGCGGCCCGATATCCGGATGATGCAGCGGCCGGTGGGGCCGGTGGCGGTGTTCGGGGCGTCGAACTTCCCCTTGGCCTTTTCCACGGCGGGGGGGGATACGGCCTCGGCCCTTGCGGCGGGGTGTCCGGTGGTGGTGAAGGGGCATCCGGCCCATCCGGCAACGGGCGAGATCGTGGCGCAGGCGGTGGCGGCGGCGATTGCGGCCTGTGGCGTGCATCCGGGCGTATTCAGCCTGATACAGGGGGTGGGCAACGATCTGGGCGCGGCGCTGGTGACGCATCCGCTGATCACGGCGGTGGGGTTCACGGGGTCGCTTGCGGGGGGGCGGGCGCTGTTCGACCTGTGCGCGCGGCGGGAGGTGCCGATCCCGTTCTATGGCGAATTGGGGTCGGTGAACCCTGTCTTCCTGATGCCCGCCGCGCTGGCGGCGCGGGGCGAGGCGATTGCCAAGGGCTGGGCCGGATCGCTGACTATGGGGGCGGGGCAGTTCTGCACCAATCCGGGGATCGTGGTGGCGATCGGGGGGGCGGATGCGGATGCTTTCGTCGCGGCGGCGAAAGAGGCGGTGGGCGCGGTCGGGCCGCAGGTGATGCTGACCGACGGGATCGCGGCGGCCTATCGCGCGGGGCGCGAGCGGATCGCGGGCACGGCGGGGGTGCGCGAGGTGCTGGTCACGATGTGCGACCGGCGCAATGCGACGCCCTATCTGTTCGAGGTGTCGGGCGATGACTGGCTGGCCAATCACGCGCTGGGCGAGGAGGTCTTCGGTCCGCTGGGCCTGATCGTGCGGGTGGCGGATTTCGCGCAGATGGAGGCCGTGGCGCGGTCGCTGGAAGGGCAGTTGACCTGCACGCTCCAGATGGATGCGGGCGATACCGACCTGGCGCGGCGGCTGATGCCGGTGCTGGAGCGCAAAGCGGGCCGCGTGCTGGCCAACGGCTTTCCCACCGGGGTGGAGGTTTGCGAGGCCATGGTGCATGGCGGGCCTTACCCTGCATCGACCAATTTCGGTGCCACCAGCGTGGGGACCATGGCGATCCGCCGCTGGCTGCGGCCCGTGAGCTATCAGAACATCCCCGAGGCGCTGCTGCCCGAAGAGCTGCGCTGAACCGGCGGAAGCGGGGGGCAACCCCCGCACCTGATACGGCGCGGCTAGTCTTCGTCCTTGAGCAGGAGCGCGAGGGCGGTGACGGAGAGGGCGACGCCCACGAGGACCAGCGCGGGGGGCGTGCCCTTGCCCAGCGCGATTTCCCACAGGATGACCCATGAGGGGACGAGGTAAGTATAGGCCATGACCTTGGCCGCGGGCAGGCGGAGCGTGGCGTATTGCAGGAGGACGAAGGTCGCGGCAGAGGCGAAGACGGCCGTGTAGACCAGCGTGATCCAGACGATGGCGGGCAGGGCGGGCCAGTCGGTGGCAAGCGTGGCGGGCGCGCCGAGGAGGGCGAGCAGGAGCCAGCCTGCCACCATCATCCCGAAGGTGAAGACGACGGCGGGTTCGCCGCGGTTCAGTTTGCGCACGAGGGGCGCGTAGAGGGCGTGGGCGACGCAGCCTGCGAAATAGACTACCTCGCCATAGCCGATGTGCAGGGCAAGGAGTTTGCCGAGATCGGCGCGGAAGATGACCCAGAGCGCGCCCGCCGCCCCGATGGCAAGGGCTATGCCCATGCGGGCGGTCAGGCGCTGGCGCAGGGTGAGCCAGCCGAAGCCTGCGGCCATGAGCGGGGTCAGGGTGAAAACCGCCGCCGCCGAGACGGGTTCGGCGGTCTTCAGACCTTCGAACATCAGGACGAAATAGGTGGCAAGGAGCGCGCCGAGGATCAGGTAGCGCCACGGGGCGGCAAGGGCGCTGCGCCGGATGCCCGTGGTGGCGAAGGCGGCGGTGCCGACCAGCGCGCCTGCGAGCAGGAAACGCAGGACGGTGAGGGCGAGCGGGTCGATCAGGGGGGCGGCCATGGCGCCGAGGCTGAAGGAGCCTGCCACCAGCGCCGAGAAGGCGAGCATGGCGGCATGGCCGCGCTGCGGGGCGGTGAGCGTCACAGGGACCAGCCGCGGGCGGCCTCTTTCAGCACCGACAGGAAGGCCTGCACCTTGCGGGTGCGGTGCAGGTCGACATGGGTGACGATCCAGAGCGGCGCGTCCCATTCGGGGCGGGGGGGCATCACCTCGACGAGGTCGGGGTCGGCTTCGGCGCGGAAGGCGGAGAGGAAGCCGATGCCCAGACCCTGCCGCACGGCAGTGTCCATCGCGGCCATCTCGGTGGCGCGGAAGGTGATGCGGTCGAGAGGGACGTTGTCGCGCAGCCAGCGGTTGAAGGGGGCGCGGTTGTCGGCATTGTCGGGGCCGACGAAGCGGTGGGCGGGGAAATCCGCCTCGGACGTCGGGATGCCGTGGGCTTCGGCATAGCTGCGTGCGGCGTAGAGGCCGGTGCGGATGCGGGCGAGCGGCTGGACCACGTTGTCGGGTTCTTCCGGCGCGGCACCGGCGCGGATGGCGACGTGGGCTTCGCCATAGTCCAGACGGAAGACGCGCATGTCGGTCAGGAAGCGCAGGAGCACGTCGGGATATTGCGTCTGGAAGCGGGTCAGGACGGGGACGAGCAGCGCGCCCATGCCCGAGATGGAGGTGACGACCAGCTCTCCGGCCACGGTTTCGCCGAAGCCCTTGATGCGGCTGGCAAGCTGGGCGAATTGCTCGTCCGTGGTCTGGGCCACGGCGAGGAGGTCGGCCCCGGCCTCGGTCGGGGTATAGCCGCGGGCGTGGCGCTGGAAGAGGCGGGTGCCGAGGCGCTTTTCCAGCGCGTCGATGTGGCGGATGACGGTGGCGTGGTGGACGCCAAGGATTTCGGCGGCGCCCGAGACGGTGCCGAGGCGGGCGACCTGATAGGCGGTGCGGATTTCGTCCCAGGTGTCGATGGCCATCGGTCTGTCCGTTCCGCGCGACTGTGCGCCAGTGAACCGTCATCTGCGTCATGTGGCTATGGTGCGCGGCGGAATGCAAGGGGGTTTGCGGGGCCTATCCGGTGACGCGGGCGTTGACGCCTTCGTTGACGTTTGCGTTGACTCTGGCCCCGCTTGGGCGTATCGCCCGCTGGAATTCCCCGGAGGCCAATGCTTCCGGTCCCGTCGCATTTGCGGGGATCGCCATCCGTCAGCGCGTTGCGCCCACGGGTGCCGTCCTGCTTTGCGCCGGTTCACATCCGCCGCCGGATGCCCATATCCGGCACAGACGCAACGAACCCGGAGGGTTGCCATGTTCGAGAGCCTGTCAGAACGCCTTGGTGGCGTGTTCGACCGTCTGACCAAGGCGGGCGCACTGACGGAAGCCGACGTGGTGGCGGCGCTGCGCGAGGTGCGGGTGGCGCTCTTGGAGGCGGATGTCTCGCTGCCCGTGGCGCGCGATTTCATCAAGCGGGTGCAGGACAAGGCGACGGGCGCGGCGGTGACGAAGTCGATCACGCCGGGCCAGATGGTCGTCAAGATCGTGCATGACGAGCTGATCCGCGTGCTGCAGGGCGAGGGGCCTGCGGATGCGCTGAAGATCGACAATCCACCCGCGGCGGTGCTGATGGTGGGTTTGCAGGGGTCGGGCAAGACCACGACCACGGCAAAGCTGGCCAAGCGGTTGAAGGAGCGGAACGGGAAGAAGGTCCTGCTGGCGTCGCTCGACACCAACCGTCCGGCGGCGATGGAGCAGTTGGCGATTCTGGGCGCGCAGATCGGGGTGGACAGCCTGCCCATCGTCAAGGGCGAGACGGCGGTGCAGATTGCCAAGCGCGCCAAGACGCAGGCGAGCCTTGGCGGCTATGACGTCCTGTTCCTTGATACCGCGGGGCGTCTGCATATCGACGAAGTCCTGATGGACGAGGTGCAGGCGGTGCGCGACATCGCCCAGCCGCGCGAGGTGCTGCTGGTCGTCGACGGCCTGACCGGTCAAGACGCGGTGAACGTGGCGACCGAGTTCGACGGCAAGGTCGGGATTTCGGGCGTCGTGCTGACGCGGATGGATGGCGACGGGCGCGGCGGTGCGGCGCTGTCGATGCGGGCGATCACCGGAAAGCCCATCCGCTTCGTCGGTCTGGGCGAGAAGATGGACGCGCTGGAGACCTTCGAGGCCGAGCGCGTGGCGGGCCGCATCCTTGGGATGGGCGATATCGTGGCCCTGGTCGAGAAGGCGCAGGAGACCTTCGAGGCCGAGCAGGCCGAGCGGATGGCCAAGCGATTTGCCAAGGGTCTGTTCAACATGAACGACCTGAAGATGCAGCTTGAGCAGATGATCAAGATGGGCGGGATGCAGGGCCTGATGGGGATGCTTCCCGGCATGGGCAAGATGCAGGCTGCGGCGGCCGAGGCGGGTCTGGACGACAAGATGCTGAAGCGGCAGATCGCGCTGATCCAGTCGATGACCAAGAAGGAGCGGGCCAATCCCGACCTGTTGCAGGCGAGCCGGAAGAAGCGGATCGCGGCGGGGGCGGGGCTGGACGTGGCCGATCTGAACCGTCTGCTGAAGCAGCACAAGCAGATGGCCGAGATGATGAAGAAGATGGGCAAGGGCGGCATGATGAAGCAGGCCATGCGCCAGATGCTGGGCAAGGGCGGGATGCCCGACCCCAGCAAGATGACGCCCGAGCAGCTGGAAGAAGCGGCGAAGGGGATGCGGCAGGGTCTGGGGCAGGGCGGGGGTTTCCCGGGGATGCCGCGGGGGATGCAACTGCCTGCGGGGCTGTCCGGCCTTATGAAGAAGAAGTGAGGCTGCCATGACCGACGCCGCCCAGCGTGCCGCCGAGATCCTGAAGGAGCATCGCCAGTCCATCGACCGGCTGGATGCGATCCTCGTCTATACGCTGGCCGAACGGTTCAAGCATACGCAGGCCGTGGGGCAGTTGAAGGCGGCGCATGACCTGCCGCCCAGCGACCCCGACCGCGAGGCGCGGCAGATGGCGCGGCTGGACCAGTTGGCCAAGGAGGCCGATCTGGACCCCGATCTGGCGAAGAAATTCCTGAACTTCATCATCAGCGAAGTCATCAGGCATCACGAGAAACTGCAATCCCAGTAGGGGCCTGTGCGCCCCTGCAAACAACGCCATTCAAAGGAGATACGACATGGCAACGAAAATCCGTCTGGCCCGTGGTGGTTCGAAGAAGCGCCCCTACTACTCCATCGTCGCCGCCGACTCGCGCATGCCGCGCGATGGCCGCTTTCTGGAGAAGCTGGGCACCTACAACCCGCTGCTGGCCAAGGATGACGAGAACCGCGTGAAGATGGATATTGACCGGATCAAGCATTGGCTGGGTCAGGGCGCGCAGCCGACCGACCGGATCGCGCGCATGCTGGAAGCGGCGGGCGTGGTGGAGAAGAAGGTCCGCAACAACCCGAAATCCGCCGTCCCGGGCAAGCAGATGGCCGAGCGCGCCGCCAAGAAGGCCGCCCGCAACGCGGCCCCCGCCGAGGAATAAGATCCTCTGGCAGGGCCATGCCTCGGGCGTGGCCCCGTACAGACCATCCGGCAGGGCCGCGTCGGCGTGGCCCTGCCGCAACCTTGGGGGAGAGACCCATGACGGACCGCGTCTGCGTCGGTGCCATCGCCGGTTCCTTCGGCGTGCAGGGCGAGGTGCGCCTGAAGAGTTTCTGCTCTGACCCGCTTGCGATTGCCGATTATGGCCCGCTGTGGACCGAGGACGGGTCGCGGTCCTTCGATGTGCGGCTGACGCGTTCGAACGTGTCGGGCGGGGTCGGGGTGCGCCTGTCGGGGGTGGCCACCAAGGAACAGGCTGACGCGCTGAAGGGCGTGCAGCTTTATGCCGACCGCGACCGTCTGCCGTCGCTGCCGGATGACGAATTCTACCATGCCGACCTGATCGGGCTGACCGTGCAGGACACGGGCGGCGCGGTGGTGGGCACGATCCGCGCGATCTACAACCATGGCGCGGGGGATATCCTTGAAATCTTTGCGCCGGGGCGGAAATCGGCGCTGCTGCTGCCCTTCACGCTGGCCAATGTGCCGACGGTCGATCTGGCGGCGGGCAAGGTCGTGGCCGATCTGCCCGAGGGGCTGGAATGACCGGGGCGCCCAAATCGCATGGGCGGCTGAAGGTGCAGGTCAGCCTGCAACCGCGCGACCTGATGGAAGAGCCGCGCGTGGTCAAGGGGGCATGGGCGGCGAAGATCGTCACGCTGTTTCCCGAGGCGTTTCCGGGCGTGCTGGGCCTGTCGCTGACGGGCAAGGCGCTGGATCAGGGGTTGTGGCGGCTGGAGACGCTGGATCTGCGCGTCTTTGGCGAGGGCAAGCATCGGAATGTCGATGATACCCCGGCGGGCGGGGGCGCGGGGATGGTGCTGCGCGCCGACATCGTGCACCGCGCGCTGCGGCAGGCGGCGGTGGGCGCGCCTGCGGATCGGGGGCGGTGGCCGGTGGTCTATCTGTCGCCGCGCGGGCGGCGGTTCGATCAGGCCATGGCGCGGGACTGGGCCGCGGCCGAGGGGGTGACGATCCTGTGCGGCCGGTTCGAGGGGGTGGACCAGCGGGTGCTGGACCACTGGGAGGTGCAGGAGGTGTCGCTGGGCGACTTCGTCCTGACAGGGGGCGAGATCGCGGCGCAGGCGATGATCGACGCCACCGTGCGGCTGTTGCCCGACGTTCTGGGCAATGCGGCGAGCACCGAGGAGGAGAGTTTCTCGGACGGGCTTCTGGAGCATCCGCAATACACGCGCCCCGCGGTCTGGGAGGGGCGGGAGATCCCGCCCGTCCTGATGTCGGGCCATCACGGCGAGATCGAGAAGTGGCGGCGGGCCGAGCGGGAGCGTCTGACGCAGGAACGGCGGCCTGATCTGTGGGAGAAGCGGCGGCGGTAGAATGGGCCGTATTGCCCATCCTACAGGTCGGCCCGAGGCGAACGGGGGAACCCCGCCCTTTCCCGCTTGACCATCTGCCCCTTTCGCCCCTATACGCGCCCGTCCGGGGCGGTTTCGCCATCCGGGCGCGATTCCCTTTGCCTTCTGCATTCCTTCGCAGGCGACAGGGCAGGGGAGGCGGCATGAAAAGCAGGCCTGCATCTCTGGCGGGCGCCGTAAGGCGGACCCGATCAAGGACCGAGAGCTCTGGGGCGGCATCACCTTCACGGGCAAACCGTGAGCGACAGAAAGGATTGCGCATGAACCTGATCGCGCAGATCGAGGCGGAACAGATCGCCGCCCTGAACAAGACCATTCCGGATTTCAAGGCCGGCGACACCATCCGTGTCGGCTACAAGGTGACCGAAGGCTCGCGCTCGCGCGTGCAGATGTATGAAGGCGTCTGCATCGGCCGCAAGGGCGGGATGACCATCTCGGCCTCGTTCACCGTCCGCAAGATTTCCTTCGGCGAAGGCGTGGAGCGTGTGTTCCCGCTGTATTCCACGAACATCGACTCGATCGAGGTCGTGCGTCGTGGCCGCGTGCGCCGTGCGAAGCTGTATTACCTGCGTTCGCGTCGCGGCAAGTCGGCCCGTATCGCCGAAGTGTCGAACTACAAAGAAAAAGCCGAGTAAGGAGCCGGACCGATGAAAAAGGGCATCCACCCCGACTATCACATGATCACGGTCAAGATGACCGACGGCACCACCTTCCAGACCCGCACCACCTGGGGCAAGGAAGGCGAGCAGATGGCGCTGGACATCGACCCGCTGGCGCATCCGGCATGGACCGGCCAGTCGGCCAAGCTGATGGACACCGGCGGCCGCGTGTCGAAGTTCAAGAACAAGTACGCCGGTCTGGGCTTCTGATCGCCCGCGACTGCGACGGCAAACGGATGCGCCGCCCCCACGGGGCGGCGCTTTCCGTTTGCGGGGAGGGCCGAAGGGGCTTGCGGAAATCCGCCAAGTCGGGTCTTTCGCAGTCTCGCGACCCGCGTTCTGCCGCGCGGGATGTGTCGGTTGCCTTGGGGGATGTCGGATGGCGCATATCATCGTCGTGGGGAACGAGAAGGGCGGGTCAGGGAAATCGACCACCTGCATGCATGTCGGCACGGCGCTGGCGCGGCTGGGATTCCGCGTGGGGGCGCTGGACCTTGACCTGCGGCAGAAGAGCTTTGGCCGCTATGTCGAGAACCGCCGCGCCTATCTGGCCCGCGCGGGGCTGTCCCTGCCCAGCCCCGAATACCGCGACCTGCCCGAGATCGCGCCCGAGGCGTTGCAGCCCGGCGAGAATGCCTTTGACGCGCGGCTGGCGGCGGCGATTGCCGAGATGGAGCGCGAGGCGGATTTCATCGTGATCGACTGCCCGGGGTCGCATACGCGGCTGAGCCAGGTGGCGCATTCGCTGGCCGATACGCTGGTCACGCCGCTGAACGACAGTTTCGTGGATTTCGACCTGCTGGCGCGGGTGGACCCCGAGACGGGCAAGGTGAAGGGGCCGTCGATCTATTCCGAGATGGTGTGGAACGCGCGGCAGTTGCGGGCGCAGGCGGGGCTGAAGCCCATCGACTGGATCGTGCTGCGTAACCGTCTGGGCGCGCAGCAGATGCACAACAAGAAAAAGGTGGGTGCCGCGCTGGAGGAACTGTCCAAGCGGATCGGGTTCCGCGTGGCGCCGGGATTTTCGGAACGGGTGATCTTCCGCGAGCTGTTCCCGCGGGGGCTGACGCTGCTTGACCTGCGCGACACGGGGGTGGACCAGCTGAACTTGTCCAATATCGCGGCGCGGCAGGAAGTGCGCGACCTGATGACCGAGCTCAGACTGCCCGGGGTTCGGGTGGATTTCTGACCGCCGTCCGTGCCGCGCCCTTGATCGGGCCGGTCTGCGCCGCGCGCAGCTGTTCGCGCGCGCCGAGGCGTTGCAGGCGCAGGTCGAATTGCGGGTCCACCTGCGCGGATTTGTGCGCGAGCAGGCCGATGCGGGCCAGAATGGCGAGGCCGAATTGCATGGTGCGACTTCCTTCCCCGGATGGGCGAGTTAACTGCCGTTAAGGTTGCGGGGAAAACGGGCAGGAGTTGGGCGCGCGCGGGGTCTTTCCTCGGCAGGGCGGGGCGTGGCAAGACGGTGCGGCAAGACTGTGCGGCAAGACTGTCGGGCAGACCGAGGATGGCCCCATGACCAACATGCTTTACGATGCGCTGTTCGCCCCGCTGGCGGGGCGCGAGACTCCGCTCCTGATCCTGCGCGACGGGCGCGAGGTGACGGGGGATGCCTTTTTGCGGCTGGTGCTGCGGCAGGCGGGGGCGCTGGCGGCGCTGGGCCTTGGCAAGGGCGACCGGATCGCGGTGCAGGTGGCCAAGACGCCCGAGGCGCTGGCGATCTATGGCGCGGCGGTGGCGCTGGGCGCGGTGTTCCTGCCGCTGAACACGGCTTATACGGCGGCGGAGGTGGAGTATTTCCTTGGCAATGCCACGCCGCGCATCTTTGTCTGTGACAGCGGGACGGCAGCGGCGCTGGCCCCTGTGGCCGAGCGGAACGGGGCGCGGCTTCTGACGCTGGATGCGGCGGGGCGGGGGAGCCTGTCGGATCTGGCCGACGGGGCGGAGCCTCTGGCGCGGGTGGCGGCCTGCGGGCCCGACGATCTGGCGGCGTTCCTTTACACCTCGGGCACGACGGGGCGGTCGAAGGGCGCGATGCTGAGCCATCGCAACCTTCTGTCCAATGCCGAGGTGCTGGTGCGGGAATGGCGGTTCACGGCGGGGGATGTGCTGCTGCATGCGCTGCCGATCTTCCATACGCACGGGCTGTTCGTGGCGTCGAACGTGGCGCTGCTGGCGGGGGCGCGGATGATCTGGCTGCCGGGGTTCGAGGCGGGCGCGGTGCTGGCGGCGCTGCCGCGGGCGAGCGTGATGATGGGGGTGCCGACCTTCTATACGCGGCTGCTGGACGAGGCGGGGCTGGACCGCGCGCTGGTTGGGCATATGCGGCTGTTCGTGTCGGGATCGGCGCCGCTGCTGGCCGAGACGCACGAGGCGTGGGAGGCGCGGACGGGGCATCGCATCCTTGAACGCTATGGCATGACCGAGACGAACATGAACACCTCGAACCCCTATGAGGGCGAGCGGCGGGCGGGGACGGTGGGCCATCCGCTGCCGGGGGTGGAGCTGCGGATCCTGGTCGAGGGGCGCGAGGCGGCGGTGGACGAGGTCGGCATGATCGAGGTGCGGGGGCCGAATGTCTTTGTCGGCTATTGGCAGATGCCCGAAAAGACGCGCGAGGAGTTGCGGCCGGACGGGTGGTTCATCACCGGCGATCTGGGGAAGCGGGATGCGGACGGCTATGTGCATATCGTGGGCCGCGCGAAGGATCTGGTGATCACGGGGGGCTACAACGTCTATCCCAAGGAGGTGGAGCTGCTGCTGGACGAGGTGCCGGGGGTGGCGGAAAGCGCGGTGATCGGCGTGCCGCATCCGGATTTCGGCGAGGCGGTCTTTGCCGTGCTGGTGCCCGAGAGGGGCACGGCGCTGGAGGCGGGGGCGGTGCTGGCGGCGATTGCGGATCGGTTGGCGCGGTTCAAGCAGCCAAAGGCGGCGGTGGTGGTGGAGGCTTTGCCGCGCAACACCATGGGCAAGGTGCAGAAGAACGTCTTGCGCGAGAGCTACAAGGGGTGGTTCGCGGGACAGGGCGAAATCTGACGCAGATTTCGCGACGATTTTTGACGCAAAAATCGGGGCCGGAATTTGCGTCAAATTCCGGCGCGTTTCCTGCGTCAGGAAACGCCCCCGTCGCCCAGTTCGGTTTCGAGGAAGCGTTCGAAGGCGTCGAGGTCGACGGGATCGAATTGTCCGAAGCCCTGCATCCAGACCGAGGCGGCGCGCAGCGCGTCGGGTTCCAGTTTGCACCATTTCACGCGCCCGCGCTTTTCCTGCGTGATCAGGCCCGCCTCGGCCAGCACGGCGAGGTGTTTGGAGATTGCGGCCAGCGACATGGCGAAGGGTTCGGCCACATCGGTGACGGCCATGTCATCCTCGAGCAGCATGGTCAGGATCGCGCGCCGCGTGGGATCGGCCAGCGCGGCGAAGACCGTGTCGAGCGGATGGGGGGCGGGCGTGGACATATGGCGTGTTTGGCGGGATCGGGATGGATCGTCAACCGTTCGGTTGAATATGGCAAATGGCGCCGGATGCGGTGCGAAGGGGAAAACGATGCGGGATGCTGCATTTGAACATGTTGGAAAATCAAGGGGTTGGCCGTCGCTGGACGTGCCATTTCGTCGCTTGACTCGGGGGGGTGCGCTCCGTACGTTCCGCCCGACTGTTCTGGGGGCACCCCGTCATGGCTGAAGAACCCGATCGCGCGCGTCTTGCGGCGCTGGAGGAGAAGCTGGCCAAGGCGAAGGGCGCGGTCGAAGGGCCGCGGAAACGCCATCAGGAGGATCAGTATTCGCAGGCGCAACTCGCGTGGCGGATGGTGATCGAGCTTGTGGCCGGTCTGGGGATCGGCTTCGGCATCGGATACGGGCTGGACTCGCTTTTGGGGACCATGCCGCTGTTTCTGGTGCTGTTCATATTGGCGGGCTTTGCGGCGGGGATCAAAACCATGCTGCGGTCGGCGAAAGAAGTGCAGGAACGGAAGGTGGCGGCGTCCACCGAGCGAGAGGAAGACTGACGTGGCGGAAGAAGCGCACAGCGAAGGCGGTCTGGTGTTCCACCCGATGGACCAGTTCATCGTGAAGCCGCTGTTCGGACACGGCCCGATCGAATGGTACACGCCCACCAATGTGACGCTGTGGATGGGTCTGGCGGTGCTCTGCGTGATCGGGCTGTTCGTGCTGGGCACGCGCGGCCGTGCGGTGATCCCGTCGCGCATCCAGTCGGTGGCCGAGCTGGCCTATGGCTTCATCTACAAGATGGTCGAGGATATCTGCGGCCATGACGGGGTGAAGTACTTCCCGAAGATCTTCACGCTCTTCGTCTTCATCATCTTCACCAACTATCTCGGCCTGCTGCCGATGTCCTTTACCCCCACCTCGCATATCGCGGTGACGGCGGTTCTGGGCTTTGGCGTGTTCTTCGCGGTCACGCTGCTGGGTTTTTACAAGCATGGCGCGCATTTCCTCGGTCTGTTCTGGATGTCGGATGCGCCGCTGATCCTGCGCCCGATCATCGCGGTGATCGAGGTGATTTCGTACTTCGTCCGCCCCGTCAGCCATTCGATCCGTCTTGCGGGCAACATCATGGCCGGTCACGCCGTGATCAAGGTTTTCGCGGGCTTCGCAGCCATCGCCGCGATCTCGCCGGTGTCGATCGCGGCCATCGTCGCGATCTACGGGCTGGAGGTGCTGGTCGCCTTCATCCAGGCCTACGTCTTTACCATCCTGACCTGCGTCTATCTGAAGGATGCGCTGCATCCGGGCCACTGACGCGCGGTCAACTACCAACTCAAGCATTCCATCGTAAGGAGAAAATCATGGAAGGCGATATCGCAAGCATGGGTCAGTTCATCGGTGCCGGCCTCGCCGCCATCGGTTCGGGCGCTGCCGCCATCGGCGTGGGCCATGTGGCCGGCAACTTCCTGGCGGGCGCCCTGCGCAACCCGTCGGCGGCCGGTTCGCAGACCGCGACGCTGTTCATCGGTCTGGCCTTCGCGGAAGCTCTGGGGATCTTTGCGTTCCTCGTCGCGCTTCTGCTGATGTTCGCCGTCTGATCCGACTTCGAATCCTTACGTAAGGGGGGTGCGCCGGTTGTCCGGCGCCCCTTCGAAGTTCAAAGGGTCCGACGGAGGACAAGATGGCAACTGAATCTACAGCCGACGCCGCACATGGCGCAGCCGACCTCGGTGCCTGCGTCAGCGAGACTGGCAGCGCCATCGGCATGCCGCAGCTCTGTGCGGACTGGATGCCGAACCAGATCTTCTGGCTGGTGGTCGCGCTTGTCGTGATCTATTTCGTGCTGTCGCGCATCGCCCTGCCGCGGATTGGCGGCGTGCTGGCGGAACGCAAGGGCACCATCACCAACGACCTGACCGCGGCTGAAGAGCTGAAGGCCAAGGCCGTGGAGGCGGAAAAGGCCTATCAGGACGCACTGGCGCGCGCCCGCACCGAAGCCGCGAAGATCGTGGCCGAGGCGAAGGCGGAAATCCAGAAGGATCTGGATGCGGCGACGGCCCGTGCTGATGCCGAAATCGCGGCCAAGGCTTCGGAATCCGAGAAGCGCATCGGGGAAATCCGTGCGGGTGCTCTGGATGCCGTGACCGAGGTGGCGAAGGATACCGCCAAGGAACTGGTGGCGGCGCTGGGTGGCAAGGCCGATGCGAAATCGGTGACCGCTGCCGTGACCGCGCGACTGAAAGGGTGATCCGATGAAAAAGCTTTTGCCGGTTCTGGCACTGATCGGTTCCCCCGCCTTTGCGGCGAGCGGTCCGTTCTTTTCGCTGCGGAATACCGACTTTGTCGTGACGATTGCCTTCCTCGTCTTTGTGGGCGTGCTGCTTTACTTCAAGGTTCCGGCCAAGATCGGCGCCCTGCTGGATGGCCGTGCGGCGCAGATCAAGGCCGAGTTGGAAGAGGCCCGCGCGCTGCGGGACGAGGCCAAGGCGGTGCTGGCGTCCTATGAGAAGAAGCAGAAGGACGTGCAGGAGCAGTCCGAGCGCATCGTCGCTTCGGCCAAGGAAGAGGCGATGAACGCGGCGGCGCAGGCCAAGGCGGATCTGAAAGCCTCGATCGCGCGGCGTCTGGCGGCGGCGGAGGAGCAGATCGCTTCGGCCGAAGCCTCGGCCATCCGCGAAGTGCGCGAGACGGCGATTTCGGTCGCGGTCGCGGCGGCGGGCGATGTGCTGGCCAAGCAGATGACCAAGGAGGGTGCGTCGGCTTCGATCGATGCGGCCATCGCGCAGGTCGAAGCAAAGCTGCACTGACCGAACCGAAAGCGGATCGAAGAAACCCGGCCTCTGGCCGGGTTTTTTCATTTTGCGGCCTAGCGCGTCTTTTCGTGTTCCAGCCTCTGGCGGGCCACGGCTTCGTTTCGGGCGGCGCGGGCCTGTTCCTCGAAGGCCACTTCGACAAAGCCCAGATGCGCCTCGATCGCGGCGCGGGCGGCGGCGGGGTCGCGGGACTGGATCGCGGTGTTGATGGCGCGGTGCTGGTCCAGAAGCGCCTCGCGCGTGGTGCGGACCTTGAACAGGATCTGGCGGTTGTAGAACACGCCCTGACGCAGCAGGTCGAACATCGAGCGCATCATGTGCAGCATGATGACGTTATGCCCCGCCTCGATGATGGCCATGTGGAATTGCGCGTCGAGTTGGGATTCGTCGGACGGGTCGCGTTTGGAATGGGCGGCTTCCATCTTGCGGAAGATCTCGTCGATCACGGCTAGGTCGGTGTCCGAGGCGAGACGCGCCGCGCGTTCGGCGGCGAGCCCCTCCATGTCGCGCCGGAAGGAGAGGTAGTCGCGCACCGCCTCTTCATGGCGGGAGAAGAGGTCGACGAGGGCGGGCGAGAAGGCGGAGCCCAGCACCTCGGCCACGTAGATGCCCGCATTGGGGCGCGCGCTGACGAGGCCGCGTTCCTGCAGGTCCGCGATTGCCTCGCGCAGGGAGGGGCGCGAGACGTCCATCTTTTCGGAAAGTTCGCGTTCTGAAGGCAGGCGTTCGCCGGGCCGCAGGATGCCGCGCAGGATCAGCAGTTCGATCTGGCGGACGATGGAGTGGGAAAGCTTTTCGGTCTGGGCTTTCTCGAAGGGCATGGCAACCTCGCAACAATTGGTCGGAAGTTATGACCAGATGCGGGTTTGCACAATGGAAAAGGCCGGGCAGGGTGCCCGGCCTTTGGATGCGGTGGTGCGGAATGTCAGGCCGTCGGGCGGATGATGATTTCCACGCGGCGGTTCTGGGCGCGGCCTTCGGGGGTGAGGTTCGAGGCGACGGGCTGATCCTCGCCCCGGCCGAAGGCGGCGATGCGGCCGTTCGGGACGCCGCTTTCGCGCAGGACGTTGGCGACCGACACGGCGCGGCGCTGCGATAGGTCCTGATTGTAGCTGGCGGAACCGGTGTTGTCGGTATGGCCCACGATCTGGATCTGGCTGTTGGGATAGCGCAGCAGGTTCTGCGCCACGGCCTTGATGTCGCGCGTCAGGTCGGGGCGCAGCGCGGCGCTGTCGACGGTGAACAGCACGTCCTGCGGCATGTTGACGACGAGGTAGTCGCCCATGTTGGTGACGTTGAACTGGCCGTTGATGCCGCGCAGTTCCGCCGCCTGCTGGTCGAGCGTCGCGCCGATGGCCCCGCCGACGATGGCACCGATGCCCGCGCCGACGGCGGTTTTCAGAAGGCGGTCGTCATCGGATTGCGACCCGATCAGGCCGCCCGCCATGGCGCCGATCAGCGCGCCGGACTGGGTGCGGGGGCCCATCGGCTGCCCTGCGGGGGCGGCACCGTAGGGATCCGCCGGGACGCAGGCCGTCAGGGCAAGGATGCCGAGGGTGGAAAGGATCAGGGGTGTCTTGAAGGTCATTTGCTGCCGCCTCGATGGTGGAAGGCCCTGTTGCGGGCTCTGGTCCCTATTATACCAAGGCGGCGGCGGGCTGGATAGGACCGCCCCCCTTGCGGCAACAATCCGCGCATCACATTCCGGTGCGCGCGGATTCCCATGCGAGGATCGCGCGTTTCACTGGCAGGCCCCAGTGATAGCCGCCAAGGCTGCCGTCGCGGCGCAGTGCGCGGTGGCAGGGGATGAGGAAGCTGATCGGGTTGCGGCCTACGGCGGTGCCCACGGCGCGGACGGCGCGGGGATTGCCGATGGTGCCCGCGATTTCCGAATAGGTGGTGACGTGACCGGTGGGGATCCGCATCAGCGCCTCCCAGACCTTGATCTGGAAGGGCGCGCCGATCAGGTGCAGGGGTGCGGTGCCTGAGGTGCCGAAGGCGGCATCGGCCCAAGTCCGCAGGTCGGCGGGGTCTTCGGTGAAGCGGGCCTTGGGCCAGCGGCGGATCAGGTCGTCGAAGGCGGCATCGGCCCCCATCTCGGCCGCGAAGCCCATGCCGCAGATGCCGCGGTCGGTGCCCATGACGATGGCGGGGCCGAAGGGGCTGTCGAACCAGCCGTGGCGGATGGTCAGCCCCTCGCCGCCCTTGGCGAAATCGCCCGGGGTCATCGCCTCCCATGTGAGGAACAGGTCGTGCAGGCGGCCCGTGCCCGACAGGCCGGTGGCAAGCGCGGTTTCCAGCGTGGTGAAGCGTTCGGCCAGCATCCGGCGGGCGTGGTCCAGCGTCAGGTACTGCTGGTAGCGTTTGGGCGAGATGCCGACCCAGGCGGAAAAGGTGCGCTGGAAATGCGCGGGCGACATGTCCATCCGCGCGGCAAGGTCATCGAGCGTCAAGGTGGGGCCCGCCTCGTCGATCAAGCGCAGCGCGCGGGCGATGACGGCGAAATGGTAGGCGGGGGATTGGTCGGTCATGGGGGCCTCCTTGCCGGCCAATCTATGGGCGCGGACGGCCACAGGCGACCCGTTTTCTGCTTGATCCGCCTTGTTTGGCGGGATCGCCTCGCTTATGGGCTTCGCATGGTCAAGCAGCTTCCCTATGCCCAGATGAAGGAGATCTTCACCCGCTTCCACGCGCTGGAGGCGGAGCCGAAGGGGGAGTTGGAGCATGTGAACGCCTTTACCCTGCTGGTCGCGGTGGCGCTGTCGGCGCAGGCGACGGATGCGGGGGTGAACAAGGCGACGCGGGGGCTGTTCGCCGTGGCGGATACGCCCGACAAGATGCTGGCCTTGGGCGAGGAGGGGTTGACCGAGCGCATCAAGACGATCGGCCTTTACCGCAACAAGGCGAAGAACGTCATCAAGCTGTGCCGCATCCTGATCGACGAGTTCGGGGGCGAGGTGCCGTCGTCGCGCGCGGCGCTGCAATCGCTGCCGGGGGTGGGGCGCAAGACGGCGAATGTCGTCTTGAACATGTGGTTCCGCCAGCCCGCGCAGGCGGTGGATACGCATATCTTCCGCGTCGGCAACCGCACCGGCATCGCGCCCGGAAAGGACGAGACGGCGGTGGAGCGGGCGATCGAGGACAATGTTCCCGCCGAATTCCAACTGCACGCGCATCACTGGCTGATCCTGCACGGCCGCTATATCTGCGTCGCGCGCAAACCCAAATGCGGCATCTGCCCGATCCGCGATCTTTGTCTGTATGAGGAAAAGACCGAATGAAGACCTATGATGTCGTCGGCATCGGCAATGCCATCGTCGATGTGTTCACGCAAGGAGATGACAGCTTCATCGAGATGATGGGGATCGAGAAGGGCATCATGCAGCTGGTCGAGCGCGAGCGGGGCGAGCTGCTTTATGCTGCGATGAAGGACCGCGTGCAGGCGCCGGGCGGGTCGGTGGCCAATACCATCGCGGGGCTGGGGAACCTTGGCCTGCGGACGGCCTTCATCGGGCGGGTGCATGACGATGCGCTGGGGCGGTTCTATGCCAAGACGATGGGCGACAGCGGCACGGCCTTTCCCAACCCGCCGGTGGCAGGGGGCGAGCTGCCCACGTCGCGGTCGATGATCTTTGTCTCGCCCGATGGCGAGCGGTCGATGAACACCTATCTGGGGATCTCGTCCGAGCTGGGGCCGGAGGATGTGTCCGATGCCGTGGCGGGCGAGGCGGTGCTCTTGTTCCTTGAAGGCTATCTTTACGACAAGCCGAAGGGGAAGCAGGCCTTCGAACGCGCGGCAAAGCTGTGCCGCAACGCGGGCGGCAAGGCGGGGATCGCGCTGTCGGACCCGTTCTGCGTGGACCGCCACCGCGACGATTTCCGGCGGCTGGTGAAGGAACTCGACTACGTCATCGGGAACGAGCACGAGTGGTCCTCGCTCTATCAGACCGACCTGTCCAGCGCGCTGGAGCAGGCGGCGGCGGATGCGGGCGTGGTGGTCTGCACGCGGTCCGGGGACGAGGTCATTCTGGTCCGCGGGGACGAGATGGTGACGGTGCCGGTGAACCGCGTGGTGCCGGTGGATGCGACCGGCGCGGGCGACCAGTTCGCGGCGGGGTTCCTTTACGGGCTGGCGACGGGGCAGGGGCTGGCGGTCTGCGGGCGCATGGGCTGCGTTGCGGCGGCCGAGGTCATCAGCCATTTCGGCGCACGGCCCGAGACGGACCTGAAGGCACTGTTCCGCAAGGAAGGGCTGGTCTGACCAGTCGGGGCGGCGGGTTCCGCCCCGGACGGGTCCGTCATGGGCGTCCGTCAGGGGCGTCCGTGAGGGGATGGAGGCCTCAGCCGCGCGAGAGCATCCGGCCCAGTGGCGCGCCGCCCACGATATGCAGGTGGTAATGGGGCACTTCCTGCCCGCCATCGCCGCCCGCATTGGTGATGCCGCGATAGCCCGCCCCGCCATCGCCGAGACTGACCCCGAGCATGGCGCAGACCGAGGCTGCGGTCCGGTAGAAATCGACGATCTCTGCCTCGGTCGCTTCGGCGCAGAAATGATCGAAAGTGATATAGGCACCCTTCGGAATCACCAGAACATGGTGGGGGGCCTGCGGGTTTATGTCGTGAAAGGCCAAGGTGTGATCGGTCTCGATCAGGGTTTTGTTCGGGATCTCGCCGCGCAGGATACGGGCGAAGATGTTGGTCGGGTCATAGCTGTGGGGCATGTCTGTCAATCCACGAAAAGATGTCCGGTGGCCGCGATCTCGCGCGCCTTTTCCATGGGGATATCAAGGAATTCCGCAAGTGGCACGGTGTTTTCGTCCACGCTGGCGCTTTCCCTGATGCGGTGGAAATGCGGAAAGTTGGCGTCCCTGATGCGGTCGCTTTCGAACCTTACGTCATAGCGGATCGTGGGCAGAAGCCGGTCGATGGTTTCCTTGGGCGTGCGGTCACCCGCAAGACCCACGCGCCGCGCATGGCCGATCAGGTAGTCGTCGGTGAAGTCGCATTCGATTTCGAGCAGGCGCACCACGGCCTTGTCGTTGTAGAAATCCTGCATCAGGTCCACGTTGGCCGGATCGATGCAGAAGAGAAGCTGGTCCGACTGCCAGTAGTCAAACAGCATCCGCACAAGCGCGCGGCGGTGACGGGTGCGTTTTTCAAGCGTGGTCTGGATGCCGCCCAGATCGGGCAGGGGTGTCGATGCCTCGTTGAAGAGATAGTCCATCGCCGGAAGGTTGGTGACGTCGCGCACGCGTTCGACCAGCCGTTTGGCGACGTGCCATTTCTTGCAGGTCACCATCATCAGCGTCCGTTCGCGCCCGAGGGAGGCTTCGCGTTCCCAGAAGCGCGGGGCGAAGCGGCGTCCGACGCGGCCCCGTCCCGTGAGGAAACGGAAAAGGCTGCGCCCTTCGTTCGAGATGGCAAACTGCACGCCCTTGGCGGCGTAGAGCGTGCCCAGACGCGCCCGCAGTTCGCGCGCGTCGGAGGAGATCTTGCGCGCGAAGAGATAGTCCTGCGACAGGAGCAGGTCGTAATGGTCGTTGTAGAAGGTCACCGGCATTCCGTAGTCGGTGAACATCAGGAATGTCAGCGTGCGCGAGCGGATCTCGGCCTCGGGCACGAGGTGGCGGACGAGGGTCTGGAAGAATGTCTCGTCCGGAATCCATGTGGTGCGGAAGAAGCGCATGACATCCTTGCGCCTTGCACAGAAGTCGAGCACCGACTCGACCGTGCGGCGGCGCAGGCACCACCACTGGCTGCCGATCTGCATCTGGAGGTCGGCGGGAACCTGACGCGCCAGACCCAGCCGTTCCTGCACCTGCATCGAGCCGTAGAATAGCCGCTTGTGGGTGCGTTCGTTGAACCAGTGGCGATAGATCAGCCGTTCTTCCTTGATGCCGGTCTTGATCCAGTCCGAGGTGAAGAAATCGAAGCTTTCGATGTAGTCGACCTCGTCCCTGTCGAGGAAGGCATGGACGAATTCGGCCGATTTGATCGGCATGCAGTCGCCGGACAGCATGTAGAAATGCGTGGCATAGGGAAAGGCGGCGACCGCCGCCTGCGTGGCGTGAAGCGTGGCCTCGACCAGGCTCCACTCGCCCCAGCCGCATTTGATGCGGCGACGGGCGAAGGTGACGGAGCCATTGGCGGCCAGCGCCGTGCGGATGCGGTCAAAGGCCTCGCGCGGGGCGCGGGCGTCGAAATGGATCGACACGAAGTCACCGGCTGCGGTGAGCCGCTCGGCCTGGGCGATGATGCCATCGGGGTCTTTGTGGCACAGCAGGATATAGGCGATCTTTGCCATTCGACCCTTGGAACTTACGGTGGACTAAGTGTCACTGAGGGGACAAATAGCATCAACGGACATTGAATGAACGGGTTTTCTTTGCTTTTTTGTGCCCATTGGGCCAAGGGCACGCAAGAACGCCCGGTATTTGGAGGCACGAGTTATGGGGTTTCCCGGCACATGGATGACGGAAAGCGAGAGCGTGGTCTATCGCGTGGTGCCGAAATGCGCCTGTTCGTCCATCGGGCAGATCATGTTCTATTCCGACCATGGCCGCTTTTTCGAGGGCGACATCCATGACAGCACGGCGGGCCTGCACAAATGGGCGCAGGAGGAAAGCCAGCCCCTGATCGAGGCGAACGTCAAGGCGCACAAGTCCTTTGCCTTCACCTGTGTCCGCAATCCCTATACCCGCATCCTGTCCTCGTTCTTCGACAAGATCTGCGGCATCCAGAGGAACGGCAAACGCTATCGCGGCAATCTCGTGCCGATGCTGGTGCAGAAATACGGGGTACAGGTCGGCGGTGATGACGGCAGGCAGGAGTTCGACCAGATCGCGTCCTTCCGCCGCTTTCTTCTGTTCGCGCGCGATACCATCCGATTTCGCAAGCCGATGGAGCCGGACATCCACTGGTCGGCGATGTCGGGGCATATCTCGACCTTCATCGTGAACGGGGGGCGGTATGACCACATCTTCTTTACCGAGCGGTTCGATGCGGGGATGCAGGTCGTGCTGGACAATATCGCCACGCGCCATCCCGTCGATCTGAAGGCGATCCCGAAGTTCAATGAAAGCGAGGGCCACGGGCCAAAGCGGCTGCATCCGGTCGAGGATTATTTCGACGATCTGTCGCGCCATCTGGTCTGGGAGATCTACAAGCGCGATTTCCAGCTGTTCAAATATGATTTCGACAATCCGGCCAACAAGATGCCCAAGGGCGAGATCGATCTTGACGAGGTCCACGCCAAATTGGGCGATTGAGGTTTACGTAAATTACGTAAATCGGCTGTGCCGCGGGGGGCGGTCACGGGCCGTCTGCGAGTGACGCGATGAAATCCGCGATGCGGCGGGCGCGGGCCTTGGGCGTTTTGGCGGTGGCAAGACGGAAGGCAAGTGCGGCGCGGGGTTTGGCGGGCAGGGCGGCGAAGGCGGTCTGGGCGGCTGCGGGGGCGGCGGCGAGGGCGGTGAGGAAGTCGTCGGGAATCTCGCTGGGCTTTTCCGCCGCATAGGCGGCGTCCCAGCGGCCGTCACCTTGGGCGCGGGCGACTTCGGCAAGGCCGGGGGCTTCCATCCAGCCGCCCGCGATGAGCCTTTCTGCCGTGGCGCGGGATTTGGCCGTCCATGGGCTGGCAGGGCGGCGGGGGGTGAAGCGGTGGAGCATGTGGTCGGGGCCGTCGGGTTTCTTCTGGGCATCGACCCAGCCCCAGACCAGCGCCTCTTCCAAGGCCTGTTCCCAGTCGATGGAGGCGGTGCCGGTGGATTTGCGGGCAAGGCGCAGCCATGCCTCGGCCGCCTTGTCATGGCGCATGGAGAGCCAGAAGTTCCATTCCTCGGGCGTGGCGAAGGTCAGGGGGGCGGGCGGTTTCAATGGGCGTCCGCCCATGTGCGGCCCGAGCCTGCCTCGACGATGAGCGGCACCTTGAAATGGACAGCGGGGTGGGCGGCGGATTCCATCACCGCCTTGGCGCGGGCGGCGAGGGTGGGGGCGGCGTCTTCGTCCACCTCGAACAGGAGTTCGTCATGGACCTGCAGCAGCATCCGTGCGGGCAGGTCCGCGATGGCGGCGGGCATGCGGATCATGGCGCGGCGGATGACGTCTGCCGCCGTTCCCTGGATCGGCGCGTTGATGGCGGCGCGTTTGGCAAAGCCTGCGGTCGGGCCCTTGGCGTTGATTTCGGGGGTGTTGATCTTGCGCCCGAAGAGGGTGGTGACGTAGCCCTTGGCCTGCGCGTCCTTGATGGTGGTGTCCATGTAGCCCTTGATGCCGGGGAAGCGCTGGAAGTAGCGGTCGATGAAACCTTGGGCCTCGGCCCTTGGGATGCGCAGATTGCGGGCGAGGCCGAAGCCCGAGATGCCGTAGATCACGCCGAAGTTGATCGCCTTGGCCTTGCGGCGGATGTCGGGGGTCATCTGGTCGAGGGGGACGTTGAACATTTCGGACGCCGTCAGGGCGTGGATGTCCAGCCCGTCGCGGAAGGCCTGTTGCAGTTCGGGGATGTCCGCGATGTGGGCGAGGATACGCAACTCGATCTGGGAGTAGTCGAGCGAGACGAGGAGGCGGCCCCCGGGGGCGACGAAGGCTTCGCGGATGCGGCGGCCTTCTTCGGTGCGGACGGGGATGTTCTGCAGGTTCGGGTCGGTGGAGGAGAGGCGGCCGGTGACGGCCCCGGTGATGGAATAGGAGGTGTGGACGCGGCCCGTTTCGGGGTGGATGTGGTCCTGCAGCGCGTCGGTATAGGTGGATTTCAGTTTCGCGATCTGCCGCCAGTCGAGGACGAGGGCGGCAAGGCGCGCGGCCTGCGGGTGGGTGTCGTTCAGGGTGGTGATGTCTTCGAGGATGTCGGCGCCCGTGGCATAGGCGCCGGTCTTGCCCTTTTCGCCGCCCGGCACCTGCATCCGGTCGAAGAGGATTTCGCCCAGTTGCTTGGGCGAGCCCACGTTGAAGGGTTCGCCTGCGATGTCCTGAATCTCGGCCTCCAGTCCTGCCATCTTTTGCGCGAAGGCGTTGGACATGCGCGAGAGGGTGTCGCGGTCCACCTGCACGCCCGCCATTTCCATTTCGGCCAGCACGGGCACGAGGGGGCGTTCGAGGGTTTCGTAGACGGTGGTGACGGCCGCGCGGTGGAGTTGGGGTTTGAAGCGGGCCCAGAGGCGGTAGGTGATGTCGGCGTCTTCGGCCGCGTATTTCACGGCGTCGGCGATGGGGGTGCGGTCGAAGGTGACGGCCTGTTTGCCGGTGCCGAGGAGCGATTTGATCGGGATGGGCAGGTGGTCCAGATAGGTTTCCGACAGCGTGTCCATGCTATGGGCGTGGAGGCCCGCGTAGAGGGCGGAGGACATGAGCATCGTGTCATCGAAGGGCGCGATGCGGATGCCGTGGCGGGCGAAGATCTTCCAGTCATATTTCATGTTCTGGCCGATCTTGAGGATCGCGGGGTCTTCGAGGACGGGTTTCAGGGCGGCGAGCACGTCGCCCATCGGCAGTTGGCCGGGGGCGAGCTGCGAGGAGCCGAAGAGGTCATCCGTGCCGGAGCGGTGGGTGAGGGGGATGTAGCAGGCCTTCGCAGGGTCGGTGGAGAGCGAGATTCCCACCAGTTCGGCGCGCATTTCGTCGAGCGAGGTGGTTTCGGTGTCCACCGCGACGATGCCCCGGTCGCGGATCGCCTGCACCCATGCGTGCAGGGCATCCATCGTGGTGATGGAGTCGTAGGCGTCGAAGGGGAAGGGGAGGGGCGGGGCTTCGGGTTGGTCGGGGTGGTTGACTTCGGTTCCCTTGCCTTCGGGCAGGGGGGCGGGGGGGGCGATCTTCAGGCTGTCGGCCACGCGGCGGGTGAGGGTGCGGAATTCCATCCGGTTGAGGAAGTCCATGATCGTGTCGGGTTCCGGCGGGCGGACTTCGAGGTCGTCGAGGGTCACGTCCAGCGGCGTGTCGGCCTTGAGCTGGACGAGCTGGCGCGAGATGCGGATCTGGTCGGCGTTTTCGATGAGGGCTTCGCGGCGTTTGGGCTGTTTGATTTCGTGGGCGCGGGTGAGGAGGGATTCGAGGTCGCCATATTCCTGGATCAGCAGGGCGGCGGTCTTGATGCCGATACCGGGGGCGCCGGGGACGTTGTCGACGCTGTCTCCGGCGAGGGATTGGACATCGACCACGCGGTCGGGGCCGACGCCGAATTTCTCGAACACCTCATCGGGGCCGATGGCGCGGGATTTCATAGGGTCGAACATCATCACGCCGGGGCCGACGAGCTGCATCAGGTCCTTGTCGGAGGAGATGATGGTGACGTCGCCGCCTGCCTCGGTCGCCTGACGTGCCAGCGTGGCGATGATGTCGTCGGCCTCGAACCCTTCGGTTTCGATGCAGGCAATGTTGAAGGCGCGGGTGGCGTCGCGGGTCAGGGGGAATTGCGGGCGCAGGTCTTCGGGCAGTTCGGGGCGATTGGCCTTGTAGAGCGGGTAGATGGCGTTGCGGAACGTCTCGGACGAATGGTCGAAGATGACGGCGACATGGGTGGGCGCGCCGTTCGGGGCGTCGGGGCCCTTGTTGCCTTCGAGATAGCGGAAGAGGATGTTGCAGAAACCCGCGACCGCCCCGATGGGCAGGCCGTCGGATTTGCGGGTGAGCGGCGGCAGCGCGTGATAGGCGCGGAAGATATAGGCCGAGCCGTCGATCAGGTGGAGGTGGCAGCCCTTGCCGAAGCCCATCTGGTGCATCCCTTGTCGCGTGGAGTCGGGGGGAGGTATCGCATGATCCCCCCCGTCAGGCCAGTGCCAGAGGCAGGGCGCGGGCGGCGCCGAGATGGGCGGTGAGCGCGGCCATGCCGGGGGTGATGGCAAGGGTGGCGCGGCCTTCGGCCTGGGCCAGGAGGCGGGCGGCACCGATCAGGCGGCGGCCCATGCCGCGGTTGCGGTGGGGATGGTCCACGAAGAGGTCTGTGATCTCGTATCCCATGCGCCATGTCAGCGGATCGCGGGTCAGGCGCATCAGGACGTAGCCCACGGTTTCGCCCGCCTGCCGCGCGACGAGAACGCGGGTGCCGGGCAGGATGAAGGCGTCGCGGTGCAGGGTTTCGGCGCTGCGCGGGGCGTCGCCCAGATGGGCGGCGAGCTGCTGCGACAGGGCGTGCAGCGCGGGCAGGTCGTCGGGGGTGGCGAGGCGGATTTCGGCGCGGATTTCGGTTTTCATGGTCATCTCCCGCCGCCGCTGCGAGAGAGTTTGACCGACCACCCGCAGGGGCGGCCTATCTGGTCTGGTTTGTGCAAGAAACGCTGACCGGCCGCCTATGAAGCGTCGGTAAAGTAATACGAGGCGGTGGCGATACGGTTCAGCATGGCGTCACGCTGCACCGGCGCGGGGCTTGCGTCAAGCGGGGGCAAGAATTTTCTGGCGAAAATTCTTGGAGGCGATTTTTCTGGCGAAAAATCGGGCTGGGGCGATCCTTCGCGAGAAGGATCGGGAGAGGAAATTTCGCCAGAAATTTCTTCGTCAGTGGTCGTCGTGGGCGTGGTCGCGGTCGATGACGTAGCGCTTGTCGCAATAGCCGCATTCGACCCAGCCGGTGTCCTGCGGAATCGTCAGCCAGACGCGGGGATGGCCAAGCGCGCCTTCGCCCCCGTCGCAGGCCACTTTCCATATGGTGACGACTTCGGTTTCGGGGGCGTCGATGGGCATTTGGGCTACCTTTCCTTCAAGCGCCGCCATTCTATCCGCTGGCGCGCGGGGGGCAAGGGGGGGCGGCTGTGGCGTCACGCCCCGATCAGACGCGCCCGCCCCTTGAGCGCGTTGAGCCACATGAGCCCGTGCACCGTCGCGCGGGCGGGCAGGTATTCGGCGCTGACCCAGCCGTCGTAGCCGGTCGCGTCAAGCTCGGTGCATAGCCCCGTCAGGTCGAAGCCGCCGCCGCCGGGTTCGTTGCGGTTCGGAAAGCCCGCGATCTGGATGTGGTTCACGCGGGCCTTGTGGCGCGCCCAGACGGCATCGGCGTCGCCATGGATGCGCGCCGCGTGCCACAGGTCGAACTGGATGCCCAGATTGGGCAGGGCAAGGTCGTCGACGATCCGCGCGGCCTGATCGAAATCGTTGAGAAAATAGCCCGGCATGTCGTCGGGGTTCAGCGGTTCGATCGTCAGCTGCAGGTCGGGCGCCTGTGCGGCGGCCCAGGCGAGGTTGTCGCGATAGGTCGCCTCGGCCTGTTCGCCGCGGGCGACGCCGGCCATGACGTGGATGCGCGACGCGCCAAGCTGGCCGGCAAGGTCGAGGGCGCGCAGGAAGGAGGTGCGGAACGTCTCTTCCGCGCCGGGGACGGCGGCGTGGCCGCGGTCGCCCGCGCCCCAGTCGCCCGGATGGGTGTTGAGAAGCGCGAGCGGCAGGCCCGCCAGCGCGCTTTGCCAGTCCTTCACCGGATGGTCGTAGGGAAACAGCGCCTCGACCCCGTCAAATCCCGCCTCGCGCGCCAGATCGGGGCGGGCGAGCATCGGGACTTCGGTGAAGAGCATCGTCACATTCGCGGCGAAACGGGGCATTCAGGTGAGGTCTTCCGAGGGAATCATCGGGAAGAACCTGCCCGATGACCGGATACCAAACCAGTCTTTTCCCTGAAACTGATCGTGTTTGCACAGATCGACGAGGCGATAGAAGGATTTGCGGTCGATCAGGGCCCACAGATCCCGCCGGATGTGGAGGTAGGGGGCAGGCTCGCCCGTGGCGGGATCGCGGTCGACCCGCAGGGGGTGGTCATCGTCGAGGGTCACGCTGTCGCCCACCTGCGTGGTGAAGGTGAGGCGCTGGTCGGCGCCGTCGCCCGTCACGTCGAAATCCACCGCGACGAAGGGGGCGTCGTCCACGGTGATGCCCACCTTTTCCACGGGGGTGACGAGGAAGTAGCGGTCGCCCTCGCGTTTCAGGATGCCGGAGAAGAGTTTGACCAGCGCGGGGCGGCCGATTGGGGTGCCCTGATAGAACCATGTCCCGTCGCGGGCGATCCGCATGTCGATGTCGCCGCAGAAGGGCGGGTTCCACAGGTGGACGGGGGGCGGGCCTTTCTGCGTCGCGGCCTGTGCCGAGGCGGCCAGTCCTTCGGCGGATGGTTTCACGATCATTTGTGCCCCGGTCTGTTTTGTCATTTGTGCCGCGCGGGATAGTTGGGTCTAATGGACCATATAGCCGCTTGAGGAGCATTGTCATGGCCGAAGGACCCGAACTCGTCGCGCGTATCGAAGAGCTGGGGGCGCGGCTGGGTTCCGCCAAGGCATCGATCAACCGCCGCTTCATCGGGCAGGAGCGGGTGGTGGACCTTGTGCTGGCCTCGATGCTCTGCGGGGGGCATGCGCTGCTGGTCGGTCTGCCGGGGCTGGGCAAGACGCGGCTGGTCGATACGCTGTCCACTGTCATGGGCCTGAAGGGGAACCGCGTGCAGTTCACGCCGGACCTGATGCCTGCCGACATTCTGGGGTCCGAGGTGCTGGAGACGGCGGCGGATGGCAGCCGCGCGTTCCGCTTCATCGAGGGGCCGGTCTTCTGCCAGCTCTTGATGGCGGACGAGATCAACCGCGCGTCGCCGCGGACGCAGTCGGCGCTCTTGCAGGCGATGCAGGAGCGCGAGGTGACGATTGCGGGCGAGCATCGCCCGCTGGGGCGGCCGTTCCATGTGCTGGCGACGCAGAACCCGATCGAGCAGGAGGGGACCTATCCCCTGCCCGAGGCGCAGTTGGACCGGTTCCTCGTGCAGGTCGATGTGGAATATCCGACGCGGGCGACCGAGCGGGATATCCTGATCGCCACCACGGGGGCCGAGGAGGCGGAGGCGCATCAGGTGTTTTCTGCCGAAGAGCTGATCGCGGCGCAGGGCGTGCTCAGGCGGATGCCGGTGGGGGATCAGGTGGTGGAGGCCATTCTGGACCTTGTGCGGGCCTGCCGTCCGGGGGAGCCCGAGGGGCGCGAACTGGCGGATTCCCTAAGCTGGGGGCCGGGGCCGCGGGCGGCGCAGGCTTTGATGCTGACGGTCAGGGCGCGGGCGCTGCTTGACGGGCGGCTGGCGCCTTCGGTGGCGGATGTGGCGGCACTGGCGCGGCCGGTGCTGACGCACCGGATGGCGCTATCCTTTGCGGCGCGGGCGCGGGGGGAAAGCCTTGCGGGCATCATCGACCGGACGGCGCAGCGGGTGCTGGGTCTCGAGGCGGCGGCGTGACGGATCTGACCGATCTTCGGACGCGGGCGGAAACGCTGGGCGCTTCGCTGCCGCCCTTGCTGGCGGAGGCGGAGTTGCTGGCATCCACGATCATGCTGGGCGAGCACGGTCGCAGGCGGGCGGGGCAGGGAGACGAGTTCTGGCAGTACCGGCCCACCCATGCGGGGGATTCCGCGCGGATGGTGGATTGGCGGCGGTCGGCGCGGTCGGATGCGACCTTTGTGCGGGAACGCGAATGGCAGGCGGCGCAGTCGGTGACGCTGTGGGTCGATCCGGCGCGGTCGATGGCCTTTTCGGGCGCGAAGGGGCGGGTGACGAAGGGTGATCGCGCGCGGCTTCTGGCGATGGCGGTGGCGGTGCTTTTGTTGCGCGGGGGGGAGCGGGTCGGGCTGGCGGGCGGCGGTGTGCCGCCGCGCCCCGGGCGGGGGCAGCTTCTGCGCCTGCTGGACGGGCTGGCCGAGGACGGGGCGGATTACGGCGTGCCCGATGCGGGCGGAATCGCAAGCCACGGGCGCGCGGTATTCCTGTCGGATTTCATGGGCGATCTTGCGGGGGTCGAGGCGGCGCTGGGCCGCGCGTCGGATCTGGGGGCACGGGGGGCGCTGGTGCAGGTGCTGGACCCCGCCGAGGAGGAGTTTCCCTTCGACGGGCGGACGATTTTTGAATCCATGGGCGGGACCGTGCGGCACGAGACGCTGCGGGCCGGCGATCTGAGGGCGCGCTATCTGGCGCGGCTGGAAGAGCGGAAGGACCGGCTGGCCATGCTGGCCCGTGCGGTGGGGTGGCATTACACGACCCATCACACGGGACAGGCGGCGCAACCGGCGCTGCTGTGGCTCTATCGCGCGCTGGAAGGGGGGCGGTGATGTTCATGCTTGGCCCCGTCGGATTTACCGCGCCCCTGCTGCTGTGGGGGCTGGTGGCCTTGCCCGTGCTGTGGCTGATCCTGCGGGCGGTGCCGCCCGCGCCGATCCGGCGGCGGTTTCCCGGCGTCGCGCTGCTGCTCGGGTTGAAGGACGAGGAATCCGAGACGGACCGCACGCCGTGGTGGTTGCTGGCGCTGCGGATGCTGGCGGTGGCGGCGGTGATCGCGGGCTTTGCGGGGCCGGTGCTGAACCCCGTGCAGCGCGAGGCGGGGACGGGGCCGCTTCTGGTGGTCATGGATGGCGGCTGGGCCGATGCGCGGGACTGGCCGCGGCGGGTGGAGCGGGCGGTCGCTCTGGTGGACGAGGCGGGGCGCGACGGGCGGGCGGTTGCGGTGGTGCGGCTGACCGATGCGCCCGAGGCGGTGGTCTTCCGGACGGCGGATGCCGTGGGGGGGCGTGTCGCGGCGCTGGCCCCGCAGGCGTGGTTGCCGGACATGGCGGGATGGGCGCGCGCGCTGCCCGCGGGGGCGTTCGACACCTATTGGCTGTCGGACGGGTTGGACCATGCGGGGCGCGGGGCGCTGTTCGATGCGCTGGCGGCGCGGGGGGCGGTGACGGTGTTCGAAAGCCCGCGTCCGGTGGTGGCGCTGGCGCCTGCGGTCTTTGCCGAGGGGGCAGTGCAACTGACGGCACAGAGGTTGCCGGCGGGGGCGGCGCTGGATCTGGCGGTGATCGCGCGCGGGCCGGACCCTGCGGGGATCGAGCGGGAACTGGCGCGCGGTGCGCTGCGCTTTGGCGCGGGGGACGGGCGGGCGGAACTGGCGCTGGCGCTGCCGCCCGAATTGCGAAACCGGATCACGCGGTTCGAGGTCGAGGGGCTGCGGTCGGCGGGGGCGGTCAGTCTTGCGGATGACAGCCTGAAGCGGCGCAAGGTGGCGCTGATCGGCGGACGTGATGATGCGGAAGAGGGGCTGCAACTGCTGTCGCCCACGCATTACCTGCGACAGGCGCTGGAGCCTGTTGCGGATCTGGTGGACGGGTCGCTGATGGATGTGTTGCAGGCGGGGCCGGATGTCGTCGTGCTGGCCGATGTGGCGGCGCTGACGCAGGAGGAGCAGGACGCGGTGCTGGGCTGGCTGGATGACGGTGGGCTTCTGTTGCGCTTTGCGGGGCCGCGGCTGGCGGCGTCAGAGGTGTCGCGCCTGTCCGAAGACCCGCTGTTGCCGGTCAGGCTGCGCGAGGGCGGGCGGACGGTGGGCGGCGCGATGAGCTGGGGCGAGCCAAAGACGCTGGCCCCTTTCCCCGAGGGGTCGCCCTTCCACGGGCTGGCCGTGCCGGAGGAGATTGCGGTGCGCGAGCAGGTGCTGGCCCAGCCCGACCCCGATCTGGCCGAACGGACGATTGCCGCGCTGGAGGATGGCACGCCGCTTGTAACGCGCAAGGAGGTGGGGCAGGGGCAGGTGGTTCTGGTGCATGTGACTGCCAATGCGGAATGGTCGAACCTGCCGCTGTCGGGGTTGTTCGTGCAGATGCTGGAACGGCTGGCGGTGTCGACACGACCCGTGACACCCGAGGCGGGCGATCTGGAGGGGCAGGTCTGGGTGCCCGAGGTGGTGCTGGATGCCTATGGCGTGCCTGCCGATGCGGGCGAGGTGGCGGGGGTCGCGGGCGCGGCGCTGGCCGATGCGCTTGGCGCGGGGCCGTCGGTGGCGATGCAGCCCGGACTTTATGCGGGGGCGGAGCGGCGGGTGGCGTTGAATGCCGTGACGGCGGGAATGGACCTTGTCCCTGCGGCGTGGCCGGCGGGGACGGTGATCGAGGGGTTGGAAGCCGTGCCGGAGCGGGTGCTGAAGGGCTGGTTCCTGACGGTGGCGCTGGTCGCGCTGATGGTGGATGTGCTGGCGTCGCTGTGGCTGTCGGGGCGGCTGGTCGGGGCGCGGTCGAGGGCGGGGGCGGCGGCGGTGCTGCTGGCCGCGCTGCTGGCGGGTGCGGGCGATGTGTGGGCGCAGGAGGTGGCAGGGCGCGCGCCGGTCGATCCGGCGGTGGAGGCGCTGGCGCTGGAGGCGACGACGGCGGTGGTTCTGGGCCATGTGCTGACCGGCGATGCACGGGTGGACGAGGTGGCCGAGGCGGGTTTGCGGGGCTTGGGCGAGCGGCTGTGGGAGCGCACGGCGATCGAGCCGGAGGCGCCCGTGGGCGTGGATATCGAGCGGGATGAACTGGCGTTCTTTCCCTTTCTCTACTGGCCCGTCACGACGGGGCAATCGCTGCCCTCTGCCAATGCCTATCGCAAGTTGAACGAGTTTCTGCGGACGGGGGGGATGATCCTGTTCGACACGCGGGATGCGGATGTAGCGGGGGCAGGCGGCAGTTCGGCAGAGGCCGCGCATCTGCAGCGGATCGCGGCGGGGCTGGACATCCCGCCGCTGGAGCCGGTGCCGCAGGACCATGTGCTGACGCGCACCTTCTATCTGCTGCAGGATTTCCCCGGCCGTTTCGGTGGCGCGCCGGTCTGGGTGGAGGCCGCGCCCCCCGATGCCGAGCAGCGCGAGGGGATGCCCTTCCGCAACCTGAATGACGGGGTGACTCCGGTGGTGATTGGGGGCAACGACTGGGCCTCGGCCTGGGCGGTGGACGGGATGGGCGTGCCGATGTTCCCCGTGGGGCGCGGTTTTGCGGGCGAGCGGCAGCGCGAGATGGCCAACCGGTTCGGGATCAATCTGGTGATGCATGTGCTGACGGGGAATTACAAATCCGATCAGGTGCATGTGCCTGCCCTTCTGGAAAGGCTGGGGCAATGACGGCCAGCGTGATCCTTGCGCCGCTGGTGCCGGTGGTGGTGCTGTGGGTTCTGGCGGGGCTGGCCGTGGCCTTTGTGGCGCTGGCGCTGTGGCGGGGGCTGGCGGGGTGGTGGCTGCGCGGGCTGACGGCCTGCGCGCTGCTGGCGGCGCTGGCGAACCCGTCCTTGCAGGAGGAGGAGCGGGCGCCGCTGTCGGATATCGTGCTGCTGGTGGTGGATGAAAGTTCCAGCCAGCGACTGGGTGACCGTGCGGCGCAGACGGCCGAGGCGGTGGCCGCGATCGAGGCCAAGGTCGCAGGGATGGAGAATACCGAGCTGCGCGTGGTGCGGTTCGGGGACGGGCCGGAGGATGCCGGCTCGCTGGCCATGACCGCGCTGGCCGAGGCGCTGTCGGAAGAGCCGCGCGCGCGGGTGGCGGGGGCGATCCTGATTTCGGACGGGCAGGTGCATGACATGGGGCTGGTCCCCGCGCTGCCCGCGCCGCTGCATCTGCTGATGACGGGGCGCGAGGCGGATTGGGACCGGCGGCTGGTGGTGAAGAACGCGCCCGCCTTTGCCATTCTGGGCGAGGAGGTCACGCTGACCCTGCGGATCGAGGATCAGGGGGCCGCGCCGGGGGCCGAAGAGGCGGATCTGACGATCACCGTGGATGGTGGCGCGCCGCAGACCTATCGCGTGCCGGTGGGGCAGGATCTGGACCTGCCGGTGGTTCTGCCGCATGGCGGGATGAACGTGCTGCAATTCGCCACCCCCGCCGTGGAGGGTGAGCTGACCGAGCGCAACAACGCCGCCGTGGTGCAGATGAACGGCGTGCGCGACCGGCTGCGCGTCCTGCTGGTGTCGGGCGAGCCGCATGCGGGCGAACGGGTCTGGCGCAACCTTCTGAAATCGGATGCGTCGGTGGACCTTGTGCATTTCACCATCCTGCGCCCGCCGGAAAAGCAGGACGGGATTCCGGTGACGGAGCTGTCGCTGATCGCCTTCCCTACGCGCGAGCTGTTCGTGGAGAAGATCGAGGAATTCGATCTGATCATCTTCGACCGCTACCGGATGCGGGGCATCCTGCCGATGTCCTATCTGGAGAACGTGGCGAATTATGTGAGCAATGGCGGGACGGTGCTGGTCGCGGCGGGGCCGGAATTCGGGGCGGTCGATTCGCTCTGGCGCTCTCCCCTCGCCGAGGTGTTGCCGGTGGAGCCGACGGCACGGGTGATCGAGCGGGCCTTCGTGCCGGAGCTGACGGATCTGGGCCGCCGCCATCCGGTGACCGAGGGGCTGGAGGCGCTGGCGCCCGAGGGGGGCTGGGGCCGCTGGTTCCGGCAGGTGGAGGTTTCCCCGCGTGCGGGGCAGGTGGTGATGCAGGGCGCAGACGGGCGGCCGCTTCTGGTGCTGGACCGCGTGGGCGAGGGGCGCGTGGCGGTGCTGGCGTCGGATCACGCCTGGCTCTGGGGGCGCGGGTTCGAGGGCGGCGGTCCGCAACTGGAGCTCTTGCGGCGGCTGGCGCACTGGATGCTGAAAGAGCCGGAGCTTGAGGAAGAGGCGCTGACCGCCACCGCCAGGGGGCAGGCCTTGACCATCACGCGGCGGACCGTGGCCGAGGGGCCGCCGGGCGATGTGACGGTCACGGGGCCGGACGGGGCCGAGGTGGTGCTGCCGATGCCCGAGGCGGGGCCGGGGAAGTTCGAGACGGTCTGGCAGGCGCCGGTGGTGGGGCTTTACCGGCTGGAACAGGGCGATCTGGTGCGGGTGGTGGCGGTGGGCCCGTCCGCCCCGCGCGAGTTCGAGGCGACCATCGCCACGGGCGAGGTGATGGCGGAGGCGGTCGCGGCGACCAATGGCGGCGTGCTGCGGGTGGAGGAGGGCGCGCCCGACATCCGCCTTGTGCGCGAGGGGCGGCCCGCGGCGGGGCGCGGCTGGATCGGGATCACCCCGCGCGGCGCCTATGTGACCGAGGATGTCAGCGTGGCGCCGGTGCTGCCGGCATGGGCGTGGCTTTTGCTGGCGGCGGCGCTGGCGGTGGCGGCGTGGCTGCTGGAAGGGCGGCGCGGCGGGCGGCGGGTCAGCGGGACAGCATGACGTCGCGCGACTGCGAGGCGAATTCGCGGCGCAAAAGCACAGTGGTAGAGGCAAGCCCCGCAAGGACCAGACCCGCCGGACCGAAAAGCCAGCCGAGCGCGGCGAGGGCATAGTAGATCGACCGCAGACCGCGGTTGAAATTCTTGGCCGCGGTGATGTTGATCTCGGCCGCCTGTGCCGCGCGGGGGGTGGCGGTCGGGTCGGCCGCATCATTCGGGACGGCGGCCATCAGGATCGAGCAATAGCCGAACAGGCGGTGCGCCCAGACGAATTTCAGCAGCGCATTGGCAAGGAAGGCCAGCGCGAGGATGATCTTCAGCTCCACCTGCATCGTGTCGGCGGCAAGCGTCAGATCCTGCGCCAGTCCGCGCAGGCGGTCGGAATTGCCGATCAGCGCCACGCCCCCGCCGATGGCGATCATGCTGGCCGAGGCGAAGAAGGCCGTGCCCTGACGCAGGGAATCGATCAGCGTGGCGTCGAAGATTCGCGGCTGGCGCGTCACGAACTGGCGCATCCAGTCGCGGCGGTAGTCCTGCATGATCAGGCTGACCGACGGACGGCGCGCGGGCGGATGCTCGATCACCCAGCCCGAGACCGCCCACAGGGCCAGAACCGCCAGAACGGCAAGGAAATCGGGGGCCGTCAGGGCGCCGAGATGGTCGATCATGTTCATGGCCAAGGGATAGCATGACGGAACGGGTTGTCAGCCGGAGAAATTGGTTATAACTTTTTACCAATTCACGGGAGGAGACCGCGATGGAGATGCCCCAGCCCGATCCCGCCATCCTTGCGCGGCGCGACCGGATTCTGGCGCGGCTGGCCGCCGTGCTGCCCGCCGATGCCCTGATATCCGATCCGGCCGAGACGCGGGCCTATGAATGCGACGCCCTGACGGCCTATCGCTGCCTGCCCATGGCGGTGGTGCTGCCGCGCACGACCGAAGAGGTCGCGGCGGTGATGCGGGCCTGTCACGAGGAGGGGGTGAAGGTCATCCCGCGCGGGGCGGGCACGTCGCTGGCGGGCGGGTCGCTGCCTACGCCGGATGCGGTGGTGATCGGCGTGGCGCGGATGAACGGGGTGATCGAGACGGATTATGCCAACCGCTTCATCCATGTGCAGACGGGGCGGACGAACCTGTCTGTGACGGGCGCGGTGGAGGCGGAGGGGTTCTTCTATGCCCCCGATCCGTCCAGCCAGCTGGCCTGTGCCATCGCGGGCAATATCGGGATGAATTCCGGGGGCGCGCATTGCCTGAAATACGGTGTCACCACGAACAACCTGCTGGGCGTGACCCTTGTCACCATGACGGGCGAGGTGCTGCGGATCGGCGGGCCGTTCATGGATGCGGGGGGGCTGGACCTTCTGGGCGTGATCTGCGGGAGCGAGGGGCAGTTGGGCGTGGTGACGGAGGCCTGGCTGCGGATCCTGCCCAAGCCCGAGGGGGCGCGGCCCGTGCTGATGGGCTTTGCCTCGAACGAGGTGGCGGGGGCCTGCGTGGCCGACATCATCAAGGGCGGGCTCTTGCCCGTGGCGATCGAATTCATGGACCGCCCCTGCATCGAGGCGACGGAAGCCTTCGCCAAGGCGGGCTATCCCGATTGCGAGGCGCTGCTGATCGTCGAGGTGGAGGGCAGCCCCGCCGAGATCGACGAACAACTGGCGCGGATAAAGGAGATCGCGCTGCGCCACGACCCCGTCGCCTATCGCGAGGCCGAGACCGAGGATCAGGCCAAGCGCATCTGGCTGGGCCGGAAATCGGCCTTCGGCGCGATGGGGCAGATGGGGGATTACATCTGTCTGGACGGCACGATTCCGGTGTCCGAGCTGGCCTTCGTGCTGCGCCGGATCGGGGAGTTGACGGAAAGCTACGGGCTGCGGGTGGCGAACGTTTTCCATGCGGGGGATGGCAATATGCACCCGCTGATCATCTTCAACGCCAACCAGCCCGGCGAGCTGGAAAAGGCCGAGGCGCTGGGCGCGGATATCCTGAAGCTGTGCGTTGAAGTGGGCGGCTGCCTGACCGGCGAGCACGGGGTGGGCGTCGAAAAGCGCGATCTGATGAGCGTGCAGTTTTCCGACGCGGACATGGAGGCGCAGCTCAGGGTGAAGGACGTGTTCGATCCGGGCTGGCTGCTCAATCCGGCGAAGGTGTTTCCGCTGTATGTGACTGCCTCGCGGCGCGCGGCTTGAGATTGCGGACCGGGGGTTTCACACCCCCGGACCCCCGTGGGATATTTGGGGACGGAAAATGAGGATTGTTGCTGGTCTTCTGCGGGCGGATCTTTGATGCGTCCGGAAAATGAGGCGGAACTGGCCGAGATCGTGCGGGGGGCGAATGCGCCCTTGGTCCTGCGCGGGGGCGGGACGCGGGGGATCGGGGTTCCGGCGGCGGGCGAGGTGCTGGAGACGGGCGGTCTGTCCGGCGTGCGGCTTTACGAGCCCGGCGCGCTTACGCTGGTGGTGGGGGCGGGGACGCCCTTGGCCGAGGTGGAGGGGATGCTGGCGGCCGAGGGGCAGCGCCTGCCCTTCGATCCGCCGGATATGCGGGGACTTCTGGGGCGCGAGGGGGAGTCGACCATCGGCGGCGTGGTGGCGGTGAATGCCAGCGGGCCGCGGCGGGTGCAGGCGGGGGCCTGCCGCGACAGCCTGATCGGGGTGCGCTTTGTCGACGGGACGGGGACGGTGGTCCGCAATGGCGGGCGGGTGATGAAGAATGTCACGGGCATCGACCTTGTGAAGCTGATGGCGGGGTCGCATGGCACGCTGGGCGTGCTGACCGAGGTGGCCTTCAAGGTTCTGCCCGCGCCCGAGGCGGGGGCGACGCTGTGCGTGGGGGGGCTGGACGACGGGCAGGCGGTCGCGGCGATGGCGGCGGCGCTGGGGTCGCCCTTTGACGTGACGGGGGCGGCGCATTGGCCGGGGCGGGGGACGTTCCTGCGGGTCGAGGGGTTCGAGACATCCGTGCGCTATCGCGCGGGGGAGTTGCGCCGCGTGCTGGGGCGGTTCGGTCCGGTGGAAGAGGTCGCGGGTGACGTCTGGCAGGCTGTGCGGGATGTGGCACCGTTCCACGGGAGGACGGGGGATGTGTGGCGGCTGTCGGTGAAGCCGTCCGAGGCGCCTGCGCTGGTCGCGCGGGCGGGGACGGAGGCGGTGCTTTACGACTGGGGTGGCGGTCTGGTCTGGCTGCTGGTCGGGGCGGGTGTGGACCTGCGGGCGCGGCTGGGGGCCTTTGACGGGCATGCGACGCGGATGCGCGGCTTGGGACCGGTGCCGGCCTTTCAGCCCGAGCCTGCGGCGGTGGCGGCGATTTCGGCGGGGCTCAGGGCGAAGTTCGATCCCAAGGGCGTCTTCAATCGTGGCTTGATGGGCGCGGCCTGATGGGTGGGAACGGACAGGAGCGGCAAAGGTGGCGTTGATCTTTCTTGCATATCCGCTGGCGGTCTATGTGTCGCTTTGCCTGTTGCCTCCGGCGCGGGCGGGGATCGGGATCGCGCTGGCGGCCGCCGCCCTCGGGGTGGTCTGGCTGACCAGTGATCCGGCCGCGGACGAGGGTTTCTCGCGGCTGATGGTGATACTGGGGGCCGCGCCCGTGGCCTTGGCCGCGCTGGCGCAGGGGCTGCGACGGCTGCTGCCGGTCGGGGCGGGCCGCTGGGCCTGGCCTGCTCTGGCTGCGGGTCTGGCCATGTCGGCGCTGGCCCTGTTCATGATGCTGCTCTGAGGGGATCCGATGCAGACGTTCTTTACCGACGAGCAGTTGAAGGTTCCCGCGCTGGCGCGGTCGAACGAGATCTTGCGGTCCTGCGTGCATTGCGGGTTCTGCACGGCGACCTGCCCCACCTATCAGGTGCTGGGGGACGAGCTGGACAGCCCGAGGGGGCGCATCTACCTGATCAAGGAGATGCTGGAAAGCGGGCGCGCGGCGGATGCGCGGACGGTGAAGCATCTGGATCGCTGCCTGTCCTGCCTGTCCTGCATGACGACCTGCCCGTCGGGTGTGCATTACATGCATCTGATCGACCATGCCCGCGCGCATGTCGAGGCGACCTATCGGCGGCCCCTGACGGACCGCGCCCTGCGGTTTGTGCTGGCGAAGGTGCTGCCCTATCCGATACGGTTCCGCATCGCCATCGCGCTGGCGAAGATGGGCAGGCCCTTTGCGCGGCTGATCCCCGATGCGCGGGTGCAGGCGATGCTGGACATGGTGCCCAAGCGCGTGCCGCCCGTCAGTCGCAATGACGATCCGCAGAGCTTTGCCCCCGAGGGCACGCGGAAGATGCGGGTGGCGCTGATGACGGGTTGCGCGCAGAAGGCGCTGAATACGGACATCAACGATGCCACCATCCGCCTCTTGCGGCGGCTGGGTTGCGAGGTGGTTGTGCCCAAGGGCATGGGCTGCTGCGGGGCGCTGACCCATCACATGGGGCGCGAGGGCGAGGCGCATGGCTTTGCGGCGGCCAATATCCGCGCCTTCGTGGCCGAGATGGATGGCGAGGGGCTGGATGCTATCGTCATCAATACCAGCGGTTGCGGGACGACGGTGAAGGATTACGGGCATATGTTCCGCAACGATCCCGTCGCGGCGGATGCGGCGCGGGTCGCGGGGCTGGCCTGCGACATTTCCGAACTCCTGCAGCGGATCGGCCTGCCCGAGGGCGCGGCCAAGGGGATGCGCGTCGCCTATCACGCGGCCTGTTCGTTGCAGCACGGCCAGCAGATCAAGACCGCGCCGAAGGACCTGCTCAGGCGCGTGGGGTTCGAGGTGGTGGAACCTGCCGACAGCCATCTGTGCTGCGGGTCGGCGGGGACGTACAACCTGCTCCAGCCCGAGATTTCGCGCGAGTTGAAGGCGCGCAAGGTGCGGACGCTGGAGGCGAAGGCGCCGGATGTGATTTCCGCGGGCAATATCGGCTGCATGATGCAGATCGGGTCGGGGACGGGCGTGCCGGTCGTGCATACGGTGGAACTCTTGGACTGGGCGACGGGGGGGCCGACGCCCGCGGCGCTGGCGTCGTAGGACGGGCAATATTGCCCATCCTGCGGGGGCGTGCCAAACTTATGCCGGAAAGAGGGGTTAACCGGAGCTGCCCCTGAACGGATATCCCCATGCGTCTGGCTGTCCTTTTCCTGTCGCTTCTTGCCGCCCCGGCCTTGGCCGAGGGGCCGTCGATCCGGTCGCTCCAGACGCAGGATCAAGGCAAGGGGTGGGAGGCCGTGGGGCGGATCGAGCTGGGGGATCGGGGGTTCTGCACGGGGTCGCTCATCGCGGATGATCTGGTGCTGACGGCGGCGCATTGCCTGTATGACAAGGAAACGGGCGCACGGCTGGAGGCGGGAGAGCTCCGCTTTCTGGCGGGCTGGCGCAACGGGCGGGCGGAAGCCTATCGCAACGTGACGCAGGCGCTGGCGCATCCGGCCTATGTCTTTGCGCCCGGCGAGGATCTGGCGAATGTGGGCAGCGATCTGGCGCTGTTGCGGCTGGACCAGCCGATCCGCCTGCCGCAGGTGGTGCCCTTTGTTCCCGACTGGTCGCCCGGGATGGGGGCCGAGGTGGGGATTGTGTCCTATGCCATGGACCGGTCCGAGGCGCCGTCGCTGCAAGAGGTCTGCGGGATCATGGCGCAGCGGTCGAACCTGATGGTTCTGGGCTGTGCGGTGGAATTCGGGGCAAGCGGCGCGCCGGTCTTTGCCATGACGGACGGGGTGGTGCGGATCGTCTCCGTCGTCTCGGCCAAGGCGCAGGTGGAGGGGAAGGCGGTGGCGCTGGCCGTGCCGCTGATGGAGCCGCTGGCCGCGCTGCGCGATGCGATGGCGGCCGATGCGCCCCGCGAGACGCCGGGGGTGCGGGTCCTGTCGGGCTCGTCCGGAGGGGCGAAGTTCGTGAAGGTCGCGCCCTGACCCCTGCTTGGGTCTTGAAAGCCCGCGCCGCCTTTCCCAGATCAGGGAGGTGCCGGTGCCCAGTCGGGGCCGGTGCGTTTCCTGCCCGTCCGGACCGGAGGGCATTAACCATAGCATCGCTCGATGGAGGATGACCCATGCGGAACCTTGATTTCGCCCCGCTTTACCGTGCAACCGTCGGTTTCGACCGGATTGCCGACCTGATGGATCGCGTGCTGACCAGCGACGTCGCACAGCCGACCTATCCGCCCTACAACATCGAAAAGACCGCCGAGGATGCCTATCGCATCTCGATCGCCGTTGCCGGATTCACGCCGGATGAGCTGGGTGTCGAGGTGAAGGATGGCACCCTGCTGGTGACCGCGCGCAAGGCGCCGGAGGATGGGGCAAAGACCTATCTGCATCGTGGCATTGCCACCCGCGCCTTCGAACGCCGCTTCGCGCTGGCGGACCATGTCCGCGTGACGGGGGCCGCGCATGAGCACGGGATGCTGCATATCGATCTGGTGCGCGAGACGCCCGAGGCGCTGAAGCCCCGCCGGATCGAGATCGCCTCCGCCGCGCCCAAGGCCGCGCCGGTGCTGGAGGCGAAGGCGCAGGACGCGACGCACTGACGGTTTCGGTCTTGATGGAATGACAGAAGGGGCGCCCTGCCAGGCGCCCCTTCTTCCATGACGGCCCTTGGGGACGGGGATCAGTAGATCAGGCTGTCATAGACCGTGTAGGCGCCCGAGGCGCTGTCGATGCGGGCGTTCAGCCCGCGGTCGGCGGCGTAGGCGGCCACGGCGCGATAGGTGGCCGGTCCGAAGACCCCGTCGATGGAGCCGGAGTAATAGCCCGCGCGGGCCAGTTCGCGCTGGATCGCGCGGCGTTCGGTGGGGCTGTAGCTCTTGAACGCCTGTGCGGCGGCCGAGGTCGAGAGGCCATGCTGAGCGGGCGGCGCGTAATAGGCGGGTTCGCGCGGGGGAACGTAGTATTGCGGCTGGGGGGCCACGTAGCGCGGCTGCTGCGTGACATAGCGCGGCTGGGCTGCGGCGCGGTTGTTCATGCTTTGCAGGACGCTGCCCACGATGACGGTGGCGGCGACGCCCTTGAGGAAGTCCCGCTCGCGCTGGCCGGCCTGCACGGGGGCGGCGGCGGTGGCGGCGATGGAGAGGGCCGCGATGGCGGCGGTGGTCGCGGTGCGGATGGTGGGCAGCATTGCATCGGTCCTTTCGGGTTGCAGCGTCGTTCGGCGTGATGCCTTGGGACCGATGTGGCAGCCCGCGCCGTGCTAGGCAAAAGCGCGGGGTTGTTATGGGATAGCGGGGCTGACCATGGGACTAGGCCATGGGTTTAGGGGCGCGGAAAAGGCTTTGGTCGCAAGGAGATGGCGGAACCGCCCGCGTCAAATGAAGGGGACGAGGGGGACGCCGCCGCAGGCGGTGAGGGTGGCGAGGGCTGCGAGGAGGAGGGTGGTTCGTTTCAGCATGACGCAAGATGTCCGGTTTGTGCCGGAACAACCGTCGCATGATTGCAGGCAAGTTCAAGGGGTGGCGTGCAACGGTAGGGTGGTGGCCGTCACGCCGGGGTGGCTGCACGGACCCCGTGCGGCCGCCCCGGGGGGGCGGGACGGCCGCCGCCCGTGGCTTTGGCCACGGGCGATGGTCTGCCGTTGCGCTCTGGTTCCGGAATGGAAAACGCGCCCGCAGCGGGGGCCACGGGCGCGCTTCGTGACGGTGTCGGGGGGCGTCAGACGCTCAGGCAGATGTATTTCATCTCCAGATAGTCCTCCATCCCGTGGCGCGAGCCTTCGCGGCCAAGGCCGGACTGTTTGACCCCGCCGAAGGGCGCGACCTCGGTCGAGATGAGGCCCGTGTTCACGCCGACCATGCCGTATTCCAGCGCCTCTTGCACGCGGGTGATGCGGCCGATGTCGCGGGCGTAGAAATAGGAGGCAAGGCCGAAGATTGTGGCATTGGCCAGCGCGATCACTTCTTCTTCCGTCTCGAACTTGAAGAGGGGCGCGAGGGGGCCGAAGGTTTCCTCGTTCGTCACCAGCATGTCGGTGGTGACGCCCGTCATGATCGTGGGTTCGAAGAACGACCCGCCCAGCGCGTGGCGCTTGCCGCCGGTTTCGATGCGCGCGCCCTTGGCCAGCGCGTCGGCGATATGTTCCTCGACCTTGGCGACCGCCTTGTCGTTGATGAGCGGGCCGAAGGTCACGTCTTCGGACAGGCCATCGCCCACCTTGGTCTTTGCCACCGCCTCGGCCAGTTTCTTGGCGAAGGCGTCATAGACGCCCGCCTGCACATAGATGCGGTTGGCGCAGACGCAGGTCTGGCCGTTGTTGCGGAATTTGGACACCATGGCACCGGCCACGGCGGCATCCAGATCGGCGTCGTCGAAGACGATGAAGGGCGCGTTGCCGCCCAGTTCCATCGAGCATTTCATCACCTGATCCGCCGCCTGACGCAGCAGGATGCGGCCCACTTCGGTGGACCCCGTGAAGGTCAGTTTCCGCACGGCGTGGTTTTCGCAGAATTCCTTGCCGATGTCGGAGGAGCGGATGGAGGTGATGACCGAGAAGATGCCTGCAGGCAGCCCCGCGCGTTCGCCCAGCACGGCCATGGCCAGCGCCGAGAGCGGCGTTTCCGCGGCAGGGCGCGCGACGAAGCCGCAGCCTGCGGCCAGCGCCGGGCCGACCTTGCGCGCGATCATCGCGTTGGGGAAGTTCCACGGGGTGATGGAGCCGACGACACCGATGGGCTGCTTGATCACCGTGATGCGCTTGTCGCGCTGGTGGCCGGGGATGGTTTCGCCATAGACGCGCTTGGCCTCTTCGGCGAACCATTCGATGAAGGAGGCGCCATAGGCGACCTCGCCCTTCGCCTCGGCCAGCGGCTTGCCCATTTCGGCGGTCAGGATTTTGCCCAGATCGTCCTGATTGGCCATCATCAGGTCGAACCATTTGCGCAGGACGGCGGCGCGTTCCTTGCCGGTGCGGGCGGCCCAGTCCTTCATCGCCACTTCGGCGGCGGCGATGGCGCGGGCGGTTTCGGCGCGGCCAAGGTTGGGGAGCGTGCAGATCACGTCGCCGCGGGCGGGGTTCGTCACCTCGAAGGTGGTGCCATCGTCGGCGTCGATCCATTGGCCGGCGACATAGGCCTTGGTTGCCAGAAGCGTCGGGTCCTTCAGGAGCGACGCGAGATTGGTGACGGAATCGAGCATGTGGGCCTCCGGGAAAACGGGTTAAGGATGGATGCATCCGCGAGGGGGTTCTTGTCCAGTTCCGGCAGGGCAGATTCCGGCTGCGGCGGAAGAATTTTGATCAAATCGGGGTAGTTTCTAATGGCGGCAGGGCGGGAATGGCGCAACGCGACGGATCGGGCCTATGCCAACGGGGCCTTCATCGCGGGGGCGGAGGGGTTCCCGCCGCGATGGGAGGCGGCTGCGGCGGCGTTCCGCGAGTCGCTGGGGCCACGGGCGCGGCTGGGGCTGGCCTATGGCGGCGGGGAGCGCCAACGGTTCGACCTGTTCCTGCCCGAAGGGGCGGCGCGGGGACTGCTGGTCTTTGTGCATGGCGGCTATTGGATGGCCTTCGGGCGCGGGACGTGGTCGCATCTGGCGGGAGGCGCGGTGGCGCGGGGATGGGCCTGTGCGGTGCCGTCCTACACGCTGGCCCCTGAGGCGCGGATTTCGGCGATCACGGCGGAAATCGCGCGGGCCTGTGCGGCGGCGGCCGAGGCGGTGCCGGATGTGCCCGTGGTGGTGACGGGCCATTCGGCGGGGGGGCATCTGGCGGCGCGGATGGCCTGTGCGGATATGGCGGTGCCGCGCCTGCGGCGGGTGGTGCCGGTGTCACCCTTGGCCGAGTTGGCCCCGTTGATGGAGACGGAGATGCAGGATGCGCTGCGGCTGGATCCGGCGGAGTGTGCGGCGGAAAGCCCCGCGCGGTTGGCGCGGCGCGAGGGGGTGGGGTGCCATGTCTGGGTGGGCGGGCAGGAGCGGCCTGCCTTCCTGTGGCAGGCGCGGGTGCTGTCGGAGGAATGGGATTCTCCGTGGACCGTTGAGGCGGGGCGGCACCATTTCGATGTGGTCGAGGGTCTGGCAGAGGCGGGGTCTGGTCTGGTGGAGGCCTGTCTGGGCGGGTTGGGGTGAGGCGGGGTGAGGCGGGACAAGAAATCGTCCAGCGGACGATTTCCCCGCCGAACGCGCGGCCCGTGGCCGCGCCGGGAGTGTCGTGCGCGGCCCGTGGCATGGGCCATGGGCCGACACTTGCCGTTGCGCGAGGGCATGGGGGGCGAGACCGCCCCGTCAGTTCGCGGCGTGCATCCGTTCGATATAGGCGCGCATCTCTTCGGCCTCGTGGCGCGCGTCGCGCAGGCCTTCCATGGCGGCGCGCAACTCGGCCTCGGTCTGGGCGATCTGGTTCATCAGTTCCGCCTCGCGCTCTTCCAGATAGATCAGGGCCTGATCGCGGGTCTCCTCGGCCTCGTGCAGGGCCTGGGCGAGGTTGTCCATCTCGGACACGTCGCCGCCCGCGACGCGGGTGAAGCGGTGCAGAAGCCAGTAGGTGAACCAACCCAGCGCGAAGGCCAGAAGCAGGATGATCGCGGTGGCGGTGATGAATTCCTGACGGTTCATGGCCCTGAGTCGGTAAGGATGCGCTAGCCGTTATTCGCGGGGCGGCGCTGCGGACGCAAGGTCTTTTCCTGCGGCGCGATGGACGGGCTGGTGTCGGAGGAGAAATCGGGGCCGTCCGTTGCCGTCGTACCGCTGGTGGCGGGGGCGGCGGTGGCCGCTGCGGGTGCGCCGATCAGGGTGAATTCGATCCGCCGGTTCGATTCGCGGCCCTCTTCGCTGTCATTGTCGGCGATGGGCTTGTCCTCGCCATAGCCTGTGGCCTTGAGCGTGGAGACATCCACCCCGCGTTCGGCCAGCGCGACGAGCACTGCCTTGGCACGGTCTTCGGAAAGGGTGGTGTTGTTGCGCGAGGTGCCCTGGCTGTCGGTATGGCCTGCGACCTCGATCGGGGTGCCGGGGCATTGTTTCAAGAGGGCGGCGAGAGCGTCGATCAGGCCGGAGGAGCCGGAGGCGATATCGTCCGAGCCGGGGTCGAAGGTGATCTTGTCGCCCTTGAGCAGATCGGTGATCCGGCCGATGCAGGCCGCCCCGTCGGCGGGAGCGGCGGGTGCGGCGAGGGTGGTGCCGGACCCTGCGGCCGGAGTGGCGGCGGCATCCGCAGGGGCCACGGCCGTGGCCGTGCCGGAAGCGGCCGTCGCGGCAGGTGCGCCGATCAGGGTGAATTCGATCCGGCGGTTTGCCTCGCGCCCTTCCTCGGTTTCGTTGTCGGCGATGGGGCGGGTTTCGCCATAGCCCACGGCGCGCATCAGGGATACCTCGACCCTGCGACCCTGCAGGGCGAGCAGCACCGCCTCGGCCCGTGCCTGCGAGAGGGCGCGGTTGCCCTCTTCCGAGCCCTGCGCGTCGGTATGGCCGGAAATTTCCAGCGGCAGCGCGGTGCATTCGTTCAGCGCATCCGCGATGCGGGTCATCAGCTGGCTGGTGGCTGCGTCGATTTCCGCCGAGCCGGGGGGGAAGGTGATCTTCTGTTCGGCAAGGATCGCATCGAGCGTGGCAAGGCATTCCTCGGGCGTGGGCAGGGCGGCGAGGGGATCGAGCGCCTCGTCATAGCGGACGGCGACCTTGAAGGTCTGGCCCTGTCCCAGCTTGTCCGACAGGATCTGGCTGATCCGGCCGCGCGCGTTCTGCGATCCGGTTGTGCCCGAGATTTCCACCGTATCCTCGCGCACCAGAAGCGCGCCTTCGTCGAGCTGCGCCAGCGCCTCGAGTCCGGCCAAGACGCGGACGGGCCAACCGTCGGGCAGTTCGGGGTCGAGGCGGGTGGCGTTGTAGACCTTGCCCACGCCGAAATAGGCCTTGGAGAAGCTGTCGACGGCGGCGCGCTGCATGTCGTCGGTGATGCGGCCGCGCAGTTCGACCTTGCCTTCGGCAGAGAGGCGGGCAGTGAATTCCGCAGGGCCGGCGGCGGCCGAGGCCGCAGAGCGGGTCAGGATGGCGTCGAGCGAGAAGACGGGCGGGAGCGCGGCCTTGAGTTCGCCCACCGCGCGGTCGAAGGCGGCCTGATCGGTGCCTTCGGCGGCGATGAACGAGATATCGGCATCCGAAAAGGTGATCGTGCCCGCGCCGATTGCGGCCACGGCACGGATGCCGGCCTCGACCGCTTCGGCCCAGCGGGGGGTGGGGACACCCAGACCGACGGTGCAGCCAGCCTTGCCTTCGACCCCTGCGGCCACGGCAGCCGCAAGGATGCGGTTCCGGGCGGTATCGGTATCGGCCGAGCAGGCGTCGAAGCGCGCGCCTTCGGCATCCTTGACGAAACGCAGGGTGAAGGGGGTCAGCACGGGGCGCGGGGCCGAAATGTCGATGGCGACCGCAAGGCCCTGCGGGCGCAGGCGGGACAGTTCGGATTCAAGGCTGCGCTTTTCGGCCTCGCCCGTGGCGATGGCGGTGACGGTGACGCGGTCGGCGGCGACGGAAATCTTCGAGCGCGGCAGCAGTTTCAGCGCGGCAAGGCCGAAGTCGAAGGCCGGTTGCCATGCGGCCGGGGGCGTGTAGGCGGCGGTCTCCAGCATGTCGGCCACGGGGATGGTGGCGCCGCCTTGCCCTTCGGTGGCTAGGGTTTGGGCGAGTGTGGTGAGCGCGGTCTCGTCCGTGCCCTCGGGCAGAAGGCCGATGAGCTGGATGCCATCGTCATTGCGAAGCATCTCGACCGAGAAGCGGGGGGCTTCGATCTGGCGGACGGGGGTGACGTCAAGCTCGTCACGGACGCGGCCGCTGTCGATCACCGATCCGGCAAGGTTGACGGCGCGGAAGCGGGCGGCCTCGTTCGGGGCGGTGCCGCGCAGGGTGACCAGCATCCCGTCGGCGGCGGGTTCGACCCAGGTGATGCCGGCATTGGCCAGAACGTAGTTCACGGCCTTGAGCGAGCGGCGTTCGATCACCTGCACGGCGGTCCAGGCGATGAAGACGGCAAGACAGCCCGCGGCGGTGAAGGCCAGCAGCATCAGCGCGCCGTTCGGCAGGCGCGGACCCGCCGGTCCGCCCGTCCCGCCGCCCGTGCGGAAGGGCAGGCGCAGTGCGGGCAGGCGAAGGGCAGGCAGGTGCAGCGTGGGCAGACGCATTCTGGGGCTTTCGTCGTTGCAGTCCGTACATGGCCGGGCGGGCGGGGGGAATCCCGCGCCCGTGCCATGCGCCCCAGCCTCTTACGGCCCGGTGGGGCAGGGATCAATCAAACCAGCGCCGCTGCGGCAAGAAACAGCGCAGCAATCAGCCCCGCGTCGCGGTTGGAGCGGAAGAGGCGGAGGCAATTGGCGGGATCGTCGATGTCGAGGCGGCGCATCTGCCAGAGCATGTGCCAGCCCATCGCCCATGTGCCCGCCAGCCCGATCAGCAGCGGCAGGGGATTTTCCAGCGGCAGAAGGGCCGCGATCACGGCGGCGGCCATCAGCGTGACGGTGGCGACGAGGAAGCCCGCAAGCCAGCGCGCGGTGTTGCGCCCGAAGAGCCGCGCGGTGGAGCGCACGCCGATCAGGGCGTCGTCCTCCTTGTCCTGATGGGCGTAGATCGTGTCGTAGAAGAGCGTCCAGACAAAACCCGCCGCATAGAGGAAGACCGGCGCAGCTGTCAGGCTGCCGGAATGCGCGGCCCAGAGGAGCAGCGCGCCCCAGTTGAAGGCAAGGCCGAGAAAGGCCTGCGGCCACCATGTGAATCGTTTGGCAAAGGGGTAGAGCGCGACCAGCGCCAGCGAGCCCACGCCCAAGGCGATGGCAAGCGGGTGGTAGGTGAACAGGATCAGCGCGGCGATGAGCGCCTGTGTCACCATCCAGACCAGCGCCTGCCTGACCGTGACCTGACCCGAGGGGATGGGGCGCGAACGGGTGCGCGCCACTGCAGCGTCGAAGTCGCGGTCAGTGATGTCGTTCCATGTGCAGCCCGCGCCCCGCATCAGGAAGGCCCCCAGCGCCGAGGACGTGGCCAGCCACAGGTCCAGCAGGGTGAAGCCGCCCGTCGCGGCGGCGGCCAGCGCGATGGCCCAGAGGCAGGGGATGAGCAGGAGCCACGTCCCTATGGGCCGGTCGGCCCGCGACAGGCGCAGATAGGGCCGCGTGGCGGCGGGGGCGAGCGTGTCGACCCAGTTGCCGCGCGGGGCGTCCGCGACGGTGCCCGAGGCGGGCGGTGCCTCTGGAATTCGGGGCGCTTGGGTCATAGGGTGCCGATCATGGAAGCGAAGGTTCGACTGTATGTAGATCAGCCGCTTGCCCCGGGGCAAGCCGTGGCCCTGACCGCCGATCAGGCGCATTACCTGTTTTCGGTGATGCGTCTTGGCAAGGGCGCGCCTGTCGCGCTGTTCAACGGGCGCGACGGGGAATGGCGGGCCGAAGTGGCCGAGGCGGGCAAGCGCGGCGGCGTGCTGGTCTGTGACGTGCAGACGCGGGCGCTGTTGATGCCGCCGGACCTGTGGCTGCTCTTCGCGCCGATCAAGAAGGCGCGGACCGATTTCATCGTGGAAAAGGCGGTGGAGATGGGGGCGCGGCGGATCGTGCCGGTCCAGACGCGCCACACCAATTCCGAGCGCATCCGGCAGGACCGGCTGCAGGCCCATGCAGTGGAGGCGGCCGAGCAATGCGGCGGCACCTTCGTGCCCGAGGTGGCCGATCTGATGGCGCTGGACCGGTTGCTGGTGGGCTGGCCCGCGGGGCGGCGCATCCTGTGGTGCGACGAGTCGCTGGTGGGCGCGCAGGCGGGGCTTTCCGGCGCGGAGGCGGGGCCTTGGGCCATCCTGATCGGACCCGAGGGCGGGTTTTCGGAGGGCGAGAAGGCGAAGTTGCGGGCGATGCCTGCGGTGCTGCCCGTCAGCCTTGGGCCGCGCATCCTGCGGGCGGATACTGCGGCGGTGGCGGCGCTGGCGCTGTGGCAGGCGAGCTTGGGGGATTGGCGGTGATCCGCGAGGGCGCGCGGGCGGCGCTGTGGCGGGGCCGCGAGGGGATCGCGGCGGGGCTGGTCGCGGCTCTGGGCCTCTGGGTCGCGGCGCAGGGGGGCTATCTGCTGGTTCCCGTGGGCCTGTGCATCGCTGCGGTGGGGGCGGGGCTTGGCGTGCAGGCGTGGCGGCGGCTGCGCTTTGCCCAAGGGGCCGACGCGCCGGGGATCGTCGAGGTGGACGAGGGGCAAATTTCCTACATGGGGCCCGAGCTTGGCGGTTTCGTCAGCGGGCCGGAACTGGTGGAGCTGCGGCTAGTCACCCTGCGGGGGCGGCGGTTGTGGCGGATGAAGCAGGCGGACGGTCAGGCGCTGCTGGTCCCCGTCGATGCGGCGGGGGCCGAGGCGCTGTTCGATGTCTTTGCCGCGCTGCCGGGGATGGATGTCGCCGCGCTGCTGGCCGCGCTGGAGCCGCAGGGGGCCGCAACGGGGCGCGCGGTGGCCTTGGGCGGGGCGGTGCAGGTGATCTGGCGGCGTGCGGGGCGGGGCGTTTCGGCTGTATGACCGCCGTCCGGACGGTTTCGGCCCCTTGACTTGACCGTGCAGTCAAAGCACGAGTCGTGGCCTTGACGAACGTGAACCGGAGCCCCTTGCGATGTCCATTCCCCAGTCCGGCGGCGGGCCGATCGAGAGCTTCGACCAGCTTGCGGCCTTCATGGAATCCGGCTGCAAGCCCAAGTCCGACTGGCGCATCGGGACCGAGCACGAGAAGTTCGGCTATCTGACCGACAGCCGCCAGCCCCTGCCCTATGCCGGAGAGCGGTCGATCAGCGCGCTTTTCGCGGGACTGGAATCGCGGTTCGGATGGGCGCCCGTGCGCGAGGGTGGCAATGTCATCGGGATGACGCGGAACGGGGCGAATATCAGCCTTGAACCGGGCGGGCAGTTCGAATTGTCGGGGGCGGTGGTCGCCGACCTGAAGGCGGGCGAGGCCGAGCTTTACAACCATCTGGACGAGGTGCGCCGTCTGGCCGAGCCGCTGGGCATCGGGTTCATGGGGATCGGGGCCGCGCCGGAATGGAGCCATGCCGAGATGCCGGTGATGCCCAAGGGGCGCTACCGGCTGATGACCGATTACATGGGCCGCGTGGGCACGCATGGCACGCAGATGATGTACCGCACCTGCACGGTGCAGGTGAATCTGGACTATGCGTCCGAAGCGGACATGGTGAAGAAGATGCGGGTGGCGCTGGCGTTGCAGCCTGTTGCGACGGCGCTCTTTGCCTCGTCGCCCTTCTTCGAGGGCAAGGTGAACGGGCACCGGTCGTGGCGGTCGCGGATCTGGCGCGATCTGGATGCCAGCCGGACGGGGATGCTGCCCTTCGCCTTCGAGGACGGGTTCGGCTTCCAGCGCTATGTCGACTGGGTTCTGGATGTGCCGATGTATTTCGTCTATCGGGACGGCAAGTATATCAATGCCTTGGGCCAGTCCTTCCGCGATTTCCTGAAGGGCGAGCTGCCCGCGCTGCCCGGCGAGAAGCCGACGCTTTCGGACTGGGCGGACCATATGACGACCGTTTTCCCCGAGGCCCGCGTGAAGCGCTATATCGAGATGCGCGGGGCCGATTGCGGGGATGCCGCGCATATCCAGGCGCTGCCTGCGTTCTGGGTCGGGCTGATGTATGACCAGACGGTGCTGGATGCGGCATGGGATCTGGTCAAGGGTCTGGATGCCGAGACGCGCGAGGGGCTGCGGGTCGCGGCCTCGGTCGAGGGGATGGCGGGGCGTGCGGGGGGGGTGCGGATTTCCGACCTTGCGCGGGCTGCCGTGGCGCTGTCGCAGGCGGGGCTGGCGGGGCGGGGACTGGGCGAGGAGCGCTATCTCGCGCCGCTGGTCGAGACGGTGGAGACCGGTGTCACGCAGGCCGATCGCTGGCTGTCGCTGTATCGCGGCGAATGGGGCGGGGAGCTGGGCCGCATCTACGAGGCGGCGAGTCTGTAAGGGCCGCCGGTTGTACCGCAGGCTGTGCAGACAGCTGTACATACGCCGCGCACGGGCGGGTAAGGCGGGGTAAACCCCGCCCTACGCGTTGGTCAGGCGGCCAGCGGGTCGGGACCGAAGCGGTTGGAACCCGTGGTCCCGCGCGAGGCGAAGAAGACGATCAGCACGATCAGCCCGACCAGAGGCACCAGCCCGATCAGCAGCCACCAGCCCGAGCGGTCGGTGTCATGCAGGCGCCGCGCGCCGACGGCGAGCGAGGGCAGCAGCGTCGCGAGCGACCAGATCATGCCGAGCAGACCGCCGCCCATGCCCTGCCCATGGCCGGGGGCGAGGATGTTCAGGAGGATGCTGACGATCAGGTTGAACAGCACGAACCACCAGTATTCCGACCGCTGCGCGCGGCCTTCGAAGGTGGCGTATTTCGAGAAGACGGCCTTGACGGCCTCGATCATGTTCATTCCGGTTCCCTCTGTTCCATTGTTGGCCTGCCCTTCCGAATATGGGGGAAGGCGGCGGTAGCAGGGTGAATCACCTTGCCGCAGAGATCAACCGTCGAGTGAGGGCGCAGGCCGCCGCCCATCCGCGGCGTGCGGCGCAAAGGGGAGGATGGGCGCTCAGACGCCCTTTTTCCGGCCGATCCGCGGTTCGGTGCCGTCGCGCAGGCGGCGGATATTCGCGGCGTGGCGGACCCAGACGAGGATGGCCAGAAGCAGCGTCAGAAGGACCGCATCGGAATGGTCGAGAAAGGCCAGATAGCCGGGCGTCAGGGCCGCGGCGGCAAGGGCCGAGGCCGAGGAGATGCGGGTGATGGCCGCCGTGACGGCCCATGTGGCGCAGGCGATCAGGCCCACGGGCCAGACCAGCGCCAGAAGGATGCCGAGGAAGGTGGCAACGCCCTTGCCGCCCTTGAACCCCAGCCAGACGGGGTAGAGGTGGCCGAGGAAGGAGGCGAGCGCGGCGACCTGTGCCGCATCCTCGCCCAGCGTGGCGCGGGCGATGAGGACGGCGATGCCGCCCTTGCCTGCGTCGAGGATCAGGGTGGCGGCGGCGGCGGGTTTGTTGCCCGTCCGCAGGACGTTGGTCGCGCCGATATTGCCCGACCCGATCTGCCGCAAATCGCCAAGGCCCATGGCGCGGGTGATGACCACGCCGAAGGGGATGGAGCCCAGAAGATAGGCCAGCGCGGCCACGAGGGCGAGCATCAGGGGCGGCGAGGTGAATTCGGGCAGGAAGATCGTCATGCGCTGTGGACCTGTGTTCCGTTCACGAAGGTGGCGAGGACCTTACCTTCCATCCGCTGCCCGTCAAACGGGGTGTTCTTGGATTTCGAGCGCAGCTTGAAGCGGTCCATCAGGAAGGGCGCATCGGGATCGAAGAGGACGAGGTCGGCGGGGGCGCCTTGGGCCAAGCGGCCCTGCGGCAGGCCGAGGCGTTTCGCGGGGTTGGTGGAGAGGGCGCGGAAGAGGGTGGGCAGGTCGATATGGCCTGCATGGTAAAGGCGCATCGCGGCGGGGAGGAGGGTTTCCAGCGCGACCGCGCCTGCGGCGGCGTCCTCGAAGGGCAGGCGTTTGGATTCCTCGTCGGCGGGGGTGTGCATTGAGGAGATGCAGTCGATGGTGCCGTTGGCGACGGCTTCGACCATGGCGAGGCGGTCTTCCTCGGAGCGGAGCGGCGGGGTCAGCTTGAAGAAGGTGCGGTAATCGCCGAGGTCGATCTCGTTCAGCGTGAGGTGGTGGATGGAGGTGCCGGCGGTGACGTCGAGGCCTGCGGATTTGGCGCTTTGGAGGGCGGGGAGGCTGCGGGCGGTGGTGATCTGGTCGGCGTGGTAGCGCACGCCGGTCATTTCGACGAGGGCGAGGTCGCGTTCCAGCCCCATGCGTTCGGCGATGGGCGACACGGCGGGCAGGCCGCGCAGCGAGGCGAATTTGCCGGAGGTGGCGGCGGCGCCTTTGGAGAGGCCGGGGTCTTGCGGGTGGCCGATCACGAGGGCACCTAAGGAGCGGGCATAGGTGAAGGCGCGGGAGAGCACCTTGGCGTCCTGTGTCACGGCGAAGGCATCGGTGAAGGCGATGGCGCCCGCGTCGAGGAGGAAGCCGATTTCCGTCATCTCGCGCCCTTCGCGGCCCTTGGTCAGGGCGGCCATGTGGCGGATGCGGACGGGCGACGCCTCGGCCGCGCGGCGGGTGACGAATTCCAGCGTTTCGGGCGTGTCGATGGCGGGGGCGGTGTCGGGGCGGGCGATGAGGGTGGTGACGCCGCCTGCCGCCGCCGCGAGGCCCGCGGAGCGGAAGGATTCGCGGTGGCGTTCGCCGGGTTCGCCGATCTTGACGCCGATGTCCACGATGCCGGGGGCGAGGTGGTGGTTGCCGCAGTCGATCTCTGTTGCGGCTTTTGGCTTTGGCCCGTTGATGGCGGCGATGACGCCTTTGGCCAGCGTGACGGAGCCTTGGGTGATGGTGCCTGCCTCGGGGTCGATGAGGCGGGCGTTGGTCAGGTGCAGCGTGGTCATGTGCGGGGTCCGGTATGGATCGCGCGCGCGGCGGCGGCGGGATCGGGGAGGTAGCGGATGAGGTGCTTGTCGCCCGTGGTGGTGACGATCTGCACCGCGCCGAGGAAGGGGCGGACGAGGGCGATCTGCGCGCGGGGGATGGAACGGCCTGCGGGGCCGGTGAGGTGGGTGGGGGTCAGCGTCCACACCTCGGCCATGGCTTCGGATTTGACATAGGCGGCGCGGATGGCAATGGCGAGGAGCGCCGCGACGGGCCCCACCCAAGGGTCGGGATTGCCGAGCAGGATCAGGACGATCCCGGCAGCGACGCCGCCCACGAGGGCCATGATGGCATGGGCGCGCCAGTAGGTGGCGGGGTCGGGGCGGAAGTCGACCGTCATGCCGTCACCACGAAGAGGATGGTGAAGAGGGCGAGGAAGATGAGGACCAGCGCCGCGACCTTGCCGCCTGCGCGCATCTCGTCCTTGGTGGGTTTGCGGTCGGGATCGGGGGTCATGCGGGGCGCTTTCGGGGGGTGCGCATCAGGTCGCGGAGGGTGGCCGCGTCTTCGGGCGACAGGATCACGCTGCCGCCGAAGGTGCCGAAGCGGATGACGCCGCCGATGCCGCGGCGCGGGGCGGTGGCGCCGTGGTCGAAGCTGCGGAGGCGGCGGCGGGGCCAGTCGGAGACGCGGATCAGGCGGCGGTCGGTCAGCAGGATCGCACCCTGCGCGCGGCCCGAGGTCAGGGCGCGGCGTTCCAGCATGTCGAAGCACTGGAAGGCGGTCAGGATCAGGGCGGTGGGCGGCAGCAGGCGGTAGAGGAAGCCGCAGCCCGCCTGACCGGGGGCCGTGGCGCAGAAGGCGGCCTCGGACTGGAGGATCCAGAGCGAGGCGGTGACATAGGCGGTCAGCGCGAGGAGGAGGGCGGTGAGGAGGGGGGAGGAGGTGAGGTTGAAGCCGATCCGCCCCTGCCAGAGCAGGGTTTCGCCGGGGTGGAGGATATCGGCGAAGGGGGTGGGGGTCACACCATCTCTCCGGCGATCTTGCGGCCGCGTTCGGCGCGCAGGTTGCGGGCCAGAAGGTCCATGCAGGCCATGCGGACGGCGACGCCCATTTCGACCTGGTCCTGGATCACCGAACGGTTGATGTCGTCGGCAAGGTCGCCGTCGATTTCCACGCCGCGGTTCATGGGGCCGGGATGCATGACGATGGCATCGGGCTTGGCGTGCGAGAGCTTGTCGGCGTCCAGCCCGTAGCGGTGGTAGTATTCGCGTTCGGACGGGATGAAGCCGCCGTCCATGCGTTCCTTCTGCAGCCGGAGCATCATGACGACATCCGCGCCTTCGAGGCCCTTTTTCATGTCGTCATAGACCTCGACCCCGAATTCCCCGATGCCTGCGGGCATGAGCGTCGGCGGGCCGATCAGGCGGATGCGGTTTTCCATCTTGCCCAGAAGGATGAGGTTCGACCGCGCGACGCGGGAATGGGCGATGTCGCCGCAGATGGCGACGGTCAGGCGCTGGATGCGGCCCTTGGCGCGGCGGATGGTCAGCGCGTCGAGCAGCGCCTGCGTGGGGTGTTCGTGGCGGCCGTCGCCCGCGTTCAGGACGGCGCAGTTGACCTTGGAGGCGAGCAGGTTGACCGCACCCGATGCGCCGTGGCGGACGACCAGAAGGTCGGGGTGCATGGCGTTCAGCGTCATGGCGGTGTCGATCAGCGTCTCGCCCTTTTTCACCGAGGACTGGGCGACGGACATGTTCATCACATCCGCGCCGAGCCGTTTGCCCGCGAGTTCGAAGCTGGCCTGCGTGCGGGTGGAGTTTTCGAAGAACATGTTGATCTGCGTCATGCCCGCAAGCACGTCGGACTGTTTCACGGTCCGGCGGTTGAGGTCGACATAGCGGTCGGCAAGGTCGAGGACGGTGGTGATTTCCAGCGGTGCCAGATGTTCGATGCCGAGGAGGTGGCGGGCGCGGAAGGTCATCGGGTTCCTCCTTCGGGGTTTGGAGGGCTTGTAGCGGGGGGCGGGGGTTCGGGCAAGCGGCGGGGTGGGGGCTTGCGCGCGTCTCTGGGTGCGAGGGCGCGCGAAAGGCTCCTGTGGAGCGTTTCGCGTGACCGCCGGTAGGGGCGCGCATGATCCGCCGGGGCGGGCGCCCGTGGCGCACGACCCGAGGGGGCGGGTCGTGCGCGGCCCGTGGCTTGGGGCCACGGGCCTGACCTGACCGTTGCGTGGGGGAAAAGGGAAGGGCGACCCGCGCGCAAATTGCCTGTGGCACGGGGTTGCCCTGCGGCCTAGTTTGGCGGGTATGGGAATCGCGTTCGACACTTCGACCCCCGAGGGATGGCAGGCCGCGCTGGCGGCGTTGCAGTGGCAGGTCGAGATGGGGCTGGCCGAGGTGATCGGCGAGGAGCCGGTCAACGCCTATGACCTGCCCGAGCGGGCGGCATGGCAGGGGGTGGCGCAGGTTGCCCCTGCGGGGGCCGAGCCGCAGCGGGGGGCGCGGGCCGAACCTGCGCCCTATGTCCCCCAGATCAGCGCGGCAGAGCGGGCGGCGGCCATGGCCGATGCCGCCGTGGCCGAGGCGGTGGCGCGGGCGGCGGGGGCGGGCACGCTCGAGGCGCTGCGCGAGGCGATGGCGGGCTACGAGCATTGCGAATTGAAGCGCGGGGCGCGCAACCTTGTCTTTGCCGACGGGCGGGCGGGCGCGCGGGTTCTGGTTCTGGGCGAGGCGCCGGGGCGGGACGAGGATCTGGAGGGGCGACCCTTCGTGGGCGCGGCGGGGCAGCTTCTGGACCGGATGTTCGCGGCGATCGGGCTGTCGCGGGAAAGCCCCGATCTGGAGCGCGCACTTTACATCACCAATGTCATGCCGTGGCGGCCGCCGGGGAACCGTGACCCCTCGCCCGAGGAGATCGCGATGATGCGGCCCTTCGTGGAGCGGCATATCGAACTGGCCGCGCCCGAGGTGATCGTCCTGATGGGCAATACGCCCTGTTCGGCGCTGCTGGGGGCGAAGGGCATCCTGCGGTTGCGGGGGACGTGGGCGCAGGCGCTGGGGCGGCCCGTGATGCCGATGACGCATCCGGCCTATCTGCTGCGCAATCCGGCGGCCAAGCGCGAGGCCTGGGCGGACCTCTTGGAGATCAGGGCGAGGCTCGGGTGATGTTTCCGGTCGATCCTTGGGTCCTTCTGGCGTTCATCCCTGCGGGGCTGGCGCTGAACCTGACGCCGGGGGCGGACATGATGTTCACGCTGGCGCAGGGGTTGAAGGGCGGGCCGCGGGCGGGGATGGCGGCCAATGCGGGGATCGCCGTGGGGGGTATGGTCCATACGGTGATCGCGGGGCTGGGGCTGGGGGCGCTGGTCGCGGCGCATCCGGTGGCCTTCGACGTGATCCGCTGGGGCGGCGTGGCCTATCTTTTGTGGCTGGCGGTGCAGTCGCTGCGCGCGGGGCCGATGGCGGCGCGGGGGGATGTGGCGGCGCGGTCGCTGGGGCGGGTGTTCGTCGACGGGTTGATGGTGAACCTGCTGAACCCGAAGGTGATCCTGTTCATCCTGGCTTTCCTGCCGCAGTTCGTAGACCCGTCGCGCGCGGTGCTGCCGCAGTTCCTTGTGCTGGGGCTGGTGTTTTCGCTGGGCGGGTTCGTGGTGAATGGCGTGGTGGCGGTCTTTGCGGGCGGGGCGGGGCAGCGGCTGGCGGGATCGGCGGTCTTTGCGCGCTGGCTGGGGCGCGTGGGCGCGGTGATCTTTGCGGGGCTGGCGGTGCGGCTGGCGCTGATGTCGAAGGGGTGAGGCAGATGGGGCGGATCGACGAGACGAAGGACTTCATCCCGGTCAGGGTCGCGGTGCTGACGGTCAGCGATACGCGGACGGCGGCAGAGGACAGGTCGGGGGATACGCTGGTGGAGCGGTTGACGGCGGCGGGGCATGTGCTGGCCGCCCGCGGGATCGTGCGGGACGAACGGGCCGAGATCGCGGCGCGGCTGCGGGCGTGGATCGCAGACCCGGAGGTGGACGTGATCCTGACCACGGGGGGCACGGGGCTGACGGGGCGGGACGTGACGGTGGAGGCGCATCGCGACGTCTACGAAAAAGAGATCGAGGCCTTCGGGACAGTGTTCACCATCGTGTCGATGCAGAAGATCGGGACGAGTGCGGTGCAATCGCGGGCCTGTGGCGGCGTGGCGGGGGGGACGTATCTTTTCGCGCTGCCGGGCAGTCCGGGGGCCTGCCGGGATGCGTGGGACGAGATACTGGTGTGGCAGCTGGATTACCGGCACCGGCCCTGCAATTTCGTGGAGATCTTCCCGCGGCTGGAAGAGCACAAGCGGCGGAAGTAGCGGGGGCGGCGGTCCGGTCGGCGCGCAGGGGCGGGGCGGTCGCCACCCTCTCGATATGCTCTGGCGCGGTTTCACGCAGCCGTCATTGGCGGACGGGCCGCGCAGGGCTAGGTTTGGTGCAGCCTTGCGGGCGGAAGGAGTCTTGATGCGGTTTTTCGGGCGCGCGATGGGCGGGCTGTTCCTTGCGGCCCTGACGCTGGCGCTGCTGGCGGCGGCGGTCTGGGTGATCGTGGCGGCGCTGCAGGCGCGGATGGCGGGTGGCGGTCCGGCGATGCCCGCGGAAGAGCGCGTCATCTCGGCCAATGTCGTCACCGTCACGGCGGGCCGCGTGGTGCCCGAACTGGTCGCCTATGGCGAGGTGCGGGCGGTGCGGCGGCTGGAGCTGCGCGCGCCGGTGGGGGGGCGTGTGGCGGAGCTGTCGCCCGGTTTTGCCGACGGGGCCGAGGTGGCGGCGGGCGAGGTGCTGGTCCGTCTGGACCCTGCCGAGGCGACGGCGGCGCGCGATCTGGCGGCGGCGGCGCTGGCCGAGGCCGAGGCGGGCGCGCGCGAGGC
>NZ_JAAATX020000002.1 GCF_009908265.2 Paragemmobacter amnigenus | reverse complement strand
TGTAGACGGTAAGGCGGGCACCTTGGTGCGGGTTGTTCATCCTGCGGAATCCTCGGCTGGAGTTTGGCGATTGCAGCCTAACCCCGCTTCGGGTGAACAACCTCCCGAGAATTCACACCTAGCGGCGGAGGGGTGGAGGGGTCCACTGGACCCCTCCACCCCTCCTTGCGCTCCGGGATGCATAGGACGGGGTCCACGCCGCTATAAACGGGTTGCCCCCCGGCGCGGCCCCGGGCCTCACCCCCTCACCGCGGCGGGATCGAATAGGTCATCCCCGCCCGCGCCACAGGCTCCGCGCTGCCTTCCGAAAACAGCAGCACATCCCCCACCGCCAGCACACGCCCCAGCTTCAAAAGCCGCGCCTCGGCCAGCACATCGCGCCCCGCCACCGGTTTCCGCATGAAATCGATCGAACAATTCGTGGTGACGGCCAGTGCCACCGGTCCGATCCGGCTCAGGATCGCCAGATACATCGCCACATCCGCCAGCCCGAACATCGCAGGCCCCGACACGGTGCCCCCGGGTCGCAGATGCCGCTCCGCAACGCGCAGCCGCAGCGTCACCCCCGCCTCCTCGGCCCGCTCGACGGTGAACTCCCCCGCCACCTGCCCGAAATCGCTTTCCAGAAACGCCGCCAGCGCCCCGCGATCCATCACCAACGCCATCCGCTTCCCCTTGCCGCCATCTGCCCCTATCGTCTCGCCCAGACCAAAGGGGGATGCAATGACCGACGACCTGATCCAGCGCCACGACGAAGACCATATCGCCACCCTGACGCTCAACGCCCCCCACAGCCTGAACGCGCTCTCGCAGGCCATGATCGCGCGGCTCACCGCCGAACTCGACCGCCTCGCACAGGACCGCACCACCCGCGTCGTCATCCTGCGCGGCGCGGGCCGCGCCTTCTGCGCGGGCCACGACCTGAAGGAAATGCAGGCCGCCCGCGCCACCCCCGACAAGGGCGCCGCCTTCTTCCGCACCCTCTTCGACGCCTGCGCCGCCATGATGCAGCGCCTGCCCGCCCTGCCCCAGCCGGTGATCGCCGAAGTCCACGGCATCGCCACCGCCGCCGGCTGCCAGCTTGCCGCCTCCTGTGACATGGTCGTGGCCTCCGACGACGCCCGCTTCGGCGTCAACGGTGTGAACATCGGCCTCTTCTGCTCCACCCCCATGGTCGCCCTGACCCGCAAAGTGCCCCCCGCCGTCGCCTTCGAGATGCTGACGACCGGCGACTTCCTCCCCGCCCCCCGCGCCCGCGAGGTGGGCTTCGTCAACCGCATCGCGCCCGCGGGCCAACTCTCCGCCGAAACGCGCAAGCTCGCCGCAACGCTGGCCGCGAAACTCACCGCCGCCGTCCATATCGGCAAACGCAGCTTCTACGACCAGCAGGGGCTGTCCCTGGCCGAGGCCTACCGCCTGACGGGCGAGCGCATGACCGAAAACATGCTCTGGCGCGACACCGAGGAAGGGGTTGCCGCCTTCCTTGAAAAGCGCAAACCCGACTGGGCGGAATAGGCAGGATTTTCTGGCGAAAATCCTGCGCCCCGATCCTTCTGGCGAAGGATCACCCGCCCCCAGCGGCACCCGCTCCCCCGACACCACCCCGATCCTTCGCAGAAGGATCGTCCCCAAAATTCTTCGCAGAAGAATTTTGCCCCCCGACCGGATGGTTAACGCGCCCTTGGGGCACCGCGCGTATGCACAGCCGGCGGTACACCCGTCTGCACGACAACCGGACAACCGCCCTCGTCACAAGACCGACAGTAAATCCAGCGCCCTCAACGACTTGCCGCCAGCGCCCCCGCCGCCGCCAGCGCAAAGCAGAACCCCGTCCCGATCATCAGCCAGACCCCGCCAAGGCTCTCCAGCCCCGTCCCGATCAGGGGGGCCACCGCCATCGCCGCCAGCCCCGGAATGGCCATCATCCCCGCCACCGCGCCATAGCGTTCCTGCCCCAGCGTCTCGGCCACCAGCACGGGCCGCAGGATGGTGATGATCCCCATCGCCGCCCCCTGACAGGCCGCAAACCCCACCGCCGCCACAGGCCAGACCACTGCCAGCACAAGGAAGACCGGCGCCACGACCAGGGCCGACACCGTGACCCACGAAGCCAGCCCCGTCCCCATCCGCGCCCCTGCCCCCGCCAGAACCAGCCGCCCCGCCACCTGCGCCGGACCGATCACCGCCGCCGCCACGATCCCCAGTCCCGCCGGAACCGCCAGCGCCTCCAGCATGGGCCGGATATGGTTGACCAGCATCCAATGGTTCAGGTTCACCAGCGAAAACAGCGCCGCCAGCCCCAGAAACCCCTGCATCCGCAGCACCTCGCCCCAGCGCAGCCGCGCGGCCCCGCGCACCTCTGCCGCCTCGGTCCGCCGCACCAGAACCCGCGCCGCCCCGACCTGCAGGGGCAGCATCACGCCCACCACCACCGCCACCGCGCACCAGACCGCCCCGCGCCAGCCCAACGCCTCGGCCAGCCACGCCCCCGCCGGAAAGGCCAGCGTCGAGGCCAGCCCCGCCACCAGCGTGACCCGCGTGATCGCCCCCCGCGCCTCGGCCCCGAAACGCCGGATCATCATCCCGAAACAGACATCATACAGGCACAGCGCCTGCGCCAGCCCCAGCCCCGACCAGGCCAGCAGCCACAGCCCCGCCCCCCCGGACAGCGCCAGCAGCACCAGCGCGGCCGCCCCGATCACCGGCCCCGCCGCCATCATCGCCACCGCCTGCCCGCGATCCACAGCCCGGCCGACCGCAGGCGCGACCAGCGCGCTCACCATCGTCGCCAGCAGCGGCCCCGCCGCGATCACCCCGTCCGACAACGGCGTCCCCCGCTGCCAATAGATCAGCAGCGCCGCGAAAATGTAGAAGAAACAGGCATATCCCAGCGCCTGCGTCAGGGCGAGCGTCCAGACCGCCCGCCCCTCGCCCCGTTCAAAGGTCATAGATCGCCGCGAATTTCGCCTCGATGTAATCCAGAAGCGGCCCCTCGTCCGGCTCGAACCCGCAGGCATGGGCAATGGTCGCGCGCGGCTCCCTCAGCCCGCCATGCCGCTGCACCCTTTCGCGCAGCCAGCCCGTCGCGGGCGACGCATCCCCGCGCGCCAGCGCCTCGTCCAGATCGGGGATATCCGCCCGCAGCGCACGGTGCAGGCAGCCTGCGTAAACATTGCCCAGCGTATAGGTCGGGAAATAGCCGAACAGACCCACCGACCAATGCACATCCTGCAACATGCCATGCGACGGACGATCGACCTTAACCCCGAAATCGGCGGCGAACCGGTCGTTCCACGCCGCCTCCAGATCGCCCACCGCCAGATCGCCGCGGATCAGCGCGCGTTCCAGATCGAACCGCATCATGATGTGCAGGTTGTAATGCACCTCGTCCGCCTCGGTCCGGATGAACCCCGGCTGCACGCGGTTCACCGCCGCATGGAAGGCGTCCGCATCGTCAATACCGAATTCACCAAAGCGCGCGCGCATCTCCCCGAACATCCAGCCCGTAAAGGCGCGGCTCCGCCCCAGCTGGTTCTCATAGATGCGACTCTGGCTCTCATGGACACCCATGGATACGCCCGATCCCAAGGGAGTCAGGCGATAATCTAGGTCTATGCCCAGCTCGTAACAGGCGTGGCCCACCTCGTGGATGGTGGAATAGAAACAGTTGAACGGGTCCGTCTCCGCCACCCGCGTCGTGATCCGCGCATCATCGCCCGACCCCGACGAGAACGGATGCACCGCAATATCCAGCCGCCCCCGGTTCCAGTCATAGCCGAAGGCCGTAGCCAGATCGCGGGCGAAACGCATCTGCGCCTCTTCCCCGAATTTCCCTGACAATCCAGCGGGTTGCTTCGCAGCCCCCAGCACCCGCCCGCGCAGCGCCACCAGCCTCGGCCGCATCCGGTCGAACATCGCGCCGATGGTCGCGGCCGTCGCGCCGGGTTCGTAATCGTCGATCAGCGCGTCATAGGGATCGCCCCCCGCCGCCAGCGCCGCGCCCTCCTCCTGCCGCAGGCGGATCACCTCGGCCAGCACCGGCAGGAAGCCCGGCACATCCTCCTTGGCCCGCGCCTCGGCCCAGATCCCCTGCGCCATCGACGTCACCCGCGCGATCTCCTGCGCCAGCGACGCGGGCACCTTCGTCGCCCGCTCGTAGCTCCGCCGGATCAGCCGCAATTGCGCCGCCGCGACGTCATCCGCCGCCCGCGCCTGCCCCAGCCAATCCGCGATGCGACGGTCAGTGCGCCGCGCATGCAGCACGCCTTCCATCGCCGCCATCTCCTCGGACCGCTGCTCGGCCGCGCCGCGCGGCATCACCGTCTCCTGATCCCAGCCAAGGCGGCCCGCCACCTGCGCCAGCGCCTCCGTCTCGCGCTGGAAGGCCATCAGATCGTCATAGGCGCTCATGCCGTCCCCTCCCGGATCGAACCCGCCACGGGATAGCCCGCCAGATGCCGCGCGCGGATGATCAGCACCCACAGGATCACGGCGCCCACCTGATGGGTGATCGCCACATGCACATGCGCCGCCGTCAGCACCGCCGCGATCCCCAGCGCCATCTGCGCCACCATCATCGCCAGCACGGCATGAAACGCCGCCCGCGTCGCCCCATGCGCCGACCGCCGCCCGCGCAACCAGACCACCACGCCAAAGACGAACAGCAGATAGCCCGACATCCGGTGCATGAACTGCACCAGCCCGGGGTTTTCAAAGAAGGCATGCCATACCGGCAGGCTGCCGCCATTGCCATCCGGCACATAGAAGGCATCCGCCGGAAAGAACGACCCGTTCATGTCCGGCCATGTCGGAAAGGCCCGCCCCGCATCGATCCCCGCCACCAGCGCGCCCAGCAAGATTTGCAGGAAGGCGAAATGCATCAGGCCGGTGGACATGGAAAACAGCTTCGCCTCGCGCCCGCGCCGCGCCTGCATCAACTCTGCCTCGCTCCGCCCCAGCAGGAAGACATACCACGCGATCAGCCCAAGGATGACAAAGGCCAACCCCAGATGCGTCGCCAACCGATAGGACGCCACATCCAGCATCGTCCCCGTCAGCCCCGACGACACCATCCACCACCCGATGGCCCCCTGCAAACCACCCAGCGCCCCCAGCCCCAGCAGTCGCCCCGTCCATCCCGCGGGTATCTGCCACGCGACAAGGAACCCGAAAAAGCCCACAAACCAGACCAGCCCGATCGCTCGTCCCAGCTGCCGGTGCCCCCATTCCCACCAATAGATGACCTTGAATTCCTCAAGGCTCATCCCCTTGTTCTGCAACTGGTATTCGGGAATGGCGCGGTACTTCTCGAACTCCGCCTCCCACGTCGCCTGATCCAGCGGCGGGATGGCCCCCGTCACGGGCCGCCATTCGGTGATCGACAGCCCCGAATCCGTCAGCCGCGTCATCCCCCCCACGACGATCATCGCAGCCACCATCAGGAACAGCACCACCAGCCACAGCCGTATCCCGCGCCGCGCCCCCGGACGCTTCGCCGCGATCATCCCCCCCTGCGGCGGCGGGGCGGATGCCACCCCCTGCCCCACCTCTTCGAAGATGCTGCGCTTGCCTGCCATGCTGACGTCTCCCCGTTTCGGCGCGGAGGGTATGCCGCCCCCCCGCTCCCTTCAAGGCCCTGCGGCGAAGAGCGCACGGATGCCAACCCGTTCCGTCGCCTGCACATTTTCCGTCCCCAAATATCCTGCGGGGTCAGCCATCGAGTCGCCATCGGTTCGAGACCGATGGCTGACGGGGTGCAAAACCCCCGGTTCCGCCGCAGAACCGGAGAGACTCACTCCCCCATCTGGCGCAGCTTGTAGGCGATCTGCCGCAGCATCCCGTGGAAGGTCTGCACCTCGGCCCGCGTCAGGCCCAGCCTTGCGAACATGTTGCGCATATTCAGCTTCATATGCGGTGCCTTCGCGGGCGGATAGAAGAACCCCGCCGCCTCCAGCCGCTCCTCGAAATGGTCCGAGAGCCGCTCCACCTCCTGCCTCGTGGCAAACTCCGTCCGGGCCAGCCCCATCACCTCGGGCGCCACCACCTCGGTCTGCCGCCGCCACTCATAGCCCAGAAGCAACGCGCATTGGGCAAGGTTGAGCGAGGGGAAATCCGGATTCACCGGCACCGTCACGATGGCATTGGCGGGCGCGATATCCTCGTTCTCCAGCCCCGCGCGCTCGGGTCCGAACAGCACGCCCACCCGCTTGCCTTCGGCCACCATGGCCCGCGTCATCTCCATCGCACGCTCGGGTGTGACAACCGGCTTGACCAGTTCCCGCCCCCGCGCCGTGGTGGCAAAGACGAAATCGCAATCCGCAATCGCCGCCGGAATGTCGGGAAAGATCCCCGCATGGTCCAGCACGCGCCCCGCGCCGGACGCCATCGCCACGGCCTTGGGGTTCGGCCAGCCGTCGCGCGGGTCGACGATCCGCATCCGCTCCAGCCCGAAATTCAGCATGGCGCGCGCTGCCGCCCCGATATTCTCGCCCATCTGCGGGCGCACAAGGATGAAACAGGGCGGGATGATCTCGGTCACGGCGCGCACTCCGGCTCGGGGGTCTGCGCGCCAGATACGCGCGCCGCCCCTGCGCGGCAAGGCCAAGCCACCCTCGCCATCGCGCGAAATCTGCGCTAATGACCCCCGAAACCTCGCCGGAGCGCCCCATGTCCGACCAAGAACGCCCGCAGATCTATCTCGTCACCCCGCCCGAGCTGGACCTCGACACCTTCCCCGACCGGCTCGCCGCCGTGCTGGACACGACCGAGATCGCCTGCCTTCGCATCGCGCTGGCGACCAAGGACGAGGACCGCATCCTGCGCGCCGCCGACGCGATCCGCCTGACGGCCCATGCCCGCGACGTGGCGGTGGTGATCGAACGCCACGTGCTGCTGGTGGAACGTCTGGGCCTTGACGGCGTGCACCTGACCGATGGCGCGCGCTCGGTCCGCAAGGTGCGAAAGGACCTGCCCGACGCCATCATCGGCGCCCATTGCGGCACCACGCGGCATGAGGGGATGTCGGCGGGCGAGGCGGGGGCGGATTACGTCTGCTTCGGCCCCATCGGCGAAACGCCGCTTGGTGACGGCTCCCGCGCCGACTGGGACCTGTTCCAGTGGTGGTCAGAAGTGATCGAGGTTCCCGTGGTCGCCGAAGGCGCGCTGACCGCGGAACTTGTGGAAAAATTCGGCCCCGTCACCGACTTCTTCGCCGTGGGCGAGGAAATCTGGACCAAGGACGACCCCGCCGCGGCATTGAAGGCGCTGCTCGCGCCGTTAGGGTGATGGCGGGGCGATGGCGGGGTGAACCCCGCCCTACGGACGGCCCTCTTTCAACCCGAGTAGGGCGGGGTTCACCCCGCCACCGCCTGACAGCCGGTCCTACAACCGCCCCTCCAACCCCCGCCGCACCTCCGCCTCGCAATGCGCGGCCAGCGCCTTGCGGTCGGGGAAGGCATCCACCGGCACGGGGTCGTGGAACACCACCTCCACCCGCCCCTGCCGCCCCTGCGCCAGCACCATCAACAGGTGCCCCGCAAATTCCATATCCCCCCACCAGCCGTAAAAGCGCGGATCACACCCCGCAGGCGCGCGATAGGCCAGCGTCACGGGCTGGATCCACATCACCTCTTCCAATCCGTGCGACCAGAAGGCGGCAAAGAGCGTGGACTTGAACGGCAGCACCCGCACCGCATCGGTGCTGGTCCCCTCGGGAAAGAACATCAGGTGATGCCCCGCCCGCAGCCGCTCTTCGAACACCGCCTGCTGCTTTTTCGCCTCGGCCCCCTTCCGCGCGATGAAGACCGTCCCCGTCGCGCGCGCCAGCCAGCCGATCGCGGCCCAGTGCTCCACCTCGGACTTGGCGACGAAATAGCCCCGCTGCGCCGCGTTCAGCGCGAAGATGTCCAGCCAGGACACATGGTTGGCCACCACCGCCCCCCGCTGCCGCATCACCCGCCCCCGCACCACCAACGGCAGGCGCAGGATGACGAAGGCGGATTTGCAGACGAATTGGGTGATCCACGGCGTCCACGGCCGGCGCAGCCCGAACAGCGGCCGCTCCACCACCCGCACCATGAGAAGGATCGCCAGACAGCCATAGACGACACCGCCGAACAGCGCCCCCCGCCACAGCACCCGCACCCACCCCGCAAGGGTGATCGCGGGCACGTCCATGCGCGCCTCCTTCCAGTCCTCGCCGTCCCCCGTCACACGCGCCCCCGCGTGTAGAAATCGCGATGCCGTTCGGACATCCGCGCCGTGTCCATCACCAGACAGACATCCGTGGTGTTGAAGGCATGGTCGATGAAGGCCCCCTCGCCCACGAACCCGCCCAGCCGCAGATAGGCCTTCATCAGCGCGGGCGTCGCCGCCATCGCCGCGCGCCGGTCCAGCGCCGCCTCGGGCAGCAGGTCCATCCGCTGGAACCCCTCGGGCCGCGCCCAGACCCGCAGCGGCGGCGGCGCCAGATGATGGTGATGCAGCCAGGCCAGCGACTGCGTCAGCGGCGCGATCTCCGTGCCATGGAAACTCGCCACACCGAACAGGATCTCGATCTCCCGCTCCAGCACATAATCGGCCAGCGCGTTCCACAGATGGAACATCGCCGTCCCGCCGCGATGGTCGGGATGCACGCAGGACCGCCCCAGTTCCAGCAGCTTCCGCCCGCTCTGCCGCAACGGCGTCAGGTCATATTCCCCCTCGGAATAGAACCGCCCCCCCGCCGCCAGCCGGTCACTCGGCAACAGCCGGTAGGCCCCCACCACATCCTCCAGCGTCGCCGGATCGCGGCGTGTGTCGATCAGCAGAAGATGGTCGAAGATGTCGTCGAACTCGTCCCGCTCCAGCCGCGCATCATGGTCGACCAGCGGCCCGTCCGCGCCCAGCTCCTCGACAAAGACCGTATAGCGCAGCCTCTGCGCCGCCCGAAGGTCGCGCGCATCCCGCGCCAGACGCAGCGCAAAGACGGATTCCTCGGCAATCGTCGTCACGGCCAGCCCCGCATTCCTGCGGCTGATCTACGTCTCGCCCCCCTCCGATGCAACACCCGCCCCCCGCCTTCCCGCCACGAACAACCAAGGGTTGCAAATTCCGCGCGCCGCCCCATCATCCAGAGATATCGAAGACAAGACGCAACTCCACCTGCCGCGTATCAATGACGACCTTGCCCTGATGCTCGAAATTCACCGTCACCTTGCCGCCGATATTGGACTGGACCTGCCCCAGCCCCCAATCCGGCTGGGCCGGATGGCGCACGAACATGCCGGGTTCCAGAAGCCTGTCCATTTGTCCCTGTTCCTTTCCCGTAAAGGCGACCCATGCCCGCCACACCCGACCTTGCGGCCCTTCTCGGCTCGCGCCTCTGCCACGACCTTATCGGCCCGATCGGCGCCATCGGCAACGGGGTGGAACTGCTCCGCCTCACGCCCGCCGGAACAGGGGACGAGGTCGCGCTGATCGCCGACAGCGTCACCACCCTCTCTGCCCGCCTGCGCCTGTTCCGCGTGGCCTTCGGCATCGCCCGCCCGGACCAGAGCTTCGCCCGGGCCGAGGTGATGGATATCCTCCCCCCGCTCTTCCCGTCCCGCCGCGTGACGCTCGACTGGACCAGCCCCGCCTCCCTCCCGCGGACCGAGGTGAAGGCGGTCTTCCTCCTGCTGCTCTGTGCCGAAGGCGCGATGCGCGGTGGCGGGACGATCCGCATCCTCAGGGACGAGATCGGCTGGAACCTCACCCTCGCCTCGCCCCGCCTCAAGGCCGACCCGCGGCTCTGGCCGCTCCTGACGGGTGCGCCCCTTCCCGACAGCCTCGAACCCGGCGAGGTGCATTTCGCCCTTGCCGCCGCCGCCCTTGCCGCGCTCGGCCGCAGGGCCGACATGGAAACCGGCCCTGACAGCCTGCGTCTCAGCTTCTGATCGTCCCGTCGCCGGTCACCAGATACTTGAAGGACGTCAACTGCTCGGCCCCCACCGGCCCGCGCGCATGCAGCTTGCCCGTGGCGATGCCGATCTCGGCCCCCATGCCGAATTCCCCCCCGTCCGCGAACTGGGTGCTGGCGTTGCGCATCAGGATCGCGCTGTCCAGCCGCTGGAAGAACCGCGCGGCGGTGGCGTCATTCTCGGTCAGGATGCTTTCGGTGTGCTGGCTGCCATACTGGCGGATATGGGCAATCGCCCCGTCCACACCATCCACGATCCGCGCCGCGATGATCATGTCCAGAAACTCGCGCCCGAAATCATCGGCCTTGGCCGGAACCGTTCCCGGCACCGACAGAAGATCCCCCTCCGCCCGCACCTCGACCCCCCGCGCCATAAGGTCGGTCAGCAACACGCCCCCGTGGCGGTCCCAGAAGCGCCGGTCGATCAGCAGACATTCCGCCGCCCCGCAAATGCCCGTCCGGCGCGTCTTGGCATTGACCACCACCCGCCGCGCCTTTTCCAGATCGGCATCGCCATCGGCATAGACATGGCAGATGCCCTCCAGATGGGCAAAGACCGGCACCCGCGCCTCGCGCTGCACCAGCCCCACCAGCCCCTTGCCCCCGCGCGGCACGATCACGTCGATCCACTCCACCGCGCGCAGCATCGCCTCGACCATGTCCCTGTCCCGCGTCGGGACCAACTGGATCGCGGCCTCGGGCAGACCCGCCGCCCGCAGCCCCCGCACCATGCAGGCATGGATCGCGGTCGAGGAATGGAAGCTCTCCGATCCCCCCCGCAGGATCACCGCATTCCCCGCCTTCAGGCACAGCGCCCCCGCATCCGCCGTCACATTGGGGCGGCTTTCATAGATCACCCCCACCACGCCCAAGGGCGTCCGCACGCGGCGGATGTTCAGACCCGACGGCCGGTCCCAGTCGGCGATCACCTCGCCCACCGGATCCTTCTGCTCGGCCACCGCGCGCAGACCGTCCACGATCCCGCGGATGCGCCCCTCGTCCAGCGTCAGCCGGTCCAGCATCGACGGCGACAGACCCTTGGCGCGCCCGAATTCCATATCCTGCGCATTGGCCGCGATGATCCCCTCGCGGCTCTCCCACACATATTGCGCCGCAGCGACCAGCGCCGCATGCTTGCGCTCGGCGCTCGCATAGGCCAGCTCTGCCGCCGCCGCCTTCGCCGCCGCGCCCATCCGGCCCATCATGCCGGTTGCGTCTTCCTGTGCCCCGTCCGCCATCGTCCCAACCTTCCGCTCTGCCAGCCCGCCCCTCACAGGGACGGCGCCTCGGCCCTGTCCGTCATGCCGTAATCGCGCGAGACGGCAAAGATGCGCACATCCTCCGCCCCCTCTGCCCGCGCCCGCGCCGCGATCTCCCGCGCCACCTCACCCTGCCCCGCCTCGGCCAGCGTCAGGAACCGCCCCGCCCGCGTCACGCTCTCATGCACGCGCCCCGGCCCCGCAGGGCCGTCGCCATAGGCTGCCACGACGAACCGCCCCGCGCCCTCCGGCACGACCTCCGGCCCCACGCGGATGCGATAGCTCTCGAAATGCACTTTCCGCCCCGCCGCCTGACTGGCCCGATGCGTCCCGTCACAGCGCCATGCACGGATCGCCACCTCGCCCGCCCAATGCTGGTGCGACAGGATGGCGTCGGGCCGGTCCAGGGGCCGGAACCGCTCCAGATACAAAAGCCCCTCATGCGCCGCCAACAGCGGCCGCAGCCTGTCCACATGTTCGAAGTAATGCGGCATATGCCCTGCCTTCGGCTGCATGTCGAAGAAGAGCGCATGCATCTCAGACCACCATGTCATCCCGATGAATCAGCGCCGCCCGCCCGGCATAGCCGAGGATCCCCTCGATCTCGCCCGACTTGTGCCCCGCGATCGCCTTGGCCTCCGCCGCCGTATAGCGGATCAAGCCCTTGCCCAGCACGGCACCATCCGGCCCAAGGATCGCCACCGGCTCCCCCCGCCCGAAGCTGCCCTTCACCGCCCGCACCCCCGCAGGCAGCAGCGACTTGCCGCCGCGCAGCGCCACCACGGCCCCCGCATCCACCACGACCTCGCCCTTCGGCTTCATCGCGTTGATCCAGCGCTTGCGCGCCACCTGCGGATCGGCGCCGGGCACGAACCATGTCCGGTGCGCGCCCTCGGCCAGCGCCTTCAGCGGGCGCAGCACCGACCCTTCCATGATTGCCATGGCACAGCCCCCTGCCACGGCGGTCTTGGCCGCCAGAAGCTTGGTCTTCATGCCCCCCTTGGACAGGCCCGAAATCGGATCGCCCGCCATCGCCTCGATCTCCGGCGTGATCTGCTCCACCACGTCAAAGCGGACGGCAGACGCATCCTCTTTCGGATTGGCCGAATAGAACCCGTCCACATCCGACAGCAGGATCAACTGGTCCGCCCCCACCGTCACCGCGATCTGTGCCGCCAGACGGTCATTGTCCCCGAACCGGATCTCATCCGTCGCCACCGTGTCATTCTCGTTCACGATGGGCACGACCCCCAGCCCCAGCAGCGTCTCCATCGTCGCGCGGGAATTCAGGTACCGCCGCCGGTCCTCGGTATCCTCCAGCGTCACCAGAACCTGCGCCGTGGTGATGCCATGCGGCGCCAGCACCTCCTCATAGGCCCGCGCCAGCCGGATCTGCCCCACCGCCGCGGCGGCCTGGCTCTGCTCCAGCGTCAGCTCCCCCGCCGGCAGGCCCAGCACCTTGCGGCCCAGCGCGATGGACCCCGACGACACCAGCACCACATCGGCCCCGCGCACCTTCGCCTCGGCCACATCCATGGCCAGCGCCGACAGCCACCCCTGCCGCAGCCCCGCCGCGCGGTCCACCAGCAGGGCCGACCCGATCTTCACCACCACCCGCTTGGCCGCGCGCACATCCGGCACGGCCGCCCGCACCTCGCTCACGGCTGCCACGGCCCCGACTCCTTCTCCGGCTCCGCGCCCTGTATCTCGGCCCAGATCGCGCGCAGCACGTCCTGCAGACCCATCCCCGCCGCGCCCGAAATCACATGCACCCGCCCGCCCGACGCCTTCTCCAGCGCCTTCCTGCGCGTGGTGATGGTCTTTTGGTCCAGCGCATCGCATTTGTTCAGCGCCAGCACCCGCGGCTTGTCCCCCAGCACCTCGGAATAGGCCTCGAGCTCCTTCACGATGGTGCGGTAATCCTTGGTGATGGTGGATGACGTCCCGTCCACCAGATGCAGCAACACCTTGCACCGCTCCACATGGGCAAGGAACTGCATCCCCAGCCCCCGCCCCTCGGACGCACCCTCGATCAGCCCCGGAATATCGGCCATCACGAATTCGCGCCCGTCCACGCCCACGACCCCCAGATTCGGGATCAGCGTGGTGAACGGATAATCCGCGATCTTCGGCCGGGCATTGGACACGGCGGCAAGGAAGGTCGACTTCCCCGCATTGGGCAGCCCCACAAGCCCCGCATCGGCAATCAGCTTCAGCCGCAGCCAGATGGTCCGCTCCACCCCCTCCTGCCCCGGATTGGCCCGCCCGGGTGCGCGGTTGGTCGAGGATTTGAAGAACAGGTTGCCGAACCCGCCATTGCCGCCCTTGGCCAGCAGCACCCGCTGCCCCACGGTCACCAGATCGGCGATGACGGTCTCCTCGTCCTCGTCGATGATCTCGGTCCCCACGGGCACCTTCAGGATGATGTCATCCCCCGATTTCCCCGTGCGCTGGCTTCCCATTCCGGGCTGGCCGTTCTTGGCAAAGAAATGCTGCTGATAGCGGAAATCGATCAGCGTGTTCAGCCCGTCCACGGCTTCCGCCCAGACCGACCCGCCATTGCCGCCATCCCCGCCATCCGGCCCGCCGAATTCCACGAACTTTTCGCGCCGGAAGGACACGCAGCCCGCCCCGCCGCCGCCCGAGCGGATATAGACTTTGGCAAGGTCGAGGAACTTCATGGCATCAGGCTTTCATAAGGATCGCCCAAGGCGATAGTGGACAATCGGCAAAGGCTCAAGCCTTACGCAGCCAAAGGCCCGCGCCCTTCTGCACAAAGCCCCTTCATCTCGGCCCAAATACTCCGGGGGGTGCGGGGGGCTGGCCCCCCGCTCCGACGCCAGACACAGGCGGAACGCTCAATCCAGCTTGCGGATATAGGTCCAGGTCGGCACCCGCGCCCCGCGCGCGACCGAAAACGTCTCGGCATCGCCCAGATACTGGAAGCCCGCATTGGTCAGCACCCGCGCCGATCCGGGATTGTCCTGGAACACCTCGGCAAAGATCGTCCGGCTCTTCTGCGGATTGGCCGCGATCAGCGCCCGCACCGCCTCGGAGGCAAAGCCCGTATTCCAGAAGGCGGGCGCGACCCAATAGCCGATCTCGGACTGGTCGCGGTTCCACTTGGCCACATCCATGCGCTTCAGGCTGATCACGCCCAGCACCTCGGCCAGACCGGATGCCGCGCCGTCCATGACCCAGACATCCTCGTCCCCGCCCGCCTGCATGGCGCGGGTCACGAAAGCCTCTGCCGCGCCGGGGGGCAGCGGGTGCGGGATCGACCGCGTCGCCTCGGCCACGCGTTTGTCGCCCGCATAAAGCGCGAAAAGCCCTTCGTCGGAACGGCGCACGGGGCGCAGCACGAAACGTCCGGCGGCAATGGCCCCTTCGGGCAGCGCGGCGATCTTGTCCAGCATCATGGCTTCCCTCCTGACGAAGCACATGTCGGGGGCGCAAAACCCCCGTTCAAGGTCTAAACGGCCATACTGACGGCGGTTTGAGCCGCCCTCCGGCCTTTTCGCGACCGGCCCCGAAGGCCCGCCCGCCTGTCTCCTCCCGCCCCATCCCGGCCACAGCGCCGGAAAATGAGGAAGGGGACCGGCCTTTCAGCCGATCCCCCATCTACATTCCGAATGTAAAGGTTCGGCTTACTCGGCTGCCTCCGCGACGGGCAGAACCGAAATGAAGGTACGGCCTTTGAGGCCCTTCTTGAAGGTCACCTTGCCTTCGGTCACGGCGAAGATCGTGTGATCCACGCCCATGCCGACGCCCTGGCCCGGGAAATAGGTCGTGCCGCGCTGGCGCACGATGATGTTGCCCGGGATGGCGGCCTGACCACCATAGAGCTTCACGCCCAGACGACGACCGGCGCTGTCGCGACCGTTGCGGGAAGAACCGCCTGCCTTTTTATGTGCCATGGGTGTTGCTCCTTATTCCGCAGCGGCTTCAGCGGCCTTCTTGGCGCGCTTCGGTTTCGCAGCTTCCGCAGCCGGGGCGGCGGCAGCATTGTGGGCGGCGCGGCGCGCATCGGCGGTGCCGGTGGCGGCAGCCACGCCCGACTTCTCGGCGCCCGAAGCCAGAACCTCGGTCACGCGGACCAGCGTCAGCTGCTGGCGGTGGCCCTTGGTGCGCTGCGAGCTGTGCTTGCGGCGGCGCTTGACGTAGTGGATCGTCTTCTCGCCCTTGATCTGGTCGATCACTTCCGCGACCACGCCCGCACCCTTCACGGTGGGCACGCCGACGGTGACGGTGTCGCCGCCGACCATCAGGATCTCGTTGAACTGGATCTTGTCGCCAGCATTGGCGGCCAGCTTCTCAACGCGCAGCACGTCACCCGCCTGCACCTTGTACTGCTTGCCACCGGTCTTCAGGACCGCGAACATGGGTCTTCCTCTTCTTCGCTCCGCGCCCTGTGGCCCCCGATCTCTCGGGCGTTGTCGGGGTTTCCCCGCCTCGGACAGCGCGCCCTCGCGGGCGTCATTGAAATAGGCCCCGGACGAGACTCGCGCCTCGCCGGGATGCGCGCTTATCGGGAAAAGCCCCCCCGATGTCAAGCGCGATCCCCGCAGGCCGCGCCCTAGATATCCTGCCCCTGCATCTGCCGCGCCACCGCCACGCCCAGCGCCTCGGAAATCGGGGTAAAGACCCTGTCAAAGGCCCCGAACAGCGCGCGGTTGACCCGCTGCCCCGCGGCCGTTTCCGAGAAATCGGCATAGGCGCCCAGTTCGGCATCGCTCAACGGCCCGTAGGCAAGGTTCAGATAGGAATAGACCCAGTCCTCGGTCGATTGCCGGATCTCCGGCTCCTGCCCCCAGACGTCTGACAGCATCTGCTCCTCGGTCATCTTGTCCCCGAAGGCCCCGCCCCGCTGCATCCCGCGATAGAAGGCCAGATTGGCATTTAACGCGCCCGACACATTCGATTCGACCAGATCGTTGACGGTGACAAACCGCTCCAGCAGATCCAGCCGCGGCCCGTCCACGGCGCGCAGGTCCTCCAGCGCCGCCTTCGACGCCTCTTCCACCGCATCATCCAGCAAGGACCGCCGCCCCTCGATCTCCAGATCGACGACCTTGCGCCCAAGATCGGAGGCGAAGAATTCCGTGATCGGCGCGACGGCGGCGGGATCGGCGGCGAAATCCTCGACCAGCGCGGCGCGGAACGCCGCGCGCATCCGCGCCCCGTCATAGATCAGCGCGACAGTCGCCCCCCAGGACGCGCCACCCGCACCGGGGAACATGTCGTCCTCCAGCGTCTGGCCATATTCCAGCCCCTCCTCGCGCAGGATCGCGATGGTGTCGTCGATCCGGATCGCGGCCAGCAGCGCATCGACCTCGCGCTCCACCGCCTCGGAGGGGGCCTGCGCGCCACCGGTGGCGGGGGCCTCCTGCGCCACCGCGACCGCAGGGGTCAGGGACGGGCCCGCCACGGCAAGCCCGAGGACCAGCGCAAGCATCCCCGCACCGCCCGCCACCGGCCCTGTCCCGCGTCCCGCTCTTGCCCAGACACCTGCTCTTGCCCAGCCCATCGCCGCCGCTCCTTCTGTCCTTTCCGAACAGCTAAGGACTGCACCCCGCCTTGCCAAGTCACAGCAACGGCATCGCGCGCCGATCCGCCCGCCCGCGGCCCTGCCCTCGCCCCGCCGCCCGCCTCGGAAATTTCCCCGCCAAAAGCGCGAAATCGGCCTTGCAAGCCCCGAAGGACGCCGCTAAACCCCGCCGCACTGACGACCCCCAATCACGGAGAGGTGGCGGAGTGGTCGATCGCGCCGGTCTCGAAAACCGGAGTAGGTGCAAGCCTACCGTGGGTTCGAATCCCACCCTCTCCGCCATTACCCCCTGAACCAGAACGGCATTCCCGGCGTCCCTTGCGCCCCCCCCCCGCGACACGCCTCCCGAACCGCGCGCCTGCACGGATCCCGCCCCTATCGCGGCGGCCACAACCGCTCAAAGGGGCGCAGCGCAAGAAGGGCCAGCCATGTCGCGGTGATGAAGGGCACGCTCATCGTCGGCAGACCGGCCGACATCAGCACCTTGGCGCAAAGGATCTGGTAAAGCGGCATCGCCGCCGCAATGCCCGTGGCCAGCACAAGCGGGATCCGTCCCGTCCGCAGATAGACCACGCCCAGCGCCAGCCCCGCCAGCACCGCGTTGAAGCCGAACAATCCGGTGCGGATCGCCTCTTGCGGCACATCCGCCACCGACGCGACCGCCGCGCTGACAAGACCCGACAGGCAGGCAACCAGAAAGACCGCCCGCGACCCGACCAGCAGCGCCACCGCGATGACCAGCCCCGACAGCGCGCTCGGCTGGAGATAGACCTGCGCCAATCCGGCAAGCGCCCCCTCGACCACCGTCCAGTCCGCCAGAACACCCGCGGCAGGAACCGGCACGTCACGCAGGCTTCCCGCTCCGGCCGGCCCGACGGGATTCAGCGCGCGAAACAGCAGGATGACGACCCAGCTGCACAGGACGAAAGGCGCGGTCAGGACCGCAAACCCCGACGGCCCGTGGCGGCGCAGCGCCAGAAGCAGCAGCGACGACAGCCCCGCCCCCGTCACGGCCAGCAGCCAGACCGCAGCCCCCCCGCCCAGAAACAGCGGCAGCGCCATCCCCACCAGACAGCCGTTATAGCCGTAAAGCCCGCTCCGCACATCCGCGGCCTCCGCCCGGACCAGCAGCCCGACAGCGGTACCGGCCACCGTCCCGACCAGAGCGGCGGCACATTGCACGGGCGAATGCAGGAAGATGCCGATAAGACAGAGCAGCCCCGTATAGCTGTTGTTCAGGAAGATCACCTGCGCCACGCCGCGCAACACCGCATCGGCAAAGCCCGTCAGACCATACCTTCCGGCCGGATCGTCGACCTGCAATCCGGTCCGGCCCAACCGCGCCCCGTTTCCCCCCGAAATCGCCCTCGTCGGCATGTCTGGCGCCTGCTCCGGACCCTTGCTCTGCACCGGCAGGCTATACCGGCCCCGCCGGAAAGGAATAGGTCATCCCGACCTATAGGGAAATCAACGCGACACGGGGCGCGCGCCGACCCTGCCCACGACCGCGCTTCCCGCCTGTCGTTCTGTGACGGCGCGGCGTCACTCCCCTCCTGATTGTGAAAAGCCTTGCGATACCGCTTGCAGAGCGAGCCGCGCGACGATACCCGAAAGGACATATTCCTCTGGCGCCATTCGCAAATTTTCTGGGCGGGGCGCGCAAACCGCAGTTGATCTGCCGCAAGGCAAGACGAATTCTTCATGTTTATTTCTGTAAACAGAACCTAGCTTATCATATCGAGACCCTTCGCTTCGCTCCAACCCCGCCGCGACACCGACCGACCGAGGTTTGCATGACAAAGGTCTGGCATCCTGCCAGCTTGGCCAGATCCGCCACGGTCGCCCTTGCGGCCCTTCTCGCCAGTCCCGCACCGGCGCAGCAGGGCCAGCCGGTGGCCGAACTGGCGGACGGCCTGACCGTGGGCTTCACCGAACAGATCTCCCCCTATGTCATCGTGGACCCGACCGACCGCATCAGCGGCATCCGCGCGGAACTCTGGCAGCTCTGGTCGCGCCGCACGGGCATCCCCGTCTCCCTGGTCCATGTCGAAGCCGAAGACCTGCGCGCCGCGATGGACTCGGGCAGCATCGACCTTGTCGACATGACCAGCCCCGCCCTTGACCGCGAGGACTGGCTCGACTTCTCGCCGCAATATGCCGAGGTCAGCCTCGCCCTCTTCCACCGCACCGACATGGCGCGCCTTGTCGACATCGACGACATCCGCAACCGCCGCGTCGGCGTCACCTCCCGCAGCGCCTGCGAGGAACTGCTCGCCGCCCGCGGCATCCCGCTGGAAATCTACCCCACGCTCCACGAGCTCGGCACGGCGGCCAAGGCAGGACAACCCGCCCCCGCCATCTTCTGCCTGCCCGTCGTGGTGGGCGACACGCTCTTCTCCAGCCTCGGCATCGGCACGGTCTATACCCATACCGCCCCGATCGTCGTGGCAACCGGCCATTGGGCCGTCCTGCGCGGCAAGACCGATCTCTACGCTGCCGTGGAACAGGGCCTTTCCGCCATCCCGCCCGAGGAAATCACCGCCCTCGTGGAACGCTGGAGCGGCGAGAACCTCTCCTCCCTGCTGGGCTACTCCTCGCGCGACGTGCTGCGCCTGATCCAGACCCTCGCGCTTATGGTGGCGGTGGCCATCGCCACGGCGGCGATCCTGCGCTGGCGCCTTGGCCGCGCCATGGCTGCCCGCGCCGCCGCCGCCGATGCCCTGCGCCAGCGCATCCGCGAACAGGCCTGCCTGCACGACATCTTCATCGCCACCGAAGACATGGGCCGCCCCCTTCCGGTCATCCTTTCCGAAATGGCGCAGGCCCTGTCGCGTGGCTGCGACAGCGGCGGTCGCGCCCGCTTCCGCATCCGCCTGTACGACACGCTGCATGACGACTTCCCCGCAGGCCATACCCCCGCCTTCGTCCACCCCATCCTGATCGAGGGCGTCCAGCAGGGCGAGATCGCCGCTGCCTGCACGGGCGGCGAGAACGCCGTTCCGGCCGAGGCGCGGCTGCTGATCGAACTCGCCGCCTCGCGCCTTGCAGGGCGCAGTCTGGGTGCCATGGCCTCCCGCCGCCTCGCGCTCAGCGAAGAGAGGTTCCGCCGCACCTTCCGCCATTCCGCGCAGGCCACCGCGATCATCCAGGACGGCTATTTCACCGAAGCCAACGCCGCCGCCCTGCGGATGCTGGGCTATGGCGAAGGCGAAACCTTCGTGGGCCTCCGCCCCGACCAGATTTCCCCCGAATTCCAGCCCGACGGCCAGCGCTCGCGCGACAAGGCCGCCCTCCTGATCGCCGAGGCGCTGGAAGGCGGCAATATCAAGTTCGACTGGGAACACCTGCGGACCGACGGCAGCACCGCCCTGATCGAGGTGATGCTGACCGCCGTCGCCGATGGCGACCGCATCGACGTCTTCACCCTCTGGAACGACGTCACCGTCAAACGCCAGGCCGAGGCCGCGCTGTCGGCCTACCAGCGCACGCTGGAAGAACAGGTCGCCCAGCGGACCGAGGATCTCAGCAAGCTCTACGAGGAACTGCAGGCCATCCTCGCCACAGCCGACAGCGGCATCTGCCTTGTCCGCGACCGCGTCATCCAGACCTGCAACCCCTCCATGGCGCAGCTCCTGCTCCGCCCGCAGGAACAGCTGGTGGGGGCCTCCACCCGTATCCTGTTCAAATCGGACGAGGACTGGACCGAAGGCGTGGCCGAAGCCTATGCCCTCATCGCCTCGGGCCGGACCTTCACCGCGACCCGCGAGCTCACCCGCGGCGACGGCACCACCGTCTGGGTCAGCCTGCGCGCCACCGCCATCGACCCCGCCGATCCGGCGCGCGGCACGGTCTGGGTGATGCAGGACATCTCGAACGAACGCGCCGCGGCCCAGAACCTCGCCGCCGCCCGCGACCTTGCCGAACAGGCCGCGCGGCTGAAATCCGAATTCCTCGCGCATATGAGCCATGAACTGCGCTCGCCGCTCAATGCCATCCTCGGCTTCACGGAACTGCTGCTCGGCACGCCGCTCAGCCCCCACCAGATCGACCATATCCGCAAGGTTCAGGCCGCAGGGCGGCATCTCCTGATGATCATCAACGACGTGCTCGACCTCTCCAAGGTGGAGGCGGGCAAGCTCCGCATCGAACGCACCGAATTCCTGCTGTCCCAGTCGCTCAAATCCGCCGTCGACACGGTGGCCGCCGCCGCTGCCGACAAGGATCTCGAACTCATCGTCGATGTCGACCCTGCGGTCCCGCCCCGCCTCATGGGCGATCCGCTGCGGATCACCCAGATCCTGATGAACTACCTGACCAACGCGCTCAAATTCACCCAGAGCGGCGAAATCCTCCTTTCGGTGACAGCGGACGGGGCCGACCGCATCCGCTTTGCCGTGACCGACACCGGCATCGGCATGTCGCCCGAACAGGTCGACCGCATGTTCCAGAGCTTCAGCCAGGCCGAGGATTCCACCGCCCGCCTCTATGGCGGCACGGGCCTTGGCCTGTCCATCTGCCGCCAGCTTGCCCATCTCATGGGCGGCGAGGTCGGCGTGGAAAGCACCCCCGGTCAGGGCAGCACATTCTGGGCCAGCCTCCCCCTCGCCCCCGCCCCGCGCCAATCGGCAGGCCGCCGCACCGTGCCCCTGCGCGGCCGCCGCATCCTTGTGGCCGATGACAGCGCCCGCGCCGCCGCCGCCGCCGCCACGCTCCTGCGCGCCAGCGGGGCCGTCGCGGACACCGCCGCCAGCGGGGCCGAGGCGGTGACCGCCGCCACCGCCGCCCTGCGCGCAGGCCAGCCCTTCGACGTCATCCTGATCGACCGCACCATGCCCGAACTCGACGGCGTCGCCACCGCCCGCGCCCTGCGCCACGCGCTGGGTCTTGCGACCCCGCCACTGGTCCTCATGTCCCGCCGCGGCGGGCAAGAGGCGGTCGATCTGGCCTTCCGCGAGGGGCTCGATGACCTGATCCCCAAACCGCTGGAACGCGACGTGCTGGTCGACCGCGTCGGTGCCCTTGCCCGCGGGGCCAAACACGCGCCGCTCGCCCCCACTCCCACTGCCCGCGCGTCCCTGCCCGACGCCCCCGCGCCCGTACCCGCGCCCGTGCCCGCACCACCGCCACCGCCCGCGCCAGTCGCCACGCCGACCCCTGCCACGCCCGCCCCCGACCTGCCCTATTCTGGCCGTCAAGCGCTGGTCGTCGACGACAACCCGATGAATGTCGAAATCACCGCCGCCCTCCTGTCGCGTCAGGGCCTGACGGTCCGCACCGCCAGCAACGGGGCCGAGGCGCTTCAGGCCGTTGCCGAGCACAGCTTCGACCTCATCCTCATGGATTGCCAGATGCCCGTCATGGGCGGGATCGAGGCGACGCGCCGCATCCGCGCGCTTTCGGGCCCTGCCGCGCGGACACCGATCATCGGCCTGTCGGGCAATGCCGAAAGCGACGAACGCGACGCGGGTCTGGCGGCAGGGATGGACGACTACATCGTCAAACCCGTGCCCGCCGCAACCCTGCGCGCCCTGCTGGCGCGGATGCTGGTCCCCGACGAACCCGCGCGCTGACCTCGCGCAAGTTCCGCGCAGGTAACGCCCCCCCCGCGCAACCCTTCGCGCCGCACACCGTTCCCCCGTGACCCATGCCACGGAGGATCCCATGCCGCACCGCAGACCCGCCCCCGCAGCCGTCATCACCACCGCCACCGCCCGCACGCCACTCGCCCCCGCCGCCACCGCAATCTTCCTCGGCTGTGGCCTCGCGCTCGCCCTGTCCGCCGCCGCATGGGCGCAGGACACCCCCGACAGCGTCCAGCCCGGCACCGAAGGTTTCGACCTGCGCGTCGTGGCCGAAGGGCTCGAAGGCCCGTGGGAACTGGCCCTCGGCCCCGACGGCCAGCTATGGGTCACCGAACGCACCGGCAAGCGCATCACCCGCATCGATCCCGCCACCGGCGCCGCCACCACCCTCGCCACCCTCCCGCAGGTCGAGGCGCCGGGCGGACAGGACGGACTTCTCGGCCTCGCGCTCGACCCCGCTCTAGGTCAGGGCGCGGGGCGCGACCATGTCTATGTCGCCTATACCTATATCGACGAAACCCTCCCCGCCGACCCCACCGTGCAGGACCGCGCCAGCCCCTACCTGCACCTCTATACCAAAATCACCCGCCTCACCCTCGCCCCCGACGGCGCCACCCTGACCGACCCGCAGGACATCCTGACCGGCCTTCCCGCCTCGAACGACCACAATTCGGGTCGGCTGAAATTCGGCCCCGACGGGATGCTCTACCTGACCGTGGGCGATCAGGGGAACAACCAGCTCGGCAACTGGTGCATCCCGATCGAGGCGCAGCGCCTGCCCACACAGGCCGAAATCGACGACGCTACCTATCTCGCCTATGTCGGCAAATCGCTCCGCATCGCGCCCGACGGCACGATCCCCGTCGACAACCCCGAACTGGCGGGCGTGAAAAGCCACGTCTTCACCTATGGCCACCGCAACATGCAGGGGCTGGCCTTCGGCCCCGACGGCACGCTCTACGCCTCCGAACAGGGGCCAAAGACGGATGACGAGATCAACATCCTGCGCGCGGGCGGCAATTACGGCTGGCCCCATGTCTCGGGCTTTGCCGACAACAATGCCTATGTCTATGCCCGCTGGGCCGAATCCGAAGAAACCCCCTGCGCCGATCTGGAATTTTCCGACCTCGAAATCCCCTCGGGCGTGCCCTTCGACCGCGAAACCGACTGGAAGGGCGCCGACGCCATGACACCCCCCCTTGCCACCATGTTCACCGTCCCCTCGGACTGGACCTTCGCCGACCCCGCCTGCAAGGGCATCGACTTCATCTGCTGGCCCACCGTCGCGGCCTCCTCCATCGAACACTACCCCGCCACGGGCGGCATCCCGGGCTGGGGCAACTCGCTCCTCGTCACCACGCTCAAACGCGGCTCGCTCTACCGCATCGGGCTAGAGGCCGACGGTCAGGCGACCATCCCCCCCTTCGAACGCTATTTCCAATCCGAAAACCGCTTCCGCGACACCGCCCTCGCGCCCGATGGCCGCACAATCTATGTCGCCACCGACCCCGGCGGTCTGGCCGAGGCCCTGAACGGCGGCACCACGACCGACATGCAGAACCCCGGCGCCATCCTCGCCTTCACATGGCGCGCGGGCGGGGCGCGGCCCGACGACGGCCAGATGGTCACGGGCAGCACGACAGCCCCCGACAGCCCCGCCCCGCTGGAGCAATCCGAGGAAATCGCAACCGGCCAGTTCCTGCCCGCCACCTTCACCGAAGATCAGGTGAACGCGGGCAAGGCCAGCTACAACACCGCCTGCGCCGCCTGCCATGGCAACACGCTGCGAAACGGAACCATGGGCCCGCCCCTTGCAGGGGAAAACTTCGAGGCAAAATGGAAAACCCGCACCGTGGCCGACCTCTACGCCGACAGCCACGACCGGATGCCGCCCTCGCGCCCCGCCTCGCTGCCGGACGCAACCTATGCCGCCATCACCGCCTATATCCTGCGGGTGAACGGCACCGAACCGGGGGAACAGCCGCTGCTGACCGATCCCGACGCGCTGGCCAACCAGTATGTCATCCCGCCCGAAAAGCAGGATCAATAGGGCCAGGGCGCCTGCGAAAAGACGCCGCCATCCACCCACAGCGTCTGCCCCGTCACGAAATCCGCGGCGGACGAACAGAAGAACAGCACCGGCCCCGCGATATCGGCCGGTGTCCCCACCCGCCGCAAGGGCGTGAGGGGCGACCACAGCCCCGCGTAATCCCCCGCCTCCTGCGCCGTGCGTTCGGTGGCAATCGCCCCCGGCGCCACGCAATTGACCCGTATCCCGTGCGGCCCCAACTCCGATGCCGCCGCCTTGGTGAACTGCTCGATCCCGCCCTTGGACGCGGTGTAATCCACCAGCCTCGGGAAGGCGACCTTGTTGCACCCCGACCCCAGATTGACGACCGACCCCTTCACGCCGCCCTCGATCATCAACCGCGCCGCCGCCTGCGTGTTCAGGAAGGTGCCGCGCAGATTGGTCCGCATCACCGCATCCCACTGCTCGGCCCGCAGCTCCATCAGGCCGGCCCATGTCTGGATGCCCGCATTGTTCACCAGAACCGCGGGCGCGCATCCCGCCCAATCCGCCGCCGCCGCGTGAAAGGCGACCACCGCCGCCTCGTCCCCCGCGTCGCACTCCACCGCCATCAGCCGCCGCCCCAGCGCCGCCACCTCGGCCTCCAGCCGCGCCGCCACCTCGCCCGACCCGAGATGCGAGATCGCCACGTCATGCCCCGCCCCCGCCAGCGCCACCACCAGATGCCGCCCGATCTCGGACGTCCCCGCCGTCACCACCGCCAAACCCATGCGACCCTCCCTCAGCCAAGGATATCCCAAACGAACCGCGCGCAGACCGTCAACAGGAACAGCCCGAAAGCCGTCTCCAGCGCCCGCTTCGGCAGGCTATGCGCCAACCGCACCCCCAGCCGCGTCGTCAACAGCGTCGTGGGAATCGTCAGCGCGAAGGTCATCAGGCTCACGTAGCCCAGCGCATCCCCCGGCAGCCCGTCCTTGCCCCAGCCCGCCGCGACATAGCCGATCGTTCCGGGCAGCGCGATCAGCACCCCCACCCCCGACGCCGTGGAAATCGCCCGCCGGATGTCATAGCCGTGCAGCGTCAGGATCAGGTTCGTGATCGCCCCGCCGCCAATCCCCATCAGCGCCGACAGGAGCCCGATCCCCCCGCCATAGGCGCGCAGCACGCCCCGCGCGGGCAAGCCCTCGCGCAGCCGCCACCCCGCGCCCCCCAGCAACAGCTTGGCCGCATTCACCAGCGCGACAAAGATGAACACCAGCTGGAACACCACCGGATCGGCATGGCGCGCGATGGCCGACCCCGCCAGCACGCCCAACACCACAGGCACCGCCCAGAGCCGCAGCAGGTCCATGTCCACCGTGCCGCGCTTCCAATGCCCCCGCGCCGAATTCAGCGATGTCGGAATGATAACGGCCAGCGAGGTGCCGACTGCCATCGGCATCCGCACCTCTTCGGGATAATCCAGCACACGGAACAGCTCGAAAAAGACAGGCACCGAAATCGCGCCGCCCCCCACGCCGAACATCCCCGCCAACAGGCCGATGGCTCCCCCCGCCACGACCAGCGCCACGATCACCGGCCCCAGCGTCACCAGATCAAAGGCACCCATGCATCCCGCCCCCGCAAACGGGGTCTGCGCGCGACCCCGCCCCGTCTTAGGACCAAGCCCGCCCAAGGACAACCACGCCCGCAACCGGCAGGCGACCCCGCCCGCCCGCCGTCAGACCAGACCCGAGGTCAGCACGATCACCGCCGCATGGGTCCGGTTCGCCGCGCCCAGCTTGGTGCACAGCGTCCGCACATGCATCTTCACCGAAATCTCGCTCAGCCCCAGATCATCGGCAATGTCACGGTTCGTGGCCCCGGCACAAAGCCCGCGCAACACGTCGGATTCGCGCTTGGACAGAACGGGGTCCGCCTCTCCCGACCGCGTCTGCCGCATCGTCTCCGAGGCAGGGAAATAGGTCTCGCCCGCCACCACCAGCCGGATCGCGGCGGCAACGGCCGAAGGGCTCATCGTCTTGGGGAAATAGCCCGCCGCCCCCGCCTCCAGCGCGGCCAGCGCCCCCTGTGACCGCACCACGCCCGAAAACAGCACGACCCGCCCGCCATTCGCCGCGACCGCCCGCTCCAGCCCCGCGATCCCGGCCATGCCCGGCATGTCCAGATCCAGCAGCACCACATCGAACGGATCGCCCGCGCCGATCTCGGCCAGCGCCTCGTCCAGCGTCGCGGCATAGGCGACGGCAAACCCGCCCGACGCCTCCAGACAGGTCCCCAGCGCCTCGCCCAGCAACCGGTGGTCATCCGCGATCAGCACGGAAATGCGGTGGTCTTGCGGTCTTTTCATCAAGCGCCCCTTCCATCGCCACCCGACTGCGGCGCATGGCATCGACACTTGTTACAAATTCATTTTGATAATTATAACCTATCCTCGCGTCTGTCGCGCCCCCTGCGTCGATGCCGCGAAAGTCCGAAAAGCGCGGGCCGTGGCAACCTTTGGCCCCGCCCCTATTCCAAAGGATGATCAGCCCGCGCGCCGCCCGTAATACAGCCCCACCACATGCTCGGCCTCGGCAAAGAACAGCCAGCGATGCGCCAGCGCCCCCAGAAGATGCGCCCCCGCCGCCAGCACCCCCGCCGCAGGCCCGGGCACGAAGGCCAGCGCCAGCGCGGGCAGCATCACCGCCGCCACCATGGCGATCATCCGCACCCGCGCCGCATGCTTGCGCCCCACGGAGAAGATCATCTCGCGCATCAGGTAGTTGCCCCCCGTATGCGGCTGCTCGAAGACCGACACCCGCCCGATCCGGCCCAGCCCCGTCGCCGTCTCCATGCTCGACCCCGCCGCCGCGAACCGCCCCGCGCCGCCCTGCCACTGCACCGCCATCAGCACACCCAGCACGCAGAGCGCGGGCAGCCCGAAGACCGCATTCCCCGCCAGCACCAGCCCCCCCGCAACCGCAAAGGCCAGAAACACCGCCGGCGTCGTCCAGTGGTGCCAGCGCGGCACGCTCCGCAACTGGGCATAGATCATCGACGTGCAGAATACGGTCGCGACGCAACCCACGGCCCCCGCGATCCCGAACCCGCGCCCCCAGCCAAAGCCCAGCCAATCCGACAGCGCCTGCGGCGCCAGCAGCCCCAGCGTCACGACAGACGCCCATCCCTCGCGGCTCAGCCAGCTCGTCCGCCACTGGGTAAAGGCCAGCAGCGCCCGCTGCGGATTGCCCAGATGGAAGGTCGACGCCACCAGCCCCGCCACCGCCAGCCCGTATCCCAGCGCCCAGAGCGCAAAGCCCGTCCAGCCTGACGCGCCGAACAGCCCCATCAGCGCCAGAAACCCGAAGCCCATGCCCGACAGCACGGTAAAGACAATCACCGACGGTGCCGGATGCATTAGAACCTCCCCAAAACGCGGTCCAGCCATCCGGCCAGCCCCGTCGCCCTGATATCCAGAAGCGGCGCCAGCAGCGACGCCTCCTCGGGCCTGTCCTTCTTCCGCGGCGGCAGATAGCGGTTCACCGGCTTCGTCCCCAGCTCGGGCATCAGCGCGAACCCCTCGCGCTCGGCCACCAGACGGCTCACCGCGCTGTCCGGATCGCCCAGATCCCCGAAATGCCGCGCCCCCGTCGGACAGGTCCGCACGCAGGCGGGCTGACGGTCCTCTTCGGGCAGTTCCTCGTTATAGATGCGATCGACGCAAAGCGTGCATTTCTTCATCACCCCCGCCGCCTGATCCATCTCGCGCGCGCCATAGGGGCAGGCCCAGGCACACAACCCGCAGCCGATGCAGGCATCCTCGTTGACCAGAACGATCCCGTCCTCGGCCCGCTTGTAGCTGGCCCCCGTCGGGCAGACGGTGACGCAGGGCGCATCCTCGCAATGCAGGCAGGACCGCGGGAAATTGACGATTTGCGCCGCATTATCATCAGGTTGCACCGCATAGCTGTGAACGCGGTTCAGGAAGGTGCCCGAAGGATCGGCGCCATAGGGGTCCTGATCCGACAGCGGCGCGCCATAGCCCTGATCGTTCCAGCCCTTGCAGGCCGTCACGCAGGCATGACAGCCCACGCAGGTATCAAGGTCGATCACCAGACCCAGCTTCCTGTCGGTCTTGGGCGGCAGGCAGGTCATGCCGCACCCCCGTTTTCTGACACAGAAAACGGCGCGGAATTTGACGCAAATTCCGCCGACCCACCACCTGCGCCCCCGAATTCTGCGTCAGAATTCGGCGCGATTTCTGCGTCAGAAATCGCCTTCCCGAAGCCAGTCCTCACGCCCGCCCCCTCCCCTTCGGCACCACGCGCGGCAGCACAGGAAACACGGGCTCCGCCACCTCCCGCGGCCCCACCCGCTCCACCCGCACGCGCAGGTCGAACCACGCCGCCTGCCCCGTCACCGGATCGGAATTGGAAACCCGCCCCCCGCCCGGCAGCACCTCGGAAATCAGATGGTTCAGCAGGAACCCCTGATTGGCCTCCGCCGCCCCCTCGTCCAGCGCCCATGCCCCCCGCCGCTTGCCGATCGCGTTCCAGGTCCAGACCGTATCAGGGTTCAGCGCCGCCATATGCGCCACCGGCACCACGATCTGCCCATTGGGCGACGTCACCCGCGCATAATCCCCTTCGGCAAAGCCCTGCCCCTCCCAGATCGCGGTCGGGACATACAGGTAATTCTTCCCGTGAATCTGCCGCAGCCACGCATTCTGGCTGCCCCAGCTATGGTACATCGCCATCGGCCGCTGCGTGATCGCATGGACCGGATAGCCCTCCGCCGCCTCCTCCCCGAACGGGGGGTACCAGACCGGCAGCGGGTCCATCGCCACCTTCAACCGCGCGCGCAGATGGTCGGGCGGTTGCAGGAACCCGTGCCCCTCGGCCGCCAGCTGGAACTTCCGCATCGGCTCGGACCAGATGGAAAACAGATAGGGCTGCGGGCTTTCATAAAAGGACGTCGCCACCGCCCAATCCTGATAGGCCATGTTCCACGGCTTCATATAGGCTGCCCCCTCGGGCACATGCGCCTGATAGAAGCCGCCATTCTCGATATACCGCGCCAACTGGTCGGGGTTCGCCTCTCCCCGCCCCTCTGCCGTCCCGTCCGCACCACGGAACCCGATCAGCGGCCCCACACCGGGCCTGCGGATATGGTTCACGATGTAATCCGCGTAATCCCTGAACTTCGCGGACCCGTCCTCCGTCACCATCCCCGGCAGGCCCAGCCGCACCCCAAGGTCCAGCAGCACCGACTGGAACCCCCGCACGTCACGGTCCGGCTCCACCACCGGCCAGCGGATCGCATCCCCCGCCGCGTCCGGTTCGGAAATCGGGCGGTCCAGCAGGGAAATGCAGTCATGCCGCTCCAGATAGGTCGTGTCGGGCAGGATCAGGTCGGCATAGGCCACCATCTCGGACGCATAGGCATCGGAATAGATGATGCGCGGGATGACATATTCCCCGTCCTCGCCCCTGTCCGTCAGCATCTCCATGACGCGGGCCGAATTCATCGACGAATTCCACGACATGTTCGCCATATACAGAAACAGCGTATCCACCTTGTAGGGATCGCCCGCATGGGCATTGGGGATGACCATATGCATCAACCCATGCGCGGAAAACGGGTTCTCCCAAGTGAAGCCCTTGTCGATCCGCCAAGGCGTCCCGTCCTCCTTCAAGGCCAGATTCTCCGGCCCCCGCACATAGCCCAGATGCGGCCCGCTCAGGGGTTTCCCCGGCGCCGCCACGAAATGCGGCGTGGGATGCGCCTCCACGGGTTTCGGATAAGGCGGCTTCAGCCGATAGCCCCCCGGAACCTCCACCGTTCCCAGCAGGATCTGCAACAGATGCAGCGCGCGCGCCGTCTGGAACCCGTTGGAATGCGCCGAAATCCCCCGCATCGCGTGGAAACTGACAGGCCGCCCCGTCATCCCCTCATGCCGATCCCCCCGGAAATCCGTCCATTCGACAGGCAGCTCGAACGCCTCATCGAACGCCACCCGCGCCAGCTCCGCCGCCAGCGCCCTGATCCGCCCCGCAGGCACGCCACAGCGCCCCGCCACCGCCTCTGGCGCGTATTCCTCCGACAGATACCGCTCCGCCATATGCTGGAACACCGTCCGGTGCCCCTGCCACACCGCGCCAAGGTCCGGCTGCACCCCCGCCCCGTCCCAAGGCGCAGGCATCCCCGTCCGCTTGTCGATCACGAAGGGCTGGCTTTCCGCATTCTTCAGGATCAGCCCCTTGTCGGGCCCCTCCGTGCCATTCACCAGCAAAGGCGCATTCGTCCACCGCGCCAGATAGTCGAGGTCGATCTTCCCCGCCTGCAACAGGCAATGGATCAGCGACAGGATCAGCAGCCCGTCCGTCCCGGGCGTGATCCCCACCCATTCATCGGCCACCGCATTGTACCCCGTCCGCACGGGGTTCACGCCGATGACCTTCGCCCCCCGCGCCTTGAGCCGACCTATGCCGATCTTGATCGGGTTGCTGTCATGATCCTCGGCCACCCCGAACAGCACGAACAACTTCGTATGCGCCCAATCCGGCTGCCCGAATTCCCAGAACGCGCCCCCGATCGTGTAAATCCCCGCCGCCGCCATGTTGACGGAACAGAAGCCCCCATGCGCGGCATAATTCGGCGTGCCGAACTGCTGCGCCCACCACCCCGTGAAACTCTGACTCTGATCCCGCCCCGTGAAAAACGCCAGCTTCTCCGGCGCCTCCTCGCGCAGCGGCTTCAACCACGAAACCGCCGTCTCCAGCGCCTCGTCCCAAGTGATCTCTTCAAACGCCCCCGACCCGCGCGGCCCTACCCGCCGCAAGGGCGCGCGCAGGCGCGACGGCGCCGTCACCTGCATGATGCCGCTCGCCCCCTTGGCACACAGCACCCCCTTGTTCACCGGATGGTCGCGGTTCCCCTCGATATAGGTCACCTTCCCGCTGGTCAGATGCACATTGATCCCGCAGCGGCAGGCGCACATATAGCAGGTGGTCTTTTTCACCTCGTCCGACACCTTGGGCGATGTCTCGACCTTCGGCTGCCCCATCACGCCTCTCCCGCCATCACCTGCATGGCCTCCATCGCAATCTGCCGCTCTTCCTCGGCCGCCACGATCCGCACCGCGACCCGCGCCCCCGCCGGATGCAGCGCCAAGGCCCCCGCCCCGTTCGCCGCCTCGTCGAACTCTACGCCCAAAAATCCCAGACCGTGCAGGATTTCCGCCCTGACACCCGCGTCATTTTCCCCGATGCCACCGGTGAAACAGACCGCATCCACCCCGCCCATCGCCGCAGCCAGACTGCCGCCATGCCGCACGGCCCAGTAACAGAAATGCGCCACCGCGAACCGCGCCGCCTCCGTCCCCGCCCGCCGCAGGGCCCGCATGTCCGACGCCCCGCCAAGGCCCAAAAGCCCGCTCTCGCGGTTCAGGATACGCCCCGCCCCTGCCACCCCGAACACCTCGGCCAGCCGCAGCACCGCATTGCCGTCAATCCCCCCCGCCCGCGTCCCCATGGTCAGCCCGTCGAGCGGCGAATACCCCATCGTCGTCGCCACCGACCGCCCGTCCAGAATTGCACAGGCCGACGCCCCGTTGCCCAAATGGAACGCAAGAACCCGCCGCGGCAGCCCACCACCCCCCGTTTCCTGCACTTTTCGAACAAGCGACGCGTAACTGATCCCGTGAAACCCGTACCGCCGCAGGCCCAGCGCCTCTGCCTCCGCAGGCAGGGCATAGCGCGCCGCGACCTCTGGCATCCCCGCATGGAAGGCCGTGTCGAAACTGGCAAACTGCGGCAACTCCGGCACCAAGGCCGCCACCGCCCGCATCCCCGTCAGGTTCGCCGGATTGTGCAGCGGCGCCAGCGGCACGCAGGCCTCCACCTCCGCCATCACCGCCTCGGTCACGCGGCACGGCGCCACCAGCGCCGCCCCCCCATGCACCACACGATGCGCCGCCGCCCGCAGCGAGGCGACGGGAACCCCCGCCTCCTCCATCCCCTCGAAACACAGCGCCATCGCCGCCGCATGGGACGCCACCACCCGCGCCCCCTGCAACGGCCCGATCTCCACCCGCGCCTCGGCCCCGCCGATCTCGGTCACGCGCCCCGCCAGCACCTCGCGCAGGGCGTCATCGAACACCGCCACCTTCAGGCTGGACGACCCCGCATTGACCACCAGCACCGACATCAGATCACCGCCTTCACCAGCCCCATCCCCGCCAGCCCCGCCAAGAGGAGGATGGCAAAGCGCCGGAAATCCTGCGGATCGGTGTTCAGGAAATGCCGGCTGCCCAGCCAGTTGCCAAGGAAGGTCAGCGGCAGCGCGATCAGCGACGCCCACAGCGTGTCCCACGTCACCAGCCCGTGCCACCAGTAAAGCGGCGCCGAATACAGGTCCAGCAAGGGGAAATAGGCGATCAGCGTCGCCCGGAACACCGCCGCCCGCATCGGCTGCGCCGCGAAATAGGCCGCGATCGGCAGCCCCCCCATCCCCGGCGCATTGGCAAGGCCCGACACCACCCCCATCACCAGATTGGACCCGCCCCGCGCCTCGCCCGCCAGCCGCCATCCGGCCAGCAGCACGAAACACATGGTCAGGACATAGGCCGAAATCACCGCCCGCGCCGCATCCTCGGATATCCCCGTCAGCGCCCAGAGACCCAAGGGAAGACCCACCGCAGCCCCTGCCAGCAACAGCCCCACCCGCCGCCAGTCCACATCCGCCGACACGCCGCGCGCCGCCTGCACGGACATCGCGGTTTCAAGGATGACCACCACCGCCACCATATGCAGCGGGTTCATCACCAGAGAGGATGCCGCGATCACCATCGCGGAATAGCCGAACCCCGAATAGCCGCGGATGAAGGCGGCGACCAGAACCGCCACCCCCATCCAGACCGTCCCGATCAGGGACAGGTCAAAGGGCATCACACCACCTGCGGACGCATATCCGCCTTGGAAATCCCCGCCACGGCGACGGGCTTCTTCATCGCATCGCGGCGGAAGGGCTCGCCCAGTTCCTGATTGATCATCGCCTCGATCAGGGTGGTCTTGCCATGGACCATCTGGTCCTCGATGGCGCGGGCCAGCGCATCGCGCAGCCCCTCCATCGTCCGCGCCTGCACACCCTGCAACCCGCAGGCCTGCGCGATCCCGGCATAGCTCACATTGTCGTTCAGCTCGGTCCCGATGAAATTGTCATCGAACCACAGCGTGGAATTCCGCTTCTCCGCCCCCCACTGGTAGTTGCGGAAGACGACCATGGTCACCGCAGGCCATTCCGGCCGCCCGATGGCCGTCAGCTCCGTCACCGCGATGCCGAACGCCCCATCCCCGGCAAAGCCCACGACCGGCACATCCGGGCAGCCGATCTTCGCCCCCACGATGGCGGGCAGGCCATAGCCGCAGGGCCCGAACAGCCCCGGCGCCAGATATTTCCGCCCCGCCTCGAAGGTCGGATAGGCATTGCCGATCGCGCAGTTGTTCCCGATATCGGACGAGATGATGGCTTCCTTCGGCAGCGCGCTCTGGATCGCCCGCCACGCCATGCGCGGGCTCATCCAGTCCGGCTTCGCCGCCCGCGCGCGCTCGTTCCAGCTGGTGCCCGGATCGTCATCCTCGTGATCCATCGACGCCAGTTGCTGCGCCCAGCGGCTCTTGGTGGTGGAAATCAGGTCCAGCCGCTCCTTCCGCCCCGCCTCTCCGGCAGAGGCGGACAGCTTGCCCAGAATCCCCTCGGCCACCTTCCTGGCATCCCCCACGATGCCGACCGTGACGCGCTTGGTCAGCCCGATCCGCGCGGGGTTGATATCCACCTGGATGATCTTGGCCTCCTTGGGCCAGTAATCCAGCCCATAGCCGGGAAGGGTGGAGAACGGATTCAGCCGCGTCCCCAGCGCCAGCACCACATCGGCCTTTTGGATCAGCTCCATCCCCGCCTTGGACCCGTTATACCCCAAAGGCCCCGCAAACAGCGGATGGCTGCCCGGAAAGGCGTCATTGTGCTGATACCCCACGCAAACGGGCGCCCCCAGCCGCTCTGCCAGCGCCATCGACGCCGGAATCGCCCCGCCGATCACCACCCCCGCCCCGTTCAGGATCACCGGAAACTTGGCAGAAGACAGCAACGCCGCAGCCTCGGCAATCGCCGCCTCGCCCCCCGAAGGCCGCTCGAACTCCACCACCGCGGGCAGGTCGATGTCGATCACCTGCGTGAAGTAATCGCGCGGCATGTTGATCTGCGCCGGTGCCGAATGGCGCTTGGCGTTCAGGATCACACGGTTCAGCACCTCGGCCACGCGCGACGGATCGCGCACCTCCTCCTGATAGCAGACCATGTCCTTGAACAGGGCCATCTGCTCCACTTCCTGGAACCCGCCCTGCCCGATGGTCTTGTTCGCCGCCTGCGGCGTGACCAGCAAGAGCGGCGTGTGGTTCCAATAGGCCGTCTTCACCGCCGTCACGAAATTCGTGATGCCGGGCCCGTTCTGCGCGATCATCATGCACATCCGGCCACTGGCGCGGGTGAACCCGTCCGCCATCATGCCCCCCGACCCTTCATGCGCGCAGTCCCAGAACATGATCCCCGCCCGCGGGAACAGGTCCGAAATCGGCATGAAGGCCGACCCGATGATGCCGAAGGCATTGTCGATGCCATGCATCTGCAAAACCTTCACAAAAGCCTCTTCCGTGGTCATCCGCATGGGTCGCTCTCCGTCTGTCTGCACCGCACGCCGCACGGCGCGCCTTGCCCCCGTTCTACCCGCCCCTCCGCGCCCCCCTTAGGGCCAGACCGACAGGCCGCTTAAGTCCAGATCGCCCGCCCGCATTTTCCGTCCGCAAATATCCCCGGGGGGTGAATTGGCCGCAGGCCAAGAGGGGGGCAGGCAGCCCCCCTCGCCCGCTCAGACCTCGCGCATCGCCCGGGCCACCAGCGCGATCCCCTCGGGGATCTTGCCCAACGGGATCGAACTATAGGCCAGCCGGTAGAAATTCCGCCGCTCCGTCCCGGGGTGAAAGAACACCCGCCCCGGTTCGATCAGCACCCCCTGCCCCCGCAGCCGCAGCGCCAGCGCCTCGGTATCCACCGCTCCGGGGGCCTCCATCCAGAAGGACGACCCGCCAAAGCCCCCCTGCCCCGCCACCTTCAGCCCGTGTTCCGCAATCGCCTCCTCCATCGCCTGCCGCCGCTTGCGGAAGGCCGCCTTCATCCGGTTCACCAGCGCGTCGTAATGTCCAAGGCTCAGGAAATACGCCGCCGTGCGCTGCACATGCCCCGGCGGATGGCGCAGCACCTGCGCCCGCAGCGCGCGCGCCTCGCGGATAAAGGGCGCAGGCCCCACCAGCCAGCCCAGCCGCAACCCCGGAAACAGCGATTTCGAGAAAGACCCCGCATGCACCACACGCCCGCCGGTATCCAGGCTCTTGACCGACGGTGACACGGGTTTCAGGAAACTCATCTCGAACTCGTAATCATCCTCCACCACGATGAACCCCCGCTCCTCGGCAGCCCTGAGCAGCGCCTCGCGCCGCGCCACGGGCATGGTGGCATTCGTGGGGCTCTGGTGGCTGGCCGTGGTGAAGACCACATCCACCCCCCCGGGCAGCGCCTCCACCACCAGACCGCCCTCGTCCACCGGCACGGGCGTCACCCGTGCCCCCGCCTGCGCCACCATCGCGCGGAAGCCGGGATAGCCCGGGTTCTCCACCACCGCATGCCCGCCCGGACGCAGCAGCACCTGCGCCGCCAGCCACAGCGCGTTCTGCGCCCCCATCGTCACCAGCACCTCGTCGGGCCGCGCATCGATCCCGCGCCGCGGCAGGATGTTGCGCAGGATATATTCGATCAGCATCGGATCGTCGCTTTCATAGCGGTCCGCCGTCAGCGTCTCGAACTCCCGCCGCCCCAGCGCCTGCAACGCACACAGCCGCCAGTTCTGGTGATCGAACAGCGCAGGGTCCGCCTGCCCGTAGATGAAGGGATAGGGAAAGCCGCGCCAGTCCTCGGGCCGCTCCACCCGCTCCATCCCCGAAAAGCGCCGCCCCGTCACCGCCTCCCAGTCGACCGTCCCCGCCGCCCGCGGCGCGGGGCGGAAGGCGGGCTGCACCGGCACGCCTTCGCTGACGAAATAGCCCGACCTCCCGCGCGAGGTCAGGTAATCCGACGACACAAGCTCGGTATAGGCCAGCGTCACCGTGATCCGGCTGACGCCCAGATGCTCGGCCAACCCGCGGGACGAGGGCATCTTCTCCCCCGCGCGGAACCGCCCTGACAGGATGCCCTCGGCCACCATCTGCCGGATGCGCTGCTGCAACGTCCCGCTACCGCCTTGCGGCAGAAAGAAACTTTCGACCGGAATCGCCATCTGGCCTTATCTCCCCCCGATCTGGCCATAAGGCGCGCGCCTGCTGCGGGCGTCAAGGCCGGCCGCACCGGCGCAGGGGGGCTGTCTGCCCCCCACGGCCCTGCGGGCCTCCCCCCGAGAGTATTTTTCCCGAGATGAAGCCCATGGCCTTTTCATGTGGCCCCTTCATTTCGGCCCAAATACCCGAAACCTCCCGGGGCCGGCGCGCGTCCCGCGCGCGGGCGAGACAAAAGCAATGCGCGGCCCCCTCTTCAGGGGGCCGCGCATATCAAACTTGCCGACAGGTCAGGATCAGCCGAAGACGCGGGTCAGCGCGGCATCGATGGCGCCCGTGATGTGGTCGATATCGTCCTTCGTGGCGATCAGCGCGGGCGACAGGCACAGCGTGTTGTTCAGCCCGGGCAGGCTGCGGTTCGTCGCCCCGATGATGACGCCCTGCGCCATGCAATCGGCCACCACGGCCTGCACCTTCTTCTCGTCCGCCGCTTCCTTGGTGGCCCGATCCGCCACCAGTTCGGCGCCAAGGAACAGCCCCTTGCCGCGCACGTCGCCGATGACCTTGTGCTTCTCCATCAGCGCCTGCAGGTTCGACAGGCAATAGTCGCCCATCTTCACCGTATTCTCCAGCAGACCCTCGCGCTCGATGATGTTCATGTTCTCCAGCGCCGCCGCAGGCCCGCTGGTGCAGCCCCCGAAGGTCGAGATGTCGCGGAAATAGCTCATCGGATCGGTCGGGTCGTCCTTGAACATGTCAAAGACCCGCTCGGTCGTGACCGTGCAGGAGATGGCGGCATAGCCCGAGGCCACGCCCTTCGCCATGGTCACGAAATCGGGCTGGATGCCGTAATGCTGATAGCCGAACCACGTCCCCGTCCGGCCCACGCCGCAGACGACCTCGTCGATGGCCAGCAGGATGTCGTACTTCTTGCAGATCTCCTGAACCCGCTCCCAATATCCCTTCGGCGGGACGATCACGCCGCCCCCTGCCGTCACGGGTTCAAGGATCAGACAGCCCACGGTATCGGGCCCCTCGCGCAGGATCACCTCCTCGATGGCATCCGCCGCGCGCTCGCCATAGTTCTCCACATCCCATTGCTTGCGGTATTCAAGGCAATGGGGCACGCGGACGAACCCGTCGGGGAAGGGCCCGTACTGCATCGCGCGCTGGTCCTGACCGGCGCTCGCCAGTGCGGCGATGGTCGTGCCGTGATAGTCGCGGTCGCGATAGAGGATCTTCCACTTCTTGCCGCCGTGGTGACGGTGCGCGATCTGGCGCACCATCTTGTAGACCTTCTCGTTCGCTTCCGACCCCGAGTTGGAATAGTAGACCCGGCTCATCCCAGGCATCTTCTCGATCAGCCGCTGGGCAAAGATCGACCCGGGCACCGATCCGGCAGCACCCGCAAAGTAGTTCATCTTGATCAGCTGGTCGCGCACGGCATTGGCGATGCTCTCGCGGCCATAGCCCACATTCACCGTCCAGACGCCACCGGACACGGCATCGATATGCTCCTTGCCCTTGGCATCCCAGACCTTCATCCCCTTGCCTTCGACGATCACGCGCGGATCGACGCCGGTCTCGTATTGCTTGTGCTGGCTCAGGTGGTGCCAGACATGGGCGCGGTCGGCCTCGACCACCTCGGAAATGTCATTGAACCGGTCCAACCCTTCCATGGGCGCGTCCTTTCCTGAAATGCATCCGGCCCCGCAGACCAGCGGGGCGTTGGGCGCATAATCCCCCAGCGCGGCCCGCGCCGATAGGGCCAGAGGCCATATCGCCATAAGGCCAGATGCCCCGCGGGCCCACGTGACTCGCCCCCTCCGCCGCATGGTTAACGCCCCGTCACCGTTCGCTGCGTGCTGACAGGGTGCGGTACAGCCGCCTGCACAGGAAACGGACAACTGCGGCGGGCCGGAACCGGCGGGTTCACACAGCGTTCGCAAGGGGTTACGGGAAGGCGGGCAGAAATCGTTTGATTTTCATATCCGAACCCGTATGTACGACCCCAGCCGCGCCCCGATCCGGGGACGGGCGAAACCCTGGTGACCGGGCCCCTCTGGCGGACGTCCTGCGACGCGTCCGCGATGTCGGCACCTTGTGGAAACAGTCGCAAGGACCTGACCGACCCGCCGGACATCCACGACGCACCCCTTGCGCCGCGCCTCCGCCCGTCTGCCATCTCCGCCTCAGGCAAGGGACTTCCCATGACCCCGACCACCCAGAAATCCACGCTTCAGTATTTCACCTGGGCCTTCATCGTCACCGCCGCCGGCCTCGCCCTTGGCGCATGGCTTGGCTGGCAATCGACCGGCACCCTCTCGGGGATGCTGTCGATCTTCTTCATCTGCTGCGTCCTCGCCGTCCTCGAAATCTCGCTCTCCTTCGACAACGCCATCGTGAATGCCAACAAACTCAAGGACATGCGCCCCGAATGGCAGCGTGCCTTCCTGACCTGGGGCATCCTGATCGCGGTCTTCGGGATGCGGATCGTCTTCCCGCTGCTGATCGTCGTGATCGCCGCCAATATCGGCCCGTGGCAGGCCGTCGTCCTCGCCTCCACCCAGCCCGAGGAATACTCGCGCATCATGCACGAAGCCCATCTTCCCATCGCGGCCTTCGGCGGGGCGTTCCTCATGATGGTGGGGCTGACCTACTTCTTCGACGCCGAAAAGGACGTCCACTGGGTGCACTGGCTGGAACGGACGGTCGCCTCCACCGCCACCATCCGCGGGGTCGAGGTGGGGGTGGTCCTCATCACCATCCTCGTCTTCTCGAAGTTCCTGCAAGGTGCTGAATCCACGGCCTTTGTTTCGTCGGCCATCTACGGCCTCGTCACCTTCCTCGTGGTGGAAACCGTGGGGGGCCTTCTGGACAAGTCGCAGGAAACCATGTCGGCGGCGGCCAAGGGGGGCTTGGGTGCCTTCCTCTATCTGGAAGTGCTGGATGCCTCCTTCTCCTTCGACGGGGTGATCGGCGCCTTTGCCTTGTCGAACAACCTCTTCGTCATCGCCATCGGCCTTGGCATCGGGGCGATGTATGTGCGCTCCATGACCATCATGCTGGTGGAAAAGGGCACGCTGGCCCAATACCGCTACCTCGAACACGGGGCCTTCTACGCCATCCTGATCCTGTCGGTGATCATGTTCTGCCAGACGCTGGTCCACATCCCCGAAGTCATCACCGGCCTTGGCGGCGCGGCCCTGATCGGCCTGTCGCTCTGGTCCTCGATCCGCTGGAACAGGACCAATTCGGACATGGCGCTCGATCCGCGCTGACCAAAGCGATTTGACCGCAACAAGACCTCTGCCGCCCCACGAATCCTTGACAGTCGCGGGGCGGCGGCCCTAGCCCTTCCAAAGCGCTTTCAAGGGAGGGGCCAATGGCAATCCGCGTCACCGTCTGGGGCGAGAACGTCCACGAACGCAAGAACCGCATCGTCGCGGAAATCTATCCGAACGGGATGCACGCCACCATTGCCGAGGCGCTGGACCGCGACGCAGGCGTCACCGCCACCACCGTCACCCTGCAAGACCCCGACCACGGCCTGACCCCTGCCAAACTGGCCCAAACCGATGTCCTGATCTGGTGGGGCCACGCCGCCCATGGCGAGGTGCAGGACGAAATCGTCGACCGCGTCTGCGATGCCGTCTGGTCCGGCATGGGGATCATCTTCCTGCACTCCGCCCATTTCTCCAAACCTTTCAAGCGTTTGATGGGCAGCCCCTGCAACCTCACATGGCGCGAGGCGGGCGAACGCGAACGGCTCTGGCTCACCTCCCGCAACCACCCCATCGCGGCAGGACTTCCCGACAGCTTCGAGCTTGAACACGAAGAGATGTATGGCGAACCCTTCGGCGTGCCGGAACCCATGGAAACCGTCTTCGTGTCGTGGTTCCAGGGGGGCGAGGTGTTCCGCTCCGGCCTGACCTACAGGCGCGGCGCGGGCAACGTGTTCTACTTCCGCCCGGGCCACGAAACCTATCCGACCTATCACGACGCCAATATCCAGCGCGTGATCCTGAACGCGGTGAAATGGGCGCATAACCCCGCCGCGCGGATCGCAGATCCGAACGCCGCGCCCAACGTGCCGGTCGATCAAGCCCCTGAAAAGATACAGGAACGCGGCCCCCGCCTGCATCAGGCCGGCGAGGAAGGGTTCCGCTGATGTCTGACCCGAAACCCGTCCGCCTGCTGATCCTCGGCACCGGCGGCATGGCCGGCAACCATGCCGAAAGCTTCGCCGCCATCCCCGGCGTCACCCTCGTCGCGGGGGTGGACACCCGCCCCCAACAGCTCGCCGCCTTCTGCGACCAGCACCACATCCCCCACCGCTTCGACAACCTCGACGCCGCCCTCGCATGGGGCGAGTTCGACGCCGTCACCAACGTCACACCTGACGCCGCCCACTACCCCACCACCCTGCCGCTCCTGCACGCGGCCAAGCATGTGCTCTGCGAAAAACCCCTTGCCACGAACGAAGGCCACGCGGCCGAGATGGCAGAGCTCGCCCAGCGGGCGGGGGTCGTGGGCATGGTCAACCTGACCTACCGCAACGTTCCCGCCCTGCAGAAGGCCGCCGAAATGGTGGCAGAAGGCGCCATCGGCACCGTCCGCCATTTCGAGGCCTCGTACCTGCAAAGCTGGCTCACCCAGCCCGCATGGGGGGCGTGGAACGAACAGGCGCAATGGCTCTGGCGGCTGTCCACGGCCCACGGGTCCAAGGGCGTGCTGGGCGACGTCGGCATCCATATCCTTGATTTTGCGACCTATATCGCCGGTCTGGACGTGGCCGAGATGTCCTGCCGCCTTGCCACTTTCGACAAGGCACCGGGGGGCCGGATCGGGGATTACGTGCTGGATGCCAATGACAGCGCCACGATGCAGTTGCGCCTGTCGAACGGCGCACTGGGAACGGTTGCCGCCACCCGCTTTGCCAGCGGCCACCTGAACGACCTGCGCCTGCGGCTCTATGGCGACCAAGGCGGGCTGGAGGTCAGCTTCGAGAACCGCATCTCGCGCCTCTCCGCCTGCCTTGCGCCCGATCTGGAAACCGCCCGCTGGACCGAAATCCCCTGCCCGCCCGTCCCCACCGTCTATGACCGCTTCATTGCGGCAATACGGGGCGAAGGGCCCGCGACCCCCGACTTTGCCCGTGGCGCGGCGCTGCAACGCCTGCTCGACCGCGCGGAACACTCCGCCGCCGACGGCGCGCGCGCCCTGCCCGTCTGATCAAAGGCCGAAAAGGAACAGAAGCGGCATCAGCGCCAGCGCAAAGCCGCCTTCGCCAGCCCCGCCGGAGTCGTGATGCACGACTTCGGAATCCGCATGGGTCACGCTGTCCGGCTCGGGCTCTTCCATCGGCACCACGGGCAGGTCGGCCATCTGCGAATGCAGCATCACCTGCGGCCCGCCACCGGCCAGTTCGTCGGGCGTCCATTCCGGCCCGATCTGCAGTGTCGGCGCTTCGGTGAACGTGGCAATCTCGGCCGCACCGGCAGCCGTCTTGGCAAAGGACAGCCGGATCACCTCGTTGGGCGCGGAGAAGCCGACCTCCACCGCCCCGTCCATCACCACCGGCGTCACGGCCTGACGCACACCCAGCGCAAAGGTCCCCGCCTCGGGCGTTTCGTCCACCTCCGAATTGTCGGCAATGCCGAAACGGGCCATCCAGTCATCGGGTGTCCGCGCCGTCAGGCTTTCGGCCGTCACCTGCCGATAGACCGACCCCAGACCGGAAAGCTTCAGCGTCACCCCGTCAGGCGGAGTGGAATCCGCCGACAGGAAGATCACCAGCTTGTCATCATTCTCGAACCCGTAGGTCCAGATCTCGTCCGCGCGGTCGTTCTGCAGGTTGATCGACAGCGACCTTGTCCCGCCGATGCTTTCGGCCATCATATCAAGCATTTCCTGCCCGATGAACTTCTGCGCGACGCCCGATCCATCCTCCAGCGACAGCCGCCCCGGGTGGATCATGTCGGTCCCGTGGGACGAGGCCGCGACCATCCCCTCGGCCCCGTATTCCGACATCATCTCCAGCAGCAGGCGCGGATGCTCGGCCCCGTAGTCGCGCAGGCCAAGCTGTTGCTGCCAGAAAGTCTCGAACCCCGTATGGGTGCGCGCCTGCAGGTCCACATCCCGTGCGGACAGAGTGCCCCCCGCGGCTTTGTCTGCAGCCAGAAAGTCACGCAGCGCCTCGTCCCGCGTGTAGGACCCCACACCGTAGGCGCTCAGGAACAGGTCCGGCCCGTCGCCGCCAAGCTCTGCCGCATCCATGCGCCAGGCCTCGATCACGGTGTGGAACTGGTCCGCGCCCTTGTCCACACCCGTGGCGTTGAAGGCAAAGCGGTGATGAACGATCTGGTCCACCTCGACCAGCGCATCATCGGACAGCTGGTCGCGGATGATCTCGTCATCGGCCAGCGTCCGCCCCGCCTGTACCGCGATCACAGGGTCAAGCCCGATCAGGTTGACCGCCGGATTGTTCAGCGCTGCGGACAATTCTTCCATGTAGACATTGGCGATGTGGCCGTAATCCCGCGCCTCGGTCGCTCCGACGGGGAAGTTCACGTAATACTCGCTGCCGATCTCGAAGATTAGGTCCGACGGAGCCGCGCCATACTGGCCCGACAGAAGATCGCCCATGAAATTGCGGATGTCGGCCCGAAGCAGGGCATCATTGCCCACATAGCGCGCCGTCGGAAGGATGATCGCAAGGGCAGCCCCCTGCCGGTCGGCAAGGTCGAACATCTCGGCCAGCCCGGGGCGGTTCTCGCCCGGGTTGAACAGCCCGTCAAAGCCCAGCCCGTAGCGGCTCTCGGCCGTTTCCGAAAGATAGCCGCCCGGCCAGGTGATCAGCCCCGTCCCGTTCCCACCAAGCTGCTCTTCGAAGCGGTCGAGGCTTCGAAACCCCGTATACCGCGACCCGAACATCGCCTCGCTCCAGAGATGGCCCGTTTCTACCGCCGCCATCCCGCCCGTCTGTACCGTAAGCACCGTCATGACCGACCCTCGCACAGGGAGCCATTCTGGCCCCTCTTGCGACCGGAGGTTGCGAATTCCGTGCCCGCGCAGACCGCGCCCGCCCAATGTCCCGCCACGACCCATCCGGAAGTCGAGCCAACCAAGACAAACGCGTCCCCGCGCGCCACCGCGGGTCGGGAAACGGGGTCGAACCTTCTGGTCATTTTTTTCCGCCACTGCCCTAAAACGGCGCCAGACGGTGCCGTAAGAACAGTTAACGATCAGGCTGCGCCGCTGGCGAAGCGGCGTCCGTATGCCTTATTTGATCTTTCGATCATCAAGGCATCATTCGTCTGCAATTTTTCGATCTAAATATGTAGCTCTTTGAACCCTACGTTGGTTCCACCCAGACGAAAGAGTGTGGCAGCACGTCGCTGTGATTTGCGACCAACCGGAAGATGCCAGATTTTCGGGGACAGCTCTGGAGGCGGGTACCGGAATCGAACCGGTCTTCACGGATTTGCAATCCGCTGCGTAACCTCTCCGCCAACCCGCCGAGAGCACGCTTGACCTATACGACCCGCTTCCCGCGCGCAAGCCCCGCGCGTGCAAAACCCGCCGCCCGGCGGGCAGGCATATCGGAGTTGGTCAGGGTCATTCCTTCGGCCGTCCGCAGCCGGTTGTGGATCGCCACGGCTGCCACCTCGGCCTGCGCCATCGCTACGGCGATCTGGTTCAACCCCGTGACGACGTCCCCTGCCGCAAAAAGTCCGTCCACGTCCGTCTCCTGCCGCCTGTCGGTCAGGATGCGGCCCTCGCCGTCGCGCTGCGGGGCAAGCTTGCCCAGACAATCCAGCCGCGGCACCACGCCAAGCGCGGCATAGGCGCAGTCGAAACCGGTCGTGGTGCCATCCGCCATCCGCAACACAAGACCATCCTGTGCAACCATCCGCGCCACCGCCCGCTCCTCGATCCCGATATCCGCCCGCCGCAACCGCACGATGTCCTCGGGCGCGACCTGCAACGGCCCGCCCAGCGTGACCACCGTCACCGAACCGGCAAAGGGGCGCAGGAACAGTGCCTCGCCCGCTGTGCACGGCAGATCGCCGATCACAGCCACCCGCTGGCCGCGCACCTCGTACCCGTCGCAGATCGGGCATTGCCGGATCAGTCCCGCCCGCACATGGCCCGCCGCATCCGCCAGCGGCGGCAGCCTGTCTGTCACACCGGTGGCCAGCAGGACGAACCGCGCCTCCAGCCGCTCTTCGCCCGCGTCGAGAACGAAACCGTCTTCCCCTCGCGCCATGCCACGCACCCGGGCGGACACCGTGCCGGGGGCATAGCGCGCGAGCTGTTCGCGCATCCGCGCCAGCAGTGCCTCGCCACGTATGCCGTCAGGAAAGGCCGGATGGTTATGCGACCGCGGGATCAGCCGCGCGCGGCTTTCGCCATCCTCCAGCACGCAGACGCTGCGCCCGAAGCGGGCAAGGAATATGGCCGCCGTCAGCCCCGCAGGCCCCGCCCCGACAATCGCCACATCCGTCCGCATCCCGCCCTCCGGCCCCGCCAAAGGAGGGGAACGGACAAGGACGCCGCCTGTTCCCCGTCAGGTCCAGTCGAGCACGACCTTGCCCGACTGGCCGGATTTCATCGCCATGAAGCCGTCGCGGAACGCGTCCACCCCGAAGCGGTGGGTGATGACCTTGCGGACGTCCAGCCCGTTTTCAAGCATGGCGATCATCTTGTACCATGTCTCGAAGATCTCGCGCCCGTAGACGCCCTTGATCGTAATGGCCTTGAAGACGATCCGGCTCCAGTCCACGGGGCTCTTGCCCGGGGGGATGCCCAGCATCGCGATGCGCCCGCCCATGACCATCGCCTCGACCATCTGGTCGAGTGCAGCCTGATTGCCGCTCATCTCCATCCCGACATCGAACCCCTCGGTCATCTTCAGCCGCGCCTTGACGTCGGCCAGATTCTCTTTCGTGACATCGACCGGCACCACATCCGCCACCTGCGCCGCCAGCTCCAGCCGCGCCGGGTTCACGTCCGTGATGACCACATGCCGCGCCCCCACATGCCGCGCCACCGCCGCCGCCATGATCCCGATGGGACCGGCGCCGGTGATCAGCACATCCTCGCCCACCAGATCGAAGGAGAGCGCGGTATGCACAGCATTTCCCAACGGATCGAGGATAGCACCGATCTCGTCATCGATCGCATCGGGAAGAGGCACCACGTTGAAGGCAGGCAGGCGCAGATACTCGGCAAATGCGCCCTGTTCGTTCACCCCGATCCCGCGCGTGGCCGGGTCCAGATGGAACTTGCCCGCGCGGCTCTGCCGCGACTGCCGCCCGATCAGATGCCCCTCGCCCGAACAGCGCTGCCCGATGGCCAGCCCTTCGACGTTGCGCCCGATCTCCACGATCTCGCCCGCGAATTCATGGCCCGTCACCAGACCCACAGGCACCGTGCGCGCAGCCCAGTCGTCCCAGTTCCAGATGTGGATATCCGTCCCGCAGATGCCCGTCTTGCGGATGCGGATCAGCACGTCATCCGGCCCGATCTCGGGCACCGCGCGGCGCTCCATCCACAGCCCCGGTTCCGGCTTGGTCTTGGCCAGCGCCTTCATCATGTTCGACATGTCAGATCACCCCCAGCGCACGGCCAGCCCCAACAAAGGCCTCCAGCCCGAAATCCAGATCGTCCCGCGTCAGGCGCGCATTCATCTGCGTGCGGATGCGCGCGCGGCCCTGCGGCACGACGGGGAAGAAGAACCCCGCCACATGCACGCCGCGCCGGCCCAGCTCCGCGGCCATCTCCTGCGCCAGCCACGCCTCGCCCAGCATCACAGGCACGATGGGATGCTCGCCGGGCAGCAGGGTGAAACCCGCCGCCTCCAGCCCCGCGCGCCAGTAGCGGGCATTGTCGAACAAGCGCGCGCGCAAGTCATCGGCACCCTCGACAATGTCCAGCGCCGCCAGCGCCGCGCCCACCACCGCAGGCGGCAGCGCGTTGGAAAACAGATAGGGCCGCGCCCTCTGCCGCAGCAGGTCAACAACCGCCTGCGGCCCGGCGACATAGCCGCCCAGCGCGCCGCCCAGCGCCTTGCCCAGCGTGCCGGTCAGGATATCGACATCTACCCCGAAATGCGCGGGCGTCCCCTGCCCCTTCGGCCCCATGAACCCTGTGGCGTGGCAATCGTCCACCATCACCAGCGCGCCGTACTCTTCGGCAAGCGCCGTGATCTCGGGCAGGTTCGCCAGATAGCCGTCCATCGAAAAGACGCCATCCGTCGCGATCAGGATGAAGCGCGCACCATCCGCCCGCGCCTTGTCCAGTTGCGCCGCCAGATCGGCCATGTCGGAATTGGCATAGCGATAGCGCCGCGCCTTGCACAGGCGGATGCCGTCGATGATGCTGGCATGGTTCAGCGCGTCCGAGATCACCGCATCCTCGGGCCCCAGCAACGGTTCGAACAGCCCGCCATTGGCGTCGAAGCAGGCGGCAAACAGGATTGCGTCCTCCTTGCCCAGATAGCGCGCAAGCCGCGTCTCGAGCGTCCGGTGCAGGTCCTGCGTGCCGCAGATGAAGCGCACGCTCGCCATGCCATAACCGTGATCCGCCATCGCGGCGGCAGCCGCCCCGATCAGGCGCGGATCATCGGCCAGTCCCAGATAGTTGTTGGCGCAGAGGTTCAGCATGTCGCGCCCGTCCATGCGGACATGTGCCCCCTGCGCGCCAATGATCATGCGCTCGCGCTTGAAAAGCCCGTCACGGTCGAGCCCGGCAAGCTCGTCTTGAAGATGGGACAGGAAGGCGATCTTGTCTGCCATGTCGGAACCTCATCCGTTTTAGCGGATATACGTCCATTGCACCCGCTTCGTCAATATCACGGAAAACGATTCCGGCAAAACGGATACATCGGCAGCCGCGCGCCCGTAGCCGCCTGCAACTCAGGTTCTATCCCGTGCAGGCCGCACCTTCGGCCCATGGTGCGCGCCCGCACGACCCGCTAGCGGCCGGCGGAACGGCACCCGTCGCGGTGCGCCTTCAGGATGACATGACGTGACCGCACCGACCTTGCCCGCCGACCGGACCGGCACACCGGACGCGCCCCCCCGGACCTGGACACGCGGTCTTGCGGACAGGCGGCTGTCCCGTCGCCCCGAAGTGTCCGCACTGACCTATGCGCTGGGCGTGTCGGCCTTCATCATGGCGGCGGACAACGCCACCTTCTGGGGCCGCGCCTATGCGGTCTTCGGGGACCACCCGCTGCAACTGCTGGGCTGGGGGATGGCAGTCTGGATGCTGACGCTCCTGACGCTGGTCGTCTTCGGTCTGCGCGTCCTGTTGCGCCCCGCCGCCGTTGTCCTGCTCACCCTGTCCGCCGTCACATCCTACTACATGGACAAGCTCGGTATCGTGATCGACCGCGAGATGATCCAGAACGCGATGCTGACGACAGTGACCGAGTCGAAACACCTCGTCACCGCGAACTTCGTGATCCATGTGCTGGTCTGGGGCATCCTGCCCTCGGTCGCGGCCATGTGGTTCAAAGTGCGCCCGGCGGGCATGCTGGGTGGCCTTTGGCGCTGGGTGATGACCGTAGCGCTGACCGTTGCGGTGTTCGCCGCTGCGCTGTTTTCGGATTACAAGGCCTTCTCCGCCGTCGCCCGCGAGCGCAAGGACGTGCTGGCTAGCTACCAGCCCGGCGCAGCCATCGGCGGCGCGGCACGCTATGCAAAGATGATGCTGAAATCCCGCGACGTGACGGTCGCTCCGCTGGGCCGTGACGCAAGGAAGGGGCCGCTTGTCACTGCGGCAGCAAAGCCGGTGCTGACCGTGGTCTTCGTGGGCGAAACCGCCCGCGCGCAGAACTTCGCGCTCAACGGTTACGACCGCCCGACCACGCCGCAACTGGCGAAGCGCGGCGTCGTGAACTTCTCGGACGTCACCGCTTGCGGGACGTCGACCGCCGTGTCGGTCCCCTGCATGATGTCGAACCTGACGCAGGACGGCTATTCCTACGATGCGGCCATCAGGCAAGAGAACCTGATCGACGTGCTGGGCCATGCCGGTGTCGATGTGCTCTGGTGGGACAACAACACAGGCGATCAGGGCACGGCATCGCGGCTGGGCAGGGTGCGGCGGATGGGCCCTTCGGACGACCCCGCCGCCTGTGCCCAAGGCGAATGCACCGATGCGGTCTTCCTTGCCCCCCTCGCTGCCGCCCTTCCCGACATCACCCGCGACACGGTGCTGTTCATCCACATGATCGGCAGCCACGGCCCCTCCTACTACCTGCGCTATCCGCGCGAATTCGAAACCTTCAAACCCGCCTGCCACACCGCCGAATTTGCCGATTGCACGGCGGAAGAGATCACCAACGCTTATGACAACACGATCCTGTTCACAGACCACGTCATCTCGCGGACCATCGACATGCTGAATGCGCAGGAAACGGTGCTCCCCGCCGTCGTCTTCCTGTCCGACCATGGCGAGTCGCTGGGCGAGAACGGGCTTTACCTGCACGCCGCGCCCTACTTCATGGCGCCCGAAACGCAGACCAGCGTACCGATGGTCATGTGGCTTTCCGATGCCTACCGGAACGCGCTCGGGGTCGACGGGAGCTGCCTGGCGGCAAAGGCAGACGCTCCCGTCACACAGGACAACCTGTTCCACACCGTGCTGGGCCTGATGGACGTCACGACCGCGGTACGAAGCGCCGATCTTGACCTGACGCGCGGCTGCAACGGCACGTGAGCGGGCGCGCGGGTCAGACCGCGTTCCCCGCCTTCAGCCCCTCGAAGACCGCCTCTTCCGCCGTCCTCGGCGCAAGGCAGTCACCGGCCATCCACACCTCGATCCCCATCGCCTCGATGGCCGCCGACAGATCGTCCACGGGGCAGTGGCCAAGACAGAGCACCAGCGTGTCCACGCCCTCCACCTCCATCGCCTCGCCGCTGGGTGTGTGCTGGAGAAAGACGGTATCCCCCGCCGTTCCGAACAGCCGCGCATAGGGCCGCACCTCGACCCGCAGGCGATGCAGGTTGGCGGCGATGTCATCCCGCACGTAAAGGGGCAGCACCTCGCCCGCGTGCAGACCGTTGACGGCCAGCGTGACCGACGACCCCGCCCGCGCCAGCCGCTCGGCCACGCCCGGACCGATCCAGTCACAGCGCCAGTCGGCCACCACCACGCGCGCCCCTGCCGCCACCTCGCCGCGCAGGACGTCCCAGGCCGTCACCACCTGCACCCCCCCGTCGGTGGGCAGCTCCGGCACATGCGGCACTGCCCCCGTGGCAAGGATCACCGCATCGGGCCGCTCTGCCGCAACCAGCGCGGCATCCACCCGCACGCCCCGCCGCAGACCTACCTGCGCCAGTTCCATCTCGCGCATCAGGTTGGTGACGATCCCCCCGAACTCCGCCCGCCGCGGCAAAAGCTGCGCCAGAAGCGCCTGCCCGCCCGGTTGCGCGGACGCCTCGTAAAGCGTGACATCGTGCCCCCGCCTCGCCGCCGTGACCGCCGCCTTCATCCCCGCAGGCCCGCCCCCCACCACCATGACCCGCTTGCGCCGCGCCACGGGCCGCAACGTGCCATAGGCCAGTTCGCGCCCCGTTTCGGGATGCTGGATGCAGGACACCGGCAGCCCCTTGTGGAAATGCCCGATGCAGGCCTGATTGCAGCCGATGCAGGCGCGGATGTTGTCCACCGCCCCGCGCGCGGCCTTGGCAGGCATCTCGGGATCCGCGATCAGCGCCCGCGTCATGCCGCAGACATCCGCCCGCCCCGCGGCCAGTATCGCCTCGGCCTCCTGCGGCTGGTTGATGCGACCCGCAACAAAGACCGGAACCTTCAGCGCCTTGCGGAACGCCGCCGCATCGGGTGCGACATAGCCGGGGGCAAAGGCCATGGGCGGCGCGATATGCACGGCCCCGCCGACCGTGGCCGACGTGCCCGTCGTGACGTTCACGTAATCCAGCCCCTCGCCCAGCGCGACACAGGCCGCCAGCGCCTCGTCTGCCGTCAGCCCCTCGTCATCGCGCTCGCCCGCGCTGATCCGCAGGCCGACCACGAAGGTCTCGTCCGTCGCCGCACGGATGGCCCCCAGCACCTCGCGCAGGAAACGCAACCGCCCCGCCGCATCGCCGCCATATCCGTCGCTCCGCAGGTTCACGCGCGGGTTCAGGAATTGCGCGGGCAGATAGCCGTGACTGGCCACCACTTCCACCCCGTCCAGCCCCGCCTGCCACATCCGCCGCGCCGCCGCCCCGTAGCCCGCGACGATCTCGTCGATCATCGGCTGGGTCAGCGCGCGCGGCATCACATGGAACCGCTCGTTCGGCACGCTGGACGGCGCATAGGCCACGGCAAGCAGTCCGTCCGCGCTTTCCATGATCTCGCGCCCCGGATGGAACAGCTGCGAGAAGATCGCACAGCCTTCGGCCTTCACCGCCTCGGCCAGACGGCGGTATCCCGCGATGCAGCCGTCATCCGTCGCCATCAGCAGGTGCGAGGTATAGCGCGCCGTCTCGTGCACCCCCGCCACCTGCGTGACGATCAGCCCCGCCCCGCCCTTGGCCCGCGCGCGGTGATATTCGACCAGCGCCTCGTTCACCGTGCCATCCGTCGGCAGGACCGTATCATGCCCGGTCGACATGATCCGGTTGCGAAGTCGCGCGCCCCTGATCTGCAAGGGGCTGAAAAGATGCGGAAACGCTGCGGATCGGGCGGGGTCTGCCATGCCTGTCGCTCCTTCTGGCTGCCTGCAGGCTGCCCGTTCCCCCGCCGCCGCACATGCCCGCCCGCGACGACGGCTTGTCCCGCCGCGACCTCCGCGCCCGTCAGACCAGCCGCGCCAGAAGGTCCAGCAGGACGCGCCGCTCCTCCGGCCCCAGCGGGGCAAGCGTCTCGTCCGATACGCGGGCCGCGCTGGCCAGAGCCTCCTCGCAGAAGGCACGCCCTTCGCCGGTCAGCCCCACGATCAACCGCCGCCGGTCCGAGGGATCGGGCGCAGTCGCCACCAGCCCCTCGCGTGCCAGACGGTCCACCACGCCCTTCACGGTGGCGGCATCCATCGCCGTCTCGCGCCCCAGCAGGTTCTGCGACAGCGGTCCAAGTTCCATCAGGCGCGCCAGCACCGCCCATTGCGTCGTCGTCACGCGCGGGATGCGGGCCGAGAAAATCGCCAGATGCCGCTGCGTCGCGCGTCGCAGCAGATAGCCGATCTGCTCGTCCAGAAGATAAGCGGTCGCCTTGCCCATATCCCCTTATCCGCCCCGCTCCGCCGCCGTGCAAGTCTCGCCTGCAAGGCTGTTGACAGAATCCCCGGCACCACCCCAATCTCGTATGCATACCAACAATCGACGGTCCAAGGATGCGCTACTCCCGCCCCCAGACCCTGCCCGAGGCGGTCGCCCTGCTTTCGTCAGGCACGGCGCAGGTTCTTGCGGGGGGAACCGACCTCTATCCCGCCACGCAGGCGCAGGACCTTGCCGGTGACGTGCTGGATGTGACCGCCATTCCTGCCCTTTGCGGCATCGACCGGACTGCGGATGGTCTGCGGATCGGGGCCGCGACCACATGGTCCACCTTGGCCGAGGCCGCGCTTCCCCCAGCCCTGCACGCCCTGCAACAGGCCGCGCTGCAGGTGGGCGGGCGACAGATCCAGAACGCGGGCACGATCGGCGGCAACCTGTGCAATGCCTCGCCCGCCGCCGATGGCATCCCGCCGCTGCTGGCGCTGGACGCTGGCGTGGAACTCGCCGGACCTGACGGCAGCCGCCATCTGCCCCTCGCGGCCTTTCTGCTCGGCCCCCGCCGCACCGCGCTTGGGCAGGGCGAGGTGCTGGCCGCAATCCATATCCCCGCCGCCGCACTCGCGGGTCGCTCCTGCTTTCTCAAGCTCGGCGCGCGGGCCCATCTGGTGATCTCCATCGCCATGGTTGCCGCCAACCTCACGCTGGATGGGCCCCGCATCGCCAAGGCCCGGCTTGCCGTGGGCGCCTGCGGCCCCGTCGCCACCCGCCTGCCCGAACTGGAACACGCCCTGACCGGTCACAGCCTGCAAGACGCGCCCGCCCTGATCACCGAAGCGGCCCTTGCGCGGGCGCTTGCCCCCATCGACGACATCCGCGCCACTGCCGCCTACCGGCTGACGGCAGCGACCGAACTGCTCCGCCGTGCCGTTGCGGGGTGCGCGGCATGATCGACTTCACCCTGAACGGCCGATCCGTCTCGGCGGATTGCCCGCCCACCCGCCGCCTGACCGATGTGCTGCGCGAAACCTTGGGCCTCAGGGGCACCAAGGTCGGCTGCGACGCGGGGGATTGCGGGGCCTGCACGGTGCTCGTGGACGGGCGTGCCACCTGTGCCTGCCTCATCCCCGCCGCCCGTGTCGCAGGCCGTCGCGTGGAAACGGTCGAGGCGGACACCCCGACCCTCACCCGCCTGCGCGCGGCCTTCCTGCGCCACGGCGCCGCGCAATGCGGCATCTGCACGCCGGGAATGCTGATGGCGGCGGCGGACCTCCTGTCCCGCACCTCCGCCCCGACCACGGCCGAGGCGGAACAGGCCCTTGGCGGCGTCCTCTGCCGCTGCACCGGATACGCCAAGATCATTGCGGCGGTCTGCGACACGGGCTTGCCCGTGGACCCGCCTCCGGATGGCCCCGCCGTGGGCCAGCCGCTCCAGCGGCTGGACGGTGCGGCAAAGGTGGCGGGCGATCTCTTCGGCGCGGATGTGATCCCCGAAGGCGCGCTGACCCTGCACGCCATCCGCTCGCCCCATGCCCATGCCGCCTTCACCTTCGGCGACCTCGCCGCCTATGCCAACCGACCCGGCATCGCCGCCGTCTTCACCGCCGCCGACATCCCCGGCCGGAATGCCTTTGGCGTCATCCCGCCCTTCGCCGACCAGCCCGCCCTCGCCCCCAGCCCCGCGCGCTTCCGTGGCGAAGCCGTGGCCCTGATTGCCACCGAACCAGGCCACGACCCCGACCTCTCCGCCTTCCCGATCAACTGGACCCCGCTCCCCGCCCTGACCGATCCCGCCACGGCGGAAACCGCGCCCGACCTCGTCCACCCGAACCGCCCCGGCAACCTGCTCACGCAGGGGCGCGTGGTCAAGGGAGAGGTGGACAGCGCGCTCGCCACCTCGGCCCATGTCGTCGAAGGCTCCATCACCACCGCCTTCGTCGAACACGCCTATATCGAACCCGAGGCAGGCGCCGCATGGATGGAGGGCGACACGCTCTGCATCCGCGCCTGCACGCAGGCCCCCGTGATGGACCGCGACGACACCGCCACCATCCTCGCCCTGCCGCCCGACCGCGTCCGCATCCTCCCCTCTGCCGTGGGCGGGGGCTTCGGCTCCAAGCTTGACCTCTCGCTGCAACCGCTCCTCGGCCTGGCCGCGCTGAAACTGCGACGCCCCGTGCGGATGACCTATACCCGCGCGGAAAGCATGGCCTCCACCACCAAACGCCACCCCGCGCAGATGTCGGGCCGCATCGCCTGCGACGCCACGGGTCGCATCACCGCGCTGGACTTCGACGGGCGCTTCGACACCGGCGCCTATGCCAGCTGGGGCCCCACCGTCGCCAACCGCGTGCCTGTCCACGCCACCGGCCCCTACCTGACCCCCAATGTCCGCGCCACCGCCCGCGCGATCCACACCAACAACCCCGTCTCGGGTGCCTTCCGCGGCTTCGGCGTCCCTCAGGCCGCCATCTGGCAGGAAACGCTCTATGACCGCCTCGCCGAAAAGGCGGGCCTCGACCGCCTCGACTTCCGCCTGCGGAACGCACTGCGCGACGGCGACGCCTCCGCCACCGGCCAGATCCTGCACGCCACGGGCATCGCGCACTGTCTGGAGGCGCTCCGCCCCCACTGGAAGCGCGCGCTGGACGAGGCCGCCGCCAGCCCCCACCGCGGCGTCGGCATCGCCTCCTGCTGGTATGGCTGCGGCAACACCTCGCTGCCCAACCCCTCCACCATCCGGATCGGCCTCACCCGCGACGGCACCCTGACCCTGCATCAGGGCGCCACCGACATCGGCCAGGGCTCCAACACCGTCATCGCCCAGATCGCCGCCGAGGCACTGGGCCTGCCCGTCGCGCAGTTCCACCTCATCGGCCCCGACACCGCCCTCACCCCCGACGCCGGCAAGACCTCCGCCTCGCGCCAGACCTATGTCTCCGGCCGCGCCGCCCATGACAGCGCCCGCGCGCTGCGCGCCGCCATCCTGCGCCACGCAAACGCCTCCGACGCCGCCACCCTCTCGCTCGACGGTCCCGTGCTCACCATCACCGACGCGGGCACCACCCGCCGCATCGACCTCGCCTCCCTGCCCACCGACCCGCTCGGCTACGCCCTCTCGTCCGAGGCGACCTACGATCCCCCCACCGCCCCGCTTGACGAAAACGGCCAAGGCCGCCCCTATGCCGTCTACGGCTACGGCGCGCAGATGGTGGAACTGTCCGTCGACCCCGCGCTCGGCACCGTCACCCTGCACCGCATCACCGCCGCCCACGACCTTGGCCGCGCGATCAACCCCCTCCTCGCCACCGGCCAGATCGAAGGCGGCATCGCGCAGGGCATCGGCCTTGCCCTGATGGAGGAATACACCCCCGGCCGGACCGAGAACCTGCACGACTACCTCATCCCCACCACCTCCGACGTCCCGCCCATCACATCCATCCTGATCGAGGTCCCCGATCCCGAAGGCCCCTTCGGTGCCAAGGGCCTTGGCGAACACGTCCTCATCCCCACCGCCCCCGCCATCCTGAACGCCATCCGCCACGCCACAGGGGCCGAGATCACCCGCCTGCCCGCCCTGCCCCACCGCATCCTCGCCGCGATCAAGGGGGCAGAGACATGATCCGCCCCCTTCATCTGTTCCCAAATATCCTCGGGGGGTGCGGGGGGCAGACAGCCCCCCGCCGAGGCCAGCCCGGCAAAGCGGCGCGGGGCCGTCCATGACAGCCGCCCCCGAAAAGATCCGCTGCGATGCCTGCCCCGTGATGTGCTACATCGCGCCGGGCCAGACGGGGGCCTGCGACCGCTATGCCAATGACGCGGGCCGCATCGTCCGTACCGATCCCGTCGCGCTGCTGACCCATGCCCTTGACCAAGGGCACCGCATCATCCCCTTCGCCGCCGCCACATGGACCGACGGCCTCGTCCCCGACGACACCACCGTCACCGGCATCGGCTCGGGCACCACCTATCCCGACTACAAACCCGCCCCCTTCATCGTCAGCCAGCAGATCGACGGCGCCGACATGGTCACCGTGGTGACCGAGGCGATCTTCTCCTACTGCGGGGTCAAGGTGAAGATCGACACCGACCGCCACCTCGGCCCCGAAGGCGCAACCGTGCGGCACATGGGCGAACCCGTGGGACATGTGACCACCGCCGAATACGGCTCGCAGATGCTCTCGCTCGGCGGCGTCCACCACCTGACCGGCGGGGGCAAGGCCGAAGGCCGCCTCACCTGCTCGGCCCTCCTCGCGCTCTGCAACGGCGAGGCGGTGGAATTGTCCATCGACCACGGCTCCACCGTCACCGTGCAGGCAGGTCACCCCCCCATCGTGGACGGCACGCCCGAACGCCGCATGCGCGTCGGCTGCGGCTCCGCCACCATCGGCATGTTCGCCAGCCAGTGGCAGGGTCTGGTGGACGAGGTGGTGGTCGTGGACGACCACATCACCGGCGTCGTGTCCGAACATCAGGCAGGCAAGGTCATCGGCTGGGAACCCACGGGCATCCGGATAAAGGGTCACCGCTCCACCCCGGGCCGCTATTTCCGCGTCTCCGAACCCGGCCTCGGCTGGGGCGGGACGAAACTGACCGACCCGCTCGAAATCCTCGGCGACTGGAACCCGAAGAAAGGCGCGCGTCCCGGCCTGCGGCTCCTCATGGTCTCCACCACCGGCGAAGATTACGTATTTTACGTATTGGATGACAACCTCAAGCCGCAACGCCACCCCCTCCCCCCCGATCTCCTTCCCACCGTCGCCCTGATTGACGAGAATTGCGAACCCTCCCTCTGCACCGTCCTCTTCATGGGCGGCGCCGGCGGGTCGCTGCGGGCGGGCGTGACGAAGAACCCCGTGCGCCTTACGCGGTCCGTCCAGTCTGGCGAGACGCGGCTGACCTCCGGCGGGGCGGACTGCTACATCTGGCCGGGCGGCGGGATCACCTTCATGGTCGATGTCACCCGCCTGCCGCGCGGGGCCTTCGGCTATGTCCCCACCCCCGCGCTGGTGGCCCCGCTCGAATTCACCCTGCCCCGCGACGCCTACCTGCGCCTCGGCGGCCATGACGACGCGATCCGGTCGCTGCCCGACATCATCGACCGCGGCGGCGAATATCCCACCGCCGCGAAACTCCACCCGAGAGGCGGCCCGACATGACCGCCCGCATCGCATGGCTTCCCGGCAACCGGCTGCACCTGAACCACGGCCCCATCGACGTGATCCTGCAGGGCTGGGGCGACCCGCGCGCCCTGACCGAAGGCTACGCCGCCGTGGCAGACCGCTTCCCCGCGATCCTGCCGGAACTCTGCGCCGAACTCCCCGCCCTTCGCGCGCCCGATGCCCCCCTTCACGGCCCCGTCGCCCGCCGCATGGCCGCCGCTACCGCCCCCTTCCGCCCCGCCTTCATCACCCCAATGGCCGCCGTGGCGGGGGCTGTGGCCGAAGAAATCCTGCGCCTCTTCGTCCGCCCCGGCATCACTCGCGCCTATGCCAACAACGGCGGCGACATCGCGCTGCATCTCGACCGCGGCGAAAGCCTGACCTGCGCCATCGCCGCCCGCCCCCATCAGCCCCATCATCTGCCCGACCGTGTCACCATCCGCCACGCAGATCCCGTCCGCGGCATCGCCACCTCCGGCTGGCGCGGGCGGTCCCATTCGCTGGGCATCGCCGATGCCGTCACCGTGCTTGCCCGCTCCGCCCCCATGGCCGACGCGGCGGCGACCATGATCGCCAATGCCGTGGATCTGCCCGGCCATCCCGGCATCACCCGCCGGCCTGCCCTCGACCTTGCCCCCGACAGCGACCTCGGCCACCGCCTTGTGACGACGGCTGTCGGCACAATAGGCAGACAGGAAGCGGTCATGGCGCTTTGCGCCGGAGAGGCCGCCGCCCGCGCCTTCCGCACGCAGGGACTCATTGAGGCCGCCGCACTTTTCCTGCACCCTGAACACAGGACGGTCGGCCCCCTCGCCCTGTCCGTTCCCGAACCGGAGTCCACCCTTGCCTGACCCCACCCACCGCCGCGCGACGCTTACGGGCAGGACCCGCGGCACGATGGGCCGGAGCGGGTGGGCAGCACCACGGAATGGCCGGATTTGCCTAACAAAACAAAGTGTTGCAGCCTTCACGGCACAGGTTGCCGTGCTGTTGCCGACAGCCGCCTTCGCCTGCGCGCTGCCGCCTTCGGTGGTCCTGACGCTTCCCACGGGCTGGTACATCGCAGGGGCGGCCGTCACCGTTGCCATGACGGCCCTGATCGGCGCGGCCACCCGCGCCCTGCCCGATCCCCAGCCCCGCCGGATCATGGAACGGCGCGTCCTGCTGCCGGAAACCCTGAGTTCCTACCTGTCATTCCTTTGTTTTCTGGGACTTGTCCTTGTGGGCTGGCTTGGCGCCCGCGACCCGATGCACAACCTCATGACGCTGGTCTTCTGGACCGGCATCTGGATCGCGGTCCCGCTCGGCTCTATGCTTTTCGGGCACCTGTGGCGCCCGATCAATCCGTGGACCGGCCCCGTCCGGATCATGCGCACCCTGCTTGGCCGGACAGGCGGGATCGGCCTCGCGCGGCTCGGCCACCTGCCCGCCGTCGCGGGCTATGCGGGCTTTGTATGGTTCCAGATGATCTCGCTTTCGCCCGACGATCCCTTCGTTCTGGCGACGACGGCCCTGATCTATTGGGGCGTGATCTTTGTGCTTGCGGTGCTGGAGGGCGAGGACTGGCTGGAAAAGGGAGAGTTCCTGACCGTCCTCATGGGCTATCTCGCCCGCGTTGCGCCGCTCTGGCTCGACCGGTCGGGGGATCGCGTGTGGCTGATGCTGGGCTGGCCCGGCGCGCAGGTCCTGCGGATGGAGGCGCTGACGCCCAGCGCCACGGCCTTTGTGACGCTGGCCCTTGCCGCGCTGACCTTCGACGGGCTTATGGAGACCTTCTGGTGGATGGGCCTGATCGGGGAGAACCCGCTGGAACCGACGGGCCGGTCGGCGGTGATGGGGGTGAATACGGCGGGGCTTCTGGCAACATGGGCGCTTACCGCCACAACGATCCTCGGCGCGCTGCGGCTGGGCCAGTGGAGCGGCGGCAGCCTCCGCACCGGTCCGGTGATGCTGTCCTTCCTTGCCATCGCCGCAGGCTATCACGCAGCGCATTATCTGGTGACGCTGCTGACGGCGGGGCAATATACGCTGGCCGCCCTGAACGACCCGCTGTTCCGCGGCGACAGCCTGCTTGGCCTGTCGGAATTCTTCGTCTCTTTCGGCTTCCTGACCGATCCGACAGTCATGCCCGCCATCTATGGCGCACAATTCACGGCCATCCTGCTGGCGCATCTGCTGGCCGTCTACCTGACCCTGAAACTTGCCGGCCCTGCCGCCCGCGCGCTGTCACATCTGCCGATGACCGTGCTGATGGTGGGCTATACCAGCCTTGGCCTGTGGCTCTTGTCCACGGCGCGCAGCGGATGACCCGCCATGTTCAAAAGTGACCAGTTCCAACCCGAAGGCGCGCGACAGACGCGTCCCACCAACAGCGGAGAGTGAACCATGACCAACCTGATCACCCCGACCCGCCGCACCCTGCTGAAAGGCATGGGCGCGGGCCTTCTCGCCTCGGCGGCCCTGCCCGGCCATGTCTGGGGGCAGGCCGCCCCCATCAAGCTGGGCTTCCAGCTGCACCGCACCGGCATCGGCGCCGCCTATGGCCGCTGGTACGAACGCACCGCGCAGGCCGCGCTGAAGGTGGTAAACGACGCGGGCGGCATCAACGGACGCCCCGTGGAAATCGTCTTCGAGGATGACGCCACCGACCCCAAGCGCGGCGCGGAAGTGGTGGAAAAGCTGGCCTCGCAGGCCGGTTGCGACCTGATCTTCGGCCCGCTCTTTTCCCACGTCGTCATCGGGTCCGCCCCCCGCGCGGGCGAGTTGAAGATCCCCTACCTCGTCTGCTCCGAAGGCTATCACGTGGCCTCCGGCATGCTGAACCGCTGGACGATGCAGCCCGGTATCACCGACGTGCGCGCGCAGGTGTCGTCGATGGCGCCTTGGGTGACGCAGAACCTCGGCAAGAAGGTCACGATGGTCTATCCCGACTACGCCTTCGGCTATGACCACCGCGATTTCTTCACCGAAGCGGTCAAGGCGCAGGGCGGCGAGGTGATCGCCCAGATCGCCATCCCGCCGACCGAGACCACCTTCACCCGCTATCTGCCGCAGATCCCGACAGAGACCGAGGTGCTCTACCACGTAATGGTCGGCCCTGCCGTCCTGACCTTCGTCAAGGAACTGGGCGATTTCTACGGATCGGGCGCGCGGCCCCAGATCTTCGGCTTCATCGACAGCCTCGAGGCCGTCGACACCGCCTCGCCCGGTCTCGAATTCCTCGAAGGCACGCATTTCTGGGAAGCGCATAACCGCGTGAAACAGGCCGATGCGTCCGAGGCGGAAACCTTCTACCGCGCCGCCGTGGGCGTGGACGACAACGGCGCCTCGGTCAGCGATGCGGCGGATGTGGCCACCTACAGCCACATGTTCAGCGTCTGGGAAACCCTGTCGGTCATCAAGAAAGGGATGGAGGCCGCAGGCTACCAAGGCCCCGCCGACCGCCAGAAATTCGTCGAGGCGGTGGAAGCCATGACCACCTTCGACGCAGGGCAGGACCACCCGCAGGGGGCCAAGGTGTTCAACGGCAAGACCCATCAGGTCTTCGGCCACCAGTTCATATCGAAGGTCGAAGGGGGCAAGCTGATGCGCGTCCACCAGACCGCGATCGAGGACGGGCAGTACGCCGACGCTGTGGACTATTCGACCCAGTCGTTCTGACCGGTTCCCCTTCAACGCAACCAGAGGGGGCGGGTCCGCCCGCCCCCGACCAGAACGGGTGTCCCCTTGGGTTTCGGTCCCTTCCTCCTTCTCGCGCTGATGGAAAGCGCGGTCACGGCTGCCACGCTGGCGCTTACCGCCGTGGGGCTTTCGCTCGTCTTCGGCGTGATGCGCGTCGTGAACGTGGCCCATGGCGAATTCTTCATGCTGGGCGCGGTCTCGGCATGGTTCATCACCACATGGGTGGGCGGGCCTGCATGGGCCTCCTTCCTCGTGGCGCTGGCCGTGGCGCCGCTGTTCGTCGCGGCGCTGGCTGCGCTGGCGGACCGGATCGTCCTGAAACGGCTGGACTACGAACCCGAAGCGACCATCGTCGCCACCATCGGGCTGATGTATATCTTCCAGCAAGCCGCGCTGTCCTTCTACGGTCCGCAGGCCATGCCGGTGGAACCGCCCTTCAACTTCCGCATCCAGCTGCCATGGTTCGGCTATTCCGCCTACAAGCTGTCGGTGATCCTCTTTGCCACCCTCGTCCTGATCGGGGTCTGGCTGTTTCTGACCCGCACGAAGGCGGGTCTCGTGATGCGCGCCACGCAGGTAGACCGCGAAACCGCGCAGGCCTTCGGCATCGACGTGGACCGCGTCTATGCGGGCGTCTTCGCCCTTGGCGCGGGACTGGCGGCCATCGCCGCCGTGCTGATCGTGCCCATCCAGCAGGCGCATTACCTGATGGGACATGACCCGCTGCTGCTGGCCTTCATCACTGTCATCGTGGGCGGGCTGGGATCGCTGCGCGGCACCATCATCGCGGCCGTCTTCATCGGCCTGTCCGACGGGCTGATCGCCTTCTTCTGGTCGCCCACGCTGGCCAAGATCCTTGCCACGCTGCTTGTGGCTATGGTGCTGGTGTTCCGCCCGCAGGGGCTGTTCGGGGCGAAACAGGCATGAGGATCTGGACACTCCACCTTTTCACGCTGGCTGTGCTGGCCGTGCTGCTGGCGACCCTGCCGCCCTACCATGCCACCAACCTTGCGCGCATCCTCGTGCTTGCGGTCTTTGCCATCGGCTACAACCTTGCCTTCGGCTATACGGGGCTTTTGTCACTGGGCCATGCGCTGTTCTTTGCGGCGGGGGTCTATGGTGCGGCACTGCCGATCACCTATCTGGGACTGCCGCAACTGCCCGCCCTTGTCGCGGGACTGCTCGCCGGGGGGCTCGTGGCGGGGGTGACGGGCCTTCTGGCGCTGCGGACGGCAGGTGTAAGCTTCATGATCGTGACGTTGATGTTCGCGCAGGCCGGATACCTGACACTTTTGTATTTCGGCCCCGTCACCGGCGGGGACGAGGGGCTGGTCCTGCCCGATGCGGCGGCACTGCTGCCCGGCCTGTCAGCGGACGTTGCCCGCGCAACCATCGCCTATGCGCTCTTCTCGGCGGCGCTGCTCTCCTCGCTCGCGCTGGTGCAAAGCCGGCTCGGCCGGACGCTGGTCGCGATACGGGAAAACGAGGACCGATCGCGGATGCTGGGCTACAACACCTTTGCGGTGAAGCTGACCGCGCTGGTCCTGTCGGGATTGTTCTCGGGCGCGGCAGGGGCGGCCTATGCGCTGCTTTTCGGCTATGCGGGGGCCAGCTTTGCCACCATCCAGTATTCCATCCTGCCCATGCTCTGGGTGCTGATGGGCGGGGCGGGAACCGTCCTCGGCCCCTTGGTCGGTACGGCCGCCATGTTCTATCTTGTCGACATCGCGGGCAGCTACACCACGGCGACGCTCCTTTTCGTCGGGGTGGCGCTTGTGCTGCTGATCCTCTTCGCGCCGAAGGGCATACTCGGCACCATCCGCGAAAGGTGGCTGACATGGCTTCCGTGATCCTGTCCGCGCGAGGGCTGACGCGCCATTTCGGGGGGCTGCGGGCGGTCGACGGGGTGGATTTCGACCTGCAGACGGGCGACATCCATGCCCTGATCGGCCCCAACGGTGCGGGCAAGACCACCTTCGTCGGCCTCTTGTCCGGTCGTATTCCAGCCCAGTCCGGCACCATCGCGCTGGCGGGCGAGGATATCACCCGCCTGCCCGCCCATGCCCGCGTGAAGAAGGGCATCGCCTATACGTTCCAGATCACCTCGGTCTACCCGCGGCTGTCGGTCTTTGACAACGTCGCGCTGGCCGTCCAGCAGACCGCCACCCGCGATCTTGCCTCAGACGTTGCCGCCGCCCTGTCGCGCGTGAACCTTGCCGACCGCGCGACCCAGACGGCGGGCACCCTGTCCTATGGCCACCAGCGCCTGCTCGAACTGGGGATGGGCCTTGCCCTGCGCCCGCGCGTGCTGATCCTCGACGAACCGACACAGGGTCTTGCTTCGGGCGAGATTGCAAATTTCAAACAATTGGTCCGGTCCTTAGCGCCAGAAACAACCGTTCTTTTGATCGAACACAACATGGATGTGGTCATGGACCTTGCAACCCGCATCACCGTCCTTGCCGCGGGCCGCCACCTTGCCACGGGCACACCGTCGGAAATCCGCGCCAATCCTGCGGTGCAGGACGCCTATCTCGGGGGACATGATGCTTCGGCTTGAAGGGGTGAGCGCAGGCTATGGCGCCGTCACGGTCCTGCGCGACCTGACGTTCGAGGCGCGGGCGGGCGAGATCACCTGCGTCATGGGCAGGAACGGTGCAGGCAAGTCCACGCTGATGAAATGCATCATGGGCCTTGTGCCTGCCACGCGTGGCACTGTCACGCTGGACGGCACGGCGCTGCACGCCCTGCCTGCCCACCGCGTGCCCCTGCACGGCATCGCCTATGTTCCGCAGGGCCGTCGCCTGTTCGGTCCGCTGACTGTGGCCGAAAACCTGGGGATCGGGCTGATGACACGCGGCATGGGCGAGGAGACGCGGGAACGTGTCCTGACACTCTTCCCGCGGCTGCGCGAAAGGCTGGATCAGGTTTCCTCGACCCTCTCAGGGGGAGAGCAGCAGATGCTCGCCATCGGCCGCGCACTCTGTCTGGAGCCGAAGGTGCTGTTGCTGGACGAGCCGACCGAGGGATTGCAACCCTCGATGATCGCGCTGATCCGCGACGTGGTCGTGCAACTGAAAGAGACAGGTGTCGCGACGGTGCTTGTGGAGCAGCGCCCCGATGCCGTGCTGCGGATGGCAGATCGCATCGCCTTCATGGCGGGCGGCCGCGTGGCCGAGATGGTCGAGGCACGCGGACTCACCGCCGATGCGCCGCAATTCATGGCCTATGTCGGGGTCTAGGACAGGCCGTCGCGCGCATCAGGGACCGAAGGGTTCCCCCAGCGAGGCGACGCCGTTGACCTTGAGCAGCCGTTTGTTCGAGGTGATGATCCCGAGGACAATGATGGTCACGATATAGGGCAGGCTGGACAGCAGTTGCGACGGTACCGCCCAGCCTTCGGTCTGGGCCACCAGACTGGCCAGAGACACCGCCCCGAAGAGCAGCGCGCCGAAGAAGATGCGCCCCGTCAGCCATGTGCCGAAGACGACCAGCGCCAGCGCGATCCACCCCCGCCCCGCGATCATCCCGTCGGCCCAGAGCGGGGTATAGACGGTCGAGGCATAGGCCCCCGCCAGCCCCGCCATCGCCCCGCCGAAGGCCACCGCGCCATAGCGGATGGCGATGACGCGGTAACCGATGGCGCGGGCGGCCTGCGGGTTTTCCCCCACCGCGCGCAGGATCAGGCCCAGCTTGGAAAAGCGGAACATCCCCCAGATCGCCGCTGTCGCCAGCAGCGACAGCCACACCACGATGTCCTGCACGAAAAGACCGCCCACCACCGGCAGGTCGGCCAGCCCCGGCACGGCCCATTTCGCAAGACCCGTCACCGTCAGGCTTTCATAGGAATTCCCGATCAGCGACGACAGCCCCTGCCCGAGGATGCCCACCGCCAGACCTGCGGCCACCTGATTGGCCCTGACCCCCAGCGCAAGGAACCCGAAGACCAGCGACAGCGCACAGCCCGCCAGCGCCGCAACCGCAAAGGCCGCCGGATGCCCGCCGCCGTGATAGACCACGATGAAGGCCACCACCGCACCCAGCGCCATGATGCCTTCGAGGCCAAGGTTCAGCACCCCCGCCCGTTCCACGACCAACTCGCCCAGTGCCGCCAGAAGGAAAGGCGTCGCCGCCGCCAGCATTCCGGCAAGGATGAAGGACATGCCGCTCATACCCTGCCCCCCTCGACGCTTGCGCCAAAGTCCAGTCGGAACCGCACAAAGGTGACTGCCGCCAGATAACAGACCAGCAGCGTTCCCTGGAACACCCGCACCGCCGCGACCGGCAGGTCAGCCGACACCATCGCGTTGTCCCCGCCGATGTAGAGCGCCGCCATGAAAAGCGACGAGGCCACAATCCCGACCGGATGCAGCCCGCCCAGATAGGCCACGATGATCGCGGCATAGCCATAACCGGTGGAAATCGACCGCTGCAACTGGCCGATCGGCCCCGCCACCTCGGCCGCGCCTGCAAGCCCCGCCGCGAAGCCGCCGATCAGCAGCGAAAGCCAGATCGCCCGCGCCTCGGAAAAGCCCGCATAGGTCGCCGCCTTGGGCGCAAGCCCGCCCACGAGGAACTGATAGCCGCCGAAACTGCGCTGCATATAGGCCCAGGCCAGCAGCGCAGAAAACAGCGCGATCAGCAGCGATACGTTCACCCGCGTGCCGGGCAGAAGGATGGGGATCATCGCGTCATACTGGAACATCACCGATTGCGGGAAATTGAACCCCATCGGATCCTTCCACGGACCCAGCAGCAGGTAGTTCAGCACCTGAATGGCGATCAGGCTCATCATCAGCGTCACGAGGATCTCGTTGGCGTTCAGCCGCACGCGCCAGAAGGCGGGCACCACCGCCCAGAGCGCGCCACCCAGCGCGCCGAGGACCAGCATGGCGGGCCAGATCCACGCCCCCGTCGCCTGCGGGAAATAGACAGGAATGGCAGAGGCGAAAATGGCCCCGAGGATGAACTGCCCCTCGGCCCCGATGTTGAACACCTTGGCGCGGAAGCCGATCGCCAAACCTTGGGCGATCAGCAGAAGCGGTCCCATCTTCAACAGCACTTCCGAAAATCCCGCCCAGCTGGAAAACGGCTCCAGCAGCATTGCATGAAAGACCGCCGCAGGATCCTTGCCCATGGCAAGAAACAGCAACAGATTCAGAACCATCGCCGCCAGCAGGGCCAGCAGCGGTGCCAGAACCGCCATGCGGGTCGACGCTTTCTCCCGCCGGACCAGCCGCAGGGTCATGCCGCCACCCCGTCGGCACCGATCATCAACCGCCCGATCTCTTCCGCGCGGGTCGTGCGCGCATCGAGCGACGCGGACAGATGGCCCTTGTGCATGACCTGAATGCGGTCGCAGACCTCGAACAACTCTTCCAGTTCCTCGGAAATCACCAGCACGGCCACCCCTTCGTTTCGCATTGCCACCAGCCTTTGCCGGATCGCCGCCGCTGCCCCGACGTCGACGCCCCAGGTGGGCTGCGCCACGAAGAGCACCTTCGGGCGCAGCGAAATCTCGCGTCCCATGATGAATTTCTGAAGGTTGCCGCCCGACAATGCGCCCGCCTCTGCCTCGGGGCCCGGGGTGCGGACGTCGAAATCGCGGATGCAGGCAGCGGTGAATTCCGCCTCGCGCACGCGGTCGATGAAACCGCGACGGAGCATCCCCTGACCATGCGCCGTCAGCAGGCTGTTGTCCGACAGCGTCATCTCGGGCACCGCCCCGCGTCCCAGCCGTTCCTCGGGGACAAAGGCGAAGCCCAGCGCCCGCCGCGCGCCGGGGCCCAGATGGCCGACCCCCTGACCAAGCATCCGGACGTCATCCCGCCGCGCCTCGGACAGGCGCACCTCGCCGGAAATCAGTCGCGACAGCTCGGACTGTCCATTGCCGGAAATTCCGGCGATTCCCAGAACTTCACCCGCGCGCAGAGACAGGCTCACCCCCTGCAACGCCACGCCGAAAGGATCATCCGGCGCGTGGTCCAGCCCCGAAAGCTCCAGCCTGACCTCGCCCGGCTCGACCGGATCGGGGTGCAGCGGCGGGGGCATGTCGCGCCCGATCATCATGCGCGCCAGATCATGCGCGTCATGCTCGCGCGGGTCGACATTGCCCGTCACGCGTCCCGCCCGCAGGATCGTCGCGCGGTCGCAAATGGCCTGAATCTCGTCCAGCTTGTGCGAGATGAAGAGGATCGACACCCCGCGATCGCGCAGCCGCCGCAGTGTTTCGAACAGCAACCCCACCGCCTGCGGCGGCAGAACCGATGTCGGTTCGTCCAGAATGAGAAGCTTCGGTTCCGTCATCAGGCAGCGGATGATCTCCACCCTTTGCCGTTCACCGACCGACAGGGCGTGGACCTCGGCGAAGGGGTCCACCTCCAGCCCGAAGTCGCGGCCCAGTTCGCGGATGCGCGCGGCCAGCGTGGCCTTCGTGCCCGCCACGATGAGCGAGATGTTTTCCACCACCGTCAGCGTCTCGAACAGCGAGAAGTGCTGGAACACCATCCCGATGCCCAGACGCCGCGCCTCGCCCGGGGAATGCAGGTGGACGGGGGCGCCGTTCCAGAACACCTCGCCCGCGTCCGGCGCCTCGACCCCGTAGATCAGTTTCATCAGCGTGGATTTGCCCGCGCCGTTCTCGCCCAGGATGGCGTGGATGGAATTGGGGGCCACGTCCAGATCGATGGCCTGATTGGCCTTGACCGGACCATAGCCCTTGGTCATCCCCCGCAGGGACAGAAGCGGCGCGGACATGGGCCGCCCTTACTGCGGCAGCGGCGTCACGACGCCCTTCACGTGCCAGTCCATCGCCACGATCTCGGCATCCCCCATGGATGCGCCTGCGGCCACACCCTCGCTGTCATCGGCCTTGGTGATCGGGCCGGTGAAGGGGGTAAAGCTGCCGTCGGCGATCTTCGCCTCGGTCTCGGTGATCCTGGCCATGATGTCGGCCGGAATGTCGGGCGACCAGTCCACCACCTCGACCACCTGATCGGCCACGCCGAGGAAGGCGTTGGCGCCCACGAAATTGCCCGCCAGATGCGCATCGACGGACGCCTTGAAGAAGGGCGACCAGTCGGTGGCGACGCAGCCGAGGTATCTGGTCGGTGCGTAGGACTTCATCGAGGAGTTGAGGTTGAAGGCGTAGACCCCCGCCTCTTCGCAGGCCGCGATGACCGAGGGCGTGTCCTGCGCGTTCGAGAAGATCACGTCGCAGCCCTGCGCGATCAGGGCCTTGGCAGCCTCTTGCTCCTTGGCGGGGTCGAACCAGGTGTTCACCCAGACGACCGACACTTCCACATCCGGATTGACCGCCTGCGCGCCCAGCGTGAAGGCATTGACCGAAGTGATGAGTTCCGGAATCGCGAAGGCCGAGACGGAGCCGAGCTTGCCCGTCTTGGACAGCGCCGCCGCCGCCATGCCCAGCAGGTAGGTGCCCTGGAAATACTTGGCCGCGAAGGGCGAGAAGTTGGGGGCCACCATGAAGCCCGAGGCGTGCAGCACCGTCACCGACGGGTCGCGCTTGGCAATCTGCATCGCGCCGTTCTGATAGCCGAAGGAGCCCGCGATCAGGACCTTGTTCCCGTCGGCCACCGCCTTGTTCATGATGCGGTCGGCATCGGGGCCTTCGGCGATGTTTTCCAGCAGCGTGATCTTGACCGCATCGCCATAGGCGGCCTTCACCGGGTCAAGCCCCGCCGCCAGCGTATGCGACCAGCCCACATCGCCAAGGGGCGAAGGCAGCACCAGCGCGATGCCCAGCGGTTCCTGCGCGGAGGCCCCGCGCGCGCCGATGGCGGCAGCAACGGCGGCAAGGGCCGATGTCTGCAGGAAGGTCCGTCTTGCGATCATGTTCATATGTCTCTCCTGTTGGTCTGTTATTGTTGGTTAGAAGTCGATCTTTGCCAGCGCCGCCTCGGCCTCGGCGGCCATTTCGGCCTCGTCCAGCCCGGGGAATTCGCCCTTGGCCCAGACGATGCGGCCATTGACCATGGTCAGGTCAACGGGGCTGCCGACGCCCACCTTGGCGATCAGGCTGGCAGGGTCGTGGCGGGTGCCCACGTAATCCATCTTGCGGGTGTCGATAGCGAAAAGGTCTGCCGCCATGCCGGGGGCCAGACGCCCGATGTCGGACCGCCCCAGCAGCGCCGCGCCGCCGGTGGTGGTATAGGCGAGGAAATCCCGCGGGTCGGGCACGGGATGGGCGCGTTTCGACGCGACGAGGCATTGCAGCATGTAGGCCGAATGGATGCAGTGCATCAGGTTGGAATTGTCGTTCGACGCCGCCCCGTCGCAGCCCAGCCCGATGCGCACGCCATACGCGGCCATGGCGGGAATGTCCGTCACCTCTGCCCCCACCAGATAGACGGGTTCGGGGCAATGGGCGACGCCCGTGCCGCTGGCTGCCAACTGGCGCAATTCGGCATCGGTCAGTTCCCAGCAATGGGCGTAAAAGGTATCGGGGCCGCAGAAGCCGATCTTTTCCAGATAGTCGACCGTCCGCATCCCGTGGCGGGCCTTGATGACCTCGCTCTCGCCTTCGCCCACATGGCTGTGCAGGAAGACGCCTTTGTCACGCGCCAGTGCGACGGATTCGGTGAATGTGTCCAGATGGCAGTTCACCGGTTGGCAGGGCGACACCACGACCTGCCCCATGCTGAAGCGGCCCGCATCGTGATAGGTGTCGATCAGGCGCGCGCAATCAGCGATGAATTCATCGGTGGATTCCAGCATCTCGTCCGGGATCGTCGATCCTTGGGATTTCGGCAGGGTGTTCCCGCCGCGTCCCGCATGGAAGCGCAGGCCGATCTTCGCCGCCGCCTGAAACTGCCGGTCGACGATGCGTTTTCCGGCATGGCGGGGGAAGTTATACTGGTGGTCAAAGGCGGTGGTGCAGCCATGCTTGGCCAGTTCCGCCATGGCGGTGAGGGAGGAGTGGTAGAAGCAGTCCTCCGTCAGGCGCGAGAAGATGGGATAGATCAGGTCCAGCCATTCGATGACAGACAGCTTCGTCCAGTCAAGGTTGGCGCGGTTGCGCACGAAGGTCTGGAAGAAGTGGTGATGGGTGTTCACCAGACCGGGATAGAGGAACATGCCACGGGCATCGATCACCTCGGTCCCCTGCGGCGCGGAAAGGCCCGCGCCGATGGCGGTGATGGCCGGGCCCTCCACCAGCAGATCCACGTCGCGCAGCACGCCATCCGCCGCCCCCGCATCGGTGACGACTGCCGCGCAGCCCTTGAACAGGTAACCGGCCATGGTCATGCCTTTGCGGGTTCGGGTTTCAGGTCATGCAGGCGGTGGATGCCCGGCATTTCGACGAAGCCCGGAAGGGCGCGGATGCGGCGGGTCCATAGGCGGATCGCGGGGTAGGCATCCACGCTGATGCCGCCATCGGGGGCGAGCATGGAATGGGGGAAGCAGGCGATGTCGGCCAGCGTCGGGCGGTCGCCCGCGAGGAAGCGCGCGCCAAGGATATCCTGTTCGACCAGCGCCGCCTCGATCTCGCGCAGGCACTGGATGCCGCCAGCGCGGCAGGCGTCTATGTCGGCGGGCTTTTGCAGCATGTCATGGGTGCGCGCCTTGCCGATGCTGGCCGACAGGCGCTGCGCGAAGGCGAGCCATTGCGCCACCCGCGCGCGCATCCGCGCGTCGTCATCGCCCAGCCATTCAGGCCCCGCCTTGGCCGCGACATAGGTCAGGATCGCCGAGGAATCGGTCAGGACCAGACCGTCCTCCTCCATCACCGGAATGGTTCCGGCGGGGTTGATCTTCAGGAACTCCGGCTTGCGGTGTTCGGCGCCGGGGTGGAAATCCACCGCCCGCAGGGTGATCTTGGCCCCCGTCAGCGCGGCAAGGAGCCGGACCTTGTAGCAATCGGGGCTGAGGACGTAGTCGTAAAGGATCATGCCGCCACCAGTTGCGCGCCATAGGTATAGCCCCGCCGCTTGAGCCAGCGGCGATAGGCGACGGAGGTGAGGTCCGCCCGCGTCGGGATCTCCATCCCCGGATCCAGCGGCAGGAGGCGCGGCAGCTGGTTTTCGAGGATGGACCGGTCCTGCAGGAAGATGGTCTGCTGGAAGTGGATGAGGTCGGTCATCGGGGTTTCGTCATCAAACAGCGCCATCCACGGCCAGACCTCGCACAGGTTTTCTTCCAGCGGTTGGACGAAGAGCGTGATGACATCCCATTCGCCGGGGCGTGGAGGGCAGGTCTTGTAGAGGATCGACACGGTCGGCGCGGGCACGCGGTACATGTATTCCGTGGTGATCCCGCCCGCCGCCGATTTGGCGGCCTGCGGCTGGTAGAAATGCACCTTGGTCGCCCAGACCTCGTCCACCTCCTCGCGGATGGCGACGTCGTACTTGCCCACCTCGGTATGCGGTTCGGCGCCAAGGATGTCTGTGTGGACAAAGGGGAAATGCGCGATGTCGAGGAAGTTTTCCACCGCGCGCAGGGGCGAGCATTTCACGCGGACGACGCCCACGTCGACCAGACGGCGGCCGGGCTGGTCGGCCTCGGGGATGTCGAACAGCTCGCGCGAGGGGGTGCCGGGGCAGGCCCAGATGTGGCCATAGCGCAGGCGGGTGGCCATCTCGCGCCCGTCCGCCGCACGGACGCGGGGTCGGCCTTGGGCGGCCCAGTCGACGCGGATGGGTTCGCCCAGAAGGCGCGTGTCGCGGCCTTCGGGGCCAAGCTGGCTGGCCAGCGCCACGGGATACCATTCGTTGCGGATCGCTTCGCTTGTCATGCCGCCATCTCCCCCGCTTCCGCCCGCCGCCGCAGTGCGTCCAGTTCGCGCGACAGGGCGATCCGCTCTGCCGCCCCCGCCGCACCGGTCAGCACATGCAGCGCACAGCGCGCCGGACCGATCGGCTGGACGGCCACCGTGACCTCGACCCCCGCAAGGTGGCCGCGCGCAAGGGTGTCACCCGCCAGACCGGCCAAAGACAGCACCGCCGCCGTGCCCGCCTCGACCGTCAGCGACCGCAGCGGTTGCAGCGCGCCCGGATCGGGCGGGGGCGCCTCGGGTGCAGAGGGGGCAACCCAGATCAGCCCGCCCGCCTCGGCCGCGACATGGACGGCCACGCGGATCGTCTCGGGCGGTTCCAGATCGGGATGGGCAGGGATGCGCAGGCAGTTGCCCGCCGCGCCATAGCTCCAGCCGTGATAGATGCAGGACAAAGCCTCGCCCCGCACGAAACCGTGCGACAGGCGCATCCCGCGATGCGGGCAGCGGTCCGCCCATGCCGCGATCCGTCCCGACGCGCTGCGCCACAGTGCCAGTTCGCGGCCCCCCGCCACCACGGGCAGCACCACAAGCGGCGGCACATCCCGTGACAGCGCGACCGGCGTCCACATGATCGACATCCTGCCTTCCCACCCCATACGGACCCGAAGCTAGAACCGCCACCGCCCCCTTGTCCTGCCCTCGCGGGTCAGGAGCGGGTTTGCGGCACGGAATCGGGTCGCCTGCCCAAATCCTAGACCGGCCTGCCCGATAAAGCATCACAATGTGATCAATGAATTCGGAGGGGTCGGCCCCTAAAGGCTGTTGAGGGGGGCGCGCTCTATCGACTCGACCCAGGCCTCGATCGGGCCCAGCGACACGCCCATCTCCAGCGCGTCGATCAGGTCGGGCGGGCCTTCGACCCGCAACTCCACCAGCGCCTCGCCGCTCTGGCCCAGTTCGCCCGTCAGGCCAAGCTTGCCCATGTGCCGACGGACCCAGGGAAGGAAGGTCGCGGCGCCAAGATCGCCCCGGATGATGAACCGTTCCGCCGCCAAGACTACCCCCCGCCACCGTGCCCGCCGTCGCCCAGCATGGACCGAAGCGGCGGCAGGCGGAAGTCCCGTCCCGTGTCAGGTCCGCAGGCGGAACCGCTGGATCTTGCCCGTCTGCGTCTTGGGCAGGGCCTCGGTGAAGACCACGCGGCGGGGATACTTGTAGGGGGCAATGACCTTTTTCACATGATCCTGCAACAGCTTGACCATCAGCGCGTCGCCCGTCTGCCCTGCGGCCAGAACCACATGCGCCTCGACGATCTGGCCGCGATCCTCGTCCGGGGTGCCCACCACGGCACATTCCAGCACTGCGGGATGGGACAGGAGCGCCGCCTCCACCTCGGGCCCCGCGATGTTGTAGCCTGAAGAGATGATCATGTCGTCCGAGCGGGCGGCAAAGTGGAAGCGCCCCTCCTCGTCCTGCCAGAAGCTGTCGCCGGTCAGGTTCCAGCCGTCGCGGACATATTTCGTCTGCCGGTCATCTGCCATGTAACGGCAGCCGGTGGGGCCGCGCACCGCCAGCCGCCCGACCTCGCCCCGCGGCAGTTCCTCCATATCCTCGCCCACGATGCGCGCCTCGTATCCCGTGACGGGGCGGCCGGTGCAGGCGGGGTGGTGGTCGTCGAAGCGGTTGGTGATGAAGATGTGCAGCATCTCGGTCGCGCCGATGCCATCGAGCATGGGCTTGCCGGTCCTGGCCATCCATTCCTCGTAGACCGGAGCGGGCAGGGTTTCGCCCGCGCTGACGGCGGCGCGCAGCGACGACAGGTCGGCGCCCTCTTCCATCGCCTTGAGCATGACGCGATAGGCGGTCGGCGCGGTGAAGCAGACGGTCGCGCGGTGCTCCTCGATGATCTGCACCATGTTCGGCGGGCTGGCCTGTTCCAGAAGCGCCGCCGCCGCACCGAAGCGCAGGGGGAATATGGCAAGCCCGCCAAGGCCGAAGGTGAAGGCCAAGGGCGGAGAGCCCACGAAGACATCCTCGGGCGTCACCCCCAGCACCTCGCGCGCGTAGCCGTCCGCAATGATAAGCAGGTCGCGGTGGAAATGCATCGTGGCCTTGGGCTCGCCCGTGGTGCCGCTGGTGAAGCCCAGAAGCGCCACGTCATCGCGGCCCGTGGGTGGCGGGGTGAATTTCACGGGCTTCTTCAGGGCGATGCGGTCCAGTTCTGCGTCATGGTTCGCCGTGCCGTCAAAGCCCACGACCGTTTTCAGGAAGGCGGATCCCTTCTGGCAGGCGACCAGTTCCTCCATCAGGCGGGTGTCGCAGAGGGCGTGGGTGATCTGCGCCTTGTCGACGATCTTTCCCAACTCGCCCGCGCGCAGCATGGGCATGGTGTTGACCACCACCGCCCCCGCCTTGGTCGCGGCCAGCCAGCAGGCCACCATCGCGGGGTTGTTGGCCGACCGGATCAGCACACGGTTGCCGGGTTTCACCCCGTAATCCTCGACCAGCGCATGGGCGATGCGGTTGGACCAGTCGGTCATCTCCTTGTAAGTGCGCGACCGGCCATTGCCGATCAGCGCCACATGATCGCCGAAGCCGCGCTCGACCATACGGTCGGACAGTTCCACCCCCGCGTTCAGCCAGTCGGGATAGTCGAAACCCTCCACCCGCAAATCGGGCCATTGGCCGGCAGGCGGCAGGTTGTCACGCGCGAAACTGTCGACATGGCCCGTCGGGCCGAGCGATGCGTTGGACATCGGATCTTCCTCTCTCGGGCAGACAGGGGCGCGCGCAAGGCGCGCACCCCCTTTTGCGTCAGGCGCGGTTCTCGCCCATACGGGCAAAGCCGGCGGGATCAGCCTTTTCCAGTCGCATCGCCGCGATCCATCCGATCACCGCCGCCAGCGGGATGAGGCCGGGAAGGATCCAGCTCAGCCCGCCGCCCGCCGTCCCGGTCAGGTCACCGAAATTGGCGAAGATATAGACGAAGAGCGCCGCCATGATCAGTCCCGACAGGGCCGGAAGGATCACCGTCGCGATCGCCGACCCGCCGCCCTGACGGCGGAAGAACATGATCACGGCCAGCGAGGTCACCGTCATCATCCCCAAAACGCCCAGCGTGCCGATCTGGCTGATCCATGTGAACATATTCAGCACCGGATCGAGGCCGAGACCGGCAAAAACCGCCAGCACCGCCAGCGCACCCACCGTCTGCACGACAGACCCGACATGCGGGCTGGAATGTGCGTCATGGGTGCGCCCGAAGGCGGCAGGAAGCAGCCCCTCGCGCCCTGCCACATAGGAATAGCGCGCGATGTAGTTGTGAAAAGCCGACAGCGCGGCGAACAGGCTGGAGACCAGCAGGATGCCCGCGATCGGCGGAACGGGGCCGCCCACATACATGTCGGCCAGCATGAAGAAATATTCCGTCGGATCGGCCAGCCCGCCGATGGTGGGCAAAAGGTTCTCTGCCCCCACACCGGCGATCATCAGCCATGTAGTGAAGACGAAGAACAGCCCGATCATCAGCACCGACAGATAGGTCGCGCGCGGAATGGTCTTTTCGGGATCCCGCGCCTCTTCGGCATAGATCGTCGTCGCCTCGAAGCCGATGAAGGACCCCAGACAGAACAGGATCGCCGCGGTGAGCGACCCCGAGAAGATCGCGCCCGTGTCGAACAGGTTGACCGAAAGCCCCCCCGCATCGACCGCCCCGCCCTGGGCAAGGATGGCGAAGTCGACGACCAGCACGATCAGATATTCCAGCGCCACCAGAACGATCAGCACCTTGGCCGACAGGTCCACTTGCCGGTAGCCCAGGATGCCGACAAGGGCGATGGCGATCAGGCTCCACCCCCACCACGGCAGGTTGATGCCGAAACTGCCGAAGACCCCGGCGGCGATGCCGCCCAGAAGCCCGATCAGGCCGAATTGCATGGCGTTGTATGCGGCCAGCGCGGTAAAGGCCGTGGCCCCCGCCCAGCGCCCGCCAAGGCCGCGCGCGGCATAGGCATAGAAGGCGCCCGCGTTCTTCACATGTCGCGACATGGCCACGTAACCGGCCGCAAAGGCCAGCATGACCAGCGTCATGAACAGGAAGGTCGCCGGAACCCCCGTTCCGTTCCCGAGAAGGAAGGCGATGGGCACTGCGCCCGCCACCCCTGTCAGCGGGGCCGCCGCCGAAATCACCATGAAGGTGACCGCGATCAACCCCAGCGAGTTCCGGCGAAGCTGGTTCGCCCCGTCCCCCGTTTCATTCGTCATCCACTCACTCCTTGTTGGTTGCAGGCACCGGTCTTGCGCCGGTTGCCCCCGTTTTCCCCCGGCCTCTCCGTGCCGGTGGGTATCCCGTTCAGACCTTGGCAGCGGGCAGGTGCACCGCCCGTCGATAGGCCCGTTGACCGTATAGCAGCGCCGCCGGGCTCTCTGACAAACGGACAGACATGACACGGCCGACGATGATGTGATGCGTCTCCCACAAAAGCGCGGTCGCCAGACGGCATTCGAACACAGCCGTAGCCCCTGACAGCAGCGGCTGGCCCAGAGGCCCCGCTTCCCAGTCCGTCCGATCAAAGCGCAGCGCGTGGTCACCACCGGCGCGTCCCGCGAAAAGGTCGGAAACCGCCTGCTGATCCTCGGCCAGCAGATTGGCGCAGAAGGCGCGGTTTCTCAGGATGGCCGCAGCCGCAGGACTTTGATGATGGATGCAGGCCAGCAGCGACGGCCCCTCTCCATCCGCCGAGACAGAGGTCAGCGACGAGATCGTGACCCCCGCCCGTCCACCCTCGCCATCGGTCGTGGCGACCGCGACAAAGGTGGCCGCGCGGCTCATGCCTTCCAGAAAGCGGGCGCGCAGGTCATCCATGCCCGTCATCCCAGATCGAAGAAGCGTTCGAGTTCGACATCCGGCACCTTGCGCCGGAATTCGTCATACTGCCCCTCGCGCGTGGCGGTGAAGGCCTCGACAAAGCGCGGACCCAGCCAGTCCTTGGCAAAATCGGACCCGCGCAGGCGGTCGATCGCCTCGGGCATGGACCGCGCGAAATCGCGGGGCGGGGTCTGGGCATAGCCCGAGCCTATGGTTTCGGGATCGGGTTCGACCTGTTCCATGATGCCCGCCACGCCCGCCGCAATGGTGGCGGCGGTGGTGAGGTAGGGGTTGGTATCCGCCCCCGGCAGGCGGTTTTCCACCCGCAGGCTGCCCGCGTCATGGCCCACGATGCGGAAGCAGGTCGTGCGGTTCTCGTATCCCCATGTCAGACCGGGCGGCGCAAAGGTGCCCGGCGCAAAGCGGCGGTAGCTGTTCACCGTGGGCTGGAAGACCAACGTCATGTCGCCGATGTATTTCTGCAACCCGCCAAGGAAGTGCAGGAAGGTCCGGCTGACCCCGTTCTTTCCGGCGGGATCGTGGAACAGCGGCTTTCCAGCCTTGTCCTTCAGGCTGACATGCAGGTGGATCGACTGGCTGTCGGCCTGTTCGTTCCAGCGCGGCATGAAGGTGACGGACCGCCCCTGCCGCAAGGCCAGCGCGCGGATGAAGTTCTTGAGCAGCACCAGCTGGTCCGCAGGCTCCAGCCCCTCGCCCGCGCCGATGCAGGCCTCCATGAAGCCCGCGCCGATCTCCTCGTGCATCTTGGCAAGGTCGATGCGCAGGGGTTCGCACATGGCCGCAATCGCCTCGTACCATTCGGTCTGCACGGCCTGATAGATCGTCAGGTCATGGCTGGCATGCTGTGTGGCGGGTTTGAGATTGCGGTATCCTTTGGCCCGCGCGCTTTCGGGGCTTTCGTCGAAGAGCGTGTATTCCAGTTCCATCCCGTATTTCGGAACGAACCCCGCCTCCCCCGCTCGCGCCAGCACGGATTTCAGGATGGAACGGGGGCACATCTTGGCAGACTCGCCCGTGAAATTCGACAGCACCAGCAGGTCATGCCCCGGCTTCGACCACGGCAGGCGGCGGACCGTGGCGGGGTCCACCTGCAAGGGGTCGTCGTGGAAATCGCCCGTCTCGTCATTCACCCCCGGGATGGTCAGCAGAACATCCGTGGGGTCCAGCGACAGTTGCGCGGGCGCCATGCCCATGCCGTTCTTGGCGATCCCCTTCAGGCTGTTCACCGACACCATCTGCCCGCGCAGCAGGCCGTTCGTGTCGGCCATCGCCACGGTGGCAAATCGGCTGGCGGGATCGGCAATGTACTCTTCCAGTTTCATGGTTCTGTCCCTGTCATTCGGACGCTTGCAAGCGTCTCTAGCTTTTTCAGATCGGTGGCCGGATCGGTAGAATAGGCCCGCAGGAACACCCGCAGGCCGTTCAGGATGTATCGCGCCAGTTCATCCCGCGACGGCATGGCATCAGGTTGATAGAGCGCCTGCGTCCGCGGTGCCGACAGGATCAGACCCCAGAAATCCTGCGCCGCCAGTTCCGCATCGTCGAATGCCAGCCGCCCCTCATCACGCTGCGCCGTCATATAGGCCATGATGCCGGCCAAAAGACGATCCGGCCCGCTGGCCTGATAGGCGCGCCCGATCTCGGGGAAGCGCTGGACCTCTCCGATGATCAGCCGCGCGAGAGAGAGCATGTCGGGGCTCATCACCACATCGGCGTAATCCCATGCGAAGGCGTGCAGGTCATGCACCATGCCCTGCGGCGAGGGATGGTCGAACACATCCATCATCCGGTCACGCAGGCCCGCCATCATCGCCTGGAACAGCGCATCCTTGCTGTCGAAATACTGGTAGAGCGTGGGTTTCGACAGCCCCGCCGCCGCCGCCACGGCATCCATCGTGGTGCCAGAATAGCCTGCCCCGGCAAAGACCCGCAGCGCGCCGTCAAGAATGCGCCGCGTCCGCTCCATGCGGTTGAGTTCACGGCGCGAGGGGGCGTTCATGCCGGCAGCCCCTGCAGGAAGTCGGTGAGGTGACAGGAATAGGTGTCGGGCCGTTCCACGTTGCAGACATGGCCCGCGCCCGCGATCACCTCGAAGCGCACATCGGGGCGGCGGGCACTGTCCCAGATGCGGCCCGCGACGCCCCGTATCTCGGTCGGCGGGGCCAGACGGTCATGCTCGCCCGTTATCATCAGGACGGGCATGGTCAGGCGGGAAAAGTCGAACCGCTCGCGCGGATTGGTGAAGCAGACCAGCGCGTCGCGATAGGTCGCCGCCGGAATGGCCGACATGGAGGCAAGGAGGTCTGCCCTGACCGCTTCCGATGCATCTGGCCCCGCAAGCACCTTGACCACGGCGGGGGCGAAATCCGCCGGAACCTGCCCCGCGTTCAGCGGCACCTCGCGGCTGACGCGGAACGCCTCGCGTTCTTCCGGCCCTGCCTCGGACATGCCGGTGCAGCCGCCGGACAGGACCAGCCCGTCCAGCAAATCGGGATGGCGCATGGCAAAGGAGGTGGCGATCCACGACCCGTAGGACAGGCCCGCAAGGACCAGTCGTTTCGCCCCCAGCACCTCCATCACCCGCAGGATATCGGCGCAATAATCGTCGACCATGGATTGGCGGGGGCCGAGCGTGCTGTCGCCATACCCCCGCAGGTCCATCGCGGCGGCGCGGATATGGTGCCCCGCTGCACCGAGTTGCGCGCGCCAGTTCACCCGCCCGCCGCCGATCCCGTGCAGGAACAGGCACAGCCGCACGTCCCCGCGGTCGGGCGTCACATCCAGCGCAAGGCGCGGCAGGTCGTCGAAAACGACCCGCTCCACCGCCACCGGCGCGGGCAAGGGGGCCGCATCCTGTGGCGCGCGGGCCAGCCCGCCCAGCGCGTCGATGCCCGCGCGGAACACCGCCGCCGTCCCGTCGCAGATCGGCGCCAGACGCGCCACGGGCGCGCTGACCTGCGCGGTCCAGGTCACCACGCTGCCGCCCTGCTCGGACGGGGATACGGTTACGCGGGCATCATAGGCCTCGCAGCCCGCGATCCCCTCCAGATGGGTATAGGCCAGCACGCGGTCGCTGTCCGACAGATAGGTCCGCTGCTCGCGATAGACCGTCACCTCGCCTGCCACCGTAAAGGCGCGGATCAGGCTGCCCCGCGCGTCGCGTTCCGCCTGCATCGTGGCGATCCACGGATGCCACGGCGCGCAGAAGTCGCGCAGCACGGCCCAGACCGCCGCCGGATCGGCGGCGAGGTGGCCGTGGACATGGACGCTGTCCTTCGGCACCTCAGCGCAGCCCCTTGAGCGACCCCGCATCCCCGCGCCAGAGCGAGTTGCGCGCGCCCCCCTCGTCGCCGGGGGCATCGTCGATCTCGTCCATGTCGTAAAGCGTCAGGATGGACAGGTAATCTTCCATGATCTCCGACGTATAGGGCAGCATCAGCGCGCCGCAGCGGCTGTCGCGATACATCCGCTCCAGCGGCAACGACCGCAGCATGGATTGCCCGCCGCAGGTGCGGATGGCCATGCTGGTCATTTCGGCCGCGCCTTCCATCACGTTGTACTGCGCGGCATACATGCGCATCACCTCGGCCTTGGTCGGGAACCCCTTCGCTTCGGAAAATGCCTGCCACCAGAGCGCGCGCATGTTGGCCAGACGGGCATACATCTTGCCCACCGCGATACGCTTGGTCGCATACATACGCCGGTCGATGGGCGGCTGACCGGGGACCTGACCCTTCAGATAGGCCACGGTAAAATCGAAGGCCCCCTGCGCCACACCCATATAGGTGGGCGACAGCGTCGCCATCATATGCGGCCAGTTGGGCAGGGTCTTGCCAAAGATGCCACGCGGCATCAGCAGATCATCGGCGGTGACGAAGACATCCTTCAGGATCAGGTCGCGGCTGTTCGTCCCGCGCATCCCCAGCGGGTCCCACTCGCCCTTGACCGACAACCCCGGCGCGTCCTTGTGGACGACGAAGAGCATCGTGTCCTCATGCCGCGGCTCCACGCCTTCGAACACCTCGGTGCAGACGATGGTGTAGTAATCGCAATAGCCCGCAAGCGAGGCGAATTTCTTGAACCCGTTGATCTTCCAGCCGCCTTCGACCGCACGGCACTGGGTCTGGTTCGGCTTCGACGTCCAGTTCTGCCCGCCTTCGGAAATGGGCTGCGAATAGATCGCCCGCTCCGCCACCGCGCGCCGGAACTGCCGTTCGCGCATCGGGGCGAAGGCGGCCTTCTCCTCGACCGTCAGGTTGGGCATGTCATACATGAAGCGCGACCATGCCATGGATGAATTGTGCATGTTGAAGGTCAGCGCGGTCGCCCCGCAATACTTGGCGATTTCGGCCCCGACCATGGCATATTCCCACATGGAAAAGCCCATCCCGCCATATTCCTCGGGGATGCACAGCGTCAGGAACCCTTCCGCCGCCAGATCGCGGTAATTCTCGACCGGAAAGGACGCCTCGTCATCCACCGCCTTGGCCCGCGCGGCAAAGGTTGCGCCCAGCGCGTTCACCTTTTCCAGCATCGCCAGAACCTCGGGGCGGATGCGCGACAGGTCGTAATAGTCGCCGGGATGGCTCATCGGCATGGCGGCGGCGATGGGGCGCTGTTCGGTCATCAGGCAAGCTCTCCCTGCAAAACGCCGTCGCGCACGACGACGCGCCCGTCCAGGGCGATGGTGCAATTCCTCATCGGAAGGTCGAAATGGCCGAGCGTGTAGCGCCCCGCATACTGGTTCGCGCCGGTGGACCAAAGGAAGGATCCCGCAATCGCGCGGAACTCCACCGCCTGCATGTCGCGCTTGTCGTACATCGTAGCCGACACCCATTTCGCGCCGTGGTTCATCCCCCAGCCGACATGGGACATGCCAAAGGCGTTCCGGTCCTCCCAGGCCTCCATGTATTCGCGCAGGTGCAGTGCATCGATGCCGTCGCCGCCGATCTGCGTGACGAAGTCGTTCTCGATGGTGAAGTCGACACGGCTGGTCAGAAAGGTCTTGAACGTCAGGTTCATGTCGCCCACGTCCATGACGATCCGGCCGTTCACCGCATCCTTGCCGGGAAAGGCCAGACAGAGCCCCCCCGGCCAATGCGCCACCGCCCCCGGCGTGGTGCCGAAACCCGCCGTCCCGCCGCAGGGCGCGCCGCGCAGGTCCACCGTCAGGTCAGTGCCGGCCTTCGACGTCACCCGCATCTCGGACGCCTCGCGCAGCATCTGGATGCCCAGTTGCAGCTTGATGTTGTCCTCGGCCTTCGGCTCTGTCCGTTCAAGGATTTCGGGGTGTTCGTTGGTGATGACGAGCAGGCGCGTTCGCCCCGCCTCCTCGATTTCCGGCCATTCGGGGGCGTGGATGATCCCCTCGACCGTGCAATCCACGATCACCTCGACCAGTTTCAGCGCCTCGACCACTGCGCGGTTGCCGGCGATGGCCCAACTGGTGCCGGTGGATTTCACCGGAACGGGCGCGCTTTGCGGCGGGGTGGGCATCTGGATCATGCAGAACTCGGCGCCAAGGTCATAAGCTGCCAGTTCCGACAGATGTACCAGAACGGGGCGAGACTGCGTTTCCGACAGGATCGCCACCCGCGTCCCCTGCCCGATCCCGTTCAAGGCAAAGACACGCCGGAAAGCGGCAAGCCATTTGCCCTCGATGCGTTCCTGAAGCATCGGACCATCCCTGATATACGATTCGCCGTGATGCGAAATTCTTAACTCTTGGGTTAAGATTTTACGGGGCCATCCGTTCTGTCAACGAAAATTTCGAACTCAAAATTCCTGTCCGCCCCGCAGCCCCCGCTTCCACGCTGCCGGACAGCAAGGTTTTTCCTTTCGGCTCCGCCATGTATAGTCACGGCGGAAAAGGTTGGATGGGTCGATGGCGATAACCCTGAAAGAGGTGGCCGCGCGCGCGGGCGTGTCGCGTTCGGCGGTGTCGCGCACCTTTACCGACGGTGCCTCGGTGTCGGCCAAGACCCGCGCCAAGGTGGAAAAGGCCGCGCGGGAACTGGGCTATGCGCCGAACGCGCTTGCCTCCAGCCTGACGACGGGGCGCACAAAGCTCGTCGGTCTGATCATCAACAACTTCCGCAATCCCCTGATCCTTGAAGTCTGCGACCTCTTCACCCGCGGGCTTCAGGATCGCGGCCTGCGTCCGCTTCTCGTCAATCTCAGCGGTGCAACGGACCCCGCTGCCTCGGTGCGGATGCTGCGCCAGTACTCGGTCGACGGCGTGATCGTCGCGTCATCGACCTTGCAACCCGACTTCGCCGCTGCCTTCCAACGGGCGGGCCTTCCGGTCGTCCATGCCTTCGGGCGCGGCAGCCCACGGCCGGATGTCCATGTCGTCGGCATAGACAACATCGCCTGCGGGCGGATCGCGGCCAGCGAACTCTTGCGACGGGGATATCGCAGGCTGGGCTTTCTGGGCGGGCCGGAAAGCGCAAGCTCGACACAGGACCGCGCCGCAGGCTTCCTCTCGGCCCTTGCCGACGCGCCCGACGCCACCGCGACCGCCAGTTATGCAGCCGCCTACACGCATGACGCAGGCCGCGCCGAAATGGCCCGCCTGCTGCGCGCCGCACCGGCCGAGGCCTATTTCTGCGGCGACGACCTGCTCGCCGTCGGCGCGCTGGACGCTATCCGCGCGGCGGGGCTGTCCGTGCCACGCGACATAGGCCTGATCGGACTGAACGGGATGGAGATGTCGGGCTGGGACATGATCGGCCTCACGACGATCCGCCAGCCCTTGGCGCAGATCATCGACGCCGCCATCGATCTCGTGACAGCCGCGATCGACGATCCTGCCCGCCCCCCCGAAATCCGCCTCTTCCCCTGCGAGGTGGTGGAGCGCGCAACCCTGCGCGCCCCCGCAACTCCCTAGCGGAACATCGGCGGGCGCGCATCCAGCCAGACGCCCTGCGCCTTGCCGCTGGCCGCAACCGCATGGACCGCCGCCATCGACCGCAGCCCGTCCTCGGCACGGGGGAACAGATCCGCCGCCGGATCGGGTGTCCGCCCCGCCTTCCGCGCCGCAATCACTTCGGCCAGATCCTTGTAGATATTGGCAAAAGCCAGCGGCATCCCCTCGGCATGGCCAATGGTCACGCGGCTGCTGCGGTCCGCCTCGGGCGACAGTCCCGCCTCGCCGCGTTCGATCACCTGCAACCGCTCGCCCAGCGGCATCCAGTAAAGCTGGTTCGGCTGCTCCTGCGCCCAGCGCAGCCCGCCCTTCTCGCCAAAGACCTGCAAGGTCAGCCCGTGCTGCCGCCCGATGGCAATCGAGGATGTCCACAGCCGCCCCGCCGCGCCACCGTCAAAGCGCAGGTTCACCTGCGCGTCATCCTCCAGCACCCGCGACGGCAGACAGGACACCGTATCGGCCGCCAGACGCTCGACCTGTTGGCCGATCACGAAACTGGCCATGTGCAGCGCATGGATGCCGCAATCGGCAAACTGCGCGGAGATTCCGGCCTGCGCCGGATCATAGCGCCAGCGCACACGCGGATTGTCCGCATCCGCCGCATCGGCATGATGGCCATGGGCAAATTCCGCCACCACCATCCGAACGCGACCCAGATCACCGCGCGCCACCATCGCCCGCATGTGCCGCACCAGCGAATAACCGGTATATCCGTAATTCACCGCGCATATCCGCCCTGTCTCGCGCGCCAGCGCGACGATCTCCTCGCCTTCTTCCACGGTCATGGTCATGGGCTTTTCGCACAGCACATGGAATCCTTCCTTCAGGAAGGCGCGCGTGATCTCGAAATGCGTGGCGTTGGGCGTGGCCACCGTCACCAGATCAACGCGGTCCGCGCGTGCGCGCTCGCCCTCCAGCATCTCGCGCCAGTCGCCATAGGACCGGTCCGCCGCCAGCCCCAGCCGCCGCCCGTAGTCGCGCCCCGCCTCGGGCCGGTGATCCAGCGCGCCCGCTACGAAGTCGAACAACCCGTCCACTCGCGCGCCCAGCCGGTGGGCCGGCCCGATCTGGCTGCCCTCCCCGCCGCCGATCATCCCCCAGTTCAACACAGCCATGCCATTCCCCTCTCAGAATCCGATCGACCGCAGATAGGCGCGGTTTACCGCCGCATCGCCCGCAGGGTCCACATCCAACGTCGGGTCGCAATCCTGCTCCACCGTGCACCAGCCATCGAACCCGGCCTCCAGCAGAATCCGCCGTACCGCCGGAAAATCCACATCCCCCGTGCCCAGATTGCAGAAGATGCCCTGACCGCAGGCCTCGTAGAACCCCGTGCCGCGGGCGATCACATCTGCCTTCACCTTGGGATCGATATCCTTGAAATGCATATAGCTGACCCGCCCGACGTGACGGCGCAGGAAGGCCACGGGATCGAAGCCTGCATAGGAATGGTGCCCCGTGTCGAAACAGATCTTCAGCAGACGGTCGTCCACCTCGTCCAGCAACCGCTCGAGCTCGGGCTCGAAATCGATGAAGCCCGCCGCATGGGCATGGATGCCCACGGTCAGCCCGAACTCTTCCACCCCGAGCCGCGCCACCTGCACGATCCGGTCGCGGAAGGCCGTCCATTCCGCGCGGTCCATCTGCTCGGCCGCATCGGCCCGCCCTGCCGTCGGCGCACGGCGGGGCGAGATGGAATCGATCAGCACCAGATGCTGCGCCCCGTGTGCCGCCAGCGCGCGGCAGGTCCGCCATGCCGCATCCCGCACGTCATCCCATGCCGCCGGATCGTGGAAGGGACGGAACACAACCCCGCCGATCAGTTCCAGCCCGTTCTCCTCCAGCGCATCGAAGAGTATGGCTGGGTCCTCGGGCATATAGCCGATGGGTCCCAGCTCGATGCCCGTATACCCCGCCGCCGCGCAATCGCGCAGCACCTGCCGCCACGGCGGGTTGCGCGGGTCACCCGCAAACTCCACGCCCCACGAACAGGGCGCATTGCCGATCCTGATGCCCATTCTCCGCCCCCTATGCCCTGACCACGTCCTGCCAACGTCCCGTATCCTGCGACCGCCATGCCGCCTCGATCACCTCGGACACGGCCAGCCCGTCGCGGAAGGTCGGCCAGACCGGCTGCCCCGTCGCGACGGCCTGCAGGAAATCCCGCGCCTCGATGATGATCTGGTCCTGATACCCCGTCCCGTGCCCGGGCCCGAGGCAGAAATTCACGTAATCCGGATGCGACGGCCCCGTCAGGATGCGGGTATACCCCCGCCCCGCCTCGGGCCCTTCGGCGCGATAGAGCCAGACCGAATTCTGGTCTTCCTGATCGAAGCGTATCCCGCCCTTGGTCCCGAAGATCTCGTAGGCGTAGCCCATCTTCCGCCCGGTCGCGATGCGGCTGACATAAAGATGGCCCATCACCCCCGAGGCAAAGCGCAGCATCAGTTGCGCCTGATCGTCATTGTCCACCACGACCCGCCCCGCCGGTCCGGGACGCGAGACATGGACCGTCTCGATGCGCGCCGACACCTCGGCGACCGGCCCCATGAGCGCCAGCGTCAGGTTCACGATATGCGGGGCAAGATCACCCATCGCCCCGTTGGCCCGTCCGCTGGTCCGCCATGTCGCGGGCAAGTCCGGATCGGCCAGAAAATCCTCGGCATGTTCGCCACGGAACAACGTCACCTCGCCGATCGCGCCTTCGGCCAGCAACTGACGCACGAACCGCGTCGCAGGTGTGCGGACATAGTTGAAGCCGATCATATTGGGCAGCCCCGACGCCTCGGCGGCGGCGACCATCGCCTTCCCGTCCGCCAGCGATGCCCCCAGCGGCTTTTCGCAGAACACGGGCTTTCCCGCGGCAAAGGCCGCCTCGGCGATCTCGCGGTGGGTCCACTGTGGCGAGGCGATGACCACCGCCCCGACCCGCGCATCCGCAACCAGTTCGCGCCAGTCCGCCGCGGCGCGCGCAAATCCGTAGGCCCGCCGGTATGTCTCGGCCGAAGCAGGGGTCGATGCCGCCACCATCTCCAGCCGTGGCCGCAAGGCCGTGCCGAAGACTGCGCCGACGGCGGAATAGGCCACGGCATGGGCCTTGCCCATATAGCCGCCGCCGACCAGACCAATACCGATTTCCGTCACGGCCGCCCTCCCGAAGCACCGGTATTGCAACCGGTTGCAAAAAATGTATCCTCACCCGACACCCCGCGCAAGCCCGTTGCGCGGTCCACAAGACGGGGGCACAGGCCATGCCGGACCTTTCACGACTGTCGGGCGGCTCCTTCCTCGTGCTCGGCCGCGCCGGAATGGACCTTTACGCCGACCCGCCCGGCACCCGCAGCCACGAGGCGACGCGCTTCACCACGGCGCTTGGCGGTTCTTCGGCCAATATAGCGGTGGCGCTCGTCCGTCAGGGCGCCCGCGCCGCCCTCGTCACCTGTGTCTCGGACGATGCCATCGGCCGCTTCGTGCTGGACCAGCTCGACCGGTACGGCATAGACCGTCGCCACGTCCGCATCACGCGCGACGAGACGCGCACCTCGCTCGCGCTGGTGGAAACGCGGATCGAGGACCACCAGTCCGTCATCTACCGCAACGCGGCCGCCGATTTCGCCATGTCGGTCGCGGATGTCGAAGCGGTGGATTACGCGGCCTACTCCGCCCTTGTGGCAACGGGCACGGTCCTTGCCGCCGAACCCTCGCGCGGGGCGACCGTCCGCGCCTTCGACCTTGCCCGTGCCGCAGGATTGCCGCTGGTCCTCGATATCGACTACCGCCCCTATTCCTGGCCCTCTGCCGCCGTCGCCTCGCAGTGCTACACCCGCGCCGCCGCCCTGTGTGACGTGATCGTCGGCAATGATGTCGAGTTCGGCTTTCTGGCAGGCGACCCCGCCCGCGGACTGGATGCCGCCCGCCGCCTCGTGCAGCAAGGCGCGCGGCTCGTGATCTACAAGATGGGCGAAGACGGGGCGATCACCCTGACGCCCGAAGGCGAATTCGCCACCGGCATCTTCCCCACTGCCGCGCTCAAACCGACGGGCGCGGGTGACAGCTTCCTCGGCTGCCTTCTCGCCGCCCTCATGCGCGGACTCCCCCTGCACGAAGCCGTGCTGCGCGGATCGGCGGCCGCAGCGATGGTGGTGGCCCGCGTCGGCTGCGCCCCCGCCATGCCCGACCGCGCCGAGCTTGACCATTTCCTCGCCACCCATCCCGGCCCGACTTCGCCGCGAAAGGACGCCGATGCACATTCCGCCCCATGACAACGCGAACCGCCCCATCGTGGACCGCGACGACGCGCTCGTCCCGCTCGTCTATTTCAACCGTATCCGGCTGAAGGCCGGAGAGCATTTCGATTACCGTGTCGCCGGCTATGAAACCTGCATCGTGCCCGCGACCGGCACGGTCACGGTTGAAACCGGCAACGACACCTTCGCGGCCATCGGCAACCGCGGCGTCGACGTCTGGGACGGAGAACCCGAGGGCGTCTACATCCCCACCGACACCCCCGCCCGCATCACGGCGCTGACCGACACCGAAACCTTCATCGCCGGTGCCCGCTTTGCCGAAACCCTGCGCCCCTTCGCGGTCCGCGCCGCCGACCTCGATCTCGTGCAATACGGTTCGGACGACACCAAGACACACCGCAAGATCAAGCACATTCTCGGCACGAAGTACCACGACCGCGTCGGCCGCCTGCTCGTCTCGGAGCTTTTCACCGTCGGCACCGGCGGCTGGTCCGGTTTTCCCAGCCACAAGCACGACACCGACCGCCTGCCCGACGAGACGCGCCATGACGAATGCTACAACTTCCGCTTCCGCCCCGACACCGGATCGGGATTGCAGATGCTGCAACGCACGGAAATCGATCCGGGCGATGCCTATCATGTCATGAACGGCTCCACCGTGCTGATCGACCGCGGCTACCATCCCTGCTGCGTCCTGCCGGGATACGAGATGTATTATTTCACGATCCTTGGCGGCCTGTCGCAACGCAGCCTCAAGCAGCATTTCCAACCCGCCCATGCCGCACAGGTCCATACCATCCCCGGCATCCTCGACATGGTGGCCAAGTTCAAATGACCCTCGCCACGCTCGCCTCGGTCCTGCAGCCCGCCCTTGCGGGCGGCTATGCCGTACCGGGCTTCGTCTGTCTGGGGTGGGAGGATGCGCGCGCCTTCACCCTTGCCGCACAGGCCGAACGCGCCCCTGTGATCCTTCAGGCCGGACCCGGCGCGCGCGCCCACATGCCCTTGCCGCTCTGGGCCGCCCTGTTCCGCCAGCTTGCCGCCAGCGTGGATGTGCCGGTCGTCGCCCATCTCGACCATGGCCTCACCCTCGAGGAATGCCGCGCCGCGATCGGAGAGGGCTTCTCATCGGTGATGTTCGACGGCTCGCGCCTGCAGCTGGATGCCAACATCGCCGCCACCGCCGAGGTCGCGGCACTGGCCCGTCGCGCGGGCATCTCCTGCGAGGGCGAGATCGGCCTTGTCGGCTATTCCGGCGGTGCGGCCTCGACCGGCACCGATCCTGCCGAAGCCGCCCGCTTCGCCACAGAAACGGGCGTGGATGCCATGGCCATCTCGGTTGGCAACCTGCATCTGCAGACCGGCCCTTCGGACGGGATCGACCTGCCCCGCCTGCGCGCCATCGAAGCCGCAAGCCGTCTTCCCCTTGTCATCCATGGCGGCTCGGGCGTGCCACCGGCCCAGCGCAGGCAACTCTCGGCCAGTTCGCATGTGTGCAAGTTCAACATCGGCACGGAAATCCGCCAGATCTTCGGCGCTGCCCTGCGACAGACGCTGGCTGTCCACCCGGACCGCTTCGACCGGATCGAAATCCTGCGCGACACCGAACAGCCGGTCACGACCGCCGCCCGCGCCATCCTCGCCAACCTCGGGGCCTCGGGCCGCGCCCCCTGACCCGACACGCCGCCCCCCAAACCGCGCACCCTACACCGCTCGCAGGCCTCTCCCCCCCCACGCGGCCGGCGGGTCACGCGTCCTTGCGTCGAACCGAATTTCCGCCATCGATGATGCGCTCGATCAGCCGCACCACCTCGCGGTGCAACGCGTCATCCCCGTCCGTGGCCTGTTCATGGGCGGATGCGGCGTCGCGCAAGATGCCCATGATCTCGGTCTCGGGCAGGATGTCACGGTCGTTCAGGGCCAGAAGCAGGGACTCGCAGATGGCGAGCGCGGCATGGCCTGCGGGATCTGTGTTGGCGGTCATGTTTTTCGACTTTCCAGCGGTTTTGTGGCAGTGTCGGTGAATGATTGGTGATCGTGGCAGGAAATCTGTCCGGCATCATGATGTGGATCAGCCCCGGCCCGGCTCATCTGCGGAACATGGGGCAGAGTTCGCGCGCAACCTGCGTCGCTCCGGGAAAGCAGTGGCATGAAGGAACGGACCCTTACGCCTTCGGTTCAGGACAGCCCCTTCGCGCGCAAGCTGTCGGCTTTCGTTCGCCTGTCGCAGGACGACATCACGGTGATGTCAGACCTCTACCGCCGCAGGCGCCGGTTCCCGGTCGGCTTCGACATGATCCATCAGGGCCAGAAGGACCAGTCGGCCTTCGTCCTCGCCTCGGGCTGGGCCTCGTCCTACAAGATCCTCCCCGACGGCACCCGCCTTCCAGATACCCGGCGATTTCCTCGGCCTGCGCTCGGTGCTGTTCCGGACCTCGGACCACAATGTCGAACCGATCACCGCCGTCCAGGCCTCGGAAGTGCGGCCGCAGGACCTGCTCGACGCCTTCTCGCGCACGCCGCGACTGGCCACCGCCGTCCTCTGGGCCGCCTCGCGGGACGAGGCGATGGTGGTCGAGCATCTGGTCAATGTGGGCCGTCGCTCGGCCACGGTCCGCATGGCGCATTTCCTGCTGGAACTCGGTTCAAGGCTCCGGCTCGTCGGGCTGGCAGACCATCAGGGCTATGCCTGCCCGCTGTCACAGTATCTTCTCGCGGATGCCCTCGGCCTGACGGCGGTGCATGTGAACCGCGTCCTGCGGCAGTTGCGGGAAGAGGGTCTGGTGACCTTCCAGCGCGGACGTGTCACCTTCGACAATTACGACGGTCTGGCCGATTTCGCCGGTTTCGACAGGTCCTATCTCGATCAGGACGGGCCGATACTGCAATAGACGGGCGGCCTTCCCGCACCCACTGCGGGCCGGAAAGGCCGCAGGCAGTCACGCCAGCGCTTGCTTCGCCGCATCCAGAGATTTCAGGCAATCGGCATCATTCTTCGCCGTCTGGGCCTTCTCGGCCGCCTGATAATGCGTCAGCGCCGCATCTTTCTTCGGACCGGCGGGCGCCTTGTCCCACGCGGCCTTGACGGCCTTCATCTGGTCTTGGGTAGAGGTAAAATTGTTCATCGACATGTGGTCTGTCCTCGGTTGTGCGCAGCCCCGGCAGCCTCAAATGCTCCGCCACCGCGGGGACGGGATCGGTTTGGATCGAGACTGCCGGGAACTGGCATCGGTACGGGTCGCAAACATTCACGACCCGCACTGACCTTGCGCCGATTCGCAGGTGACCGGACTGATGCAGGTTGGCGTGTGGGGCGGATGGCATCACCCCCGCCCCCTGTCGGCCGGATCCCGCCCGAGACGGACCCCGTCAGGGCGTCTTGATGGCCAAGGCATCCAGACAGGCCTGAGCGATGTCACGATCCGCACCTGCCGCCCCCGGCATGGTCGCCCAGCCCGTGTCCATCATCAGGTCCCTGCGCGTCGTGCTGCTGGCCTGCGCCAGCAGCGCAAGGCGCGCGTCCCGCGACGGGTCGCGGCTCGACCGGTCCAGACAGACGGGCACCATGGCGGCGACGACGGCGGCCCTCGACTCCGTCGCGGCCCGCTTGGAACTGCTGCGCCCCGTCTCCCACCCGCCCCAGGAAAATCCCACGAACGCCACCGCGGCCATTCCCGCTGCCGCGCCAAAGATAGCGGGCCTGATCCACTGCATATCGCTCATGTCCTGTCCTTTCGGGGCATAGATCCATCCGCCGACGCGGTTTGTGTCGCAAGCTCGTCCCTGTGCCGCGCCGCCTCGAGATCGGCCTCGGCGATCGGCCGCAACTCGACCTGCCCTGCCAGTGCCCCCTGCCCGCGCACACGAAGAAAGGTCGCCAAGCGGCGATAGGCATCGAAGGTCAGACCTTTAGCCGCCTGCGCGGCCCGTGAAACACCATCATGGACCAGTTCCAGTTTCCCGTGCTGATGCAGGTCAGCGTCCCCCGACCTTCGCCCTTCGCCCTTCCGGCGGGCGGACGGCCCCGCGCAAACCGCAAGAACCCGGCGCCCCCTAACGTGGGTCAGCGCAATCAGCAGGCGAATCGACTAGCAGTCAAAACGACACCCGACCTCGTGCCAACCAAGGAGACCAGAATGTCGCTTACCGCTTCCGGTGGAGTCTCAGGGTCGTATCACTCCGCACACCGCGCCGCGCGCGCCCTGCGGCAAGAGCGGTCGCCGAACCTCCCGAAAACCAACGTCAGGAACCTTCGCATCGCCCGTCACGAGGCCGAGCACCGTATCCTCAACAGCCTCCAACTGGTCGCCTGCCTGCTGCGCGACAGCCTGCGGCACAGCTCCTGCGACGAAGCGCGGCAAGAAATAAATGCCGCCCATGACCGCATCCTGTCCGTCGCCTCTCTCCAGCGCGCACTGTTCATCGAAGACGGTCAGGTGCCCCTTGCCACCCACCTTGACGCCATTGCACGCAACCTCGGGCAGACCCTCATCGCCAAAGACCGGCACCTGACCATCACGGTCGCCTGCCCCGAGATCAATTTGGACGCCACAACCGCGACATCGCTCGGGCTTATCGTCAGCGAACTGGTGATCAACGCGATCAAACATGCCTTTCCGGACAATGCAGCGGGCACCATCACCGTGTCGTTCACCTCTGACGGCTCGGGCTGGCACCTGTCCGTTGCTGATGACGGGATCGGACGGGGAACGCATCCCGCGACACGGGCGGGCAGCGGTATTGTCGCGGCCCTTGCGGTGCAGCTCGACGCGCGGCTCGTCACCCGCTCGGGCACTGGCGGCTTCAGAACCGACCTGACGGGGTCCACCCGCCGAACTCCCACATGCGGAACCCATCTGCGCTGAGCGGGGGTCGCGGCAGGGACAAGGGCTGCAGGGATCAGGCATTCCCCGCTTGACCGACGTCAAGGTCGGCGCCGTGCAGGCATGCGACAAGCGGGAAATCTTCCTCCGCATTCAGGATTTTCCCGACATGCCCGCCCACAGCCCCGACGACCTGCCGCTGGAGATCAGATCGACGGGCCCCGCCGGATCGCCCCGCCTGCCGCCGCGCAGATTCCGGCGCCGCTACCTTCTGGTCCTGCTCGTCCCCCTGCTCATGTTCACCGGCGCGGTCATCGGCATGTATTTCCAGCCCCCCCTCCTGCGCGCCTTCTACGGCATCACCGGCCTGCAGCCCGGTGGCGGGACCGAAACACCCATCGCCCTTCCCCCCAATGTCGACCTTCCGCCCCGCATGGCAGAAACCATGCTGCCCAGCGACGTGATCGGACTGGCACGCATCATGCCGGCCGGCGATGTCTCGGTCGTTGCAGCCCCCTATGGCGCGGGCGACGCGCGCATCTCGGAAATTCTCGTTTCGATCGGCCAAAGGGTCATCAGGGGCGATGCCCTTGCGCGGCTCGACAACGCGCCCGCCCTGCAGGGCGCGCTGCTGACCGCCGAGGCGAACCTCGCCATCCGCGAGGCGACCCTGATGCAGACCCGCGCCGCCGTTCTGGCCAGCCGCGACGAGGCAAAGGCTGCCCGCGATCAGGCCATGGCATCCGCATCCGAGGCGGCGACCGCCCTGCAGCGCGCCGAAGACCTGTTCCAGCGTGGCGTCGCGCCGCAGGAAACCCTCGACGCGGCCCGCACCGCCGCGGAAAGCGCCCGCCTCGCCGTCACCCGCGCCAATGCCACATTGGCCCGCTTTTCCTCGGTCGCACTGGACGACCAGCCCGACATCGTGGTCGCAATGCGCAATGTCGCGGCCGGCAAGGCCGATCTGGCCCGCGCGCGGCTGGACCTGCAACGCGCCGTCGTCGTCGCCCCGATCAGCGGCGCGATCCTCGACATCAACGCAAGACCGGGCGAACGTCCGCCCTCCGGCGGCATCATGCAGATGGGCGACACCAGCCGCATGATGGCCGAGGTCGAAATCTGGCAGGACCGGATTGCCCGCGTTTCGGTGGGCCAGCCGGTGGAACTCGTCTCGCCCGTCCTGACCCGCACCCTGCAGGGCAGGGTCCACGCCATCGGCCTGACCGTGGGCCGTCAGGGGCTGATCTCGGACGATGCAGCCGAAAACAAGGACGCCCGCGTCATCCGCGTTCTGGTAGCCCTCGATCCGGCCTCATCGGTCATCGCGGCGCGCTTCACGAACCTCGAAGTCATCGCCCGCATCGACACCTCTGCCGCGACGGCTGCACCATGAGCGGCCTCTTCCAGCGCCTGCTCGGCCGCCTGCCCATCGGCTGGCTGCAACTCACCCACAATCCCATGCGCTTTGCCGCCGCCCTCACCGGCGTGGCCTTCGCCAATGTCCTCGTCTTCGTGCAACTCGGCATCATGAACTCGATGGGCACCGCCGTGCTGCGTCCCTACACCTTCTTCAAGGCCGACGTGATGATCTCGGCCACGGATGCGAACGGGCTGACGGACGGGGGCAATGTCGCGCGCCAGTGGCTGCTGCAAGCCCTGGCCGACCCCGATGTCACCGGCGGCACGGGCCTTTTCATCGGCACCGTTCCCTGGGATCGTGCCGAGGCGGATATCGGCTTCACCACCTTCGGCATCGATCCGGCCCGGACGGATTTCGTGGCAGACGGCATCGCAGGCGACCTTGCCCTGCTCGAGGTGCAGGATGCCGCACTCATGGACCGCCTCGCCCGCGGCCTCACCCGCGAGGAGGCAGCCGCGATCCGCCCGCAATCCCCCCGCGCCTTCGAAACGCAAGGACGCACACTGACCGCCTATTCCACCTTCGCCGGCGGCGGCGGCTTCGGGGGGGATGGCTACATGATCGTCTCGGACCAGACCTTCCTGTCACTCTTTCCGGCGCGCAACTCGGCCGCACCCGACCATATCCTGCTCCGCCTGCGTACGGGGGCGGACAGCGCCACAGTCGTCGCGCGCCTGAAGGGTCTCATTTCCGACGAAACCCTGCGTATCCGCAGCTATGCCGATGCCGGACAAGAGGAACTGACCTTCCAGCAGACCCGCCGCCCCACCGGCATCATCTTCGGCTTCGGTGTGCTGATCGGCGTTCTGGTCGGTCTGGTGATCGTCTATCAGGTCCTGTCCACCGATGTAGCCGACCATCTGCGCGAATACGCGACCTTCAAGGCGATGGGATATGGCCCGTCTTTCTTTCTGGGCATCGTGCTGGAAGAGGCCCTCATCCTCGGCACGCTGGGTTTCCTTCCGGGCTTTGCCATCGGTGCGACGATCCTGACCGTGATGGGCAAGGTGACCACGCTCCCCCTCGCCATGACGCCGTCCATGGCGGCGATCGTCTTCGCCGGAACGGTGGCCTTCTCGGCCCTCTCGGGGGCCATCGCCACAAGACGGCTCGCCGCCGCCGATCCGGCCGACCTGTTCTGAGGCGCGCCATGGACACCGCACCCATCGTTACCATCCGCGCCCTGAACCACTGGTTCGGCGACGGCGCGGCACGGAAACAGGCGCTCTTCGACATCAACCTGCGGCTTGAACCGGGCAGTTTCACCGCGCTGGTCGGACCCTCAGGTTCGGGCAAGACGACACTGCTCACCCTGATCGGCTGTCTCCGGATGGTGCAGGACGGCAGCCTGCGACTTCTGGGGCAGGAACTTCACGGCGCGTCCGGGGCGCAACTTGTCGCCATGCGCCGCAGGCTCGGCTTCATCTTCCAGGCCCACAACCTGCATGAAAGCCTGACGGCAGGGCAGAACGTCATGATGGGCGCGCAGGTCGACGGCGGCGTTCGTCACGACAGGGCCACGCTGGCGGCGCACCACCTGCTCGGGCTGGTCGGACTGGCCGGTCGCGTCGACTATCTGCCCGCCAACCTGTCAGGCGGCCAGAAGCAGCGCGTCGCCGTCGCCCGTGCCCTTGTGGGCAACCCCGACCTGCTTCTGGCAGATGAACCGACCGCCGCACTCGACCGGAACAGCGCCTCCGACGTCGTCGACCTGCTTCGCCGCATCGGCAGCGCGCGGGGCATGACCACGCTTCTCGTCACCCACGACACCCGCATCCTCGACCGCGCCGACCGCATCCTGACCCTCGAAGACGGGCGCATCGTCGGAGAGGAGGACCGGCAGGGCAAAGGCTGACCCCCCGATCCTGTCGCGCGGCACACAGAACTGCCGTGCCCGCCCTAGCTTTGCATCGCCGTCCAGGCGTGTTCATACTGACGCTCGTTCTTCAGAAACAGGTCGAGCAGATGCGGGTCGAATTTCTGGCCCGTGACCGCAATCTCCTCGAGCGCGGCCTGATGCGACCAGCCCTTCTTGTAGGGCCGCTCCGAACGCAGCGCGTCATAGACGTCGCAGATCGACACCATCCTCGCGGCCAGCGGTATATCCTTGCCCAGCAATCCCGCCGGATATCCGCCCCCCGACCAGCTTTCGTGATGGGAAAGCGCGATATCGGCCGCAAGTCCCATGGTCTTGCGATCGGCCTCGCCACAGTTCGAAAGGATTTCCTGGATGATCCGCGCCCCGATCGAAGTGTGCTCTTTCACGACGGCAAACTCGGCCTCGGTCAGCTTTCCGGGTTTTCGCAGGATATCGTCAGGAATGGCGATCTTGCCGATATCATGCAGGATCGACGCCAACTCCAGATCCTTGCGCGAAAATCCCACATCCGCTTCGGTCAGCCCCTCGGCCTGCAGATACTGGTCATAGAGCAGACCGCAATACCTCGAAATGCGCCGCAAATGCGATCCGGTCTCCGTATCGCGCGCCAGTGAAATCAGGCCGACACCGACGTAAAACATCTCCCGCGTGCTGGAGGCAACCTCGACATAGAATTTCACCAGAGCGGCTGTCGAATAGACAACCAGCAATGCACAGACCCCGAAAAGGATGGTGTGGAATATCCACATCCGGGGATTTGAAAGATAATCCGCCCCTTCGATCGGCACCGCGACAATCTGCAATTTGAACATGAACACGACCATCGCCGCCAGCATCATCACCTTCAGGATCACAAGAAGGATCACATGCGGATACCTGAACCCGAGCGAGGCGCAGGAGGTTGCGATGATCAGGAACACAGGGCCCATCGAGGCCAGACCGAAGAACAGGAAGGCACTCATGGACATCACGGTCCACACCAGCCACATCAGCAGCGACAACCGCTGGAAGCTCAGATAGTCGGAAAAGACAAAGGCCAGCAGCGTGATGAAGGACGCGATCCAGATGGCCGGAAAGATCGGCTGCCAGCCTTCCAGCAAAAAGCGGGCGATGGTCACGCAGACCAGAACACAGGCCCCGAGCGTCATCGCAAGAAGGATGTCCTTCACGATCTTGCGTCGCAGCGTCTCGGCCGTCAGCGTAAAGGAAATTCCGTCCATGGCCGCAAAGCCCTTCGAACCGGCCCGAAGGGCTTTAGGAAGAAATCGTCTGCTCATGGATCACCTTGGATGTTGAACCTTCGATCCGTTCAGCAGCAACGTTCAGGGTGACAAACCCCTTCTTTGTGCGCTTGGCCTCGTAAAGGGCCTGATCCGCCGCACTCAGGATCTTTTCCGGCGAACAACTGTCGGGCGAGGCGCAATGCGCCAATCCGATCGTCGCCCTGATCGCCATGGCCGTGCCATCGGGGGCGACGATCTTGTTGTTGCCGATCGCGGCGTGGATCCGGTTTGCAATGCCGGTCGCCTCGAAAATGGACGTCCCCGTAAGCACCACCGCGAACTCGTCCCCGCCAAGCCGCGCAAGCCTGTCATCCTTGCGGATCTGCGACTGCACGATCTCGGCCAGCCAGATCAGCACGCTGTCCCCGAACGGGTGGCCATGCGTGTCATTGACGGCCTTGAACTCGTCCAGATCCAGCAGCAGCAGCGCATTGCCCGACGCGCGGATGTTCTTGGGAAAGCGGTCCATCAATTCGGTGAACCCGCGACGGTTGAGCGCCCCCGTCAGCGCATCCATCCGCTGCGTCTTCCGCAATTCGTCGATCTGCCGGTGCCTGAAACGGGTCAGGGCATGGGAATGGTGGATGTAAAAGACCGCCATCATACCTACGAGCAGCACCAAACCCGCCTGTTGCCCGTCGGAGGAAGCGATGGCACCCTGACCGAAGAGCCAGCAGGCTCCGTAAAGGACCGCCAGTCCCACCACCGCGACCGCAGCCCATATGTATCGCCCCGAGGTCACAAGGCCGATCAACGCGACCATCGTCCAGACCAGCGGACCCGCCGACTGACCCGCCAAAACGCCCAGCACCGTCCCGCCCAGAGTGGCACCGACCAGAAGGGCCAGTGCAATGCGGGCCTTGTGGATGAACTGGAACACGGCCGCCACGACCGATAGCGCAGCCACCGCAGCGGCAAGCCAGATTTCACCCTGCCCGCCGGAAACCAGAAGATGCTTGGCGATCAATATCAAGGAAAGCAGGATCGACCAGATTATTGCAATCCTTGTCGCTTCGACTTCGTCATCCCAATATGTCTCGCGCGCAAATTGCTCAGCCAAAACCGGCCCCCCTTGAAGCGCTCCTAATTGGCACCAAAGAAGGCAGGGTCAAGCGGGGCCAGACGTCCGTCACTCGTTACGCGGATCGCCGGGAAATCATGATCTTTTGATTATATCTAAATCGTCAATTTTAATATAAATGGCGCCTTCATCTCTTCCGGATAAAATTCATCCGCAATGGCCTGATCCGGAATTACGACACCAAACGGTGCACAGGGAATTGCGCGCTGGACGAGATGATTACGCCCGTCGGCTCTCCGTTCCACGCTCCGACCCTGCCGCGGTCGGCCAGACCTCGAGCAGCCCTGACAGGATCACCAGCGCGCCGCCAGCCAACTCGCTGGCCGAAAGGCTTTCGCCCGCAAAGATCGCGGCGGACGCCGCTCCGAAGACGACTTCGGTCATCAACAGGATGCCCACGCGCGCCGGGTCCAGCCGTACGGCAGCCCACATAAGGGCAGCGATCGACAACACCCACCAGAAGGCGCCGGTCATCAGGACGGTCATCGCGACAGCGGGCAGGTCAGGCTGTGCAATCGTCGGAAACGGCTCCAGAAACGGCGCGCTCGCAAGCGACGTTACAGTCGCGCCCAGCGCGAACAGAAAGGCCGAGGGCAAGGGTGTCACATCCGACCTCAACCGCATCCCAGCCGTTGCAAAGGCCCAGATGAAGCCGCCGATGAAAGCCATCCACTCGCCCAGATCGCCCGGAACCGGCAGCCCTCCATCGCCCCCCAGCATGATGAAAAGACCGGCAAGCCCGACCGCGATCGCGATCAGGCGCAGCAAGGGCACCTGCAGGCGCAGCAAGTAGCGTGCGATCAGAACACTCCAGACAGGGCTGAAGAACCACAAAAGGACGACAAGCGCGACCTTGCCGTAAAGAAAACCGATGGAATAAAGGGCGAATGCCGCCCCTCCCAGCGCGACGGACAGCACGCCAACCACGTCCCTGCCACGCAGCGCGCCACGGTTCGCAAGGACGAAGGGCAGCAGGAACAGGGCCGCGGCAAGGGTGATCGCACCGGTCCCCCAAGCCCCATCCAGCCCCAGCCGGGCGACCTCGCGCACCGGCACCCAGTACACGCCCCAGAATATGCCGGTCAGCAGCACGACCGCAGAGGCCAGAACAGTCTTGCCCATCCGTCTCGCCCCTCCCGATCCCTGCTCCGGCCAGCGCACCGGCGCCACCCGCCCTACGGCCTTAGGGATACCAGCGAAAGGGGATTGCTTCCCGCCGACGTCACCGCGCCCGCAAGCGACAGGATCGCCGAACGGTCCGAAGATGCGTCGGGCTCACCATGGTGGTGACGGTTCCGTCATCGGGCCCCCGATCCGACGGCTGCCCACCCCGCCGGAACGGACCGGCGCGGATCGGCCCCGCCTCACCGAAAGGGCGATGGTGCCGTCGGCGATCCATCCGTCGATGATTTCCAGCACCCTGTCCGAGAAGGCCCGGTCATTGATGTGGCAGTCCAGTACCGACAGCGCGACCGGATCGGTCATCACTCGGGAATATTCGTCCACCATCTCGGCCAGCGCGTCAGGGTCATGCGCCGGCATCCCTTCCACATCCCAGGCATGGATGCCCTGCGTGGGAAGGATGAAATGGACCGGCCCGCTCGACCGCTTCAAGCGCCGCGCAACCTCGCGTGCCAATTCCCGACGCTCCTCTCCCGTCAGCGAGGCCGATGCAAGCAGCCTGTTATGTGCGTGATAGGGGCGGTCGCGGAACCGCTCGGGCACAGGCTGCCACGTCGCGAAGTCGATCATGTCGCCAAAGCCGGGGGCGGCGATGATGGGCGTTCCCTGTCTGGCTGCGGCCGTCATCCGGTTTGCCCCTGCATTGACAACGGACCCGACCATCAGATTGCCGATCTCGGCCACGGCAAGCTCCAGCACCGCCGCGAAATAGCCCTGCTCCGTCAGGCTTTCCATCGCCATCCCGCCCATTCCCGTGCCATGGAACACCGCGACAGAGAAACCGCGCTCCATCAGCGGTTCACGAAGGTGGACCATGTATTTCAGCGCAGAGGAGCCGAAACTGATCATCCCGATCACCGGACGGTCAGGGTTGGGCGGAACAACCGCAAGCGCCGCACCATAGACGGCGCCCGCCGCCTGACTGAGGGTCGCCATGCAGACGTCGTTCAGTCCGTAAAGTCCGCCAGCCCAAAGGATCATCTGGATATCCGCGGACAGCCGGTCCGGCGGGATCAGCGGAGAGAAGGCGATCGTGGACACCACATATTTCGGCACACCGATCGGCAGGGCGCGGGCGCAATCCAGGGCAAGGTCGGTTCCCATCGTGCCGCCAAGCGCGATCATGCCATCCATGCGGCCCTGTGCATAAAGCTCTGCCGTCAGCCGCGACGCGCCAAGCGCCATGATCTGCATGGCATGGTTCTCGTCGCCCGCGTCGATGGCATCCTGAATGGTCTTGCCGGCTGCGGCAGCGACCTGATGCTTCGAATAGTCCGTCGGCCGCGACGGATCGCCCAGAACGCTGACATCCATCTCGATCACCGACCCGCCCATCTTGCGGATGCAATCCGCAACAAAGTTCAGTTCGGGATCCTTCGTGTCATAGGTTCCAATGACGAGGATCGTCTTCCGCTCCATCCTATCCCCCCTGTAATCCCCTCGGTTTCGAACGGCACGCCACACCGCCCCCTCCGGTGCCCGCAGGGCCAGCCTTGGGGAAAGATCGGGCTTCCCTCACAACTGGATCCAGGCCGTCTTCAGGTCGACGAACTTGTCGAGTGCATGGGGTGACTTGTCCTGCCCGTTGCCCGACTGGCCGTGGCCGCCAAGCGGAACGGTCAGGTCCGATCCGCCATAGGTGTTCACATGGACGATACCCGCCCGAACCGAACGCACCATCCGGTGCGCGCGCGACAGATCCGCGCTCCAGACACCCGCCGCCAGTCCGAATTCCGTCCCGTTGGCCAGACGCACCGCCTCGGCCTCGGTCGCGAAGGGCATGACGGCCAGAACGGGACCGAACACCTCGTTCTGTGCCACGTCCGTATCGGGCCGCACATCGGCCAGGACGGTCGGGGCCATGTACCACCCGCCCGTCTCCTGCAGGATCGCATGTCCCCCTGTCAGAACCCGCGCGCCCTGCCCTGTGGCGCGCGCGACGAAGCCAAGGTTGCGGTCAAGCTGTGCAGGCGAATTGATTGCGCCCGCCTCGGTCGTCAGGTCCAGCGGATCACCCACCTTCATCGCAGCGGCGATCCCTGCCACGCGCGTCGCGAAGTCTTCTGCAATCGATGCCTCGACCAGCAGGCGCGACCCCGCGATACAGACCTGCCCCGAGTTGCGGAAAATCCCGTAGGCCGCGACCTTGGCAGCCCTGTCCAGATCGGGCGCATCCGCGAACACGATGTTCGGGCTTTTCCCGCCAAGTTCCAGATAGACCCGCTTCAGGTTGGACCGTGCCGCATAGTCCAAAAGCCTGCGCCCCACAGCGCCCGATCCGGTAAAGGCAAGGACATCGACCTCCATCGACAACCCCAGAGCCTCGCCCGCGACGGCCCCCCGCCCTGTCACGACGTTGAACACCCCCGGCGGAAGGCCCGCTTCCACCGCCAGTTCCGCAAGGCGCAGCAGCGTCAGCGAAGCCGTTTCCGCGGGCTTGAGAACGACGGAGTTTCCCGCAGCCAAGGCAGGCGCGACCTTCCACGCCCCGATCATCAGGGGAAAGTTCCACGGAACGATGGCCCCGACGACCCCGACCGGCTCTCTGTGCACAAGGGCCAGCACGTCGTGTCCGGTCGGGGCAATCTCGCCATAAACCTTGTCGATCAGTTCACCATAATAGCGGAAGGTCGCGGCGGCACTCGCCGGTTCGGCCTTCAGCGCCATGCCGATCTCGGTGCCGTTGTCCCGAACGCCCAGAACCGCGAGTTCAAGGGCATTCGCCTCGATCAGTTCGGCCAGACGGAACAGAACCTTCTTTCTGTGCGCCGGTGCGGCGCGCGACCAGCCGCCGGCATCAAAGGCCACACGGGCCGCAGTGCAGGCGCGCGCCACATCTTCCGCTGCGGCATCGGAAATCGTGGTCAGGACCGATCCGTCAATCGGGCTGAAAACATCCAGCACCGCACCGGACGCCGCAGGAACCGATTTCCCGCCGATGAACAGACCCTGCACAGGAACCGGTCGTGTGCGGAGGAGATCGATCTTGTCCTGCATCTGTGCGCCCTGTCGGATCTGCGGCGGTGAATTTGTTTCGTTATTATCTACAGCGTTTCAAAATTGTTGCATTTGCGACCAAGTTCTGTCAAGCTTGCAGGACGCAAGGGATGGACACCGTGGCCGCACCCACCGAAAACCGCACGCGGACGACGCTGAAGACGGCGGACAAAGCCCTGATGTTGCTCAACTTCTTTTCCCCCGAAACACCCGAGTTCCGGCTGAGCGATCTTGCCCGCGCGGCGCAGATGGACAAGGTGACGACGATGCGGATGCTTGCCTCGCTCGGCAGTGCGGGCTTTGTGGAACAGCATCCCGAAACAAGGAAATACCGCCTCGGAACGGCCGTGCTCCGCCTCGCACGAATCAGAGAGGCAAGCTTTCCCGTGATCTCGGTCGTCCAGCCCATTCTCGACGCGCTGACCGAGGTGACGGGTGAAACCACACATGCGGGGCTGATCGCGGGCACGTCCATCACGACGATCGCCGTCGCCGAACCGCACCGCGCGACGCGCGTCTTCGTCGATCCGGTGCAGCCATTGCCCCTGCACGCAACCGCATCGGGTCTGGCCTATCTGGCCCACCTGCCCGAAGACCGGCTTTGCGAAACGCTGAAACGTCTGGATACCAAGCCGTTCACACCGCTCACCCTGCAAAGCGAGACCGACCTCCGCGCAAAGCTGGACACCGTCCGCGCCAACGGCTGTGCCGTATCCAGCCGGACCTTCGAAGCCGAAGTGACAGGTATCGCCGCGCCCATCTTCGACTGGCACGGCGCCGTGCAGGGAACCCTGTCCGCCGCCTGCATCGCAAGTCGCCTGACCGACGACCTTCAGAACCAGATCGAACACCACGTGCTTCGCGCCGCCGTCAAGGCGACGCGGGCCATGGGCGGCGATCCCCCGTCAAGGCTGCTCGCCCTCATCGAAACCAGAGAGACGAACCGGAAGGCACAGTCATGAAGGACGGCAATTTCCTCAAGGCGAACAACGCGCGCAGCCTCTGGCATCCGATGACGGCCCCGTCGGACAGCCTGAAGAACGCGCCCACCATCATCACCGGCGCATCGGGCACCCGCATCCGCGACGTGGACGGGCACGAGGTGGTGGACGCTGTGGGCGGCCTGTGGAACGTGAACCTCGGCTATTCCTGCCAACCGGTAAAGGACGCCATCGCGGCCCAGCTTGACGCGCTGCCCTATTACTCGATCTTCCGCGGCACCTCGAACGACAAGGTCATCGAACTGGCCGAAGTGCTGCGCGACTTCTTTGCCCCCGACGGCCTTACGCGGGCCTTCTTCACCTCGGGCGGGTCGGACAGCGTGGAAACCGCCCTGCGCCTTGCGCGCCAATACCACAAGATCCGGGGCGAGGCGGGGCGGGTCAAATTCCTGTCGCTGAAAAAGGGCTATCACGGCACGCATATGGGCGGCGCCTCGGTCAACGGAAACGCGAACTTCCGCACCGCCTATGAGCCGCTCCTGCCCGGATGCCACCACATCCCCGCCCCCTATACCTACCGCAACCCCTTCAACGAAACCGACCCCGCGCGGCTGGCCCAGCTCTGCCTTCAGGCGCTGGAGGACGAGATCGCCTTCCAGGGCGCAGGCACCATCGCCGCCTTCATCATGGAACCGATCCTCGGCGCGGGCGGCGTGATCCCGCCCCATCCCTCCTTCATGCCGGGGGTCGAGGCGATCTGCCGCAAGAACGGCATCCTGCTGATCGCGGACGAGGTCATTACCGCCTTCGGCCGTACCGGCGCATGGACGGGCAGCCGCCTCTGGGGTGTCAAACCCGACTTCGCCTGCACGGCCAAGGCCATCACCAACGGCTATTTCCCCTTCGGCGCGGTGATGATCGCCGAAAGCGTGGCCGCAGTGTTCGAAGGCGATGACACGGGCCGCGCCGCCATCGGCCATGGCTACACCTATTCCGGCCACCCCGTGGGCGCCGCCGCCGCGCTGGCCTGTCTGGCCGAGACGAAGCGGCTGAACGTCATCGAAAACGCCGCCGCGCGGGGCAGGCAGCTTTGGGACGGGATCAACCGGCTGAAGGAGAAATACGCCGTCATCGGCGATGTGCGCGGCGGGCACGGGCTGATGCTCGCCATCGAACTGGTGGGCGACCGTGCCACCAAGGCCGCCCCGCCCAAGGCCCAACCCGGACAGGTGCAGGCCACCGCCTACACGGCGGGCGCGATGGTCCGCGTCTCGGGGCCCAACATCATCCTGTCGCCGCCGCTGGTGCTGACCCCCGCCGACGCGGACACGATCCTTGCCGCGCTTGACGCAGGTTTCGCTTCACTGTGACAAAGCCCCGCCCGTCACCGACTTGATCGGCTGGACCCCGCCGCGGGCGGATGATCGCGTCAGCGCCCGCCCTTGGGGTTCCGCGCCAGCGCCATCGCCTCGGCCAGCACGGCGTCATCCCCGATATGGTTCATCAGGATCAGGATCAGCCGCGCGTTCAGCGCGTGGCTCTCCGCCTCGCTCAACCCCTCATGCGTGGCGATCAGGCGGGCATAGGACTCGTCCGGCCTGCTCAGGTTCGGTTTCGTGACCAGCATCCTCACCCCTTTCCGATGGCACGGCCCAAGGCCGCCGCCACCGCCGTTCCGTCGAACCGATCCCACCGCGCCGCGACATGCTGGTCGGGCCGGATCAGATAGACAGCCCCTGCCGCCCCGCCCAGATAGCGCGCCGCGATCTCGGGCGTCGGCTCCAGCCGCAGGCAGGGCACCGTCAGCCCATGGGCGGACAGGGCCTCGGGCGCGTCCGCCCCGATGGCCAGCAGGGTAAATCCCCGCCCCAGATATGACAGCAGCCACCCGTCCGCCACGGGCGCATCCGGACAGGGCGACCCCGGCCTTGTCCGCGCGGGCATGGCGGCATGGTCCGCCCCGTTCAGCGCCGACCCGTCATAGGTGCAAGGCAGCGACAGCCGCCCCGAATTCACCACCGTCCGCGCGAAAGGCACCGTTTCGGCCAGTGCCAGCACGGCATTGCGGAACATCTTGGACACGGGGCTTTTCGGCGTGATGAAATCCGTCGCGCGGGTGGAGTTCAGGATGTTCTCCTCCGCCCCGTAGACCCGCTCGGCATCGTAGCTCTCCAGCAGCCCCTCCGGCGCGACCCCCTCCAGCACCAGCGCCAGCTTCCACGCCAGATTGTCGACGTCCTGTATCCCGGAATTCGCCCCGCGCGCGCCGAAGGGCGAAACCTGATGCGCCGCGTCCCCCGCGAACAGCACCCGCCCGTGCCGGAACCGCTCCATCCGGCGGCACTGGAAGGTGTAGATCGAACACCAGTCCAGCTCATATTCCACATCCGGCCCCAGCATCGCATCCACGCGGGCGCGGATGCGGTCGGGTTCAAGCTCCTTTGCGCGGTCGATGTTCCAGCCAAGCTGGAAGTCGATGCGCCAGATATCGTCGGGCTGCTTGTGCAGCAGCGCGGAATCGCCCGATCTGAAATGCGGCTCGAACCAGAACCAGCGTTCGGTCGGGAAATCGGCCTTCATCCGCACATCGGCGATCAGGAAATTGTCCTCGAACACCCGCCCGTCGAACCCCAGCCCCAGCATCCCCCGCAGCGGACTGCGCGCCCCGTCGCAGGCGATCAGCCACTCCGCCTCCAGCCGGTAGGGACCGTCCGGCGTCATCACCTCCAGCGTCACATGATCCCCCGTAGGGACCACCGCATCGACACGGTTCTTCCCCCGCAACTCGATCGGCACCCCCTCGGCCTGCGCCGCCACGATGGCCTCATGCAGGAACTTCTCGAACCACGGCTGTTGCAGGTTGATGAAGGCAGGCATCGCATGGCCGCCCTCGGGCAGCAGGTTGAACTCGTACAGCAGCCGGTCGTCATGGAACACCTTGCCAAGGTTCCATTGCACGCCCTTGTCCAGCATCGGCCCCGCCGCCCCCAGCCGGTCGCAGATCTCCAGCGTCCGCTTGGCGAAACACAGCGCGCGGCTGCCCAGCCCCGCCCCCTCGTGATCGTCGAGCAGCACCACCGGCACCCCCCGCCGGCCAAGATCCAGCGCCATGGCAAGGCCCACAGGCCCGCCCCCCACGACCACCACGGGATGGCGCACCGGCGCGGGCGCGTCCTGATCGGGGGACTTCGCATAGGGGTAAAGACGGAAGGCCAGCGTATAGCGGTCCGGAACCTCGTGCTTCATCGCGCGCCCTCTTACCCCTGCAACGCCGCCCACATCTCCAGATCGCGCTGGGCGGTCCAGATGCGCGGATGGTAGATGCCGCGCGCCTCGTCATAGGCGCGGGCCACGTTGAAGGGCAGGCAATGCTCGTAGATCGCGTAATCCTTGAACTTCGGGTCGCATTCGGCCCGCACGGCATCCCATGCCTCCTTCAGCGACCCGCCCCGCGCCACGATCCGCGCCACGGGGCGATAGGTCGACGCGACGAAATCCTTGGTCCGGTCCAGCGCCCCGTTCACCGCCGCGCGCCCCACCACCGCATCGCCCCGACCGGGCGCAATGGCATCAAGGTCATAGGCCCGGATCGCCTCCAGCGTCGCACCCCAATCCGCGAAATGCCCATCCCCGCAATAGCAGGCCGAATGCGCCTCCACGATATCGCCGGTGAACATCACGTTCTGGTCGGGCACATGCACCACCGCATCCCCCGCCGTATGCGCGCGGCCAAGTTGCAGGATATCCACCCGCCGCTTGCCCAGCCAGACCGTCATCTTCCCGTTGAAGGTCGTGGTGGGCCAGGTCAGCCCCGGAATGCTCTCATGCCCCTGGAACAGCCGCGGAAAGCGCTGAAACTCGCTGTCCCAATCCTCCTGCCCGCGCTCGGCCACCATGTTGCGTGCCGCCTCGGACATGATGACCTGCGGCGCGTGGAACGCCGATGCGCCCAGCACCCGCACCGCATGGTAATGCGTCAGCACGACATGGCTGACGGGCTTGTCCGTCACCCCCCGGATGCAGTCGATCACCTTCTGCGCCAGCCGCGGCGTCGCCTGCGCCTCGACCACCATCACACTCTCGTCCCCGATGATGACGCCGCTGTTGGGGTCGCCCTCGGCGGTAAAGGCGTAAAGCCCCGCGCCGATCTCGGTGAAGCTGATCTTCTTCTCCGCCATGTCGCCCTGCGAGGCGAAAGCCTTTGCCATGTCCCTGTCCCTTACCGTGCATAGGGGTCGGCCAGCGCGGGGATCACCGTCCCCGCACAGTCGCCGAACCCGATCCTATATCCCTCGCCCCTGCACTCCCCGCGCAGGATCAGCGTGTCGTTATCCTCGATGAAGGTCCGCGTGCCGCCGTCGATGGCGACAGGCTCCTTGCCCCCCCATGACAGTTCCAGAAGGCTGCCGCGGCTCTCCCTCACCGGCCCCGAAATCGTCCCCGACCCCAGCAGGTCGCCCGTATTCATCGCGCAACCGCTCGTCGTGTGATGCGCCAGTTGCTGCGCCGCCGAGTAATACATCTGGGCATAATTCGTCCGCGCGATCACCGTCTCGGCCCCGCCCTCCGGCTGCAGGGCCACCTCCAGCGCGATGTCGTAAAGCATCGGCCCGGGCTCGTGCAGATAGGGCAGCAAGGGCACCTCGCGCGGCGGCGTCGGCACGCGGAACGGTTCCAGCGCGGCCTTGGTCACGATCCAGGACGAAATCGTCGTCGCCGTGGCCTTCGCCTGGAACGGCCCCAACGGCTGGTATTCCCAGGCCTGTATGTCCCGTGCCGACCAGTCGTTCAGCAGCACGTAGCCGAAGATCATCGCATCCGCCTCGGCCACCGTCACCGGCCCCTCGGACGGCACGCCCACCACCGCGCCCATCTCCAGCTCGATATCGAACCGGCGCGAAGGCTGGAAGAACGGCATGGCATGATCCGGCCCCTTCACCTGCCCCCAGGGCCGCCGCACCGGCGTGCCCGAAACGACGACCGACGACGCCCGCCCGTTATAGCCGATGGGAATATGCAACCAGTTTGGCGGCAGGGCATTCTCCGCCCCGCGGAACATCGTGCCCACATTGGTCGCGTGATGCCGCCCCGCATAGAAATCGGTATATTCGCTGACGAGGAAGGGCATATGCAACGCCACCCCCGCCAGCGGATGCAGCAACGGCTCCACCGCCCCCCGCTCCGCCGACCCCTCGGCCAAAAGCGCCGTCAGACGGTCGCGAAGCGCCGCCCACACCGCAGGCCCCGCCCCCATCACCTCGTTCCAGAAGGGCACATCCAGCAGCGGCCCGCCCTCTAGCTGAAGCAGCCCCTCCTCCTCCAGCCCCGCCACATCCAGCACGAAATCCCCGATGGCCACGCCGCAGCGCGGCTCGTCCTGCCCCACGGAAAACACCCCGCAGGGCAGGTTGTTCAGCGGAAACGGCCCCTCCGCCGCATTGGCACTTTCCACCCAAGACCGGATCAGTCCCACCTCGACCTCTTCATCTGTTCCCAAATATCCCACGGGGGTCGGCCAGCGCGTTCGCCATCGGTTCGAGAACCGCTGGCCGACGGGGTGTGAAACCCCCGCCTCCTCACTTCACATCCGGCGTGCCGTCGAACTTCTTGGAAAGGCTCTCCCAACAGTCGATGTAGTCATCCTGCAACGGCGCCGCCTTCGCCGCCCATTCCGTCAGATGCTGCGGAAAGCGCGTCTCGAACATGAAGCTCATCGTCTCGTTCAGCTTCTCGGGCTTCAGCGCCGCATTGGACGCTCCCTCAAAGGCGTTCCGGTCCGGCCCGTGCGGCAGCATGCAGTTGTGCAAGGACATGCCCCCGGGCACGAATCCCTTGGGCTTGGCGTCATAGACGCCGTAGATATTCCCCATCAGCTCGGACATGACGTTCTTGTGGTACCACGGCGGGCGGAAGGAATGTTCCGCCACCAGCCAGCGTTCGCGGAACAGGACAAAGTCGATATTCGCCGTCCCCTCCAGCCCGCTCGGCGCGGTCAGCACGGTAAAGATCGACGGGTCGGGATGGTCGAACAGGATGGCGCCGACGGGGGAATAGGTCCGCAGGTCATATTTCCACGGCGCGTAATTCCCGTGCCATGCCACCACATCCAGCGGGCTATGCCCGATCCGCGTGCGGTGGAACTGCCCGCACCATTTCAGCACGACCGAGGACGGCACTTCCCGATCCTCGAAGGCCGCGACGGGCGTCTTGAAGTCGCGCGGGTTCGCCATGCAATTCGCGCCGATGGGGCCACGGTTCGGCAGGGTGAAGGGCACGCCGTAATTCTCGCAAACGAAGCCCCGCGCCGGACCCTCCAGCACCTCCACCCGATAGACCAGCCCGCGCGGCAGGATGGCGATCTCCTTCGGCTCCAGATCGATGATGCCAAGCTCGGTGCAGAACCGCAGCCGCCCCTCCTGCGGCACCACAAGGATTTCCCCGTCGGCGGAGTAGAAATACTCGTCCTCCATCGAGCGCGTCACAAGATAGATGTGGCTCGCCATGCCCGTCTGCGTGTTCACATCCCCCGCCGTGGTGACCGTCCGCATCCCCGTGATCCATGTCAGGTCTTCCTGCGCATGCGGGATCGGGTCCCAGCGATACTGGCCCAGCGAAATGACATCGGGCAGCACATGCGGCGCGGATTTCCACAGCGGCACGTCGATCTTCTCGAACCGCGTCGTGTGCTTCACGCTGGGACGGATGCGGTAACACCACGTACGTTCGGGATGCGGCTTGGTGAAGGCCGACCCCGACAGCTGTTCGGCATAAAGCCCGTAGGCGCATTTCTGTGGGGAATTCTGACCCTGCGGCAGCGCGCCCGGCAGCGCCTCGGTTTCGAAATCGTTGCCGAAGCCCGGCATGTAACCGGCATGGACCCCGTTCGAGGTGACGGCGCGGATCATCCACGCGGGAAGGCTGTGGCTGGTCATGGGCTTCTCCTGCCTCGGCTTTCGACGCTGTCGCTCGACTGCCAGTAATAGTTGCATACGCAACCAAGTCAAGCTAAACATCAATCCGTGCCGTCCCTTTGCGAAAGGCTGATCGATGTCGGACAAGATCGTGCTGCACGACTACTGGCGGTCCTCCTCGGCCTATCGCGTCCGCATCGCGCTGAACCTGCTGGGACTGACCTACGAGAGGCGCCCCGTCGACCTCGTCGCGGGCGAACACCGCTCGGCAAGCCATCTGGGGGCCAATCCGCAGGGCCTCGTCCCCGTGCTGGAAATCGACGGCCTGCGCCTGACCCAATCCCTCGCCATCATCGAATATCTCGACGAGACGCGGGACGCGGGCTTCCTGCCCGCCACGCCCGCCGCCCGCGCCGAAGCCCGTGCGCTGGCCCATGCCATCGCCATGGAAATCCAGCCCGTCTGCAATCTCCGCGTCGCGCGCCATGCGGCGGACCTTGGCGGGACCGCCACGATGGAGGGGTGGATGACGCATTTCATCCCCCTCGGCCTGCACGGGGTCGAGGGGTTGCTGTCCCGCCAGCCCGACACCGCCTTCTGCCATGGCGACCGCCCGGGCCTTGCCGATCTCTGCCTTGTCCCGCAGGTCTACAACGCCCGCCGCTGGGGCGTGGACCTGTCGCCCTTCCCCCGCCTCGCAGCCATCGCCACACGCGCCGAAGCCCTGCCTGCCTTCGCCGCCGCCCATCCCGACCGTGTCCGCCCGCAGGGGTGACAGCCCGCCCCGCCTGTGGCAGGGTCCGCCCGCATCCAAGGACCGTACCGATGCCCGAACCCGCCGATTTCGACCTTGAAACCTTCCTTCCCTACCTGCTCAACCAGGCGGCCGAGGCGACGTCACGGTCCTTCCACGCCACCTACAAGGCCGCCTATGGCATGACCCGCACGCAATGGCGGGTGCTGGCCAATCTCGGCAAGTTCGGCTCCATGACCGCGCGGGACATCTGCGCCATCAGCCATATCGAAAAGACCAAGGTCAGCCGCGCCGTCTCGGCACTCGAGGAAGACGGTCTCCTCTCCCGCTCCCCCAGCCCGCAGGACCGCCGCGCCGAGATCCTGTCCCTCACCCCTCGCGGCCGCGAGGTCTTTGCCGATCTCGGCCAGCGGGCCATCGAATACGACACCTCCCTGCGCGCCCAGATCGGGCCGGAAATTGCCGCACGCCTCGACGGACTCCTGCGCCGCATCATCGCCGCAGGCGATCCCGACGCCGACAGCGATCAGGACAGTTGACCCGCCCCGGGTTGCAGCCGGTTCTGACGGGCATTCACACCAATAAACGGCGATAACCCGCGGTGTGGCTTGTATCTTCGCCACTATCCTGAAAACCTGATCGCGCGATGACAGACGATCCGGAACCCGACAGCGACGCCATGTCCGGGCTGACCGAGGCAGAGGCCAGAGCACGGCTCGCCGCAAATGGACCCAACGCGCTACCGTCCGGTGATCACCGGACGGGGCCCCGCATACTGCTCGAAGTGATCAGGGAGCCGATGCTCGCCCTCCTCCTCGCGGGTGGTGCAATCTACGCCCTTCTCGGCGAGACGCGCGATGCGGTGGTCCTTATGGCCTTCGCCTGCCTTTCCGTCCTCATCACGCTCGTTCAGGAATGGCGGAGCGAGAGGGTTCTGGACGCCCTGCGCGACCTCAGCAGCCCGCGCGCCCTCATCATCCGCGACGGCAAGCGACAGCGCATCGCGGGTCGAGATGTGGTGCAGGGCGACGTCATCTTCCTGTCCGAAGGCGACCGCGTCCCCGCCGATGCACGGCTGCTTTCGGCGCATGACCTGCAGGCCGATGAATCGCTGCTTACCGGCGAGGCGGTGCCCGTCCACAAACGCGCAGCCCCCGGACCGGAAGACGCGCCACCGATCCCGGGTGGGGACGATCTGCCGACCGTGTTCTCGGGAACACTCGTCGTCCGTGGCAAGGGGACCGCCATCGTCACCGCCACGGGTCTTTCGACCGAGATCGGCAAGATCGGCATATCCCTCGCCTCGATCAGGTCGGAAACCCCGCGCCTCTACCTTCAGACCCGCCGGATCGTGGTCCTGCTTGCCATCGCCGGAACCATGGTCAGCCTGCTGGTCGGCGGGCTCTATGCCTATTTCCGCGGCGACTGGCTGGAGGCGGTGCTGGCGGGCATCGCCATCGGCATGTCGATGCTGCCGGAAGAGTTCCCCGTGGTCCTTGCCATCTTCATGGCCATGGGCGCGTGGCGGCTGTCGAAGGCGCGCGTCCTGACGCGCCGCTCGGCAGCCATCGAAACACTCGGGGCCGCAACCATCCTGTGCACCGACAAGACCGGCACGCTCACGCAGAACAGGATGGCGATCCGCCAGATCCGGTTGCCGGACGGGCGGGCCTTCGACATCGACGGACCGCAGGCAGCCGGAACAGTCTGCGCCGATGTCCTGCAGACCGGCCTTCTCGCCTGCGATCCGCAGCCCTTCGATCCGATGGAGCAGGCATTCCACACCATCGCCCCGCAGGATGGAAAGCCCTCGGGCATGACGCTCCTGCGCTCCTACGGCCTGCGCCCCGACCTTCTGGCCATGTCGCAGGTCTGGCGCGGCGATGCCTCCGCCCCGCCGATGATCGCCGCAAAGGGCGCGCCAGAGGCAATCGCCACCCTCTGCGCCCTGCCCGAAACCGCACGGGTGGCAATGGCCCGCGACGTGGACGCCATGGCGGCGGCGGGCCTTCGCGTTCTGGCCATCGCGCGGGGTACGGCGACCGGCACCCTTCCGGACAACCAGCACGACCTGCACCTGACATGGCTCGGCCTCGTGGGACTGGCCGATCCGCTGCGCGAAAGCGTCCCGCAAGCTATCGCGGAATGCCGCCGCGCAGGGATCGAAGTGAAGATGATCACGGGCGATTACCCCGTGACCGCCACCGCCATTGCACGCGAGGCGGGGCTTGACGGGCATTTTCCGCTGACGGGCAAAGAACTGGATACCCTCGACGACGCGGCCCTTGGCAAAAGGCTGCAAGAGGGTGACGTATTCGCCCGCATCATGCCGGCCCAGAAGCTGCGCATCGTCAATGCGCTCAAGGCCCGCAACGAAGTCGTCGCCATGACGGGCGACGGGGTCAACGACGCGCCCTCCATCAAGAGCGCCCATATCGGCATCGCGATGGGCGGACGCGGCACCGATGTGGCGCGGGAAGCATCGGCCATCGTCCTGCTCGATGACGATTTCGGCTCCATCGTCCGTGCCATCCGTCTGGGCCGCCGGATCTACGACAACCTGCGAAAGGCCGTGGCCTTCATCCTCGCGGTCCATCTGCCGATCGCAGGGCTCGCGCTCGCCCCGCTTCTGCTGGGCTTTCCGGTCATTCTCGGGCCGATCCACATCGCCTTTCTGGAAATGGTGATCGACCCCGTCTGCACACTGGTCTTCGAGGCCGAAGATGAAGAGAAGGACATCATGGATCGCCCACCCCGCGACCCCGCAGAACGCCTCTTCTCGGCACGGCTGATCGGCTGGAGTGTCACCCAAGGCGTCGTCGCCTTCGCGGCGGTCGTCGCAATCCTCTTCTGGGGCGTCGGGCGGCAGATGCCAGAGGACGAATTGCGGGCCCTGACCTTCTTCACGCTGGTCATCGTCATCATCGCCCTGATCTTCGTGAACCGCTCCTTCAGAGCATCTCCCGTCGCAGCGCTCGGCCGTCCGAAGCCCGCACTGCTGCTCGTCCTCGCCGCGGTGGCGGGGATCCTTGCCACCGTCAGTCTCTGGCCCGCGGCGCAGGACATCTTCCGCTTCGGCCCGCTCCATCGCGACGACCTGATCCTGACAGCAGGCGCGGGGCTCGCCGTCCTCCTGCTCCTCGAGGCCATCAAGCCCCTCTGGCACCTCCGCCGCACCACGGGCGCATCAGGCACACGGTCATGACGCGCCGGACTTCCGCCTCGCTCCCGCCATGGACCCCGCCCGGCCCTACCCCGTCCAGCCCAGCCCCGCCGCGATGCAGTTCATCGACTGCATCAGCGGGATATGGGTACGGCCCTTCGCCTCGGTCCGCGTGCGACGCAAAAGCGCGACCTGCAAGCGGTTGATCCGGTCCAGATCGGGCCGCGCTCCGGCAAAGCGTAGGTGCATGTTGGGAAAGCGCGCGCCGGGTTCGGCGTTGCCCGTCAGGTCGCGCAGCGCGTCCAGCGACAGCGCATGTTCCGCGCGGATGCGCCCAAGGATCAGGTCGCGCGTTGCCGCATCCTCCACCAGTCCGGCATAGGCGGCACCGATTTCGAGATCCGTCAGCATCAGCGACTTCTCCACCTCGTCCACCATAAGCCTGAACAGGCGGTGCCGGTCGAACATGGCGGCAAGCAACCTGTCCCCCGCCGCCCCGCGCACCCGCCGGAAGGCCGCAATCGCCGAGCCGAAGCCGTACCAGCCCGACACCATGTGCCGGTTCTGCGACCATGCAAAGACCCATGGAATGGCCCGCAGATCCGCCAGCGACCGCGCCCCGAAGCGGCGCGGCGGGCGCGAGCCGATCTTGAGCATGGCCAGTTCCTCGACCGGACTGGCCTGCTGGAAATAGTCGATGAAGCCCGGCGATTGCAAAAGCGCGCTGTAGGCGGTCTGCGACAGGCCCGAGAGCGCCTCCAACGCGTCGATATGTTCGGGATCGGCGGCGGGCTGCACCGTCTGGGGCAGATGGCGCAGGACGGAAGAGGCAAGCAGTTCCAGCTGGTTCACCGCCGTGCCGCGGTTGGCGTATTTCGACGACACCACCTCGCCCTGTTCGGTCAGACGCAGCCGCCCCTGCACCGTGCCCAGAGGCTGGGCCGCGATGGCCCGTCCCGTGGGCGCGCCGCCACGGCTGACCGACCCGCCGCGGCCGTGGAAGAAGACAGGCCGCAGCCCGTGGCGGGCAAGCGTCTGCGTCAGTCGGCGCTGCGCCTTATCCAGTTCCCATGTCGAGCAGAGGAAACCGCCGTCCTTGTTGCTGTCCGAATAGCCCAGCATGATTTCCACCGTCGCATCCGCCGACCGCAAGCTGCGCTGCGCCAGTGGCACCTTCAGCAACGCGTCGAACACCGCAGGCGCATTGCGCAGGTCTTCGATCGTCTCGAACAGCGGCACCACCCGCAGGTCCAGCTTTTCCGCCCCGAAACCGGCATGGCGGGCCAGCAGGTAGACGCCGAGGATGTCGTCGGCCGAGCGTGTCATGGACAGGATGAAGGGACCGATGGAGTCGGGATCGTCCGACACCCGCGCCTCGCGCATCAGCGCCAGCAGGTCGAGAAGTTCGTTCGCCTCGGCGCCCAGCCTGCGCCGTTCCGCAAAGGTCAGGGCGGGGCGGCCCAGCTCCTCGCGCAGGCGGCGGGACCATTCGGGGCTCCCGAAGGGGGGGGCCGTACCCGTCAGCGCCCATATTTCCGTCAGCACCGCCGTGGTGACTGTAGAATTCTGCCGCACATCCAGCGTGGCGGTGCGGAAGCCGAAAGTTTCCGCCTGCCAGCGCAGGGACGCCAGATAGCGCAGCGCCAGACGGTCCGCCCCGATGGCCATCAGCCCCTGTTCCAGCGCCGCCAGATCGGCGGTGAACTGCGCGACCGAGGCATAGCCCCCCGCCCCGCCCCCGACCATCGCGCGCAGGCGTTCGGCGATGACGGTCAGGCCCTGCCGGAACACCTCGCCGGGGTTGCGGGCGGCAAGTTCGGCGGCCTGCGGGCTTTGGTCGATCACGGCGCGGATGCGCGCCTCTGCCTCGGGCGGCAGGGCCACGATGCGCGATGTGATGGAGATGCGCGCGGCGGCGGCGGTGACGCCGTCGAGATAGCGTTGCAGGATGGCCCTGCGCGCACGCGTCAGCGCCTCGCGCGTCACCTCCGTCGTGACGTTGGGATTGCCGTCGCGGTCGCCGCCGATCCACGAGTGGAACTTGACGCAAGGGGTGATCGCCAGCCCGTCGCCAAACCGCTCCCGGCCCGCCGCGATGAAGCGTTCAAAGAGCTGCGGCACAGCGTCATAGATCGCATCCCGATAGAATTGCAGGCCCCATTCGATCTCGTCCCGCAGGCTTGGCCGTTCCAGCCGCAATTCGCCCGTCATCCACAGCAGGTCGATTTCGCCTTCAATATCCGAAAGGATGTCGTCGCGTTCGCGGGGGGTCCAGCGCTGGGTTTCCAGCGACACCAGCAGCCGGTAGATGCGGCGGTGGATTTCCAGCACGGTGACGCGCTTCGCCTCGGTCGGGTGGGCGGTGATCGTGGGGCCGACCGACAGCTTGGCGGTCAGCGCCGAAAATTCCGCCTGCGTCATGGCGGGGTCCATCTCGGCCATGGCCTGCGCGAAACTGCCCTCCACCCCCGATGCGCCCTGCGTCGCCTCGACCAGACGGCGGGCGCGCATGGCGGTGTTCTCGTCGACAATACGCTTGAGCTGGAACCAGATGTTGATCGCCTGAAGGCAGGGGATCGCCGCGTCGCCTTCGGGCAGGATCAGCCCAGGATCGCGCACGAGGTCCAGCACCTGCGGCGCGCGTCGGGCGATGACGTTGCACCACAGCCGGTGCAGCTCGTCGCGGAAGGCATCGGCCTGCCGGTCTTCAAAGACAGGGGCGGGGTCGGCGGGGCTGGGCAGCGCCGTCATCTCAGACCACCCTGTCGCGCGGGGGGCGCCCTTCGAAGAAGGCGGTCAGGTTCTCCACCGCGCGGAACCCCATCGCCTCGCGCGTGGCGCGGGAGGCCGAACCCAGATGCGGCAGCAGTACGGTATTCGGCGCGGAGAGCAGGTCGTCCGGAACGTGCGGTTCGCGGTCAAACACATCCAGCCCCGCCCCTGCGATGGTGCCCGCGCGCAGGGCGGCGGCCAGCGCGGTTTCGTCCACCACCTCGCCCCGCGCGGTGTTGACGAGGAAGGCCCCCTTGCGCATCAGGCCAAGACGCCGTGCGTCGATCAGGTGGCGGTTCGCCGCCCCGCCCGGACAGTGGAGCGAGACGAAATCGCACAGCGGCAGCAGCTCGTCGACCGATCCGACCTGCACCGCACCGTAGCGGGCAAGGGTTTCTTCGGCCACGCGGGACCGGTTCTGCACGACGATCCGCATGCCAAAGCCGAAATGCGCGCGCTGCGCCACGGCCTGCCCGATCCGGCCAAAGCCGATGATCCCCAGCGTCGCGCCCGTTACCTTTGTCCCGATCAGGTGGGTGGGCCGCCATCCGGCCCAGCGTCCCTCGCGCAGTTCACGCTCCCCCTCGCCCGCGCGTCGCGCGACCGACAGAAGCAGCGTCATGGCGATGTCGGCGGTGCAGTCGGACAGGACATCGGGCGTGTTCGTCACCACCACACCGGCGGCCCTGGCGGCCTCGGTGTCGATATGGGAAAAGCCCACGCCGTAATTGGCAAGGATCTTCGTCCGTACCGCCCCGCCCGCAAAAACCGCCGCCGACAGCCGGTCCGTCACGGTGGGAAGGATCGCGTCATAGTCCCGCATCGCGGCGCGCAAGGCCTCTTCGCCCAGCGGCGTGTCGGGGGTGTTGAGGTGCAGGTCGAAATCCTCGGCCAGCTTGCGCTCCACCGCCTCGGGCCATCTGCGCGTCACGAGAATCTTCGGTCTGGTCATCCTGTCCCCCTCGTTGCTTCCCAAAGGCCGAACCGCCCTGCAAAGGACATGGTCCGGCCCGCCCGCCCTCAGGCCGCGGCGCGCGTCGCGTAATGGTCGCGCAGCGCGGCCAACGCGGCACCAAGGTCGGCGCCCGCCCCCATCTCGTTCATCGCGGCACCGAAGCGTTCGACGATGTCAGTAATGGCCGCGACCGAAAGCTGGTTCAGGATACCGATCCGCACCTGCACCGGTTCCGAGAGCGTGGGCCAGATGCCAAAGCCGCGCGACCGGCACATGGCGACCAGATCCTTCTCGCGCCCCGCCAGCGCGGGCGGCAGGTTCAGCACGACAAGACTTGTCATGTTCGAGGTCACGTCGCAGCCCAGCGCGATGACGGCCTTGCGCAGCGCCGCCTCGTGATGGGCGTAATCCGCCGCCTTCTGCGCCTTGCCATGTTGCAGGTTGATCCGCAGCGCCTCGTGAAAGGCGGCGACGGCATAGCCGGAATGGGTGCGGTGATAGGTGCCTGCAGGCGCGTCCTTGCCGTCAAGGATGCCCCAGTGCCGCGCCTCGAGGATCGGGTGGTGCACATAGCTGGGGCAGCCATTCGCCCGCAGATGCGCGATGTAGCGGTCGCTGAAGGAAACCGGCGCATAGGTCAGCGGCAGGCAGAGCACGCCCTTTTGCGGGCAGGAGGCCCAGCCCGCCACGCCCGGATAGTCGTCGATGCTGAAATCCGCGATTCCCAGCGACGACACCGCATCCACCAGCCCCATCACGCCATGCTTCACGCAGGCATCCGAAAAGGCGCGCAGGTCGTTGATCCGGCCCGATCCGGTTTCCCAATGCGCCATGACGGCCCATGTCGGCTTGTGCGCCGCCAGCGCCGCCTCGATCACATCCGCGGTGACGGATTGCCCGTGCGGGACGTTGACGACGGTCACGTTGGCGGGTTTGGGATCCATGCTATTGGCCGCCAGATCCTCGCGCGTGGCGGCCTTCATCCGCACGGTCAAGGCGTCGATCCCGCTGAAGGTGCCGTTGACGAAGGCCACGACCGTATCCCCCGGCAGGATGGCCGAGAAGAGGCAGTCCAGCCCGCTCCACCCGGTTCCGGCGACCCCGAAGGTGTGGACGTTCCGCGTCCCCCAGACCGAGCGCAGCATGTGCTTGCATTCGATCATCCCGCGCAGGACATCGGCCTGCATGTGATCGGCCAGCCCCGCATTGGCAAAGCTGGCCAGCACGCGGGCATCGGTATTTCCGGGCCCGGGACCGGCGGCCAGGGTTTCGGGGATGGTCAACTGCGGGAAGATCTGCATCTCGGTCATCTGGGCCTCATTTGACTATATCCGCGCCGGATATGGGTTGCGGGGATCACGGGCAGTGCATGGCAGGCACGTTTTTCACCCATGATAAAAATTTATAAACAAGATGAAATTTCATCGACGGACCGCGCAACACCCGTTTATCCTGCCCGCAACAAATCTTTCGGGTGGGCGCAGACCTACCCGAACCGGCAAATCGCCATAGCTATGGCCAAGACCCGCCCCGCAGGCGGGTCGAGAGGAGGAAGTGATGGACGAACCACCTCCGGTTGGCTGGTCCAGCCGCATTCCGGTGCTGCTGGGCGACGACAACCCGCTGATTCTTTCCGCCCTGTCCGAAGTCTTCGGACGCGACCCCCGCTTCACGCTGGCAGGCAGCGCCGCGACGGCAGAAACATTCCTCGCCCAGGCCGCCAATGGCGCGGCCGACCTTGGCGTCGTCAGCTGGACCCTGCCCGTGCTTGGCGCGCAAAAGCTGATCGACCTCTTGCGCGACACTCCCGATGCGCCGCGCGTCGTGGTCTACGGCGACGCCGGCCCCGATGTCGCGCGCAAGGCCATGGCGGCAGGTGCGGCAGGTTTCGCCGCGCGCTCGGCCCCGGTGGAGGTGCTGGTGGATACCTGCCTTGCCGTGGCACGGGGGCAGATGGTGTTTCCCTTCCTCGACGTGCGCCGTCTGCATCAGGACCCGATCAACCTGCTGTCACGGCGCGAGCGCATCCTTCTGGAACTGCTGGCAGGCGGACGGACCAACCGCGAACTCGCCCGAAAGCTGGACATCAGCGAGAACACGGTCAAATTCCACCTCTCGAACCTCTTCGAAAAGCTGGCCGTGAAGAACCGCGCGCAGGCCATCGCCTTCTATTACGGAAGTGCGGCGGGGAAGGAGATAACATAAGGTAAAATTTTTTTCTTGACTGGAAACACGTCCTGCGGGGATGCCTATGGTACAGCCCGCCCCATTCCGCACCCTTGCAAGGAGTCCAGCATGTCCTTCCACGTCATCCAGCAGGCCCCCGCCCGCCTCAACCGCAGCGAGCTGGCCGTTCCGGGCAGTGCGCCGCAGATGTTCGAAAAGGCGGCGCAATCCGATGCCGACGTGATCTTCCTCGATCTGGAGGACGCCGTCGCACCCGATGACAAGGCACAGGCGCGCAAGAACATCATCAAGGCCCTGAACGAGATGGACTGGGGCAAGAAGACCATGTCGGTCCGCATCAACGGGCTGGATACGCATTACATGTACCGCGATGTGGTGGATGTGGTGGAACAGGCGGGCGAACGGCTTGACCTCATCATGATCCCGAAGGTCGGCACTGCCGCCGATGTCTATGCCGTGGACATGATCGTGACCCAGATCGAAGACGCGATGGGCTACAGGAAAAGGATCGGCTTCGAACACATCATCGAGACCGCCTTGGGGATGCAGAACGTGTCCGAGATCGCCGCCGCGTCCAAACGCAACGAAAGCCTGCATTTCGGCGTGGCGGACTATGCCGCCTCGACCCGCGCGCGCACCACGATCATCGGTGGTGTGAACCCCGATTACTCAATCCTGACCGACCCGCTGGTCGATGGCAGCCGCGCCGTGCATTGGGGCGACATGTGGCACTACGCGCTGGCCCGGATGGTGGTCGCCGCCCGTGCCAATGGCCTGCGCCCCGTGGACGGACCTTTCGGCGACTTCTCGGATCCCGAAGGCTACCGCGCCGCCGCCCGCCGCGCCGCCGTCCTGGGATGCGAGGGGAAATGGGCCATCCACCCCAGCCAGATCGCCATGGCGAACGAGGTGATGAGCCCCAGCGAGGCCGAAGTCACCCGCGCCAAGCGCATCCTCGAGGCGATGGAAAAGGCCGCGGCCGAGGGGAAGGGTGCCGTGTCGCTGGACGGTCGCCTGATCGACTACGCCTCCATCCGTCAGGCCGAAGTGCTGGTCCAGAAGGCCCGCCAGATCGCGGGGGCCTGATCCGATGGGATTGCGCGACAGGGCAAGACAGCTTTTCGACGTCGCCTGCCGGGCGGCGGATCCCGGTCTTGCCCTGACGCGCGCCCTGCGCGACGCGCCCCTGCCCCGGCCCGATGCGGGCGGGCGGCTGATCGTTGTCGCGGTGGGCAAGGCCGCCGTACCCATGGCCGAGGCGCTGATCGCCGCCCTGCCCGATCCGGCGCAGGCGGTGGTTCTGGTCGTCACGAATTACGAGAATGCGCGGCCCGTGGCAGGGGCCGAGGTGATGGCCGCCGGTCACCCCGTGCCCGATGCCAACGGCGCCGCCGCCGCCGTGGCGGTGGAACGGCTGCTGGCGGCTGCGTCCGAAGCCGACCGCGTGGTTGCCCTCGTCTCGGGCGGGGGATCGGCGCTGCTGCCCGCTCCTGTCGACGGTGTCACGCTCGGGGACAAGGCAGCGACCAGCCGCCTTTTGCTGGGGGGCGGGCTGGACATCACGCAGATGAATCAGGTCCGGCAGGGCCTGTCGCGTCTGAAAGGCGGCGGCTTCCTGCGCGCCGCCGCCCCCGCACCGGTCTGCGGCTTCATCCTGTCAGACGTGATCGGGGATGACCTGCGCGTCATCGCCTCGGGCCTGACGGTCGCGCCCATCGCCACCCATGCCGCCACACGCGCGCTCTTGCGCGAGGCGGGACTGTGGGACCGCCTGCCGCCATCGGTGCGGACGGCCCTTGCCCGCCCCGACCCCGCCACCGCCCCCCCGCCCGCACGGAACCACCTGATCGGGTCGAACCGACTGAGCCTTGAGGCCGTGCAAGCCGCCGCAGGCCCCTCTGCGCGGATCGCAAGCGACCGCCTGACCGGCGACGTGGCCGACGCCGCCGCCATCATAATCGCCGCCGCGCGCGAGGCAGAGGCGGACGCCTGCCTCATCTTCGGCGGCGAGACGACCGTCACCCTGCGCGGCACCGGCCTTGGCGGGCGCAATCAGGAACTCGCCCTGCGCGTGGCCCTTGCCATGCCCGACCTTGGCCGCGACTGGTGCTTCCTGTCAGGCGGCACGGATGGCCGCGACGGCCCGACCGACGCGGCGGGCGGCTTGGTCGATGCAGGCACACCCCGCCGCCTCCGCGACGCAGGCGTAGACGCGCAGGCGCTCTTGGCCGACAACGACAGCCACCGCGCCCTCGCAGCTGCGGGCGACCTGCTGCTGACGGGGGCCACGGGGACCAATGTGGCGGATGTCCAGATCCTCCTGACGGGGCGCTGAGGGGACAGGTATCGGACCAAAGACTGCGGTCAGTCTAAGGCACGTGCGCAAGTGCACTGATCATTTGAGTTTCGCGTTATGCCCGACCCCCGAGAAGTCGTCCGACCTGCCATGCAAACCCCGCCACGCTGCGCCAAACTCGGCGCGACTGCGTGCATGGCTGAAGCCCGGCAATGGGCCCAGCTTCGATCATCTGCGCCCCAGACCTTGCCGGTGCAAGGCAAAGGGCGAATATCTGGAGGGTGACATGCCAAAGCGTTCACGGAATACCTTGGTGAAGGTACCAAGGGAATTGTAACCGCAAGCCAGCGCAACGTCCTGCACCGGCAGTTCCGTCTGGGCCAGCAAGATACGCGCCTGGTTCAGCCGCACTTCCGTCAGATACTGGATGGGGCGCAGACCAAGATGGATCCGGAACAGCCTCTGGAGCTGGCGGGCAGAGGTGCCGGCGACACTGACCGCCTTGGGAAGACAGTCCGGATCGGCGAAGTTCTGTTCGATCCACTGCACGGCACGGCGCAAGCTGGGATTTCGGCTCTGCACACGCTGGGCCACGGGGGAAGCCTGCGGGGTGGCTTCACCGCGCGGCGAGGTCACAAGGCAGGCGTGCATCGCATCATGGGCAACGGCCTGACCCGCGCTGTCATGGATAAGCCGCAGGCTCAGATCGGCCATGGCAATGCCGCCCGCACAGGTCACGATCCGGCGATCCAGACAGAACAGATTGGCGACAGGCGTCAGCTCCGGCCATTGCGTGGCAAGGATCGGCAGGTGGTCGCGATGCGCCGCAAAGCGGTGCCCGCCAAGGATGCCCGCCCGGGCAAGCGCAAAGATCCCTCCATGCACGGCCCCCACCTGTCGGCCCTGCCGCCAGATGCGTCGAAGATGTCCCGTCAGCACCGACGGCAGATCGGCTTCTGCCGTCTCTCCCCCGACGACCAGGGTCAGGTCCGCCGCGGCATCATCCGACAAGCCGCCATCCACCGGCATTGCGATGCCTTGCGCCGAAACAACCGGCGCGCGGTCAGCCGAAAGAAGCCGCAGCCGGAAGGCCCCGCGCCCGCCCTGACGCCCGGCGACGCGAAAGGGCTCCATCCCCGCGATGAGGGCAAGCATATCGAACCCCGGCAGCAGGACGAAGGCCACGCCGAAGGCAGAGTGACGGACGCCGGACACGGCGCGGGTCGTCCCCTGTTCGGGATCACAGGACCGGGGCAGCGCGTTCATCGGGCAAGACATTCCTTCTTCGTAGTCGGGCCTTCTTCGCAGTCGGGCCTTTTTCGCAATCGGGCCTTTTTCGCAATCGGGCGGCCCGTGCGGGCCGCCCGAACGTTCATGGCAGGCGTTTACTCCGCCGCCTCGGCGTAGCTTTCCAGCGGCGGGCAGGAGCAGATCAGGTGCCGGTCGCCATAGACGTTGTCCACGCGGTTCACCGGCGACCAGTACTTGTCCACCCGGAAGGCCCCTGCGGGGAAGCAGGCGCTTTCGCGGCTGTAGGGGCGGTTCCAGTCACCCACCAGATCCTCCACCGTATGCGGCGCGCGTTTCAGCGGGTTGTCCTCGGGGTCGAGGGTGCCGTTGGCCACCGCATCCACCTCGGCCGCGATGCCGAGCATGGCCGCGATGAAGCGGTCGAGTTCGGCCTTCGGTTCGCTTTCGGTGGGTTCCACCATCAGCGTGCCCGCCACCGGCCAGCTCATCGTCGGCGCATGGAAGCCGCAATCGACCAGACGCTTGGCCACGTCATCCACGGTGATGCCCGCACGGTCCTTCATCACGCGGGTGTCAAGGATGCACTCATGCGCCACGCGCCCACCCGCCGAATAGAGGATCGGGTAAGCAGCCTTCAGGCGGCTGGCGATGTAGTTGGCGTTCAGGATCGCCACCTTCGTCGCCTGCGTCAGCCCCTCGCCGCCCATCAGCAGGCAGTAAGCCCACGAGATGAGCAGGATCGACGCCGACCCGTAGGGTGCTGCCGACACCGCACCCCCATCGGCCAGCATCGGATTGCCGGGCAGGAAGGGGGCGAGATGCGCCTTCACCCCGATCGGGCCCATGCCGGGGCCGCCGCCGCCATGCGGGATGGCAAAGGTCTTGTGCAGGTTCAGGTGCGACACGTCGGACCCGATGTCGCCGGGGCGCGACAGGCCCACCATCGCGTTCATGTTCGCGCCGTCCAGATAGACCTGCCCGCCGTGGCGGTGCGTGATCTCGCAGATCTCGCGCACGGTCGTCTCGAAGACGCCGTGGGTCGAGGGATAGGTGATCATGCAGGCCGCCAGATTGGCCGAATGCGCCTCGGCCTTGGCGCGGAAGTCTTCCACGTCGATGTCGCCATTCGCGGCCACGTTCACCACGACGACCTTCATCCCCACCATCTGCGCCGAGGCAGGGTTGGTGCCATGCGCCGATGTCGGGATCAGGCAGACGTCGCGATGCCCTTCGCCGCGGGCGCGGTGATAGGCCTGGATCGTCAGAAGGCCCGCATATTCGCCCTGCGCGCCCGAATTGGGCTGCATCGAGAAGGCGTCATAGCCGGTGACGAGGCAGAGCTTCGCCTCCAGATCACGCAGCATCTCGGCATAGCCTTCGGTCTGGGAGGCCGGGGCGAAGGGGTGGACGTCGGCGAATTGCGGCCAGCTCAGCGCCATCATCTCGGCCGTGGCGTTCAGCTTCATCGTGCAGGACCCCAGCGGGATCATCGCCCGGTCCAGCGCAAGGTCGCGGTCGGCCAGACGGCGCATGTAGCGCGTCATCTCGGCTTCGGCGCGGTTCATGTGGAAGACCGGATGCGTCAGGTATTCGCTCGTCCGCACCAGCGCGGCAGGCAGGCGATAGTCGTGCGAAAGGTCGTCATCGCGGCGATCTATCCCGAAGGCGGCCCAGATCGCCTCGGTATGGGCGCGGGTCGCGCGTTCGTCATAGGTGATGCCGATCTTCGTCAGCCCGACGCGGCGCAGGTTGATGCCCGCGGCTTCGGCCGATTTCAGGATCGCACCCTGCACGGCACCCACTTCGACCGTGATCGTGTCGAAGAAGGCTGCGGGTTCCACCTTGAACCCCGCCGCTTCCAGACCCTTGGCCAGACGCACCGTCTTGCGGTGGATGCGTTCGGCAATGGCCTTCAGCCCTTCGGGACCGTGGAACACCGCATACATCGACGCCATCACGGCCAGCAGGGCCTGTGCCGTGCAGACGTTCGAGGTCGCCTTTTCGCGCCGGATATGCTGCTCGCGGGTCTGCAGCGACAGACGGTAGGCACGGTTGCCCCGCGCGTCGATGGACACACCCACGATCCGCCCCGGCATGTTCCGCTTCAGCGCGTCCTTGACGGCCATATAGGCCGCGTGCGGACCACCATAGCCCATCGGCACGCCGAAACGCTGGGTGGTGCCGATGGCGATATCCGCCCCCATCTCGCCCGGCGCCTTCAGCACGGTCAGCGCCAGCGGGTCCGCCGCGACGCAGGCCAAGGCGCCCGCCGCATGCAGCTTGGCGATCACATCGGTGAAGTCATGCACATGGCCATAGGTGCCGGGATACTGGAACAGCGCGCCGAACACCTGCGCGGGGTCCAGATCGGCAAAGGGATTGCCCACCACGACCGACCAGCCCAGCGCCTCGGCCCGCGTCTTGACCACGGCGATGGTCTGCGGGTGGCAGTCCTGATCCACGAAGAAGGTCGTGGCCTTCGACTTGGCCGACCGCTGGCACAGCGCCACGGCTTCGGCGGCGGCGGTGCCCTCGTCCAGAAGCGAGGCGTTGGCGACGTCCAGCGCGGTCAGGTCCGCGATCATGGTCTGGAAGTTCAGCAGCGCTTCAAGACGCCCCTGGCTGATCTCCGGCTGATACGGGGTATAGGCCGTATACCACGCCGGATTTTCAAAGATGTTGCGCTGGATCGGCGGCGGCGTGACCGTGCCGTGGTAGCCCTGCCCGATGAAGGACACCATCACGCGGTTCATATCCGCGACCGACCGCAGCTTGGCCAGCACCGCCTGTTCCGACAGCGCCTTGCCCCATGTCATCGGGGTCTTCAGCCGGATATCATCCGGCACGATCTCGTCGATCAGCGCGTCGAGGCTGGACGCGCCCACCGCCTGCAGCATCTCGGCCATCTCGGCCGGAGACGGCCCGATGTGGCGGCGGTTGGCAAAGTCATAGGGGGCGTAAACCGTTTCCTTGTAGGTCATGACCCCGCCCTCACCCGACCAGCGCCAGATAGGCGGCTTCGTCCATCAGAGCCTCGGCCTCCGCCGGATTGGCGAGCTTGAGCTTGAAGAACCAGCCATCAGCCTGCGGCGCCGAATTCACGATCGACGGGTCGTTGCGGATCGCCTCGTTGACCTCGATCACCTCGCCCTCCAGCGGGCAATAGACGTCGGACGCCGCCTTGACGGATTCGACCGTCGCCGCCGCATCGTTCTTGGCCAGCGTCGCGCCCACTTCGGGCAGGTCGACGAAGACAAGGTCGCCCAACTGCTCGACAGCGTGGGTGGTGATGCCGACGGTCGCGACACCGTCAGCAACGTTCAGCCATTCGTGGTCATCGGTGAATTTCAGCATGATGCGTTTCCTCAGCGCTTGTAACGGGGAGTGATGAAGGGAAGGGTTGCAACGGTCACGGCCACGCGCTTGCCGCGCAGGTCCGCAAACAGCCGCGTTCCGGCAGCCGACAGGGCGGTGTCCACATAGCCCATCGCCACAGGAGCTTCGGTCGTCGGGCCAAAACCGCCCGAGGTGATATGCCCGACCGGATCGGTCGAGGTTTCGTCGCGGAACAGCGCCCCGCCACGGATCGGCGCGCGCCCTTCGGGGGCGATGCCGACGCGGCGGCGCGCGGCGCCTGCCTCGAATTCCGGCAGGATCACATCGGCACCGGGGAAGCCGCCCGCACGGGCACCACCCGCACGCCGCACCTTCTGCACGGCCCATTCAAGGGCAGCAGCAACCGGCGTGGTCGTGGTGTCGATGTCATTGCCATAAAGGCAGAGACCAGCCTCAAGCCGCAAACTGTCCCGCGCGCCCAGCCCGATGGGGTGCACATCCGCATTGTCCAGAAGCGCCCGCACAAGGGCGACGGCGGCGCGGGCGGGAACGGAAATCTCGTAGCCGTCCTCGCCCGAATAGCCCGAGCGGGACACGATGCAATCCGCCGACAGGATCGACACGCCGCGCACTTCCATGAAGGCCATTCCGGCCACTTCGGGCGCGAATTTCGCCAGCGCCGCCTCGGCCGCCGGCCCCTGCAGCGCGACCAGCGCGCGGTCGGTCAGCTCCTCGACCTCGCACAAGTCGGACAGATGCGCCCGCATATGCGCCACGTCCTGCGCCTTGCAGGCCGCGTTGACCACGACGAACAGATGGTCGCCACGGTTCGCCACCATCAGGTCGTCAAGGATGCCGCCCTTCTCATCGGTGAACAGCGCGTAACGCTGGCGGCCCTCTTTCAGGCCCAGAATGTCAACCGGCACCAGACGTTCCAGCGCAAGTGCTGCATCCTCGATCCGCCCCGATTTCGGGCGCAGGATCACCTGCCCCATATGGGACACATCGAACAGCCCCGCCTTGGCGCGGGTGTGCAGATGTTCCTTCATCACGCCTTCGGGGAACTGCACCGGCATCTCGTATCCGGCAAAGCCCACCATCTTGCCGCCAAGTTCGATGTTCAGCTCGGTCAGCGGGGTTCGTTTCAAAGGTTCGGCGTCAAACATCGGCATTTTCCTTGGCTTGGGTTGCGGCGGCCCGGCGGGCGGCTTGCAGGCGGGCGAAATCCTCGCCCGCATGGAAGGAGGAACGGGTCATCGGCGTGGCAGAGACGGCAAGAAACCCCTTGGACCGCGCCATGTCGGCGATCCGGCGGAATTCGTCGCGGGGAAGGAAGCGGTCCACCGGATGGTGGTGCGCGGTCGGTTGCAGGTATTGGCCCACGGTGATGAAATCGACGCCCGCAACGCGCATGTCGTCCATCACCTGACGCAGTTCCTCGAAGGTCTCGCCAAGGCCCACCATCAGGCCCGATTTGGTGAAGATGCTCGGATTGCGCCGCTTCGCCTCGTCCAGCAGCCGCAGCGACTGGTAATAGCGCGCGCCGGGCCGGACCGAGGGGTAAAGGCGCGGAACGCATTCCAGATTGTGGTTGAACACATCCGGCGCGGCATCGACCACTTCGGTCCAGGCCTCGCCCTTGTGCAGGAAATCGGGCACCAGCACCTCGATCGTCGTCGCGGGGTTGCGGTGTCGCGTGGCACGGATGGTCTGCGCGAAATGCGCCGCGCCGCCATCCGTCAGGTCGTCGCGGTCAACCGAGGTGATGACAACATGGCGCAGCCCCAGCTTCGCCACCGCATCCGCCACGCGCCCCGGTTCGAACGCGTCCAGCGCGTCGGGACGCCCCGTCGCCACGTTGCAGAAGGAACAGCCGCGCGTGCAGGTCTCGCCCATGATCATCATGGTGGCATGGCGCTGCGACCAGCATTCGCCGCGGTTCGGACAGGCCGCTTCCTCGCAGACGGTGGTCAGCGCATTGTCCTTCAGGATGCGGCGCGTTTCGGCATAGTCGCGGCTGTCGGCGCGCGACACGCGGATCCAGTCCGGTTTGCGCGCCACGCCAGAGGCGGGCCGATGCGCCTTTTCGGGATGGCGCGGCTTGTCGGGAAAATCCTTCATCGCCTCCCCCTCACGCGTGCAGCGGCTTGCCAAGCGCGGCAAGGCAGGCTTCTTTCACCGCCTCGCCCATGCCCGGATGGGCGTGCGAGGACGCGGCAACCTGCGCCAGCGTCGCACCGGTCGCCATGGCCAGCACCAGCTCCTGGATCAGCTCGCCCGCATTGCGGCCAAGGATATGCGCGCCAAGGATGCGGCCCGACTCGGCGCAGCCCAGCACCTTGACCAGCCCGTCCGTCGCCCCCATCGCCCGCGCGCGGCCATTGGCGATGAACTGGAAGCGGCCGACCACATGGGGACGACCCGCCTCTTTCAGCGCCTCTTCCGTGGCGCCAAGGCTGGCAATCTCGGGCGCGGTGTAAACCACGCCGGGCACCAGCCCGTAATCGGGCGCGGCATGGGCGTGACCGGCGATCCCCTCGACCGCCGCGATCCCGTCCTCTTCGGCCTTGTGGGCCAGCATCGGCCCCGGCACCACGTCGCCGATGGCATAGATGCCCGCAACACTGGTGCGGAACTGCCCGTCCACCGCGATGAACCCGCGCCCGTCCAGCGCCACGCCCAGCGCATCCAGCCCCAGCCCCGCCGTGCGCGGGCGGCGACCGATGGCCACCAGCACGGCATCGGCGTCGATCGTCTCGACCGCCCCGTTGTCGCGCCGCTCCACCGTCACGGCGGCCCGTGCGCCCTCGCGCGTGACCGAGGCCACCTTGCGCCCAAGCTGGAAGGCCAGCCCCTGCCGCTGCAACAGGCGTTGCGCGGTCTTTGCAATCTCGCCATCCGCGCCGGGCAGGATGCGGTCAAGGTATTCGACCACCGTCACCTTGGCCCCCAGCCGCGCCCAGACCTCACCAAGCTCCAGCCCGATCACGCCCGCGCCGATCACCACCAGATGCTCCGGCACCCGCCCCAGCGCCAGCGCACCGGTCGAGGTCAGGATGACCTCCTCGTCGACCGATACACCGGGCAGCCCCGCCGGATCGGACCCCGTGGCGATCAGGATGTTCTTCGCGCCAACCACCTCGTCGCCCACCCGCACCTGCCCCGCAGCGGGGATGGTGCCGCGACCGTTCAGCCATTCGACGCCGTTCTTCTTGAACAGATGCGCGATGCCCTTGGTCAGGTCGCCCACCACCTTGTCCTTGCGCGCCATCATCGCGCCAAGATCGAACCCCGCTTCGCCCACGCTGATCCCGTGCGCCGCCAGATGCTTCACCTCGGCCCAGTGCTCGGACGACGACAGCAGCGCCTTCGAAGGAATACAGCCAACATTCAGGCAGGTTCCCCCCAGCGTGGCGCGTTCCTCGACACAGGCGACCGAAAGGCCCAGTTGCGCCGCACGGATCGCGGCCACATAGCCGCCGGGTCCGGCACCGATGACGACAAGATCGAAATTCCGCATGTCAGGCTCCGCAAAGCGCGTTGGGGTGGGGTGGGACGCGGACCTTGGCCCGCGTCCCGTCTGCATCGCCGGTCAGACGGCGGGGTCCGCTTCGTCCAGTTCGTGACGGAAGGCCTCGTACTGCTTCAGATGGCGCGGCTGCTTGCGGATGATGGCCCAAGCCACGCCCAGCACCGCGAACCACACCGGCGTCACCAGCAGCGCCTGCAACGTGTCCGCCTGCTGCGTCAGCGCCCAGATCAGGAAGCCGAAGAAGGCCAGCACCGCCCAGCACATCGCCACGCCGCCCGGCATCTTGAACTTCGACGCCGCGTGCAGCTCGGGCCGCTTCTTGCGATAGGCGATGTAGCTGACCAGGATCATGGTCCAGACGAACATGAACAGCAGCGCCGAGATCGTGGTGACCAGCGTGAAGGCCGCCAGCACCGTCTCGCCCGAGAACAGCAGGAACAGCGAGGTCAGCAGGAACAGGCAGGAGAACAGCAGCGCGTTCACCGGCACGTGGCGGCGGCTCAGCTTGCCGAACAGCGCGGGTGCATCCCCCTCCTGCGCCAGGCCATACACCATGCGCGAGGTGGAATAGATGCCCGAGTTGGCCGAAGACGTGGCCGAGGTCAGCACCACGAAGTTGACGACCGAGGCCGCAACGCCAAGGCCCGCCAGCGCGAACATCGACACAAAGGGGCTCTGGCCCGCCACCATTTCGCGCCAGGGCGTCACCATCATGATGGCAACCAGCGCGCCGATGTAGAACAGCATGACGCGGATCGGAATGGCGCGGATGGCGCGCGGCAGGGTCTTTTCGGGATCCTTCGCCTCGGCCGCCGTTGTGCCGACCAGTTCGATCCCGACAAAGGCAAAGACCGCGATCTGGAAGCCCGCGACAAAACCCATGAAACCCTGCGGGAACATGCCGCCGTCATTCCACAGGTTCGACACCTGCGCCACCGCCCCGTTCGGCGCGACGAAGCCGCGCATCACCATGACGGTCCCCACAAGGACCAGCGCTGCGATGGCGATGATCTTGATGATGGCAAACCAGAATTCCAGCTCGCCAAAGGCCTTCACGGACGGCAGGTTCAGCACGAGCAGCAGCAAGATGGTCGCCAGCGCCGGAATCCACAGCGCCAGTTCCGGCCACCAGAAGGTGAAGTAGCCGGTGATCGCCACGATGTCCGCCACACCCGTCACGATCCAGCAGAACCAGTAGGTCCAGCCGACGAAGAACCCGGCCCAGGGACCGATCAGGTCGGCGGCGAAATCGGCAAAGGATTTGTAATGCAGGTTCGACAGCAGGATTTCCCCCATCGCCCGCATGACGAAATAGAGGAAGAACCCGATGATGGCGTAGACGAACAACACCGAGGGACCGGCAAGCGAGATCGTCTTTCCGGACCCCATGAACAATCCGGTCCCGATGGCCCCGCCGATCGCGATCAGCTGGATATGCCGGTTCGTCAGGTTCCGCTCCAGATGGTCTCCACCATCTGCGGTCTTGCCCCCTTGGCCGCTTTGGCCGCTCGAGGTGGTCATTCGTATCTCTCCTCTCTTATTCCACAGTCCCTCGCACTCCGGCACCGCAGGCGGTGACGGTCCCCGGCGTGCATCGCGCCGGGATGTTCTCGTGCTTGCAAAAGTCGCCTCCTCGACGACCCGCGCTAGAATGGCCGCCCCTCCGGCTGACAGAGATCCGCGCGGGATCAGGCGGTCAGAAACGAAGTGCTGCCGCAGACATCACAGCGGGCGACGCCAAAATAGGAAAACTTTGACATTTGTGAAATTCATAGTACAAAACTTATGTTGAGCGTTGCTAATGATATAACCCGGATGCAAAATATCCCGACGGATCTCCTGCGGACCTTCGTGACAGCCATCGACCATGGCAGCTTTACCCGTGCGGCAGGCATCGTCGGACGCACCCCCTCGGCTGTCAGTCTCCAGATCAAGCGACTGGAAGAGACAGTGAATGCCGTGCTTTTCCAAAGGGATGCTCATAACCTGCACCTCACCTCGGAAGGCCGCACCGTGGCGCAGCATGCGCGGCGCATCCTTGCCTTGAATGACCAGATCATCGCCAGTCTGCGGCAACCCACGGTCGCCGGCCGCGTCCGTCTGGGCGCGCCGCACGAATACACGGCCTCCCTTTTGCCCGACTTCCTCGGCAAATTCGCGCAGACCCATCCCAACGTGATGCTCGAGGTGACGAGCGACCTGAGCAAGAATCTCCTGCGCCGCCAGCTTGCCGGAGAGTTCGATCTGGTCGTCGCCCTCCACGAGGATTCGTCCGAGGAAGGGGGGACATCGATCCACAACGAACCGTTGGTCTGGGTCGGCAGCGAGGATCATTCGAGCCACACCCGCAGCCCGCTGCCGCTCGTCCTCGCGCCGCCGCCCTGCATCTATCGCACGCGCATGCTGCGCGGACTGAACCAGATCGACCACCCCTGTCGGATCGTCTATCTCAGCTCCAGCTACAACGGAATTTCCGCGGCGGTGCAGGCTGGAATTGGCATCACCGCCATGGCAGCCAGCACCATCCCGCCCGGAACGAAAAGCCTGACCGAGGCGGACGGGCTTCCGCCCCTGGGCCATCTGCAACTGCGCCTGCACCGCATGGCGGGCATCAGGTCCGAAGCCCTTTCGCGCCTCGAGGAATACATCGCCGGCAGCTTCGCCAACTCCGCTCCGCCGCGCGCCAGCGTCAGGGGCGGCGACTGAAACGGGGCCGATCGACTGGTGACGGAAGGGGTGATCCAGCCTCACCGGTTGCCGTGCCCGATCCCGCGGCGCATCCCCGCGGCGCGCCACGCCCCAGCCCTCTGCCTGCGACCCACGGCAAAACGGGCCGCCCGGGGGCCTGCACTTCGTCCAACAAAACAGGTGGTTCAGATGGTACCGCCTCCCCGGCTCGAACGGGGGACCCCCAGATCCACAATCTGGTGCTCTAACCAACTGAGCTAAGGCGGCACTTGCGGGGGCGTTTACCCCTGCCGTCAGGGGATTGCAAGAGGCGGAATGCACCCCATGCCTTGCCTCTGCCCCGCGCCCGCGCTACGCCAGTCCAAGACCGGACAGGAGGCCACCCATGGGCATCGACAAGCAAAGCGACATCGCCGCCAATATCCAGATCGGGCCCACCGATCTCGGCATGGTCCGCATCTATGTCGAGGCCGAGGGCGGCATCGAACTGCCGCTGGACTTCGACCCCGACGAGGCCGAGGAAATCGCCGAGGAACTCCGCGCCGCGGCCGAGGCCGCCCGCAGCATGGGCACAGGCGCCAAGCCCAAGCGCCGCTGAGTCAGACCCAGCCCGCCCCCGAACCGAAGGCAGCGGGGTCGCGCAGGGCCTGCAGCCGTGTCGCGGCATGGCGGGCGAATTTCTGCACCATGACCTTGCGCCGCGCGGGGGCCAGCGGCGTTTCCGGTCCCATCCGCAAGACTTCGGCATCATAGGGATCGGCCAGAATCAGCCCCGTCTCGGCAGGTAGCAGCTCGACAGGAAACTCGGCATCCACGGCCCAGAAGAACCGGTCGCACCAATCCAGATAATGCTGCCACTTGCGATCCGACCGGTAATCCGCGCGGCCCGACTTGCATTCCACCACCCAGACCTCGCCCCGCGGGCCCAGAGCCATGACATCCACCCGCAGTCCCGGCGCGGGCACCAGTTCCTCCACCGTCACGAAATCCATTCCGCGCAGCGCACGGCAGACCCCGCGCGCAAGGCGCTGGCCGGGCATGGCGGGCAGGGTGTCCACGGTCTGGTCCATGGCGCCAAACATGAACCAATCGTGAACATCGCGCAAGACCCCGCCGGCATTGCACCCAGCACGGCCCGCCGCGCTTGCGCCCGTGCCCCCTTCGCCCTATCTCGGTGGGTGGCGGGTGCTGCTCTTCGCGTGTGAGGCTCTTTTCCAGTGGCCGATAAGCAAGCGAACGGGGGCTGGCTCTGGCAGGATTCTGGTCCTGCTACCTGGCGCCCACCTGAGACCTCTGGCTCTCGGGAAAACCATGCCGTCCACGGCTGCTGCGGGCCCGCCACCCGCCCCTTCCCTCAGTCGTCGCGGCGGTCGCGCGGGCTGCGGCCCCGGCCATGCCGCCGACGGTGTTCCACCGCGCGGTCCTCCGCCACGTCCAGCAGCACCACCCGCACCGCGAACTGCACCGACGAGAACAGCCCCCCGAAGAACAGCACGACCATGCCCGCGGCCAGAAAGCCTCCCTCGGCCCCCAGCACCAGCCGTTGCAGATGCGCGATGTCCAGCACCACCAGCACGGCCATGAAAGCCACGGCAAGGGCCAGCCCGACCAGAACGCTGTCGATGTAAAGGCGGATGAGCTTCGGCATGGCTGACCTCCCGTCCATGGAAAACCAACTAGGGGCCATCGGTTCCCTGTCCAGTCGCACACTTGCACGAAGGACAGGGGAAATGCCTGAAACGTCCTGACGCCCGCTTAACGGCGGCTGCGCGGCTGGCCGACCCGCGCCTTGGCGACGACCGGCACGCGCACCGGCACCAGCGCCCTGCCCTGCCTGCGGCCACCGCGCAGGGTATCGCTGCGCTCGGCCATGCCCATCACGGCATAGGCGAACTGCGCCCCCGCAAAGATGATCCCGTTGAAAACGATCATCATCGCCGCCGCCACCGCGCCCATCTCGGACCCCAGGATCAACCCCCGCAGCCCCGCCACATCCAGCGCGACCAGCGCCACGACGAACCCGCAGGCCAGGCCGAAGCCGATGGCGATGCTCTGGATATACAGACGGACAAGCTTCGGCATGGCGCGACTCCCGTGATCATCAAGGGAAAGCCTAGCCCCCTTGCGCCGGATCGCCAGCCCCATTTTGCCGCAGGTCGCGGCAAGGGCCCCGTTCGGGCGGAAATCAGCCACAAAAAGCGTCAGAAAGCCGCAGGCTTCGCCTCGCGCGCCATGTGGTCAAGGACGGCATTGACGAATTTCGACTCCTTCCCGTCCGGGAAAAAGGCCTTCGCGACCTCGACATATTCGTTGATCGCCACCTTGGGCGGGGTGTCCATGCCCACAAGCTCGGCGCCGGCCGCGCGGAACAGGGCGCGGATGACGGGGTCGATGCGGTCGATGGGCCATTTCGCAACCAGCGCGCGGTCGGTCATCTGGTCGATCTTCGCCTGCCAGTTCACCGCCCCGTCCACGACCTTGCGGAAATGCGCCGGATCGCCCTCGGCCATCTCGCCCTCTTCCAGCACCTCGCCGAAACGGTGCGTCTCGAACTCGCGTACCACGGATTCGACGGTCTGGCCCGTCGTCTCCATCTGGAACAGCGCCTGCACGGCATAAAGCCGCGCGGCCGATCTCATCTGCTTCTTGTCAGGCGCGCTCATGCCCGGAATCCGATCCCCTTGGTCTGGCCGGCCCACTTGCGCGAAAGCGCGACCAGATGCAAGGCCGCAGCCGCAGCCCCGCCGCCCTTGTCCTGCCCCTCGGGATCGGCGCGCACCTCGGCCTGCGGGCGGTTCTCCACCGTCAGGATGCCATTGCCGATGCAGGCCCCCTGCAACCCCAGCAGCGACAGCGCGCGGCTGGAATCGTTGCAGACCGTCTCGTAATGCGTCGTCTCGCCCCGGATCACACAGCCCAGCGCGACATAGCCGTCATATTTCGCCAGCCGTTCGGCCATGGCGATGGCCGAAGGCACCTCCAGCGCGCCGGGAACCTCCACCACCTCGACCTCGGCCCCCGCCTTTGCCGCGACCGTCCGTGCGCCCTTGATCAGGTTGTCCGCGATGTCGCGGTAATAGGGTGCCACCACGACCAGCAGGCGCACCGGCCTGTCGAACTGCGGCAGCGGCAGGATGTAATGCTGTTCCGCGCTTGCCATCTCAGGCCTCCCTGATCGCGCGCGTACCGGTGATGGTCAGACCATAGGCCTCCAGCCCCACCACCTTCGGCGCCTGCGAATTCGTCACCAGCGTGATCTGCGACAGGCCCAGCGCCGACAGGATCTGCGCGCCCAGCCCGTATTGCCGCAGCGTCTGGGGCGAATGTTCGCCCCCTTCGACCATCTTCATCGCCGTATCGCGCAGCAGGACCACCACGCCCCGCCCCTCGGCCGCGATCAGCCGCATGGCGGCGGGCAGGTCGCCGCCGCCACCGATGCCCAGCACATCCTCCAGCGGGTTGAGCGAATGGACACGCACCAGAACCGGCGCATCTCCCGTCAGATCCCCCTTGGTCAGGACCACATGCTCGGCCCCCTGCGTGTCATCCGAATAGATCCGCATCAGCCAGTCGCCGCCATGCACCGACTGCACGGCCTTCACGGCCTTTTCGTTGACCAGATTATCATGCCGCCGCCGATAGGCGATCAGGTCCGAGATGGTGCCGATCTTCAGCCCGTGCCGCTGGGCAAAGGTGATCAGGTCCGGCAGGCGCGCCATCGTGCCATCGTCGTTCATGATCTCGCAGATCACCCCCGACGGGTTCAGCCCCGCCAGACGGCTGACATCCACCGCCGCCTCGGTATGGCCTGCCCGCACCAGCACGCCCCCCTCGCGCGCCCGTAGCGGGAAGATATGCCCCGGCGTCGCGATATCCGCGGCCCCCTTCGTCGGATCGATCGCCACCGACACTGTCCGCGCGCGGTCCGCCGCCGAAATGCCCGTGGTCACCCCCTCGCGCGCCTCGATCGACAGCGTGAAGGCCGTCTCGTGGCGGCTCGAATTCTTCGGGCTCATCAGCGGCAGGCCCAGCGCGTCGATCCGCGCCCCCGGCATCGCCAGACAGATCAGCCCGCGCCCGTGGGTGGCCATGAAGTTGATCGCGCTCGGCGTGCACATCTGCGCGGGGATCACCAGATCGCCCTCGTTCTCGCGGTCCTCGTGATCCACCAGAATGAACATCCGCCCGTTGCGGGCATCCTCGATGATCTCTTCGGTCGAAGAGATCGCGTCGGAAAAGTCGGTCTTGGTCTGGCTCATGCGCGTTGCCCTTGCAGCTCTCTGCGCCGTCCTAGCGCGCAGCGCCACCAAAGGCCAGTGCAGAGGCGACGCACAAGTGCTGTGCATCGACACGACCGCAGGCTTCAGGCCGGTTCCGCATCGCGGGCAGCCCGCGTTCCGTCCCGCCCCGCGACCGCCGACTGCGCGCCGCGCCGCCTTACTGCCCCCAGTCCCGCAGCCGCGCCACATAGCGCGCCATCGTATCCACCTCGAGATTCACGCGGTCCCCCACCTTCACCCCGCCCCATGTCGTGGCCTTCTGCGTATGGGGGATGAAGTTGATCCCGAAATCCGTCCCCTCCACCTCGTTCACCGTCAGCGAGGTGCCGTTCAGCGCGACCGACCCCTTCGGCGCGATGAATCCGGCCAGCGCATGCGGCGCGCGGAAGGTCACGCGGACCGAGTCGCCCTCGCCCCGCACCGCCACCACCTCGGCCAGCCCGTCCACATGGCCCGACACGATATGCCCGCCCAGCTCGTCCCCGACCTTCAGCGCGCGTTCCAGATTGATCCGCGTGCCCTTGGCCCAATGGTCCAGATTGGTCTTGGACAGCGTCTCGGCGCTGATCTCCACATCGAACCAGTTGCGCGGCGCGCTGCCCAGCGCGATCACCGTCAGGCAGACCCCGTCACAGGCGATGGACGCCCCGATATCGATGCCGCCCACATCATAGCCCGTGCCGATCCGCGCCCGCAGGTCGCCCCGCCGCTCCGTCTCCAGCACCTCGCCGATATCCGTGACGATCCCCGTGAACATGCGCGCCTCCTGCCATCTGCTCCCCCAGACCTAGCCCCGCCCGCGCCGATGGGCAATCCCGCCCCAATTTTGCCGCGACCCTCCGTCATGGTGGAACGGGTAACGATTACACCCTATCCTGCCGTCATTGTGCAGGGGGGCCGTCCAGCGTGGGGCGCATGATGCGAGTTTCCGGCGAAAGCCGCAGTTTCCTGTTCCTGCAAGGGCCGCATGGTCCCTTCTTCCACCGTCTGGGCCGGATGCTGCGCGCCGCAGGCGCCACCGTCCACCGCGTGGGCTTCAACCGCGGGGATCAGGCCTTCTGGCCCGACCGCGCCAGCTACATCCCCTTCAAGGACGCGCCGGAGGATTGGCCCGCCACGCTCGACCGGCTCCTCGACGCGCATGGCGTCACCGACATCGTCCTTTACGGCGACACCCGCCCCGTCCATGCCACTGCCGTCGCCGCCGCCCGCAGCCGCGGCCTGACCGTCCATGTGTTCGAGGAAGGCTATCTCCGCCCCTACTGGGTCACCTATGAACGCGGCGGCTCGAACGGCCATTCCCGCCTGATGCGGCTCTCCGTGCCCGACATGCGCGCAGACCTCGCCCGATCCCCCGCGGACCAGCCCGACGCCCCCACCTCATGGGGCGACATGCGCCAGCACATGTTCTGGGGCGCGCTCTACCACTGGTTCGTCTTCGCGGGCTTCGCCAGCTACCCCCGCTTCCGCCCCCACCGGTCCCTCACCGTCTGGCAAGAGGCGAAGCTGCACCTGCGCCGCCTGTTCCTGCAACCCGTCCACCGCTGGGAACGCATCCTCAAGACGGCGGCGATCCGGCAAAGCGGGCATCCCTTCCACCTAGTCCTGCTGCAACTCGAACACGACGCCAGCTTCCGCACCCATTCCCCCTTCCGCTCGATGACCGAATTCCTCGCCGTCGTCATGGACGGCTTCGCCAAGGGCGCGGCACCCCACCACCACCTCGTGTTCAAGGCCCACCCGCTGGAAGATGGCCGCGCCCCGATCCGCTCCGAAATCACCCGCCTCGCCCGCCTTCACGGCGTCGCGTCCCGTGTCCACTACATCCCGGGCGGCAAGCTCGCGCAGCTTCTCAACCTCGCCCGCTCGGCCATCACCGTGAACTCCACCGCGGGCCAGCAGGTGCTCTGGCGCGGCCTGCCGCTGCGCACCTTCGGCGACGCGGTCTATGCCAAGCCGGAATTCGTCAGCCACCAGCCCCTGCCCGACTTCTTCGCCCAGCCCGCGCGCCCCGACCTGCGCGCCTATCGCGACTACCGCCGCTATCTTCTGGAAACCTCACAGGTCCCGGGCGGCTTCTACTCGGCCCGCGGCCGCCGCGAACTCCTGCGCCACGTCACAGACATGATGCTCGCTCCCGACGATCCCTATGACGCACTGCGCCTCGGCATCGCGGCCCATCGGCAACAGTTGCACCCCGCCGACTGACCGGCAAACAGAGTATTTGCCAGATTCCCCCATCCTCCTGTAGGGTTGTCGGCAAAACTTGAGGCAAACTCCACCCAAGGAGCCCGAGCAGTGAAAATGTCGGTATCTACCGGGGCCAGGGCCGTGGCCCTTGTCGTGCTTGTGGGCACGGTCGCAGCCTGCGGCCTGCCCCGCAGCGGCCCCACCAAGAAGGAACTCTTCGCAGGCTCCGTCCTGCGCGAAGGCGACGCCTTCGTCGTGACGGTCAACAGCCGCGTCACGCAGGCCACCGCGGTCACCCCCTCGCTCGGCTTCTCGGGCAGCTTCATGACCGCGGGCCGCATCGGCTCCGACACCATCGCGGCGGGCGACCGGCTGTCGGTCACCGTCTATGAAAACGTCAAGGACGACCCGCTTCTCGGCAATACCGGCCAGCGCCTGTCGCAGCTTCAGGAATTGCAGGTCGACGGCGAAGGCTTCATCTTCATTCCCTATGCCGGCCGCATCCGCGCCGCCGGTGCCACGCCCGAGGAATTGCGCACCGAGATCGCCGCCAAACTCGACCCCCAGACCCCCGACCCGCAGGTCATCGTCCAGCGCGTCGCGGGCGATGGCGCGACCGTCACCGTCTCCGGCTCTGCCGGCCAGCAGGGCGTCTTCCCGATCGAACGGCCCACCCGCACCCTGTCGGCCATGGTGGCCCGCGCGGGCGGCGTGACCATCGACCCCGAAACCGCCATCGTCCGCCTGACCCGCCACGGCCAGACCGGCAAGGTCTGGCTGCTCGACCTCTACGAAGACCCGCGCCTCGACATCGCGCTACGCCCCGGCGACCAGATCGTGATCGAGGAAGACACCCGCGCCTTCGTCGCCATGGGCGCGACCGGCGCACAGAACCGCGTGCCCTTCGAAAGCCAGAACCTCTCCGCGATCGAGGCGCTGGCCATCGTCGGCGGGCTGAACACCAACCTCGCCGACCCGACCGGCGTCTTCGTCCTGCGCAACGAACCGGCCGAAATCGCCAATGTCGTGCTTGGCCGCAACGACCTCGTCGGCGCGCAGCGGATGATCTACGTCCTCGACCTGACCCAGCCCACCGGCATGTTCGAGGCGCGCGATTTCCTGATCCGCGACGGCGACACGGTCTATGTCACCGAAGCCCCCTACGTGCAGTGGCAAAAGACCATCGGCGCGCTGACCGGCACGGCCACGGCCGCAGACTCGCTCACCAGCGCGGCCGGCGGCAACTGACGCCCGTGTCGCGCAGCGCCGACAGCACCGCCGGGGAAATTCCCCGGCGTCTGCGCTATCTGAACGGCGGTTTCCTGAACCCCGCCCTGCGCCGCATCCTCGCCGCCGCAGGGCACGAGTTGCGCTTCGGCCTGCCCCGCCCGGGCGAAGGCGTGGCAGTCTGGGGCCGCTCTCCCACCGCCGGACGCGGCGAACGCGCCGCCGCCCGCAGCGGCGCCCCCCTGATCCGGATCGAGGATGCCTTCCTCCGATCGCTCCGCCCCGGCCGTCAGGGCGACGCGCCGCTCGGCCTGCTGATCGACCCGTGGGGGGTGCATTTCGACCCCTCCGCCCCCTCGCTGACCGAGCGCCTCCTCGCCACCAATCCCTTGGACGATTCCAACCTTCTGTCCCGTGCAAGGGACGGAATAGCCCGTCTCATCGCCTCAGACCTGTCAAAATACAACATCCACGACCCCGACCTGCCGCCCCCTCCCGCGGGCTATGTCCTCCTCCTCGACCAGACCCGCGGCGATGCCTCGATCCGCCATTCCGGTGCCTCGGCCACCACCTTCGCCACCATGCTCGTGCAGGCGCGCGAGGAACATCCCTCCGCCCGCATCCTCATCAAGACCCATCCCGAAACCCGCCTCGGCCTGCGCGCGGGCCATTTCGACGCCGCCACCCTGCCCCCTGGCGTCACCCTCTGCACCGATGCCGTCTCGCCGTGGAAACTGCTCGAAGGGGCCATCGCCGTCTACACCGTCTCCTCCCAGATGGGGTTCGAGGCGATCCTCGCCGGCCACCGCCCCCGCGTCTTCGGCCAGCCCTTCTATGCGGGCTGGGGCCTGACCGCCGATGAACACGCCTTCCCCCGCCGCAAGCGCACCCTCACCCGCGCGCAACTCTTTGCCGCCGCGATGATCCTTGCGCCCACATGGTTCGACCCCTGCCGCCAACGCCTGTGCACCTTCGAAGAGGCGGTGGACCAGCTCGAAGCCGACACCTTCGCATGGCGGCAGGATCGCCACGGCCATGTCGCGCCGGGACTGCGGCTGTGGAAACGCCGCCCCCTGCAACAGGTCTTCGGCCAGCACCGCCCGATGGTCTTTGCCCGCAGCCCCGATCAGGCCGCCCGCATCGCCGACGCCACCGGCCGCCGCCTTCTCCTCTGGGGCACCGCCTTTCCCGACCTGCCCGCCACGCGCATCGAGGACGGCTTCCTCCGCTCCCGCGGCCTCGGCGCCGACCTGATCCCGCCCCTCTCCCTCGTCACCGACGACACCGGCCTCTACTTCGACCCGACCCGCGAAAGCCGCCTCGAACGGCTCATCCTCGCCCCGCCCCCCGCAGGCGGCATCGCGCGCGCCGAACGGCTGGTCGCGCGCCTTACCGCGCTGGGCCTGTCCAAATACAACCTCCCCGCCGCCCCCCTGCCCGACCTGCCCGCAGGCCACCGCATCCTCGTCCCCGGACAGGTCGAGGATGACGCCTCCATCCGCCTCGGCGCGGGCGAGATCCGCACCAACCGCGCCCTGCTGGAAACCGTCCGCGCCGCCAATCCTGACGCCACCATCCTCTACAAACCCCATCCCGACGTCGAGGCGGGCCTCCGCCCCGGCGCGATCCCGCCTGCGGACCTCGCCGCGCTGGCCGATGCCGTGCTGCACCATGCCGACCCCCTCGCCCTCGTCGCCGCCAGTGACGAGGTCTGGACCATCACCTCCACCCTCGGATTCGAGGCGCTGCTCAGGGGCAAGCCCGTCACCACCCTCGGCGCGCCCTTCTATGCCGGATGGGGCCTGACCCGCGACCTCGGCCCCGTGCCACCCCGCCGCCTGCGCCGCCCCGACGGCAGCCTGCAACCGCGCCCGACACTGGCCGCACTGGCCCACGCCGCCCTGATCGCCTATCCGCGCTATTTCGATCCCGTCACCCGCCGCCCCTGCCCGCCCGAAGTCGCCCTCGACCGCCTCGCACAAGGCCCGATCCCGCATCCCGGCCTGCCCAACCGCCTGCTGGCAAAGCTTCAGGGCGCCCTCGCAGGCCATGCCTGGCTCTGGCGTCGCTAGGGCGGAGTTTGACGCAAACTCCGCGCAAATTCCTGACGCAGGAATTTGCCCCGCGCCCCCGCCCGGACCAACGCCCCCTCTCCGCGCCGTGGCGGAACCGGAATTTGCGTCAACGGTGGCGGAACCGGAATTTGCGTCAAATTCCGCCGCGAAGTCTGCGCCAGACTTCGCCCGCGCCCCCCGCCGCAACGTTCAGGCAAGGGAAACCTTTGCAGCCTTCCCGCCGCATCCGCACGACTCCATCCCCCCGAAAAACAAAAAACCGAAGCCTGCGCCCCGGTCCCCGATCCTGTCGCAACGTCACACCCTGCTGGGAACGCCGACCCGTTCTAGGTCGCGCCCCTTCGCGCCTCAGTAGATATAGCGGATCTGGTCCAGCCAGAACCGCTCCGTGCGGCGCAGGCCCTGCCCGACCCCGTCCAGCATGGCCATGTCCAGCACCGCCTTGCGATGCATCAGCCCCGCATGGCGCCCGAACAACTCCGCAATCACCGCGCGCAGCCTGCGCCCCTTCTCGGTCAGGCGCACCCGCACCGACCGGCGGTCCACGTCAGACCGCTGATGGTGCATATACCCCGCCTCGACCAGCTTCTTCAGGTTATAGCTGACATTCGATCCCTGATAGAACCCGCGGCTCTTCAACTCTCCCGCGCTGACCTCGTTCTCGCCGATGTTGAACAGCAGCAACCCCTGCACGGGGTTGACCTCCACCACACCCAGCCGCTCGAACTCGTCCTTGATCACGTCCAGCAACAGGCGGTGCAGCCGCTCCACCAGCCCCAGCATTTCCAGATACTCCGCGTGAAAGGCCCGTTCCGACCCGTCCAGCACCGTTTCCTGCATCGTCATGGCAAACCTCCGTCTCGCCGCCAATGGGCAGAGACTCGGTCGAAATTGCCAAAATCCGGTAAAGGCGGCTCAGCCCTTCGCCGCCAGCCGCCCCCGCGCAAAGGCGGCGATCTCGGCCAGCAGCGCCGCGATGGTCGCGGGCGGCTCGGCCTGACCCAGAATCCACGACATCAGATCCTGATCGTTCTCGGCCAGCAAAAGGTCATAGACCCGCAGCCGTTCCTCATCCAGCCCCGCCAGATGCGCGTCGGCCCATGGCCCCAGCACAAGGTCCATCTCCTTGGTCCCGCGCCGCCAGCTCCGCATCGCCATCCGCTTCAGGCGTGCCTCCGCCGTCTCTGTCATGCCCTGCCCCGTTCCAGCTTGAACCGCACTCGGCCGCACCCTAAGACAGCACGCGACCGAACTCCACCCTGCCACCAGAGGTAACCATGGCCTTCCTGTCCGACACGCTCGCCCGGGTGAAACCCTCGCCCACCATCGCGGTGACGAACAAGGCGCGCGAACTGGCCGCCGAAGGGCGCGACATCATCGGCCTCGGCGCGGGCGAGCCGGATTTCGACACGCCCCAGAACATCAAGGACGCGGCCAAACGCGCCATCGATGCTGGCAAGACCAAATACACCGCCGTGGACGGCATCCCCGAACTCAAGGCCGCCATCTGCAACAAATTCCTGCGCGAGAACGGCCTGACCTACACCCCCGCCCAGATCACCGTGGGCACCGGCGGCAAGCAGACCCTCTACAACGCCTTCATGGCCACCCTGAACCCGGGGGACGAGGTCATCATCCCCGCCCCCTACTGGGTCAGCTATCCCGACATGGTCCTTCTGGCGGGCGGCACCCCCGTCCCCGTCGTGGCGGGGATCGAGACGCAGTTCAAACTGACCCCCGCCCAGCTCGAGGCGGCGATCACCCCCAAGACCAAGTGGTTCATCTTCAACTCCCCCTCCAACCCCACCGGCGCGGGCTACACGCGCGAGGAATTGAAGGGCCTGACCGACGTCCTGATGCGCCACCCGCATGTCTGGGTGATGTCGGACGACATGTACGAACACCTCGTCTTCGACGATTTCAAGTTCTGCACCCCCGCCGAAATCGAACCGGGCCTCTACGACCGCACCCTCACCTGCAACGGCGTGTCCAAGTCCTACGCCATGACCGGCTGGCGCATCGGCTATGCCGCGGGCCCCGTGGCCCTGATCAGGGCGATGGGCACGATCCAGTCGCAATCCACCTCCAACCCCTCCTCCGTCTCGCAATATGCCGCGCTCGAGGCGCTGACCGGCCCGCAGGATTTCCTGGCCGAGAACCGCGCGGTCTTCCAGCGTCGCCGCGATCTGGTCGTCTCCATGCTTAATCAGGCCAAGGGCATCACCTGCCCCGTGCCTGAAGGCGCCTTCTACGTCTATCCCGACATCTCGGCCTGCATCGGCAAGGCCACGGCGGGCGGCAAGATCATCACCAATGACGAAGTCTTTGCCGACGCGCTGCTGGAAGAAACCGGTGTCGCGGTGGTCTTCGGCGCCGCCTTCGGCCTTTCCCCCAACTTCCGCGTCAGCTACGCTACCTCCGACGCGGTATTGGCCGAGGCATGCTCCCGTATCCAGAAGTTCTGCGCGGGGCTGGTTTGAGGGATTGGTGAATGGCGGGCGATCTGCCGGATTACTATTTCCGCATCCGCGAGAACGGCGCCGTCGTGTTCAAGGTCGATACCGAGAACCGCCAGCGCCGGATCGAGCTGGACGAGATCGCCACCGTCAACATCCGCAACGGCAACATCAAGCCGCATGGCGACCGCGCATTGTCCGATGAGGAACGCCGCGTGATCACGGACTGGATGGCGGCCCGTACCGCCACCCTCGCCCGCCGCGACATGGACGACATCCACCGCGCCATCGACCACCTGAACCTCACCGCGCAATGGGTCCAAAGCCGCGCGACCGACGAGGAACTGGACGAGGTGACGGATGCCCTCCTCCTTGCCATGCACGACCTGCGCTCGGTGCTGGTCCGGCGCAAGGCCGACCGCATCACCAAGGGCACCAAAGCCGCAGAGTAGGGCGGGGTTCACCCCGCCACGCCCGCCCCCCGTCGGGCGGCGTCCCCCCACCAAACCCACCCGTAGGGCGGGGATCACCCCGCCACGCGCACGCCCCCCCGTACGGCATTTACCCCGCCAAACCCGCCACCATCCCGCGCCGCCGATACCCCGCCCAGAACCGCCACATCAGCCCCGTCGACGCAAAGACCAGCCCCACCACCAGCCCCAGCCAGACCCCCACCGCCCCCCAGCCAAGGCCAAAGGCCAGCACATAGCTCGACGGTATCCCGATCCCCCAGTAACTCACCGCCGCCAGCGCCATCGGCACCTTGGTGTCCTGCACCCCCCTCAGCAGACCCAGCGCCATCACCTGCATCGCATCGGCCAGCTGGAACAGCGCGGCCAGCGCCAGCAGGACCGTTCCCATCACCACGATCTGCGCGCTCTCGGGTTTTGCCATGTCCAGAAACAGCGCGATGATCGGCGCGGGGATCACAAGGAACAGCACCACCATCGCCAGCCCGAACAGCACCGACAGCGCGATCCCCACCAGCCCCCCGTCCCGCATCCCGCGCATGTCGCCCGACCCGTCGGCATGGGCGGTGCGGATCGTCACCGCATTGGACAGGCCCAGATGCACCATGAAGGCAAGCGCCGCCACCTCCATCGCGATCCCGTGCGCGGCCAGTTCCACCGTCCCGATCCAGCCCATCATCAAGGCGCTCGCCTGAAACATGCCGCTCTCCGCCAATCCGGTCAGCCCGATGGGCCAGCCCAGCCGGAACACCCGCCCCATCGCCACAAGGTCCGCCCGCCAGAACCGCTGCCACAGCCGGAACCGCCGCAACGCGGGCAGCCAGCCGGCATAAAGCCCCAACGCCAGCACGCTCGCCCCCTGCACGACCAGCGTGGCCAGCGCGGCCCCCCGCACCCCCATCTCGGGCGCGCCCCAATTGCCGAAGATGAAGGCCCAGTTCATCCCCACGTTCAGAACCACCGCCCCCAGCGTCACCCACAGCACGACCTGCGTCCGCCCCAGCGCCGCCAGATAGCTCTTCAAAGCCATGACCATCAGCGCAGGGATCATCCCCAACCCCGCGATCCGCAGGTAATCCTGCCCCAGCGCCGCCACCTCCGCCTTCTGGCCAAGCGCCAGCAGCACCGGCCCCGACCACCAGAACAGCGGATAGCAAACCAGCCCGTACAGGATCGACAGCCACAGCCCCATCCGCGTGTCGCGCCTGACCTGCGTCTCGTCCCCCTCGGCCAGCGCCGCGGCCACCATCGGCATCACCGCCTGCGCGAAACCGGACCCGAGGATGAAGATGACAAAGAAACTCGACGCGCCCAGCACGGTCGCCGCCAGTTCGGTGACGCCATACCAGCCCATCATCACCGTATCGGCCACATGCAGCGCCATCTGCGCCAGATGGCTGCCGACAAGCGGCAGTCCCAGCGCCAGCGTCACCCGCGCGTGCTGCCTATAGGTCAGGGGTTGCGTCATGCCACCGGCTTACCGCCCCGCGCCAACCGGAACAAGCCACCACCCACGCCGCAGCGCGGCGCAGCGTTTTCTGACGCAGAAAACGCGCCGGAAAATGACGCATTTTCCGGATCCGCCCCCTCGCCACGCCTCCCCGACGTTTTCTGCGCCAGACAACGGCGCGAAATCTGCGTCAGATTTCGCCTATCCGACCGCCCGCATCATCCCCGCCGCAAAGGCGGCGATCACCGCCCCGCCCGCCATCTCCACCACCGGCAGCACGCGCCAGACCCGCGCCTCGCCCAATCCCGCCAGCGCCCCCTCGCGGGACCAGACGGCCAGCACGGCCACCGCCACGGTGACGACCGCCACGCCCAGCCCCATGGCAAAGGCCCCCGCCACACCTGCCGACCCGATCCCCATCTGGAAGGTCAGGACCAGCAGGAACAGCGCCCCCGAACAGGGCCGGACAGCCACCCCCCCGATCAGCGCCAGCGTGTCGCGCCAGCCCTTTGCCTCGGCCACCTCCGCCGCGCTCGGCCCATGGGCATGGCCGCAGCCACAGTCCTCATCATGGTGGTGGTCATGGCCATGGTGATGATCGTGATGAGCATGGTCATGGTCCCCCACCCCGCCCGCCCGCACCTGCCGCATCACCCCGCGCCCGCCCCGCCAGACCAGCCACAGCCCGATCGCCCCGATTGCCGCCCAGCTCACCGCGGCCAGCGCCCCCTCGGCCAGCCCCACCATCCGCTCGCGCCCCCAGCCCAGCGCCAGCACGCCGGCATAGACCAGCCCCACCGCCACCCCCGCCTGCGCCAGCGACGCCGCCAGCGCCACGACAGACAGCCGCAGCACTGGCACCCGCCGCGCCACGCCATAGCCGCCGATCACGAATTTCCCGTGCCCCGGCCCCGCCGCATGCACCACGCCATAGCCGAAACACACCGCCAGCAGCCCGCCCCAGGCCGCAGGCTCGCCCGCCTTCACCGCCCGCACCGCCCCCGCCAGCGGCGCCTGCAAGGCCCGCTGCGCCTCGGCCGCCAGTCGCCCCAGCGCGTCGAAGCCGCCCATAAACCACACCAGCGCCAGCCCCGCCGCCACGCCGATCCCCGCCAGCGTCAGGACGCGCCGCATGTCACCCGCACCTCCTGCGCGAAAGCCTCTCCCACCTCGGGGAAACCCATCTCGACATCGACATCCGCCGGTATCTCCGCCAGCGCCGCCTGCAAATCGCGCTCCGCCTCCGTCAGGTCCGGCGCGATGATCTCGGTCGCGCAGCCGCCAGCCGTCACCTCGCGGATGGTGTATTCGGTGTAATAGGTCGGATCGTAATTCTTCACGACCAGCAGCCCCGCCACCGGACGGCCCAGATCGCGGATATGGGACGACACGATCCGCCCCCCCTCATACCGCGCCACCCCGTCGCGCGGCCCCGACAGCGCGACCGGCTCCTCCCCCGCAAAGGCATAGGTATCCCCGGGAAATCCCGGCTCCCAGTTCATGTCGAACCCCTGCAGCGCCGCCGTCTCCGCCCCGGTCAGGCTGCCGTCGCCATCAGGGTCCAGCCCCCGCTCCGTCACCAGCACCAGCGAGAAGAACGGGTCATAGGTCCAGGTCACCCGCAGCGACACCGCCCGCCCCTCGCCGTCGCGGATCACCTCCAGCGCGGTCTCCATGAAGACATGCGGATGCGCGAAGGCAGGCCCCGCCAGCGCCACCATCCCCGCCACTGCCACAGCCAGACGCATCACCCCTCCGGACCCGCTCACGGGTCCAGAGTTAGGCCGCAGCCCCCGCCCCCGCAACCACCCTCAGCGGCGAACCGCCGGATGCATCGCGGTATCGAGGATATGCCCCGCCCCGTGGATCACCTGCGACGCCCGCCCCACGATCAGCGGGTCCGGCGTGCCGATCACCGACCAGTCCTTTTCGGGATAGTCCACTGTGGACAGGAAATGCCGCATCGCGTTCAGCCGCGCGCGCTTCTTGTCGTCGGACTTGACGATGATCCACGGCGCGTCCGCCGTGTCGGTATAGAAGAACATCGCCTCCTTCGCCTCGGTGTACTCCTCCCACTTGTCCAGCGACGCCTTGTCGATGGGCGACAGCTTCCAGCGTTTCAGCGGGTCGGTCGCGCGCGCCTCGAAGCGCTTCCTCTGCTCCTCGCGGGTGACGGAAAACCAGTATTTGTGCAGCCTGATCCCCGACCGGACCAGCATCCGCTCCAGCTCCGGCACCTGCCGCATGAATTCAAGGTATTCGGAGGGCGAGCAGAAGCCCATCACCCGCTCCACCCCCGCGCGGTTGTACCAGCTGCGGTCGTAGAACACCATTTCACCGGCGGTGGGCAGATGCGCGATATAGCGTTGAAAGAACCACTGCCCCTTTTCCACATCCGACGGCTTGGTAAGCGCGCAGACGCGGGCATAGCGGGGGTTCAGATGTTCCATGAACCGCTTGATCGTGCCGCCCTTTCCGGCCGCATCGCGCCCTTCCATCAGGATGACGAATTTCTCGCCCGTCTCCTGCGCCCAGATCTGCACCTTCAGAAGCTCGGCCTGCAGCGCCGCCTTCTCCTCCTCATAGGCCTTGCGGCCCATCGGGCGGTGATAGGGATAGACGCCCCCCTCGAAGGCCGCGCGGATCGTGTCGGCATCGACGGTCGGATATCGCGTCGGCCCCTGCGGATGGTCATCCGGCACGGGCGCCACCGCCGTGGCTGCGGTTTCGGTCAGGGTCACGCTGTCGCCGTCCATCGGGGCCTCCCTCTCGGATTGATCGCGCCCCACCTGCCACGGATCGCCCCGCCCCGCCTTGATCCCCGTCAATCCGCCGCGCGAAACCCGTTTGCCTTGCACGGGGGCCACGCTACCCTCGGCCCCGACACTCGCTGCCAAAGGTCCAACCGATGATCACGCTCTACGGCGTCTACCGCTCCCGCGCCTCGCGCCCGCTCTGGGTGCTGTTCGAATCCGGCACGCCCTTCACCCATGTGCCCGTGATCCAGGCCTACCGCCTGCCCGATCCCAAGGCCCCCGACGCGCCCCTCAACACGACCAGCGCGGAGTTTCTCAAGATCAACCCGCAGGGCCAGATCCCCGCCATGACCGACGGCGACCTGACGCTGACCGAAAGTCTCGGCATCGCCACCTACCTCGCGCGGCGCTACGGCGGCCCGCTCGGCCCGCAGACGGACGCGGACTCGGCGCTGATCGACCAGTGGATGCTGCTCGCCGCCACCGCCATCGAAACCCCCGCGCTGGAAATCCTGCAGGCACCGCAGGTCGCCATGGGCGAAGGCATCACCGCCGTCGCGGCCGAGAAACTCCGCCGCCCCCTCGCCCGCCTGAACGCGCATCTGCGGGGCCGCGACTGGCTTCTGGGCGACCGCTTCACCGTGGCCGACATCACGGTTGCCGAATGTGTCCGCTACGCACAGGGCCACCCCGGCCTGCTCGCCGAATTCCCCGAGGTGCACCGCTGGCTCACCACCGCACAGGCCCGACCGGCGTTTCAGCGGATGTGGGCCGGCCGCATGGCCGAACCGGCATGAGGCGCAGGATGGGCGACAGCGCCCATCCGCCCCCCCCTACCCCAGCATCCGCTGCACGATTCCCGGGTCCTTCGCGATCAGCGCCAGCAGCACACGCGCCGGCCCGTCCGGCCTGCGCCGCGCCTGCTCCCAATTCAGCAGCGTGCCCTTGCTCACCCCGATGGAGCGGGCAAACTCCGCCTGACTGAGACCGGTACTCGCCCGGATCGCGCGGACATCGGGGGCGGGAACGTCGATATGGTGGGTGACGCTGCCTTCGGTCTGGCCCTTCAGATAGGCCTCTGCTTCCTTCAGGCCGCGCATGATGCTGTCAAATGCTTCGCTCATTCCTGCCTCCGTAGGTCCGGGCGATGCGTTCGCCCGCCATCTGCATCAACGCCTGTTCCGCCGGGGTCAGGTTGGCCTTGCCGGACTTGGCAAAGACCGAGAGCAGGAACACCGGCAGCCCCCGACCCGGCGCGTAAAAGTGGATCGAACGAAAGCCCCCGCTCTTTCCACCACCTCCCCGCGCAACGCGAAGCTTCCTCAGACCACCGCCGAGAGCGACGCCCGCCTCCGGATCGGCGGGAAGGATGCTGACAAGGGCAATGCGCTCCTCCTCGCTGATCACCGCCTTTGCCTGCCGCAGGAATTCCGAAGTCTCCACCACCGTCACCAACATGCCTTCACCGTGAAGTATGCGCCATTGGCGTATGTGTCAATGGCTTATGGGTTCGGGTGGGGAGTGTGGGATGGGGAGAGTTAAGGTGGGGTTAAGGGAAACCCCGCCCCGGGCTTGACCCGGGGCCTCTCTACCCACTGTTGCGATGGCTGCTAGCGGAACTCCCGATCAATCGCGAGACAGGGGTTCGCCCATTGCGCAAGGCACCGTCAACGTATCAACTAGGGAGATAGTGCCGAAACCAGGAGAACACTTGTGAGTAATGAACGCTTTGACGCTGCTTATGCACTAGCACAATCCGCGATGGCTTCCTTAAAAGCCTCTGTTCGTACAGTCCTGCTGCATGGTCCGGCAGAAGGAATGAAGAACGCAGAACTCGGACGGACCCTCGGCATCTATTCCGGGCACGTGGACCATGAAGGCCATATCTCACGCACCATTCTGGCCATGATGGAACGTGAGGGCGTGGTGGAACAGGATGAAACCACAAAGAAATGGCGGCTCCGCCGTCATGTGGACTGAATGTCGGCAGACCTCACACATCCAACTCCTCCACAAACCGAGCGTTCTCCTGGATGTATTGGAACCGCAGCTCCGGCTTCTTGCCCATCAGGCGTTCCACCAGATCGCCCGTCTCGCCCGGCGCGTCCTCGTCGATCGACACGCGGATCAGCTTGCGGCTTCTGGGGTCCATCGTCGTGTCCTTCAGGTCCTTGGCATCCATCTCGCCCAGCCCCTTGAACCGCTGCACGTCGATCTTGCCCTTGCCGCCCAGACCCTTGGCCAGCCACTCCTCCTTCTCGGCGTCCGAGGCGACATAGATCCGCCGCGCCCCCTGCGTCAGACGGTACAGCGGCGGGCAGGCCAGATAGAGATGCCCCTTGTCGATCAGCGGCCGCATCTGCGTGAAGAAGAAGGTCATCAAGAGGCTCGCGATATGCGCGCCGTCCACATCGGCATCGGTCATGATGATGATCTTGTCATAGCGCAGGTCGTCGACCTTGAACTTCGTGCCCATCCCCACGCCCAGCGCCTCGCAGATGTCGCGGATCTCGCTGTTGTCATGCAGCTTGGCAGAAGCCGCGCCCAGCACGTTCAGGATCTTCCCCTTCAACGGCAACAGCGCCTGCGTCTCGCGGTCCCGCGCCCCCTTGGCCGACCCGCCCGCGCTGTCGCCCTCGACGATGAACAGCTCCGTCCCCTCGCGCGATTTCGCCGTGCAATCGGTCAGCTTGCCGGGCAGGCGCAGCCGCTTGGTCGCGGATTTCCGCGCCGTCTCCTTCTCCTGCCGCCGCCGCAACCGCTCTTCCGCGCGCAGCACGAGGAAATCGAGGATCGCCCCCGCCGATTTCGTATCCGCCGCCAGCCAGTTGTCGAAATGGTCGCGCACCGCGCCTTCCACCCATTTCGCAGCCTCCTCCGTGGCCAGACGGTCCTTAGTCTGCCCCACGAATTGCGGCTCGCGGATGAAACAGGACACCAGCGCGCAGCCCCCCGCGATCAGGTCGTCGCGGGTGATCAGCTCGGCCTTGCGGTTCTTCACCAAGTCGCCATAGGCCCGTATCCCCTTCAGGATCGCCGCCCAGAACCCGCCCTCATGCGTGCCGCCCTCGGGCGTCGGCACCGTGTTGCAATAGGACTGGATGAACCCGTCCCGCGCGGGCGTCCAGTTGATCGCCCATTCCACCGATCCCGGCACGTTGTATTTCTCGGTGAAACTCACCTTCCCGGCAAAGGGCCGGTCGGCATAGGTGGATGTCTTGGCCAACTGGTCCGACAGGTAATCCGCCAGCCCCCCGGGGAAGTGGAACACCGCCTCCAGCGGCGTCTCGCCATCGTTGATCGCGGATTTCCAGCGGATTTCCACGCCCGAAAACAGATAGGCCTTCGACCGCACCATCTTCAGAAGCCGCGCCGGCTTGAAGGTCTGCGACCCGAAGATCTCGGCATCCGCATGGAAGGTCACGGACGTGCCCCGCCGGTTCGGTGCGGGCCCCACCTTCTCCACCGGCCCCTTCGGTATCCCGCGCGAAAACTCCTGAGCGAAAAGCTCGCGGTTGCGCGCCACTTCGACCCGCATGTGATCGGACAGCGCATTCACCACCGACGCCCCCACCCCGTGCAACCCGCCCGAGGTCGCATAGGCATCGCCCCCGAACTTGCCCCCCGCATGCAGCGTGCACAGGATCACCTCCAGCGCCGACTTGCCGGGAAACTTCGGATGCGGGTCGATCGGAATGCCCCGCCCGTTGTCGCGGATCGTCACGGCGTAATCGGCGTGCAACTCCACCTCGATCCGCGTGGCATGGCCCGCCACCGCCTCGTCCATCGAGTTGTCGAGGATTTCCGCCACCAGATGGTGCAGCGCGCGTTCATCCGTGCCGCCGATATACATGCCCGGCCGCTTGCGCACCGGCTCCAGCCCTTCCAGCACCTCGATGGAGGACGCGTTGTAGGACTGCTCTCCGGCGGAAAGAAGGTCGTTTGCCATGCGCTGTGCTCGATTCTTTTTGGGTGCCCTCGGGGCCGCGATTAGAGCATTGCGCGGGGGGCGGGCGCAAGATGTGGGGGTCAGACCACGCCGCGCCGATCAACCGGCGGCCATCACCCTATCGGCCTGACCGGCAAGATAGCGACGCATCGCCAGCGCCGGATCCTCGTCCGGAAAGGCCAGCAGGTCCGGCGGCACGATGTATCCGATCGTTGCGCCATGCCTGCGTATCGCAACGGGCCGCCCTCCGGCGGCATCCAGAACCCGGCCGGGGTTCCGCATTTCCGTCAGCGAAGCGGTGTGAACCGGATTTTCCATCGGCGCGACCCTTGCCTTTGCCCGGAAAGATGACTGTTCTGTCGACAAGCGCAAGCACGGCGCACGACATTGGTAAACGGAGGATGACGCAATGCGGGTTCTGTTCACGGGCGGTTCGGGCAAGGCGGGCAAGCATGTGGTGGCCTATCTGGCCGCGCAGGGCCACCGCGTGGTGAACGTGGACCGCGTGCCCCTCAACCATCCCGGCGTGCATGATTTCATCGCTGACATCACCGATGCGGGGCAGATGTTTTCCGTCATGTCCGGCCATGCGGGCTATGACGAGCTGGACGACGGCCCCGCGAAACCCTTCGACGCCGTGGTCCATTTCGCCGCCATCCCGCGGCTGATGATGTGCGCCGATACCGAAACCTACCGCGTCAACGTCATGGGCACCTACAACGTGATCGAGGCGGCGGTGAAACTCGGCATCCGCAAGATCGTCATCGCCTCCTCCGAGACGACCTATGGCGTCTGCTTCTCCGAAGGCGTGGTCGATCCCAAGGTGCTGCCCCTGGACGAGGACTATGACATCGACCCGATGGACAGCTACGGCATGTCCAAGAAGGTGAACGAGGTGACGGCGCGCAGCTTCCAGCGCCGCTCGGGCGCGGATATCTACGCGCTACGCATCGGCAACGTGATCGAACCCCACGAATACGCCACCGTCTTCCCCCCGCTCAAGGACGACCCCGGCCTGCGCCGCCGCATCACCTTCAGCTATATCGACGCCCGCGATCTGGGCCAGATCGTCGACCTCTGCCTCGCGAAATCGGGCCTCGGCTTTCAGGTGTTCAACGCGGTCAACGACACCAACTCCACCCCGCAGCCGAACAGCGAACTCCTCGCCCGCTTCTTCCCCAACGTCCCCCTATCGCGCGAGGTGGGGCCTTACGAAAGCCTGCTCTCCAACCGCAAGATCCGCGATGTTCTGGGGTTCAAGGAACAGCACAACTGGCGCGACTACGTGAAGTGACGCCCTGCGGGATGGGCAATCCTGCCCGTCCCGCGCCTTGCGCCAGCGCACAGAACTACGCCTAACCGCGTAATGCGTGCGAAAATCGCGTATGTACAGTTTGCGGCACAGCCGTCTGCACAACCGTCGGTCCTATTTCTGAAGCACCTTCAGATACTCCGCCAGCTCGACCAGCCGCACCGGCGTCGGCGTCTCGATCCCGTCGCCGCCGTCATAGGGCACCAGCGCCCCGTCCAGCAGCGCGGCGAATTGCGGCATGACCCGATCGCCTTCCTTGCCACCGGTATAGCCCCAGATCTGCGCCATCACCCGCGTCGTCGGGAACAGCCCGCCATTGCGCGCCGACAGCCCCGTCAGGTCCGCAGGCTTTTGCGCCAGCCCCGCCGCCATCTCGCCGTCACCGACCCCGCCAGCCCCGTGGCACCCCGCGCAGAACGCGGCATAATCCGCCGCGCCCGATGTCTGCGGCTCTGCCCCGCCCTGCGGCAGGACACAGGCCGCCAGCCCGAAAAGCGCCGCCATGCCAAGGGGATAAAGGAACACGCGCTGCATCTGGGCCTCCGTTCAACGTGGTTAAGGCGCAGCAAACCACGAAGCGCACGCCGCATCAAGGCGCGCTCAGACCACCCGCCCCTGATCCAGCCGCACCACACGGTCCATCCGCGCCGCCAACTCCAGATTATGCGTGGCGATCAACGCCGAAAGCCCCGTCTCGCGCACCAGTTCCATCAGCGCCGAGAACACCTGCTCCGACGTGGCAGGGTCCAGATTTCCCGTCGGCTCGTCCGCCAGCAACAGCTTCGGCGCATTGGCCAGCGCGCGGCAGAAGGCCACCCGCTGCTGCTCGCCCCCCGACAGCGCCGCAGGCCGGTGATCCGCCCGTGCGGCCACGCCCACCCGCCCCAGCAGATCGCGCCCCCGCGCCTCGGCCTCGCGCTGCGCGACGCCATTGGCAAGCTGGGGTAACACGATGTTTTCCAAGGCGGAAAACTCCGGCAGCAGGTGGTGGAACTGGTAGATGAACCCCACCTCCGCCCGCCGCGCCTCGGTCCGCGTGCGGTCAGACAGCCCCCCCATCTCGCGCCCGCCATGGACCACACGGCCCCTATCCGGCGTGTCCAGCAACCCCGCGATATGCAAAAGCGTCGACTTCCCCGCCCCGCTGGGTGCGACCAGCGCCACCACCTCGCCCCGCGCCACCGACAGCGTCGCGCCGCGCAGCACGATCACCTCGGACGGCTTGCCGCGGTTATAGCCCTTCTCGATCCCCTCCAGAACCAGCGCCGCCTCACTCATAGCGCAGCGCCTCCACAGGGTTCATCCGCGCCGCCCGCCGCGCGGGAAACAGCGTGACGACAAAGGACAAGAACAGCGACAGCCCCACCGCCGACAGCACATCGCCCACCTGCAACTTGGCAGGCAGCGCATAGATGCCGCGGATCGACGGATCCCAGACCCCGCCCCCCGCCATGTAGTTCACGAAGGAAAAGATCGGGTCGATATAGATGGCGAAAAGGCACCCCAGCACCACCCCCGCCGCCGTCCCGACCAGCCCCGTCGAAGCCCCGCAGATGAAGAACACCCGCAGCACCGCCCCCTCGGTCAGGCCCATGGTCCGCAGGATGCCGATGTCCCGCCCCTTGTTTTTGACCAGCATGATCAGCCCCGAGATGATGTTCATCGACGCGATCAGCACGAGGATCGACAGGATGACGAACATGATGTTGTCCTCCACATCCAGCGCCCGCAGGAAGGACCCCGCGCTGTCGCGCCATGTCCACAGCATCCCCTCGGGCCCTGCCGCGCCCAGCAGGGCGGGGGCCAGATCGTCCACCTTCTCCGGTTCGACCACCATCACCTCGATCTCGTCGGCGCGGCCTTCCTTGTTGAAATAGGACTGCGCCTCGTCAAAGGGCATGTAGATGCGGGTGCGGTCGATGTCATAGCGGCCGGCGGTAAAGATATAGACCACCTCATAGGCATTGACCCGCGGGCTGGTGCCGAATGCGGTCTTGACCCCCGAAGGCGCGATGACCCGCAGCCGGTCGCCCAGCCCCACGCCCAATTCGCGCGCGATGCCCGACCCGATGGCGATCCCTTGGGCAAAGCGGCCCACATCGCCCTCGGCCTCGGCCCCGCGGCCCACGCGGGGGATCGCCTCCAGATCGGCGGGGCGGATGCCAAAGACCTCGGCCCCCGTCGACCCCTCGCCCGCGGTGACCATGACCTGACCCTTGATCAGCGGCGCCGCCCGCGTGACGCCTTCGACCCCTGCCAGCCGCGCGGCCAGCGCGTCATAATCGTCAAACCCCCGCACAAGCTGGCCGTTCTCGGTCACGCGGCCCGTGGAATAGACCGTCACATGGGCATTGGCCCCAAGGATCGTGTCGACGAATTCCGCGCGAAACCCCGCGCGGACGGCCAGCGTGGCGATCAGGGCAAAGACGGCCAGCGTGATGCCCACAAGGCTGATCCATGTCATCACCGACACGCCGCCCTCGGCCCGCCGCGCCCGCAGATAGCGCCACGCGATCATCCATTCAAAGCGCGAGAAGGGGGCAGTTACCGCCATGTCCAGCCTGTCCAGACGCCCCGCAGGGCAGATGCGCGCGGACCTTGTCCGCAACGCCCCCCAAGGTCAAGCCACGCCCCCGTGAAACGGACGCGTCGGGGATGGTTCACCCCGCAACCGCCACTGCCACCGCCGCGAAATGCAGCCCCGCCGCCACCGCCACGAACAGATGCCAGATCGCGTTGTGGAATTTCAGCCCGTGCCAGCGGTAGAACCCCACCCCCGCCACATAGGTCACCCCGCCCAGCACCAGCAGCCACAGCGAAACCCCCGGCAGCGCCTCGCGCGCCGGCCCCACGGCGGCAACGCCCACCCAGCCCAGCGCGATATAGGCCAGCACCGACAGCCTGTCATAGCGCCCCGGCAGCGCGATCTTGACCACCGCGCCAAGGATGGCCCCGCACCAGACCACCCCCGCCAGCACGGCGGCAAAGCGCCAGTCCTCGAACTGCACCACCACTGCCGTATAGGTGCCTGCGATCATCACATAGATGGCCGAATGGTCGAACCGCCGCAGCACCCATTTCAGCGCCGAATTCGGCACCATGTTATAGGCCAGCGAAAAGCCGAACATGGCGAAATACCCCGCCGCATAGACCGCCAGCGCCGCGAAGAGCCCCACCTCGCCCCGCCCCAGCACATGGCCCAGCAGCACCGCAAAGGCGATCACCCCCGCCAGCAACGCCACCGCATGGACGATCCCGTCCGCCAGCAACTCGCCGGCGGAAAAGGGTCGCTTCTTCAGGCGTGGATGGTCGGCGGGCAGCGACATTCAGAGATCTCCGTAACTCCATCCGGCAGGATGCGCCGCCGCACGGAAAGGTCAACGCGACATCCCGTGCCCTGACGCCACGTCACGCCAGCCTCGGAAACGGGTACGGGTTCCCGCACATGCATGAAGAAGGGGAAAGGGCACAGCCCTTTCCCCGAATTTTCGCCAGAAAATTCGTCCGCCGGTCACCGCCCCGCGTAGATCTGCGCGATCCGGTCCACCGCCGCCTCGGGCGACATCTCCTCGCTTTCGCCCGTCCGGCGCGAGGTGACTTCCACCACGCCATTCGCCAGCCCGCGCGGGCCGACCGTGATCCGCCACGGCAGGCCGATCAGGTCCATCGTGGCGAACTTCGCCCCCGCCCGTTCGTCGCGGTCGTCATACAGCGCCTCCAGCCCCCGCGCGGCCAGCGCCTTGTAAAGCCCCTCGCAGGCCGCATCCGCCGCGCCATCGCCCTGCTTGAGGTTCACGATGCCCACAGGGAAGGGCGTCACACCCTCGGGCCAGATGATCCCCTTGTCGTCATGGCTCGCCTCGATGATCGCGCCCAACAGACGCGACACGCCGATCCCGTGCGACCCCATCTCGACCGGCACACGCGACCCGTCTGCCGTGACGACCGTCGCCCCCATCGACTCGGAATACTTGGTCCCGAAATAGAAGATCTGCCCGACCTCGATCCCGCGCCCGACCTTGCGGTGCGCCTCGGGCACGCCCGCGAACACCGCCTCGTCATGCGTCTCGTCGGTGCGGGCATAAAGGGTGGTGAACTCCTCGCAGACCTTCGCCACCTGTGCGCGGTCGTCATAGTCGATGTCCCGCGCGCCCAGCTTCAGCCCCGTCACGCGGTCGTCATAGAACACCTCGGACTCGCCCGTCTGCGCCAGCACGAGGAATTCATGCGTATTGTCCCCCCCGATGGGGCCAGAGGCCGCGCGCATCGGAATGGCGGTCAGACCCATCCGCTCATAGGTCCGCAGATAGGAAACCATGTGCCGGTTATAGGCATGCAGCGCCGAGTCCCGATCCACGTCAAAGTTATACCCGTCCTTCATCAGGAACTCGCGCCCGCGCATCACGCCGAAACGCGGCCGCATCTCGTCGCGGAACTTCCACTGGATATGGTAAAGCGTCAGCGGCAGGTCCTTGTAGCTGTTCACATGGGCGCGGAAGATGTCGGTGATCATCTCCTCGTTCGTGGGCCCATAGAGCATCTCGCGCTTCTGCCGGTCGGTGATCCGCAGCATCTCCTGCCCGTAATCGTCGTACCGCCCCGACTCCCGCCACAGGTCCGCCGGTTGCAGCGTGGGCATCAGCAGCGGGATATGCCCCGCCCGCACCTGCTCCTGATGCACGATCTCCTCGATCCGGCGCAGCACGCGATAACCCAGCGGCAACCAGGAATAGATCCCCGCCGCCTGCTGCTTGATCATCCCCGCCCGCAGCATGTAGCGGTGCGACACGATCTGCGCCTCGGCAGGGTTTTCCTTCAGGACGGGCAGGAAGTAGCGGGTCAGACGCATGGGACGGGCCTCGTGTGAAACGTTCGGCACGTTCCTAGCGGGAAGCGGCGGGGCAGGCAACAGCGCCGCACCCTGCCACGCCTTGCGACCCAATCCCCTTGCGCCGCGTCGCGGCAATGGTGATATGCTCCCCGCACAGCGAAAGGCGTGACAATGGCCCTGCCCGTCCGGCAACAGCTTCTCTACTGGGGGATCGCCTCGGCGGTGTTCCTCATCCTGCTCTGGGCGCTTGGCAATGTCATGCTGCCGTTTCTGGTCGGTGGGGCCATCGCATATTTCCTCGATCCGGTGGCCGACAGGCTGGAACGGGCCGGACTGTCGCGGGTCGGCGCGACGGTCACCATCTCGCTCGTGGCGCTGCTGATCGCGGTCCTTCTTATCCTTGCCATCATCCCCACCCTGATCCAGCAGCTCACGGGCCTCATCAACGCCGCCCCCGAGATTGCCCAGCGCCTGCAGACCTTCCTGACCGAACGCTTCCCCGAACTCTCGGACAGCACCTCGACCATGCGCCAGACCCTCGCCCAGATCGCCGAGGGGATACAGGCCAAGGGCGGCCAGCTTGCCGAGACGCTGATCTCCTCGGCCATGTCTCTGGTGTCGGCGGTGATCTTCATCGTCGTGGTGCCGGTCGTGGCCTTCTACATGCTGCTCGACTGGGACCACATGGTGGCCAAGATCGACAGCCTCCTGCCCCGCGACCATGCGCCAACGATCCGCAGGCTGGGGAACGAGATCAACGCGGTCCTCGCGGGCTTCGTGCGCGGGCAATTGTCCGTCTGCCTGCTGCTCGGCACCTTCTATTCCATCGCGCTGATGCTGGCGGGCCTGCAATTCGGCCTGATCGTGGGGGCCATCGCGGGCGCGATCACCTTCATCCCTTACGTAGGCTCCTTGGTGGGCGGGGCGCTGGCCATCGGGCTTGCGCTGTTCCAGTTCTGGGGCGACTGGGTGTCGATCGCCATCATCGCGGGCATCTTCGCCGCGGGGCAATTCTTCGAAGGCAACATCCTGACGCCGAAACTGGTGGGCAATTCCGTGGGCCTGCACCCCGTCTGGCTGCTCTTCGCGCTTTCGGCCTTCGGCTCGCTCTTCGGGTTCGTGGGGATGCTGGTGGCCGTCCCCGTCGCCGCCGCCATCGGCGTCTTCGCCCGCTTCGGCATCCAGCAATACCATGCAAGCCTGCTCTACAAAGGCTATGCCGGCCGCGCCCAGCCCCCCGAGGACGAGGCGGCCGAGTGATCCGCCAGCTTGCCTTCGACCTGCCCGTGGCCGAAACCTTCCGCCGCGAGGATTTCTTCATCTCCCCCGCCAACGCCCCCGCGCTGGCCGCCATCGACGGCTGGCAGGCCTGGCCCAGTGCCAAGATGCTGGTCGTGGGGCCGCGGGGCAGCGGCAAGACCCACCTCGCCCATATCTGGGCGCAGCAGACAGGCGCGGCGCTGGTGCGCGGCGCAGCGCTGGCCGATGCCGACATCCCCAGCCTGACCGCCGCCGGCCCCGTCGCGGTCGAGGATGCCGAAACCGTCGCCGGCAACCGCGCGGCCGAGGCCGCCTTCTTCCACCTGCACAACATCGTCACCCAAGGGGCGGCCCTGCTCGTCACCGCCACCAGACCCCCGCGCGACTGGGGGCTGACGCTGCCCGACCTTGCCAGCCGCCTGATGGCCGCGCCCCTGACCCGCCTCGACGCGCCCGACGACGCGCTCCTGTCGGCGGTGCTGGTCAAGCTCTTCTCCGACCGCCAGATCGTGGTGCCGCCGAACCTGATTCCCTACATGGTCCTGCGGATGGAACGCTCGCTCGCCGCCGCACGGCAACTGGTGGCGGCGCTCGACGCCGTCGCACTGGCGCAGGGCCGCCCCGTCACCCGCCAGCTTGCCGCCGACCTGATCGGCCGCGACGTGGCATATCCGTAGGACGGGCAAGACCGCCCATCCCGCCCCCTGCATCACACCGGCCCGCTTCCCCGCTGGACAGTCCCGCCCCGCGATGCTCACATGGCCGCATGTCACAGAACCGTCGCATGTCTCCGGTAGCCCCCGCCCCATGACCCAGGCCGATTTCCTCAAATCCTCCTTCCCCGCGCCCGTCGCCATCGCGGAAGCGGACCGCACTGGCCCCCGCCGCTTCTTCAACCGCGAACTCTCGTGGCTCGCCTTCAACTGGCGCGTGCTGGACGAGGCGTCGAACCCCGCCGTCCCCCTGCTGGAACGCCTGCGCTTCCTGTCGATCTCTGCCACCAACCTTGACGAATTCTACACCGTCCGCGTCGCGGGCCTGCGCGCGCTTGTCCGCAACGGCAACGCCACCCTGTCCGAGGATGGCCGCAGCCCCGCAGAACAGCTTGCCCTCATCCATGCCGATGCGCGCCGCCTGATGCAGACGCAACAGACCGTCTACAACAAACTCCGCCGCGAGATGGAGGGGCAGGGCATCACGCTGCTCACCCGCTCCAAACTCACCGCGCGCGACCTCAAACACCTCGAGGCGCATTTCCTGCACAAGGTCTTTCCGGTCCTCTCGCCGCTTGCCATCGACCCGGCCCACCCCTTCCCCTTCATCCCCAATACGGGCTTCTCCCTCGCCCTCGAACTCGAACGCGAAAGCGACCACCGCACGCTTCAGGCCCTGCTCCCCATCCCGCAGCAGATCGCCCGCTTCGTCCCCCTGCCCGGCAAACCCGGCGAGAACCGCTATCTGCCGCTGGAAGAGCTGCTTCTCCTGCATCTCGACATGCTCTTCCCCGGCTATACCGACCGCGGCCACTGCATCTTCCGCGTCCTGCGCGACAGCGATCTCGAGGTGGAGGACGAGGCCGAAGACCTCGTCCGCGAATTCGAAACCGCCCTGAAACGCCGCCGCCGGGGCGAGGTGATCCGGCTGAAGATCTCCGCCGGCGCCCCCCCCGAACTGCGCGCCCTCATTATGGACGAGCTTGGCGTGACCGAAGACATGGTGGTCGAGGTGCGCGGCCTGCTCGGCGTGGCGGACCTGAAGGAACTCGTCCTCTCCTCGCGGCCCGACCTGCTCTGGCCCCCCTTCGCCTCGCGCGTGCCGGAACGGGTGCAGGACCATGACGGCGACCTCTTCGCCGCGATCCGGCAGAAGGACATCCTCCTGCACCACCCCTACGAATCCTTCGACCTCGTGATCCGCTTCCTCGAACAGGCGGCGCGCGACCCGAACGTGTTGGCGATCAAGCAGACGCTCTACCGCACCTCCTGGGACAGCCCCGTGGTCAGCGCGCTCTGCGAGGCGGCCGAGGCCGGCAAATCCGTCACCGCCCTCGTCGAACTCAAGGCCCGCTTCGACGAGGCCGCCAACATCCGCCAGTCCCGCCGTCTGGAACGCGCGGGCGCCCATGTCGTCTACGGCTTCATCCAGTACAAGACCCACGCCAAGATCAGCACCGTCGTCCGGCGCGAGGGCGAGAATCTCGTCACCTACACCCATTACGGCACGGGCAACTACCACCCGATCACGGCGCGCATCTATACCGACCTCAGCTTCTTCACCTGCGACCCCGCGCTGGGGCGCGATGCGACCAAGGTGTTCAACTACCTTTCGGGCTATGTGCAGCCCGAGGGGCTGGAAAACCTCGCCATCTCGCCCATCACCCTCAAACCCCGCCTGCTCGGCCTGATCGCGGAAGAGGCGGACCATGCCCGCAAGGGCCGCCCCGCCGAAATCTGGGCCAAGATGAACTCCCTCATCGATGCCGAGGTGATCGACGCCCTCTACGCCGCCTCACAGGCCGGGGTGAAGATCAGCCTCGTCATCCGGGGCATCTGCGGCCTGCGGCCGGGCGTGAAGGGCATGTCGGAAAACATCCGCGTCAAATCCATCGTGGGCCGCTTCCTCGAACATTCCCGCATCGTCTGCTTCGGGTCGGGCCACGGCCTGCCCTCGCAGAAGGCGCGGGTCTTCATGTCATCGGCCGACTGGATGGGCCGCAACCTGACCCGCCGCGTCGAAACGCTGGTCGAGGTCAAGACCCCCACCGTCAAGGCCCAGATCGTCAGCCAGATCATGGCCGCCAATCTGGCGGACGAGGCGCAAAGCTGGGTCCTCCGCCCCGATGGCAGCTACAACCGCGACCTGCGCCCGCAGGACGGCGCACTTTTCGCCTGCCACCGCTTCTTCATGGAAAACCCCTCGCTCTCGGGGCGCGGCACGGCGGGGGCCAAGGACGTGCCCCGCCTTGCCCAGTTGCGCGACGAAAGCCCCGCTTCCGACCTGTGACCCGTACCGGTAACCGCCCGAATCCTTGACCCTGCCACCGGTTCCGCGCACCTTCCGCGCGAAAGATTAAGGACTGCCAGATGACCGACACCACCCCCGCCACCGACACCGGCAGCGACGAGGAATGGGGTCCCTTCGGTCGCCCGATCTTTGACGACCCCTCGGCCCGCGCCCTGTCGCGGGTGGGCGTAGTCGATGTCGGCTCGAACTCGGTCCGCATGGTGGTCTTTGACGGCGCGGCCCGCAGCCCCGCCTATTTCTTCAACGAAAAGATCATGTGCGGCCTGGGCAAGGGCCTGCATGAAACCGGCAGGCTCAACCCCGAAGGCCGCAAGCGCGCGCTTGCCGCCCTGAAACGCTTTGCCCTTCTGGCCGAAGGCATGGGCATCAACACCCTGACCGTCGTCGCCACCGCTGCCACGCGCGAGGCCGCCGATGGCCCCGATTTCCAGGCCGAGGTCCTGCGCGAGACGGGGCTGAAACTCTGGGTGGTCGATGGCGACGAAGAGGCGCGGCTCTCCGCACAGGGCGTGCTGCTGGGCTGGCCAGAGGCAAAGGGTCTGGTCTGTGACATCGGCGGCAATTCGATGGAACTCGCCCGCATCGGCGACGGCAAGGTGGGCAAGCGCGTCTCCACGCCCCTTGGCCCCTTCCGGCTGCAACAGGTCAAGGGGGGCGAGAAGAAGCGGCAAAAGCTGATCGAACGCGTCCTCAAGACCGCGCAGGCAGAGATCAAATCGACGGGCGAACGCATCTACCTTGTCGGCGGCTCATGGCGCGTCATCGCGCGGCTCGACATGGAACGGCGCAACTATCCGCTGACCGTGCTTCACGAATACCGCATGACGCCGCAAAGCCTGCTCGACACGCTCGACTGGATCGCTGCCAATGACCTTGCACTCCTGCGCGCGCGCACGGGCACCTCGACCGAACGGATGGAACTCGTCCCGCTGGCCTGCGAGGTGCTGCGCGAACTCATCCGCATCCTCAAACCCTCCGAGATCGACGTCTCCGCCTATGGCATCCGCGAGGGGCTGCTCTACGAACAGATGCCCCCCCGCCTGCGCCAGCGCGACCCGCTGATCGAAGCCGCGCGCATGGCCGAGATGACCTCGGCCCGCGTGCCGGGTTTCGGCAAGAAGCTCTACGACTTCCTGCTTCCGCTCTTCAAGGATGCCGACCGAGACCGCCTGCGCCTGATCAAGGCCGCCTGCCTGCTGCACGACACCACATGGCGCGCCCATCCCGACTACCGCGCCGAGGTCTGCTTCGACAACGCCACCCGCGCCAATCTTGGCGGGCTGGACCATCCGGGGCGCGTGTTCCTCGGGCTGTCGCTGCTGCACCGCTACAAGAACTCGCGCGCCGGATCGCGGCTCGAACCGCTCTTCCGCCTGCTCACCGACCAGCAGATCCAGGAGGCCGAGGTGCTGGGAAAGGCCATGCGCTTCGGTGCCATGTTCTCCATCGCCGATCCGGCCGAGGCGGGCGCGCTCCGCTGGCTGCCCAAGAAGCGCGTCCTCGAACTCTCGCTGACCGAACGCGGCAAGTCACTCTTTGGCGAGGTGGCGCAGGCCCGCTTCTCCTCGCTCGCCCTGTCGATGAAGGCCACGACCAAGGTGGTCGACGCCTGATGCTGGTGCTCGACCACCTTGCCGTTTCCTGCACCGGTCTGGCCGAAGGCGTGGCGGCGGTCGAGGCAGCGCTTGGCCTGCCGCTGGCGGCGGGCGGGCAGCATCCGCATATGGCGACGCACAACCGCCTCCTGTCGCTCGGCCCCGACCTCTATCTCGAAGTCATCGCCGCCGACCCGTCGCAACCCCGCCCCGCCTGGCCGCGCTGGTTCGACCTCGACCGCTTTTCCGGCCCGCCGCGCCTGACCAACTGGATCTGCCGCACCGGCGACCTTGACGCCGAACTGGCCCAATCCCCCGCAGGCACCGGCACCCCCGTCGCCCTGCAACGCGGCGATTTCCGCTGGCGCATGGCGGTCCCCGCCTCCGGCATCCTGCCCTTCGACAACCGCTTCCCCGCCCTGATCCAGTGGGAGGGCACCGCCCACCCCGCGCCCCGCCTGCCCGACCACGGCGCGCGGCTGACCGCCCTTCACATCACCCACCCGCAGCCCGACGCCCTGCGCGCGGCCCTCTCGCGCCTGTCCGACCCCCGCGTCCACGTCACCGCAGGCCCCCCCGCCCTGCGCGCCACCATCACCACCCCGCAGGGCGAGCGCGTGCTGACATGATCCGCGACGCCACCCCCGCCGATGCCGCCGCCATCGCGGCCATCTGGAACCCCGCGATCCGCGACACCGCCGTCACCTTCAACTCCGCCGAAAAGTCCCTTGCAGACATCGCCGCCATGATCCGCGACCGGCAGGGCGCAGGCCATGCCTTCCTCGTGGCCGAACAGGACGGCACCGTCGCGGGCTTTGCCACCTATGCCCAGTTCCGCGGCGGCGTGGGCTATGCCCGCACGATGGAACACACCATCCTCCTCGCCCCAGCGCATCACGGCGCGGGCCTCGGCCGCGCCCTCATGTCCGCGATCGAAGATCACGCCCGCGCGGGCGGTGCCATCTCGATCTTCGCCGGCGTCTCGGCGGAAAACCCTGCCGGACGCGCCTTTCACGCCCGCATGGGGTTCGAAACGGTGGCGATCCTGCAACGCGTGGGCTTCAAATTCGGGCGGACGATGGATTTGGTGCTGATGCAGAAGTTCCTCCGCTGACTTCCGCCCCGACCCGCACTATCATCCGCATATGTCGATTTGGACCCGCATCGCCGAAGCGCTCTCAGCCCTCGCGCAAGGCGAGCCGCTTTCCGTTGTCTTCGACAAGCTGACCGGTCATGTCGACCACCAGCCCGAACTGTCCGTGGGCTTCACCATCGCCGTCCTCGCCCTCGGCGCCAAACTCGCCAAGGCCGACGGTCAGGTGACCAAGGACGAAGTCACCGCCTTCCGCCGCGTCTTCACCATAGACGAGGCCGAAACCGCCAACGCCGCCCGCGTCTACAACCTTGCCCGTCAGGACGTGGCGGGCTTCGACGCCTATGCCCGCAAGATCGCCGCCATGTTCGGCCCCGCCCATCGCGACGTGCTGGAAGACGTGATGGAGGGGCTGTTCCTCATCGCCCTCGCCGACGGCACCTACCACCCGCGCGAGGATGAATTGCTGCACGAGGTCGCGCGCATCTTCGGCCTGACCGACGCCTGTTTCAAATCCCTGCGCGCCAGCTTCGTCGAAGGCGCGCCCCGCGATCCCTACGACGTCCTCGGCATCCCCGCCGGAACGCCGGTCGAGGAAGCCCGCGCCGCATGGAAACGCGCGGTGAAGGAAAACCACCCCGACCGCATGCTCGCCCGCGGCGTCCCGGAAGAGGCGATCCGGCTGGCCGAACGCCGCCTCATCGCGCTCAACGCCGCATGGGAAGAGATTTCGGCAAAAGAGGCCGCCTGATGGGCGGGGCGCGGCCCCTGCGCCTTGCGACCTACAATGTCGAATGGTTCAACGCGCTTTTCGACGATGCGGGCCGCCCGCTGGACGATGCCCGCCCCTCGGCCCGCTACGGCATCACCCGCGACCGGCAACTCACCGCGCTGCGCACCGTCTTTTCCGCCCTCGACGCCGACGGGATCATGGTGATCGAGGCGCCCGATACCGGCACGAAACGGTCGACCACCCGCGCGCTGGAACGCTTCGCCGCCAGCGCGGGGATCCGCGCGCGCAAGGCGATCATCGGCTATCCGTCCGAAACCGAACAGGAAATCGCCTTCCTCTACGACCCCGACCGCCTGACCGTCCACCACGACCCTCAAGGCGCCCCCGCGCCCCGTCAGGGCGGCCACGACGCCCCCCGCTTCGACACCGCCTTCCGCTACGACCTCGACGCCGACGGGATCAGCGAGGTGATCCGCTTCTCCAAGCCCCCCCTCGAACTCGCCGTGACATGGGACGGCCACCCCCTGCGCCTGATCGGGGTCCATGCCAAATCCAAGGCCCCCCACGGCGCGCGCGACGGGGCGGAACTGACCCGCCTTGCCATCGACAACCGCCGCAAGCAGCTTGCCCAGTGCCTCTGGCTGCGCCAGCGCGTCACGGCCCATCTGGCGGCGGGCGACGCGCTGGTCGTGCTGGGCGACCTGAACGACGGTCCGGGGCTGGACGAATATGAAAAACTCTTCGGCCGCTCCGGTGTCGAAGTGATCCTCGGCCTCGATGGCCCGCCGGAATTGCGCCTGCACGACCCCCACGCCGCCATGGCGATCACCCAGCGCCTTGGCGTCGCCCCGTCCACCGCGCGCTTCTACATCGCCCCGCAGGACCGCTGGTTCGACGCGCTTCTGGATTTCGTCATGGTCTCGCCCGACCTCTGCCCCCGCGCAACATGGCGCATCTGGCACCCGCATGACGACCCCGCCATCGCCCGCACCCCCGCGCTCTGGGCCGCCCTTCTGGACGCATCGGACCATTTCCCGGTCACGCTGGACCTTGCGCCGGTTGAATCCGCCGCCCCCGCCCCCATCTTGGGTCCATGAGACACGCAGCCCTCGCCCTCCTGCTCGCCCTCTCCCCCCTCGCCGCCACGGCGCAGGAGGCAGCGCCCGACCCCGCGCCCGAAACGGCAGAGGACGGCCCCTCGCTCATGGAACGCGGGCTTGCCCTGTTCTTCGAAGGCTTCACGCAGGAAATGGAACCCGCGCTGGACGAGATGCGGCAGGCGCTGGATCAGCTCGGCCCCACCATCGCGCCCGCGATGGAAAAGCTGATGGCATTGGTCGACGACATGACCAATTACGAACTGCCCGAAATGCTGGAAAACGGCGACATCATCATCCGCCGCAAACCCGACGCGCCGCCGGTCGAAACCCCGCCCGACGGCGTGGAACTCTAACCCGCCAGCATCGCCCGCGCCACGGCGCGACCCGACAGCACCGCGCCATGCGCCGTGCCGTAATGCTCCGCCTCGCAGGCCTCGCCCGCGAACCACAGCGCGCCGTCCCAGTCCGCCCCCGCCAGCGCGCGGCGGTCCTTGGGCCCCGACCCCACGGCGTGGAAACTGTAGCTTCCCAGACTGAACGGATCGCGCCCCCAGCGCGTCACCTGCGCCGCCACGGGCGCCGGAAAGCCGCTGCCGAACATCGCCCGCAGCGCCGCCACGGCCTGATCCACCGTCGCGCGATCCTCCAGCGCCTCGATCCCCGCCGCCTGATCCCCCGCATTGAACCCCAAGAGGACCGGCGCCCCCGTCACCCGCGCCAGCGACACCCATTCCGCCCAGACACCCGCCTCCGGCCCCAGCCAGCCGATCCAGTCCACGTCATCCGGCCATGCCACGCGGTCGAACCGCAGCCAGCACTTGTTCAAAAGCCCCATGCCCAGCGCCCCGATCGCCGCCTGCCGCCGCGCGCCCAGTGCTTCGGAAAAACGCACGCGCCCCGCCTGCAACACCCCCAGCGGCAGCGTGCACAGGATCGCCCCCGCCGCCACCGCCGATCCGTCGGCCAGTTCCACCCGCCCCGGCGCGACGGTCACCACCTCGGCCCCCGTGCGGATATCCAGCCCCCGCGCCAGATGCCGCGCCACCGCGTCGAACCCGTCGGGAAACAGCTTGTCCGCCCCGTCGAATTCCCCGCCCTCTGCGCCATACCATGCCGAAAGGCGCCGCGCGGGCCCGCCATATTCCTGCTCCAGTGTGCTGTTGACCAGATAGTCCACCAGCCGCCGCTCCCGCGCATCGGCCTTGCGCCATGCCGCCGACGCCTCGACCGCCGCGCGCACCGACAGGTCGGCCCCCGCCTCCCCTGCTGCGGCCAGCGCGCGTGACAGGATGCGCTCCGCCCCGCGCAGGTCCGGGTCAATCTCGCGCCCTGCGGCATCGATCAGGATGGACCGGTCATAATCGGTCGCCACCAGCCGCGCCCCCGCCTCGCGCGCAAGCGCGGTCAGCGGGTTGCCCTTGGTTCCGTGGATCCAGCTTGCCCCCAGATCGACCGGCAAGCCTGACCAGAGGCGCGAGCTATGCAGACGTCCGCCAACCCTATCCCGCGCCTCCAGCACGGTAACGGCCCGGCCCGCATCGGCCACCACGCGCGCCGCCGACAGCCCCGCCAGCCCCGCGCCGATCACCACGACCGGCGCATCACCCTCTCCGGCGCGTCCCGCGCGCGACGCCCACGGTCCCATCGCCGCCGCCCCCAAACCAGCCACTACCGAACGACGCGACACCAAAGGCGACACGGACAGGACCCCGACCTAGCCCCGCGCCTGCCGGATCAGGTCAAGGATTTCCCGCGCCGCCTCGGGGATGTTGGTCCCCGGCCCGAAGATCGCCTTGACCCCGTGGTCATAGAGGAACTGGTAATCCTGCTGCGGAATGACGCCGCCGCAGATCACCAGTACATCATCCGCCCCCGCCTCCTTCAGCGCCTGCACCAGCTTGGGCGCGAGCGTCTTGTGCCCAGCCGCCTGGCTCGAGATGCCGACGACATGCACATCATTGTCGATGGCATCCTGCGCGGCCTCTTCCGGCGTCTGGAACAGCGGCCCCACATCGACGTCGAACCCGATATCGGCAAAGGCGGTCGCGATCACCTTCGCCCCGCGGTCATGCCCGTCCTGCCCCATCTTTACGACCAGCATCCGCGGACGCCGCCCCTCGGCCTCGGCAAAGGCTTCCACGTCCTTCTGGATCTGGGCGAAACCCTGATCCCCCTCATAGGCCGCGCCATAGACTCCGGCCAGCGTCTTAACCTCGGCCCGATGCCGCCCGAACACCTTTTCCATCGCGTCCGAAATCTCCCCGACAGATGCCCGTGCACGGGCTGCCTCCACCGCCGCTTCCAGCAGATTGCCACCCTCGCCCGCGCGCCGCGTCAGTTCCGCCAGCGCCGCCTGACAGGCCGCCTCGTCCCGCTTGGCACGCGTCGCGCGCAGCCGCGCGATCTGCGCCTCGCGCACGGCGACGTTGTCGATGTCCAGGATGTCGATCGGCTCTTCCTTGTCCTTGCGGTACTTGTTGACGCCGACGATCACCTCTTCGCCCCGGTCGATCATCGCCTGCCGCCGCGCCGCCGACTCCTCGATCCGAAGCTTCGGCATCCCCGAGGCCACGGCCTTCGTCATGCCCCCCATCGCCTCGACCTCTTCCATCAGGGCCCAGGCATCCTCGGCCAGCTTGGCGGTCAGGCTTTCGACGTAATAGGACCCTGCCAGCGGATCGATGACCTTCGTCACCCCCGTTTCTTCCTGCAAAATCAACTGCGTGTTCCGCGCGATCCGCGCGCTGAACTCCGTGGGCAGGGCAATCGCCTCGTCCAGCGCATTGGTGTGCAGCGACTGCGTCCCGCCCAGCACCGCCGCCATCGCCTCATAGGCCGTGCGGATCACGTTGTTATAGGGATCCTGCTCCTGCAAGCTGACGCCGCTCGTCTGGCAATGTGTCCGCAGCATCAGGCTGGATGCCTTCTTCGCCCCGAACCCTTCCATGATCCGGTGCCACAGCATCCGCGCCGCGCGCAGCTTCGCCGCCTCCATGAAGAAATTCATCCCGATGGCAAAGAAGAACGACAGCCGTCCCGCGAAATCGTCCACATCCATCCCCCGCGCCAGCGCCGCACGGACATATTCCCGCCCGTCGGCCAGCGTGAAGGCCAGCTCCTGCACAAGGTTCGCCCCCGCCTCCTGCATGTGATAGCCGGAGATCGAGATGGAATTGAACTTCGGCATCTCGCGGCTGGTGTATTCGATGATGTCCGCGATGATCCGCATCGAAGGTTCGGGCGGATAGATATAGGTGTTCCGCACCATGAACTCTTTCAGGATGTCGTTCTGGATCGTCCCCGAAAGGGCTGCACGCGGCACCCCCTGCTCCTCGCCCGTGACGATGAAATTGGCCAGAATCGGGATCACCGCCCCGTTCATCGTCATGGACACGCTGATCTTTTCCAGCGGGATGCCGTCAAACAACACCTTCATGTCCTCGACGCTGTCGATGGCGACACCGGCCTTGCCCACATCGCCCACAACGCGCGGATGGTCGCTGTCATAGCCGCGATGGGTGGCAAGGTCGAAGGCCACCGACACCCCCTGCTGCCCCGCCGCCAGCGCCTTGCGGTAAAAGTTGTTGCTCTCTTCCGCCGTCGAAAACCCCGCATATTGCCGGATCGTCCACGGGCGCCCCGCATACATCGTGGCCCTGACCCCCCGCGTGAAGGGCGCCACCCCCGGCAACTCGCCCATCTGCGGCAGCCCCGCCGTATCGGCCGCGGTATAAAGCGGCTTGACCGCGATCCCCTCCAGCGTGTTCCACGTCAGGGTCTCGGGATCAGCCCCCTTCAACTCCTTCGCCGCCAGCGCGCGCCATTTCGACAGGTCTTCCGACATCTCTCTTCCTTCCTTCACACCGGCCCGACACATCGCGGTCGGCAACCGGCATATCCCTTGGGTTTTCAGTCCCCTGCCCTATATTGGCAGGCAAAGGGGAACCGAATGAAACTGCTGCGCATCCTGCTCGTCGCCGCCCTTCTGCCGCTTGCCGCCACCGCGCAAGAGGCCGCGGAAGAGACGGGTTTCGCCCCCGTTCCCGCCGACGCCATCGTCTGGGAGGAGCTTCTGTATGTGAAGCGCCCCGTGGTCGTCTTTGCCGACAGCCCCAACGACCCGAACTTCATCCGCCAGATGGAGCTGATCGCCCGCGATGCCGCCGAACTGGCCGAACGCGACGTGATCCTCATCACCGACACCGACCCCGCCGCGCGGACCGAGGTGCGCCAGAAACTCCGCCCCCGCGGCTTCTCGCTTGTGCTCTTGGACAAGGACCTGAAACCCGTGATCCGCAAGCCCCTGCCGTGGGAGGTGCGCGAAATCACCCATGCCATCGACAAGTTCCCCCTGCGCCGGCAGGAAATCCAGCAGGGCGCAGGCCGCGGCGCGGGGGGCTGACCGCCCTCCGCCACCTTGGCCAAGGTCACGCCCCGCCGGACCACCTCACTCGAACTCCATGATCACGTCATCCACCTTCAGGCTCGCCCCCGCCGCCGCGTTGATCTTGCGGACGACGCCACGCCGTTCGGCCTTCAGGATGTTCTCCATCTTCATGGCCTCCACCGTCGCCAGCGCCTGGCCTTCCTGCACCTCGTCGCCCTCGGCCACGTTGATCTTCACGACCAGACCGGGCATCGGGCACAGCAGGAATTTCGATGTATCGGGCGGCAGCTTTTCGGGCATCAACAGGGCCAGATCATGCTGGCGCGGCGTGCGCACATGCACCTTCAGGTCCGCCCCCCGCACCCGCAGCCGGAAGCCCATCGGCACCTTGCCCACCTTCAGAACCAGCGGCGCGCCATCCACCATCAGCCGCGCCAGCGCCTGACCGGGGGTCCAGTCGCTTTCCACGCGGTGGCTGGTCCCTTCGGCGAAAGTCACGGTGGACCCGCCCTTGTCTGCGCGGATCGTCACGGGGAAGGCCTCGCCCTGCACCGACACGACCCAGTCATCGCCCACGCGGCGCTGGTGGTTGTCCATCGTGCCGGTGATCTTCGTGCGCCGGATTTCCGCCACGCGGTTCATCGCCGCCGCCGCCGCCGCCACGCGGCGCAGCATGGCCCCATCCAGCGCGACACCCTGGAACCCCTCGGGATATTCTTCCGCGATGAAGGCCGTGGTGATGTTGCCAGACACGAAACGCGGATGCTCCATCACCGCCGAACAGAAAGGCAGGTTGTGCCCGATCCCTTCCACTTCGAAGGTATCCAGCGCCAGCCGCATCTCCTCGATCGCCGCCTCGCGCGTCTCGCCCCATGTGCAGAGCTTGGCGATCATCGGGTCGTAATACATGGAAATCTCGCCGCCCTCATAGACGCCGGTATCGTTGCGCACGATCCCCCCGCCCGCGGTCGGCCCCTCGACCGGCGGGCGATAGCGCGTCAGCCGCCCGATGGAGGGCAGGAAGTTCCGGTACGGATCTTCCGCATACAACCGGCTTTCCATCGCCCAGCCGTTGATCTTCAGATCCTCTTGCCGGAACGGCAAAGGCTCGCCATTCGCCACGCGGATCATCTGCTCCACAAGGTCCACGCCCGTGATCAGCTCCGTCACCGGATGCTCAACCTGCAGACGGGTGTTCATCTCGAGGAAATAGAAATTCCGGTTGCCGTCGACGATGAATTCCACCGTCCCCGCACTCGTATACCCCACCGCCTTGGCCAAGGCGCAGGCCTGTTCCCCCATCGCCTTGCGCGTCGCGGCATCAAGGAAGGGCGAAGGCGCCTCTTCGATCACCTTCTGGTTCCGGCGCTGGATGGAACATTCCCGCTCGTGCAGGTAGACGCAGTTGCCGTGCTTGTCGGCCAGCACCTGAATCTCGATATGGCGCGGTTGCGTCACGAATTTCTCGATGAAGATGCGGTCATCCCCGAAGGACGCCGCCGCCTCGTTCTTGGACGACTGGAAGCCCTCAGCCGCCTCCTGATCGTTCCACGCGATCCGCATCCCCTTGCCGCCGCCGCCCGCAGAGGCCTTGATCATCACCGGATAGCCGATCTCGCGGGAAATCTTCACCGCCTCGTCGCTGTCCGCGATCAGGCCCATATAGCCCGGAACGGTCGACACCCCCGCCTGCTGCGCCAGCTTCTTCGAGGTGATCTTGTCCCCCATCGCCTCGATCGCGGGGCTGGGCGGGCCGATGAAGACGACGCCTTCCTTCTCCAGCGCAGCCGCGAAATCCATCCGCTCGGACAGGAAGCCATAGCCCGGATGCACCGCCTCGGCCCCCGTGGCGCGGATCGCCTCCATGATCCTGTCGATCACGATGTAGGACTGGTTCGCAGGGGGCGGGCCGATATGCACCGCCTCATCCGCCATCTTGACGTGCAGCGCGTTGCGGTCGGCATCGGAATAGACGGCAACCGTCTTGATGCCCATCTTGCGCGCGGACTTGATGACGCGGCAGGCAATCTCGCCCCGGTTGGCGATCAGGATCTTCTTGAACATCTCTCTCCCCTTCCACCGCGCCCGGGCCGGGGCGCGGAAATGACAAAGGCCACCGGGGCATGACGCCCCGATGGCCTTCTGGATTGCGGATCCGCCACCCCCGAAGGGGCGGCGATCAGATCAGTAGCTCCGGCAGCCGCCGACCACGTTGCAGCTCGCAGCACCGGCGATACCGCCCAGCGCCGCACCGGCAACCATGTTTTCGTCCATTGCATCGGCAAGGGCTGCACCGGCGACCGCGCCGGCAAGGCCGCGTTCGGTCGGGGTCTGCATGCAGCCCGCAAGGGTCGTGGTGGCAAGTGCAAGAATGACAATATATTTACGCATGGCTCGTTGCCTCTCGGGGTTGTTCTTGCGGCGCATGATACCGCAGCCCGTGTAGCAATAAAGAAGAATTCGCGCCGCTGCATCCGGTCCGCAACGCCATAGGCAAATCCGCGCCCATCGTCCCGCACCGCCCCGCTTGCGCCCGAAGGCACGGGACGCAGCACCCGAAGGCGCGCGGAACAGGGCGCGGCACGGCTCACCGGTCCTCCTCCCCGTCCCAGTCGTCGTCATCCTCGAACCCGAAATCCGGCGCATCCGGCGCAAAGATCTCGGGGAAGGCCATCTCCGCCCGCTTGCGGTCGATCCTCAGCAACGCCTCGTAGGAACAGGGATCGAACGGGTCCTCTGCCGGCACGACCTCGCGCCCGAACAGCCAGGAAAGCCGCCCCGCATCCAGATTGCCCCGCTCGAACGGCTCTTCCCCGAACTGCGCCCAGAGCGCCGCCATGAAGCCCTGATCCGCCATGCGGTCGGCATGCTTGCGGTCCTTGAACCGCTCGCGCCGCGTGATCTTCGTCGCGCCGTCCTTCTTGTTGGCGCGGCGGATGGTGAACTGGAAATCCGTTCCGGGAAGGCGGCCCGGAAACCCGCGATGCTTCAGCATGACTGGCCCCTCTCATGTCCAAGGGGGGCGTCATGGCGCATCACCAGCCCAAGGTCAAACCCCGCGCCAGACAGAATAAGGGCGGGCCGGGGCGCATCCGCCCCGATGGCCCGCCCAGATCCATTACTTGTATTTGCCGGTGTAGGTCGGCTCGGTCGTAACCGGCTCTTCCACATAGACGACTTCTTCTTCCTTCGCAGCGCAGGCAGCCACAAACGCGACCATGCACAGGGCCAGAAGGGTTTTCGTGCTCTTCGACATCCTCTACTCCTATTTTCTTGGAGGGCAGGGTCGCACGGACCTCCGCACGCCCGCCCCCGATGCGAGGCATAGGCCGCTTGGGATCGGCCTGCTGGCACCATAACGGAAAATCCGCCCGATGCACATGCAGGCTCTGCCAAGTTCTCGGCCTGTGGCCCTGCTACATCAGCAAGTGCATATGCGGCAAGAGATTTCGCCTTGCGCGGGATGTCCATCAGAACACCTCCCACTGGCAGGCGCCGTCAACGACGCTGTAGGATTCGAAGAATTGCACCACATCCGGCGCGGCGGTCCCGAACTCCACAGCCGCAGCGGACAGCGAAATCACCACCTGCTGCGCCTCGACCCCGAACTCGGGCAGCCGCGGCACGGCAAAGCGGTCGCACAGGTGCTGCATGTCGGCGCTGGCGGTGTCGAAATCCACCCCGCCTCCGTCGGCGATGCCCGGCGCGATGAAGCGGAACCGCATCACCATCCCGTCTGGCCCGGGCACGTTCCAGATCACGTCCTGCCACGTCACCTCTTGCCCCGAGGGCACATCCACGCGCAGCCCGTTGCCCGCCACCACCTCGGCTGCGGCGGTGGCGGCATCCTCCTGTGCAGCCGCAAGCCCCGCCCAAAGGGCGACTGCTGCCGTCACAAGAAAGGACACCGCGCGCATCACCGGACCCTTACAGCGGAATGTTGTCGTGCTTCTTCCACGGGTTGACCTGCTTTTTCGTCCGCAGGCTGGCAAAGGCGCGCGCCACGCGGCGGCGGGTGGAATGGGGCATGATCACCTCGTCGATGAACCCCTTTTCCGCCGCGACGAAGGGATTGGCGAAACGGTCCTCGTAATCCTTCACCCGCCCCGCGATCTTGTCCTTGTCGCCCAATTCGCTGCGATACAGGATCTCGACCGCACCCTTCGCGCCCATCACGGCGACCTCTGCCGTCGGCCAGGCATAGTTGAAATCGCCCCGCAGGTGCTTGGACGACATCACGACATAGGCCCCGCCATAGGTCTTGCGCGTCAGCACCGTCACCTTCGGCACCGTCGCCTCGCCATAGGCAAACAGCAGTTTCGCGCCGTGCTTGATGACCCCACCATATTCCTGGCTGGTCCCCGGCAGGAAGCCCGGCACATCGACCAGCGTCAGGATCGGCACCTCGAAGGCATCGCAGAACCGCACGAACCGCGCGGCCTTGCGGCTTGCATCGATGTCGAGGCATCCCGCCAGAACCATCGGCTGGTTCGCCACCACACCCACGGTCTGGCCTTCCAGCCGGATGAAGCCGGTGATGATGTTGCCCGCAAAGTCCTTCTGGATCTCGAAGAAATCGCCCTCGTCGGCGATCTTCAGGATCAGTTCCTTCATGTCATAGGGCTGGTTCGGATTGTCCGGCACCAGCGTGTCCAAGGACATCTCCACCCGCGCCGGATCATCGAAGAAGGGCCGCACCGGCGCCTTCTCGCGGTTGTTCAGCGGCAGGAAGTCGAACAGCCGCCGCGTCTCGGCGATCAGTTCCACGTCATTCTCATAGGCGCCATCCGCGACCGACGACTTCTTGGTATGCGTCGAGGCCCCGCCCAGTTCCTCTGCCGTCACATGCTCGTTCGTGACGGTCTTCACCACATCCGGCCCCGTGACGAACATGTAGGAGCTGTCCTTCACCATGAAGATGAAGTCCGTCATCGCGGGGGAATAGACCGCGCCCCCCGCACAGGGCCCCATGATCAGCGAAATCTGCGGCACCACGCCCGAGGCAAGGATGTTGCGCTGGAACACCTCGCCATAGGCCGCGAGGGAACTCACGCCCTCCTGAATCCGCGCCCCGCCGGAATCGTTCATCCCGATCACCGGCGCGCCGTTCTGGATCGCCATGTCCATGATCTTGCAGATCTTGGCCGCGTGCGTCTCCGACACCGACCCGCCCAGCACGGTAAAGTCCTGCGAGAACACATAGACCATCCGGCCATTGATCGTGCCCCATCCGGTCACGACCCCGTCGCCGGGATGCTTCGTCTCTTCCATCCCGAAATCCGTGCAGCGGTGCTGCACGAACATGTCGAATTCCTCGAAACTGCCCTCGTCCAGCAGCAGCTCGATCCGCTCGCGCGCGGTCAGCTTGCCCTTGGCGTGCTGCGCCTCGACCCGGCGCGCGCCACCGCCCGCGCGGGCCACGGCGCGGCGGTCTTCCAGTTCCTGCAGGATATCCTTCATCGGTGCTCTCCCCCCGAATTTGGCCGATACATAGCGGGCCGCAGGGGGGCATCAAAACGGAGTCTGGCATATTTGCAAATTCTTGGCATGGCAGGGCGCGCAAAACGCAAATCCGCAAACCCCTCGCCTTCCGCCCCGCGCCGCCCTAGAACGGGGCCAAGCGGACGGGACATGGCCCTAACCCCTTCATTTTCTGTCCACAAATATCCCCGGGTGGGTCCGGGAGGGCAGGCCGCCCTCCCGGGGCCTCCACCCGCGCAACGCCGGTCCGTTCCGCCACCCGCCCAAGAAGGCCAACATGTCGCAGCTTCCCGTCCCCGTCACCACCATCGGCCTCCTGCTGGCCTCCAACATCTTCATGACCTTTGCATGGTATGGCCACCTGAAGTTCAAGACCGCCTCGCTGGTCACCGTCATCCTCGTGTCATGGCTGATCGCCCTGCCGGAATATATCCTTCAGGTTCCGGCCAACCGCATCGGGCACGGCCATTTCTCCGCCGCCGAACTGAAGACGATACAAGAGGTCATCACCCTGTCCGTCTTTGCCGTCTTTTCGGTCTTCTACCTCAAAGAGCCGCTTGGCTGGAACCATGCCATCGGATTCGGCTTCATCGCGCTCGGGGCGTTCTTCATCTTCCACAAATGGGGATAGGTGTTACACGAAGCCGTGCATAGCGGCGCATGGACAAGCGTCACGCGCGGGCGTAGCCCTTGGGGAATGAGCACGACCCGCTTCCTCGATCGCCGCACACCCCCGCACATTGCCACGCTGATCCTGATGGCGGGGCTGTCCGCGCTGACCATGAACATCTTTCTGCCCTCGCTGCCGGGGATGGCGGCATGGTTCGACGTGCCCTATGCGCTCATGCAGCTGTCCGTCGCCCTCTACCTCGCGCTGTCGGCCGTGCTGCAGGTCGTGATCGGCCCTGTCTCGGACCGGTTTGGCCGGCGCAAGGTGCTGCTCGTTTCGCTGGTGCTCTTCCTGATCGCCACCGTGGGCACGCTCTTTGCCCCCGATGCGACCAGTTTTCTTGTCTTTCGCATGGCACAGGCGGTGATCGCCGCGGGCATGGTGCTGTCGCGCGCCGTGGTGCGCGACATGGTGCCCGATGCACAGGCGGCCTCGATGATCGGCTATGTCACCATGGGCATGTCCATCGTGCCGATGATCGGCCCCGTGATCGGCGGCGTGCTGGACGAAACCTTCGGCTGGCAGGCGAACTTCGCGCTGCTGCTGGCGCTCGGCCTTGCGACCTTCGCGCTGATCTGGGCCGATCTGGGCGAAACCGCCACGATCCGCCGCATCTCCTTCATGGATCAGGTCCGCACCTATCCGGCGCTGCTGAAATCCCGCCGCTTCTGGGGCTATGTCGGCTGCGCCTCCTTCGCCTCCGGCTCCTTCTTCGCCTATCTGGGCGGCGCGCCCTATGTGGGCAACGTGGTCTTCGGACTGTCCTCGTCGGAAATCGGCGTGCTCTTCGCCATCACCGCCGTGGGCTATGCGGCGGGCAACTTCATCGCGGGGCGCTTCTCGGTGCGGGTCGGAATGAACCGGATGGTCCTGATGGGCTCTCTCGTCACGGCCAGCGGCCTTGGCTTTCTGCTGCTCCTCACGCTCGCGGGCTTCCATTCGGCCTATATCTTCTTCGGCTCCACCATCGCCGTGGGCCTGGGCAACGGCATGACCCTGCCCAATGCCAATGCGGGGATGCTGTCGATCAAGCCCGAACTCGCAGGCACAGCCTCAGGCCTTGGCGGCGCGATCCAGATCGGCGGGGGCGCGGCGCTGGCGGCGCTGGCGGGGGCGCTGCTGACCGAAGGCGCGACCGAGATGCCGCTGGTCCTGCTGATGCTGGGGTCGTCGGTGCTGTCGGTGCTGTCGATCCTTGCGGTGATCCGCAGGGCGCGGGCGCTGGGGCTTTCAAACTGACTCAAGGCGCAAGGGGATTGCGAGGGCTCCTGTGCAGCCATCGCAGTCCCCGCCGTTAGGGCCGCGCATGACACGCCAGGGCGGGCGCCCATGGCGCAGGACCCGAGGGGGTGAGGCGGGGAGAGAAATCGTCCAGTGGACGATTTCCCCGCCGAACGCGCGGCCCGTGGCCGCGCCGGGAGGTCGTGCGCGGCCCATGCCTTGAGCACGGGCCACTCCTGACCGTTGCGCCCATGCGCCAAATTTGCAAAGCATAGCGAAAGCGAACCCCGTGTTTTGCAAAGGCCACCCCATGCCCACCCAGAAACTCTACGCCGGTGCCAAGCTGCGCGAGATCCGCGCCCGCCTCGCCCTCACGCAAAAGACCTTCGCCGACAAGCTGGGCGTGTCCCTTCCCTACCTGAACCAGATGGAGAACAACCACCGCCCCGTCTCGGCCGCCGTCGTCCTTGCCCTCGCACAGGAATTCGGCCTCGACGTCACCGAACTGACCGTGGGCGAATCCGAACGCCTCGTCTCGGACATGCGCGAGGCCCTGGCCGACCCCGTCTTCGCCGCCACCACGCCCCCCTTGGCCGACCTGCGCCTCGCCGCCTCCAACGCCCCGGCGCTGGCCCGCGCCTTCCTCGACCTGCACCGCGCCTACCGGCAAACCCACGAACGCCTCGCCTCGCTGGACGAAGCCCTGGGCCGCGAAGACGCCTCCCTCCGCCCCAGCCCGTGGGAAGAGGTGCGCGACTTCTTCCACTATTGCGACAACTACATCGACGCCGTCGACCGCGCCGCCGAACATTTCGCCTCCCTCGCCACCCCCGCGCAGGACATCACCCGCGCGGCCCTGTCGGCGCTGGAAAAGCGCGGCATCACCACCACCTTCACTGACCAGCCCGAAACCCGCCGCTACGACCCCGCGACCAAGCGGCTCACGCTATCCAACCGCACCGCAGGCCCGACCCAGCGCTTCCAGCTCCTGCTGCAAGTCGCCCTCCTGACGCAGAACGAGCTGATCGAGGCCACGCTCGACCTCGCCCGCTTCGCCACGCCCGAGGCGCGGGACATCGCCAAGATCGGCCTTGCCAACTATTTCGCCGGCGCAGCCCTCCTGCCCTACCGCGCCTTCCAGCAGGCCGCGCTGGAAACCCGCCACGACCTCGAACGTCTGGCCGATCTCTTCGGCGCCTCCATCGAACAGGTCGCGCACCGCCTGTCGACCCTGCAACGCCCGGGCGCCAAGGGCATTCCCTTCTTCTTCGTCCGCGTCGATCAGGCGGGTACCATCACCAAACGCCACTCCGCCACCCGCCTGCAATTCGCCCGCTTCGGCGGGGCCTGCCCGCTCTGGAACGTCCACCGCGCGTTTGAAACCCCGGGCCAGTTCCTGCGCCAGCTTGCCGAAACCCCCGACGGCGTGCGCTACCTCTGCCTTGCGCGCGATGTGTCGAAACCCGGCGGGGCCTTCCTCGCCCCCGTCAAACGCTACGCCATCGGCCTTGGCTGCGAAGTCCAGCACGCCCCGCAACTCGTCTATGCCGACGGGCTGGACCTGAAGGGTCATTTCGAACCCATCGGCATCTCCTGCCGCATCTGCGAACGCCCCGCCTGCCACCAGCGCTCCGTTCCCCCCCTCGAACGCCGCCTGAAAGTCGACCCCGACCGCCGCGGCCTCCTGCCCTACGAGATCGCGGAATGACAAAAGGCCCCGGCGAATACCGGGGCCGTTCTCACGAAAACCCGTCCCGGGCTTGACCCGGGACCTCCCCTCAAACCCGCACCACGCTCCGCAGCACGAGGCCCCGGATCAAGTCCGGGGCGGGATCATGGGGCATCACGCGGCCAGCTGCTTCCAGATTTGGTCCTTCAGCTTCATCCGCTTGTGCCGCAGTTCCGTCTCGTGTTCCGGTGTGGTGGGCTCCACAAGCGTCTCGGCCCGATGCACGGCGCGGTTGATCTCGTGATATTCCTCCACCAGCCGCGCGAAATGCGCGTCCTTGGCCTTCAGCGCATGGATCGCCTCGGCCTTCTCGGGGAAGTCCTCATAAAGGTCATGGGGCGTGTTCGACATGTGCATTCTCCTTCGCGTCGTTACGATTCGACCCTAAAGGTGAATGACCGCCGCGACTTTGACCTCGGTCAAACCGGTTAACGCTCGGCCCGCCGGAACCCCGCCGCCCGCGCCTCGGCCTCGGTGCAGAACCACCGCTCGCCTTTCTTCTCGTTGATCCGCGTCGCCTCGTAATCCGCCTGCCCCGGCAGATGGTAGATGCGCCCGCCCTTGCCACCGATATTGCCCTTGATCGCGCAGGCGGGGTCCGGCGCGGGCTGCCCCTCGCCCGCATGGCGATAGGTCTCCGGCTCCACATAGACCGACGACCACAGGCCAAGTCCTTCGGCCCGCGCGGCAGCCTCGGCATTCACATAGCGCCCCGAATAGCGGCGATAGGCGATGGCCAATCCCTGCCGCACCAGCGCCGCCCCGACATCGTCGCCCCCCGCGAGGCACACCGCCACATTGCGCCCGTAACGGTCGGTATCCTGCACAGTGCAGACCACGCGCTTGCGTCCCAGCAGCCCCTCGAGCGCCGTCTTCGCCGCCTGCCCGCAGGCCCATCTCCGCCCGCCTCGCGCGCAGCTCTGGTCCAGCTCCGGCGCATCCACGCCGAACAGCCGCACCTTCTGCCCCGCCACGTCCAGCGTATCGCCATCCACGGCCCGCGCACGCCCCGCGATCTCCGTCGCATGGACAGGCAAGGCCAGCGCGAGGGCCGCCAGAACGATCAGGGAACGAAAGGTTAATGCCATGCCCCGACTTCCGCCGGAGTACGGCGGAAATCAAGGTTAAAGTTAACGGATCGTTAACGCGTCCGGACAAAGCCGGAACATCACCGCTGCGCCGTGCGCCAGTTCGGGTTGATCCACGGCTCGGCATTGGACCGCGGCAGGGGCGTGTGGCCTAGCAGATGGTCCGCCGCCTTTTCCCCCACCATGATCGACGGCGCGTTCAGGTTGCCGTTCGTCACCTGCGGGAAGATGGAACTGTCGGCGACCCGCAACCCCTCGACCCCGATCACGCGGCATTCCGGATCGACCACCGCCAAGGGGTCGTCCCGCCGCCCCATCCGCGCCGTGCCGCAGGGGTGATAGGCGCTTTCCACATGCTCGCGGATGAACCCGTCCAACTCCGCATCGCTCTGCACCCCCGCCCCCGGCTGGATCTCGTGCTTCACATAGCCCGCCATCGCCTCCTGCCCGAAAATCTCGCGCGTCAGGCGGATGCAGGTGCGGAAATCCGCCCAGTCGTCGGGATGCGACATGTAGTTGAACAGGATCTTCGGCGCATCCTTCGGATCGCCCGACCGCAGCGTCACCGCCCCCCGCGATTTCGACCGCATGGGGCCGACATGGGCCTGAAACCCGTGCCCCTCGGCCGCGGCCTTGCCGTCATAGCGCACCGCGATGGGCAGGAAGTGGTACTGGATATCCGGATACTCCACCCCCGCCTTCGACCGGATGAAGGCGCAGGCCTCGAACTGGTTCGACGCGCCCAGCCCCTTCTTGGTGAACAGCCACTGCGCCCCGATCACCGCCTTGCCCCAGAGGTTCCAGTATTTGTACAGCGTCACAGGCTTCTTCGACGCGAATTGCAGATAAAGCTCCAGATGGTCCTGCAAATTCGCCCCCACACCGGGCCGGTCCGCCACCACCGTGACCCCATGCGTCCGCAGATGCGCGGCATCGCCGATGCCCGACAGCATCAGGATCTTCGGCGTGTTGATGCTGGACGCCGCCACCACCACCTCGCGCGCGGCGCGGATCACCTCGATGGCCCCCCCGCGCTCCACCTCCACGCCCACGGCGCGACCGCCTTCGATCACCACCCGCCGCGCAAAGGCGCGCACCACCTGCACCTTCCCCGTCTTGATCGCAGGCTTCAGATAGGCATTCGCCGCCGACCAGCGCACGCCGTTGTGGATCGTGGCCTCCATCGGCCCGAACCCTTCCTGCTGCTGGCCGTTGTAATCGCGCGTCACAGGATAGCCCGCCTGCTCCCCCGCCCGGATGAATGCATCGAACAGCGGGTTCTCCCGCGGCCCCCGCGTCACGTGCAAAGGCCCGTTCGCGCCCCGCCACGACGGATCGCCCCCGTCCCGCGCCCCGTGCCAGTTTTCCATCCGCTGGAAATAGGGCAGCACATCCGCATAGGCCCAGCCTTGCGCCCCCATATCCGCCCAGGTGTCGAAATCCCGCGCATGGCCCCGCACATAGACCATCCCGTTGATAGATGACGACCCCCCGATCACCTTGCCCCGCGGCGTCGCCAGCACGCGGCCGCCCAGATGCGGTTCGGGTTCCGTATGGAAACCCCAGTCATAGCGCGACATGTTCATCGGATAAGACAGCGCTGCGGGCATCTGGATGAAGGGCCCCGCATCCGTCCCGCCATGTTCGATCACCGTGACCGTCGCGCCCCCCTCGGCCAGACGCCACGCCATGGCCGATCCGGCCGAGCCCGCCCCGATGATCACGAAATCCGCAGACATTGTCCCCATTTCCTTCTTTTTCTTCAGTTCTTCCGCATTGCCATCGCCAGACATTCGGCAAAGCGGTCAAAGGCGATGTTCCCGCCCGAGGCGACGACCAGCACCGTCCTGCCCGCCACCGGCACCGCCCCCGACAGCACGGCAGCCAGTCCCACCGCCCCCGACGGTTCCAGCACCAGCTTCAACACCTCGAAGGCGCGCGACATGGCCTGCACCACCGCGGCATCATCCACCGTCACCCCGCGCACCCCTGCCGCGCGGCAGGCGGCAAAGGTCGCCTCGCCCGGAACCGGCGCCTGCAGCGCGTCACAGACCGTCGGCCCGCCCGCCGCTGCCACCCGTTCACCCGCCCGCAGCGACCGGCCCATGCCGTCATACCCCTCGGGCTCGGCCCCCCAGATCGCCGCATCGGGACAGGCATCCCGCACCGCCAGCGCGACACCCCCCGTCAATCCGCCCCCGCCCACCGGACAGACCACGACCTCGGGCACGGCGCCGGCCATCTGCGCCAGCGCCTCGATCCCTGCCGTGCCCTGCCCTGCAATTACATCCGGATCATCGAAAGGATGCAGCAACACCAACCCCCGCGCCGCGGCCAGATCGCGCGCCATCGCCGCCGCCACCACCTCGCGCGGGGCGTCGCCATGATGCGACAGCACGACCTCCGCCCCCAATGCCTCGGTCGCGCGCCGCTTCGCCTCGGGCGCATCGACGGGCATCACGATGGTCACCGGCACCGACAGCTCACGCCCCGCCGCCGCCAGCCCCTGCGCGAAATTGCCCGAGGAAAACGCCACCACCCCCCGCGCCCGCGCCGCCGCGTCCAGTTGCATCAGCCGCCACAGCGCGCCACGCAGCTTGAACGACCCCGTCCGCTGCAAGCCTTCCGCCTTCACGAAAACCCGCGCCGCCCCGCACTCCTCGGCCAGCACATGGGACTCGAGCAGGGGCGTGCGGCGCACGATCCCCCGCACGCCCTCATGCGCCGCGACGATCCGCGCAGGGCTGGGCAGGTCAATAGGGCGCATCCACCGGCCCCATCCCCACATAGACGGACTTCACCTGCGTGTAATGCTCCACCGCCGCGCGCCCGTTCTCGCGCCCCACGCCCGACATCTTGGACCCGCCGAAGGGCCCCTCGACCGGCGTCAGGTTATAGGCGTTGATCCAGCAGGTTCCCGCCTCCAGCTTTGCAATTACCCGATGCGCCCGCGTCAGGTCCGCCGTGAACACCCCCGCCGCCAGCCCGAATTCGGTGTCATTCGCCCGCGCGACGACCTCCTCCTCGGTCTCGAAATCGAGGACCGCCATCACGGGGCCGAACACCTCTTCCCGCGCGATGGTCATGGCGTCGGTTACATCCGCGAACACCGTGGGCTGCACATAGAAGCCGGTATTCGGCGCCGCGCGCCCGCCCCCCGTCACCAGCCGCGCGCCCTCAGCCTTTGCCGTGGCAATATAGCCCAGCACCTTGTCCAGCTGCACCGCACTCACCAGCGGCCCCATCTGCGTCGCCTCGTCCAAGGGATCGCCCAGAACGATCCCCGCCGTCCGCTCGGCCAGCCGCGCAAGGAACCGCTCCTTGATCCCCTTCTGCACGAATACCCGCGTGCCGTTGGAACAGACCTGCCCCGCGGAATAGAAATTCCCCAGCATCGCCGCGCCCACCGCATCCTCGACGCTCGCATCGTCGAACACGACCAGCGGGGACTTGCCGCCCAGTTCCATCGTCACGGCCCGCACGCCATCCGCCGCCGCGGCATAGACCTTGCGCCCCGTCGGCACCGACCCCGTCAGCGACACCTTGGCCACCCGCGAATCCGTGACCAGCGCGGCCCCCACCGCACCCCGCCCCTGCACGACGTTGAACAGCCCCGCAGGCAAGCCCGCCTCGACAAGGATCTCGGCCAGCTTCAACGCGCCCAGCGGCGTCACCTCCGACGGCTTGAACACCATCGCATTGCCAAGGGCCAAAGCCGGCGCGGCCTTCCAGCAGGCGATCTGGCTGGGATAGTTCCACGCCCCGATGCCGACACAGACGCCCAAGGGCTCGCGGATCGTATAGACGAAATCGCGCCCCAGCGGCACCGTCTCGCCCGTCACCGTGGGCGCCAGCCCCGCGAACCATTCCAGCGCGTCAGCCCCGCTCGGCCAGTCCGCCACCACCGTCTCCTGAATGGGCTTGCCGGTGTCCAGCGTCTCCAGCCGCGCCAGCTCGTCCCCCCGCGCGCGGATGATATCCGCCGCGCGGCGCAGGATGCGCGACCGCTCCACCGGCTTCATCGCCGCCCAATCCGCCTGCGCCCGCTTGGCGGATGCCAAGGCCCGCTCCACCACCGCAGCCGTCGCCTCGTGCACGACCGCAATCACCTCGCCCGTGGCCGGATAGACCACTTCGATCGCAGCCCCTGCCTTGTCCTCGACATAGGCACCATCGACAAAATGGCTCGCCTTCGGTTGCGCCTTCATGCACCCCGCCCCTTCAGTTGAACATCCAGATAGTCCAGCGCCGTCGCCACCGCCGCCGCCGCATCGGGCGGCCCGCTTTTCAGCACCTCGCGCAGATAAAGCCCGTCGATCAGCGCGCCCAGCCCCTCGGCCACCTCATGCGCCCGCGCGCCTGCAAGCGGCCGCAGACAGACCAGCAGGTTCGACCGCAGCCGCCTCTGATAGACCGCCAGCAGACGCTTTGCCTCGGGCACGGTCTGGGCCAGAACGTAGAAATTCAGCCACGCCCCCACCACCTCGCGCCGGAAATTCCCCGCGCTGAAACTGGCGGCCAGAATCGCCCGCAGCCGCGCCTCGGGCCCCGTCGCCACCGCCAGCGCCCCCCGCACCTCGGCCCCGTAAAGCGTCAGGACATGCCGCATGGCGGCCAGAAAAATCTCGTCCTTCGACCCGAAATAATGATGCGCCAGCGCGCTCGACATGCCCGCGCGCTTGGCGATCTGGCTGACCGTGACGTCCAGCGACCCCACGCGCCCGATCTCGCTGATCGTCGCTTTCACAAGCGCCGCCTTGCGGATAGGCTCCATTCCAAGCTTCGGCATAGCGGTGCGGCCTCAAAAAATCCTTGCCAAACCGAGTAAGCGTGAAGTCTATTGACTCGTCAATCAACAAAAACCGACTGGGAGGTCGACATGCTGAAATCCACCCTTCTTGCAAGTGCCGCCACCTTGGCGCTGGCCAGTGCTGTCGCTGCGGAAGGCTGCGACAAGGTCATCTTCTCGGACGTGGGCTGGACGGACATCACCGCCACCACCGCCGCCACGACCCTCGTCCTCGAGGCGCTGGGATACGAGACCGAGACGAAGGTCCTCTCCGTCCCCGTCACCTATACCGGCCTTGCCGAAGGCGACATCGACGTTTTCCTGGGCAACTGGATGCCCTCGATGGAGGCCGACATCGCCCCCTACCGTGACGCGGGCACCGTCGACACCGTCCGCGCCAACCTCGAAGGCGCGAAATACACGCTTGCCACCAACGAACACGGGGCCGCGCTCGGCATCACCGACTTCACCAAGATCAAGGACCACAAGGACGCGCTCGGCGCCGAAATCTACGGCATCGAGCCGGGCAATGACGGCAACCGTCTGGTGCTCGAGGCGATCAACTCGCCCGATTACGGGATGGACGGCTTCGAACTGGTGGAATCCTCGGAACAGGGCATGCTCGCCGAAGTGGCCAGCAAGACCGAGGCGGGCGAACCCATCGTCTTCCTCGCCTGGGAACCCCACCCGATGAACGCCAACTTCAAGCTGACCTACCTGACCGGCGGCGACGCGCTCTTCGGGGCCGACTTCGGCGCGGCGACGATCTACACCAACACCCGCAAGGGCTATGTCGCGGAATGCCCGAATACCGGCAAACTGCTGCAGAACCTCGTCTTCTCGCTGCAGATGGAGAACGAGATCATGTCCGCCATCTCGGACGCGGGCGAAGACCCGCGCGATGCGGCCAAGGCATGGCTTGCCGCCAATACCGGCGCGTGGGAACCGTGGCTCGACGGCGTGACGACCAAGGACGGCGGCGACGCCAAGGCCGCCGTCGCGGCCGCGCTGCAATAAACGGTCCTCTCCGCGGCGACCCCGGGGGCTTCGCGCCCCCGGACCCCCGCGGAGTATTTGTTTCCGAGATGAAGGGGGAAGGCTGCGGATGGAGTGGCTGACCGATCACAAGATACCCGTGGGCAAGGCGGCCAAGGCCGTCTTCGACTGGATGAACACCCATCTCGGCCCGCTTTTCGACGCCATATCGGTGGTGATGGAAGGCATGATCGCGGGTATCCTCTGGGTGCTGCAATCGCCCCATCCCCTGATCATCGTCGCGGCCTTCCTTGCCCTGACATGGTATCTGCAACGGTCGTGGAAGGTCTGCCTCGGCGTTCTGCTCGGGTTCCTCTTCATCCTCAACCAGGGGTATTGGGAAGAAACCACCGAAAGCCTGACCCTCATCCTCGCCTCCTGCGTGGTCTGCATGGGGCTGGGCGTGCCGATCGGCATCGCCGCGGCCCACCGCCCGCGGCTCTATCAGGCGCTGGTCCCGATCCTCGACCTGATGCAGACGCTGCCCACCTTCGTCTACCTGATCCCCGCCATCGTCTTCTTCGGTCTGGGCATGGTGCCGGGCCTGATCGCCACGGTGATCTTCGTCCTGCCCGCCCCCATCCGCCTGACGCATCTGGGCATCTCCACCACCCCGCAGGCCCTGTTGGAGGCCGCCACCGCCTTCGGCGCCACCCCGCGCCAGCGGCTGTGGAAGGTCGAACTTCCCTACGCCTTCCCGCAAATCATGGCGGGCCTGAACCAGACCATCATGCTGTCGCTGTCGATGGTCGTGATCGCGGCCCTCGTCGGCGCGAACGGCCTCGGCGTGCCGGTGGTGCGGGCGCTGAACTCGGTCAACACCGCGCTCGGCTTCGAATCCGGCTTCATCATCGTCGTCGTCGCCATCCTTCTTGACCGCATGCTCCGGGTGACCCGCCAATGACCGCGCGCAATGCCGTAGAATTCGACCGCGTCTCCATCGTCTTCGGCGACAACCCCGACCGCGCCCTTCCCCTGATGGACGAAGGCAAATCGCGGGCCGAGGTGCAGACTGCCACAGGGCAGGTGCTGGGCGTCCATGACTGCACCCTGAACGTGGCCGAGGGCGAGATCCTCGTCCTCATGGGCCTGTCCGGTTCGGGCAAATCCACCCTGCTCCGCGGGGTGAACGCCCTGAACCCCGTGGTGCGGGGCGAGGTGCGGGTCTGGGACGGCGACCGCATGGTGTCCGTCACCAAGGCTGACCCCGACACCCTGCGCAAGCTGCGCCTGTCGCGCATCGCCATGGTGTTCCAGCAATTCGGCCTTCTGCCGTGGCGTACGGTGCGCGAAAACGTCGGCCTCGGCCTCGAACTCGCCGGCATCCCGCCCGAAGGTCGCCGCGCCAAGGTGGACGAACAGCTTGCGTTGGTGAACCTCACGCAATGGGCCGACCGCAAGGTGGGCGAGTTGTCGGGGGGCATGCAGCAGCGCGTGGGCCTTGCCCGCGCCTTCGTCACCGACGCGCCCATCCTGCTGATGGACGAACCCTTCTCGGCCCTCGACCCGCTGATCCGCGCGCGCCTGCAGGACGAACTCCTCGACCTTCAGGCGAAACTCAAACGCACCATCGTCTTCGTCAGCCATGACCTTGACGAGGCGTTCAAGATCGGCAACCGCATCGCGCTGATGGAAGGCGGGCGCATCGTGCAATGCGGCACCGCGCGGGACATCATCGCCAATCCTGTGTCGGAGTATGTGGCCGATTTCGTGGCGCACATGAACCCGCTGGGCGTCCTGACCGCGCGGGATGTCATGGCCAAAGGCGCCACCGCCACGGGCCGCGCCATCGATGCCGAAACCCCCGTCCGCGCGGTGATGGAGATGCTGCGCGACGGGGCCACCGACCTGACCGTCACCGAGGCAGGCCAGCCCGTCGGTGCCATCCGCGCCGCCGATGTCATGGCCCGCCTGATCGACCCGCGCGGGGCCTGACCCCCGCGCGGCCGCGCTCACTTCACGGCGGTAAAGACCAGCGTGTTGCCGCGCGCCGTATAGGTGGCCTCCATCCGGTCCGCGTCCACCACAAGGCCGGAATAGCACAGCGACCCCGCGTCCAGCGACCCGATGGCGAACAGCTCCATCACCTCGCCCGCCGCCTCACTGCCATCCGAACAGCCCTCGCCCAGCGAGATGACGGAAGCGGCGACCTCTTCCCCGTCATAGAGATCGGTCCAGACCAACCCCTCGACCCTGACCCGCGCCTTTGCATCCTCGGCCGACACCCATTCCCCCTGCATCGCGCGCAGCGTCCGCCCGTGCGGATCGCCGGCCGCATCCGCCGCGGCAATCGCGCCCAGCGCGAATTCGGCATGGGAATCAAAGACGTTCAGGATATCGCCGCGGAATTCCACATAGGTCAGCGGCGCCATGGCGCGCAGCGTTGCCATCACCTCGGGCGGGGTCGGCCCGTCCAGCGGCACCACGAATTGCGACCCGCCCGCGATGATCGTGCAGGCGGGCAATTCGCCCCCCTCGGTGCAGCCCTGAACATGGCCGGTATCGCGGTAATGGTCGCCCAGCGAACCGGGCTCGAAGGCAAGGGCGGGGGCAGAGACAAGCCCGACAAGGGCGGCAACGGACAGACGCATGGGAAATCCACTGGTTGACATCACAGCGCGCAGCCTATCACGCGCGCTGCCGCCGTCACCCCCCGACCTGCGCCCCCCGACCTGCGCCCTATTCCGCTGTCGCGGCCTTTGCCTTGGGCTTGGCTGCCGCCTTCTTTGCAGGTGCCTTCTTGGCCGCCGCCTTCTTGGCCGGTGCCGCCGCCGCCTTCTTCGCGGGCGCCTTGGCCTTCTTGCCGCCCGACTTGCCCGCCTTTTCCGCGATCAGGACCAGCGCCTCGTCCAGCGTCACGGCCTCGGGCTCCACCCCCTTGGGCAGGGTGGCATTGACCTTCGCCCATTTCACATAGGGCCCGTATTTGCCGGGCATCACCTGCACCTCGCCGCCATCGGGATGCTCGCCCAGAACCCGAAGCGGACCGGCAGGCGCACTCGCCCCCCGCCCCCGCGTCGCCTTCTGCGCCAGAACCTCGACCGCGCGGTTCATCCCGATGGTGAAGACCTCCTCCACATCCGGAATGTTGGCATAGACCGTGCCGTGCTTCACATAAGGCCCGAACCGCCCGATCCCCGCCTCGACCAGAACGCCATCCGCCGGATGCGGCCCGATGGGACGCGGCAGGTTCAGCAGTTGCAGCGCCCGCTCAAGGTTCATCGACTCCGGCGACCACCCCTTGGGCAGGCTGGCCCGCGGCGGCTTGGGATTGGCCTCGCTCGCCTCGCCCTTCTGGACATAAGGCCCGAACCGCCCCGCGCGCAGCGTGATGGGCTGGCCGTCGTCATCATGGCCCAAGACCGTGCCATCTGCGGAAATCGCGCCGCCCTCGTCCCCGCCACCGATGGGGCGGGTATAGCGGCATTCGGGATAATTCCCGCAGCCGATGAAGGCCCCGCCCGACCGCGCCGTCTTCAGATGCAGCCGCCCGTTGCCGCAGACAGGGCAGGACCGCGGGTCGCTGCCATCCGCCCGCGCGGGGTAGAGATGCGGCGCAAGGAAATCGTCGATCTTCTCCAGCACCTCGCCGATGCGCAGATCGGCGGTTTCCGCAATCGCGGCGGAAAAATCGCGCCAGAACTGCGACAGCACCTCCTTGTAATCCCGCTCGCCCGCAGACACGTCGTCCAGCTGCGTCTCCAGCGCGGCGGTGAAGTCGAAATCGACATAGCGGCGGAAGTAGTTGGTCAGGAAGGCCGTCACCAGCCGCCCCTTGTCCTCGGGGATCAGGCGGTTCTTGTCCTTCCTGACATATTCGCGGTCCTGGATCGTGCCGATGATGCTGGCATAGGTGGACGGCCGCCCGATCCCCAGCTCTTCCATCCGCTTGACCAGCGTCGCCTCGGTATAGCGCGGCGGGGGCTGGGTGAAATGCTGCTCGGGCGCGACGCCCCGCTTGTCCACCGCCTCGCCCTGCATCACCTGCGGCAGGCGGCCCTCATCCTCGCCATCGTCGTCGCGGCCCTCGTCATAGACGGCAAGGAAGCCGTCGAACAGCACCACCTGCCCGTTGGCACGCAGCATCACCTCGCCATCCGCGCTTCCCACATCCACCGCCGTCCGCTCCAGCCGCGCCGCCGCCATCTGGCTGGCGATGGTCCGCTTCCAGATCAGCTCGTAAAGCTTCCTCTGGTCCGCCTCGACCAGACGCAGCTTTTCGGGGCCCGCCGACATGTCGGTCGGGCGGATGCATTCATGCGCCTCCTGCGCGTTCTTGGCCTTGTTCTTGTACATGCGGGGGCTGTCGGGCACGTAATTCGCCCCGAACCGCCGCTTGATCTCGTCCCGCGCGGCCATCACCGCCTCGGGCGCCATGTCGATGCCGTCGGTCCGCATATAGGTGATGTGCCCCGCCTCATAGAGCCGCTGTGCGGCACTCATCGTGGCCTTGGCGCCCATGCCGTATTTCCGGCTCGCCTCCTGCTGCAGGGTCGATGTCATGAAGGGCGGGAACGGGTTGCGCGTGGCAGGCTTCGCCTCCACCGATTTCACCGCCAATGTCCGGGAAGTGACAGCCCGCACCGCCAATTCCGCCGCCTCGGCCGTCGGAATGTCGAATTTCGACAATTTCTTCCCGCCCAGAACCGTCAGCCCCGCCTCGAACTCCTGCCCGCGCGGGGTGACCAGCACCGCCTTCACCGTCCAGTATTCCTGCGCGCGGAAGGCCTCGATCTCCATCTCGCGCTCGACGATCAGGCGCAGGCAGACCGACTGCACCCGCCCCGCCGATTTCGCCCCCGGCAGCTTGCGCCACAGCACGGGCGACAGGGTGAACCCCACCAGATAGTCCAGCGCGCGCCGCGCCAGATAGGCATCGACCAGTGCCTCGTCCACCTCGCGCGGTTCCTGCATCGCCTTGGTCACCGCATCCTTGGTGATCGCGTTGAAGGTCACGCGCGAGACCTTCTTGCCCTTCTTGATGGACGAGGCCAGCGCCTCCTTCAGATGCCACGAGATCGCCTCGCCCTCGCGGTCGGGGTCGGTGGCAAGGATCAGCGTGTCGTCGGATTTCAACGCCTCGGCAATCGCGCGGACATGCTTCTTCGACTCGGGCGCGACTTCCCATTCCATGCGGAAATCCTGCTCGGGATCGACAGACCCATCCTTGGCGGGCAGGTCGCGGACATGTCCGTAAGAGGCCAGAACCGTGAAATCGGACCCGAGATACTTGTTGATGGTCTTCGCCTTGGCCGGGCTTTCCACAACGACGACAGCCATCAAATATCCTTCCAATCCGCCCCGAACAACAGCGCGGCAACATGTGGGCGAACCCCTGCCCTTGTCAATGCAGCCAGATGACAGGGCCCGCCGCGCAGGCCCTTGCGTCGCGGCGAGGGGCCGTCTGCCGCCCGCACCGCCCGAGGATATTTGGACAGAGAAGAAACGGAGCGCCAACTTCCAGCGCCTGCCTCAAACGCACAGGTCGGAACCTCCGCCCGCCCTGCATCCCGACCGCGCGGGTCGAGGCCGCCGCCCCCGATTGCCCCTTCCCATGAGGACGGCGCCGCCATCCCCCTCACCGCCACACGCCTGTAGATGCGCCCGCAGGTGCCATGCCCTAGCCGCGCGCCAGCATCCCGCCCGCGTGCCGGATCACCTGCCCCTCCATCTCCAGCGCCACCAGCGCCTGCGCCACCGCCCCCGCCGGAATCGCCAGATCGCGAATCAGCGCATCCTCCGCCATCGGACTTGGCCCCAGCCGCGCAAGGATCGCCCCGTGCAGCGCCGCGATCTCGGCCAGCGGGCGGCGTGCGGGCACCGGTCCGGGCAGCGGCGCGGGCGCGGGCACCTCCGGCTCTGCCGCCACGGGAACCGCCTGCATCCCCAGCGTTTCCAGAACATCGGCCGGACCGCGCACCAGCACCGCCCCGTCGCGGATCAGCATGTTGCACCCCGCCGCCCGCGCATCGAAGGGATGGCCCGGCACCGCCATCACCTCGCGCCCCAGATCCAGCGCATCCCGCGCCGTGATCAGCGACCCCGACCGCGACGCAGCCTCCACCACCACGACCGCCCGCGACAGCCCCGCCACGATCCGGTTGCGCAGCGGGAAATGCCGCGCCTGCGGCACCGTGCCCATCGGCTGCTCCGACAACAGCGCGCCCTTTGCCGCGATCCGCGCGGCAAGCCCCGCATGTTCCTCGGGGTAGACGACATCGACGCCCCCCGCCATCACCGCCACCGTGCAGGTCTCCAGCGCCGCCTCATGCGCCTCGGCATCGATACCGCGCGCCAGACCCGACACCACGACCTGCCCCGCCGCCGCCAGCCCCGCCGCCAGCCGCCGCGCCATCCGCAGACCCAGCGACGAGGCATTGCGCGCCCCCACCATCGCCACCATCGGCCGCGCCAGCACGCCGGCATCGCCCCGCAGCCACAGCACGGGCGGCGCATCTGCCATCTGCGCCAGCAGCGCCGGATAGACCCCGTCCCCGGGCACCAGCATACGCGCCCCCGCGATGCGCGCCTGCGCCATCTCGTGCCGCGCCACCTCGACCGGACAGGGGGAATAGTCCTCCACCCCCGCCGCACGCGCCACATCGGGCAACGCGGCCAGCGCCGCCGCCACCGACCCGTGCTCTGCCACCAGCCGGTGGAATGTCACCGCCCCCACCCGCCGCGACCGGATCAGCCGCAGCCGGTCCAGCGGATCGTCCTCCTGAAAATCGCGCATCTGGCCACCTTCTGCCGACCGTTCCCCCGATCCTGCTCCCGACTCCTTAATGTCCGGTAAACCGCAATGCTCACTTCGGACTTTCCTGACGGAAAATCCCGACGCCCCGTCGCCTTCCGCATTGAAGCCTGACGCAAAGTTTGATCAAATGCGCCGCAATTTACGGGTCCGCACCGGACCCCGCATGATGGAGCTTGCCATGCAGAATGCCGAAGTCGCCCGCCGCCGGGATGAAGCCATCTCCCGCGGCGTGGGCATGATGACCCAGATCTACGCCGACCGCGCCAAGAACGCGGAAATCTGGGATATCGAGGGCAACCGCTACATCGACTTCGCCGCCGGCATCGCCGTGGTGAACACCGGCCATTGCCACCCCAAGGTCATGGCTGCCGTGACAGAACAGATGTCGCGCTTCACGCACACCTGCCATCAGGTCCTGCCTTACGAGAATTACATCCGCCTTGCCGAACGCCTGAACGCCGCCGTTCCGGGCGACTTCCAGAAGAAGACGATCTTCGTGACGACCGGGGCCGAAGCCTGCGAGAACGCGATCAAGATCGCCCGCATCGCCACGGGCCGCAACGCCGTCATCGCCTTCGGCGGCGGCTTCCACGGGCGCACCTTCATGGGCATGTCGCTGACCGGCAAGGTCGAACCCTATAAAAAGGGCTTCGGCGCCATGATGCCCGATGTCTTCCACGTCCCCTTCCCGATGGGCCCGCACGGCATTTCCACCGAGGATTCGATGAAGGGCATCGAAAAGCTCTTCAAGGCCGACCTCGACCCCGCCCGCGTCGCCGCCATCATCTTCGAGCCCGTGCAGGGCGAGGGTGGCTTCTATGAGGCGCCGACCGACCTTGTCCGCGCCATCCGCGCGCTCTGCGACAAGCACGGCATCGTCATGATCGCGGACGAGGTGCAGACCGGCTTTGCCCGCACCGGCAACCTCTTTGCCATGCAGATGCACGGCGTCGCCGCCGACCTGACGACCATGGCCAAGGGCCTTGCGGGTGGCCTGCCCCTCGCCGCCGTGACCGGCCGCGCGGAACTCATGGACGCCGCCAACCCCGGCGGCCTTGGCGGCACCTATGCGGGCAACCCGCTGGGCATCGCGGCCTCCCACGCCGTGCTGGACGTGATCGAGGAAGAACAGCTCTGCGCCCGCGCCAACGAACTGGGCTCGCGCCTGAAGCAGCGGCTGGAATCGATCCGCTCCACCACCCCGGAAATCATCGACATCCGCGGCCCGGGCTTCATGGTCGCCGTCGAATTCGCCAACCCGTCCAGCAAGGAACCCGACGCGGGCTTCACCGGCCGCGTCCGGATGGAGGCATTGAAGCGTGGCCTGATCCTGCTGACCTGCGGCGTCTACGGCAACGTGATCCGCTTCCTCGCGCCGATCACAATCCCCGACGCCCACTTCGCCGAGGCGATGGACATCCTCGAAGAGTCCGTAGCGGCGGCGCGTCAGGGCTGATGCCGGCCGCGGGGGCCAGCCCCGTCTGCCATCGGTTCTTGTACCGATGGCGAATCCGATGGCCGACCCACGGGATATTTCCGGACGGAAAATGCACAGGGCCGTTTCTTCTGGAACGGCCCTTTCGCTTGCGCTAATCGCGGGGCATGGCAGGGGTTGGCGCACAGACGGATCAGGGCATCGTCCTTTCGGGCGCGTCCTTCGCCATCCGCGGCAAGCCCATCCTGTCCGACCTGACCCTGACCCTGACCGAATCCCGCATCGGCATCATCGGGCAGAACGGATCGGGCAAGACCACCCTCCTGCGCCTGATCGCCGGGCTGATCGCCCCCACCTCCGGCCGCGTCACCGTCGACGGCATCGACCCCGCCCGCGACCGCAAGGGGATGCTTACCCATATCGGGATCCTCTTCCAGAATCCCGACCAGCAGATCCTCTTCCCCACCGTGGCCGAGGAGCTGGCCTTCGGCCTGCGCCAGCAGGGCCATGCCGACGCCGAACCCCGCGCCCGCGCCGCCCTCGCCGCCGAGGGCCGCGCCGATTGGGCTGACCTGCCCGTCTCGACCCTCTCGCAGGGGCAGCGGCAATGGCTCTGCCTGCTCTCGGTCCTGCTGATGCAGCCGCGCACCATCCTTCTCGACGAACCCTTCGCAGCGCTCGACCTGCCCACCGCCGCGCGGCTGACCCGCCGCCTTGCCGCCCTGCCGCAGCGCCTGATCACCATCAGCCACGCCCCCGCCGCCGTCGCCACCTGCGACCGCATCCTCTGGCTCGACGCAGGCCGCCTGCGCGCCGACGGCCCGCCCGGCACCGTCCTGCCCGCCTTCACCGCCGAAATGGCCAGATTGGGAGAGGCCGATGCTGACCCTCACCTCCCCCGTTGAAACGCCCCTGCACCGCCTGCCCGCGGGGCTGAAACTCGCCCTGCTCTGCGCCTTCACGATCCTGCTCTTCCGCCTGTCCTCGCCCCTCCCCCTCGCCGCAATCGCGGGGGCCCTTGCCATGGCCCACCTCGCCCTCGGCACCGCCATCGCCGCGCAGGCCCTGCGCCAGCTCCGCCCGCTCTGGCCCTTCCTCGCCCTCCTCGCCCTCTGGCACGGGATCACGGGCGACATCGCGGGCGGCACCGCCATCGCCCTGCGCCTGACCACCGCCGTCGCCGCCGCGAACCTCGTCACCATGACGACGCGGCTCGCAGACATGCTCGCCACGCTCGACCGCCTTGCCGCTCCCCTCGCACGCCTTGGCCTGCCCATGCGCCGCGTGACGCTGGCCCTCGCGCTCTCCATCCGCTTCATCCCCGTCCTGTCGGACCGGATCGACGCCATCAGCACCGCATGGTCCGCCCGCAGCCCCCGCCGCCCCGGCTGGCGCATCCTGATCCCCGCCGCCCTCGCCGCGCTGGACGAGGCCGATCACGTGGCCGAATCCTTGCGCGCCCGCGGCGGCGCAGGCTAAGGGGACCGGCGCAAGAACAGGAGTCCGCCATGGAACGCAGCCTTTCCCACATCGCCCTCTTCGCCGCCCTGATCGCGGTTCTGGGCTTCGTTCCGCAAGTGATGCTGCCCTTCGGCGTGCCGATCACCGCGCAATCCCTCGGCATCATGCTCTGCGGCACGGTGCTGGGCGCGAAACGCGGCGCGCTGGCGGTCCTGCTATTCCTCGCGCTGGTCGCGGTGGGCCTTCCGCTCCTCTCGGGCGGGCGCGGTGGTCTGGGCGTCTTCGCCTCGCCCACCGTGGGCTTCCTCCTTGGCTTCCCCGTCGCGGCCTTCGTCGCGGGTCTGGTGACGGAAAAGCTCCGCACCGCGATCCTGCCCGCCGCCGCGCTGGGGGCTTTCCTCGGCGGGGTGGTGGCACTCTATGCCTTCGGCATCCCGGGCCTTGCCCTGATGCTCGACAAGTCCCTGACCGAGGCCGCCGTCATGGTCGCGGCCTTCCTCCCCGGCGACCTGCTGAAAGTGGCCCTCGCCGCGCTCATCACCCAAGGCATCGCGCGCATGCGCCCCGACGCGCTCCTGTCGCGCGGCTGACCGGTTCGCAACGGCCGCGCCTTCATCTCGGCCCAAATACTCACAGGGGGTGAATTGGCCGCAGGCCAAAAGGGGGCGCGTGCGCCCCCTGCCTCCGCCCTACCCCCCGAACACCACCGCCGTCCCGATCCCCCCGGCCGAGGCGATGGCAGCCACCCCCGACCCGCGCTCCAGATCGGCAAACATCCGCACCGCCAGCACAGCACCGGATGCCCCCACCGGATGCCCCCGCGCCAGCGCGCCGCCCTTCACATTCACCCGCGCAGGGTCCAGCCCCGCCCCCTCGACACAGGCGATCGCCTGTACCGCATAGGCCTCCATCACCTCCGCCCGCTCCAGATCGCCGGCGCGCAGGCCACAGGCCCCCAGCGCCTCCCCGATCGCCGCCACAGGCGCCAGCCCCGGTTCCCACGGCACGCCGCCCCGCGTGACACCACCCGCGATCCGCAGCGCCCGCGCGGCACCAGCCGCCACCCGCGCGGACACCACAAGGACAAAGGCCGCCCCGTCCGCCGCCACCGCCGCATTGGCCGCCGTCACATCCCCCGCCACCACCGCCGCCCGCGCCGCCACCGCCCCCGTCAGCGCCCGCGCAAAGGGATCGTGCACCACACCCGCCACCGGCACGATCTCGCCCGCCATATCCGCCCGCAGCGCCCGCGCATGGCTCTCCACCGCCCAGGCGTCCGCCCGCGCCCGCGAAATCCCCAGCCGCCGCCCCAGCGCATCCGCCGCCACCGCCATGTCGGGGTCGCGCTCCGGCCACGGGGTGAAGGGCGCCTGCCGATAGAGCGCCCCGCCCCGCACCCGCCGCTCGGGCGCGGTGGAATAGCTCTCCCCCCCCCCCGCCACCACCACTTCGGCCAACCCCGCCAGCACCAGCGCCCGCGCCAGCAGCACCGCATCCAGCCCCCCCGCGCATTGCCGGTCCACGGTCAGCCCCGCCACCCGCTCGGGCAACCCCGCCGCCAGCGCCACCCGCCGCGCGGGATTCCCGCCAAGGCCGATGGCGTTGGACAGGATCACCTCGTCCACCCGATCCGCCGCGATCCCCGCCGCCTCCAGCAGCGCCCCGATCACCGGCGCCGCCAGATCCTCCACCCGCAGCGCGGCAAAGGCCCCGCCGCGCGGCACCACCGCCGTCCGTTTCCCCCCGATCAGCCAGGCAGACAAGACCCGCCCCCTTCATCTCGGCCCAAATACCCATAGGGCAGCGCCGCAAGCGCCACGCCGCCAGCAAGGCCCCTCACAGCCCCGCCTCCGCCGCCAGCCGCGCCAAGTCTGTCTTGCCCGAGGCAAGCTCCGGCCAATCCTGCCGCCACACCACCGCCCGCGGCGCCTTCAGCGCCCCCAGCCGCGCCCGCGCCGCGCGCAATATCTCCTCCTCGCGCCCCGCATCCCCCATCATCACCGCCACCAGCACATGCCCCCGCATCAGGTCCGCCCTGGGCAGCACCGCCACCCGCCGCACGCCCTCCATCCCCGCCAGAAACGCCTCGATCTCCTCGGGAAAGACGTTCTGGTCCGCCACCGTCACCATCCGCCCGCGCCGCCCGGCCAGCCACAGCTCGCCCCGCTCCATCCAGCCCATCTCGCCCACCGACAGCCAGCCGCCCCGCCGCAGCACGCCGGTCCCCCGCGCGCCATAGCGGTCACACAGATAGGGCGAACGCACCCAGACCTCGCCCACGCCCCCGGGGCCCAGCACCGCGCCATCCGCCCCCCGCACCTCGATCCGCACGCCGGGATAAGGCCGCCCCACGCTGCCCGCGTCACAACCGCCATCCGACAGCGTCACGAAACTCGCCTCCGCCGCGCCATAGAACTCGCGCAACTCGGCCGCCGGCGCCACCGCCGCCAGCGCCGCCCGCAACACCCCGTCCAGCTTCGATCCGCCCACCAGAACCAGCCGCAGATCGGGCAGCGCCACGCCCCCCGCCTCGACCAGCAGCCGCAACTGCGCGGGCGTGCCATAGACCACCCCCACCCGCCGCGCGACCATCTCGCGCGCCTGCCCATCCGGCCGCAGCCCCGCCAGCAGATGCACCTCCGCCCCCAGACAGGCCCCCTCCAGCGCGCCGTAAAGCGACAGCGAATGCTCCATCCGCCCCAGCACGGCCACCTGCACACCGGCCCCGATCCCGAACAGCCCCTCGTTCACCGCAAAGGACGCACACCACGACCGCTGCGAGCGTCTGATCCGCCGCGGCACCCCCGTCGATCCCGATGTCAGCGTCTCGAAGACCGGCCGCGCCCCCGCCTCGGGCGCGGGCAAGTCCACCGCCCCCACGCGGAACGGCAACCCCGCCGCCCCCCGTGCCAGCGCAGCCGCCACCGCAGCACCGCAAGGCGCAGAGGCGATCACTGCCGCCCCGCCCGCCGCAACCACCGGAACCTCCGCCCCGTCCGGCCCGAAAATCCGCGCCGCGGCATGGCGACGAAACCTGTCCGCCACCCCCCGCGCCATCACGGCCTCACTCGGCCCGGAACTTCGCCGACAGGGACCGCGCCGCATTGGCCAGCAGCGCGATATCCATCCCCACAGCGGTAAAGGTGGTCCCCCAGCCGATGCAGCGCTGCGCGAAATCATGGTCCAGCGTCAGGATACCCGCAGGCTTGCCCGCCGCCACGATGTCGCGGATGCCCAGCTCGATCGCCGCCACCACCTCGGGATGGCCGGAATTTCCGACATGCCCCATGCTGGCCGCAAGGTCCGCAGGCCCGATGAACAGCGCATCCACCCCGTCCACCGCCGCGATCTCGCGCACACGGCCCAGCGCCTCGATCGTCTCCACCTGCAGGATCAGGCACAACTCCTCCTCGGCGCGCTGGTGGTATCCCGCCACCTGCCCGAAGACGCTCGCCCGCGTCATGCCCGCGACACCCCTGATCCCGCGCGGGGCATAGCGGATCGCGGCCACCGCCGCCCGCGCTTCCTCCGCGGTCTGGACATAGGGCAAAAGCAGCGTCTGCGCCCCCAGATCCAGCACCCGCTTGATCAGCACCGGATCATTCGCCGCAGGCCGCACCACCGCATGGGTGCGATAGGGCGCCATGGCCTGCATCATCGCCATCGTGTCGGGAATATCCGTCACCGCATGTTCGGTGTCGATCACCACCCAGTCGAACCCGCAGGTCGCCAGAAGCTCTGCCACCAGCGGGCCGGGGATCGAATTCCACAGCCCGATCTGCTGGCGCCGCTCGCGCAGCGCCTTCTTGAACCTGTTCTGGGGAAGCATCATGTCGTCACCAGCGTCTTCATCCGGCGCAGGGCCAAGAGATAGCCTTCCGTCCCGAAACCCGCGATCACCCCCTCGGCGCGCAAGCTGACATAGGAATGGTGCCGGAACGCCTCTCGCTTGTGCACGTTCGAGATATGGACCTCCAGCACCGGCCCCTCGAATGCATTGAGCGCGTCAAGGATGGCGACCGACGTATGGGTATAGGCCGCAGGGTTGATAACGATGCCCGCCCCCTGCAACCGCGCCTCGTGCACCCAGTCGACGATCTGCCCCTCGTGGTTGGACTGGTGGAAGCGGATCGAAAGACCCAGTTCCTCGGCCAGCGCAGCACAGGCATCCGCCACATCCTCCAGCGTCTCGCGCCCGTAGATTTCGGGCTGGCGCAGACCCAGCAGGTTCAGGTTCGGTCCGTTCAGGATGTAGATGGGCTTCGTCACGGCGGGGCGGTCCAGTGCGTTAAGGATCGGGCAAGGATAGTCCCGCCCGCACCCCCCTCACAAGCCCGCCCGCCGCAACACGTTAACGCCCGTGGCGGAAATACCCGACCGCCCTCAGCGCGCGACCAGAACCGAACAATGCGCCCGCCCCGACACATCCGCCGCGACCGACCCCAGCATCAGCCGCGACAGCCCGCGCTTGTCACCGGTGCCCATGACGATGCAGTCATACTCGCCCGTCTCGGCATATTGCACGATGGCAGGCCCCACCTCGCGCGCCACGATCTGCACCGTCTCGGCCCCCTTGGCCTGCGCCACGGCATCGGACAGGATCTTGGCGACCTGCTCGTCGGTCCAGTGGTTGATGCGGGGGCTGCGCCCCGTTCCATGCGCCACGTTGACCACGCAGACCGTCAGCGACGCGCCATATTTTCCGGCCAACTCCACTGCCCGCTCCAGCGCCAGCGTGGCATGCTCCGTCCCGTCGACAGGACACAGGATCTTGCGGAACATCTTTCCATCCTCCGTTCAATTCCAGACCCCGCCATCCTACACCCGTCCGCAGCGCCGCACCTTGACGCAGGTCAGGCGGAAACCGCCAAACCCGACCTCAGCCCAGCGGCCCGGGCCGCCGCTCCTCGGTCAGCAGGACATTGGCCTCCACGTTCCCCACCCCGGGCAGCGTCATGATCCGCCGCCGCAGCACCCGCTCGAAATCCGCGATGTCGCGCGCCACGACCCGCAGCCGGTAATCGAACAGCCCCAGCACGTGCTGCACCACCTGCACCTCGGGAATGGCCGTCACCGCCCGCTCGAAATCCTCCAGTGAAACCCGCCCCCGCGCCGCCAGCTTCACCCCCAGAAACACCGTCACGCCAAAGCCCAGCGCCGCGCGGTCCACCTCCACCCGCCGCCCCGCGATCACCCCCGCCTCCTCCAGCCGCCTGACCCGCCGCCACGCCGCAGGCTGGCTCAACCCCAGCCGCCGCCCCAGCTCGCCCGCCGACAGCCCGCCATCCCCCGCCAGCGCGCGACAGATCGCGCGGTCCACATCATCCAGATCGATCACAGCGGCAGCGCCTCCTGCTCCTTGATGGTGGAAATCAGCATCAACGCCTCCAGCTCCGCGATATGCGGCAGGGTCAGGATGCGGGCGCGGTAGATCTCCTGATAATGCGCCATGTCCCGCGCGATGACGTTCAGCCGCACATCCACGCGGCCAAGGAAAGTCTCGATCGCCAGAACCTCCGGCACCTCCCGCGCCGCCGCGATGAAATCGTCAAAGGCCCGCGGGTCCGTCTTGTCCAGCGTGAAGCGCAGGCTGACCTCCACCCCGTATCCCAGCGCGCGCCAGTCGATCACCGCCTGCTCCGCGCGGATCACCCCCGCCCCCTGCAACCGCTCCAGCCGCCGCCACAGCGTCGCCACCGTCACCCCCGCCCGCGCCGCCAGCTCCGCGCGCGGCAGCGCAGGCTCCGCCAGATGATGCCGCAGGATGCGCCGGTCCGTCTCGTCCAGTTGCATGATCCATCCACCTATGCGCCTATCCGCGCATGATCCTTCCCACATTCCCGCAAAAACATCAAACAATGCACAGCCCGCAGCGCGAAAACCCCTATCCTGCCGCCATCAACCAAACGAAGGACCGCCCCAATGCGCGTTTATTACGACCGTGACTGCGACGTGAACCTCATCAAGGACAAGAAGGTCGCCATCCTCGGCTACGGCTCCCAAGGCCACGCCCACGCCCTGAACCTGCGCGACTCCGGCGCCAAGAACCTCGTCGTGGCGCTGCGCGAAGGCTCCCCTTCCGCGAAAAAGGCCGAAGCCGAAGGCCTCAAGGTCATGGGCATCGCCGAAGCCGCCGCCTGGTGCGACCTCATCATGTTCACCATGCCCGACGAACTGCAGGCCGCCACCTACAAGCAATACGTCCATGACAACCTCCGCGAAGGCGCCGCCATCGCCTTTGCCCATGGCCTGAACGTCCACTTCGGCCTGATCGAGCCGAAAAAGGGCGTCGACGTCATCATGATGGCCCCCAAGGGCCCCGGCCACACCGTCCGCGGCGAATACACCAAGGGCGGCGGCGTCCCCTGCCTCGTCGCCGTCCATCAGGACGCGACCGGCAAGGCCATGGAAATCGGCCTCTCCTACTGCTCCGCCATCGGCGGCGGCCGCTCGGGCATCATCGAGACGAACTTCCGTCAGGAATGCGAAACCGACCTCTTCGGCGAACAGGCCGTGCTCTGCGGCGGCCTCGTCGAACTGATCCGCATGGGCTTCGAAACCCTTGTTGAGGCGGGCTACGAGCCGGAAATGGCCTATTTCGAATGCCTGCACGAGGTGAAGCTGATCGTGGACCTGATCTACGAAGGCGGCATCGCGAACATGAACTACTCGATCTCGAACACCGCCGAATACGGCGAATACGTCTCGGGCCCGCGCATCCTGCCCTACGATGAGACGAAGGCCCGCATGAAGGCCGTGCTGACCGACATCCAGACCGGCAAATTCGTGCGCGACTTCATGCAGGAAAACGCCGTCGGCCAGCCCTTCTTCAAGGCCACCCGCCGCATCAACGACGAGCACCAGATCGAGAAGGTCGGCGAAAAGCTCCGCGCCATGATGCCCTGGATCGCCAAGGGCAAGATGGTGGACCGCGCGCGGAACTGATCGACGCGTTATGGTTGAGTCAGGGGGGCGGTCCGAGAGGGCCGCCCCTTTTCATTAAGCAAGCTATACTCCTACCCCACAGCCATAGCGGTTGCCGACAGACCACTTCCGCTGCTACAGATTGCAAATCGCGAAAATCATTCTGAGCACTGCAACATGAAGTATAGAAAGATAGCCAACTGGACGAATATTGATGAGATGCGCGGATTGCTCTTCTTCGCGCAACGCCTAGACGAACTGAGCTATCCTTATTCACTCGACAGTTACAAATCAGCCACTATCTCTCTGCGAGGCTTGGTATTTGAAGCGATGGAGCTAGTCGAGGAGGCACAAGGTCTAGATGATGATAAGAAGAACGCTGCTCTCTCAAAAGCAGCAAAGATACTTGATGAACTTAAATTTCGAATAAGCGGAAATCAAATCTTAAGGCGCTGCTCGACAATAGACCTTGATGCCCTGCTAAATTTTGACTCAAAGGAACACAACACCACAGACACGCTGCGGAGGTTAACTGTTACTTTCTCCGAAATTGGAGATGAGCATTATATCTCTGAACTTGTCGAGGAAGTAATCAAACTCGCAGCGACAAACAGCAAGGACCAAATAGATCTATGCGCCCGCGAGCTTTGCTCCACCTTGCAGTTGCGAGGCATATCGCGGGACCACATTAATTCAACGGTATGCGATTTTTTCTTTGGAACGCGGCAGATCGACGATGCACTTTGCATTAAGGATTTTTGCAGGCTAGTCTACCCGCACCATCACCAGTTCCGGGTTGTTTTAGGAGTTGACTCGAATATCGCCGCCTTAGATCCAACAATTTTGCAGCGCCGCGGCATAGATCGAACTGGCGAAGACGGTCTTTTCCCTGTCATGCCTGACGAAGAGCCATTTAACAACGAACTCTTAGAGAAACTACGAAGCGATACAGACTTGGACACCCTAATTCTTGCAAGAGTCCAAGCTGCTGACTATGAGTCAGCCGTAATGCGGGCCAAAATGAAAATTGAAGAGGTGGAGAATCTATTTAAGCTTTTCAACCACAAGGCAAGCTTCCCGATCACAAGCTACGCTTTAGTTGAGCAGGCTTGCTGCGGCGGAATAGTTAAATCAATCGATGCACCCCGCAATCAGATGCACTACATCCGTGATATGCGGCAAACCAAAGCCTCAAGCGTACTCAAACGCTTTGATGATTCCATTTCACTCGATACTGGCGCAGACTCGTCCAGGTTTAATAACATTGTTAACATTCATGGAATGAGTTTGTCTTCTGATAACCCAGATGTTCAAATCGTCAATCTTTGGACATGCTTGGAAACCATGACGCCAAGCGAAGGCTACAGCACAAACATATCTAAGGTAGTTGACAGAGTGATACCTCCACTCATGCTGGGCTATATCAACCGCCTTGTTGTGAATCTACTCTTTGATATTATCAGGTGGGATAGAAATTCGCTTAAGTCTTCGCTCAGAATCGCCGGCATCGACAAGAGGTTAGACCTTAGGACACGCTTCATAATCCTACTGGTGGACAAGGCGTCGGAACCTGCGCTCCTTAACTTGCTTGACAGATGCCGTGACTTTGAGTTGCTGAAGCACCGAATCAAGGAGATTGCCGAACTTCTAAGAAGCACAAAAAAGTCTGCTAGGAAGATCCGAGCTCATGAAGAAATGGTTCGATGGCAGTTGCACAGAATCTATCGAGCACGAAATCGCATCGTTCATGCAGGCTCTGGCCCTGAATATGGCCGTTATCTTGTCGAGAATGCGCACGACTTCTTTGATAGTGTGCTTATGTTCTGCATGGAACTGTCCTCGTGGAAATCCGGATTCTCAACATTCAGTTCTTGTTTTGCATATGCGGAACACCGCTATCGGCAGTACCTAGTAGAGTTAGACGAAGAGCAGGTAACGCATGCGGCATGGACGCTCCCGAAAATGAAGGGGCGCCAGTACATTCTCGGATACTAAACCTACGCGCTGTCTTGGTTCCGAAGATCTCAAATGATGGCGAGCATACCCTAGATAGACGGTCACATGAAGTAGGGGTTGTGTGCGCTCCGCACACAACCCCACCCACCCCACCCCCCTATCTTTCCCCCCCGAAAAGGCGCATACCCTCCCCACGCCCCCTTCTCCCCGGGGGCGCAACCCCGTACCTCGGTGGCCGGCTCTGCCTATGCCCCCCGTCGTCGTCCGGTCTGACCCCGAAAGGACGACCCATGGGTATCTCCACCCCCAAGCCCCCCTTCAACCTTGCCGAATTCCTCGCCCAGCCCGCCCCGCCGCGCGCGCGGCGCAAGCCGACATGGACCCGCCCCGCTCCGGCCCCCGAAACGCTGGAAGACGACACCCCGGCCGAGGAATAGGCGACGGCCAGCGACCCACCGTAGGGCGGGGTTCACCCCGCCATGCGCGGGGTCACCCCGCCGCCCGCGCCGGACGCATCCCCGCGACACGCGGGCCTGACCGCCTGCCAAGGCGGTAAACGACCCCCTCACGCAACGCCCGCTGCGTGCTGACAGGTTGCGGTACAACCGTCGGCACAGCCGCCGGCACGGTCGAAGACTCTCAAATTGCGGCTTTTTCCACCGCCGCCACGATGGTTCCCACCACATCGTCCAGCAGCGCGGAATCCTCGCATTCCGCCATCACGCGGACCAGCGGCTCGGTTCCCGATTTGCGAATGAGGATGCGCCCCTTCCCTGCCAGCCGCCGCTCCTGCGCCGCGATGACATCCTGCACGGCGCTATCGGCAAGGGGTTGTTTTCCCTCACCGAAACGGACGTTCTTCAACAGCTGCGGCACCGTCTCGAACTGCCGCGCAAGGGTCGCCGCGCTCTCCCCCGTGCGTGCCATTTCGACAAGGAACTGCAACCCCGCGACCAGCCCGTCACCGGTTGTGGCATAGTCGGTCATCACGATATGCCCCGACTGCTCGCCCCCAAGGTTGAACCCCTTTTCCCGCATCCTTTCAACGACATAGCGGTCGCCCACGGCGGTCCTCTCCAACCGCAGCCCGCGCGCTTGCAGATGCCGCTCCAGTCCCAGATTGGACATGACCGTGGCGACCAAAGCCCCCCCCCGCAACCGCCCATCCTCCGCCCACCGCGTGGCCATCAGCGCCATGATCTGGTCGCCATCCGCAACTTTTCCCTGCGAATCCAGGATCATGACGCGATCCGCATCGCCATCCAGGCAGATGCCCACATCCGCTCCATGCGCCACCACCGCCTCGGCTGCCGTCTGAGTATGGGTCGATCCGCAGCGGTCGTTGATATTGGTCCCGTTGGGCGAGACGCCGACCGGAATGACCTCTGCCCCCAGCTCCCACAACACCTCGGGCGCCGCCTTGTAGGCCGCGCCGTTGGCGCAATCGATCACCACCTTCAACCCGTCCAGCCGGACACCGGCGGGGACCGTCGTCTTGACGAATTCCTGATACCGTCCGCGCCCGTCCTCGATCCGCTTGGCCCGCCCGATATTCTCGGGCCGCGCGGGGGTGATCTCGCCCGCCACGATCGCCTCGATCTCCGCCTCGGCCTCGTCCGACAGCTTGAACCCGTCAGGCCCGAAGAACTTGATCCCGTTGTCGTGGTGTGGGTTATGCGAGGCCGAGATCATCACCCCCAGATCCGCCCGCATCGACCGCGTCAGGAACCCCACCGCCGGTGTCGGCACCGGGCCCAGCAGCAGCACATTCATCCCCGTGCTGGTCAGCCCCGCCGTCAGGGCGTTTTCCAGCATATAGCCCGACAGCCGCGTATCCTTGCCGATCACCACCCGGTGCGCCGATCCGCCGTCGCGGCGGAAATACCGCCCCGCCGCCGCGCCCAGACGCAGCGCCATCTCGGCCGTCATGGGATAGGTGTTGGCTGTACCCCGCACGCCATCCGTCCCGAAAAGCTTCCGCGTCATCCCGCCACCCCATTCACCGCCTGCCACAGCCGCAACGCCTGCCGCGTCTCGGCCACGTCATGCACCCTGACAACCTGCGCGCCCTGCGCGACGCCGGCCAGCGCAACCGCCACCGATCCGGCCACCCGCCGCTCGGCCACAGGCTCGCCCCCGATGTTGCCGATGAACCGCTTGCGCGACACGCCCAGCAGCACCGGCACCCCCAGATCGTGGAACAGCGACAGCCGCCGCACCAGAGCCAGATTATGCTCGGCCGTCTTGCCGAAACCGATGCCGGGATCGACCATGATCCGCTCGCGCGCGATTCCCGCCGCGACGGCTGCGGCGATCCGTGCCTTCAGGAAATCGTAAACATCCAGAAGCACATCGTCATAGCGCGGGTCATCCTGCATCGTTGCCGGGGTCTTGATCGAATGCATCAGGATCACCGGCGCGCCCGACCCCGCCACGACAGACGCCATTTCCGGATCAAACCCCATGGCCGCCACATCGTTGACGATCCCCGCCCCCGCCGCCAGCGCCGCCCGCGCCACGCCCGCCTTTCGCGTATCGACCGAGATCGGGACCGTCATCCCCCCCGCCCGCAGCGCGGCGATCACGGGGGCGGTGCGCTCCACCTCCTCGGCCACGGGCACCTCGGCGGCGCCGGGGCGCGTGCTTTCCCCGCCGATGTCCAGCACATCCGCGCCCTCAGCCATGGCCTGCGCCTGTGCCAGCGCCGCCTCCGGCGCCAGAAACCGCCCGCCATCGGAAAAGGAATCCGGCGTCACGTTCAGGATGCCCATCACCTGCGGCACATCCATCCGCAACCCGCCAAAGGCCGCGCGGGGCGCGCTCAGCCTCTCGCGCACCTCTGCGGGCAGGGCCGAGACGGGCACCACTTCGGGCGGCGCGTCGCGCCGCAACACCTCGACCTGCGAAAACCAGCACCAGCCACCGGCCAGCGGCAGCGCCCCCGCAGGGCGCGAGGGATCGACGGATGCAATGGGGCGATAGTATTCCATGCGCCCTGCCTAGGCGCAGCGCAGCGCCCGTGCAAGCCCCGCGCCCCTCAGGCGCGCTCCACCGGCACGCGGCTTCCTGCCGGCAGTGCAACATCCCCGTGAACGACGATCCCGCTGGCCGCCATCACCTCGGCCAGCCACAGCGCCAGCGCCACCGGCTCGCGGCTTTGCGGGCCGTCCACGGCATCCAGCACCAGCTTGGACGGCGCCCAGACGATCATCTGCCCGCGCTTCACGGCCCAGTCGATTTCCGTCCGCGTGGCCACCACGACGCAGCGGTCATCCTTCGCCGCCAGCGTCCAGGCGTTCTGTTCGATCGCCAGCAGATCGACGCGCCGCTGCGTCGGCTTGTGCCCCGTCTGCGGGCGCGGCAGATCGGGCAGCCCCACGGTCAGGATCACCGGCACGCCACGCGCCTGCAGCGCGTCCAGCCGCGACGCCAGATCGCCCGCATGGATCGCCGCATTGTCCAGAAAGACCACCAGCGGATGCAGCGCCGACTCCACCCCGTCCTTGCCAACCGCGCGCAAGGGCGCCTCGGCACGGCTCCGCACGATTTCCACGCCCAGCTTGCCGGGGCCACGGTCCAGCTTTTCCACCCGCACGAAGGCGCGCATCGCCTGCGGCTCGGCAAGGATGCGCTCTGCCACCCGCTCGGCCAGCGTCTCCAGCAGGTTCAGCCGCTCGGCGGCCAGTTCCGCCGCGATCGCCTCGGTGATGCGGTCATAGCTCAGGATCTTGTCCACATCGTCGTCCAGCGGCTGCGGCTGCGGGCGCACCTCGACCACCACATTGAACTGGATGCGCTGGCGCGTGCCGCGTTCCTGCTGGAAGGCGCCGATCTCCACCTCGACGACATGGTCGCGCAAAGAGATACGGTCGCGCGGGTCGGCACTGGCCGAAGCCACGGCCCTTTCCTCGGGATGCGCAAAGGCGAGGCGGATGTCGCTGGTCATGGTCTCGCCTCCTTGGGCGCCGGAAATTTCAGGGGCAGGTTAACACCTGCCCCCGCCGGCTCCATGTCGGATATCGGCATAAAGGGCAACCAAGACGACTCGTCAGGGCTGCCGATAGAACAGATGCGCCCCGATCGAGGCCGTCTGCGGAAACCGGTTCGACCAGCCCGGCCGCACCGCCCGCGTGTGGAAATGCGTGGCCCCCATGGTCAGCGCGCGCGGCGCGCCGTCCATCATCACCCGCGCGATGCGTCCCGCGCGCCATGTCGCCTCAGGGTCGCGCATCGCATCGGCCCGCCCGTCGCAGGAATAGCTGAACTGGCAGCCGCCAGAGCCACCCTGCTGGACCACGGCGCAGATCGACTTGGGGTAATCGGGGCTGTCCACGCGGTTCAGGATGACCTCGGCCACCGCGAACTGGCCGCGCAGCGTCTCGCCGCGCGATTCGAAATAGATCGCCGTGCGCAGGCATTCCCATTCCGCATCGCCCGAGGGTTCGGGCAGTTGCGCCAGCCATGCATCGTCATAGCGGATCACCGCCGGCGCCGCGTCCTTGCCGCGCGCCTTGGCGGTCGTCGTCTTCGTCTCGATCTCCGGCCCGACGGCCAGCTCGGTCAGCCGCTGCTCGGGCAATGCCGCCAGCGCCTGCTTCTCGGCCCCGAGAAGCGAGGTCAGCGCCCCCCCGATGGCCGCGGTCGGATCATTCGATTGGCTCACCGTCACGTCGGCGAAGGCCGCTCCATTCAGGATCACGGCGGCAATCGCCCCCGTCATCCAGCCTGTGTGCAAGCGCATGGTCTCGTGTTTCCCGGTCTGTTTCAGCCTCACGCCCGGACGCAACCGCCCGGACGAGGGGCGGGGTTAGACGACCCGCGCGGCCCGAGTCCACCAATGTGGCAAAATTACAACGTAATTTCGGCAGATTTCGGCGGATATCCGCCGAAAATCTTGATAACCTTGATTAACAAACTCCGGCAAACACATGATATTGTGTCAGTTTTTGCCCGACACCCTCACCTCCTGCAAGGCCAGATGCGCGGCGGCCAGCCGTGCCAGCGGCACGCGATAGGGCGAACAGGAGACGTAATCGAATCCCGCCTTTCGACAGAAATCGATTGATTCGGGATTACCACCATGCTCGCCGCAGATCGAAAGGACCAGATCGCCCCGCGTCTTGCGGCCCCGCTCCGCCCCGATATGCAACAGCTCGCCCACCCCGTCCACGTCAAGGATGTGGAACGGATCCTCGGGGAAAACGCCCTGCTGCACATAGGTGTTCATGAACCGCCCCGCATCGTCACGGCTTAGCCCATAGGTCATCTGCGTCAGGTCGTTCGTGCCAAAGGACAGGAAGGCCGCATGCTGCGCGATCTCGCCCGCCCGCAGCGCGGCGCGCGGCGTTTCCACCATCACCCCCAGCTTGTAGGCGAAGTCCACCCCCGCCTTGGCGCGCACCTTGGCCGCCACCGCATCGACGCGGCCCTTGACCAGCTCCACCTCGCGACGGGCAGAGACCAGCGGGATCATGATCTCGGGCACCACCGCCGCGCCGCGCCGCGCGATCTCGACCGTCGCCTCGAAGATGGCCTGCGCCTGCATGTCATAGATTTCCGGCAGCACGACCCCCAGCCGCACCCCCCGCATCCCCAGCATCGGGTTGAACTCGGCCAGCGCCTCGGCCCGCCGCGTCACCTCGGACAGCGGACGGTCCAGCGCCTCGGCCAATTCGCGCAGGCCCTCGCGGCTGTGGGGCAGGAATTCGTGCAGCGGCGGGTCGAACAGGCGGATGCAGACGGGCAGCCCCTGCATGATGTCGAAAAGCTGCACGAAATCGTCCCGCTGCATCGGCAACAGCCGCGCCAGCGCCGCCGCGCGATCCGTGGAACTGTCGGCAAAGATCATCTCGCGCATGACGACCAGACGGTCATCCTCAAAGAACATATGCTCGGTCCGGCACAGCCCGATCCCCTGCGCCTCGAACTGGCGCGCGGTGGCGGCGTCCTGCGGCGTGTCGGCATTGGCGCGGATGCCGATGTCACGGAACGTATCCGCCCAGCCCAGCAGCTTGCGGAAACTGTCGTCCAGCGCAGGCGCCAGCATCTCTGCCGCACCGGCCAGCGCCTGCCCCGTGGTGCCGTCCACCGTGATGATGTCACCCTCGCGGAAGACGCGGCCATCGGGGGCGACCAGCTTCTTCTCCTTGGTGTCCAGCTTCAGGTCCGACGCCCCCACGATGCAGGGCAGGCCCAGCCCGCGCCCGATCACCGCCGCGTGCGAGGTCATCCCCCCCCGTTCCGTCAGCACACCGACCGCCGAATGCATCCCGCGGATATCCTCGGGCGCCGTCTCGCGCCGGACAAGGATGCAAGGCTCGCCCCGCGCCGCACTGGCCTGCGCCGCCTGCGAGGTGAACACGATCCGCCCCACCGCCGCCCCCGGGCTGGCCGCGATCCCCTTGACGAACACATCCCGCGCCCCCCGCGGATCGACCTGCGGGTGCAAAAGCTCCGACAGCGCCCGCGGCTCCACCCGCAGCACGGCATCGGCCTCGGTGATGATCCCGTCCTCGGCCAGCGCCACGGCGATCTTCAACCCCGCCCGCGCCGACCGCGCCACCTTCACCGCATCCAGCACCGACAATTGCCCGTCCTCGATGGTGAATTCGATCTGCATCTCCTCGCGCAGCCGCGCACGGCAGACCGCGCCGAACCGCACCAGTTCCCCGAACAGCTCCGGCGCCAGCTCCTCCAGCGACGGGCCGCGCGGATCGCGGGTCAGATAGATCGCCTCGGTCCGCTTCAGCGCGTCGCGCCCCTGCGACTGGCCCAGATAGCGCCCCGTCACCTGCGGCAGCCCCGTCACCGGATCGACGAACTGGATCACGCCGGACCCCGACACGCCCTTGCCGATCCCCTGCGCCATCTGCTGCACGACCAGCCCCAGCGCCGCATTCTCCGGCGCGCCCTTGGCCTGCCGCAAAAGCCGCGCCGTCGTCCCCTCCCAAGCCCGCGCCATGGACCGCAGCACCTCGGCCAGTTGCCGCGCGGGGTCCTGCGGGAAGGGTTCGTCCATCTCCATCTCGTAGACCCGCAGCGCATCGCGCAGGCTTTCGGCCGACGGGGCGGCGGCGTCGAACATGTCGGGGTCCAGCCGCGCCACATGGGTCGCATAGGCCTGCACGAACCGCAGATAGAGCGCATCCGCCGCCGCCTGCCCGTGCCGTTCCACCAACTCGGCATGGCGCACGGTGTTCATGCCGATGTTCAGGATGGTCGCAGGCCCGCCCCAATCGGGGTTCTCGGGGCTGGGCCGCACGGAAATCAGCGCATCCGCCCCGAAATGGCCAAGGATCGCGGCCACATCCACCTGATGCCCCGCCGCGATGGCCCGCACCGTTGCCGCAGGCAGCGCCACGGTTTCGGGCACCGGCAGGTCCAGCCGCACCAGCCGTTGCAGGCACTTCGCCCGCCAGCCATGCGCCGTCGTCTGGATCCGCGCCGAGGGCGTGATCTCGGCGAAATCGGGGAGCGCGTCCATCTTCTGCACTGCGGCGACCTTTCTTTTGCAGCCGCAGGATACGCCATGCGGGCTGTCACGCAAGCCTGACATTGCCCGATTTTCAGGCGTTCCGCGGGCAACCGGCCGCCGGGGGTTTCACACCCCCGGACCCCCGCGGGATATTTGGGGACGGAAAATGGACAGGCTCAGCCTTCCACCTGTCTCAGGTCCGCCACGCCCGCACAGATGGCGCGGATGCGGTGCAGCAGGTTCAGACGGTTGCGCCGCACCACGGCATTGTCCGTGTTGATCTGCACCGCCGTGAAGAACGCGTCGATCGGCGCGCGCAGTTGCGCCATGGCCCCCATGGCGGCGGCGAAATCCTCGGCCTTCATGGCGGGACCGATGGCCTGTTCGGCGACGTCCAGCGCGTTGAAGAGCGCGCGTTCCTCGTCGCTTTCGGCAAATTTCGGGTCCGCGCCGAAGGAATATTCGACACCGTCCTTGGCCTCGGCCTGCGTCAGGATGTTGTTGGCGCGCTTGAAGCCTTGCAGCAGGTTCGTGCCGTCGTCCGAGGACAGGAAGGACTGCAACGCCTGCGCGCGCTTGACCAGCAGCGTCAGGTCGTCATTGCCGGGCATGGCAAGGCAGGCGTCGATGACGTCATGCCGGATGCCCTGATCGCGGAGAAAGACCTTCAGGCGGTCGTGGAAGAACTCAACTAGCTGGACTGTTGCGACGCGATCATCAAGTTCCCGCAGTTCTGGGTTGGCATCGCGTTCCGGAAAGGCTGCCGATTTTGCACGCCGCATGGGTGCGTCCATCAGTTGGAGCAAACTTCCCCGCACCCCGTTCACCAACACCAGCCGGATCACCCCCAGCGCCGCGCGACGCAGCGCGAAGGGGTCCTTGCTCCCCGTCGGCTTCTCGTCGATCGCCCAGAACCCCGTCAGCGTGTCGATCTTGTCGGCCAGCGCCACGGCCACCGACACCGGCTCCACCGGCACGGCATCCGACGGGCCCAGAGGCGAGTAATGGTCGCGGCACGCATCCGCCACCGCCGCAGGCATCCCCGCCTCCAGCGCGTAATAGCGGCCCATCACGCCCTGCAATTCCGCGAATTCGCCCACCATCCCCGACCGCAGGTCCAGCTTGGCAACCTCTGCCGCCTTGCCCGCCATGTCGGCATCGGCCCCCACCAAGGGCGCGATCTCGCGCGCCAGCGCGGCGATCCGCGCGATCCGCTCGGCCTGCGAGCCCAGCTTGTTGTGGAAGGTCACCGCGCGCAGCCCCTCGGCCCATTCGCCCATGCCGCCCTTGGCCACCCGCAGGTCATTCTCCCAGAAGAAGCGCGCATCCGACAGGCGGGCGCGCAGCACCTTCTGGTTGCCTTTCAGGATCGCCGCCCCGCCATCCGCCGCCTCGATATTGGCAACCGTGACGAAGCGCTCGATCCGGCCCGTCTTGGGGTTCCGCACCGAAAAGAACTTCTGATGCTCTTTCATCGAGGTCTGCAGAACCTCGGGCGGCAGACCCATGAATTCCTCGCCGATCTGCCCCATCAGGACCACCGGCCATTCCACCAGCCCCGCCACCTCGGCCAGCAGACCGCGATCCTCGACCACCTCCAGACCTGCGGCGAAGGCCATGTTGGTGGCCTCCTGCCAGATCTGCGCCTCGCGCTCGGCGGGGTCCAGCATCACCTTGGCCCGCGCCAGCTTTACGCGGTAATCGTCAAAGGACGCGACGGCAAAGCGCCCCGCCCCCATGAATCGGTGCCCCTCGGTCGTGTTGCCAGAAACGATCCCGTCCACATCGACCGGCACCACCCGCGCGCCGCCCTCGTCCACCATCAGGCACAGGATGGAATGCAAGGGCCGCACCCAGCGCAGACTGCCCGCCCCCCAGCGCATCGACTTGGGCCAGGGGAAGGTGCGGATCGCCCCCTCCAGCACCTCGGCCACGATGTCCTCCGCCTTGCGGCCCGGCTTTTCGACCACCGCGAAATAGACCTGCGCCTTCTTGTCGTCGCGGATTTCAAGCTGGTCCTTGGTCAGCCCCGTCGACCGCAGGAACCCCTCCAGCGCCGCCGCCGGCGCATCGGTCCGCGGCCCCTTGCGCTCTTCCCGCACGGGCTTGCTCTCGGCCGTCAGCTCCTCCACCGACAGCACCAGACGGCGCGGCGTGGAAAAGGCACCGGCCGAGGCATAGGTCAGCCCCGCCTCCACCAGCCCGTCCGTCACCATCTTCTTCAGATCGGCGGCGGCCTTGCCCTGCATCCGCGCGGGGATTTCCTCGGAGAAGAGTTCAATCAGAAGATCAGGCATCGTGTCACTCGCTCGCCGAGGCGTTCAACTGGTGCCAGGCAAAGGCCCGGCCATCGGGAAAGACCGCGACGACGCGGTCCACGCCCGGGTGGATGTCGGCTTCCGACAGGAAGGGGATGGCCTCGCCCCGCTCGATCGCCGCGCCGATCGCCTCGGCGTCGAAACAGTCGAACCAGCCGGGCGCGATATTGGGCACCGCGCCGTCATAGATGCGGTAGGTCTCGGTCAGCATGGCCTGCGTCATCGGCGTGCGGAAACAGGCGCGGAACCGGATGGGCGAGCTGTCGCTGTCGATCCCCGTCACATCCTCGGCGATGATGGGCTCGGGCTGGCCGCTTTCGATCAGCGTCAGCCGGATTTCCTCGCCCGGAACGAAGGCCGCCTCCTCGTAAAAGGCATAGACCTGCAGCCAGTACATGGCCACGCCCGCGACCGCCCCGATCAACACGATGCCACCCCCGACAATCTTGCCATTCACGCCGCCGCCCCCCCCAAGGCACCACCGGCCTCGGTGGTGACAAAGGCATCGGCGCATTTCTTGGCCAAGGCCCGCACGCGGCCGATATAGGCCTGCCGCTCGGTCACGGAAATCACGCCCCGCGCGTCCAGCAGGTTGAACAGGTGGGACGCCTTGATGCACTGGTCATAGGCGGGATGGGCCATGACGATGCGCTTGCCGGTCTTCGGATCGACCGCGTCAAAGGACAGCAGCCGCTCGCATTCGGCCTCGGCATCCTTGAAATGCTGGAACAGCATCTCGGTCGTCGCGCCGTCGAAATTGTGGCGGCTGTATTCCTCTTCGGTCTGGCGGAAGATGTCGCCGTATTTCAACGGGATGGGCGCCGCGGGATCGTTGAAGGGCATCTCCATCACATGGTCGATCCCCAGCACATACATCGCCAGCCGCTCCAGCCCGTAGGTCAGCTCGCCCGACACGGGGCGGCAGTCGTGCCCGCCCACCTGCTGGAAATAGGTGAACTGCGACACTTCCATCCCGTCGCACCAGACTTCCCAGCCCAGCCCCCATGCCCCCAGCGTCGGGGATTCCCAGTCATCCTCGACAAAGCGGATGTCGTGCAACATCGGGTCCAGCCCGATGGCCCGCAGCGACCCCAGATACAGCTCCTGCAGATCGGGGGGCGAGGGTTTGATGATCACCTGATATTGATAATAGTGCTGCAACCGGTTCGGGTTCTCGCCATAGCGCCCGTCGGTCGGGCGGCGCGAGGGTTGCACATAGGCCGCCGCCCATGGCTTCGACCCCAGCGCGCGCAGGGTCGTCGCGGGGTGGAAGGTGCCAGCGCCCACTTCCATGTCATAGGGTTGCAGCACGGCACAGCCCTTGGCGCCCCAATAGGACTGCAGGCGCAGGATGATCTCCTGAAAGCTGCGGGGAAGCGTCGCGGTATCAGCCATGCCGGGGCCCTCTTGAAAACCGCCCCCTCCATAGGCAAGAGGCGCACAGGGGTCAATCCTCGCAGGGCCGCGGCGCGACCCGTGCGGGGGCGCAGATAGGGGGATGCATCCCGCATCCGCTCTGCTAGTCTCCGCCGCGAATTTGATGGGACCTTCCTTATGCTGCGCCTTGCCCTCGTGATCCTTGCCCTTGCCCTTGCCCTGCATCTTCCCGCCCCCGCCACGGCACAGGAACAGGTCTGGATCCAGATCGAGGCCAAACCCGCCCTCGCCCCGGCCGAAGAACGCGCCACCGCATGGTCGACCATGTTCGACAACGTTCAGGGCTTCATCGCGGGCACGGGCTGGCATGTCATCAGCCTGGGCCCCTATTCCCGCCCCGAGGCCGAGGCCCGCCTTGCCGAACTTAAACGCGAAAACCTGATCCCCGCCGACAGCTTCATCTCGGACGGCGCCAGCTACGACGCCCCCTTCTGGCCCGTCGGCGCGCCGGTCGAAGACCCCGCCGCCACCGCACCCGAAGCCCCGACAGGCACCGACACGGCCACCACGCAAGCCGCCCCCGAACCCGTCCCCGTGATCGACGAATCCCCCGAACAGGCCCGCCAGTCCGAAACCGTCCTGACGCAGGACGAACGCGAACTGATCCAGACCGCACTCAAATGGTTCGGCCATTACGACAGCACCATCGACGGCGCCTTCGGCCGCGGCACCCGCGCCTCGATGGCCGCCTGGCAAGAGGCGATGGGCTATGACCCGACGGGCGTCCTGACCACCCTGCAACGCAACACGCTTGTCGCCAACTATCAGGCGGAAGAGGCCAGCCTTGGCCTGACCACCCTCACCGAACCCGAAGCGGGGATCGAGATCACCATCCCCTCCGCCCTCGTGGCCTTCGACCATTACGAACCACCCTTCGTGCATTTCACCGCAAAGGACGGCTCCGACGCGCTGCGCATCACGCTGATCAGCCAGCCGGGCGAACAGGCCGCGCTCTACGGGCTTTACGACACGCTCCAGACCCTCGCGATCATGCCCGTCACCGGCCCGCGCGAGCGGGGCGAGCGCAGCTTCACCCTGCGCGGCGACAGCGCGACCCTCTCCTCGGCCGCCTATGCCGAAACGGCGCGCGGGTTGGTCAAGGGCTGGATCGTGACATGGAACCCCGCCGCGGGCTTGCCCATGGACCGCATCCTTCCCGCGATCGAGGCCTCCTTCCGCGGCATCGGGGACCGCGCGCTCGACCCCGGCATTGTGCCGATGGACGGCGCGACCAAGACCGGCCTCCTCTCGGGGCTCGAGGTTCGCAAGCCCCGCCTCACCGCCTCGGGCTTCTTCCTCGATGCCACGGGCCGCGTCCTGACCACGGCGGATGCCGTGGCGCAATGCAGGCGCATCACCCTCGACGGCGGCACCGACGCGACCGTCACCCTGTCCGACACCGCCACGGGCCTTGCCCTGCTCGCCCCGTCCGCGCCGCTCTCGCCGCCTGCCGTGGCCGAATTCCAGCTTGCCCCCGACCGCATCGGCGCGGAAATCGCCGTGGCGGGCTACAGCTACGGCGACGCCCTGCCCGCCCCCGTCCTGACCTTCGGCACGCTCGCCGCGACCGAAGGGTTGCAGGGCGAGACGGGGATCAAGCGCCTCGCCCTCGCAGCGCTGCCCGGCGATGCGGGCGGCCCCGTGGTCGATGCCACCGGCGCGGTTCTGGGGATGCTCCTGCCCGCGCCCTCCAGCGGTGCACAGGTCCTGCCCGACGGCGTCACCTTCGCAGCCACCGCGCAGACCATCGCCACGGCCCTTGCCCCTGCAGGCCTCACGCTGGCCCAATCCGCGCGTCAGGGCGCCCTGCCCCCCGACGACCTTGCCGCAGTGGCCACGAAGATGACGGTCCTCGTCTCCTGCTGGGACTGATCAGCCCCGCCAGAAACGCGGCATGAACAGGACATAGACGGCCAGCAACTCCAGCCGGCCGATCAGCATCCCGCCGACCATGATCCACTTGGCCGCATCCGGAAAGGCCAGCAAGGCGCCGGTGGGATGCACTTCGGGTCCGAAGGCGGGACCGACATTGGCAATCGCCGTCCATGCCGCCGTCACCGCCGTTTCGAATTCCAGCCCCGCAAGGCTCAACGCCACCGAGAGCAGACCGAAGGTCAGCATGAACAGCGTGAAGAAGCTGATGACGGCATCCACCACATCCTCCTCCACCGTCCGGCCCTCGTAGCGCAGCATGTTCACCGCGCTCGGCGCATAAAGCCGCCTGAGCTGCAGCTTCACCGCCTCGAACAGGATCAGCCAGCGGAAGACCTTGACCGAACAGCCCGTGCTCGACGTGCAGCCCCCGATCAGGCCCACGGCAAACAGCAACGCAAAGGGAAAGGCCCCCCAGGACGACAGATCGGCACTGGTGAACCCCGTGCCCGAAAAGACCGACACCACGTTGAAGGCCGTCTCCCGCAGCACGGTTTCAAAGGGCAGGTCATGCGTCAGCAGCTCGTAACCGACGATCGCCCCCACCGCATAGGCATTCCAGCGCAGATAGGCCCGCACCTGCCGGTCGCGCCACAAGGGCTGCCATTCCCCCTGCCACGCCTGGATAAAGCGGATGAAGGGCAGGCTTCCCGCCAGCATGAACACGATCGCCGCATATTCCAGCGGCCCCGCGAATTTGGCAAAGGACTGGTCCGAGGTGGAAAATCCCCCCGTCGACACGGTCGACAGGGCATGGACCACCGCATCGAAACCGCCCATGCCCAGCGCGGCATAGGTCACGGCACAGGCCAGCGTCATCACGACATAGATCTGCACCAGCGCCGAACTGATATCCAGCGCGCGCGGCAGCACCTTGCCCAGCGTGTCGAACCCTTCGGACCGGAAGAACTGCATCCCGCCCACCTTCATCACCGGCAGGAACAGCATGGCGATGATGACGATCCCCAGCCCGCCCAGCCAGTGCAGCATCCCCCGCCACAGGTTCGCCCCCGGCGGCAACCCGTCCAGCCCCACGATCACCGTGGCCCCCGTGGTGGTCAGCCCCGAGGTCGCCTCGAACACCGCATCCGTCCACCCCAGCCCCGGCGCGCCGAGGATCAGCGGCAGCGCCCCGAACAGGCAGGCCGCAACCCATGTAAAGACCGTCAGGACAAAGACCTGCTGCAAGGTCAGCCCGCTGCGCGCCGCATTGGCCGTGGCCAGTGCCGCCGCCCCGCCACAGACCACGCACAGGATTCCCGACTGCAGGAAGGCCAGCCAGTTCGGGTCACCCGCATACCAGTCCAGCGCAAGGGGAAAGAGCATCATTCCCCCCAGCGCAACGATCACCAGTCCAATGACGTAAATGGCGGGGCGAAGATCGATCATGGCCCGAAGGTGGAACCCCCGCCCGCCACTGTCAACCGGCCAGCGCCCCGCGGAATTTTACGCAAATTACGTAATTTCACCGCCAGAAGCTCGGCAGGACCAGCACGAAGATCGCCAGCAACCCCAACCGTCCCAACAGCATCGACAGGGTCATGATCCACTTCGCCGCATCGGGAAAATCGACGAAGGTGCCCGTCCGCTCTACCAGCGGGCCGAAGCCGTAACCGATATTGCCCAGCGCGGTCCACACCGCGAACAGGGACGAGGTGATGTCCACCCCCGTCAAGGTCATCGCGACCGTCAGCACGCCCAGCGTCAGGACAAACCCGCTCACATAAAGGATCAGCGCATCCAGCACGTCCTGCTCGACCGTCCGCCCCTCGTATTTCACCGGTGCCACGCGGCCGGGCAGGATGATCCGCCGCACATGCTGGATCAGCGCCGCCCAGACCAGCTGCGCGCGAAAGATCGTCAGACCGGCGGCGGAAGATCCCGAACAGGCCCCGATCATCCCCACCAGAAAGGCCACGACCAGCATATAGCCGCCCCAGACGGGGAACGACCCCGAGAAGAACCCCGTCGAGGACATGATCGACGTCATGTTGAACAGCGCCTCGCGGAAGGTGTCCTCGAATCCCATGTCCGACGTCCACCACCGCCACAGCGTGACCGTCCCCACCGCCAGACCCAGCACCTTCACATAGGCCCGCACCTGACTGTCGCGCCACAGCGGGCGCGTATCGCCGTTCATCATTTGCACATAGCGGACATAGGGCAGCGACCCGAGGAACATGAACAGCGCCCCGAGATACTCGCCCGCCCCTGCATATTCGTTGAAGCTCGCATCGCGCGGCGAAAATCCCCCCGTGGCGATCGCCGCCATCGCATGGACCGTCGCATCCAGCGCGTTCATCCCGATCGCGGCAAAGGTCAGCGCGGCAATGACGATCAGCCCCAGATAGACGCCCAGCAACTGCTTGGCCAGATCGGTGGCCCGCGGCACCGCCTTGCCGAAGGTGTCGAATCCTTCCGTCCGGAAAAACTGCATCCCCCCCACCCGCATGACCGGCAGGAAGATCATGGCGACAAAGGCGATCCCCAACCCGCCTGCGGCATTCAGCAGCCCCCGCCACAGGTTCATCCCCGCAGGCATCGAATCCAGACCGTAAATCACCGTGGCCCCGGTGGTGGTGATGCCGGACACGGCCTCGAAATAGGCTTCGGTGAAATGCAGCCTCGGCACGCCCAGCATGAAGGGCAGCGCACCGAAGACGGGCACGCCGAACCAGATCACCGCGGTCAGCAGATAGGCCTGCCGGATGTCGAAGGCCCCCTTCAACCCGTTCACCGAGGCCAGCGCGATCAGCCCGCCCACACCTCCGGTGATGCCAGCGCTGAAGAAGATCGGAACCGCATTCGCGTTGCCCGCGCTCCAGTCCACAATGGCTGGCGCCAGCATCAGGATCGCCAGCACGATCAGGATGCGCCCGAAGACATAGGCTGTGGGCCGGAAATCAACCATGGTGGGCGCGTTGCTACAGCCCCGCGCCACACCCGGTCAACGGAATCATCCGACGTGGAACAACGTCGAGAACAGCCGCGGGTCCAGACTTTCCTGCGCGAAGGTCGGCCCCTCGGTCAGGACCGACACCGCGTCATGGCTGTGCAGGCTTTCCTGATGGCTGGCGATCACACGGAAATCCCCGATCCGCCCGTCGCCCTTCAGCGCCTGGCAGAAGGACCGCGCCGCATCCTCGACGAAGATGGGATTGGCCGCATTCAGCTCGGCAAAGGCCTGCTCGTCCTCGCGCTTGACCATGACCTGCGTCTCGGTCGGCACTGCGGCGCGCGCCAGTTCGATCAGATCCTCGAACCACAGGCACTTGCCTTCCTTCACCTCGACCGAGATGCGCGCCACCGACCGCTGCGAATGCGGCGTCGCCAGCTGCCCGCGCGTGCGGCGGGCATGTTCGCTCAGCTCCAGCGAGCAGGGGCAGGTGGAGGAATAGACGAAATCCAGATGCATGATCTTCTTGCGCTGCCCCGCCACGTCGACCAGTTCCAGCGCGATGTCGTAATACTGCCAGCCCGACAGGCCCGAGCGCAGCGAATTGACCTTCACAGGGAAGGAAAACCGCATCTGGATGCGTGCGTCAAAGCTCTCCAGATCGCGCTTGTAATCCTCCAGCGCGTGCTCGATCACGCCAAAGCTGAAATCGCGTTCGGCATGGGCATAGAAGGACCGCATGATGCGGCTCATGTTGATGCCCTTCTTCTCGGCCTCGAGGCTGACCGTGCCCGTCACACTCGTCTCCAGCACCACCTCGCCCGCGTCGCGGGTGCGATAGCGGATCGGCAGGCGGAAATTGGAAATCCCCACATGCTGGATCACCTGCTTCTCGCCGCGGATCAGGCTGGACGGCCCGTTCTGAAGGTCGGGCAGAGTATCCTTATAGGCCGCATCGGCCACGAATCCCTCGGGATAGACGCGGCTCAGCGCGGGATAGCCCGCGCCCGGCGCCAGATAGCCCAGCGCCGAATCCAGCCCCGCAATCTCGTTGTCGGAAACCAGACCGGCCCAGCGGCGCAGCACGGCCAGCGCCGCTTCGGCCTCCTCGCGCGAGGGGGGCAGGTCAAGTTCGGGGGTATGGATATTCATCGCAATCGCCTTTCGGTTCGGGCAGTCACAGGACCGCCGTCAATGTCAGCAGGTATACGTCGCACCGGTCCGTCCGGATCACATGCCGCCGCCATCCGTGGTCGGGGCAGGGACTGAATATAGGATGCCCGGCATCACAATGAAATGACGCCGGACGCACAGATTGCAGCCGAATCCGACATGCCCTTACGCCTTACGGGGTAGCCCGTTCAGGCCCGGCCCAGCGCCTGTTGCAGATCCGCGATCAGGTCGCCTGCATCCTCCAGCCCCACCGACAGCCGGATCAGCCCCGGCGTGATGCCAAGCGCGTCCTTCTGCTCTTGCGGCAGGCGCTGGTGCGTCGTCGTCGCAGGATGGGTGGCGATCGTCTTGGCATCGCCCAGATTGTTGGAAATCTTGGCAATCTCCAGCGCGTTCATGAAGCGGAAGGCCGCCTCCTTGCCGCCCTTCACCTCGAAGGTCACAAGCGTGCCCCCCGATCCCATCTGCGCCATCGCCAGATCATGCTGCGGATGCGACGCCAGCCCCGGATAGATCACACGGCCCACCCGCGCATCCCCCTCCAGCGCCTCTGCCACCTTCAACGCGCTGTCCGCCATTGCGCGACAGCGCAGGTCCAAGGTCGCCATCCCGTTCAGATGCATCCACGCCGTGAACGGGCTCATCGACCCGCCCGTATGCTTCATATAGGGCTCCAGCACCTTGCGGATCCACTCCTTCGACCCGCAGACCACACCGCCCAGCGCGCGGCCCTGCCCGTCGATATGCTTCGTGGTGGAATAGACGACGACATCCGCCCCCTGATCGACCGCGCGCGAAAAGATCGGGGTGGCGAAAACGTTGTCCACGATCACCACCGCCCCCACGGCATGGGCGATCTCGCTGACCGCGCGGATATCCACCAGTTCCAGCGTCGGGTTCGACATCGACTCGAAGAACACCGCCTTCGTCCCCGGCAACACCGCCGCGCGCCACTGGTCCAGATCGGCCCCGTCCACGAAGGTGACCTTCACCCCGTAACGTCCCAGCACCTCTTCCAGAATGTAAAGGCACGACCCGAACAGCGCGCGGGACGACACGACATGATCCCCCGCCCGCAGCATCGACACCAGCGCCCCGTTCACCGCCGCCATTCCGCTGGCCGTGGCAAAGGCATCCTCGGTCCCCTCCAGCCCCGCGATGCGCTCCTCGAACATCCGCGTGGTGGGGTTGCCGTAACGGGCATAGATGAACTCGTCCTCACCCGCCTTGACAAAGCGCGCCTCGGCACTCTCGGCGCTGTCATAGGCGAAGCCTTGCGTCAGGAAGATCGCCTCGGCCATCTCGCCATACTGGCTGCGGCGGGTTCCCTCATGCACCAGCTTCGTGCGTGTCTTCCAGTCGGTCATCGTCAGCGGCCCCCGGCCAAGAAAAAGCCCCGGCAAACCCAGAGGTGCCGGGGCGAAATCCCCTCACCTCTTTAGCGGCTTGTTTAACGTGGCCCGCAATCCGGTAACAAAGCGCCACACCCGCCCGATACGCCCAGCAAAGCCAAAGGTCAACGCCCGACCGCCCCCGCCTTGCACCGGCGCACAGCCCTGTGGCGCATTTTGCGCCGCTTTTGCACCTTGCCCCCGCCGCACCCAAACGCAACATCAGGGCCGACAGGAACAGGAGCCCCCAATGACAGCCCCCATCCAACTGCATTACTGGCCCACGCCGAACGGGAAAAAGATCACCATCGCGCTCGAGGAGATGGGCCTTCCCTACGAAGTCCACTTCGTCAACATCGGCGCAGGCGACCAGTTCAAGCCCGACTTCCTCGCCATCGCCCCGAACAACCGCATGCCCGCCATCACCGATCCCGAAGGCCCCGACGGCGCGCCCATTTCCCTCTTCGAATCCGGCGCGATCCTGCAATACCTCGCCCGCAAGACGGACAGGTTCGGCGGTTCCAACGCCCGCGAACAGGCGGCGGTGGAACAGTGGCTCATGTGGCAGATGGGCGGCGTCGGCCCGATGGCGGGGCAGGCGCACCACTTCCTGAAATACGCCCCCAGCATGGACCCGCCCCACGACCTGCCCTATGCCAAAGACCGCTACCGGCGCGAGGTCGGGCGGCTCTACGGCGTGCTGGACAGGCAGCTTGCCTCCAACCGCTATGCGGCGGGCGATTTCCTCTCCATCGCCGATTTCGCGATCTGGCCATGGGCCATGGGCTGGCAGGGGCAAGAGCAGGTGCTGGACGACAAGCCCAACTTCAAGCGCTGGCTCGACGAACTCGCGGCGCGGCCCGCCTTCGAGAAGGGCGCGGCGGTGGGCATGGACCGGCGCAGCGACGCGGCAACGGACAAGAAGGCGCAGGAGATCCTCTTCAAGCGCTAAGGCCCGGCTCGGCGCAACGCCAGGGCGGCGGCCGCACCGCGGGGTGGTCGCACGTATACGTGCGGCCGCCCCGTGGGGGCGGTGCGGCCGCCGCCCGTGGCTTTGGGCCACGGGCGATGCCCCATCGTTGCGCCCATCCGCCCAAATTGATGCCACAAACCCACCCCCGCCGAATTCGCTTGCTATCTGCCCGGAAAAGGCGCAGGGCTTGTGGGCTTTCTTCTTCTTTCGACCTTCTGTCTCCCCTCGGGCTTCAGTCGCGACCTTGATGACTAAGCCAAGCCACCGCAGTTCCGCGGGTGGCACTTCGACACAGGAGACATCACGATGGCCAACGGCACCGTGAAATGGTTCAACGCCACCAAAGGCTTCGGCTTCATTGCCCCCGAGGGTGGCCAGAAGGACGTTTTCGTCCACATCACCGCGCTGGAACGCGCCGGCATCCGCGCCCTGAACGACGGTCAGGCTGTGACCTTCGACCTGGAGCGTGACCGCAACGGCCGCGAATCCGCGACGAACCTCGCCCTGGCCTGATCGGCCCAAGGCACCGAATTCGAAAAGGGCGGCCTCCGGGCCGCCCTTTTTCATCGCCGACAGAGCGCAACACAAGGGGCGCGGCCGTCACGCTGGGGTGGCTGCACGGACCCCGTGCGGCCGCCCCGGGGGGGCGGGACGGCCGCGCCCCGATGCTTTGGGCATCGGGTCATGTCCAACCAAAGCGCTACGGCGTAGCTGTTTATCTTTCGGGAAAGTCCAAAACCATCGAAACCCCATCCAGACCCGGCCCGAACCGCTCCGGCACCACCTGCGTCACCCGGAACCCGATCCCTTCGTAGAAACCGCAGGTCTTCTGCGACGTCTCCAGCCGCACTCCGCGCACGCCCGGCATCCCCCGCGCCATCTCCAGCCGCGCCTCAAGCAACCGCCGCCCCAGACCGCGCCGTTGCAAACCGCGCTCGACCATACCCCAGTCCAGCGTCACCCAACCAAGGGAGTCGACACTCACTCCCCCGGCAGCTACGACCACGTCATCCCGAACCAGAACGAGGTAGGGCGTAGCAGGCCCGTCCTTCAGAAAACCCGTGAACTCGGCCCGCTCCACCGCAGCAAAGAACTCAGGCACATTCCCGTCGAACAGGGCGAGGCAGGCGTCGAAGTCCGCACCCTCATAAGGCCGGACGATCACCTACTCCCCCTTCTTCTTCTCCTCCTCCACCCCGTACCGGCTCAACACCCCGCCCTGCGTCATGAAGAACAGGAACAGCGCCGCCGTCAGGCCGAAGGTCTTGAAATTCACCCAAGCTTCGGTGGACATCGTCCGCCAGACGACCTCATTCGCGACCGCCAACCCGAAGAAGAACGCACACAGCCGCCGCGTCAGGATCATCCACCCTTCGGCCTGCAAGGGCAGCGCCTCCTCCATCACCGCCTTCAGATAGCTCTGCCCCCGCAGCAGTCCGAACCCCAGAATCCCGCCGAACAGCAGATAGATCATCGTGGGCTTCATCTTGAAGAACCGCTCGTCGTTCAGCCAGACCGACAGCCCGCCGAACAGCACGACCAGCACCACGGTCGCCACCTGCATCTTCGACAGCTTCCCCGTCAGTCCCCACAGGATGCCCGTCGTCACCACCATCAGCGGGATGAACAGCGCCGTCACCACGATGAAGCCGCCATATTCGGCCCCGCCGATGGTAAAGACCTGATCCTTCAGCTTCAGATAGCCCGCAAAGAACAGCGCCACCGGCCCCAGTTCCAGCGCCAGCTTCACCCCCGGATGCAGTTTCTTCGGTTCCGACATCTTCACCCCGCCCATTCCATCACCACGGCACCCGCCGCGATCAACCCCATCAAGGCGGCACGCACCGCGCCCACCTTCTCGCCCAGAACCCACCAGCCGATCAAGGCGGCAAAGACGGTGGACGTCTCGCGCAGCACCGCAGCCTCCCCCACCTTGTCCAACCGCGTCGCCAGCATGATCGACCCGAAGGACAGATAGGCCACCATCGCCCCCGCCACCCCCCGCCGCAACAAGGGCAGCGCCTCGGCCAGCCGCAACCGCGCCAGCCGCCGCGCCATCAGCAGGGGAAACAGCACCCCGTCGATCATGAAGAACCACGCCAGAAAGGTGAACGGGTCCGCCGTCGCCCGTATCCCGTAGGCGTCATAGGTCGTATAGAGTGCGACGAAGGCCCCCGTCACCACCGCCAGCCCCAGCGCGGGCACCAGCGTCTCGCGGTCCACCACCACATGCCGCAGGTTATAGGCCGCAAGCCCGAAGATGCCCGCCATCAGGACGCCAACACCGGCCCATTGCCCTGCCCCGTAGCTCTCGCCAAAGACGATCCCTGCCCCGATCAGCGCGAAGAACGGCCCCGTCCCGCGCACCACGGGATAGACCACCGTATAGGCACCGCGATCATAGGCCATGGCCTGCAACAGCTTGTATCCCGCATGGATCACGAAGGCCCCCGCGAAGATCGGCCACATATGCGGCTCCGGCCACGGCACCACGAACAGCGCGAATGGCACCGCGATCAGCCCGTAGCACCCGTCAATCACCGCCCGCGACAGCCACGGATCATGCCGCCCCTTCTGCAAGGCCCCGAACAGCGCATGCAGCACCGCCGCCATCAGGGCCAAGGCCAGCGCCAGATCGCGCCCCGCCTCCGTCCCCTCCAGCGAGATCAGCCAGCCGCTCACTCCTGCCCGACCAGCGCCTTTGCAAAATCCTCGGGGTCGAAGGGGGCAAGGTCGTCGATCTGCTCGCCCACACCGATCGCATGGATAGGCAGCCCGAACCGGTCCGCCAGCGCGACCAGAACGCCGCCCTTGGCCGTGCCGTCCAGCTTCGTCATCACCAGCCCCGTCACATCGGCAATCTTGCGGAAGATATCGACCTGGCTGATCGCGTTCTGCCCCGTCGTCGCATCCAGAACCAGCAGCGTGTTGTGCGGCGCGGTCGCATCCACCTTGCGGATCACCCGCACGATCTTGGCCAGTTCCTCCATCAGGTCCTGCCGGTTCTGCAACCGCCCCGCCGTATCGATCAGCAGAAGGTCCGCCCCCTGCGCCTGCGCCTGCGTCAGCGCGTCAAAGGCAAGGCTGGCCGGGTCCGACCCCTCTGCCGCCGTCAGGACGGGCACGCCCGCCCGCTGCCCCCAGACCTGCAACTGCTCCACCGCTGCCGCGCGGAAGGTGTCGCCCGCGGCGATCACCACCGACTTCCCCGCCGCCTTGAACTGGCTTGCCAGCTTGCCGATGGTCGTCGTCTTGCCCGACCCGTTCACCCCAACGACCAGCACGACCTGCGGCCGCTTGGGATAGATCGGCAGCGGCCGCGCCACGGGCTCCATGATCCGCGCCACCTCGGCCGCCAGCGCCGCCTTCAACTCGCGCGTCGAAATCCGCTTGCCGAACCGCCCCTCGGCGATGTTGGCCGTCACCCGCACCGCCGTCTCGACGCCCATATCCGCCTGGATCAGCACCTCTTCCAGACTTTCCAGCATGGCATCATCGACCAGACGGCGCGGCTCCTCCGCCCCACCCCCGCCGAAGATGCGCCCCAGCAGACCCGGCTTGCCCGCCCCGGCCTCCGGCGCGGCAGGCGCGGAAGGGGCAACGGCCGGAGCGGCATCCCCCGCCCCGCCCTCGTCCGCGACCAGCGCCTCCAGCCCCTCGCCGATCTTGTCGGAAGACCGGAACATCCGGTCGCGCAGTTTCTTGAAGAAGGACATACCGCCCCTTTCCGCCAATGGCCCTTGCGTGACCTAATCCCTATCGCGGGTGAACGGAAGCGGGGGCAGGATTTTCTGGTGAAAATCCTGCAAGGCGAAGTTTCTGCGAAACTTCAGCCCACCCGACGCGCGCGCGCCCCGATATACGGCCCCGCGCCATCGCGTATGCCTCCACGCCCCCCTGCGCGCGCGCCCCGATCCTTCGCCAGAAGGATCGCCGCGAAGATTTTTCGCCAGAAAAATCTTCGCCCCGCAGCCCACATGACAGGCCCGCCCCCCGATGCTACCTTTCCCGCGTCATGAGTATCCGCGCCCCCCTTCCCATGCCCGCCTTCGCCGCCGCGACCCTCGCCCCCCTGCCACTCATCGCCACCGGCGCAACGCTCGGCGGCCCGCTCCTCTGGGCCGGCCTCGCCTACATGGCCGCGCTCTCCATCCTGCTCGACCAGCTCCTGCCGCTCGTCGAAGCCGACGCCCCCGAAGACGCCGAATTCCCCGCCGCCGACACGCTCCTCATCCTCCTCGCCCTTCTCGGCCTCGCCCTGCCGCCCGTTGCCATCCTCGGCGCGACCAACCCCGCCCTCTCCCTGCCGGAAAAGGCAGCACTCCTCTTCGCCACCGGCCTCTGGCTCGGCCAGATCGGCCACCCGACCGCGCATGAACTGATCCACCGCGCCACGCGCGGCAAGACGCGCCTAGGCGTCGCGCTCTACGCGTGGCTCCTGATCGGCCACCATGCCTCCTCCCACCGCCTGATCCACCACCGCCACGTCGCAACGCCCCTCGACCCCGCCAGCGCACCCAGAGGGCGCGGCTTCTGGCGCTATCTGCCCCGCGCCGCCATCGGCGGCTTCACCGAAGGGCTGCGCGCCGAAACCGCCCTTCGCGACCGCCACGCAAAGGGCCTGCACCCCTACACCACCTACGCCCTGATCTCTGCCACCGCCCTCGCCCTCGCCCTCGTCCTCGCAGGCCCGACCGGACTTGCCCTCTGGCTTCTCCTCGCCGCCCATGCCCAACTCCAAATCCACCTCTCGGACTATGTCCAGCACTACGGCCTGACCCGCGCCACCGGCCCAGACGGCAGGCCCGAACCGGTGAACGCCCGCCACTCCTGGAACACCGCGCACTGGTTCTCTTCCGCCCTCCTCCTCAACGCCCCGCGCCATTCCGACCACCACGCGCACCCGACGCGCCCCTATCCCGCGCTGCGCCTGCCCGACGACGCCCCCCGCCTGCCCTGGCCCCTCCCCCTTGCCGCCGCCATCGCGCTTGTCCCGCCGCTCTGGCGCCGCCTCATGCGCCCGCACCTCGCCCGCCTCGCGCAACCGCAGCGGAACGAAACGCAAGGGTGACTCGCCAAAGCATCCGCGCCGTGGCATGGTCCGCGCGAACCAAGGACCCCCGATGCACCGCCCCGCAGCCCTGCTCCTCGCCGCCACGCTCTGCCTGCCCGCCCTCGCGCAGGAGGCCACGCCCGTCGCCGACGCCCCCCTCGCCGCCGCCGAGTTCGAGGCCTATGCAACCGGCAAGACCCTCTCCTACGCGCAGGACGGGGTGATCTGGGGGGCCGAGCAATACCTGCCCGGCCGCAAGGTGATCTGGGCCTTCACCGAGGATGACTGCCAATACGGCCACTGGTTCGAGGACCGTGGCAACATCTGCTTCGTCTACGACGCCGATCCCGAACCGCAATGCTGGCGCTTCTTCCGCGAGGCGACGGGCCTGCGCGCGATCTTCATGGGGGCCGACGGCAGCACCTCGCTGTCGGAAGTGGGCCAGAGCAGCGAACCCCTCCACTGCCCCGGCCCCGATCTGGGCGTCTAAGTCACACCCGCGCGCCCCGGGCCTGACCCGGGGCCTCCCGTCCTTACGACGTCAGAACGCGGGCATGGACCGCGCGGTCCCGGATCAAGCCCGGGACGGGGTTGGCACGGATCAGAACAGCGATCCCTGCTCCGGCCCCCCGTCCGCCTTGCGCGCCTTGGGTTTACCACCCAGGGCCACCCGCCCGTCGGCAAATTCGATCTCCAGCGCCGCTGCCCGCTCTGCCGCCGCCTTGGACGTGACCACCGCCCCGTCGCCCCGCACCACGGCAAAGCCCCGCTTCAGCGTCTCGGCATAGCCCAGCGTCACGCGCGTGCGGTCCAGCGCCTCCAGCCGCTGCTCCAGCCGCGCAAAGCGCGCCGCGGGCGCCGCTTCCAGCCGCTCGGCCACATCCGCCAGCTTGCTCCGCCCGTCCCGCACCTTGCGCTCGGCATCCCCGACGATACGGGCAAGCGACGGCTCCAACCGTCCCGCCAGACCATCCAGCCGCGCCCGCAACCGCTCGCCGCGACGCTCGGCCAGACCATCCAGCCGCGCCGCCCGCTCGCCCAGATCGCGCCGCCGATGCGCCACCAGCCCCAAGAGCAACTCCGGCCGCACCAGCCCCGCCTTCGCGCCAAAGACCTGCCGCTTCCGCGCCGCCGCCATCCCCAGCGCTGCACCCAGCCGCCCCGACCACAGGTCCAACCGCTGCGCCGGCCCCTGCACCAAAGCCTCCAGCCGCGGCAGCGCGCGGCCCAGATCGCGCAGCCGCTGCCCGCGCAGCCCGACGCCATTCACCGCCGCCCGCACCGCCCGCGCGCCAAGGCCATCCACCGCCGCCAGCAACTCCATCCGCACCGGCACCGCCATCTCGGCCGCCGCCGTGGGCGTGGGCGCGCGCCGGTCGGCGGCAAAGTCGATCAGCGTCGTATCCGTCTCGTGCCCCACGGCGGAAATCAGCGGGATCCGCGACGCCGCCGCCGCGCGCACCACGATCTCCTCGTTGAAGCCCCACAGATCCTCCAGCGACCCGCCACCCCGCGCAACGATGATCAGGTCGGGCCGCGGCACCGCCCCCCCGGGTTCGATCGCGTTGAACCCGCGGATCGCGGCGGCCACCTCGGGCGCGCAGGCCTGCCCCTGCACCGCCACGGGCCAGACCAGCACATGGCGCGGGAACCGGTCGCGCAGCCGGTGCAGGATATCGCGGATCACCGCGCCACTGGGCGATGTGACAACCCCGATGACCTCCGGCAGGAACGGAATCGCCTTCTTCCGCGCCGGATCGAACAGCCCCTCCGCCGCCAGCGCCGCCTTGCGCTTTTCCAGCATGGCCATCAGGGCACCCGCCCCCGCAGGCGCCACATCCTCGACGATCAGCTGGTACTTGGACTGCCCCGGAAAGGTGGTCATGCGCCCCGTGGCGACGACCTCCATCCCCTCCTCGGGCCGCACCTGCATCCGCGCGACCTGCCCTTTCCAGCTGATCGCGGCAATGACGGACCGGTCATCCTTCAGATCGAAATACAGATGCCCCGAGGCAGGCCGCGACACCCGCCCCACCTCGCCCCGCACGCGGACAAGGCCGAACTCCCCCTCGATCACCCGCTTCACCGCGCCCGACAGCTCGGACACGGTATATTCCGGCTGGTTGCCCTGCGGGGCGGCGGCGTCTTCGAACAGGTCCATGGGCATCTCCGTCATCTTCCGCAAGACTAGGACCCGCAGCACGCAAGGAAAACCCGAAAGCGGTTTCTGACGCAGAAACCGCGCCGGAATTTGACGCAAATTCCGGCCCCTACCCCGGCCAACCGATTTCTGCGTGCAGAAATCGCCGCGAAATCTGCGTCAGATTTCGCCCTCCCGACCTCTCGATCTTGCGCCCTCCCCCCTCCCCCCCTATAGCCCCACCAACCAGCGAAGGGGGCGGCACGCATGAACATCCTCATCCTCGGCAGCGGCGGGCGCGAACATGCCCTCGCCTGGGCGGTCAAGCAGAACCCCAAGACCGACCGCCTGATCGTGGCCCCCGGCAATGCGGGCATCGCCCAACTTGCGGAATGTGCCGATATCGACATCCTCTCCGGCGCGACCGTGGTGACCTTCTGCGAGGAAAACGCCATCGATTTCGTCATCATCGGCCCCGAAGCCCCCCTCGCCGCGGGCGTGGCCGATGCCACCCGCGCCGCGGGCATCCTGACCTTCGGCCCCTCGGCGGCGGCGGCAAGACTCGAAGCCTCCAAATCCTTCACCAAGGACATCTGCGACGCCTGCGCCGCCCCCACCGCCGCCTGGGCCCGCTTCACCGAAGCAGCCCCCGCCCGCGCCTATATCGCGCAAAAGGGCGCCCCCATCGTGGTCAAGGCCGACGGCCTTGCCGCAGGCAAGGGCGTCATCGTCGCCATGACCGAGGCCGAGGCGCTCGCCGCCATCGACGACATGTTCGGCGGCGAATTCGGCGCGGCCGGCGCGGAAGTCGTGATCGAGGAATTCATGGCGGGCGAGGAAGCCTCCTTCTTCATCCTCACCGACGGCACCAACGCCCTGCCCATCGGCACCGCGCAAGACCACAAGCGCGTGGGCGACGGCGACACCGGCCCCAATACCGGCGGCATGGGCGCCTATTCCCCCGCCCCCGTCCTGACCGATGCCATCGCCGCGCAGGCCATGGCCGAAATCGTCCTTCCCACCATCCGCGAAATGGCCCGCCGCGGCACGCCCTATCAAGGCGTCCTCTACGCAGGGCTCATGATCGAAAACGGCCGCGCGCGGCTTGTCGAATACAACGCCCGCTTCGGCGACCCCGAATGTCAGGTGCTGATGATGCGCCTTGGCGCACAGGCGCTCGACCTGCTGCTCGCCTGCGCCGAGGGGCGGCTCGATCAGGCACAGGTCCACTGGGCCGAAGACCATGCCCTGACCGTGGTCATAGCCGCGCGCGGCTATCCCGGCGCCTACACCAAAGGCAGCGTGATCAAGGGCCTCGACGCCCTCCCCGAAACCTCGTCGCAGATGGTGTTCCACGCAGGCACCACCGCAAAGAATGGCGCCATCACCGCCACCGGCGGCCGCGTCCTCAACGTCACCGCCCGCGGCGCGACATTGGCCGAGGCGCAGGCAAAGGCCTACGCGATGGTCGATGCCATCGACTGGCCCGAAGGCTTCTGCCGCAGGGATATCGGCTGGCGGGCGCTCTGACCTCGACTGACCGGGGCCGTCGCCCCGGTCACGCGATGCCGTCGAAATCCGCACCGCGGGGTGCCAAGGCACCCGGCCAGCGCCGTTCGTCGGGCTTACGCCGCGCCACTGGCGCGACGTTCCCTCCTCACCGCCCATGGCGGGCGCTTCTCGCCCGCCGGGTCGGGCGCTGGCCTCTCGCATCGCGTGCCGCAGCGGCCCAGACGCACCTTGGTCACGGCGGGCGGGGAAACGCAGTGCGTTTCCTTCATCCGCCCGAACCACCGTCAATCGGCCAAGCCCTCCCCCCCTCAAAACAACCGCAACTGATCCCCCGCCCGCTCCGGCGGCCGGAACAGATCACAGCGCAGCGCGGGCAGCGCCTCCTCCAACCCCAACCGCGCCACAGCCTTGGCAAACCGCTGCCCGATCAGCGCGGCAAACACCCCCTCGCCCCGCATCCGCTTGCCCCACTCCGCGTCATAATCCTTCCCCCCGCGCGCCTCGCGCACCCGCGCCATGACCTTCGCCGCCCGCCCCGGTTCCGCCGCCTCCAGCCATTCCCGCCACAGCCCCGCCACCTCCAGGGGCAGGCGCAGCATGATCCACGTGGCCCCCACCGCCCCCGCCTCCCGCGCCGCCGCCAGTATCCCCTCCAGCTCGTGATCCGTCAGCCCGGGCACCACGGGCGCCACCATCACCCGCACCGGCACCCCCGCCGCCGTCAGCCGCCGGATCACCTCCAACCGCCGCGCTGGCACCGCCGCCCGCGGCTCCATCCGCCGCGACAGCCCCGCATCCAGCGTCGTGACCGACACCCCCACCCTGAGCAGCCCCTTCGCCGCCATCGGCCCCAGCAGGTCCAGATCCCGCTCGATCAACGTCCCCTTCGTGGTGATCGCCAAAGGGTGGTCACACCCCGCCAGCACCTCCACCACCTCGCGCATCACGCGCCATTCCGCCTCGCAGGGCTGATAAGGGTCCGTATTCGTCCCGACGGCGATCGGCGCCACCCGATAGCCCTTCGCCCGCAACTCCCGCTCCAGCACCGCCCCGATCCCGGGCCGCGCCACAAGCTTCATCTCGAAATCCAGCCCCGGCGACAGGTTCAGAAAGGCATGGCTCGGCCGCGCGAAACAATAGACGCAGCCATGCTCGCAGCCCCGATAGGGATTGACGGACCGGTCGAACGGCAGGTCGGGCGACCGGTTCCAGGTGATCGCCGACCGCGCCCGCTCCACCCGCACCTCAGTGCGCAAGAGACGGTCCTCCTCCACCATCTCCCAGCCGTCGGCAAACCCCTGCACCCCGTGCCGCTCGAACCGCCCCGCCGCATTCGACAGCACGCCCCGCGCCCGTGCCCTCCGGCCCGGCAGAATCCCGTCCCGCTCGCTCTCCATACCCCGCTTATAGAACAAAAGATGAACATTTGTCACCCGCAATCCGCCCGCGACCCCTTGCTGTCGGCTTTCAATCGGGGCATGTCGTAAACCGAAAAGTCCGCATGACGCTTTCAGCCCATGCATCCTGCGAACGCTTACCCGAAGGGATCACCCGATGGCCGACGAAGACGAGATCATCCTCTCCGAACTCTCCGACGACGAACTCGTCCTTCAGATGCATGACGACCTCTACGACGGTCTCAAGGAAGAGATCGAAGAGGGCGTCAACATCCTGATCGAACGCGGCTGGACCCCCTATGACGTGCTGACCAAGGCGCTCGTCGCCGGCATGACCATCGTCGGCGCCGACTTCCGCGACGGCATCCTCTTCGTGCCCGAAGTGCTGCTTGCCGCCAACGCGATGAAGGCCGGGATGCACATCCTGAAACCGCTGCTGGTGGAAACCGGCGCGCCGCGCATGGGCAAGATGGTGATCGGCACCGTCAAGGGCGACATCCACGACATCGGCAAGAACCTCGTCGCCATGATGATGGAAGGCGCGGGCTTCGAAGTCATCGACCTCGGCATCAACAACGCGGTCGAGAAATACCTCGAGGCGCTGGAAACCGAAAAGCCCGACATCCTCGGCATGTCCGCCCTGCTGACCACGACCATGCCCTACATGAAGGTCGTGATCGACACGATGAAGGAAAAGGGCCTGCGCGACGATTACATCGTCCTCGTCGGCGGCGCGCCCCTGAACGAGGAATTCGGCAAGGCCATCGGCGCCGACGCCTATTGCCGTGACGCGGCCGTGGCGGTGGAAACCGCCAAGCAGTTCGTCGCGCGCAAGCACAACCAGATCGGCGCCTGATCCGTCAGGCAGCCGCAGATTTGCTCCCCCCTTCCGGCCCCGCCCGCACCCGCGCGCGGGGCCTTTTTCTGCCCGATCCGACAGGCATAATGGAACGGTTTTCGACGGGGGGGCTTGGCATAGGGGTCGCAAAGGACCAGATTGATAGGGAAAGGATGCCGCCGATGATGCCGCTTACCCATTTCCTGCTGCTCGTCAGCTTCGTCCTGCTCGCCGCCGGTGCGACCATCGGGCTGGCCGTCTGGGCCGAACTCCCCCTCGCCGCCCTTGCCCTCGCCGCGCTGGCGGGCAGCCTGATCCTCGGCGCGCGCCAGTTGCGCTGATGGCCCTATCGGACGAGATCCTCACCGAACAGGGCCTTGCCCCCGCGGCGCAGGGCCGCGTCCTGCTGATCGCCTGCGGCGCGCTCGCGCATGAAATCCTCGCGCTCAAACGGATGAACGGCTGGGACCACCTCGACCTGCAATGCCTGCCCGCCAACCTGCACCTCTGGCCCGACCGGATTCCGGCCGCCGTGGAACAGGCCGTCACCGACCGCCGCGCGTCATACGAGCAGGTCTTCGTCGTCTATGCCGATTGCGGCACCGGCGGGCTCTTGCAGCAAAAGTGCAAGGAACTGGGCGTGGGCATGGTCGAAGGCCCACATTGCTATTCGTTCTTTGAAGGCAACACCGCCTTCGCCGCCAAGGCCGAAGAGGAATTCACCGCCTTCTACCTGACCGATTTCCTCGTCCGGCAATTCGATGCCTTCGTCTGGCGGCCCATGGGGCTGGACCGCCATCCCGAATTGCGGTCGATGTATTTCGGCAATTACACCAAGCTCGTCTATCAGGCCCAGACCGACGACCCCGCGCTCGATGCCAAGGCCCGCGACTGCGCCGCGCGTCTGGGGCTGGACTATGAGCGGAGATTGACCGGTTACGGCGACCTTGTGCCCGCCCTTGCCCGCGTCGCTGGCCCCTGACCGCGCGACCGCCTATCCTGCCCGCAAAGTAGGAACCGCCATGACCCCCGAAGACTTCCCCCGCGCCTTCGCCTCGGCCTTCTCGACGCAGGACGCCGCCGCCATCGCCGCCCTTCTGGACAGCGGGGCCGATCTCGTCACCCCCACCGGCCAGCACGCCGAAGGGCGCGAGGCGGTGACCGCCGCCCTCGCCGCCGAATTCGCGGGCGTCTTCCGTGCGGCGCGTCTGGTGAAGGGCAAGCTGAAGCTGCGCCCGCTCGGCGCGCAATCGGCGCTGCTGGCCCAGCGCTATGTGGTGACGGGGGCGCAGGATGCGGGCGGGGCGGAACTGCCGCGCTGCTCGCTCCTGCTGACCGCCACGCTCGCCGCCACGCCGCAGGGCTGGCAGGCGCTGTCGGCGCAATTGTCGATGCTTGCGGAGTAGTCGCAACGGTCAGGTCCGGCCCGTGCTACAGGCACGGGCCGCGCACGACCCGCCCCCTCGGGTCGTGCGCATGAAGCGCCCGCCCCGGCGTGTCGTCCGCGCCCCTACCGGCGGTCACGCGAAACGCGCCACTGGCGCCTTTCGCGCGCCCTTGCGCGCAAACAGGCAATCTCTGCGTAGGGCGGGGTTCACCCCGCCGCACCCCCGCAAGTCAGGTCTCCCTCACGCCCCGATATTGCGGAACATGCCGCGATCCACCTGCCGCTGGCGGAATTCAAGGTCCACGCGGTTCGCCGCGCCGTTCAGATATTCCCGCTCCAGCTCTGCCGCCGTCGGGATGTGGAAGGCCCGGAAGAAACTTCTGACGCTCTCGAACATGGCTTTATCCTTTCTGCCGATGCCCGGAAGATAGGATGCCGCAGCGCAGCATTGAACCGCCAACGCGCCAATCCCGCCATGCGCCCGCTGCAAGGCTCGTCCACCAACTGCATGGAAAACCGGCAATCAGGCCGACAGCAGCGCCCGCGCCGCCTGCCGCGCGGCCTCGGTGACGGTATCCCCCGCCAGCATCCGCGCCACCTCCTCCACCCGCTCGGCCTCGCCCAGCGGCGTGACGGTGGACAGCGTCACATCCCCCGCCACCCGCTTCTCCACCCGCCAATGCGACGCGCCCAGCGCCGCCACCTGCGGGCTATGCGTCACCACCAGCACCTGACAGCCCTCGGCCAGCGCCTTCAGCCGCCGCCCCACGGCATCCGCCGTCGCCCCGCCGACGCCACGGTCGATCTCGTCGAAGATCATCGTCAGCCCCGGCGCATCGCCCGTGAGACAAACCTTCAGCGCCAGCAGGAACCGGCTCAACTCCCCGCCCGACGCGATCCGGTTCAGCGGCCCCGACGGCGCGCCGGGATTGGTCGCCACGGTGAAGGTCACCGCATCCACCCCCTCCGGCCCCGCATCACCCGCCGCGACCTCGGTGGCGAACACCGCCCGCTCCATCTTCAACGGTGCCAGCTCCGCCGCCATCGCCGCATCCAGCCGCGCCGCCGCCGCCCGCCGCGCGGCGGTCAGCTTCGCCGCCTCGGCCGCATAGGCCGCCTCGGCCTGCACCGCCGCCTTGGCCAGCGCCGCGATCCCCGCAGCCCCCCCGTCCAGCGCTGCCAGCCGCGCCCGCAGGTCCGCCGCCAGCACGCCCAATTCATCCGCCAGCACCCCGTGCTTGCGCGCCAGCGCGCGGATGGCGAACAGCCGCTCTTCCAGCGCCTCCAACTCCCCGGGGTTGAAGTCCAGCGCCGCCAGCGTCTCCTCCACCCCCTGCTGCGCCTCGCCCAGCTCGATCAGCGCGCGGTCTAGCGCCGCCAGCGCCCCCTCCAGCCGCCCTTCGGCCCGCTCCGCCGCGCCGTCCAGCCAGCGCAGGGCATCGCGCATCATCCCCTCGGCCCCCTGATCCGACAGCGCCTGATGCGCCCGCGCGATATCGGCGCGGATCTTCTCTGCCCCCTGCATCATGCGCCGCCGCGCATCCAGCGCCGCCTCCTCGCCCGGCTCGGGGTTCAGCTTGTCCAGTTCCGCCACGGCATGGCGCAGGAAGTCCTCTTCCTTCCGCGCCGCCTCCAGCGCGGCCTCCGCCGCCGCCAGTTCGGCCCGCGCCGCCGCCTGCGCCCGCCACGCCGCGCGGCACCCCGCCACATCCACCCCCGCAAAGGCATCCAGCAGCGCCCGATGCCCGCGCGGGTTCAGAAGGCCGCGGTCGTCATGCTGCCCGTGCAACTCCACCAGCGTCTCGGACAGGTCACGCAACACCTCGCCCGACACGCGCCGGTCATTGACCCATGCCGTCTTGCGCCCGTCCACCGTGTTCACGCGCCGCAGGATGACCTCGTCCTCCTCGACCGCGATCCCCGCCTCTTCCAGCACGGCCCGCCCCGCATGGCCCGCCGGCAGATCGAAAACCGCCGTCACGGCCCCCTGCTCGGCCCCCTGCCGCACCAGTTCCGCCCGCCCGCGCCAGCCAAGGACAAAGCCCAGCGCATCCAGCAGGATCGACTTCCCCGCCCCCGTCTCGCCGGTCAACACATTCAGGCCCGGCCGGAACTCGAGGTCCAGCCGGTCGATGATCAGCACATCCCGGATTTCGAGCGTCCGCAGCACCGCAGGGCCCCCCGCTGTCTTACAGCCACTCGCCCTTGATCATCTGGCGATAGACCGCGCGCAGCCAGCTATCCCCCTTCGCCTCGGGGTTCAGACCGCGCCCCTTCAGCAGCCGGAAGCTGTCGTCATAGAAGGGTGAGGACTGGTAGTTATAGCCAAGGATCGCCGCCGCCGTCTGCGCCTCGTCGGTGAAGCCCAGCGCCAGATAGGATTCGACCAGCCGGTGCAGCGCCTCGGCCGTGTGGGTGGTGGTCTGGAAATCCTGCACCACGGTGCGGAAGCGGTTGATCGCCGCCGTGTAATTGCCGCGCTTCAGGTAATAGCGCCCGATCTCCATTTCCTTCGCCGCCAGGTGGTCGAAGGCCAGCTCGAATTTCAGCATGGCAGACCGCGCATAGTCGCTGTCGGGATACTGCTCGATCACGTCACGCATCCCCGTCAGCGCCTGGAAGGTCACGCCCTGGTCGCGGCCCACATCGTCGATCTGGTCGTAATAGCTCAGCGCCATGAGATACAGCGCATAGGGCGCATCCTCGTCGCCCGGATAGAAATCGAGATAGCGCTGCGACGCCGCCCGCGCCTCTTCGTATTTCTTGGCCTTGTGATAGCTGAAGGCCTGCATGATCAGCGCGCGCTTGGCGAATTCGCTATAGGGGTAAAGCCGCTCCACCTCCTGGAAATAGCGGATCGCCCCGTCGGGACGGCGCTCCGATGCCAGCGCCAGCTCGCCCTGCTTGTAGATTTCCTCGGCGGTATAACTGTCGAGTGGCCGCTCCTGCGGTCCGCATGCGACAAGGACTGAGGCAAGCACCGCCAGCCCCAGGATCCGCACGCCCGACTTCACGACTGCCATCTTCCGCCTACCCCACGCCATTCCTCGCACGGGGCCGGATGCAAAGCACCGCTCCCGTGTTCTTGCAGCCGTCCTAGCACAGAAAAATCCGGACCGCAAAACGGCTTTCACGCCGCAGGCACGGCCTCGGCGCGTTGGGGCAGATCGGCCTCGTGCACGCCGATGCCGGGCAACTTGCAGCCCGTCTGCTCGCCCACCTCGACCAGCATCCACGCCTCGGGACGCGCGAAGAGCGCCCGCAAAAGCCGGTTGGTCAGCGCATGGCCCGCACGGATACCCGTGTACCGCCCAAGGATCGGCGCCCCCGCCAGCGACAGGTCGCCCACCGCGTCCAGCATCTTGTGCCGCACGGGTTCGTCCCGATGGCGCAGCCCGCCGGGGCTCAGCACCTCGTCGCCGTCAAACACGACCGCATTCTCCAGCGTGCCGCCCAGCGCAAGGCCATTGGCCCGCATCGCATCCACATCCGCCTGACGGCAGAAGGTGCGGCTGTCCGACAACTCGCGCACAAAGGCGCCATTGGCCAGCGACATGCGCTTTTCCTGCCGCCCGATCGCGCCCTCGGCAAAATCGATGCGGAAATCGATCTCCAGATTTTCGGCTGGCTCCAGCCGCGCCACGGCCTCGCCCTCGCGCACCTCGACCGTCTGCAGCACGCGGATCGCCCGCACCACCGCATCCTGCCCCACCGTGCCCGCCGCAAGGAACCCTTCGACAAAGGGAACCGCCGACCCGTCAAGGATCGGCACTTCCGGCCCGTCGATCTCGATCAGCGCGTTGTGGATCGCACAGCCCGCCAGCGCCGCCATCACATGCTCGATGGTCGAGACCGACACGCCCTCGCCATTGGCGACCAGCGTGCACAGCTTGGACGGCACCACCGCATCCCAGCGCGCCACGATCCGTGCATCACCCCGCGTCACATCCGTCCGCTGGAACACGATCCCGTGCCCCGCAGGCGCCGGACGGACCACCATGCGGACCGGTTGCCCCCCGTGCAGGCCAAGGCCCGTGAAGGTGACAGCGGATTTGAGGGTGCGTTGCAACTGGTTCGTCCGTGCTTCGTGACAGGGGCTTCGTGACATGGGCCTCGTGACAGCCGCCGCGCGGCCATGCCACCGGAAGGACACAGCTTTCCGGCGAGTTTGAGTTAAGTTGCCGCGCCTGCAAACTCAACTCACTCTTTATGACCGAGTGTGACAACAGCAGAACCACGCCAAGCCGTTGTTTTCAAACGAAAAGCCCGGACCTTTCGGTCCGGGCCCAAGCGCGCTGTAACAATCCGTCAGCGCGGGTTTCAGTTGGCCTGACGCCGCAGGAAGGCGGGAATCTCGATCTTTTCCTGATCCGCATTCATCTCCGGCTCGTCATCATAGCCCTGCACCTGCGGCTGCTGGCGCATCGCATTGCCCTGCGGTTCGGCACCGCCTCCGGCCATGCGGTTGATCAGCGACCCGATGCCGAACCGCGGGCGCGGGGCCTCGGCAGGCTTGGGCGCGGGGGCCTGGACGCGCGGCTGCGCGGCCATCGGGCGCTGCGCGGCAGGGGCGGCCGGTGCCTTGGTCACGGCTGCCTGCAAACGGGCCAGAGCTTCGGGCGACGGCGTCCCCGGTGCACGCGGACGCGGCGCCATGAAGGCTGCGGCATCCTGATCCATCGCTGCCGTCGGGCGCTGCTGCGGCGCAGGCTGCGGGCGATAGGCGGGCGGCGGCAGATCGTCCATCGCGTCCATCTCCGGCTCGACCTCATAGCCGGGCTGCGCGTCAAAGAGCGACGGCGCCTGCTGCTGCGGCACGGGCTGCTGCATCACCAGCGGCTCGGGCTGCGGGGCGGCGTGCTGCGCGGCGGGGGCCATCTGCTGCACGGTCAGCGGCACCTCGCGGCGCGGCTCCGGCGCGGGGGTCGGCTGCGGCAGCGGCGCCGCCATGCTGCGACGCGCCACCGGCGCCTCCTGCTTGGCGGCCTTGCTCACATCGATGCCGGTCGCCACGACCGACACGCGGATCGCGCCGCCCATATTCTCGTCCAGCGTGGACCCCACGATGATATTGGCATCCGGATCGACCTTCTCGCGGATGATGTTCGCCGCCTCGTCCAGCTCGAACAGCGTCAGGTCGTAACCACCGGTGATGTTGATCAGAACACCGCGCGCGCCGTTCAGGGAAATCTCGTCCAACAGCGGGTTGGCAATCGCCTTCTCAGCCGCCTGCACCGCGCGATCCTCGCCCGTCGCCTCGCCCGTGCCCATCATGGCCTTGCCCATCTCGTCCATCACCGCCCGCACGTCGGCGAAGTCGAGGTTGATGAGGCCCGGCCGCACCATCAGGTCCGTCACACCCTTCACGCCCTGATAGAGCACATCGTCGGCCATCGCGAAGGCTTCGGTAAAGGTCGTGCGCTCGTTCGCCAGACGGAACAGGTTCTGGTTCGGGATGATGATCAGCGTATCGACGACCTTCTGCAGGGCTTCGATGCCCTCCTCGGCCTGCTTCATCCGCTTGGCGCCTTCGAACTGGAAGGGCTTGGTCACCACACCCACCGTCAGCACACCCAGCTCGCGCGCCGCCTGCGCGATGATCGGCGCGGCCCCCGTGCCGGTGCCACCACCCATGCCGGCGGTGATAAAGCACATATGCGCGCCCGCCAGATGGTCCACGATCTCCTCGATCGTCTCCTCGGCCGCCGCCGCCCCGACCTGCGGCCGCGCACCCGCGCCCAGCCCCTCGGTCACCTTCAGACCCATCTGGATGCGCGCATGGGCCTTGGAATGTTTCAGCGCCTGCGCGTCGGTGTTCGCCACCACGAACTCCACGCCCTCCAGATGCTTGTCGATCATGTTGTTGACGGCATTCCCGCCCGCACCGCCGACACCAAAGACGGTGATGCGCGGCTTCAGCTCTTCCTGCTGCGAGGTCATCATCAGATTAAGGGTCATTGCCACTCCGCCTGCTGTTCGTTGAGCCGCCGTTTTTTGGTGTCCGGCTGTAAGTCGCGCCTGTCCCGGGCGCAGGAATCCGAATTTATCCACGATTCTATCCACAAGGGTCGATCAGGTCACGCAAAAAACGCGAAACGCCCACAAAATATGGGATGTCCACGCCCGCAATCAGCGGGATTTCGCCGCAAGCACCGTATCTTGCCCTTACCAGTTGTCCTTGAACCATTTGAAGGCCCGTTTCAGGGAACGCGCGGGGTACCGCTCACTCGGAATTTCAAAGTCCCACCATTCGTCCTGCGGATGCGCCGCAAACAGGCACAGGCCCACGGCGCTGGCAAAAGCCGCCCCCGTCGCCGCCTGCGGCAGTCCCTGCACGCGCAGCGGACGGCCCAGCCGCACCTGCTGGCCCAGAATGCGCGCGGCCAGCCCGTCCAGTCCGGGGATCTGGCTTGCGCCCCCCGTCAGCACGATCTGCTGGCTCGGCAGATGGTCAAAGCCCGCCGCATCCAGCCGCGACCGCGCCTCTTCCAGAATTTCCTCGACCCGCGGACGCATGATCCCGATCAGCTCGGTCCGGCTGATCTGGCGGCGGTCCTTCTCCCAGTCGCCGCTCTCGCCGCCCATCTCGATCATCTCGCGGTCATCCATGCTGGTGGCATAGACCCCGCCATGCTTGGTCTTGATCTTCTCGGCCACCGCCGTCGGGATATGCAGCCCCTTCGAGATGTCAGAGGTCACATGATCCCCGCCCATCCGCACGGAATCCGCATAGATCATGTGCTTCTTCATGAAGATGGAAATGCCCGTGGACCCGCCGCCCATGTCGATGCAGGCCGCGCCCAGCTCCTGCTCGTCCTCCACCAGCGACGATATCCCCGACACATAGGCCGAAGACGCGATCCCCGCCAATTCCAGATCACAGCGCTTGATGCAGTAAAGCAGGTTCTGCACCACCGACCCCTCGACCGACAGCAGATGCATGTCGCAGGCCAGCCGGTTGCCGATCTGCCCGCGCGGATCGCCCAGGCCCGTGCGGTGGTCCAGCGCGAAATTCACCGGCTGGGCATGCAGCACCTCGCGCCCCGGCCCAAGGTCCGGCACGTCACAGGCCGACAGCACCCGCGCCACGTCCTGTTCCGTCACGACCGAATCCTGCAAATCCCACTCGCCCGCAAGGCCATAGCTGCGCGGCTCTGCCCCGCTGAAACAGGCGATCACGTGATCGACCCGCACATTGGCCATCTTCTGCGCCGCCTGCACCGCCGTGCGGATCGCGCGCTCCGTCTCGTTCATCACGGCGATCTCGCCGAACTTCACGCCGCGCGACCGCGTCGTCGCCGCGCCGATCACGCGGAAGGACGACTGCCCCGCCATCGGCCCCACGCCATCCACCTCGCGCAGCCGCTCCGGCCCGTCGAACCGCAGGATCAGACAGGCGATCTTCGATGTCCCCACATCCAGAACCGCGACCACACCGCGCTGCATCGCCGCGCGCCGCATGTGCCGCATCGCCCGCTGGGATTGGTAAAGCCCGGTCATAGTTCACTCCCGCTCGTATCAATGCCCTGTGCCTTGCGGTGTTCGTTCAGCGCATAGGGCGCCAGCCGCAGCACGGGTCGCTTTTCGTTTCTCAAATCCACACTCAATACATCACGCGCCAAAAGGTCTTCGGCCTTGTCCAGCGCCATCAGCCGCTCCAGCGCCGCCACCGCATTCTCTGCCGGAAGCAGGATCTTCTGGTTGCGGTCCAGCACCAGATCCCACCGCCGCTCGCCCACGCGCACCAGCCCCCGCACGCGCGGCAGGATGGGCTGGGCCGCCGCGAAAATCTCCAGCGCCTCGCCCGTGGCGACATCCGCGCCCGCGCCCGCCACCAGCGGCAGGTCCGGCCGGTCTGTCCGCGCGGCCAGCCCCGCCACGCGATGCCCCGTCTCGTCCAGCATCTCCAGACGCTCGTCCTCCAGCCGCCACAGCAGCACGGGCATCCGCTCGGTGATCAGCACCTGCAACACCCCGCCCGACCGCACGCGCAGTTCGGCATTGGCGACCGCGTCCAGCTCCTCCACCCGCGCCTTGACCGCATCCAGATCGATGTCAAAGGACGACAGCGGCAGCTTCAACCCCACCCGCGCGCGGATCGCCTCGGCCAGTTCGGGCGAGGCGCCTTCCACGGACACCAGCCCCACCATGAATTCGGGCCGGTTCTGGAATTTCTCCTTCAGCTCGGTAAAGGTGCCGGTCAGCGCCGCGCGCCGCCCCTCGTCGCTGGCATAGATGCCCACCACCATCGCGATCACAAAGCAGGGCAGCCCCACGCGGAACAGCACGCGGAACAAGGGCGTCAGCCACAGCCGCTGCATCCGGTATTGCCAGCGCGACGGCGCAGGGTCGCGCCGCGGCTGTCGGGTATAGACGCGCGGACCGCCTAGCGATTGCATGACGCATCCTCCACGATCCAGCGGCAGAGTTCGGGGAAGGAAATCCCCACATGCGCCGCCTGTTCGGGCGACAGCGAGGTCGGCGTCATCCCCGGCTGGGTATTCGTCTCCAACAGGATCAGCCCCGCCAGACCGCGCCCCTCGTCCCAGCGGAAATCGGTCCGGCTCAGGCCACGGCAGCCCAGCGCCTTATGCGCCCGCAGCGCATAGTCCAGACAGGCCGCCTCGATCTCGGCAGGGATATTCGCGGGCAGTTCATGCCGGCTGCCCCCCGGCTTGTATTTCGCGTCATAGTCGTACCAGCCATCGGTGATGATGTCGGTCACGCACAGCGCGCGGTCCCCCAGCACGGACACCGTCATCTCCCGCCCCGGCGCATAGGTCTCCACCATCACCCGCGCGGGCATCTCCGCCGACAGGCGCGGCGCGTTCGACCCTTCGCGGACGATATAGACCCCGACCGACGATCCCTCGTTCACCGGCTTCACGACGTAAGGCGCGGCCATCACATGCCCCGCCTCCACCGCCTCGCGCGCCACGACGACGCTTTCCACGCAAGGCAGCCCCGCCGCGCGATAGGCTTCCTTGGCCCGCTGCTTGTCCATCGCAAGGGACGACGCCAACACGCCCGAATGGGTATAGGGGATGCGCAGCCATTCCAGCATCCCCTGCACGCAGCCATCCTCGCCCCAGCGGCCATGCAGGGCGTTGAAGCAGACATCGGGGGAAATCTCGACCAGCCGCGCAGCCAGATCGAGGCCGCAATCGACCTCGACAACCTCGTATCCCGCCTCGCGCAGTGCCTTGGCGCATTCACGCCCTGTCGAAAGAGAGACCTCCCGCTCTGCGGAAAGCCCACCTTTCAAGACCGCCACAAGGGGGACGTTTCTGCCCGAACCGCCCGCCATCTTCGCCTCAACCGGGTCTACGCCCGTTTTTGTCGTTATTTTGCCGCCGGTTCACCGACGCGCATGATTTCCCACTCTAGCGTGATCCCGCTGTGTTGGAAAACCCTTTTTCGCACGTCCTCGCCCAAACCTTCCAGATCCTCGGCCGTCGCCCCGCCCGCATTGATCAGGAAATTGGAATGCATCTCGCTCATCTGCGCCCCGCCGCGCCGCGCGCCGCGCATTCCGGCCTCGTCGATCACCTTCCACGCCTTCAACTCATGCGTATCGTCGGCGCGGCCGGTGGACGACCGCCCCAGCGGATTGCGGAAGGTCGACCCCGCCGACCGCTCCTTCGTCGGCTGGCTCGCATCGCGCTTGGCGATCTGCTCGGCCATCCGCGCCTCCAGCGCCGCAGGCTCCCCGCGACCGGCGCGGAACGTCGCCTCCACGATCACCCACCCCTCGGGCAGGGTGGATTGGCGATAGCGCAGCTCCAGCTCCGCCGCAGGGATCACCACCACATCCCCCGCCCGCGTCACCGCGCGCACCGACACCAGATGATCCGCCACATAAGACCCGTAGCAGCCCGCATTCATCCGCACCGCGCCGCCGATGCTGCCGGGGATCGTCCGCAGGAAGGTCAGGTCCAGCCCCGCCTCCGCCGCCCGCCGCGCCACATGCGCGTCCAGCGCCGCCGCGCCCGCCGTGACCCTGTCGCCCTGGACCGAAATCGCGTTGAACCCCCGCCCCAGCCGGACCACCACCGCACGGATGCCGCCATCCCGCACGATCAGGTTCGACCCGACCCCCATGGGAAACACCGTCACCGCAGGGTCCAGATCGCGCAGGAACCCCGCCAGATCGGCCTCGTCCGCAGGCTGGAACAGCGCGTCCGCCGGCCCGCCCACGCGCAGCCATGTCAGATCGGCCAGCGCCCGCTGCTCGGTCAGCACGCCCCGCACCGCAGGCCACATCATTCCGCAGGCTCCGCGCCCTTCCGGCGCATCCAGCGCCACGCGAACACCACCGGCCAGCGCAGCACGCTCGCCCCCGCCGCCAGCAGCACCATCCCCCAGATCGGCCCGCTGTCCCACGTCACCCAGCCAAGGATCGGAATCCCGCAGGCGATCAGGACATAGGCCCATGTCCAGTGCTGGTCGCGGCTGGGAAACATCGCCACGACATTGGCCACGATCAGCCAGAGAAAGGCCGCCGCCAGCCCCCAGCTCATGCCGCAGCCCCCATCAGCCGCGCAGGCAGCGCGTTCGCCCATGCGCTGATCGTGCCCGCGCCCAGACAGACCACCATATCCCCGGGCCGCGCCTGTTCCTTGACCAGCCGCGCCAGATCGGCCTCGTCGCTGATGCCCCGCGCGTGGCGGTGGCCATGCGCGATCAGACCGGAAATCAGGTCATCGCGGCTTGCCCCCGGAATGGGCTCCTCGCCCGCGGCATAGACATCGGCAATCGCCACCACATCCGCCTCGTTGAAGCAGGTGCAGAATTCCTCGAACAGATGCGACAGCCGCGTATAGCGGTGGGGTTGATGCACCGCGATGATCCGCGCGCCCGGCACGCCCTGCACCGCCTGCCGCGCCGCCTTCAGCACGGCCGCGATCTCCACAGGATGATGCCCGTAATCGTCGATGATGGTGACGCCCCCCACCTCGCCCACACGGGTAAAGCGGCGGTTCACGCCCCCGAACCCCGCCAGCGCCTCGCGGATCTCGTCCTTCTTCATCCCCAGATGCCGCGCCACGGCGATGGCGGACAGGGCGTTGGACACGTTGTGGTCCCCCGGCATGGGCAGCGTGCAATCCTCGATCACCGCGCCCTCCTCGTTCTGCAACAGCACGTCGAACCGCGCCTTGCCGCCCTCGTAGCGCAGGTTCACCGCCCGCACATCCGCCTGAGCATTGAACCCGAATGTCACGATCCGCCGGTCCGTCACACGGCCCACCAGCGCCTGCACCTCGGGATGATCCGTGCAGCAGACCGCCAGCCCGTAGAACGGGATGTTCGACACGAAATCCAGAAACCCCTTCCGCAGCGCGTCAAAGGATCCCCAATGCTCCATATGCTCGGGGTCGATGTTGGTCACGATGGCAATCGTCGCGGGCAGCTTGTTGAACGACCCGTCGCTCTCGTCCGCCTCTACCACCATCCACTCGCCCGCGCCCGCCCGCGCGTTCGACCCATAGGCATGGATCACGCCGCCATTGATCACCGTGGGGTCAAATCCCCCCTTGTCCAGCAGCGTCGCCACCATCGTCGTGGTGGTCGTCTTGCCATGCGTTCCCGCAATCGCGATGTTCGACTTCAACCGCATCAGCTCGGCCAGCATCTCGGCCCGCCGCACGACGGGCAGCTTCCTGCGCCGCGCCTCTTCCAGCTCGGGATTGCCCTTCTTGATGGCGGAGGAAATCACCACCACCGCCGCCTCTCCGATATTCTCGGCCCGCTGCCCCTCGAAGAACCGCGCGCCAAGGCTCACAAGCCGGTCGGTGATCTTGGACGCCTTCGAATCCGACCCCTGCACCGGATAGCCCAGCGTCATCAGCACCTCGGCGATCCCCGACATGCCGATCCCGCCGATCCCCACGAAATGGATGGGACCCAACTCCCCCGGAAGCTTGGTGGCCGCGTTCATCGCTGTGTTCCCTTCGCCAATTCCTCGACCAGCGCCTGAAGCCGCTCGGTCGCATCGGGGCGTCCCTGCCCCAGCGCATGTTGCGCCATCGCCACCGCCGCATCGGGCTGGCCCAGCACAGCCTCCAATTGCAAGGCCAGCGCGGCAGGGTCAAGCAGCTTTTCCGGGATCAGCACCGCCGCCCCCGCATCGACCAGCCCCCGCGCATTGGCCGTCTGGTGATCCCCCGTCGCCGCCGCAAAGGGGATCAGGACCGACGGCCGCCCGATCACGGAAATATCCGCAACCGACGACGCACCCGACCGCGACACCACCAACTGGCATTCCGACAGCCGACGCGGGATGTCGCGGAAGAACGGCTCCACCTCCGCCAAGATCCCCGCCGCCTCATAGGCCGCGACGACCCGCCCCATATCCTCCTCGCGCGCCTGATGGGCCACGCGCAGATGCCGCCGTATCCCCTCGGGCAGCGCCGCCACGGCGGCAGGCACCACATCCGACAGGATGCGCGCCCCCTGCGACCCGCCGATCACCAGCAGACTCATGGGATAATCGCCCGGCGGAATATAGCCCGCCCCCGCCCGCTCCAGCACCGCGCCGCGCACGGGGTTGCCGGTATGGATCCCCTCAACCCCCGCAGGCAGGGCCGTGGGCCATGTCCCGCAGGCGACCCGATCGACCCGACGCGCGAAAACCTGATTGACCCGCCCCAGAACCCCGTTCTGCTCGTGGATCATCCGTGGCCGCCGCAGCACCCATGCCGCCGCCAGCGCGGGGATCGTCGGGTATCCCCCGAACCCCACCACCACCGCGGGCCTGTCGCGCATCATGGCCCAGACCGCCGACACCACCCCGCCGACAATCCGGAACGGCACCGCCAGCTTGGCCAGCGCGCCCCCACGGGCAAAGGTGGCCGACGCCACCTCTTCCACCTGCACCACATGCGGGAACCCGCCCGCATAGCGCGCACCCCGCGCATCGGTGGACAGCTTCACCCGCCACCCCTTCCGCACCATCGCCTCGGCCAGCGCCTGCGCGGGGAACATGTGCCCCCCCGTGCCACCCGCCGCGATCAGCAGAAGCGGCCCCGCCATCAGCGCCCGCCCCGACCGAAGATGTCGCCCATCCGCCCCTGCGGCCGCGCCCGCGTCATCGCCAGAAGCGCGCCCACCGTAATCCCTGCCGCAATCACCGAAGACCCCCCGTAACTCACGAATGGCAGCGTCATGCCCTTGGCGGGCAGCAACCGCACCGCCACACCCATGTTGATCATCGCCTGCACGCCGAAGATGCAGGCCAGCCCCGTCCCCGTCAGACGGATGAACGGGTCGCGCTCCTTGGTCAGCCGCATCAGCGACCGCACCACCACCGTGGTGTAAAGCGCGATGATCACAAGGACGAGGATCAGCCCGTATTCCTCGGCCGCGACCGCGATGATGAAATCCGTATGCGCGTCGGGCAGCGACCACTTCACCTGCCCCGCGCCCACGCCGACCCCGAAGAAACCGCCCTCCTGGATCGCGTTCGTGGCATAGCCAAGCTGCGTGCGCGGGTCCACGTCGGGGGTCAGGAAGCCGTCGATCCGGCGCGCGAAATGCTCGCTGCTCTCATACGCGCCGAACCCGCCCACGACCACCAACCCCAACACGACACCGATCAGCGTGATCGGCGCACCCGCCACGAAATACACCACACCCCAGCCGAACAGGACCAGCGCCGCCTGTCCGAAATCGGGCTGCATGGCCAGCATCCCTACCACCGTCATCGCTAGAAGGAAACTCGCCGACTTGCCCGGCGGGCCGTTCAGGTCATAGCTCGCCGCCATCAGCCAGGCGACGACGATGATGAAGGCGGGTTTCAGGAACTCCGACGGCTGGACCGAGGCAAACCCGAACGAGAACCAGCGCACCGCGCCCTTGCCGAAATCCGTCCCGAAAACCGGCAGCAGGCACAGCGCCACGAAGGACAGCAGGAACCCCAGCACCCCGATCCGGCGCACCATGGCGGGCGACATCATCGACACCCCCACCATCGCCGCCAGCGCCAGCCCCCCGAAGAAGGCCTGCCGCTGCACATAATAGAACGGCTCCAGCCCATTACGGCTCGCCAGCGGCACGCTCGCGGCCAGCCCCAGCAGCAGCCCGATCCCGAACAGCAAAAGGATGCAGGTCATCGACCACTTGTCGATCGTCCGCCACCAACGGGGAAGCACCGGCTCCGTCACCCGTGAGGGCATGGAGCCATAGACCATCTCAGTCATGGATATACGCCTGTCGCTGCTCTGCTCGGATGCCCGTTAACCGGGCTTGGTCGGAATCCTAGCGGTTTTCCGACTCACTTGCCAGCGCAAAGCGCGCCGCGATTCGGGCGATTCGGCGGGACCATGCCGCCACGGCGCGACACGAGGGTGGCGGCCGCACCGCGGGGTGGTCGCACGTATACGTGCGGCCGCCCCGTGGGGGCGGTGCGGCCGCCACCCGGGCCATTGGGCCCGGGTGAAGCCCGACCGTCACGCGAAACGGCAGGTTCGGGCCCGTGGCCCAAAGGTCCGCAGGACGGCCGCGCACGACCCGCCCCACCGGGTCGTGCGCCCAAGGCGCCCGCCCCGGCGTGTCGCGCGCGTCCCTACCGGCGGTCACGCGAAACGCCCCACCGGGGCCTTTCGCGCGCCCTTGCGCCCAATGTCCAGAAATCAGCAAAAAAAGGCGCCCGCCCCCTTCGCGATCCCCACCCCGCCCTGCGGGAGCCGTGCAGACGGCGGGAACGGAAAGATCAGGAACGGACGCCCTAGTCGAAGCCACCTCCCCGGGGACGGGGAAGCGTCCAGAAAGCCTTACGCCACCTTCTCCAGCGCCACCTCCGGCGTGATGCCCAGCGCGCGCACCACCGCCTGCGTCAGATGCGGACGGTTCAACGTGTAGAAATGCAGATCCTCCACGCCCCCCTCGATCAGACGCGCGCAGAGCGTCGTGCACTGCGTCAGCGCCAGCAGATCCTCGCGCCCGTCCCGCGCCGCGACGCGGAACCCCTCGTCCAGCGCCGCAGGCACCTGCGCCCCGCAACGGGCGGCAAACTTCTTCGCCCCCTCCCAGCTGATGACCGGCAGCACGCCGGGAATGATCGGTACATTGATACCCGCCTTCACACAGGCATCCCGAAACCGGAAAAAGGTATCGGCATTGAAGAAGAACTGCGTGATGGCACTTGTCGCCCCCGCATCCACCTTGCGCTTCAGATGCTCCACATCCGCGCCCGCAAAGCCCGCATCGGGATGCGGCTCGGGGTATGCGCCCACGCGGATCTTGAATTTCCCCGTCCGCGCCAGCGCCTCCACCAGCTCGACGGATGACGCGAACCCCTCCGGATGCGCCACGAACCGCTCCGCCCCCTTGGGCGCATCGCCGCGCAGCGCCACGATCTCGGTCACCCCCGCCGCCGCATAGGCCTCGGCAATCTCCAGCGTCTCGGCGCGGGTGGCATCCACACAGGTCAGATGCGCCGCCACGTTCAGCCCGTAATTCCGCCCGATCGCCCCCACCGCCTCATGCGTCAGCTTCCGCGTGGTGCCACCCGCCCCATAGGTCACCGACACGAAGGACGGCTTCAGCGGCGCCAGCATCTGCACCGTCTCCCACAGCCGGAACGACGCATCCAGCGTCTGCGGCGGAAAGAACTCAAAGCTGATGCGCGGGGTCGACATGGGAAACACCTCATCTGTGATGCCCCCTTGTCGCAAATCCCGTGATGTGAGACAAATTCATAATACTCATCATCAACATGAAATCTCCGCATAACCCATGCATCTCGAATTCCGCCACCTCCGCACCATCCGCGCCATCCATCAGGCAGGCGGCCTCGCCCGCGCGGCAGACATCCTGAACATGACGCAATCCGCCCTCTCGCATCAGGTGAAGGGGTTGGAAGATCAGGCCGGGATCGAACTTTTCGTCCGCCGCTCCAAACCCATGCGCCTATCCGCGGCCGGCCTCAGGATGCTGAAACTCGCCGAACGCATCCTTCCTGAGATCGACGCGCTGGAAGAGGAATTCCGCGCCCTGAAATCCGGCAAGACGGGGCGGCTGCACATCGCCATCGAATGCCACGCCTGCTTCGACTGGCTCTTCCCCGTCCTCGAACAATTCCGCCACGCCTGGCCCGAAGTGGACGTGGACATCCGCGCAGGGTTGGCCTTTGACGCCATCCCCGCGCTGCTGCGCGAGGAAGTGGACCTCGTCATCTCCTCCGACCCCCTCCGCCTCGACGGGGTCGTCTACAACCCGCTCTTCGACTACCACCCCACCTTCGTGGCGTCGAAAGACCATCCCATCGCCGCCAAACCATGGGTCGGGGCCGAGGATTTCCGCGACGAGGTCCTCATCACCTACCCCGTCAGCCGCGACAAGCTCGACATCTTCACCGAACTCCTGACCCCGGCCAAGATCGAACCCCGCGGCCAGCGCCCGGTGGAACTGACCGCCGTCATCCTGATGCTGGTGGGATCGAACCGCGGCGTGGCGGTCCTGCCCGACTGGGTGCTGCGCGACGTGCGCAGCCATGCCGACTACATCACCCGCCCCCTTGGGCCGAAGACGATCACCCGCCGCCTCTACGCCGCCACGCGCCAAGAGGACGCCGCCAAACCCTTCATGGCGCATTTCCTGCGCCTGGGCCGGACCGAACCGGTGAAACTGCAACGCGGGCAAGGCGGTTCTTGACGCAAGAACCGCGCCGGAATTTGACGCAAATTCCGGTCCCCGCACCCTCCGCGTCCCCCGATTTCTGCGTGCAGAAATCGCCGCGAAATCTGCGTCAGATTTCGCCTCTCCGCCCCCGCTCCCGCGCCAGCGTCGCCGCCTCCACCTCCGCCAGCCGCCGCAGGGCGCCCGCCACCCCCGACCGCCGCACCTCCCGCTCCCAGATCCGCCGCGCGCTCTCGGCACTCCACGGCAACACCGCCCCCTTCAGCCACAACCGCAAGGGCGCGGGCAGCGCGTCATGCGCCCGCATCGGGCAGCCTTCCCGCCACCGCGCCAGGGGTGATCGCAGATTCCTCATGCCGCGCGCCATGCCGGAAACGGGTCCGCCATCCCCGCCCAATCCTCCGGCAGCAATCCCGCCGCAGGCACCAGCGCCCCCTCCAGCGCCGCCTCGATCGCCGCGCGGTCCATCCCATGCCCGATGAACACGATCTCCTGCCGCCGGTCCCCCCATGGCTCGGCCCAGACCGCCTGCACCGACGCCAGCCCCTCGCCCCCCTTGGGCCAGCGCGCCGCAGGCACCGCCGCCCACCACTTGCCCAAAGGCGCAACCGAACTCACCGCCCCCGCCAGCGAAAACTCCGCCGCCCAGTCCGGCCGCGTCGCCAGCCAGAAATGCCCCTTCGCGCGGATCACCCCCGGCAGATCACCGTTCAGCACCGCATGGACCCGCGCCGGATCGAACGGTCGCCGCGCACGAAAGACAAAGCTTTCGATCCCGTATTCCTCGCTTTCGGGCACATGCGACGCGAAGCCGTACAACTCCTTCGCCCACAAGGGATGCTCCGCCGCGCGGTCGAAATCGAACAACCCCGTCCCCAGCACCGCGTCCGGATCGACCGCCCCCCGATCCACCTCGATCACCCGCGCATCGGGGTTCAGCGCCGCAATGATCCGGCGCGCCGCCGCCACCCGCTCCGGCCCCGCATCGCCGACCTTGTTCAGCACGACCACATTGGCAAACTCGATCTGCTCCACCAGAAGGTTGACCAGCGTCCGCCCGTCCTCTTCCGGCACCTCCACCCGCGCCGCCAGAAAATCGTGGCTAGAGAAATCGCGCAGCAGGTTCACCGCATCCACCACCGTCACCATCGTATCCAGCCGCGCCACATCCGACAGGCTCACCCCCTCCGCATCGCGGAAATCGAAAGTCGCCGCCACGGGAAGCGGTTCCGAAATCCCGCTCGATTCGATCAGCAGATGGTCGAACCGCCCCGCCTCGGCCAACACCCGCACCTCGGCCAGCAGGTCATCCCGCAGGGTGCAGCAGATGCAGCCATTGGTCATCTCGACCAGCTTCTCCTCCGCCTGCCGCAACTCCGCCCCCGCGCGGATCAGGTCGGCATCGATATTCACCTCTGCCATGTCATTCACGATCACCGCCACGCGCAGCCCCTGCCGGTTGTTCAGCACATGGGACAGAAGCGTGGTCTTCCCCGCGCCAAGGAAACCGGACAGGACCGTGACCGGCAAGCGGAAATCGGCAGGGGTGGCAGGGGTGGCAGGCATGGGCGACTCCGTAATGTTATACTATAACACACATGCCGCAGACCAGGCCCCGAGTCCAGCCCCACGGCCCCGCAAACCCTTTCGATAGGATTTGCAGATTCTGCCAAAGCCCGCGCTGGCCGGCCCCCCGCCAGAGACGTGGTTAACGCCCCCTGACCCCGCCGCGCGTATGTACAGCCTGCGGCACAGCGCGCGGCACAACCAACGCACAGCCCCGAACCGGCCCGCCAAACGGATTTACACAGCGCCCGCAGGCACTTGCCCCGCCCCCGCGCCCCGCCGCGCCCACCACGCCCCGATCCGCCGCTGCCCCCATGTCAGCGCAACACCCACCCCGACCCCCGCCACAACGGACAGCGCCGAAAACGCCCATGCCGGCAGCCACGCCTCCCACCCCGCCATCGCCACCTCGGGCACCAGACGGTGGGTCAGGTAGATCAGGTAACTCGACGCCGCGACCGGCAGTACCAGCCCCCGCAGCCATGCCGGACAGCGCAGCCTCGGCACGAACAACAGCAACGCCAAGACCCCGAAAATGCAGGAATATTTCAGCCACGCCCCGTACCAGTTCCCGCCAAGGAAAGCGACCAGCGGCATCACCACCCCCGCCAGCCCCAGCACGACCCACCGCCGCCGTGCCGTATCCGCACAACCCACAAGCCAGCCGAAACAGGCCAGATAGGCCACCCAAGGCACGGTGAACAACCGCCGCCCCCCAAGGCCCAGCAGGTCCGCCCCCCACAGCCGCAGCACCATCGCCCCGCCCAGCGCATAAAGCCCCGCACGAAAGGGATTTTCCCGCACCACCCGCCGCACCGCAGGCACCATCGCCAGCCCTGCCAGCAGCAGCAGCATCTGCACATAGGCCTCGACGAACCAGTACAGGAACGGCAACCGGTCATGCGTCACCGGATCCCCGATCCCGAAATTCGACACCAGAAACAGCGACCCCCACGGCACCTGCCCCCATGCCAGCGCATAACCCAGCAAGATCAGATAGTAAGGCACCAGCACCCGCCCCAGCGGCCGCAGCAGATGCATCCAGTCCCCCGCCGCGACCGCCGCCCGCTGGAACCGCGCCCAGACCAGCCCGACCAGCACCACCATCGCCGCCGCCCCGCCATAGACCGGCCACAGCGTCTCATGCGTCACGACGACCGCCAGAATGGCCCCCGCCCGCACGGCAAGCTCCGTTGACACCTCCGACCGCCCCGCGCCCCGCTCCAGCCGCGACAGGGTGGCAAGGCTCGTCTCCTCCCACCCCTCCGGCACGCGGCCCAAGGCCCGCTCCAGCGCCAATGCCAGTTCCACATGCCGCAGACTGTCGCCCCCCAGCGAGGCGAAGCTGTCACCCCCCGTCACCGGCACCGGATGGAAACAGGCGCGGAACGCGGCCTCGACACCCTCGACCGCATCCGTCCGGTCGCGGGGCAGGTCCATCCGACCCAGTGCCGCATAATCCACCTTGCCCGACGGCAGTCGCGGCAAGGCCCCGACCGCAAAGGCCACGACCGACCGCCGCATCACCCCCGCGATTTCCGCCGCGATTTCCGCAACTTCACCGCAATCCGCCCCGCCCTCGTAGGCCACGCGCAACCCGTCATCCCCGCCAAGGACCGCCGCCCGCAGCCCCCGCGCCGCCAGCCCCGCCTCCACCGCGTCATGCCCGATCCGCACGCCCGCGATCTTCGACATCCGCCGCTTGCGCCCGACGATGCGCCAGACCCCGTCCGCCTCGCAGCGCGCGATGTCTCCGGTGGCCAGTTCCGCCACATCGTGCCCCCGCGCCAGATCGGCCCGCGCGGTGGCGTAACCCATCATTACATTCGGCCCGCGATAGACCAGCTCTCCCTCGCCCCCCGCCGCATCCCGCAGCGACAGAGCACCCCCCGGAACCGCAAGACCGATGCACCCCGCCCGCTCCACCGCCATCTCCGCCGGCAGGCAGGCAATCCGCGCCACCGCCTCGGTCTGGCCATACATCGCATGGAACCGCCCGCCCCGCGCCGCCATCGCCGCGGCAAACCGCCGCTGCACCGCAGGCGCCAACCCGCCCCCCGCCACGGCCAGAAACCGCAGCGCGGGCAGGTCCGCGCCCAAAAGACCCGCACGCTCCAGCAGGTCATACCCCATCGGCACGGTCTGGATGTTGCTGATCCGCAACGCCGTGCAGCGATCCAGAAACCCCGCGCCCAGTATCCCGCCCCCTGCCAGCCAGACCGACGCCCCCGCCGCCAGATGCGATGTCAGCACCGACAGTCCAAACGAGTACTGCAATGGCAAGACCAGCGCCGCCCGATCCCCCGCCACAAGGCCAAGCACCTCTCCGATCTGGCGCGCATTGGCCGCCACCGCCGCGCGCGACAGGCGCACCGCCTTGCCATGTCCGGTCGATCCCGACGTCATCAGCACCAGCGCCAGATCGGGATGCGGCGCCACCGCCCCGCCCCGCCCGTCCAGCATCAGCCGCCAGCGCCCGCCCGTCCGCGCAAACACCGCCTCCGGCGCGAAATCCCGCCGGAACCGCGCCATTGCCGCGCCGTCACCTGCGGGCAGCAAGGCCACCGCATGCCCCGCCGACCAAGCACCGAGCAGCGCCGCAATCCCCTCTTCCGACGCTTCGGCCTCCAGCGCGACCAGCTTGCGCCCTGCCCCCAGCCGCCGCCCGACCTCGGCCGCGCGCGCGGCCACACGGGCATAGCTCACCACAGCGCCGCCATGGGTCACCAGACAGGGCGCATCGCCACGGGCAGCAAGGTCGTCCAGATCGAAAGGCATGGCAGGGCACGTCTTGGCAAAGGGCAGGAGGGGTCGCATTTCCGCCCTGATAGATTTCCCAAGTTTTTCAGTCAACATAAATTCCCGACTGTTTGACTTGGATTTATCCGCCCCCCATCCTGCACGCGGCCCACAGTCCCCCTTCCCTTCCCCCCCGCCCCCGTGTAATGCACCGCCCCTGATCCCTCACCTCCCGGAGCCCCTGCAATGCAAGGCAGCGCGAACCTCAACCTGATGATCAAGGCCGCCCGCAAGGCAGGCCGCTCGCTGGTCAAGGACTTCCGCGAGGTCGAGAACCTTCAGGTCTCCTCCAAAGGCCCCGGCGACTTCGTCTCCCGCGCCGACCGCGAGGCGGAACGCCTGATCAAGGAAGAACTGTTGGGCGCCCGCCCCACCTATGGCTGGCTGGGCGAAGAGACGGGCGGTCAGGACGGGGCCGATCCCACCCGCCGCTGGATCGTCGATCCGCTGGACGGGACCACCAATTTCCTGCACGGCATGCCGCACTGGGCCGTGTCCATCGCGCTGGAACACAAGGGCGACATCGTCTCGGCCGTGGTCTATGACGCGGCCAAAGACGAACTTTTCTGGGCCGAAAAGGGCGCAGGCGCGTGGATGAACGACCGCCGCATGCGCGTCTCCGGCCGGCGCGAGATGCACGAGGCCGTCTTTGCCACCGGCGTCCCCTTCGGCGCGAAATCCACCCTTCCCGCCACCTTGCAGGATCTTGCCCGCCTGATGCCCGCCTGCGCGGGCGTCCGCCGCTGGGGCGCGGCCTCGCTCGACCTCGCCTATGTCGCGGCAGGCCGCTACGACGGCTATTGGGAGCGCGAGCTTCAGCAATGGGACATCGCCGCGGGCCTTCTGCTGGTGCGCGAGGCGGGCGGTTTCGTCTCGGCCATCCGCGACGGTGACGACCCGCTGGTCAAGGGCGCGCTGATCTGCGCCAACGAACCCCTGTTCGAACCCTTCCGCAAGATCATCCGCGGCGAATAATCCCGCCGGACCAAGGCGTTACCCCCAAGGCCCCCGCCCGCCCCGCCTGACCCGCGGGACGGATGTCCGCACCATGCGATACTCCGCCTCCGGATGCGGCGGCGCGCCATGCGTCCGGCTCCAGAACCCCGTCCCGCCACGGCGCAGCCACAGCGGCACCGACGCCGCCAGCCCCGCCACGAAACCGCCCACATGCGCCCAATAGGCCACGCCTCCCATGTCGGCAGGCGTCATCCAGCCGCTGCCCAGCTGGATCGCGAACCAGATGCCCAGAACGATCCATGCGGGGATCGGAATGATCCGGAAAAACACCACGAAAAAGAAGAACACATCCACCCGCGCCTTGGGAAACAGCAGGAGATAGCCCCCCATCACCCCCGCAATGGCCCCCGACGCCCCCACCATCGGCACCATCGATTGCGGCTCGGCCAGATACTGCAACACCGCCGCGCCAAATCCCGACAGCAGATAGAATCCCAGATAGGGCAGATGCCCCATCTCCTCCTCCAGATTGTCGCCGAAGATGTGCAGAAACAGCATGTTGCCCAGCAGATGCATCCATCCCCCGTGCAGGAACATGGAACTGACAAAGGTCCAGTACCCCTCGCCATAGCTGATCCGCGCGGGCACCAGCCCGAATTCCATGAAGAACCGCCCCAGCGCCTCTTCCGATGGCAGGCCCAGCCAATAGGCCACAAAGATCAGGACATTCGCCCCGATCAGGCACAGCGTGACGATGGGCCTGCGGCCCGACGGGTTATGGTCGCGGATCGGGAACATGTGACCAGCGTCCCGCAGCCCGCCCCCGCCGTCAACCCCGCCGTCACCCCCGCCCGCTCAGATCTCCATCATCACCACGGGGATCAGCGACAGGACCAGCAGCCCCGCCATCGCCCAGTTGAACGCCCGCAGCCGCGCCGGATGGTCCAGCCAGCGCCGCAGCCCCTGCCCCGCCGCGGCCCAGACCGACACGCTGGGCAGGTTGACCGCCGCGAACACCACCGCCACCGCCGCATAGGCGCCGACCGAAGGCTCCGGCACATAGGCCGCCACCGCGCCCAGCGCCATGGCCCATGCCTTGGGGTTCACCCATTGAAAGGCAGCCGCCTGCAGGAACGTCATCGGTCGCCCCGCCGCCTTGCCCCCTCGCGGCGCGCCCGGCCCGTTCGTCGCATGGGCGATCTTCCACGCCAGCCACAGCATATAGGCCACCGCCCCCAGCTTCAGCGCGACCAGCGCCAGCGGATGCGCCAGAAACACCCCCGCCACGCCAAGCCCCACCAGAAAGACCATCACCGAATGACCGACCGAGATGCCCAGCATATGCGGCACCGTCCGCCGCAGCCCGAAATTCACACCCGACGCCAGCAGCATCATGTTGTTCGGCCCCGGCGTGACCGAGGTGACGAAGGCAAAGCCCAGCAGGGCAAAGAAAAGCTCGTATGTCATGCCGCGATCCCTAGCACCCTGCCGCAGGCGCGATCCATCATCATCATCACGCCCCCTCGCCACAGGAATTTACGTATTTTACGTAAATGTCTGCCTGCGGTCCGGCCCCGCGCGGCAAGGCACCGCTACCCGAACCCACGCACTGCCGCTGCCAGAGCGGGACTCTCTTTCGCCGCCTGCGCCAGAGACACCCCCGCCATCGCCGCCGCCCATGCATCCTGCAACGACCGCACCCCCGCCGCAGGCCCATCGGGATGCGCCATGATCCCGCCGCCCGCCGCAAAGATCAGATCCGCCGTCCCCAGCGCCGCCCATGTCCCATGCGCCTGCAAGGCCGTCTGACCGGATGAAAAGACAGGCATCGTCACCCCCGCATGCCCCCCCGACAGCGGCGACAGCAATGACCGTGCCGACACCATGACACTGTCATCGCCTTCGCAGAACTTGTTGGCCAGACCGTTGACATGCATGTGATCCGCCCCCGCCAGCCGCCACAGCTTGGACCACGCCGCATAGTCGAACCCCAGCGCGGGATGGCGCGACAGATACCCCCAGCCGTTGCGGTGCAGATGGATCGGCAACCGCGCATGCCGCCGCAGCGCCAGCATCCCCGTCAGCCCCACCGAATTTGCGCTGACCATCACGCAGCTACCCCCCTCGCGCAGCACCAGATCATGCCGCGCCCGCATCTCGTCCACCTCGCCGGTCAGGTTGAAGGCATACATCACCGCCTTCCCCGTCCGCTCGGCATGGGCGCGGATCACCGCCATCACCGCCCGCACGCGGTCGTCGAAGGGGCAGACCGCGCCGTCCGCCTGCAACTCGTCATCCTTGATGAAATCGATCCCCGCCGCGCAGAGCGTGTCGACCATCGCCGCCGTCTCTTCGGCCGTCAGCCCGATCGACGGCTTGATGATCGTGCCGATCAGCGGCCGCCCCTCCACCCCCGACAGCGCCCGCGTGCCCGTCACACCAAAGGCCGGACGCGGGCATCCCGCCACGAAGCCTTCGGGAAAACGCAGATCGACCAGCCGCAACCCCGCCACGCAGTTCAACTCGAACAGGTTGCCCGCCACGGTCGCCATCACGTTGGGCAGGCTGATCCCCGTATTGGCCACCGGCCATGACAGCACCAGCCGCGCCCGCCGATAGGCCCCGCCCGCCGCCCCGGGCAGCGATGGCCCCGCGCAAGGCCCCAGCTCCTCCAGCACCTCCACCCGCGCGGCCGACCGCGCCTTCAACGCCTCCGTCTCCCCCGGCACCGGCCTGAACGTGCCCGAGGACTGCTCGCCCGCGATCACCGCCGCCGCCTTCTCCGGCGGCCACGCGGTTTCCAGCATGTATTCCGCCTCGAACCGCTCCATCACGCTCCCCACCTCAGGCCCCCGTCACATTCAGATAGACCGCCATCAAGGCCCGCGTCGCGCAGATGAACAGCCGGTTGCGCGCCGGTCCGCCAAAGCACAGGTTCGCCGCCACCTCGGGCAGCCGGATGCGCCCGATCAGCACCCCGTCCGGCGCGATGCACTCCACCCCGCCCTCTGCCGCCACCCAGACATTGCCCAGCCGGTCGCAGCGCAGCCCGTCATAGAACCCCGTCGACGCCGCATGGAACAGCCGCCCCGCCACGGGCCGCCCCCCCTCCATCCGGTAGACACGGATGCAGGACGGCTGCGCCCCGCTGTCGGCCACGTAAAGCACCGCCCCGTCGGGCGAAAAGCACAGCCCGTTCGGCTGCACCAGATCGTCCAGCACGGCCTCAACCCCGCCCTCCACCGCACGATAGACCCGCCGCGCGCCGATCTCGCTTTCGGCCCGCGCGCCCTCGTATTCGGTGGAAATGCCGTATGTCGGATCGCTGAACCACACCGCGCCATCCGGCCCCTCGACCAGATCGTTTGGCGAATTCAGCCGCCTGCCCTGCCACTCTGCCGCGATCACCGTGACCGACCCGTCATGTTCGAACCGCACCACCCGCCGCGTCTGGTGTTCGCAGGCCAGCACCCGCCCCGCACGGTCCAGCGTGTGGCCATTGGCAAAGCCCGACGGCACGCGGAACGGCCCCACCGCCCCCGTCATCTCGTCCCAGCGCAGCACGCGGTCGTTGGGGATGTCGGAAAACAGCAGATGTCGCGCGGCGGGCACATAGACCGGCCCCTCCAGCCACCGCCCGCCGGTCCACAAGGTATCGACATGAACATTGGGCAGGATCAGCGCGGCAAAGCGCGCATCCAGAACCTCGAACCAGTCGGTGATCATCCGCGCCCCCCCGTTCCGCGTCACCCCATCAGGTGATGCGCCTGATACTGGCCGTGATCTCGTCCCAGTCAAAGACCCGCTTCCAGTCGTCCTTCATCAGGACCGGAATCCCGTATTGGATCGCCTTGTTGCAGGCGTCCGAAAACACGCCCTGACGTTCCTCGAACAGCACAGCGCCAAGGATGTTCATATGGCCCAGCAGGAAATCCCGCGCGCATTCTTTGCTGACGCCACTGCGCGCCACGCATTCATCCATCGCCTCGCGCATCACCGTCATCAGCGACGCGCAGACCGTTTCCGACAAGCCGGGTTCCAGCATCGCCATCTGCGCCACCGTCACCTCGTGGCTGCGCACCACCGGCGCATAGATCGCCCGCGCGATGGCCTCGCCCACCGCATAATGCGCGCGCGGGCCCTGCATCAGCGCGCAGACGATCCCCTGCTTGGCCGCCACGCCGCCGAAATGGTCGGCCTTGCCCTCGGGCGTGACCTCGTCGTTATAGATCGGCGGGTGGCAGGGATGGGTGATGAAATAGGTGATATCCGCCCGTTCCGGCAGATGCCCCGCATAGGGCGCCGCGGCGTCGAGGATCACCACCACCGTCCCCGCCGCCAGCTTCGGCACGACCTCCTGCGCGACCTTGCCGATATGGGTGTCGGGCACGGCAAGGATCACCGCATCCGCCCCCGCGATCGCCGCCTCTGCCGGCACGCAGTCGAAACCCAGCGCCTCCTTCAGCCGCGCCTGCCCCGCCGCACTCACCTCGACATGGGCGACATGATAATCGGTCTTGGCCAGATTGGTGGACAGGCGAACACCCATCTTTCCGCCCGCGCCGAACAGGGCAATCTTGGTCATCGCTGGGTTCCTCTCGGGAAGGGTTGATGCCAACTGGTATGATCTCATAACATCCCTTGCGTCAAGCCAGCACGAAGGACGCGCCATGACCAGCCCCTCCCCCCTCATCGCGTGGTATGGCGACGACTTCACCGGATCGGCCGCGGTGATGGAGGTTCTCGCCTTCGCGGGCATCCCGTCGGTCCTCTTCACCGCCATCCCCGACGCGGCCCTTGCCGCCCGCTTCGCCCATTGCCGCGCGCTCGGCATTGCCTCAACCGCCCGCAGCCACGGGCCGGACTGGATGGGGGAAAACCTCCCCGCCCCCCTCGCATGGCTCCACGCCACGGGGGCAGAGCTTTTGCATTACAAACTCTGCTCCACCTTCGACTCCTCCCCCACGCTGGGCAGCATCGGCCGCGCGCTGGAAATCGCCCTGACCATCCGCCCCGCCCGCGCCGTTCCCCTGCTGACCGCCGCCCCGCAGATGCGCCGCTACCAGTCCTTCGGCCACCTCTTCGCAGGCAGCCCCGACGGCGTCTTCCGCCTTGACCGCCACCCCGTCATGTCCCGCCATCCCGCCACCCCGATGGACGACTCCGACCTGCTGCGCCACCTTGCCCGCCAGACCGCCCTCGCCTCGGCACTGATCGACCTCGAAGCCCTCTCCACCGCCCCGCAAACCCGCTGGACCGAGGCGATGGCGACGGGCGCGCGCATCCTGTCCATCGACAGCATCGATGCCGAGACCGAGACCGCCGCAGGCCGCCTCATCTGGGAAAACCGCAAGGATTGCAGCCTTGTCGCGGGCAGTCAGGGGGTGGAATACGCCCTTGTGCGCCAGTGGCAACAGACCGGCCTCCTGCCATCCGCGCCCCCCGCCCCCTCGGCCGGTGCCGTTGCACGGATCATCGCCGTCTCGGGTTCCGTCTCGGCCGTCACGGCGGCGCAGATCGGATGGGCGGGTGCCAACGGCTTTGCCCTGATCCCCTTCGACGCAACCGCCGCCTGCCGCGACGACAACAGCCTCGCGGCCGAGGAATCCCGCCTCACCGCCGCCGCGGCCGAAGCCGCCGCCCGCGGCCAAAGCCCGCTCATCCATTCCGCCGCGGGCCATGACGACCCCGCCGTCGCCCGCTTCCGCGCGGCCCTGTCCTCTGCGCGGATCGCCCCCGAAACCGCCAACCGCCGCATCGGCGAAGCGCTGGGCCGCATCCTGTCGGCCACCCTGCGCGCCACCGGCATTTCCCGCGCCGTCATCTCGGGCGGCGACACCTCGGGCCACGCCCTGCGCCAACTGGACCTGCAGGCGCTCACCGCGCTGGCCCCCACTATCCCCGGCGCGGCGCTGTGCACCGCCCATGGCAGCGCCCCGCATGACGGGTTGCAGATCGCGCTGAAGGGCGGACAGATGGGATCGCAGGATTACTTCGGCTGGATCCGCGCCGGCGGCGGCCCCCGCATCTGACGCCGCAGTCATCATACCAGTGCCGCGACTTAACCCACCTTCACAGCCCGCGCCCCATCCCCTACCCTGCCTGCGTCACAACCCATGGGAGGGACAGGCCATGACCGAACGCCAACTTGCCTTCGAAACGCTGCAAATCCACGCGGGCACAGCCGCCGACCCCGCCACCGGCGCGCGGCAGGTGCCGATCTACCAGACCACGGCCTATGTCTTCCGCGATGCCGACCACGCGGCCAAACTCTTCAACCTGCAGGAAATCGGCTACATCTACTCGCGCCTGACGAACCCCACCGTCTCGGCGCTCGCCAACCGCGTCTGCGCGCTGGAAGGCGGGGCGGGGGCCATCTGCTGCTCGTCCGGTCACGCCGCGCAGATCATGGCGCTCTTCCCGCTGATGGGACCGGGCAAGAACATCATCGCCTCCACCCGCCTTTACGGCGGCACGATGACCCAGTTCAGCCAGACCATCAAACGCTTCGGCTGGTCGGCCAAGTTCGTCGATTTCGACGACCTCGCCGCGCTCGAGGCCGCCGTCGATGACGACACCCGCGCCATCTTCTGCGAGTCGATCGCCAATCCGGGCGGCTACATCACCGACCTCGACGCCGTCGCAGGCGTGGCCGACAAGGTCGGTCTGCCGCTGATCGTCGACAACACCTCGGCCACCCCTTATCTCTGCCGCCCCATCGAACATGGCGCGACGCTGGTCGTCCATTCCGCCACCAAATACCTGACCGGCAACGGCACCGTCACGGGCGGCATCGTGGTCGACTCAGGGAAATTCGACTGGTCGAAATCGGGCAAGTTCCCGTCCCTCTCCGAACCCGAACCCGCCTATCACGGGCTGGCCTTCCACCCCGCGCTGGGGGCGATGGCCTTTACCTTCCACTCCATCGCGGTGGGGCTGCGCGACCTTGGCATGACCATGAACCCGCAGGGCGCCCATTACACGCTGATGGGGATCGAGACGCTCTCGCTCCGCATGGACCGGCATGTGGAAAACGCCCGCAAGGTGGCCGAATGGCTGGAGAAGGACCCCCGCATCGACTACGTCACCTATGCGGGCCTGCCCTCCTCGCCCTATCACCACCGCGTCGCGCGCATCTGCCCCAAGGGGGCGGGCGCGCTTTTCACCTTCGCGGTCAAAGGGGGCTATGACGCCTGCGTCAAGCTGATAGACAACGTCAAACTGTTCAGCCACGTGGCAAACCTTGGCGACACCCGCTCGCTCATCATCCACTCGGCCAGCACCACCCACCGCCAGCTGACCGAGGAACAGCAGATCAAGGCCGGCGCCGCCCCGAACGTGGTGCGCGTGTCCATCGGCATCGAACATGCCGACGACATCATCGCCGATCTCGATCAGGCGCTGGCCGCCGCCACCGCCTGACCACGGCGCAACAGACGCAAAGGGGCGCCACCGGCGCCCCTTTTGGTGTCCGGAGCGATCCGGAACCGCGCTACTGCGCGATCTCCCAGGTGATCGTCACCGCCGCCACCATCCCGACCTCGCCCGCCTCCACCGGCACCGCCGCGTCCGACGCCATGGCCGCTTCCATCCGGTACATCGGCATGGGCGGCGCCATCCCGCCGCTCTCGCTGATCGACAGGATGCGCCCCAGCGACGCCCCCGCTGCCCCCACCAGCAGCTCCGCCCGCGCCTTCGCCTCGGCAACCGCCTCCTTGCGGGCCTCGTCCATCAGCGGATCGGGATCGGCCAGCCCGAAGGAAATACCGTTCAGCGTATTGGCCCCGTCCGCCACGACCGCATCCAGAACCCCGCCCAGCCCCTCCAGCGCGCGCACCCGCACCGTCACCATGTTCGACGCCACATAGCCATCGATCACCGCCGCGCTGCTGCCATCGGCGGGCGCCACCCAGTTGGGGTTGAGGCTCAAGTTCGAGGTCTGTATATCCTTCGCCTCCACCCCCGCGCCCTTCAACCGCCCGATCACCGCGGCCAGCGCGGCACTTGCCCCCGACATCGCCTCGGCCGCCGTCTCGCCCTGCGCCGTCACGCCAAGGCTGACCGTCGCCAGATCGGGCGCGGCCAGAACCTCGCCCTCGCCCGTCACGGTGATCGTGGCAGGGGGCGCTGCCGTCTCTGCCGCAAGGGCGGGCAGACCCGACGCCGCCACCCCCGTCAGGGCCGAGGCCACCAGAAGGCCGGAAAGGATGCGCATGAAACGAACTCCTGTGCTAAGATATGCCGACTACACCCCCGCCCGTTCCGGCAGGCAAGCCACAACCCCGTGTCCCGTGCTTTCCTTCGGCAAAAAGCTGCTGTAGGAACTTCCCGACCTCCGCGCCGCATTCCCGCATCGCCGAAAGCTGTGCTAGACCCCCGATATGAAGCCGAATTTCGCCCTGAACTTCACCGATGACAGCATCGCGCTGCTGCACCGCACCAAGCGCGGCTGGACCGAAATCGGCAGCACCCCCTTTGCGGTGGACGACCTGCCCGCAGCGCTGGCCGCCCTGCGTGCCCGCGCGCTGGACCTCGCGCCCGAGGGCATCTCGACCAAGCTCGTCATTCCCAATTCCCAGATCAAATATCTGACGATCGACGCCCCCGGCCCCGATGCCGCCAAGCGCCGCGCCCAGATCGCCGCCGGGCTGGAGGGGCAGACGCCCTATGACGTGGCCGATCTCGTCTGGGATCACTGGGGCAAGGGGCCGACCGTGCAAGTCGCCGTCCTCGCGCGCGAGACGCTGGAGGAGGCCGAGGGGTTCGCGGTAGCCAACGGGTTCAACCCGCTGTCCTTCGTGGCAATCCCCGCCGACGCCTCCTATGCGGCCGAACCCTTCTTCGGCCCGACCGCCCATGCCGCGACCGTGCTGAAGGACGGGGCCAAGGTCGACCGCGACCAGGACCCGATCCGCATCCTTGCCGCAGAGCCCGAAAAGACCCCCGAACCCCCGCAGCCCGAGGTTCAGCCCGAACCCGCCGCGCCGGAAGAGGAACCGCAGCCCGACCTGCCGGAAACGACGCCGCTGCCCGATACCGAACCCGTGCAGGTGCCGCCCCCCGCGCCCGAGGTCGTGCCGGAACCGGAACCGGCCAATGTCCCCGATCCGGGCCATGATCCCGAACCCGCGCCGGAACCGCTGCCCATCCCGGAACCCGATCCGGCCCCGCCCGCGGATCCGGTGGAAATCCCACAGGACCTGCCCGCCTACGATCCGGTGACAGAGCCGCTGACCGCCGTCCTCGACGCCGCCGCGCGCCCCGAACATCCGCTGTCCGAGGCGACGGTGGACCCGGCCCGCATCGCCGCCACGCTCAGCGCCGAAGACCCGCCCGCTGCTGTCGAAACAGCCGGCATGGCCAAGGCTGCCGTCCTCGACCCCGCCATCCCCGAGATGGACGAGGCACCGATGGCAATCGATGTCGACGATACAGCCGACAGCGCGGCCCCGCCGCGCGCCTCGGTCCTCGTCGATCCCGCCGTGGCCGACGACCTCCCGCCCCTGCCCTCGGGCGCGGCCCTGGCGGCCTTCAACGCCCGCAAATCCGGCGACGGCACGGCCCCCCGCATCGGCCAACCCGCCCCGCGCCCCGTCGCGCCGGTCGCCGAACGCCCCGCCGGTCTGGCCAAGACCGACCGCCCTGTCGCGGCACGTCCGGCCCCGAAATTCGGCTACGAAACCCCCGGCGCCAAACCGGCCAAGCCGCAGGGCACGGGGGCCAAGGCGCTGCGCGGCCTCGGCGCGCTTGTCACCGCCCCCACCATCCCGGGCAGCCGCAAGGCCCGCGTCGCGGCAACCGGCGCCGCCACCGCCGCCGTGACGGCCGCCACCACGGCGGCAGGCGCAGCCACCGCTGCGGCCACCACAGGCACGACCGCGCGCCGTCCGGCGGGCCTCGGCTCCCGCCCGATGCCCACGCGCGGAAAGCCGCGCCATTTGGGGCTCATCCTGACAGGTCTCCTTCTGATCATGCTGGCGCTCGCCGCAGGGCTGTCGACCTTCTATGTCAGCCAGTCCGACACCGATCCCGTCACCGACACCGCCGCCGCCGATCTGCCCGCCCCCGAGGACGAGATGCTGGCCGATATCGGCACGGACCAGCCGGAATCCGAAACCCTGCCCGCCGATGGCGTGCTGATGCAGGCCGAAGACCCCAACGCGGCACCACCGGCCACGGGCGCGGATGTGGAAACCGCCACCGCCGCGTCTCCCGCTGCGGCTCCGGCGGCGGCCCTTCCCACCGCCTCCCCCGCACCGGAAGCCGCCGCGCAGGATGAAATCTTCCTCGCCGCCACCGACACCGCCCCCGAACCGGTCGATGCCGCCGCCCTTCCCCTGCCCGCCGCCCGCGCCGACCCGCTGCCACAGGCCTCGCCTGCCCCGCTGCCCTTCGGCACGGTCTACCAGTTCGACGAGAACGGCCTTGTCCGTGCCACGCCCGAAGGGATCACCACCCCCGCGGGCGTTCTGCTTACCGCAGGCCGCCCCGCCCGCGTGCCCCCGTCGCGCCCCGAAGCCTTTGCCGCCCTTGCCGCAGCCGCCGCTCCGGCGGCCCCCGCAGGCAGCGACCCTGCCACCGCTCCGGCTGGCGACCCTGCCGTGATCATCCCCGCCGATCCGGCCCTTGCCGATGCGCGCCCCCTGCCGCGCCCCGCCGCTCTCGCCCCCGCCGCCGCCGCGCCGCAGGATGACGGCGCCACCCTTGCCCCCCTTGCCGATCCGCGCCTTGCCGGTCTGCGCCCCGCCCCGCGTCCCGCCAACGCGGCCGAGGCCGCCGCCGCCGCGGGCCTCACCGCCCCCGTCGTGGCCAGCAGCAATGGCAGCCTTGCCCTCGTCACCCCGCAAGGCGCCGTCAGCCCCGTCGGCCTGACCATCTCGCGCCGTCCCGCCGCCCGCCCCGAGGATATGCGCCGCGCCATCGAAGAGGCCGTCGCCGCCGTCGCCCGCCTCCCCGAACCGGAGGCCCCCGCAGACCCCGACTCCGCCCCCGAGGCCGAAGCCGAACCCGAGCCCGAAGTCGCCTCCGCCGCGCCCCGCATCCCCAGCACCGCCAGCGTCTCGAAACAGGCGACGATCAAGAACGCGATCGACCTGCGTCAGGTGAACCTGATCGGGGTCTACGGCACCCAGTCGGAACGCTACGCGCTGGTCCGCAACCCGAATGGCCGCTACGTCAAGGTCTCGGTCGGGGACCGTCTGGACGGTGGCCGCGTCGCCGCGATCAGCGCTTCGGAACTGCGCTATGAAAAGCGCGGGCGGATGGTGGTGCTCGAACTGCCGAACAGCTGATCCGCAACAGGGTTTCCCGTTGCAGTCGACAGACCGCTCCGTCCATCATGGGCAGGGGCGTGAAGGAAGGAACCGATGGAAGGTCTGCTGTTCGAGGCGAGCATCTATCTCGGCGCGGCAGTCCTCGTGGTGCCGCTGGCCATCCGCCTCGGTCTTGGCTCCGTCCTCGGCTATCTCGCCGCGGGCATCCTAGTCGGTCCGGTCTTCGGCCTGACAGGCGCCGATACCGCCGACCTCCAGCATTTCGCGGAATTCGGCGTTGTCCTGATGCTCTTCCTCATCGGGCTGGAACTGGAACCCCGCACGCTCTGGGACATGCGCCATCGCCTTCTCGGGCTGGGCGGGGCGCAGGTGGTCCTGACCGGTGCCGCCCTCGCTCTGGCCGTGGGGGCCATGGGCTATGCCTGGCAGGTCGCGCTGACCTTCGGCATGATCCTGTCGCTCTCCTCCACAGCCATCGTGCTGCAAACGCTGTCGGAAAAGAACCTGATGCGGACCGCAGGGGGGCGCGCCTCCTTTTCCGTGCTCCTCACGCAGGACATCGCCGTCATCCCGATGCTGGCCTTCCTGCCGCTGCTGGCGCTGCCCGCCATCATCGGCCCCACCGCAAACCAGTTCGGCGTGTCCAATCCCGTCGACGACGCCGCCGCACATGGCAGCGAGGGAGCCGCCGAACCCCTGTTGACCCTTGTCGACCAGTTGCCCAACTGGGCCGCCGCCACCCTGACCCTCGCCATCGTCGCGGGCATCGTGCTGGCGGGACACTTCCTGTCCCGCCCCGTCTTCCGCTTCGTCCACGCCTCGCGCCTGCCCGAGATGTCGACCTTCATCTCGCTCCTGATCGTGCTGGGCATCGCCTTCCTGATGATGATGGTGGGCCTCTCGCCCGCGCTGGGAACCTTCGTCGCGGGCGTGGTCCTCGCGAACTCGGAATTCCGCCACCAGATCGAGGCCGACATCAAACCCTTCAAGGGGCTGCTCCTCGGGCTTTTCTTCATGACCGTGGGCATCGGGATCGACACGCAGGAACTCTTTGCCCAGCCCGCGACCATCCTCGGCCTGACGCTCCTGCTCATCGCGATCAAGGCCGCCATCCTCTACGTCATCGCGATCCTGTTCAAACTGCGCGGCCATGACCGCTGGCTCTTCACCCTCGGTCTGGCACAGGCGGGCGAATTCGGCTTCGTCCTTGTCAGCTTCGCGCGCCAGCAGGGAATCCTCTCGCTCAATCAGGGGCAGGTGGCGCTGCTTGTCATCAGCCTGTCCATGCTCCTGACCCCTGCCCTCTTCATCGCATATGAACGCTTGGCCACCCGCCTGCGCGGCCGCGCGGCACCCGAACGCGCACCGGACACGATCGACGAAAAGGGACGCGTCATCATCGCAGGCATCGGCCGCTTCGGTCAGGTCGTGAACCGCCTCGTCCGCATGTCGGGCCTGTCGACCGTGGTTCTGGACAGCGACATGGCCACGATAGAAACCATGCGCCGCTTCGGGGTAAAGGGCTTCTTCGGCGACCCCTCGAACCCCGCCCTGCTTGACAGCGCGGGTCTCGACGAGGCCGCGATCCTCGTCGTGGCCGTGGATGACCGCGACAACGCCACCCGCATCGTCCGCTATGCCCGCTCCAAACGCGCCGACCTCCACATCGTCGCCCGCGCCCGCGACCGCGTGCATGTCTACGAACTCTATCAGGCGGGCGCCAATGACATCGTCCGCGAAACCTTCGACTCCTCCATCCGCGCAGGCCGCTACGTGCTGGAAAACATGGGCTTCACGGAATACGAAGCCGCCAAGCTCTCGCAAACCTATTACAAGGTCGACCGCGCCGCGATGCGCGATCTGGCAAGCCTCTGGATCCCCGGCCAGCCTGTCCACCTGAACGAGGCCTATGTCGACCGCGCCAAGCAGCTTGACCGCGACCTCGAAACCGCCCTGATCGACGAGCTTCACGAAACCCAGCCCATGGCGGGCGAGGATGTCCCCGCCCCCTTCACCGAGGCCCTACCGGACGAGACCGACGCAGACCTCCTCGCCGACCATTCGCCACGGGCCGAGGCGTCCTGAAACCCGCCCCCTTCATCTCGGCCCCAATACCCCACGGGGGCGCGGGGGTGTGAAACCCCCGCTTGCGCGCTCAGGCGCCCGAAACCCCCGCCTCGGCAAAGGTCGCCATGCCCGAATGGCAGGCCAGCGCGCCCTTCACGACGCCCAGCGCCAGCGCCGCCCCCGACCCCTCGCCCAGCCGCAGGCCAAGGTCCAGCAGCGGCGCCTTGCCCAGCGCCGCCAGCAGCCGCCCATGCCCGCCCTCGGCGCTGACATGGCCTGCCACGCAATGGTCCAGCGACCCCGCCGCCGCCTTTTCCAGCACCGCAGCCGAGGCCGTGCAGATGAACCCGTCCAGCACGACCGGAACCCGCTCCACCCGCGCCCGCGCGATGGCGCCCGCCATGGCGGCCAGCTCGCGCCCGCCCAGACAGCGCAGCACCTGCAACGGATCGCCCAGCCGCGCGGCATGCAGCGCCAGCCCCCGCGCCACCGCATCCGCCTTGCGCGCCAGCCCCGCATCGTCGACGCCCGTGCCACGGCCCACCCATCCGGCAGGCTCGCCCCCGAACAGCGCCGCAGCGATGGCCGCCGCAGGGGTCGTGTTGCCGATCCCCATCTCGCCCGTCACCAGCACATCCGCGCCCGCGTCCACGGCCTCCCAGCCGCAGCGCAGCGCCGCCACCACCTCGGCCTCCTCCATCGCGGGGGCCACGGTGAAATCCGCCGTCGGCCGCTCCAGCTCCAGCGCATGGACCGACATGGTCGCCCCGAACGCCTTGGACAGCTGGTTGATCGCCGCCCCGCCATGGCGGAAATTCGCCACCATCTGCACCGTCACCTCGGCCGGAAAGGCCGAAACCCCCTGCGCCACCACCCCGTGATTGCCCGCAAAGACCAGAACCTGCGGCCTCTCGCAGCGCGGCCTGTCCGTCCCCTGCCAGCCCGCGAACCACACTGCCAGCTCCTCCAGCCGCCCCAGCGCCCCCGGCGGCTTGGTCAGCTGCCCGTTGCGCGCCACCGCCGCCGCATGGGCCGCCGCGTCACGGTCAGGGGCCGCCGCCAGCAGGGCACGGAATTCGGCAAGCGAGGAAAAGGCATGGCTCATGGCAAAGGTCCGTCATTGAAGGTCAGGCTGCGCTTGGCTAACTGGAAGCAGGGCCGAAGGCCAGTCGGGAAAGGACACACCCATGACGAACCGCGACACCGCAAGCCTTGCCTTGGCCGACCTCGCCGCCGCCTTCGCGCTGCTCACCCGCCTGCCCGTCGCCGCGCAGGGTGCGCCCTCCCCCCGCGCCGCCTGGGCCTGGCCCGTCGCGGGGGCTGCCGTGGGCGCTCTGGCGGCTCTTGCCACCTCTGCCGCGCTGATGCTGGGCCTGCCCGCCGCCACCGCCGCCGCCGTCGCCCTCGTCACCACGGCCCTGCTGACCGGCGGGTTGCACGAGGACGGTCTGGCCGACACCGCCGACGGCCTGATGGGCGGGCGGACAAGGGAACGCCGGCTCGAGATCATGAAGGACAGCCGCATCGGCAGCTACGGCACGCTGGCCCTGCTGCTCATCACGCTGATCCGCTGGTCCGCGCTGACCGCGCTCGTCACCACGGGCCACCACTGGGCGGGGCTGATCGCCGCGGGCGCGCTCTCCCGCGCACCGATGGCCGTGCTGATCGCCACGCTCCCCAATGCCCGCGGCACGGGCCTGTCGCAGCTGACCGGCCAACCCCCGCGCAACGCCGTCACCGCCGCGCTGGTGATCGCCGCCACCTTCGCCTTCCTCTCCACCGGCCTCACGCTCGTCTCCATGGCGCTGGCCGCCGCCGCAACCACCGCCCTCCTCGCCCGCGCCGCGCGGGCGCGCATCGGCGGCCAGACCGGCGACATCCTCGGCGCCTCCCAGCAACTGGCCGAGGCGGCGGCCCTGTCGCTCGCGGCGGCAAGCCTCGCCTGACCGGCAGAACCGCGCCAAAGCAAAAGGGCCGCAGGTTCCCCCGCGGCCCGTCCACCATCCTGTCCGGAAATATCAGGCCGCGCGGCTCAGCAGCACGTCGTCGACCTTCTTCTGCGCCCCGGCCTCGTCCACGCCGGACACCGCCGCCACTTCGCGCGTCAGCCGCTCCAGCGCCGCTTCGTAAAGCTGCCGCTCGGAATAGCTCTGCTCGCGCTGGTCATCGGTGCGGTGCAGGTCGCGCACGACCTCCGCGATCGACAGCAGGTCGCCCGAGTTGATCTTCTGTTCATATTCCTGCGCGCGGCGCGACCACATCGCCCGCTTCACCCGCGCCTTGCCCTTCAGCGTGTCCAGCGCCTTGGTCACGATATCGGGCGAGGACAGCTGCCGCATCCCGATCTCGGTCGCCTTGTGCGTCGGCACCCGCAGGGTCATCTTGTCCTTCTCGAAGGAAATGACGAACAGCTCCAGATGGAGCCCCGCAATCTCCTGCTCCTCGATCGAGATGATCCGGCCGACACCATGCGCCGGATAGACAACGAACTCGTTGGGGCGGAACTCAGGCTTCTTGGTCTTGGTCATTCAGAGACATCCTCGAAGGGACCGCCTGCCTTATGCGACAAATAAACGTGCCGTGGCCCACCGGACCCCGCCATTCCCGCCGATTTGTCACAGAAAGACCCCGCTCAGGCGAGCAGCGCTGAGCCAGGCATCAGGCTTCCGTGTGGTTTGTAACGAATTGTATACCACAGAATCACCCTGATTCCAACAACGGCATCAGGGCAGGCGTTCCGTGATCGCCTGTATTTTCCGCATTTATCCACAGCTATTCCGAATCGACAAAGCAGGTTTGCCGAATCGGAATGTCCGAATGTCACACCGTGACAGGCGGCTCAGTTCCCCTCGCCGGGGGCCTCGCTGAAATACTTGGCCAATTTGCCCGTCTCGCCGTCGCGGGCCTCGGCCTCGGGCAGCGGGTCCTTCTTGACGGTCAGCACGGGCCACATCTCGGAATATTTCCGGTTGAAGGCCACCCACTCGTCCATGTCCGGCTCCGTATCGGGGCGGATGGCATCGGCGGGGCATTCCGGCTCGCAGACGCCGCAGTCGATGCACTCATCCGGATGGATGACCAGCATGTTCTCGCCCTCGTAGAAGCAGTCCACCGGGCAGACTTCGACGCAGTCGGTGTATTTGCAGGCGATGCAGTTGTCGGTCACCACATAGGTCATGGCGGGTCTCCAAGGATGTCGGACGCCTGACTAGTGGGCTTTTGTGGATCATTCAAGCGGTTCGGGCGTGTCCTTTTGCGCGTCCATGTCCAGATACAACATCTGCGCCTCGCTCGCGGGTCCGCGCCGCAGGCCGAGTGCGACGATCCGCACCACACGGATGCGCGCGCCCTGCGGAAAGGTCAGCACATCGCCCGCCGCGACCCCCGCCCCCGCCTTGCGCGTGGGCTGGCCGTTGATCCGCAGATGCCCGCTCTCGGCCGTTTCGGCGGCAAGGGCGCGGCTCTTGAAGAACCGCGCCTGCCACAGCCACTTGTCCAGCCGAATCGTCTCGCGTGCAGGGGCGGCCGCGCGGCCCGTCTTCTGCGCGCCCGGCCCCGCCAAATCAGGACTTGGTCTTCAGCGCCGCCAGAACGGCAAAGGGATTGTCCGGATCGATGGGCTTCTCGGCCCGCGGCGGACGCGCCTCGAAGGATTTGCCACCCTCGCGCCGCTCGGGCTTGCCGCCGCCATGGCCCTTGCCACCCTTGGGCTTGCCACCCTCGCGCCGTTCGCCCTGCGGACGGTCCCCGCCCTCGCGCTTGGGCCGGTCCCCCCGACCCTCGCCCTGCGGACGCTCGCCTTGCGGACGCTCTCCGCGGTTGGGCCGGTCGCCCTGCGGACGGTTGCCCCGCTCGGGCCGCTGGAAGCGCGGCTTGGGCGCCCAGGTGAAGGTGTAAAACACCTCCATCTCCTGCGGCGCGGCCTCGGCCCCTTCGGCCACCGGCTCGGGCTCCGGCGGCGGCGCCAGAACCGACACCTCCTCGGGGATCGGCGCGGTCGATTGCGGATCTTCGGCCTTCGGCGGCTCTGCCGCCTTGACCTTCACCCGCTCGCCCTTCTCGCCCTTGTAGCCAAGGCCCGCCATCAGGTCCGCGAACTGCTCCAGCGTCATGCCGGTGATCGACAGCATCTCGGGCGCGGCCTCGAAACCCGCGCGGCTGTCCTTGCCGCGCAGCAGATCCGCCAGACGCTCCAGCATGTCGATGCGGATCGCGCGGCTGCCCGCCGGATGATAGCCCGACAGCGTGTAATGCTGCTTGGGCACTTCCGCGATATTCGGGATCGTCACCAGACCGGGCGGCGGGCTTTCGGGGAACTCGTCCAGCCCGTTCGCCAGCGACCACAGCACCAGCCGCAGCCGCGTCGGCGCGGGCTTCAGCAGGGCCGGCAGGAACACCGTAAACTGCCCGAACCGCACGCCATGCTTGCGCAGCGCGCCCCGCGCCTCCTGATCCAGCTGCTTGACCTCTTCGGCCACCGCATCGCGCGGCAACACGCCCAGCCCCTCGACCAGACGGAAGGCAAAGCCCCGCGCCAGCCCCGTCAACTGCTCGTCGCGGCTCATCGCGGCCAGCGGCTCGAACAGTGCGGCCACCTTGCGGTCGATGAAATGCTGCAAGCGCCGCTTCACCTTTTCCGCGACATCCGGCCCCGCCTCGTCATCGACAAAGGCCTCGACCGTCGGGCGCAGCGCCTCGGCCCCCTTCACCAGCTTGCCGACCGCCGTGGTCCCCCACATCAGCCCGCCCTGCTCGGTGAAGTCCAGCTCGGTATCCGGCGCGTTGTAGAACCGGTCCGCCCGCAGATGGAACTCCGGCCGCAGCGCCTGCACCGCCGCCTGACGCAGCGTGCGCGCCTCGTCGGGTGACGCCGAGGCATCCTGCCGGAACCGGAATCCCTCCAGCCGCCCGACGAATTCGCCCTCGACCATCACTTCACCCTTGTCATTCACCTCGGCCACGAGGGTCTCCTTCTGCTTCAACCGCCGCAACAGAACGCTCGTCCGCCGGTCAACAAATCGCTGCGTCAGCCGCGCGTGCAGCGCATCCGACAGGCGGTCTTCTACAGCGCGCGTCTCTTCCCGCCAATGGCTTTCGTCTTCCACCCATCCCGACCGCTGCGCGACATAGGTCCACGTCCGGATATAGGCCAGCCGCTTCGAGATGGCGTCGATGTCCCCGTCCGTCCGGTCGATCCGCGCCACGGCCTTGGCCAGCCAGTCCGACGGCACCCGCCCGCCCTTCACGAACTCGAATATACGCGCAAGCAGCCCCGCATGTTCCGTCGTCGACGAAGACCGGAAATCCGGCACACGGCAGACATCCCACAAAAGCTTGACATCCGCGGGTGCCTTCACGCGATCCCGCACCTCCGGCATCTCCGACAGCGCCTTGAGCGCCACCACATCATCCGCATCCCGCGCCCGCGTCAGCCATTCGTTGCTCGTCGGCGCCTCCAGCGACCGCACCAGCCGCTCCACCGTCCCGAATTCCAGCCCCGCATTGCGCCACTGCAACTTCTTCACCGGCGCGAAACGGTGGTTCTCGATGGCCTCCACCATCTCCTCGTCAAAGGGCCGCGCCTCGCCCGTCACCCCGAAGGTGCCGTTCTCCGTATGCCGCCCCGCCCGCCCCGCGATCTGCGCAAGCTCCTGCGGATAAAGCGCCCGCATCCGCCGCCCGTCGAACTTCGCCGTGCTGGAAAAGGCCACATGCCGGATGTCGAGGTTCAGCCCCATCCCGATGGCATCGGTCGCCACCAGATAATCCACGTCCCCGTTCTGGTACAAAGCCACCTGCGCGTTCCGCGTCCGCGGGCTCAACGCCCCCATCACCACCGCGCAACCGCCCTTCTGCCGCCGGATCAGCTCGGCAATCGCATAGACATTTTCAACCGAAAACCCGACGATTGCGCTCCTCGGCGGCATCCGGCTGATCTTTTTCGAACCTGACCACGTCAGCGTCGACAACCGGTCGCGCTTGACGAAACTCACCCCCGGCACCAGCGCGGCAATCGCGCCCCGCATCGTGTCCGATCCCAGAAACAGCGTCTCGTGCAGCCCCCGCGCCCGCAGCAACCGGTCCGTGAACACATGCCCCCTCTCGGGATCGGCGCAAAGCTGGATCTCGTCCACCGCCACGAAATCCGCCCCGATCTCCAAAGGCATCGCCTCGACCGTGCAGACCCAGTACTGCGTCCGCTCGGGCACGATCCGCTCCTCGCCCGTGACCAGCGCCACGACCGACGGCCCCCTCTGCGCCACGATCCGGTCATAGACCTCGCGCGCCAGCAGGCGCAGCGGCAGGCCGATCACCCCCGTGCGATGCGCCAGCATCCGTTCGATCGCATAATGCGTCTTGCCGGTGTTCGTCGGCCCGAGGACCGCCGTGACCCGTCCGGTCATGGCCATGTTCTTGCTGCCCTTACAGGTCCTGTCCGGCGGTCTGCTTCTCCAGCCGCTCCACCGACTCGATTACCCCCTGCAAATGGGGATGTATAGCCAGCGCCGCCTTGTAGGCCTCCAACGCCTTTTCCGGCTGGTCCAGTTCCTCGAAGATCATGCCCAGCCCCGACAGCGCCCCGAAATGCCGCGGGTTCAGCGTCAGCACCCGCGCGATGTCGTTGACCGAGGGGCCAAGCTCGCCCACCGTGAAATAGGCCGTCGCCCGCGCATTCCATCCTTCCGCGAAATCCGGCGCATGGTCGGTCAGCGCGGTGAAATGCTCGATCGCCGCCTGCGGATCGCCCGCCGCCATCGCATCGCGCCCCCGCTTCAGCAAAAGGTCCATCGCCGGAGAGCCGGACTTCGACCACTCGTTCCAGATTTCCCGTTCCAGCCGCGAGGCCTCCTGCGCGTCGGACTCCTTCAGCTCGGCGAACAGCGTCTCCAGATCGGCCGCCCCCGCGCCCGTCCCTGCAAACTGGGTCAGCAGCACGAGAAGTGCCGCAACGACAATGTTGTGTAACGGGCGATGCGCTTTCATAACGTGAAAGGTAACGCAACCGCACGGAAACGCCAGTGGCGCCGCATCAAAAGCAGGCGATTGGCCAAGGCGCAGGACGGGCGGCCCAAGGAAAGGACAAGACATGACCGAAGTGATCGACGCGGCCGTCGCCGCCCTCTCGGCCAAGCTGAAAGGCGGCTTCGACGGCGTGGCGAAATTCGTCATCCCGGGCGAAGGGGCCATCATGATGGACGCAACCGGCGTGCGCGCCGGGGATGAGGAGGCCGACGTCACCCTCACCGCCTCGACCGAGGTGTTCCGCGCCATCCTCGAAGGCGACATGAACCCCACCACCGCCTTCATGACCGGCAAGCTGTCCGTGGACGGCTCGATGGGCATGGCGATGAAGCTGGGCTCGGCCCTGTCGTGATCGCCGACGCCCCCCTTTTCGCCGATCTGGCCGAAGGCCCGCAGGGTGGCCGCGCGCTGTGGTTCACCGCCGCCGACGGCGTGCGCCTGCGCGCGGGGATCTGGCCCGATGGCGAAAGGGGGACCGTCCTGCTCTTCCCCGGCCGGACGGAATATATCGAGAAATATGGCCGCGCCGCCGAAGACCTGCGCGCGCGCGGCTATGCCACCGTGGTGATCGACTGGCGCGGCCAGGGTCTGGCCGACCGCGCCTATGCCGACCGTCTGGTGGGCCATGTGGGCGACTTTGCCGAATTCCAGCGCGATGTCGACGCGCTGGTGGACCTTGCCCGCGCCCAAGGCTTGCCCGAACCCTTCCACCTGCTCTGCCATTCGATGGGCGGCTGCATCGGCCTGCGCGCGCTGATGCGGGGGCTTCCCGTCCGCTCGGCGGTCTTTTCCGCGCCCATGTGGGGGATCAGCATGGCCGCATGGATGCGCCCGCTGGCCCATGTTCTGGGCCACCTTGCCGGCCCCTTCGGACAGGCCCATCGCTACGCACCGGGCACGGGCGGAACGACCTATGTTCTGGATGCGCCCTTTCAGGGCAATGTGCTGACCACCGATCCCGACATGTGGGACTACATGCGCCGGCAGGTGGCCGCCCAACCCGACCTTGCGCTCGGCGGCCCGTCGATGGGCTGGCTCCACGCCGCCCTGCGCGAATGCGCGGCCCTCGCCGCCCGCCCCGCCCCGGCGACCCCCGCCATCACCGCGCTCGGCACCGCCGAAAAGGTGGTGGATGTCGCCCCGATCCATCTGCGGATGTCGGGCTGGTCCAACGGTCGCCTCGACCTCTATTCCGGCGCCGAACACGAGGTGCCGATGGAAACCCCCGCCCACCGCGCCCGGTTCTATGACGAGGCTGCCGCACTCTTCGACGCGAACGGCTGACGCGCCAAATTTCTTCGAAGAAATTTGCAAAAATCTTCAAATATTTTTGCCCCCCCGCCGCAGCAGCGCCCGTTGCGCGCGGACGCCCTTACCGTGCGCTGCGTGCTGACAGGTTGCGGTACAACCGTCTGCACAGCCGCCGGTACGACCCGCTTACAGGTTGATCTGCCGGAATCCGTCGCGCAGCGCCTTGCTCCACGCCTCGGACATGGCGCGGAACTGCTCGTCCCCCGCCTCGATCCGGCGCGTGGAGGACACCTTGCAGGCATCCTTCTCGATCACGCAAAGATCCAGCGGCATTCCCACGGAAAGGTTTGATCTCAAAGTGGAATCCATCGACAGAAGCACCGCCTTCTGCGCGTCCGACAGGCTGGTCGACGGCTTCACCACGCGGTCGAGGATGGGCTTGCCATATTTATGCTCGCCGATCTGCAGGAAGGGTGTGTCCTCTGTCGCTTCGATAAAGTTCCCCTCGGGATAGATCAGGAAAAGCCGCATCGCCCCCCCCTTCCTCTGCCCCGCCACGATCATCGACGCACTCGCCCCCTGCATCGCCGACAGCTTCTCGTCGATCTCGCCACGCACTTCGGCCAGCATATTCCCAACGATATCAGCGACTTTCAGCATGGTGGGCGCCAGCATGATCGACGTCTCGCCCGTCGCCTCGGGTGCCTCGATCGCCTCGCGCAACCGCGCGATGGTGGTCTGCGTGACTGACAGACTTCCGGCGGTCATTATCGTAATGACACGCTCACCCGGGTCCTCGAAGTGGAACATCTTGCGGTAGGTCGAGATGTTGTCCAACCCCGCATTGGTGCGGGTGTCCGACAGCAAAACCATGCCGTCATTCAGCAGAAGTCCCACGCAATAGGTCATCGTCCAGTCCCCAAGGATGCCCGACCCTATTGCTGCAAGGCCAGAACCGCAACCGTCACATCCAGCGATTCCGCCCCCGTCCCCCGCGCGATCCCGCGGATCGGGGCCGCATCCTGTGCGTCCAGCCCCGACCCCAACCGGATATAGCGGTCATCTGGACAGCAGCGGTTCGCCGGATCGAACCCGACCCAGCCAAGGCCAGCCACGAAAATTTCGGCCCAGGCATGGGCGGCCTCATGCGCGACGCCGTCGGAATCGGCGAACAGATAGCCCGACACATAGCGCGCCGGCAGCCCCGCCACGCGCGCCGCGGCGATGAGGGCATGGGCATGGTCCTGACAGACCCCCTCGCCCAGCGCCAGCGCCTCGGCCGCGGTCGTATGGGCATGGGTCGCGCCGGGGCGATAGGCGATGGCATCGGCCACCGCCGCTGCCAGCCGGTGCGCCACGGCCAGTGGCCCGTCCGTGCCCATCGCGGCGGCAGCCACGGCGCGCAGCGCCGCGTCAGCGGCCGTGGGGGCAGTCTCCACCAGATAGACCTCGGGCGGGACGACCTCGCGGTGGCCGCGCAGAACCCCTGCCAGATCAAGGGTTTCCACCGTGCCCGTGACGCGAACCTCGATTCCCGACACCGGCCCCTTCACCGTCCAGCCCTGCACGCGGTCCCCTGCCCCGTCGCGGAAGGCCCCGCCCGGGATGCCATCCGTCACCGTCACGGTCCAGTCGCGCACCTTCTGCCCGTCAAAGACCGACGGGGTCAGCCGGTGGCTCTGCATCACCGCCCGCACGGGGCGGTCATAGCTGTAGCGCGTCACATGATCGACCGTCAGCAGCATCAGCGCATATCCCCGCTCAGATAGGTGTCATGGATCAGCGACCCCAGCGCCGCCGCCTCGCGGATGAAGCGCGACAGGAAGTCATGCAGCCCCTCGTCGAAGATATCGTCCGTCCGCGTCACCCGCAGCGCATCGACCATCGCCCGCGCCCGCGCCTGCGCGTCGGTCGTGGCGCCATAAGCCTTTGAAAGCCTGTCCAGATGGCCCGAAATCCCCTCGGCGCAGGTGATGAGCGAGCGGGGGCATTGCGGGTTCAGGATCAGGAAATGCGCGATCTTGGCCGCCGTCACCTCGCCGCCATAGGCCCAGTGGAACGCCCGGTGCGCCGACATCGCCCGCAGAAGCGTCGTCCACTGGTAATTGTCCAGACCGGAGCCGACGAATTCCACCCGCGGCAGCAGGACATAATACTTCACATCCATCAGACGCGCCGTGTTGTCCGCGCGTTCGAGGTTGTAACCAAGGTTTAGGAAATCCCACCCATCATTGCGCAGAAGGGTCGCGTCGATGGCCCCCCGCACCATCGCGGCATGTCGCATCGTCCATTCGGTCAGGCGCGACAGCTCCAATTCGCTGCGGGGGGTGCGCTCCAATTGCCGCAACTCCTGGAACGCGGTGTTCAGCGCGTCCCAGACCTGCGCGGTCAGCGCGGTGCGGACGATGCGCCCGTTCTCGCGGGCAGATGTGATGCAACAGGCCACCGATGACGGGTTGTCACGGTCGAAGAACAGGAAGCTTTCGATGTTCCGCTGCACGGGGTCGCCATATTTCTTCGCAAAGGCATCGGCATTGCCCGACGCCTGCAACAGCGAATCCCACTCGTTGCGATATCCCGCGGCGGATGGCAGCAGCGCGATGCGCGATCCCACCTCCAGCAGTCGCGCGGCGGTTTCGGCGCGCTCCATGTATCGGGCGATCCAGAACAGATTGTCTGCGGTCCGGCTCAGCATGTCTCGATCACTCCGCCAGCACCCAGGTATCCTTAACCCCGCCCCCTTGGGAGGAGTTGACGACCAGTGACCCTTCCTTCAGCGCCACCCGCGTCAGCGCGCCGGGCACCAGTTCGATCCGTTCGCCCACAAGGCAATAGGGCCGCAGGTCCACATGGCGCGGGGCCACGCCTTCGGCAACGAAGGTGGGCGTGGTGGACAGCGCCAGCGTCGGCTGGGCGATGTAATTGCCAGGATCGGCCATGATCTTGGCGCGGAACGCCTCGACCTGATCCTTCGTCGATTTCGGCCCGACCAGCATGCCGTATCCGCCCGATCCGTGGACTTCCTTAACGACCAGTTCAGAAAGGTTATCAAGGACATAACGCAAGTCATCGGACTTGCCGCATTGCCATGTCGGCACGTTCTGCAAGATCGGCTCTTCCCCAAGGTAAAAGCGGATCATCTCGGGGACGAAGGTATAGACCGCCTTGTCATCCGCCACCCCTGCGCCGGGGGCTGAACAGATCGTCACCCCGCCCGACCGGTAGACATCCATCAGCCCTGGCACGCCCAGCATGGAGTCGGGGCGGAAACACAGTGGGTCGATGAAGGCGTCGTCGATCCGGCGGTAGATCACATCCACCTTCTTCGGGCCTTCGGTCGTGCGCATCCAGACGAATTCGCCTTCGACGAACAGGTCCTGCCCCTCGACAAGTTCAATCCCCATCAGGTCGGCAAGGAAGCTGTGCTCGTAATAGGCGCTGTTGAAATGGCCGGGGGTCAGCAGGACTACAGTCGGCTCGCCGCTGCACTTCTCGGGCGCGACCGAGGCAAGGGTGCGGCGCAGGATTTCGGGATATTTTTCCACGGGTTCGATCCGGTTCTCGCGGAACAGGTCGGGGAACATCCGCATCATGATCTCGCGGTTTTCCAGCATGTAGGACACGCCCGACGGCGTGCGGCAGTTGTCTTCCAGCACGAAGAACTCGTCCGGGCCGGTGCGCACGATGTCGATGCCCACGATATGGGAATAGACGCCCTTGGGCGGCCTTATGCCCGCCACGGCCTTCTCATAGGCCTCGTTCTGATAGACCAGCCGCGACGGCACGCGCCCTGCGCGCACGATCTCGCCCCGCTGGTAGACATCCACCAGAAAGGCGTTCAACGCCCGCGCACGTTGCTTGATCCCCTTTTCCAGCCTTGCCCATTCCGCCCCCGTGAAGACGCGGGGGAACATGTCGAAGGGGATCAGCCGGTCGGGATCGCCGCCCTCGCCATAGACGGCGAAAGTGATGCCGATGCGGCGGAACAGATCCTCGGCCTCGGCCTGTTTCAGCGTCCGCAAGGCGGCGGGCATCGCCTTCATCCAGTCTTCCAGCCGCGCATAGGGCGCCCGCACCTTGCCGCCCTGATACATCTCGTTGAAGTATTGCGTCACCCTCACCGCCCCCCGAACCTTATGGTCTTGGTCCGAGTTAATCAGCGCAACCCGCGGCGGGGAAGCGTTTGGCGAAAAGGAAACGGGTGCGACATGTGCAACCGCACAATATTTGGGCAAACGCGCCGGCTGGCCCCGCCCTGCCACAGCCCTAGGTTTCGCGCATGGCCGATCCTGTCCTGACCTTCACCGATCGCGGCATCTACTGCCCCGCAGGGGATTTCTTCATCGACCCATGGCGCCCCGTCGACCGCGCGCTGATCACGCATGGCCATTCCGACCACGCCCGCTGGGGCCACCGCCGTTATCTGGCCACGCATCAGGCGCTGCCCGTGATCCGCCACCGCCTTGGCCAGATCGACGCGCAGGGGATCGGCTATGGCGAAGCCTTCCGGATTGGCGGGGTCACGGTCAGCTTCCACCCCGCAGGTCACGTGCCGGGATCGGCCCAGATCGCAGTGGAACGGGACGGCGAGGTCTGGGTCGTCTCGGGCGATTACAAGGTGGAACCCGACGGTCTGGCCGAACCCTTCGCCCCCGTCCGCTGCCATGCCTTCATTTCCGAATGCACCTTCGGCCTGCCCGTCTTCCGCTGGCGCCCGCAGGCGCAGGTGATGGCCGACATCTCGCGCTGGTGGGCGGCCAATGCAGCGGCGGGCAAGACCTCGATCCTTGGCGCCTATAGCTTCGGCAAGGCGCAGCGGCTGATGGCGGGGGTCGATCCGATAGGCCCAATCCTGACCCATGGCGCGGTGGAGGAGACGACGGCGATCCTGCGCGCCCAAGGCTATGCCCTGCCCGACACGATCCGCGCAGGGCAAGGGGTGGACGCGAAAACTCATCCCGGCGCGCTGGTCATCGCGCCCCCGTCGGCGCTGGGGTCGGCATGGGCGCGCAAGTTCGGCCCCGTGGACGAGGCGTTCGCCAGCGGCTGGATGGCCGTGCGCGGCATAAGGCGGCGGCGGTCGCTGGGCACCGGCTTTACCGTATCCGATCATGCCGACTGGGACGGCCTGAACGCCGCCATCCGCGCCACGGGCTGCGAAAGGGTCTTCGTCACCCACGGCTACACCGCCCCCTTCCGCCGCTGGCTGGCAGAACAGGGCTATGACGCAGGCATCGTCGCCACCGAATTCGGGGACGACGCCGAAGAACCCCTGCCCGAGGTCGCGGAATGAGGGACTTCGCCGCCCTCTTCGCCGCGCTGGACGGGACCACCAAGACGGGCGCCAAGCTGGCGGCCCTGACCGCCTATTTCCAGAGCGCGCCGGAGCCCGACCGCGTCTGGACCATCGCGCTCCTCTCCGGTCGCAGGCCCAAACGCAGCGTTACCGCGACCGAGCTGCGCGAATGGGCGGCGGGTGCGGCGGGGCTTCCGCTTTGGCTGTTCGAGGAAAGCTACGCGATGGTGGGGGACCTTGCCGAAACCATCGCCCTGATCCTGCCCGCCCCATTGCACGAGGACGAACCGCCGTCGCTGGACCAGACAATCCGTGCGCTGATGGCCCTGACCGGCCAGTCATCCGAAGCGCGGCGCGAGGCGATCCTGCGCGTCTGGGACAGGCTGGGCCAGACCGAACGGCTGCTGTTTAACAAGCTGATCACCGGCGGTTTCCGGATGGGCGTCAGCCAGGGCCTGATGACCCGCGCGCTGGCACAGGCGACTGGCGTGGACGAGGCGGTGCTGGCCCACCGCCTGATGGGGGACTGGCTGCCGCAGCACACCGCATTTGCCGATCTGGTGGCCGAGGACACGGCGACAGGCCTCGGCTCGCGCCCCTATCCCTTTGCGCTGGCAGCACCGCTGGAGGACGGCCCCGAAACACTCGGCGATCCGCAGGACTGGCGGGCGGAATGGAAATGGGACGGCATCCGCGGGCAACTGATCCAACGCGAGGGGGCCTTCGCCCTCTGGTCGCGGGGGGAAGAGTTGATCACCGACCGCTTCCCCGAATTCGCGCCCCTCGCCGATTTCCTGCCCCGGGGCACCGTGATCGACGGCGAGGTGGTGGCATGGGGCGCGGACCGCCCGCTGCCCTTTGCCGAATTGCAAAAGAGGATCGGCCGCAAGACCGTGCCCAAAAGGCTGCTGCTGGACGCCCCCGCACGCCTTCTGGCCTATGACCTGCTGGAGGACGGGGGCGAGGATATCCGCCCCCTCCCCTACGCCACCCGCCGCGCGCGGATGGAGGCGATGGTGGCGGCCCTGCCCGCCGGTCTGCCGCTGGGCCTTTCGCCCGACATCGCCTTTGCCGGTTGGGCCGATCTGGCCGCGATCCGCGCCACGGCGCGCGCGGCGCAGGCAGAGGGGCTGATGCTGAAGCGCGCGACCTCGCCCTATTTCGTGGGACGCAAGCGCGGAGACTGGTGGAAATGGAAGCTCGACCCCTGGTCGGTCGATGCGGTGATGATCTATGCGCAGGCAGGGCACGGGCGGCGGGCCAACCTGTTCACCGACTTCACCTTTGCCGTGCGGCAGGGGAACGAACTTGTCCCCTTCACCAAGGCCTATTCCGGCCTGACCGACGCCGAATTCGCGGAAATCACCCGCTGGGTGGGCAAGAACACGCTGGAACGCTTCGGCCCCGTGCGGCGGGTAAAGCCGGAACTGGTCTTCGAGATCGCCTTCGAGGGGATACAGGAAAGCCCCCGCCACAAGTCGGGCATCGCGCTGCGCTTTCCGCGCATGGCGCGCTGGCGGCGGGACAAGCCGGTGGACGAGATCGACACGATCGAGGGCCTGCGCGACCTGTTGAACGTCGCGCGGGGTTGACCCGTCGGACGCGGGGGTTTCACACCCCCGCACCCCCGTGGGATATTTGGGAACGGAAAATGAGGCCGCGATTGCGCCGAATTGACCTCGCTTCCCTTGCGCCTGCCGCTGCCCCCGCCCTAGATGCTTTTCAAGCAAACGCGATGAGGTTTCCCATGACGCTTCCCCTGCCCCGCCCCGTCTTTGACGCCAACGCAACGGGCGGTGGCCTCGGCAAGCTGCCGGATTGGGATCTGACCGACCTTTATCCCGCGACGGACGCGCCGGAATTCACGCGCGACATGGGCTGGCTGGAAAAGGCCTGTGCGGATTTCGCCGCCGATTACGAGGGCAAGCTGGCCTCGCTGGACGCGGCCGGGATGCTGACCTGCGTCAAGCGGTACGAGGAGATCGACGTGATCGCGGGGCGCATCATGTCCTTTGCTGGACTGCGCTACTATCAGAACACCATGGACAGCGAGCGGGCAAAGTTCATGGCCGATGCGCAGGACCGCATCACCACCTTCACCACGCCGCTGGTCTTCTTCAGCCTCGAATTCAACCGGCTGGAAGAGGATCATCTGGCCGGTCTGTTGGCCGCCAATGCCGACCTTGCCCGCTACAAGCCCGTCTTCGACCGGATGCGCGCCATGCGCCCGCACCAGCTGTCGGACGAGCTGGAGCGGTTCCTGCACGACAATTCGGTCGTGGGGGCCAGCGCGTGGAACAAGCTGTTCGACGAGACGATGGCGGGCCTGATGTTCAAGGTCGCGGGCGAGGAAGAGGAGCTGAACCTCGAGGCCACGCTGAACCTCTTGACCGACACCGACCGTACCAAGCGCGAGGCGGCGGCGCGGTCGCTGGCCGAGGTTTTCGACCGCAACATCAAGCTTTTTGCCCGCATCCACAACACCTTGGCCAAAGAGAAGGAGGTCGAGGACCGCTGGCGCAAGATGCCCACGCCGCAGACCGGCCGCCACCTGTCCAACCATGTGGAACCCGAGGTGGTCGAGGCGCTGAGGAATGCCGTCGTCGCCGCCTATCCGAAGCTGTCGCACCGCTATTACCGGCTGAAGGCCAAGTGGATGGGGCTGGAAAAGCTGCAGGTCTGGGACCGCAACGCCCCCCTGCCGATCGAGACGCCGAAGACCGTGGACTGGGACACAGCGACCAGGACCGTGCTGGATGCCTATGGCGCCTTCGATCCCAAGATGGCGGATCTGGCCAAGCCCTTCTTCGAGAAAGGCTGGATCGACGCGGGCGTGAAACCCGGCAAGGCGCCCGGTGCCTTTGCCCACCCGACGGTGACGGTGGTGCATCCCTATGTGATGCTGAACTACCTTGGCAAACCGCGCGACGTGATGACGCTGGCGCATGAGCTGGGCCATGGCGTGCATCAGGTTCTGGCGGCGGGTCAGGGGGAACTTCTGTCCTCTACCCCCCTGACGCTGGCCGAGACGGCATCGGTCTTTGGCGAGATGCTGACCTTCCGCAAGCTGCTGGATGCGGCGAAAACCCCGGCGGAACGCAAGACGCTGCTGGCGGGCAAGGTCGAGGACATGATCAACACGGTCGTGCGCCAGATCGCCTTCTACGATTTCGAATGCAAACTGCACGCCGCGCGTCGTGAAGGCGAACTCACGCCAGACGACATCAACGCGCTGTGGATGTCGGTACAGGCGCAAAGCCTTGGCGATGCCTTCGACTTCATGGACGGGTACGAGACGTTCTGGGCCTATATCCCCCATTTCGTCCATTCGCCCTTCTACGTCTATGCCTATGCCTTTGGCGACGGGCTGGTGAACGCGCTTTACGCGGCCTATGCGGACGGGCTGCCCGATTTCCAGACCAAGTATTTCGACATGCTCAAGGCGGGCGGATCCAAGCACCACAAGGAGTTGCTGGCACCCTTCGGTCTGGATGCCAGTGACCCGAAGTTCTGGGACAAGGGCCTGTCGATGATCGCGGGCTTCATCGACGAGCTGGAGGCGATGGAGGGCTGAGGCCCCGTCAGATCGCGTGGATTTCCCGAAGCTGGCCCGCGATATCGCGGACCGGCCGGTCGATCAGGTCGCGGTCCAGCACGGCCGAGATGCGGTCGCGCAGGCGGTCGGGCAGTTCCTGCCGCAAGTCGCGCAGCATCGCCGTTCCGGCGACCAGCGTCAGGCGGTCATAGCCGCCCTTGCGCCATTCCGACTCGGCATAGTCGGCGATGCCCTTGGCAAAGCGGGAGATGCGGCCGGGATCGGCGCTGCTGCGGGCCAGATCGGCGGCGCGGACGTGGCGCATCTCGGTCACGCCTTTGCCTTCGCCTTCCGAGACCAGCAGTCGAAGGTCCTTTTCAGCGGCCACAAGGATCATGTTGCGACGGGTTTTCATGGCTCCGCCTCCTGTTGACGGGGTATGTCCCGCCTATCGAAAGACGGCCCGAGTCGCTTTGATCTGAGGCAGCTTTGGTGCGATTTATCCTAATGAATGCAAAAAATCGCGAAAGTCTGCCCCGCCCCTGCGGGCAGGGCAGACATGGGGGGCTTACCAGCTGATCTCGCGCGCGGTCTCGAAGGCGCGGTCGATCATCACCTGCGTGCCGCGGGTGAATTCCAGAGGGCAGGGATAGGCGGCACCGGTGCGGATGGAGCGGCTGAAGTTTTCCACCTGCAGCTTGTAGTGGTTGGCGGCTGGCCAGCGTTCCGAGGTGACGGTTTGGCCGTTGTGCAGCTCGATCCGCGCCTCGGCGAAGAGGTTGGCGTTGAAGGGGCCGTTGGCGACCTTGAGCAGACCCTTGTCACCGTGGAAGGTCACTTCCTGCCGGTTCTGCAGGCGCATGGAGGTCATGGCGGTATAGGTCGCGCGGCCGAGCGGGCCTTCCATGATCGCGTCCACCTCGGCCCAGACATCCACGCCGTTTTCACGGATCAGGCGGCAGGACAGGTCCGTTGCCTCGGCCCCCGAAACGAAGCGGGCAGAGCCATAGGTATAGACCCCGATGTCACGGATGCCGCCGCCACCGGTTTCGGGGCGGTTGCGGATGTTCTGCGTTTCCTCGGCGTTATTGTAGCTGAAGAAGGCGTCGATGTGGCGCAGCGTACCGATGGCCCCGCCCTGCACCAGTTCGCGGGCGCGGATCCATTGCGGGTGGTGGACGATCATATAGGCCTCGGCCGCCAGAAGCCCCGACTTGTCACGCGCGGCGATGATCGTGTCGATCTCTTCGGCGCGCATGGAAATGGGCTTTTCGGTCAGCACATGCTTGCCCGCCGCCAGCACCTTGAGCGTCCATTCCACATGGATGTGGTTCGGAAGCGGGATGTAGACCGCGTCGATGGTGGGATCGGCCAGCAGGTCGTCATAGGAGACCTGCTTGAGGCCGGGGCAGAAATCCCATCCCTCGGCCTTGCCGGGGGACGACGTGCCCAGCGCGACGAGTTCGGCATTCTCGGCCATGTGGATGGCGGGGGCCATGTGGTCACGGGCGAATTTGGCATTGCCAAGCACGCCCCAGCGGACGGGTTTCATCTGTCTTCCTCCCTTGCGGTGACGCGGCGCAGGCTAGGCGTTGGCGCTAACGGCTGCAAGGGTGCGGAAGGTCAGTCCTTGCGAAGGCGAAGAAAGGTCATCATGCCAAGGGGTGGCAGATGCGCCTCTTCAATCAGCGTCAGGCCGGGGGTGGACAGCACCCGCGCGCGGTCGAAATCGCTGTGCCAGCCCAAGAGGTTCGCCAGCGGTGCAAGCTTGCGTTCGAACCACGGAAGCCAGCCGTTTTCATGCGGTTCGCGGGCGAAGTGGTTGACGATCAGGATCGTCCCGCCGGGGCGCAGGACGCGGGCCATTTCGGCCATCACGCGTTCAGGTTCCGGTACGACCGACATGATGTGCATGGCGGCGATGTGGTCGAAGCTGCCATCGGGGAAATCGAGCTTGCGCGCATCCATCTCGCGCAGGGCCCTGACATGGGTCAGGCCCAGTTCGGCCACCTTCTCGCGTGCCTTTTCCAGCATCTCGGCGCTGGCGTCGATCCCCGTCACCTCGACCCCGGGGCGATAGGCCGGAAGGGCAAGGCCCGTGCCCACGCCCACCTCCAGCACCCGACCGCCCAGCGCGTTCAGGACACTGACTGCCCGCTTGCGTCCCTGTCCGGTGATCCGACCGAAGGTCAGATCGTAAATCGGCGCCCAGCGGGCGTAGGAGCGGCGGACAGCTTGGATATCCATCAGGGGCCTTTCGGTTTGAACGGAGCGAGCAGATCGTGTCGCGCGAGGAAAAGGATTGCAGCAAGGTAGATGCAGGCCAGCGCCAGAAGCGTGACCCACGGGTAGGTCAGCAGTGCCGCGACGACCGCCGCGACACCGACGAGGATGTAGCGCGCATCCTCGGCATAGATCGTGACGCGCTTGAGCGAGGGCGTACGGATGCGGCTGATCATCAGCGCACCCATCGCCACCATCCACAGCGCGACCGCCGCCACCGGAAGGCGCAAGTCACCCGGGAAACAGAAGGCCAGATACATCGGTGCCAGCACCAGCATCGCCCCGGCCGGGGAGGGAACGCCGATGAAGGAGGTGCGTTCCGCAGGTTCCGCCCCGTCGGTCCGCTTGTTGCCGACGTTGAAGCGGGCAAGGCGCAGCATGCAGCAGATGGCGTAGATCAGCACGGCGATCCAGCCCAGCGAGGCCTCGCCCTTCAGCGCCCAGAGATAGAGGACCAGCCCGGGCACCACGCCGAAATTCACGAAATCGCCAAGGCTGTCGAGTTCCGCGCCGATCGCGCTTTCGGATTTCAACATCCGCGCAAGGCGGCCGTCCAGCGCATCGAGCGCCGCGGCAAGGCCGATCAGCGCGATGGCGGTGACGAAGCGGCCTTCCACGGCGAAACGGATCGCGGTCAGACCGGAGCAGAGGCCGAGGATCGAGACGAGATTGGGCAGCAGTTGCAGGATGTGCAACTTGCGGCGCGGGCGGGCGGGCTCCTCGGTGGGCATGGATCACTCCATCCGGGCAAGGCGCTGGGGCATGTCCTGTCCGACCAGCGCGATCACGGTCTCTCCTGCCACACAGGTCTGGCCCAATGCAACCTGCGGCTGCACGCCTTCGGGAAGATATATATCCAGACGTGAACCGAAGCGGATCAGGCCGAAGCGTTCGCCGGTGCGGATGTCCTGCCCCGGCTTGGCGAAACAGACGATGCGGCGGGCGACAAGGCCCGCGATCTGCACCACGGCGATGGACCGGCCGTCGGCCATGTCGATGCGCAGCGAGTTGCGTTCGTTGTCCACCGACGCCTTGTCCAGCGCGGCGTTCAGGAATTTGCCGGGGCGGTAGCTGATGGCCGAGATGCGGCCCGCGATGGGGGCGCGGTTCACGTGGCAGTTGAAGACGTTCATGAAAACCGAGACGCGCATCATCGCCTCGGGGCCCATGCCAAGTTCGGGCGGAGGAACGGCGCGTTCGATCAGCGAAACCACGCCGTCGGCGGGGCTGACCATGAGGCCCGCGTTTTCCGGCACGGCGCGGCGCGGGTCGCGGAAGAAGTAATAGCACCAGACGGTCAGGCCGGTGCCGACCCAGCCCAGCGGTTCCCACAGCCAGAACAGCACGAGCGTCACGGCGGCAAAGGCCGCGACGAAGGGGATGCCCTCGCGGTGCATGGGTTTGATGAAGGTTTCGAGCATGGTCATCGGCGGCCTCCGGCTTTGCTGCCGTCTATCCTTCCCGCCCTGCCCGCGCAACCGTGCAGAGCCGGTCGCGGATCCTGCGGGGATCGAGGGGATCGCCCCCCGCAGGATTAAGGTTCCGTTAACGGCGCGCGGTGTCAGGCGGGGATCGCCATGCCCTTGCCGCGGGCCAGTTCGCGCATCCGCGCCTGCAGCTTTTCGAAGGCGCGCACCTCGATCTGGCGGATGCGTTCGCGGCTGACGCCGTAGCTTTCCGACAGTTCCTCCAGCGTTACGGGCGTTTCGGCCAGACGGCGCTGCATCAGAATGTCCTTCTCGCGGTCGTTGAGGACCGAGATCGCCTGTGCCAGCAGCGCGCGGCGGGCGTCGAGTTCGTCGCGTTCCTCATAGGCGCCGGCCTGATCGCTGTCCTCGTCCTCCAGCCAGTCCTGCCATTGCGTCGCGCCTTCGCCGTCGGACCCGACGGTGGCGTTGAGCGAGGCGTCGGAACCGGCCAGACGGCGGTTCATCTCGATCACCTCGTCCTCGCTGACGGACAGGTCCTTGGCGATCTGGGCGACATTCTCGGGCCGCAGGTCGCCGTCTTCCAGCGCGCCGACCTTGGCCTTGGCCTTGCGAAGGTTGAAGAACAGCTTTTTCTGCGCCGAGGTGGTCCCGAGTTTCACAAGGCTCCACGACCGCAGGATGTATTCCTGGATCGAGGCGCGGATCCACCACATGGCATAGGTCGCAAGGCGGAAACCCTTTTCGGGGTCAAAGCGCTTGACGGCCTGCATCAGGCCCACATTCGCCTCGGAGATCACTTCTGCTTGAGGCAAGCCGTAGCCGCGATATCCCATCGCGATCTTGGCCGCGAGGCGCAGGTGCGAGGTGACGAGCTGGTGCGCGGCGCCAGCATCCTGATGGTCGACCCAGCGCTTGGCCAGCATGTATTCCTGTTCAGGTTCCAGCAGCGGAAATTTGCGGATTTCCTGAAGATAGCGGTTCAGCCCCTGCTCGGGGCTGGGTGCGGGAAGGTTTTGGTAGGTGCTCATGTCGTGCCCCCTGTTCTTCCCCCGGTCTTTCCTGAAGCCCCGGAGGATTTGCGACGTTAGGAAAATGCCCCCTGCGGATCAAGGGGCCGTCCTTCCTATTTCACGGTAGATGGGAAAGGTTCCGTTAGCGTTAAAGGCCCGCTTCGGTGCGGTCACGCACATGTCAGCCAATGTTTCAGCAGTTCAGGCCTGTCCGTGCAGGGCGTTGACCAGCTCTTCCATGTCGGGCGGAAGGGGGCTTTCGAACTCCATCTCCTCGCCCGTGACGGGGTGGACGAAGCCCAGCGTGGCGGCGTGCAGGGCCTGACGGGGAAAGCCGTTGCCCATCGCGGCGGCACGGTCGCCCACGAGTTTCGGGGACAGGCGGCGGCGGCCGCCATAGGTCTGGTCCCCCAGCAGGCCGTGGCCCGCATGGGCCATGTGGACGCGGATCTGGTGGGTGCGCCCCGTCTCGAGCCAGCAATCCACCAGTGCGGCGGCGTCGCCGTAGCTTTCCACGACCCGCGCGCGGGTGACGGCATGGCGGCCCGCGCCGTCCCAGACCACGGCCTGCCGCTGGCGGTCGGTCTTGTGGCGGGCAAGGCCTGTGGCGATGCGGACGATGCCGCCGGATTCGAAGGTCACGCCCTTGGTCCCGCGCAGGCGGGGATCGGCGGCATCGGGCCTGCCGTGGACCAGGGCGATGTAATGGCGATTGACGCTGTGCTGTTCGAACTGCTTTGCCAGCCCGTGATGCGCGCGGTCGGATTTCGCCACGACCAGAAGGCCGGTCGTGTCCTTGTCGATGCGGTGCACGATGCCCGGACGCTTTTCGCCGCCGATGCCCGACAGCGTGTCGCCGCAATGGTGCAAAAGGGCGTTGACCAGCGTGCCCGACGGCGTGCCGGGCGCGGGGTGGACGACCATGCCGGCGGGCTTGTCGATGACGATCAGGTCGGCGTCTTCGTACAGGATGGTCAAGGGGATGGCTTCGGGGCGGGCGTGGTATTCCTCGGCCGGAGCGAGCTGGAGGGTGTATTCCTCGCCCTCCGCCACCTTTGCCTTGGGGTCGGTGACGGGCGCGCCGTCCTTCAGCACATCGCCTTCGGCGATCATCTTCATCAGGCGCGAGCGCGAAAGTGCGACTTCCTCTGGCACCTCGCGCGCCAAGGCCTTATCCAGACGGTCGGGCGGGTTTTCCCCGATGGTGACGGTCAGGGTGGGTGCGCCCTCTTCGGAAAGGTCTGACATGGACGACACTCCTGATCAGGGCGGGTTGCCGCCCAGCCTGATGTTCCTGAAATGGCTGGTCATCGTGCTGATGGTGGCCATGATCGGCGGTGTCATAACCATCGTTTCCCTTCTTGTCACCAGAATGCCGGACGGATCGGCGGTGGCGCTGCCGGAAAATCTGGCCCTGCCCGAGGGCGCGCGCGCGCAGGCCGTGACGGTGGCCAAGGACATGATGCTGGTGGTGACCGAGGACGGGCGGGTGCTGGTCTTTGGCCGCGACGGGCGGTTGCGTCAGGAAATCACGCTGGACTGACCCCAGAGCGCGGCCTGTATGGCGTCGAGGCCGTCGGTCAGGGCGGCGGGGCCGGGTTGCAGGATCAGGGGCGACTTGATCTCGTGGATGCGGCCGTCGCGGATGGCGGGGATGTCCTGCCAGCCGGGGCGGGCGGCGATGTGGCCGGGGACGACCCGTCTGCCGCACCACGAGGCGAGGATGACGTCCGGTCTTTCGGCGGCGACGCGGTCGGGGTGGACGATGCGGTTTCTGGCAAGGCTTTCGGCGGCGAGGTCGGGGAAGATGTCCTGACCGCCCGCGATGGCGACCAGTTCGGACACCCAACCTATGCCTGAAATCAAGGGGTTATCCCATTCCTCGAACCAGACGCGGGGGCAAGAGGGGCGGGGGGTGGCGGCGATGCGGGCGAGGCGGTCGCGGTAGGCGGCGATCAGGCGGTCGGCCTGCGGGGCGGCGTCGGCCAGCGCGCCGCAGGTGCGGATCATGCGGAAGATGCCTTCGATGCTCCGGTGGTTGAAGGCGTGAACCTCGATCCCGTCGCGGATCAGCTGGGCCACCACATCCGCCTGAAGGTCCGAGAAGGTCAGGACGAGGTCGGGGTGCAAGTCCTTGATCCTGTTCACATCTGCCGTGGTGAAACCGCCCACGCGGGGCTTTTCGCGGCGCACGCGGGCGGGGCGGACGGCGTAGCCGGTGACGCCTGCGATGCGGTCCTGCCGGCCGAGGAGATAGAGCGTTTCGACCGTTTCCTCGGTCAGGCAGACGATACGGGAAAAGGTCATGTCGCCCCCCTTTGGCGGGTCCATCCTTGCCCAAGCGGGGGGCGGGCACAAGCATCCGGGCTGTACCGCCGGTTGTGCAGACGGTTGTGCAGACAGTTGTACATACGCAGCGCACGCCCTTTGGCCGGAACCGAAACGGCAAGGCGGAGTCTGGAAAGCGACGTCGTGATGGCGGTTGCAGGCATGACCGCGCCCTGCGGCGGGGTCCAGCATGGGCGCGGAACTGGCAAGGAGCGGCGGGGATGATCGGGGATCTTGGGGCACGGGATGCGACGGCGCTGGCCGAGTTGGTGGCGGCGGGCGAGGTGACGCCGACCGAGTTGCTGGACGCTGCCCTTGCCGCGGTCGAGGCGCGCAATCCGGCGATCAATGCCGTCGTGCTGGTGCAGGAAGAGGTGGCGCGGCGGGCCATCGCAAGCGGCCTGCCGCAGGGGCCGTTCCGCGGGGTGCCTTTCCTGCTGAAGGATCTGGGCTGCGAGGCGGTGGATTTCCCGTCGCATAACGGATCGCGGCTGCTGGCCGATACGCGATACGACCGCGACTCGGCCATCTATGCGCGGATGCGGGCGACGGGGGTGGTGACCTTTGGCCGGACCACCAGCCCCGAAGGCGGGATCGGGGCGGCGACGGAATCGGCGGTCTATGGCGGGCCGACGCGAAACCCGTGGAATACGGAACATACTTCGGGCGGATCGTCGGGGGGTGCGGGGGCGGCGGTGGCGGCGGGGATCGTCGCCATGGCGCACGGGTCGGACGGTGGCGGGTCGGTGCGGATACCGGCGTCAAGCTGCGGGCTGTTCGGGTTCAAGCCGACGCGGGCGCGTCTGCCGGACGGGCCCTATGTCGGCGAGGGCTGGGCGGGCATGGCGATCGACGGCTTCCTGACGCGGTCGGTCAGGGATACCGCCGTCATGCTGGATGCCTGCGCGGGGCCGGACCTTGGCGCGCCCTATGTGGCCCCTGCCCTGTCGCGCAGCCATTCGGATGCGATCACCCGCCCGCCGCGCCGTCTGCGGGTGATGATCTGCGACACGACCTTCACCGGCGCGCCGATCCCCCCGGAGGTGAAGGCCGCGGTGCATCAGGCGGGGCGGCTGCTGGAAGGTCTGGGGCACCATGTGGAGCCGGGGCGGCCTGCGGCGGATGTGCCGATGATGATGCGCGCATGGACGGATATCGTGGGGGTGGGCACGGCGCTGGGGGTGCGGCGCGCGCTGAAGGGGCGCGATCCGGCGGGGCTGGTCGAGGGGGTGTCGCGGGGGGCCATGGCCCATGCCGAGACGCTGCATCCGACGCGCTATCTCGAGGCGGTGGGGGAAATCCATGCCTTCGGGCGGCAGATGGCGGCGGTGTTCGGGGAACGGGCGGGGGACGGGCCGGACGTCATCCTGTCGGCCACGCTGGCCGAGCCGCCCGCGACGGTGGGGCGGTTCAGCCACGAGACAGAGGATTACGTGGGCTATCGCATCGGACCGGGGGGCATCTTCGAATATTCGCCCTTCTGCGCGGTGTTCAACGCCAGCGGGCAGCCTGCGGCGAGCCTGCCTCTGGGCTGGTCGGGCGGGGATCTGCCCATCGGGGTGCATCTGGCGGCCCGTTTCGGCGCGGATGAGGAGTTGATCGCGCTTTGTGCAGAACTGGAGCGCGCGGCGCCATGGGCGGCGATCCGCGCGCCGATGGCGGGGGCTGCGCGTTCTTAATGCTTGCCAAGCGGGGATTCGGGCGGTCAGATATGATCAAAAGAAAAGAACCAAAGGGGAGCGCCGCAGAGTGACCGAAGCCGTCACGATCGAAGCCCGTCACGCCGTCAAGGCCTTCGGGCAGGGCGAACATGTCGTGCGCGCGCTGGACGATGTGTCGATCCAGATCCGCAAGGGCGAGTTCTTCACGCTGCTGGGGCCTTCGGGTTGCGGCAAGACGACCCTGTTGCGGCTGATCGCGGGGTTCGAGATGCCGACATCGGGCACGATCCTGCTGGACGGGGCGGATATCACCGACCTGCCGCCGAACCGGCGGCCGGTGAATACGGTGTTCCAGAGTTATGCCCTGTTCCCGCATCTGACGGTGGCCGAGAATATCGGCTTTGGCCTGACGATGCAGGGCCGCCCCAAGGCCGAGGTCAAGGCGCGGGTGGCCGAGATGCTGGCGCTGGTGAAGCTGGAGGCGATGGCGGGGCGGAAGGTCAGCCAGCTGTCGGGCGGGCAGCAGCAGCGGGTGGCGCTGGCCCGGGCCCTGGCGCCGCAGCCCAAGGTGCTGCTGCTGGACGAGCCCCTGAGCGCGCTGGACCTGAAGCTGCGGAAAGAGATGCAGGTCGAGCTGAAGCGGTTGCAGACCGAAACGGGGATCACCTTCATCTTCGTGACCCACGATCAGGAAGAGGCGCTGACGATGAGCGACCGGATCGGGGTGATGAGCGCGGGCAAGTTGCAGCAGGTGGGCAGCCCGCGGGACATCTATACGCGGCCCGTGAACCGCTTTGTCGCCAGTTTCATCGGCGAGACGAATTTCCTGCCTGCGACGGTGGTGTCGGGCGGGGTGCGGCTGTCCACGGGCGATGTGGTGGCGGTGGAGACGGCGGCGCAGGGCGCGGTGACGCTGGCGGTGCGGCCGGAACAGGTGCGGATCGTGGCGGCGGAGGAGTCGGGGGCCATCGTGGCGACGGTCAGGATGCTGGTCTATTTCGGGACGGATACGCATTGCCATCTGGCGCTGGCCGACGGGACCGAGGTCGTGGCGCGGGTGCAATCGCCTGCCAGCGGCGAGGCGGGGATCGAGGAAGGATCGACCGTCGGCATCCGTTTTGCGTCCGGCGCGGCGCAGGTTCTGGAGGATTGAGGCGATGAGCAGCGCGGCAGAGGAACGGCTGCGGCGGCAATCGGCCCGCAACGGGTGGCTTCTGTCGATGCCCGCGCTGGCGCTGCTGGCCGTGGCGGCGATCGGGCCGCTGGCGATCATCGTGATCTATTCCTTCCTGACGCCCGGGCAGTACGGCAATGTGGTGTGGGAGTTCAGTTGGGACGGCTGGGTCAGCATCCTGTTCACGCGCGACATCTTCGACGGGACGCTGGGGCTGGCGGACGCGCATCTGACGATCTTCTGGCGGTCGGTGAAGCTGTCGATCCTGACGACGCTGGTGGCGTTCGGGCTGGGGTTCCCGACGGCGTGGTTCATCGCGACGCGGCCCGCGCAGCAGCGGGCGATGTGGCTGTTCCTGATCACCATCCCGTTCTGGACCAACCTTCTGATCCGCACCTTTGCCATCATGGAGGTGATCCGCGCGGAAGGGGTGCTGAACACCGCGCTGATGTGGTCGGGGATCATCGAGCGGCCGCTTGCGATCATCTATACCGACGTGGCGGTGCTGATCGGGATGGCCTATGTCTATCTGCCGCTGATGGTGCTGCCGCTGTTTGCGGCGATCGACCGGTTCGACATGCGGCTTCTGGAGGCGGGGTATGACCTTTACGCCAGCCGCTGGCAGGTGCTGCGGCGGGTGATCCTGCCCATCGTGAAGCCGGGCATCGTGGCGGGGTCGATCCTCGTCTTCGTGCCGTCGCTGGGCGCCTATGTGACGCCGCGGGTGCTGGGCGGCGGCAAGAACATGATGATCGGGAATTTCATCGAGTTGCAGTTCCTTGCGGGGCGCAACTGGCCCTTGGGCGCGGCGCTGTCGGTCACGCTTCTGGTGATCGTGACGGCGGCGCTGCTGGTCTATGTGCGGGCGGCCAACCGGGGGAGCAATCCGCATGGCTGAGCGGCGGTTCGAGATCGCGCGGATACCGGGTTTCGCCACCATCGCCGTGGCGACATTCGTGATGCTTTACCTGCCCATCGCGGCGCTGGTCACCTTTTCCTTCAACGAGGGCAATTCGGTGGCGGTGTGGAGCGGGTTCTCGCTGCACTGGTACGAGAAGGCATGGGCCAATCAGGCGGTGAAGGATGCGACGGTGCGGTCGCTGACCATCGCGGTCTGCGCGGCTTTGATTTCCACGACGGTCGCCACGCTGGCCGCCATGGGCACGACGCGGCGCGCGAAGTTCCGGGGCGAGACCTTCATCTATGTCGCCATCAACCAGCCGCTGATGGTGCCCGAGATCGTGACTGCGGTGGCGCTGATGATCCTGTTCGGGATGGTCAAGCAGGCGACGGGGTATCAGGGCCTTGGCTACCTGATCCTGGCCCATTCGGCCTTCTGCATCCCCTTTGCCTATCTGCCCATCCGCGCGCGGCTGGAGGGGATGGACCTGAGCCTTGAAACCGCGGCGGGCGATCTTTACGCGACGCCCTGGCAGACCTTCCGGCATGTGACGCTGCCGCTTCTGGGGCCGGGGATACTGGCCGGGGCGATGCTGGCCTTCGTCATCAGCCTTGATGATGTCATCATCACCGAATTCGTGAAATCGGGGGGGCAGGACACGCTGCCCACCTACATGCTTGGCCAGTTGCGCCGGACCATGACGCCCGAGGTCAACGCGATCTCGACCGCGCTTCTGGGGCTGACGGTGGTGCTGCTGACGGCGTTCTTCCTGCTCACCAGAAAGCGGGACTGAAAAGGGGAAAACTTCAACATGGGAGCGACTGCAATGAAGAAACTGCTGGGTGCAACCGCACTGCTGCTGGCGACGACCGCCATCGCGCAGGCGGAGGGGCAACTGAACCTGTACAACTGGGGCAACTATACCAGCCCCGAGCTTCTGGAGAAGTTCAAGGCCGAGACGGGGATCACCGTGACGGTCACCGACTATGACAGCAACGACACCGCGCTGGCCAAGGTCGAGGCGGGCGGGCATGGCTTTGACCTTGTGGTGCCGTCGGCGAACTATGTGCCGATCTGGGTTGAGAAGGGTCTGATCGTGCCGCTGGACCTGTCCAAGCTGCCCAACCACGGCAATATCGCACCGGAATGGAAGGATGTGGCCTGGGATCCGGGCCGCGCGCATACGGTGCCGTGGCAGTGGGGATCGACCGGGATCGCGGTGGATACCGCCGTCTATCCGGGCGACATCAACACGAGCGCGGTGTTCCTTGAAGTTCCCGAAGAACTGAAGGGCAAGATCAACGTCGTGCCCGAGATGAACGACATCGTGGCCATGGCCACCATGTATGCGGGCGGCGAGCCCTGTTCGGAAGACCCCGAGGTGCTGAAGAAGGCGCGCGACCTGCTGGTGGCGGCCAAGCCCAACTGGATCAGCATGGATTACGGCGCGACCGAGCGGCTGTCGAATGGTGACTGGGCGGCGAGTGTGAACTGGAACGGGTCGACCATGCGGGCGCGCATCGCCAATCCGACCGTGGCCTATGGCTATCCGAAGGAAGGCTATCCGCTGTTCATGGATTCCGTCGCCCTGCTGGCGGACGCGCAGAATGTCGAGGAGGCTTACAAGTTCCTCGACTTCATCATGGTGCCGGAGAATGCGGCGATGATTTCGGCCTTTGCGCGCTATGCCAACGGGATCGCGGGGTCCGAAGCCTTCATGCCCGAGGACATGAAGACCGCGCCGGAGGTGGTGATCCCCGAAGAGCACAAGGCGGCGGGCGTGTTCCTGCCCACCTGCACCGGCAAGGCGCAGGAATATGTGACGGCGATCTGGACCGAGTTGCAGAAGTGATGCGGCGTGCCGCAGCCAATGGCTGCGGCACAAGGCTTTGAGGTCACGGGCGCGGGCTTGGATGCCCGCGCCCGTTCCATGCGGGGGCCAGCCCCCGCGCCCCCGGAGTATTTATGGCCGAGATGAAGAGCATGGATCTGGTTGAGCTTTCCGCGACCGCGCTGTCGCGGCTGATCGCGGCGCGCGAGGTGAAGCCTTCGGAGGTGATGGAGGCGACGCTGGCGCGGGTGGCGGCGGTGAACGGGGCGGTCAATGCGATCGTGTCGATGCCCGATGCGGATGCGCTGATGGATCAGGCGCGGGCGGCGGACGGAGCGGCGCGGGCGGGGTGGCTGCATGGCATCCCGATGGCGGTGAAGGACCTGATGGCGGTCCGGGGGATACGGACGACATGGGGGTCGCCTTTGTTTGCGGACCATGTGCCGGTGAAGGACGACCTGCTGGTGGCGCGGATGCGGGCGGCGGGGGCGATCTTCATCGGCAAGACCAATACGCCGGAATGGGGGCATGGCAGCCATTCCTTCAACCCCGTGCATGGGGTGACGCGCAATCCCTATGCGCCGGACCGCACGGCGGGGGGGAGTTCGGGGGGGGCTGCGGTGGCGCTGGCCACGCGGATGGTTTCGGTGGCGGACGGGTCGGACATGATGGGGTCGCTGCGCAATCCTGCGGGGTGGAACAACGTCTATGGGTTCCGGCCGAGTTACGGGTTGGTGCCTGCGGATGCGGTGGGGGATACGTTTCTGGCGACCATGGCGACGGAAGGCCCGATGGCGCGGACGGTGGAGGATCTGGCGCGGCTGCTGGAGGTGCAGGCGGGGGTGAACCCCGAGGTGCCCTTCGGGCGGGCGTGGGAGCCGTTCGGGGACCGGCTGGGCATCGAGATGAAGGGCAAGCGGATCGGCTGGCTGGGCGACTGGGGGGGCGCGTGGCAGGTGGAGCCGGGGATATTGGAGCAGTGCGAGGCCGGCTTGCGCGTCTTCGAGGCGATGGGGGCGGTGGTGGAGCCTGTCGCGCCGCCCTTTCCGGCCGAGAAGCTGTGGTATTCGTGGGTGACGATCCGCGCCATGCTGAATGCGGGGGACAAGCAGGCGATGTATGCCGACCCCGCGAAGCGCGCGCAGATCAAGCCCGAAAGCCTGTGGGAGATCGAGCAGGGAGCACGGGTGACGGCGGCGGAGTTCCATGCGGCAAGCGTGATCCGGTCGCGGTGGTATGCGCGGGCGGCGAAGCTGCTGGCGGACTATGACCTGCTGGTGCTGCCCACGGCGCAGGTCTGGCCCTTCCCGATCGACTGGCGATGGCCGCAGGCGATCAACGGGGTGGCGATGGACACCTATCACCGCTGGATGGAGGTGATGATCCCGCCCGGGCTGGCGGGGTTGCCCTGCCTGAACCTGCCGGTGGGGTTCGGGGCGGCGGGGCTGCCGATGGGGATGCAGGTCTTCGGCGCGCATGGGGCGGATGCGAAGGTGCTGGCGATGGGGCATCAGTACCATCTGGCGACGGATTGGCCGGGGAAGCGGCCCCCCGCGCTATAGGTCGTAGCGGGCGAGTTCGCTGTAGACGCTGCCCTGTTTGGTCTGGCGGCTTTCGTAGAGGCAGAAGTGGTCCACCGTCCATGCGGGGGTGGCGAAGGTCGCGCCTGCGGCGATGGCTCGTTCTAGGCGGAAGGTTTCCTCGGGCGGCGGGGGCGGGAAGCGGCCGAGGGTGACGTGGGGGGTGAAGCGGCGCGCCTCGGTTGCGATGCCGGCGCTGCGGGCGGCGTGGTCGAGTTTGGCTTGCAGGCGGTGGAGCGGTTCGGAGGGGGACACGCCTGCCCATGCGGCGCGGGGTTTGGTGCCGCCGAAGAGGCCGAGGGAGTGCAGCGACAGCGGGAAGGGCGGGACGCGGATTTCGGCGAAGAGGTCGTGGGCGGCCTGAAGCACGGGTTCGGGCTGTTCGCCCAGGAAAACGAGGGTGAGGTGGAAGCCGTCGGGGTCGACCTTGCGCGGGAGGGGCAGCAGGAATTGCTGCACGCGGAGAGCGGAGAGCGCCTGTTCGGGCAGGGGAAGGGCGAGGAAGGCGCGGATCATCGGGCCGCGAGATGGGCGAGGCGGTCGCGGAGGTCGTCGCGGATCGGGCCTTCGCGGGGGGGATCGAGGAGGGTTTCGGTCATGTGCGGGTCCGGCGGCGGGCGGCCACCGCCACCCCATGAGAGGGCGCGGAGGACGTGGGCGGCATCGTCGGGCAGGCGGTCGGGGATGTCGAGGCCCGCGAGGGTGGCCCAGAGCGCGGACCAGCATCGCCCCACGGACCACGGGTTGTAGCCGCCCCCGCCGAGGAGGAGGAGGCGGGGCGAGAGGGGGCGGATTTCGCGCAACGCCTCGAGATAGGCGCGGTTGGAGAGGGCGAGGCGGGAGAGCGGGTCTTCGAGGAGCGAGTCGGCGCCCATTTGCAGGACGATGGCATCCGGACGGTGGGCGGCAAGGCGGGGGAGGATGAGGGTGTGGAGCACCGCCCGCGCCTCGGTGTCGTTATAGGCGCGGGGGACGGGGAGGTTGAAGGCATTGCCGCCCGCGTCATCGGTCAGCCGGCCGGTGAAGGGCCAGCGGTTTTCTTCGTGCACCGAGATCATCAGGGTGTCGGGGTCACCCGCGAAGGCGGGCTCCACCCCGTCGGGGTGGTGGGCGTCGAGATCGACATAGGCGAGCCGTTGCAGCCCCGCGCGGCGCAGCGCCATCAGGGCGAGGACGGGGTCGTTGAGGTAGCAAAAGCCATTGGCGCGGTCGGGCAGGCCGTGATGGGTGCCGCCGCCGGGAACGTGGATCGTGCCCGCGCCGTGGGTGGCGAGGAGTTCGGCGGCGAGCATCACCCCGCCCGCGCCGGTGGCGGGGCGGCGGAACATCTCGGGGAAGACGGGATTGGAGGCGGTGCCGAGGTTGTGGCGGGCGCGGGTGTCGTCATCGACCTGCCCCGTCTCTTCGGCCCGCTGGAGGGCGGCGAGATAGGCGGGGGTGTGATAGGCCGCAAGGGCCGCAGGTTTGGCGCGGGGGCTGGTGCGGAAGCGGTCGGGGGGCAACCAGCCCAGAGCCGTGCAGAGGTCCATGACGGTAGACACGCGGGGAACGCGCAGCGGGTGGTGGCGGCCATAGGAGGAGCCGCGATAGATGCCGGAGCCGAAGAAGAGCGGGGCTGGAATGGCCGCCCGTCCAGCAGCCGGAGGTGGGGCTGTCACGGAAGCAGGGCCTCGATCCTGTCGACCACGGGGGCGGCGGTGGGGCGCATCACGCTGCCCCATGTGGCGACAACCTCGCCCTCGCCGTCGAGCAGCACCTTGTTGAAGTTCCAGCCGGGGGTGAACCCTTCGGTCTCGGCAAGCCATTTGTAGAAGGGATGGGCCTGATCGCCAAGGACGGGGGTGATATCCGTCATCGGAATCGTCAGGTCGAAATTGACGGCGCAGAATTCCTTTACCTCGGCGGCGGAGGCGAGTTCCTGGCGGAAATCGTCGGAGGGCACGGCCAGTACGACAAGACCGCGCGCGGCGTAATCGTCATGAAGCGACTGCAGGTCGTCGAACTGGGGCGCGAAGCCGCAGAGCGAGGCGGTGTTGACCACGAGGACGGGGCGGCCCTTGAAGCCGTCAAGGTCGATGGTGCCGCCATCGATGGAGGGGAAGGTGAAGCCCGCAAAGGCGGCAGCAGGCAGGGTGGCGGCGATCAGGGCGAGGGGGAAAAGGGGCGCGCGCATATGAGCTTTGTCCAAAAGATTGCCTTGCAGCCGAAAGGTAAGGCGGGCGGGGGCGAGGTCAAACACCCCTTTCGTCGCAGTCGGACGCGGCGGGCTGCGGGAATTGTGGAAATCGGGCGAAACAAATGCCATATACTGTCGTTGAGCAGGAAATACCCGGACCAAGAACCGGATCGAATGATCGGGCGGGACATATGAAACGCAACAGGACGAGCCATTTCCTCGGCCACGGGGATGAGGGGCCGCGCAGCCAGTTCGGCGCGCTGTGCTGGCGGATGCACAGGGGTCGGGCTGAGGTTCTGCTGATCACCAGCCGCGACACGGGGCGGTGGGTGATCCCCAAGGGCTGGCCCATCGAGGGCAAGACACCGGCCCAGTCGGCGGCGCAGGAAGCGTGGGAAGAGGCGGGCGTGACCGGTGCTCCGGCGGCAGAGGCGCTGGGGCTTTATGCCTATGCCAAGACGCGCAAGACCAAGGAGGCGCTGCCCTGCGTGGTGACCGTCTATCCGTTGCGGGTGGAGGGGCTGGCCGCGCGCTTTCCCGAGCGGAAAGAGCGGCGGCGGCGCTGGTTCGGGGCAGAACGTGCGGCGCGGCTGGTGGCGGAACCCGAGTTGCGGGCGCTGTTGCAGGCGATTGCGGAGGATGCGTCGGTGCTGGATGCTGCCGCCATGGCGGTGGCGACGGCGGCGGGACAGGTTGCATCTGCCTGAACTTCGGTCTTGAATGACGCGCCTGATCGCCCAGATCGGGTATGAGATCCACCTTAACCCCCGTCAGCGGGTAGACCGGAATGATCCGTTTCAGCCTGAGATGCACAGCCGATCATGCCTTTGAAAGCTGGTACCGTTCCGGCGAGGCCTTTGACGCGTTGAAGGCTGCGGGGCATGTGACCTGTCCGGTCTGCGGGTCGGCCGAGGTGGAGAAGGCGCTGATGGCCCCCGCCGTGCGGCCCGCGCGCAGGGCCGAGGTGGCGGCGCGACCGTCGCTGCAGGAGCCGGCGTCCGAGCTTGAGGCGGCGCTGGCCGAGCTGCGCCGTCAGGTGGAGGCGAATTCCGAATATGTCGGGATGAACTTTGCCGCCGAGGCGCGGGCGATCCATGCCGGAGACGCGCCCGAACGCGCCATCTATGGCGAGACGCGGGCCGAGGAGGCGAAGAAGCTGATCGAGGAAGGGGTGCCCGTCGCCCCCCTGCCCTTCCTGCCCGCGCGCAAGGCGAATTGAGTTACGCCTGCGGCGGAGTCGCCATGTTTTGTTAACCATATTCCCGCGCATCGCGCCGTTGCTGCCGCATTTCGGGCACAATCGGGGGCGAGTCTCGTCCTTGTCGGGCGTGTTGCCCATGTGTGGAGTGCGAGTGATGGACGAGGTTCTGCGCGAGACGATGGCCGAACGGGCGGTGACGCTGGCGGTCGAGGTGTTCCGGACGACGGAACTGGCCTGTTTCCTGCGCGGGACGCGGATCGAGACGGCGGAGGGGCTGGTCGCGATCGAGGAGATCGAGGAGGGGATGCTGGTCGAGACGCTGGACCGCGGGTTGCAGCCGGTCCGGCGGGTGCTGTCCAAGACGGTCGACGCGCGCGGGCGGCTGGCGCCGGTGGTGCTGGAGGCTGGCGTTCTGGGCAATTCGCGCCCGATCCGCGTGTCGCCGCATCACCGGATGGTGGTGACCGGCTGGCGGGCCGAGCTTATGACCGGAGAGCCGGAGGTTCTGGCGGCGGCGGTCGATCTGGTGGATGGCGCGCGGGTGCGGGTGGAGCCGCAGGAGACGGCAGAATATTTCCACCTGCTGTTCGACCGGCACGAGATCGTCTTTGCCGAGGGCGCGCCGACCGAAAGCTATCACCCCTTTGCCGCCGATGCCGGTCAGGTCGCGCCCGAGACACTGGCCGAGATCATGGCGATCTTCCCCGGTCTGGGGCTGGAGTTCTGGGAAGGCACGCTGCTGGGCGGGACGGTCCGCCCCTGCGCCACGGCAGAGGCGTCCCGTCTGTTGCTGGCGGCGTAGGCGTCAGATCTGCTTTTCGGGCATCTGCACGCGCAGGCCGTCCAGCGCGTCCGACACCTTGAGCTGGCAGGTCAGGCGCGAGCGGACCGGATCGGGGTTCCAGGCGAAGTCGAGCATGTCTTCCTCCATGCTGTCCTTCTTGGGCAGGCGGTCGACCCAGGCGGGATCGACATAGACGTGGCAGGTCGAGCAGGCGCAGGCGCCGCCGCAATCGGCCTCGATCCCCGGGATGCCGTTGTCGCGGGCGCCTTCCATGACGGTCAGGCCGTTTGCAACCTCGACGACATGTTCCTTGCCGCCATGTTCCACATAGGTGATCTTCGCCATTCTACCCTGTCCGTTTTCGCCAGATATGCGCTTTCCTGCCCGACATAGGCCATTCGCGCGGGCTTTGCCAGTGGCGGCTTGACGCGCAGGGGGGCAGGTTCGGGGTGCGGCGGGGCGGCTTGTCCCGGCGGGGATTTGTTCTATATTTGTTCTCATGACTGCCCTGCCCCCTGCCCATCGCCCGATCACCGACTGGATGCGGCCCCTTGCGCGGCCGGGGTCGTGGCCGCGCCCGCCTGCCGCGCTGGTGGCGGCGCGGCTGGACGAGCCGCCGGCGGGCGCGCGGGTCTGCGTGGCGGGGCTGGTGCTGGTGCGCCAGCGGCCCGGCACGGCGAAGGGGGTGATCTTCGTGACGCTGGAGGACGAGACGGGCACCTGCAACGTGGTGGTCTGGGCCAAGGTATACGAGCGTTACCGCCGCGCGGTGATCGCGGGGCGGATGCTGCGGGTGACGGGGCGGGTGCAGCGCGAGGCGGGGGTGGTGCATGTGGTGGCCGAGGTGATCGAGGACCTGTCGGCCATGCTGGACCAGTTGCTGCGCCCCGATTTCCGCCATGACGGCGTGCGGGCGGGGGACCAGCCCTGAGGCGGGCGCCTGCGGAGTGTTGGCAGGGGGCGGGCTTTGCCGCTATGGTGCGCGCGGTTGATCCGGGCGAACCGGACGGAGGGCGGGACGCGATGCGGCAGGCAGGTCTGGTGATGCTGGCGGTGCTGGCGCTGGCGGCCTGCAGGCCCGGGGGCGCGGCGCTGCCCGCGCCGGAAAAGCGCGATCTGTCGGCGGAAGTGGTGCGGCTGGACCGTCCCGGCCCGCCGGAAAAGCCCGCGGGGGCCTGCTGGGAAAGCGATGTGACGCCCGCGGTGATCGAGACGGTGACGGAACAGGTCGTCGTCTCGCCCGAGACGCGGGGGCCGGATGGCGCGCTGCTGACGCCTGCCACCTATCGCACCGATACGCGCACGCGCATCCTGCGCGACCGCGAGGAAATCTGGTTCCGTGCCCCCTGCCCCGCGGAATACACGCTGGAATTCGTCACCACGCTGCAACGGGCGCTGAAGGCGCGGGGGCTGTATCTGCTGCCGCTGACGGGGGCGATGGATGCGGGCACGCGCGATGCGGTGCGGCGGTTTCAGGCCGAGCGGGGGCTGGACAGCGCGCGGCTGTCGCTGACGGCGGCGCGCGAGCTGGGGCTGGTGACCGTGTCGCCGGAGGAATTGTGACCCTCTGGGCCGCGCGGGCGCGGGCGCGCATCGCGGAGCTGTGGGCCGGTGCGGCGGCGGACGGGGCGCATGATCTGGGCCATCTGGACCGCGTCTGGCGGTCCTGCCGTCTGATCGCGATGGACGAGAGCGGCGCGGATGCCGATGTGCTGGCGGCGGCGGCCTATTTCCACGATGCGGTGAACCTGCCCAAGGACAACCCCGACCGCGCGCGGGCCTCGGTCCTGTCGGCGGATCTGGCGGTGCGGGAACTGGCGGCGCTGGGATTCGACGCGGCGCGGCTGGGGGCGGTGCATCACGCCATCGCGGCGCACAGCTTTTCCGCCCGTATCGCGCCCGAAACACCGGAGGCGCGCATCCTGCAGGATGCCGACCGGCTGGAGGCGCTGGGGGCGATCGGGATTGCGCGCATGTTTCTGGTGGCGGGGCAGATGGGGGGCGGGCTGTTCGACGCTGCCGACCCGATGGCGATGGGGCGGGCGCTGGATGACCGGCGGTTCGCGCTGGATCATCTGGAGGTCAAGCTGTTCCGCGTGGCCGAGACGATGCAGACCGCCACGGGCCGCGCCATGGCGGCAGAGCGGGCCGAGTGGATGGCCAGTTTCCGCACGCGGCTTCTATCCGAGATCGAATGAAAAAGGGGCGGACCGTGCCGCCCCTTTTGCCTGCCGATCCCTGCGCCGTCACTGTTCGGCGGGGGCGGGTTCATCCACGCCGAGCGCGACGAAGCGGGGATCGCCGCCGCGGCGCACCAGAAGGAGCAGCGACTTGCGGCCTGCATCGCGGGCTTCGGTCACGCGGGCCTCGAGATCCTCGATCCGTTCGACGGGCTGCTGGCCTGCCTCGGTGATGACATCGCCTTCCTGCAGGCCCTTGGTCGCGGCCTCGGACAGGGGATCGACCTTGGTCACGGCCAGACCCTTGGCATCGGCGTCCAGACCCAGCGACTTGGCGGTTTCCGCCGTCAGCGGGGCCAGCGTCAGGCCAAGGAGTTCCAGTTCCTTCGGCTCTTCGGGTGCGCCGGCGGCGGCGGGGACGGCTTCGTCGGCCTCGGCCTCTTCGCGGCGGCCAAGGGTAACGGAGAGCGTGGTGGTCTTGCCGTCGCGCAGGACGATCACCGGAACGGCGGCACCCACGGGGCTGTCGGCCACGGTGCGGGTCAGGTCGCGGACGGAGCCGATCTCCTTGCCGTCGAAGGTGGTGATGACGTCACCGGCGAGCATGCCCGCATCCTTGGCCGGACCGTCGGGCACGTCGGTGATCAGCGCGCCCTTGGCGTCCGTCAGACCCATCGCCTCGGCCACGTCGGGGGTGACGTCCTGGATGCGGACGCCCAGCCAGCCGCGGCGGGTCTCGCCGAACTGCTTGAGCTGGTCGACGACCTTGGACACCACGTTGGAGGCCATGGAGAAGCCGATGCCGATGGAGCCGCCATTGGGCGACAGGATGGCGGTGTTCACGCCGATCACCTGCCCGTCCATGTTGAACAGCGGGCCGCCCGAGTTGCCGCGGTTGATGGCGGCGTCGGTCTGGATGTAGTCGTCATAGGTCCCCGACAGCTCGCGCCCGCGGGCCGAGACGATGCCCGCACTGACCGAGAAGCCCTGACCCAGCGGGTTGCCCATCGCCATGACCCAGTCGCCCACGCGCATCAGGTCGGAATTGCCGAACTGCACGAAGGGAAGCGGGGTGTCGGAGGTGACTTTCAGTAGCGCGATGTCGGTCTTGGGGTCGGTTCCCACGATCTCGGCCTTGAGCCGGTTGCCCGAGAAGAATTCGACCTCGATCTCGTCCGCGCCTTCGATGACGTGGTTGTTGGTGACGATGTAGCCGTCTTCGGAGATGACGAAGCCCGATCCCAGCGCCTCGGACCGGCGGGGTTCCTGCGGGCCGCCGGGGCCGCCGCCTTCGGGATCCATGAAGTCGCGGAAGAAATCCTCGAAGGGGGAGCCTTCGGGGACCATCGGGCCACCTTCGGCAGGCGAGGCCACGACGGCAGAGGTGGTGATGTTCACCACCGAGGGGCTGATCTGTTCGGCGAGATCGGCAAAGCTTTCCGGTGCCGTGCGGGCGGCGACATCCATCGCGGAGCCCAGCGCGAGCGACATGCCCAGCGCAAGGGCGAGGAAGAGGCGCGGAACGGAACGCGGAACGGCAACCCCGTGATCTGCGGGGATCGCCTTGGCGTGATTGTTGGGGTGCACTCCGAACTCCTTTCGTTTGGCTGCCGACGGTCACTGACCGGCCGTCCGGCGGAGCACTTCTGCATCATCAGTTAGGCAGGGCGGAACGCAATGCAAACCGGGTCGCGGGCTCTCAAGACCATGTGAACCTGCGGGGGCAAATGTTTCAAGCGCGGATGCGGGCGGCGGCGGCGGTCAGGCCAGAAGGCGCTGCGCGATCCAGACGAGGAGCGTGCCCCCCGCCACGGCGGCAAGGCCGATCTGGCGGGCGCGTTCGGCCGGAAGGGAGGCGAGGAAGGCCAGCGCCTGTTCGACACGCGAAGGGGCCAGCGCAAGCGCCAGCCCCTCTGTCACGAAGACAAGGCCAAGGCCGAGGAGGACCCAGCTCATTCCTGAACGGGCGCGGCCCCGCCGGGCGGGTTGCCGCGGCCACCGTCAGAGCGAAGATAGTCGAAGAATTCGCTATCGGGCTGCATGACGATCGACGAATTCCCCGATTGCAGCGCGCGTTCGTAGGAGGTGAGCGAGCGGGTGAAGGCGAAGAATTCCGGATCGCGGCCGAAGGCTTCGGCATAGATGGCGTTACGTTCGGCGTCGGCCTCACCCCGGATGACATCGGCCTGACGGCGGGCGTCGGAGGTGAGTTCGACGACCGTCCGGTCCGCACTGGCACGGACGCGCTGCGCGGCTTCGCCACCGCGGGCGATTTCATCCGCCGCCTCGCGTTCGCGTTCGGCGCGCATCCGGGCGAAGGTCGCCTCGAGGTTCTGTTCGGGCAGGTCGGTGCGGGTGAGGCGGACGTCGATGACTTCGATCCCCAGTGCGGCCGCCTGACGGCGTGCGATGTCGCGGATCTGGTTCATCAGGGCGGTCCGGTCCTCGGACAGCACGCGGCTGGAGGGGACGGAACCCAGAACCTGCTGGATCGCGGGGTTCACGATGCCTTCAAGACGGCGGAGCGCCTGAAGCTCGCCCCCCGCGCCGACAGCTTCGCGGAATTCCACGAGATCGGTGATGCGCCAGCGCGCGAAGGCATCGACGACGAGGCGGCGGTCGTCGAGCATGGTGACTTCGACCGGGGCAGTCGGCAGGCCGAGGATGCGTCCGTCGTAGCGGACGACTTCCTGGATCAGGGGAAGCTTGAAGCCCAGACCGGGGTCCTGCTTGACCTGCTTGACCTGACCGAATTGCAGCACCAGCACCTTTTCGCGCTCGTCCACGATGAAGACCGATGAAAGGGCCGCGGCGCCGAGGATGGCGACGATGGGTAGAAGGATCGCGCTTTTCATCAGTTGGTCCCTCCGGTGGTAGCGGCAGCGCCCTGTGCCGGGGCCGGACGGTTGAGTTCGTTGAGCGGCAGGAAGGGCACGACGCCCTGACCGCCACCTTCGCCGGAGGCGACGCCATCGAGGATGACCTTGTTCATGCCACCCAGCACCTTTTCCATCGTTTCCAGATACATGCGGCGGCGGGTCACTTCCGGCGCCTTCACATATTCCTCGTAGACCGACAGGAAGCGGGACGCTTCACCCTGTGCCACGTTCACGACCTGCGCGCGGTAGGCTTCGGCTTCTTCCAGAAGACGCGCGGCCTCACCCCGTGCGCCTGCCGTCACGCGGTTGGCATAGGCATCCGCCTCTTTCTCCAGCCGGTCACGTTCCTGCTGGGCGGCCTGCACTTCGCGGAAGCTGTCGATGACTTCGCGGGGCGGGGCGGCGCGTTGCAGGTTGACGCGGATCACGCTGATGCCCGCCTGATAGCTGTCGAGCGTGCCTTGCACGGCGGCCTGAAGGTCGGTCGCGATGACGCCGCGGTCGCGGTTAAGGATGGGCGAGAGTTCCGAGCGCGCGATGATGTCACGCATGGCGGATTCCGACACCGCGCGGATCGTGTCGTCAGGATCGGCGAGATTGAAGAGGAAGGCGGAGGGGTCCGCCACGTTCCAGACCACCTGAAAGCCGATGTCGACGATGTTCTGATCGCGGGTCAGCATCAGCCCGTCACCGATGGCCCCGTCGCCCACGGCACCGATGTCGGTGGTGCGTTCGCCCGTCACCGACACGATTTCTGCAGTGACCACGGGCCAGGGCGCGAAGTTGAGGCCCGGATTGCCCACAGCCGAGAATTCGCCAAGGAAAAGTTCGACCGAGCGTTCTTCGGGCCGGACCGTGTAGAAAGACATGAAGGCCCAGAGGCCGACCGCTGCCAGCGCGCCGAGCATCAGGCCCTGCTTCGTGAGGAGCGGGCCGTTCGGATCGCGCCCGCCGCCGCCACCGCCGCCATTGAAGCCGCCGCGGTTGCGACCGCCCATCAGGACGCGCAGCTGTTCCTGACCCTTCTTCATGATCTCGTCGATCTCGGGGATCTGGGGGCCGCCTTCGCCGGGCCTGCGGTTGCCGCCGCGGCGATCATCGCCGCCGCGCCCGCCGCCATTGTTCCGGTCGTCGTCGCCCGGGCCGCCACCGCCGCCCCACGGACCTCCGCTACCTGCCATAGATCGTACCCTTTTTCTTGTCTTCCGGCTTTAAACTGGTCATGCGCGCGGCGAATTCAAGCAGTCGATGCCCCGCGTCAGGCTTTTCGGGTCGGCTTTCGCATCGTCACGAGTTCCTCGGCCATCGTGGGATGGACGGCGACGGTGCGGTCGAAGTCTTCCTTGGTCGCACCCATGCGGATGGCGATGGCGGCAAGCTGGATCAGCTCGCCCGCGTCGGGGGCGACGATGTGGCAGCCCAGAACCTTGCGGGTGGCGGCGCTGACGATCAGCTTCATCAGCACGCGGTCGGGGCGGCCTGCAAACAGCGTCTTCATCGGGCGGAAGGTGGCGGAATAGACCTCGATCTCTTCCTGCTCGCGCGCCTGTTCCTCGGTCAGGCCGACGCTGCCGAGTTCGGGCTGGGTGAAGACGGCAGAGGGGATCAGGTCGTGGTCGAAGCGCGTGGGCACGCCGCGGAAGACGGTGTCGGCGAAGGCGTGGCCTTCGCGGATGGCGACGGGGGTGAGGTTGACGCGGTCGGTCACGTCGCCCACGGCATAGATCGAGGGGACGGCGGTCTGGGACCAGTCATCCACGAGGATCTCGCCATTGCGGCCGAATTTGACGCCGAGTTCTTCGAGGCCCAGCCCCACCGAATTCGGGCGGCGGCCGGTGGCGTAGAGGACGAGGTCGAATTCCCGTTCCGTCCCGTCGGTCGCCACGGCACGGATGCCGGTGGCGGTCTGTTCCAGACGCAGGACATCGGTGCCGCAATGGATGTCGATGCCGCGCGCCTGCATGGCATTGGCGACATGGCCGCGGGATTCGTCGTCAAAGCCGCGCAGGATCGCCGCGCCGCGGTAGTATTGGGTGGTTTCCACGCCAAGGCCGTGCAGGATGCAGGCGAATTCCGACGCGATGTAGCCGCCGCCCACAACAAGGGCGCGTTTCGGCAGGGTGTCGAGGTGGAAGATCTCGTTCGAGGTGATGGCAAGCTCGCGCCCCGGGATGTCGGGGACGAAGGGCCAGCCGCCGGTGGCGATGAGGATGTGCTTGGTCGTGACCGTCTCGCCGGTGGACAGGCGGACGGTGTGGGGGTCCACCACGGTGGCGCGGGCGTCGTGGATGGTCACGCCTGCCGATTTCAGCGTGTTGCGATAGGCGTTTTCCAGACGGTCGAGTTCCGCTTCCAGCGAGGTGCGGAATTTCGGCCAGTCGAAACCTTCGGATTTCACGCGCCAGCCATAGGCGGCGGCATCCTCGACCAGTTCGGGGAAGGCGGAGGCGAAGACCATCAGCTTTTTCGGCACGCAGCCGCGGATGACGCAGGTGCCGCCCATGCGGCTTTCCTCGGCCAGTGCCACACGCGCGCCGCCCTCGGCCGCCGCGATGCGGGCGGCGCGGACCCCGCCGGACCCGCCGCCGATGACGAAAAGGTCGGTGTCGAACGTCATTCCATATCCGCGAAGATGTTGTCGGTCGGGGCGAAGTGGACCTGTTCTTCGCCCTCGGTCCCCTGATTGATGTCGCGCACGGTGACGCGGCCGTCGCCATGGCCGATCACCACGATGTCGCAGATGTCGATGAAGAGCCCGTTTTCCACCACACCGGGGATCTGGTTCAGCACCAGTGCAAGTTGGCGCGGGTTGCCGATGCGTTTGAGGTGCAGGTCGATGATGAAGTTGGCCTCGTCCGTCACCAGCGGGCGGTCGCCGTTCATGCGAAGGGTGCAGTCGCGGTGGAGGACGTCGAGGGAAACCAGCGTCTCCTCGATCAGGGCCTTGGTGGTCTGCCAGCCGAAGGGGATGACTTCCACGGGCAGGGGGAAGGCGCCGAGCTGGGCCACCTCTTTGGCGGCATCGGCGATGACGATCATCTGGTCCGAGGCGGTGGCGACGATCTTTTCCTGCAACAGCGCCGCGCCGCCGCCCTTGATGAGCGCGAGGTTGGGGTCGAATTCGTCGGCCCCGTCGATGGTCAGGTCAAGCCATTTGACATCGTCGAGCGAGGCGATCGGCACGCCCAGCGAAGAGGCGAGTTCGGCGGTGCGGGTGGAGGTGGGAACCCCCACGACCTTCAGCCCTTCCTCGCGGATGCGTTCGGCAAGGCAGCGCACCATCCATGCGGCGGTCGACCCCGTGCCGAGGCCCAGTTTCATGCCGTCCTCGACGAATTCGGTCGCGCGCTTGGCGGCGACGAATTTTGCCTTGTCGATGGGGGAAAGTTCGGCGGGCATGGGCAACTCCTTCGCGGTCGTGCCCATGCTTATAGGCAAAGCGGGCGGGTGGTGTAAGGGCGAATTGCCGCCCTGCCCCGCTGCCGCGCCGCGGTCAGCCCTGTGAAAGGGCGTCGGTGGCCTGCCGGATTTCCGCCGCGGTGACCCGCCCGTCGCCATCGCCGTCGAAGGCAAGGATGGCGCGCAGGAGCGCCTCGTCCTCGGGGCGGGTGGCGCGGGCGGCTTCGGCGGTGGCATGGGCGCGGAGTTCGTCGGGCGTCAGGGTGCCGTCGGCATCCGTGTCGGCGGCGTCGCGGTCGCGCAGCAGGCGGGCGCGGGCGGGGGGTGTCAGGGTGGCGGCGCGGGCGGTGATTTCGGGCAGGGCGACGGCACCGTCGGCGTCAAGGTCGGATTCGTGGAAGGACCGCAGCGCGCGGGTGCGGAAGAAGGCGCGGTCGAGAGCGAGGGCGCGGTCGATCCCCGCCGCGTCTATGGCCCCGCCCGTGCCATGGCCGTGGATGAGGTCGATCGCAGTATCGGCAAAGCGGTCGGGGCGGGCGGCGATGCGTTCGGCCACATCCGGCGGCAGGGTGGCAAGGGCGGTCTGCACATCGGCCTGCTGGGCAGTGGCGGGCAGGGCGGGGAGGAGGAGGAATAGGGCAAGCAGGGGGCGGATCATCGGCGGCTCCGTTCTGGAGGGGTCTGCGCGGAGGGTGCGCGCATCGGGTTAACGCAAGGTGAACGCGCGCGGGGGCAAAGCGGTCCTTCGTGCGGAATAGGTCGCAAGACTGTCGCTTTCCGCACCACGCACCATATTGTGGCGTCGCATCTTGTCGCGGCGCAGGGAGGCGCGGGAATTATCATGGCGTACCGGTTGTATGGAGTTCAGGATTTCGCGAATCTGGCCGCCCATGTGGCGCTGGAGGAAGCGGGCGTGGCCTATGAGGCGGTCTTTCTGGACCCTGACTCGGGCGCGCTGAAATCCCCTGACCATGTCGCGCGCCATCCGATGGGGCTGGTGCCCGCGCTGGACACGCCGGACGGCCCGATGTTCGAGACGGGGGCGATCCTTCTGTATCTGGGCGAGCGGCACGGGCTGGCGCCGTCGCAGGGGGCAAGCGACCGCGCGGCCTTCCTGTCGTGGTTCGTCTTCGTCAACAACGGGCTGCATCCGGTGGTGATGGATCTGATCCATCCCTATCGCGTCAGCGAGGAGCATGCCCGCATCGTGGCCGGGGTCGCCCGCGCGCGGCTGGTGGAGCGACTGGCCGCGCTGGAGGCAGTGGCCGGAACCCGCCCGCGCTGGCTGGACCCCGCACAGCCGGGGGTGCTGGGGATATACATTTCCATGCTCCTGCGCTGGATGCGGGCCTTCCCTTGGGCGGCCGATCTTGCCATTTCCGCGCAGGACTTCCCTGCGCTCCATGCCATCGCCGCCGCCTGCGAGGCGCGGCCTGCCGCAATCAGGGCCGCCGCAGCCAACGGGCTGTCGGGGCGGTTCTTCACCGATCCGGAGGGTTAGGGATGTTTCTGTCGGTCTTCGACATGTTCAAGGTGGGCGTCGGCCCGTCATCGAGCCACACAATGGGCCCGATGGTGGCCGGGGCGCGGTTTCTGGAGAAGATGCGCGCCTCGCCCTTCCATTTCCACGGGCTGCGGGCGTCGCTGCATGGCTCGCTTGCCTTCACGGGCGTGGGACATGCGACGGACCGCGCGACGATCCTTGGTCTGGCGGGGTTCGAGCCTGCGACCTATGACGCGGCAAAGGCCGAGGCGACCCTGGCCGATATCAAGGCGCGCAAGGTGATCAACGTGCCGGGGATGGGCGAATTGGTCTTTGATCCGGGCAAGGATCTGGTCTTCGACTATGGCCCCGCGCTGGCGGGCCATGCCAACGGGATGATCCTGAAGGCCACGGACGCGCAGGGCGACGTGATCATGGAAGAGACCTATTATTCCATCGGCGGGGGCTTCGTTCTGACCGCAGGGGAATTGGCCGAGGCGGGCGGGTCCAAGGCCAAGGCGCGGGCGGATGTGCCCTATCCGTTTGAAAAGGCCGACGAGATGCTGGCCATGGCCAAGGCGTCGGGTCTGTCGATTGCCGCGATGAAGCGGGCGAACGAGTTGAAGTTCCGCTCTGCCACCGATCTGGACCGCGGGATGGAGCGGATCTGGCAGGTGATGAACGACTGCATCACGCGCGGGATGGCGGGCGAAGGCATCCTGCCCGGCGGGTTGAAGGTGCGCCGCCGCGCCAAGGGCATCCATGACGCGCTGATGGCCGAGCGCGGGCTGAACATGACGCCGCCGCATACGATCAACGACTGGATGTCGCTTTATGCCATGGCGGTGAACGAGGAGAACGCGGCGGGCGGGCAGGTCGTGACCGCGCCCACCAATGGCGCGGCAGGCGTGGTGCCTGCGGTGATCCGCTATTGGCTGGACCATGTGCCGGGGGCGTCGTCCAGCCGTGTGGGGGAGTTCCTGCTGACGGCGGCGGCGATTGGCGGTCTGGTCAAGCACAATGCCAGCATCTCGGGCGCGGAATGCGGCTGTCAGGCAGAGGTCGGGTCTGCCGCGGCGATGGCGGCGGCGGGGCTGTGTGCCGTGCTGGGCGGCACGCCCGAGCAGGTGGAGAATGCGGCGGAAATCGCGCTGGAGCACCATCTGGGCATGACCTGCGATCCGGTGAAGGGTCTGGTGCAGGTGCCCTGCATCGAAAGGAACGGTCTGGGCGCGATCAAGGCGGTGTCGGCGGCATCGCTGGCGCTGCGCGGGGATGGCATCCATCTGGTCAGTCTGGATGTCTGCATCGAGACGATGCGCCAGACGGGCCGCGACATGCACGAGAAATACAAGGAAACCAGCCTTGGCGGATTGGCCGTGAACGTGCCGAACTGCTGATGTCGGTTTCGGGATGGACGGGCGGGGGACGGGCGGCTAGGCCGGTGGCATGACACAGGACCGCACCTTCCCCGGCATCGTCTTGATGCTTGCCTTCTGCGCGCTGGCGCCGCTTCTGGATGTCGCATCCAAGCTGGCGGCGGAGAATGGCATTCCCGTCGGCCAGATCACCGCTGCGCGCTTTGTCGTGCAGGGCGCGCTGATGCTGCCCGTGGTGCTGTGGATGCATCTGCCATGGGCGGTCAGCCCGCGGGTGCTGGGCTTTGTCTTCCTGCGGGCGGTGTTCCTGATCCTGTCCACCTTTTCCTTCGTGTCGGGGATCGAGGTGATGCCGGTTGCCGATGCACTGGCCATCGCCTTTGTGGAGCCGTTCATCCTGCTGATCCTTGGCAGCCTGATTTTTGGCGACGAGGTTGGCCCGCGCCGGATCGCGGCGAGCGCGGTGGGTTTCGGGGGCGCGCTGCTGGTGATCCAGCCGTCGCTGGCGGCCTTTGGCTATGTGGCGCTGTGGCCGCTGGGGACGGCGTTCTTCTTTGCCTTCTACATGCTCGTGACGCGGGCGATGGCGGCCTATATGCATCCCGTTACGATGCAGCTTCATACCTCGCTGGCGGGGATCGTGATCTGCGTGCCGCTGATGGTCGTCTTTGACGGGACGGGCTGGGGCGAGTTGGATCCGGTGATGCCTGCGGGGCTGAACTGGCTGTGGCTGTTCGGGGTCGGGTTCTGGGCGGGGGTCAGCCACATGTGCATGACCTATGCGCTGAAATTCGCGCCTTCGGCCACGCTGGCACCGCTGCACTATACGGAGATCGTGGCGGCGGTGGCGCTGGGCTATCTGATCTTCGGGGATTTCCCGAACGCGATGACATGGGCGGGGATCGTGGTGATCGTGTCCTCGGGGCTTTACATCATCCACCGCGAGCGGATCGGGGCAAAGGCGAAGCGGCGGGCGGCTGCCAATCCGGCCCCAGAAGCGATCTGAGCGCCGCGTCAAGCCGCGCGCGGGGCAGGATCACGAGCATCCCCGACCCGTCGAAGTCCAGCCGCACGCGGGGGGCGCTGACGCGGTTCGAGGTGCCGATCATGCCGTCGGGCGCGAAGGCCAGCCCGTCGATGGGCCATTCGAGCCCCGTGCTGCGCCCCGTCACGGCGGCCATGGGAAAGAGCGACAGCCGGTCGCCCGCGCGCAGCGACAGGTCGAGCCGTGGCGGGGCGTGGAACACCACGTCGCGCGGGCCGATGACGATGCAGCGCCGGTCGGGATGGCGGACGAGCGCGTTGAACACGGCCAGTCCGTGATCGATTCTGGCCCCCGCGAATCCCAGTGCCAGCGTGAAGGGGGCGGCTACGGACCGTAACGCCTTGTCGAAATCTGTCGTCAATTGTTCCGCGATAGGGAACAGACGTCCAGAAAGGGCCGCGCGCGCCATGTCCGAGATCGAATCGAAATCGCCCACCACGGCGTCGGGCCTGTATCCGGCCGCCAAGGCGCGGTCCGCCCCGCCGTCTGCGGCAAGAATCCTTGGGGCGCGGGCAAGGGCAAGGCGGAATTCGGCGCGCGAGACGGGACCGCCGCCGACAAGCGTGACCCCACCGGAAGATTCGACAATGGGGGCGTTCATGGCGATACTGTTTTCCGAATTGAGGCAAATCGAGCGTTCGTGGGCCATAATCAATCCTTCAAATTACCCCCATCTGTCCATGAAAAGGATCAGGACAACGGCAAGTTTGGGACACCGAACCTGGGCAAAGCGAGCATCCGATGAACGGGGCGAGTAAGATTCTTACGGTCTCATACGGGACCTTCTCCTGTACCCTTGAAGGGTTCGACGATCCCTTCAACACGATGAAGGCGATTGCCGAATACTTCCGCGACCTCGCGGCAGGGGACCGGTATTTCGGGGCCGAACCGCCGACACCGGATGCCGCGATGCTGCACCGGATCGCCGAGCGCGAGATCCAGCGCAGGGTCGAGGCGAAGATACAGGAAAACGGCGTGGTGCTGCGCGCCTCGGACGGGGCGGAGCCTTTGGCCGCGCCGGTGCCGGTTGCAGCGGTACCGGCGGTGGCGGCCGATCCGGTCGCGGCCGTGGCGGCGCCGGTCTCAGCGCCGGTCGTGCAGCCTGAAGCACCGGCGGTGCAGCCCGCTTCGGCCGCGATGGCCGAGACGGTGGCGGAAAAGCTGTCGCGCCTGCGGTCGGAAGTGGCGGCACAGCCTGCGGTGCAGCCGCCTGCCGTGACGATGCCCGCGGTGAGCTTTGCCATTCCGGATTATGTCGAGGATGACGTTTCCGATCTGGTGGCCACGACCCGGCCGGAAGAACCGGCCGCCACGGCGGCAGAGGGGATTGCCGCGGCGGAGACGGCGGACGAGGATTATCTGCCAGAGGCATGGTCCGGCGATGCGCCGGAGGAGGGGCTGGCTCTGACCGATGATCTGGCGCTTGCGCTGGCGGCGGATGAGGCGGCAGAGGCGCGACCCGCGCCCGTCCTGCCCGAGGAGACCGACCTTGGCGAGGCGGCGGACGCGTTGCCCGGTTCGGTTCTGGCTGCTTTGGCAGCATCGGCGGAAGAGGCGATCGGGGCGGATGAGGGCGAAGGCGTGTCGTCCGAGCCTGACATGGCCGAGCTGGCCGCCCCTGCCCCTGTTTCCCTGCCGGATGTGGCCGAGGACGGGTCGGCAGAGGATGACGCGGCGCTGCTGGCAGCGATCGGCGGTCTGGACGATATGGCGGCGGCCCCGCAGGACGCGGCCCCTGTCGCGCCCTCTCAGGCAGAGCTTGCGGAGGTGGACGCGGTCGCCGATGACCTGCAAGATGCGGATGCAGAGGAGCCTGTGCCCGCCGGGGTGATCGAGGGTCTTGCCCATCCCCCCGCCGGAGAGACGGTTCCGGACGCGGCGGACGAAATCCCCGCCATCGACGCCGGCGAGACATCGGTCGCGACGGAAACCCGCCCCGGTGCGGTGGAAAAGGCGCAGCGGGCGCGGGCGCGGGTGATCCGCATCCGCCGTGGCGAACCCGATCCGGAGGCCGAAGCCGCGCCCCTGTCGATCTTTGCCGAGGTGGAGGACGAGCCTGCACCCGCCAAGGCCGCGCCCGTTGTGGCCGAGGAGACCGCAGCCGCCGGCATCGAAGCCCTGCTTTCGGCCGAGGACGAGGCGGAGTTGCAGCGCGAGTTGGCCGCACTGCGCGCGAATGATCAGGATATCGTGGCGGATACGCCCGACGAGGTTTCGCGCCTTGTGATCCAGCAGGAATCGCGACGGGGCTTTGACGGGCCGTCGGCGGACGAGGCGCTGGGTCGGCTGATGCAGCAGACCGATACCGAAATGGAGGGCAGCGACATCAAGCGCCGCCAGTCGGCGATTGCCCATCTGAAGGCCGCCGTCGCCGCGACCGTGGCCGAGCGCAAGGTGACGGGCGAGGCCGCGAATGATACGGCGACGGTGTCGCGGCTGGCGCGCTATCGCGACGATCTGGCGCGGGTGGTGAAATCCGCCCTGCCGGGTCGTGGCGCGACGACCGCGGCACCGTCGGGCGACCGCCCTGCCCCGCTGGTTCTGGTGTCCGAGCAGCGGATCGACCGGCCGCGCGCCCTTCCCACGGCCCAGCCCTCTGCCGCGGCCGGCCCGATCCGCCCGCGCCGCGTGACGGCGGCCATGGGCGGACTGCGCGCTGCGGGCGAGATTGCCCAGCTTGCCATGGAAGAGGAAGAGGACGAGGACGATCAGACGGGGGCGGCGGATGTCGCCGCCGTGCCGCAAGGCTTTGCCGAATTTGTCGAAAAGGTGGGCGCGCAGTCGCTGGAAGAGGTGCTGGAGGCATCGGCGGCCTATCTGGCGGGTGTCGAGGGCCTGCCGCAGTTCAGCCGTCCACAACTGATGCGCCGCGTGAGTGCCGTGATGCCGGGCGGCACGCTGCAACGCGAGGACGGGCTTCGCAGCTTTGGCACCTTGCTGCGCGACGGGCGCATCGCCAAGGTGCGGCGCGGCCTGTTCACCCTGTCGGACGGATCGGCCTATCTGGCCGAGGCGCGCAAGATCGCCGGATAGGCGCAAAGGGATCGCGGGCCGGGAGCTGCCACTCGGGCCCCAGGGAAAAGGCGGACCTTTGCGGGTCCGCCTTTTTCTGTCTGCGCGTCAGTCGTCGTTCCGGTCCGGCGCGTCGGGGTCGGCCTGTCCCACACCCTTGAACACCGCCTTGAAAGGCAGCGCCCAGAGGATGCCGAGGCCCACATAGACCAGAAGCTCCAGCCAGATCGGCGGGCGGTCGAAGAGGCCCACCACATTGACCGCCACCACGATGTAAAGCGGCAGCCCGACCAGCAGGATCAGGAGCGACAGGCGGCGGCGGGTCTTGTAGCCAAGCGTCATGGGGGCCTTTCGTCAGTCGGCGAAGGGGTCCGTCACGAGGATGGTGTCATCGCGTTCCGGCGAGGTGGAAAGTAGCGCGACCGGGCACTGGATCAATTCCTCGATCCGGCGGACATATTTGATCGCCGCCCCCGGCAGGTCGGCCCAAGAGCGGGCGCCTGCGGTGGATTCGGTCCAGCCTTCCATTTCCTCGTAGATCGGGGTGACGCGGGCCTGCAGGTTGGCGGCGGTGGGCAGATAGTCGAGCCGCTGGCCGTCCAGTTCGTAGCCCGTGCAGATCTTCAGCGTCCTGAACCCGTCCAGCACGTCAAGCTTGGTCAGCGCGATGCCCGAGACGCCCGAGGTGGCGCAGGTCTGGCGCACCAGCACCGCGTCGAACCAGCCGCAGCGGCGCTTGCGCCCCGTGACGGTGCCGAATTCATGGCCGCGCTCGCCAAGGCGTTCGCCGTCGGCGTCGAAGAGTTCGGTGGGGAACGGGCCTTCGCCCACGCGGGTCGTGTAGGCCTTGACGATGCCGAGGACGAAATCCACCGCGGTGGGGCCAAGGCCCGTGCCGGTGGCGGCCATGCCGGCCAGCGTGTTGGAGGAGGTGACGTAAGGATAGGTGCCGAAATCCACGTCGAGGAGGGAACCTTGCGCGCCTTCGAAGAGGATGCGCTTGCCGGCGCGGCGCGCCTCGGTCAGCACTTTCCAGACGGGTTTGGCATAAGGCAGGATTTGCGGCGCGACGTCGAGGAGCTGCGCCTTGAGCGCGGCGGCGTCGATGGGGTCAAGGCCGAGGCCCGCGCGGAGCGCGTTGTGATGGGTCAGCAGGCGGCCGATGCGCAGGTCAAGCGTCGCCTCGTCCGCAAGATCGGCCACGCGGATGCTGCGGCGACCGACCTTGTCCTCATAGGCCGGGCCGATGCCGCGGCCGGTGGTGCCGATCTTGGCCACGCCCACCTGCCCCTCGCGGGCGCGGTCAAGCTCGCCATGGACGGGCAGGATGAGGGGGGTGTTTTCCGCGATCATCAGGCTTTCGGGCGAGACGTCGACACCTTGGCCGCGCAGCTTGTCGATCTCCGAGAGCAGCGCCCAGGGGTCGAGCACAACGCCGTTGCCGATGACCGACAGCTTGCCGCCGCGCACGATGCCCGAGGGCAGAAGCGAGAGCTTGTAGACGTTGCCGTCGATGACCAGCGTATGGCCCGCATTGTGGCCGCCCTGGAAGCGGGCGACGATGTCGGCGCGCTCCGACAGCCAGTCGACGATCTTGCCCTTGCCCTCGTCGCCCCACTGGGCGCCCACGACCACCACGTTTGCCATCGGGACTGTCCTTTTCGGTCCGGTGAAACCGTGCGTCCTATAGCGGGGTCATGGGGGGATGGAAACGGGGAAAAGGTCGCGGCGGCGGGGGTGGGGAGCAAATTCGTCGGAACGGATTTGCAGGTTTCCCCGAAGGAATTTGCACCTTGCGGCGGGCGCGGGGCGGCGGCAGGGTGGCGGGCATGTTCCTGTACATCACGCTTGGCACCAACGATCTGGATCGCGCGATCCGCTTTTATGATCCCGTCATGGCGACGCTGGGTCTGGTGCGGGCGCGGACGCTGGAGACGGAGGCGGGTTATGCCGCGCCGGGGGATGTGCGGTGCAGGCTGTGGGTGACGCGGCCCTTCGACGGGAAACCGGCCACGGTTGGCAACGGGTCGATGCCCGCGCTGGTGGCCGACAGCCGCGCGGCGGTCGATGCCTTCCACCGCGCGGCGCTGGTGCATGGCGGGACGGACGAGGGCGCGCCGGGTCTGCGGCCCTTCGGGGCGTCCTTCTATGCCTGTTACGTGCGCGATCCCGACGGCAACAAGCTGTCGGCCGTCTGCGAGGAATGACGCGCCCACTTGCGCCCTATCCGGCTTGCGCCTAGATAGGCGCGTCAGTTCCGGAAAGCGCCCTTATGGAAAACGTCGTCCTTACCATCCACCTGATCCTTGCCCTGCTGCTGGTCGGCGTCGTGCTGCTGCAGCGGTCCGAAGGCGGCGGTCTGGGCATGGGCGGCGGCGGCAATTCGGTGATGACCGGACGCGGTGCGTCGACCGCGCTGCAGAAACTGACTTGGATCTTTGCTGCGGCTTTCATCGTGACCTCGCTCACGCTGACGATCATGGCGGCGCGCAAGGCGGATTCGGCCTCGGTCCTCGACCAGATCGGGGCCGATGCTCCGGCCGCGCAAGAGGGCGAGGCACCGGCAGGGTCCGACCTGCTGCCGCCCGCTCCGGCAGATGCGCCGCTGGCCCCGCCGGCTGCGGATGCGCCTGCAACGCCGCCGGCTGCGAACGACTGACCACCACGTATTGACTGAAATGCCACGGGCGGGACTGCATCTAGCGGTCCGGTTGCGCGCAGGGCGATCCTGCGTTACAGCTTAACTCCCGTGATGATGCGATTCCCTGCGGGCGAATCGGATCGCCCCTAGCGACACGAATTCACGGGAGACCCACCTTGGCACGCTATATCTTCATCACTGGCGGCGTGGTCTCGTCCCTTGGCAAGGGGTTGGCCTCGGCCGCGCTGGGGGCGCTGTTGCAGGCGCGGGGCTATACGGTGCGGCTGCGGAAGCTGGACCCCTATCTGAACGTCGATCCCGGCACGATGTCGCCGTTCGAGCATGGCGAGGTCTTCGTCACCGATGACGGGGCGGAAACCGATCTGGACCTTGGCCATTACGAACGCTTTACCGGCGTTTCGGCGCGGCAGACGGATTCCATCTCGTCGGGCCGGATCTATTCCAACGTGCTGGAGAAGGAGCGGCGGGGGGATTACCTTGGCAAGACGATCCAGGTGATCCCGCACGTCACCAACGAGATCAAGAATTTCCTGCGGATCGGGGATGACGAGGTCGATTTCATGCTGTGCGAGATCGGCGGCACGGTGGGCGACATCGAGGGGCTGCCCTTCTTCGAGGCGATCCGCCAGTTCATCCACGAACGCCCGCGCGGCCAGTCGATCCTGATGCACCTGACGCTGCTGCCCTATCTGGCGGCGAGCGGGGAGTTGAAGACGAAGCCCACGCAGCATTCGGTGAAGGAGCTGCAATCGATCGGTCTGGCGCCCGACGTTCTGGTCTGCCGGTCCGAACATCCGATCCCCGACCGCGAGCGCGAGAAGATCGCGCTGTTCTGCAACGTGCGGAAGGATGCGGTCATTCCGGCCTATGACCTGAAAACCATCTACGAGGCGCCGCTTGCCTATCACCGCGCGGGGCTGGATCAGGCGGTGCTGGATGCCTTTGGCATCACGCCCGCGCCCAAGCCCAACCTTGCGCGCTGGGAAGATGTGATGGACCGCCTGACCCATGCCGAGGGCGAGGTGCGGGTGGCCATCGTGGGCAAGTACACGCAGCTGGAGGATGCCTATAAGTCGATCGCCGAGGCGCTGACCCATGGCGGCATGGCGAACCGGACGAAGGTGCGCGCCGAATGGATCGATGCCGAGATCTTCGAGCGCGAGGATCCGGCGCCGTGGCTGGAGAATTTCCACGCCATCCTCGTGCCCGGCGGCTTCGGCGAACGGGGGACGGAAGGCAAGATCAAGGCCGCGCAATTCGCGCGCGAGAAGAAGATTCCCTATCTGGGCATCTGCCTTGGCATGCAGATGGCGGTGATCGAGGCGGCGCGGAACCTTGCCGGTGTGAAGAACGCAGGGTCCGAGGAATTCGACCACGAGGCGGGCGAAAAGCGGTTCACGCCGGTCGTCTATCACCTGAAGGAATGGGTGCAGGGCAACCATGTCGTGGCGCGCAAGCTGACCGATGACAAGGGCGGCACGATGCGTCTGGGGGCCTATACCGCGCATCTGAAGGACGGGTCGCGTGTGGCAGGCGTCTATGGCGCGCCGGTGATCGAGGAGCGGCACCGCCACCGCTACGAGGTCGACATCCAGTACCGCGACAAGCTGGAGAAATGCGGGCTGATCTTTTCGGGCATGTCGCCCGACGGGCGGTTGCCCGAGATCGTGGAGGTCAAGGACCATCCGTGGTTCATCGGCGTGCAGTTCCACCCCGAGCTGAAGTCGAAGCCCTTTGCCCCCCATCCGCTGTTTGCCGATTTCGTGCGGGCGGCGGTGGATGTGAGCCGGTTGGTATAGGGCGAAATCTGACGCAGATTTCGCGCCGATTTCTGACGCAGAAATCGGTCGGCAGCCGAGGGTGACCGGAATTTGTGTCAAATTCCGTGGCGATTTCTGCGTCAGAAATCGCCTGTTGCAACCATGCGTTCTTCAACGTCCCATCGGCGCGCGGCAGGGCGGACGGGGTCACCCCATCATGTGGGCCATCGCGGGCCCGACCTCGTGCCAGCCCTCCCAGATCATCTTGAGCGCGACATAGAGGATGATCGCCAGTCCGACATAGGCGATCCAGCGGTACCGGCCCAGAAGGCGGGCGATGAAACTGGCGGCAAGGCCCATCAGCGCGATGGACAGGGCAAGGCCGATGATCAGCACGGACGGATGTTCCCGCGCGGCACCGGCCACGGCGAGGACATTGTCGAGGCTCATCGACACATCGGCCACCACGATCTGGATGGCGGCCTGACGGAAGGTCTTGCGCGGGGCGGGGGCGATGGTTCCGTCGCGGTTCAGGTCGGCATCGGCAAGGGCCTCTTGCGCGGTTTGTTCGTCGGCCTCGTGCCCGACGCGCAGTTCGCGCCACATCTTCCAGCAGACCCAGAGCAGCAGAACGCCCCCCGCGAGGACAAGTCCGGTGACCGCCATCAGCTGTGTGGTGATCAGCGCGAAGAATATCCGCAGCAGGGTGGCGGCAAGGATGCCGACAAGGATCGCCTTTGTGCGAAGCTCGCGCGGCAGGCCGGCGGCGGCGAGGCCGATCACGACCGCATTGTCGCCCGCAAGGACGAGGTCGATCGCAATCACCTGAGCAAGGGCACCCAGCCCTTCGGCGGTGAAGAGTTCCAGCATTTCCGTGTCCCTCGTGGCGTATGGCCCGGCCTTTGCGGCCCTGTGCATTGGGGGCTGGCTACGCCTCGGGGGGTAAGCTGTAAACCGGTCGCTTCGTCGCGCTGGAAGAAAAGCCCCGCCTTGCAGCGCCGCCGCATCAGGAGGCGTTGCGCCGCGCAGGGGTTCCGGGTTAGGCGGGGGGATGCTTTCCTATCAGCACAGCTATCACGCCGGAAACCTTGCCGATGTCCAGAAGCACGCGCTGCTGTGCTGGACGCTGGATTATCTGACGCGCAAGGACAAGCCGCTGTCCTATATCGAGACGCATTCGGGGCGCGGGCTTTATGCGCTGGACAGTGCCGAGGCGGAAAAGACGGGCGAGGCCGCGCAGGGCATCGCGCGGGTCGAGAACGGATTTCCGGCGGATCATCCCTACCGGCGGTCGCTGGCGGGGGTGCGGGCGCTGCACGGGGCGGCGGCCTATCCCGGATCGCCCGTGCTGGCCGCGATGGCGCTGCGCGAGGGCGACGTGATGCATCTGGCGGAACTGCACCCGCAGGAACATGCGGCGCTGGTGGCGCTGTTGGGGCCGTGGGGCGCGCATGTGCAGAAGCGGGACGGGTTCGAGATGGCGCTGGCGGTCACACCGCCGACACCGCGGCGGGGGATGCTGCTGATTGATCCGTCCTACGAGGTGAAGGCGGATTACCAGACGATCCCGAAATTCATCGCGCAGGTGGTGCGCAAGTGGAACGTGGGGCTGGTCTATCTGTGGTATCCGATCCTGACTGACGCGGCGCACCGCCCGATGCTCGAGACGCTGATGGAGGCGCATCCGCAGGCGGTCCGGCACGAGGTCCGCTTTCCGCCGGTGCGGGACGGGCACCGGATGGTGGGCAGCGGCATGTGGATGCTGAATGCGCCTTTCGGGATCGAGGCGGAATGCGCGCGGCTGGACCGGATTTTCGCGGAGATCGCGAGGGGATGAGGGCGGCGGGGCAGCACGGCTGCGTGACCCCGTCTTGCCGCCCCCGCCGCGCCCGCCTATCCTGCGCCGCATGCTGCAAGCCATCCTTCGCGCCCTGAGCGCGCCCGAACCCGCCCGACTGCCCGAACCCGATGCGCGCCTTGCCCTTGCGGCGCTGCTGGTGCGCGTGGCCAAGACCGACGGCCTGTATTCCGCCGAGGAGGTCGAACATATCAACCGCGTCCTCATGGCGCATCACGGGCTTGGCCCGTTCGAGGTGGCAAGGCTGCGTGCCGAGGCGGAGGAGCTGGAGGCGGTGGCGCCCGACACGGTGCGCTTTACCCGCGCGCTGAAATCCGCGACGGCGGTGGAGGATCGCGCCGCGCTGATGGAGGCGTTGTGGAAAGTGGCGCTGGCCGACGGGGTGCGCGATGCCGAGGAGGACCGGCTGCTGAGGATGGTGGCCTCGCTTCTGGGGTTGACGGATGTGGAGTCGGGGCTGGCGCGGCAGCGGGCCGAACGGGGGGCCGAACGGGGATGATCGCGTCGTTGCCGATGTATGACCGCCCCGAATTGCGGGGCGAGACGGACCGTTACTGGGCGCTGATCCGCAAGGGGTTGGTGGCGCGCGGGATCGACGCGCCCGAGGCGCTGCGGCGGGGGGATGCGGTGCTGATGCCGCAATGGGAGGACCCCGCGCTGGTCCTGTCGCAGACCTGCGGCTTTCCCTATCGCGCAAGGCTGCACGGGCGGGTGGATCTGGTGGGCACGCCCGATTTCGGCAACGAGGGCTGTCCTGCAGGGTACTACCGGTCGGTGCTGATCGCGCGGGCCGACGATCCGCGCGGGGATTTCGCCGCCTTCGACGGCGCGCGGCTGGCCTATAATGACGGGCTGTCGCAGTCGGGATGGGCAGCGCCGGTGAACCATGCCGCGGCGCGGGGCATCCGCCTTGTGGCGGGGGTGGAGACGGGGTCGCACCGTGCCTCGTTCATGGCGGTGGCCGAGGGGCGGGCCGATCTGGCCGCCATCGACGCGCTGACATGGTCACTGATTTCGGAGTTCGAGGATGTCTCTGCCGTGAAGGTGGTGGGAGCGACCGACCCGACCCCCGCCCTGCCCTATATTACCGCGCGGGGCCGTGATGCGGCGGCCATCCATGATGCCGTGGCCGAGGCCATCGCGGCGCTCGATCCGGCCGACCGCGCCCGCCTGCGGCTGCGCGGCATCGTGCGGATCGCGGCGGAGGATTACCTTGCCGTTCCGATCCCGCCCGCACCTGACCGGATCGCGCAAGAAAATTGATCAAAATGTTCATGACGCGGCGGCGGCTATACCGAATGGGCGTTGCAAAGCGCCGTTCGTTGCGCCTTACTCGTCCGTCATAGATCATCAGCCTGCACAGACTCGTGACCGCAACACCGAACGATACGCCCGTCATCCGCATCCGCAACCTGCACAAGAGCTATGGCCAGCTCGAGGTGTTGAAGGGTGTGGACCTGACCGCGCCCAAGGGACATGTCGTGTCGCTGATCGGGTCGTCGGGGTCGGGGAAGTCGACGCTCCTGCGCTGCTGCAACCTGCTGGAAGAAAGCCAAGACGGCGAGATCGAGTTCGAGGGCGAGGCGGTGCGCTGGCGCGGCAAGGGGATGGACCGCCACCCCGCCGATAAGGCGCAGGTGATGCGGATGCGCACGAACCTGTCGATGGTGTTCCAGCAGTTCAACCTGTGGTCCCACATGACCATCCTGCAGAACGTGATGGAGGCACCGGTGACGGTGCTGCGCCGCGATCCGAAAGAGGTGGAGCAGACGGCGCGCGGCTACCTGGCCAAGGTGGGCATCGCGGAAAAGGCCGATGCCTGGCCCGCGCAACTGTCGGGCGGGCAGCAGCAGCGGGCGGCGATCGCGCGGGCGCTGTGCATGGAACCGCGGGCGCTGCTGTTCGATGAACCGACATCGGCGCTGGACCCGGAGCTGGAGCAGGAGGTCGTGAAGGTCATCAAGGCGCTGGCCGAGGAAGGCCGGACCATGATCCTTGTGACGCATGACATGAAACTGGCCGCCGATGTGTCGGACCATGTGATCTTCCTGCACAAGGGCAGGATCGAGGAAGAAGGGCCGCCAGAGCGGCTGTTCGGGAACCCGCAGACCGAGCGTCTGCGCGGATTCCTGTCGGCAACCGCCTGAGACGGGCCACGAGGGGCATAACAATCCAAGATGGGAGCTTGACCATGAAGACTATGATGCTTGCCACCGCCGTGATGGCGCTGACGGCCGGTGCCGCGCTGGCGCAGGACGTGGTGCGGATCGGCACCGAGGGCGCTTATGAGCCCTACAACTATATCGATCAGGCGACCGGCGAACTGACCGGCTACGAGATCGAGCTGGGCAACGAGCTGTGCAAGCGCGCCGAGCTGAAGTGCGAATTCGTGCAGAACGCGTGGGATTCGATCATCCCGAACCTGCAGTCGGGCAACTACGACATGATCATGGCCGGCATGTCGATCACCGAAGAGCGCGAGGAAGTCATCGACTTCACGCAGAACTATTACCCGCCGACCGCGTCGATCTACCTTGCGCTTTCAGCCGACCAGAATGTCGGCGAAGGCGCGGTGGTGTCGGCCCAGACCGGCACGATTCAGGCGGGCTATGTGGCAGAGTCGGGCGCGACGCTCTTGGAATTCGCGACGCCGGACGAAACCGTGGCAGCCGTGAAGAACGGCGAGGCGGATGCGGTCTTTGCCGACAAGGACTATCTGGCCCCGATCGCTGCCGACTCCAACGGTGAACTGGTCGTGCTGGCCAATGAAGTACCCCTTGGCGGTGGGGTCGGCGTCGGTCTGCGCGAAACCGATACTGAACTGAAAGAAAAGATCAACGCAGCCATCCAGTCGATGAAGGATGACGGCACGCTGAACACCATGCTCAAGAAGTGGTTCGGCGACGATACCCAGACCTTCTAAGGAAAAAGGGGGCGGCCTTCGGGCCGCCCCAGCCCAGAGATGTTCGAATATTGCGTCGATCCCAGCCAACTGTCCGGCCTTGCGTGGCTGAGCTGCTACCTGACCACGGGGACGCATTTCAATTTCTATTGGTCCTTCGTGACAGTGCTGATGCTGCTGGCCGTGACGGCGCCCGTGGCGCTGGCCTTCGGATTTGGCGGCGCTATGGCGGCGCGGTCGCATCTGACGCCGCTGTCCCTGATCGGCAAGGGCTATATCGCGGCGGTGCGGGGCGTGCCCGACATCGTCTATTTCCTGTTCTTCGTCATCGCGCTGGATCAGGGCGTGGAATGGGCCAAGCACCTGTTCGTCTGTGACGACCTTTCGCAGCCGGTCTGGAACGGGTCGGAATTCAAGGTCTGCGCGGCGGCCAAGGTGCCCTTGGCGACATCCTCGGCGATCTGGCATTCGGCCTATGCCTTCGCGCTGGCCGTGTTCACCTTCGCGCTGGTCTTCGGGGCCTTTGCAGCCAACGTCCTTTACGGCGCGATGCAGGCGGTGCCGCGCGCGCAGCTTGAAACGGCCGAAGCCTATGGCATGACGCAGCGGCAGGTGTTCCGCCGCATCCTCGTGCCGCAGATGTGGGTCTATGCCCTGCCCGGCCTGTCGAACCTGTGGCTCATCCTGATCAAGGCGACGCCGCTGCTGTTCCTGCTGGGGATACAGGACATCGTCTATTGGGCGCGCGAACTGGGCAGCGCCAAGACGAGCGGGAACAACCCCTATCCGCATGGCGACTGGCGGGTGTTCTACTTCCTTGGCCTGCTGGTCTTCTATCTTGCCTTCACCCGCGTGTCGGAAATCTTCCTGTCGCGCCTGACGCGCCGCCTGTCGCACGGGCAGGCCACGCTGGGCGGCGAGCAGTTGCGCAAGGCGGGGGCATAGGCCGTGGCAATGACCTGTATCGAGACCATCCAGGCCTATGCCCTGCGGTCCATCGGGATCGGCGAGCGGCTTTTGCCGCGCGACGACTTCACGCTGTGCCAGCATTTCACGCTGATCGGGTCGGGGCTGATCTGGAACGTTTATTTCGGCGTGCTGGCGCTGCTGTTCGGGTTCTTCCTTGCCAATGCGCTGGCGCTGGCAAAGGCCGCGCATTCGCCGTGGCTCCGCAAACCGGCCGAATGGTTCATCTTCCTGTTCCGGGGATCGCCGCTCTTCATCCAGTTCTTCCTTGCCTACGAGATGCTGGTCCTGCTGCCCAAGGCGGGGATCGAGGTTCTGGGGATCACGGTCGCGACATCATGGACGACGAAGGCATGGGCGGGGGCGCTGTTCGTGCTGTTCCTGAACACGGCAGCCTATTCGGCGGAAATCTTCCACGGCGCGCTGAAATCGGTGCCCAAGGGGGATGTGGAGGCGGCGGATGCCTATGGCATCACCGGCTGGACGCGGTTCCGCCGCATCCTGTGGCCGACCATGCTGCGCCTTGGCTGGCCCGCCTATACGAACGAGGCGATCTTCCTGTTCCATGCGACGACGCTGGTGTTCTTTTCGGGCTTTCCGGCGTTCCAGCAGCGCGGCGACGCGCTTTATTACGCGAACTACTTTGCGGACAAGACCTTCAACCCCTTCATCCCCTATCCCATCGTCGGCTTCTACTTCATCTGCCTGACGCTGCTCTTGATCTGGGTCTTTGGGCGCGTGAACAGGCATCTGAACCGGCACCTGCCGTCAAACATGCGCGGCAGAATTCGCTTGCGTCCTCAACTGATCCGATAGTAGCCTATATTTGATCAAATTCCCCGGAACCTGTTTCCGGGTCCGCCAGACGGGCGGCGCGGGGCATGGGGCCCTGTGGATATGGGGTCGAAACACAGGGGAAGGATCGGGGCCGGGCAACTGCTCCCCCGCCTGAAAAACATATGACGATGAAGGATTGGCTGAGGAAGCATCCGGACGTGCGGACCATCCGCGTGGCCGCTGCCGACCTGAACGGACAGGCGCGCGGCAAGCGCATTCCGGCGCGCTTTGCAGAGAACGTGACGAAGAACGGGACGCGGTTCCCCTTCTCTGTCCTGAACCTCGACATCTGGGGCGAGGATATCGACGACAGCCCGCTGGTGTTCGAACAGGGCGATCAAGACGGGGTGCTGAAACCGACCGAGCGGGGCTTCATGCCCATGCCATGGCTGGAGGCGCCGACCGCGCTGCTGCCGATCTGGATGTTCCGCGAGAATGGCACGCCCTATGAGGGCGACCCCCGCCACGCCCTGCGCGCGGTGGTGGAGAAGTTCAAGGAACGCGGCCTGACGCCCGTGGTGGCGATGGAGCTGGAATTCTTCCTGATCGACGATTCCGGCAAGACCCTGCAGGTTCCGCCCAGCCCCCGTTCGGGCAAGCGCCGGAAGGCGGCAGAGACGCTGTCGATCCGCGCGCTGGATGCCTTCGACACCTTCTTCACCGATCTTTATGACGCCTGCGAGGCGATGGACATTCCCGCCGACACGACCACGTCGGAAACGGGGTTGGGCCAGTTCGAGGTGAACCTGATGCATTGCGACGACGCCCTGCGCGCCGCCGATGATGCGTGGCTGTTCAAGATGCTGGTCAAGGGTCTGGCGCGGCGGCACGGCTTTGCCGCGAGTTTCATGGCGAAACCCTATCCGGAATATTCCGGCTCGGGCCTGCATACGCATTTCTCGCTGGTGGACGAGGACGGCAAGAACGTCTTTGACTCGGGCGGTCCGAAGGGCACGGCAACGCTGAAATCGGCCGTGGCAGGGTGCCTGAACGCGATGCATGACAGCACGCTGATCTTTGCGCCGCACCAGAACAGCTATGAACGGCTGGTGCCCGGCAAGCACGCGCCCACCGCCATCTGCTGGGGATACGAGAACCGCACGGGCGCGATCCGGATTCCGGCGGGCAATCCGGCGGCGCGGCGGATCGAGCATCGCGTGGCGGGGGGCGACGTGAACCCCTATCTCATGCTGGCCGCCATCCTTGGCGCGGCACTGGACGGGATCACGCAGGCGATGGAGCCGCCCGCGCCGATCACCGGCAATGCCTATGCGATGGAAGACCTGCCGCAGATCCCCGCCACATGGGAGGGCGCGATCGAGGCGCTGGAAAAATCCACCATCGTGCCGCGCTTCATCCATCCCGAGCTGATCAAGAACCTGATCCACACCAAGCGGCAGGAACTGCATTACATCGGGGAATTGAGCGAGAGCGAGCGGGTGGAGCTGTACCTCGACACGGTCTGAGCGGGGCGCCCGAATTTTCGCCAGAAAATTCGGCCCCCTTGCCCAAGGCAGGGCCAAGTGACTACCTTTCAGGGAACGGACAGGCAGGCAGGACATGCGGATCGGCATCCTTCAGACCGGATTGGCGCCCGAGGCGCTGGCCCCCGAGATGGGGGATTATCCCGACATGTTCGCCCGCCTGCTGGACGGGCACGGCTTCACCTTCCGCACGTGGCGCGTGGTGGAGGAGGAGTTTCCGGCCAGCGTCCACGATGCCGACGGCTGGCTGATCACCGGATCGCGGCACGGGGTCTATGAGGACCATCCGTGGATCCCGCCGCTGGAGCAGTTCATCCGCGACGCCTTTGCGGCGCGGGTGCCGGTGGTGGGCATCTGCTTTGGCCACCAGATCGTGGCGCAGGCCATGGGCGGCAAGGTCGAACGCCATGCAGGCGGCTGGGCGGTGGGGGCGACCGAGTATGATTTCGGCGGCGAAACCCTGCGGCTGAACGCGTGGCACCGCGATCAGGTGGTCAAGGTGCCCGAAGGGGCGCGGGTGATCGCCACCAACGATTTCTGCACCAATGCGGCGCTGATCTATGACGACCGCGCCTTGACGGTGCAGGCCCATCCCGAATTCCGCCCCGAATTCGTCGATGGGTTGATGAGGACGCGGGGCAAGGGTCTGGTGCCCGACGAGGTGATGGCAGAGGCCGCCGCCCGTCTGTCGCTGCCCATCCAGGACAGGACCATGGCGGGCCGTATTGCCGCCTTCTTCAAGGAACCGCGCGCCTGATCATGGGCCGCGCGGGCAACCGCAAAAACATAGTGTGACACATGTCCAAATGGACCGAGAAACTGCCCGAGGCAGCGCGCGAATTCATCGCAGGCCGCCGCGTGGACGAGGTGGAATGCATCATCGCCGACATCGCCGGCGTGGCGCGGGGCAAGGCGATGCCCGCCTCGAAATTCGCCAAGCAGGCCAATTACTTCCTGCCGAATTCGATCTTCCTTCAGACGATCACGGGGGAATGGGCGGACAATCCGGCGGGGTCGTTCACCGAACCGGACATGATCCTCGTGCCGGATTTCAGCACGGCCACCGCCGCGCCGTGGACGGCGGATGTGACGTTGCAGGTCATCCATGATGCCGAGGATCAGGCGGGCCGCCCCGTCCCCACAGCGCCGCGCAACGTGCTGAAGCGGATCGTGGAGCTTTACAACGCCGAGGGCTGGCAGCCCATCGTCGCGCCCGAGATGGAATTCTTCCTCGTCGCGCGCAACATCGACCCCAACATGCCGATCATCCCGCCCATGGGCCGGTCGGGCCGCCGCGCGGCGGGCAAACAGGCCTATTCCATGAGCGCGGTGGACGAATATGGCAAGGTGATCGACGACATCTACGACTTCGCCGAGGCGCAGGGGTTCGAGATCGACGGCATCCTGCAGGAAGGCGGCGCGGGGCAGGTGGAAATCAACCTTGCCCATGGCGACCCCGTCGCGCTGGCGGATGAAATCTTCTTCTTCAAGCGCCTGATCCGCGAGGCGGCGCTGCGGCATGACTGTTTCGCCACCTTCATGGCCAAGCCGATCGAGGGCGAACCGGGCAGCGCGATGCATATCCACCATTCGGTGGTGGACAAGAAGACCGGCAAGAACATCTTTTCCGACCGCAAGGGCGGCGAGACGCCGGAATTCATGCATTTCATCGCAGGCATGCAGACGCATCTTCCGGCCGCCGTGGCGCTGCTGGCACCTTACGTCAACAGCTATCGCCGTTACGTGCCGGACTTCGCCGCGCCGATCAATCTGGAATGGGGCCGCGACAACCGCACGACCGGTCTGCGCGTCCCGATTTCGGGACCAGAGGCGCGGCGGCTGGAGAACCGTCTGGCGGGGATGGATTGCAACCCTTACCTCGGCATCGCGGCCAGCCTTGCCTGCGGCTATCTGGGGTTGAAGGCGGGCAAGATGCCCCGCGCGGAATGCACGCAGGACGCCTATAACATGGAAACCGACCTGCCCTACAACCTTGGCGATGCGCTGGACCTGCTGGAAGAGGACGCCGCCCTGCGCGAGGCGCTGGGGGTGGAGTTCTGCAACGTCTATGACAGCGTGAAGCGCAACGAATACAAGGAATTCCTGCAGGTCATCAGCCCGTGGGAGCGCGAGCATCTTCTGCTGAACGTGTGACGCATGAACCTGCTGCATGTGAATGACAGGGCGGGGGAATATCCCCCGTCCTGGTACGCCGCCACACGCGCCGACTTCCCGCCGCAGCCCGCCCTTGCGGGGGCGGTGCGGGCGGATGTCTGCATCGTGGGGGGCGGCTATACGGGGCTTTCCGCCGCGCTGCATCTGGCGGAGCGGGGGCTTTCGGTTATCGTGCTCGAGGCGCATCGCGTGGGCTTTGGCGCATCGGGGCGCAATGGCGGGCAGGTGGGCAGCGGGCAGCGGCTGGATCAGGACGCGCTGGAGGCGGCGGTGGGTCTGGACGATGCGCGCAAGCTGTGGGACTTCGCGCAAGAGGCGAAGGACATGGTGCGCGGGCTGATCGCGGCGCATGACATGCCGGTGCGGTTCCATCCGGGCATTGCGCACGCCTGCTGGCAGGCCAGCGAGGTGCGGGACGCCCATGCCTATGCCGAGAAGCTGCGCCGCGATTACGGCTACGATCAGGTGGAGCCGCTGTCGAAAGAGGAAATCGAGCGGCTGATCCCGTCCGGCGTCTTTGCGGGCGGCGAGATCGACCGCGGCGCGGGGCATGTGCATCCGCTGAACTATGCCATCGGGCTGGCGCGGGCGGCGCTGGCGGCGGGGGCGGTGATCCAGGAACGGTCAGAGGTCACGAAGATCACCCATGGCGCGCAGCCGGTGGTGGAAACGGCGGGGGGGCGCGTCACCTGCGACCACCTGATCCTTGCCTGCAACGGCTATATGGGCGGGCTGGAACCGCAGGTGGCGGCGCGCGTCATGCCGATCAACAACTTCATCGTGGCGACCGAACCGCTGGGCGACCGCGCGCGCGAGGTTCTGTCCGAACCCGTCGCGGTGGCGGATACAAGATTCGTCGTGAACTACTGGCGGCTGTCCGAGGATAACCGCCTGCTTTTCGGTGGCGGGGAAAGCTATGGCTACCGCTTTCCCGACATCATCAGGACCGTCCGCAAACCTATGCTGGAGATCTACCCCGCCCTGCGGGACGTGAGGATCGACCACGCATGGGGGGGCACGCTGGCGATCACCATGACGCGCAACCCCTGCTTCCTGCGGGTGGCGCCGAATGTCCTGTCGGCCTCGGGCTATTCCGGCCATGGCGTCGCGCTGGCAACGCTCGCGGGGCGGATACTGGCCGAGGCGGTGGCGGGTCAGGCGGAACGCTTCGACCTGATGGCGCGCCTGCCCACGCCGCGCTTTCCCGGCGGGGTGGCGCTGCGCTGGCCGCTGCTAGTCCTTGCGATGACGTGGTATTCCATGCGCGACAGGTTGGGGCTGTAGCCCTGCCTGTCGGCGGTTTCCTGCAGGGTGACGTGGGGAAAATCCTTCTGCCCTGCACTTGTCACTGGAAATGTGGCACGCGCCCCTTTACAGAAAAACAGAACAAGAGTTTCAGAAAAGGTGCAGGGATGGCTCCGGACGGACAGACGCTCGCCCCCAATGTCTATGATGCCGAACCGATCCCCGAGGCCGCGCGGGCCGAGATCGACAGGCTGCTGAGTTCGGGCGACCTGTTCCGCTATACCGCGCCCGAGAACGCGCCCGTGGCCCTGCTGGAGGCGGAATTCGCGGCCCTGCTGGGGTCGCGCTATGCGCTGGCGGTGTCGTCCTGTTCGGCGGCGCTGTTCCTGTCACTGAAGGCGCTGGACCTGCCGCGGGGCGCGAAGGTGCTGATCCCCGCCTTCACCTTTGCCGCCGTGCCGTCGTCCATCGTCCATGCCGACTGTGAGCCGGTTCTGGTGGAAGTGGGCGGGAATTACCGCGTTGACATGGCCGATTTCGAGGCGAAGCTGGACGATGCGGCGGCGGTGATGATCAGCCACATGCGCGGCCATACCTCGGACATGGATGCGATCATGGCGCTGTGTCAGGCGCGCGGGATTCCGGTGATCGAGGATGCGGCCCATTCGCTGGGCACCACCTGGAACGGGCGGAATATCGGCACCATCGGCAAGGTCGGCTGCTTCAGCTTCCAGTCCTACAAGCTGGTGAATGCGGGCGAAGGCGGGATCATGGTGACCGATGATCCCGAAATCGCCGCGCGGGCCATCATCATGTCGGGCGCCTATGAGGAAAACTGGAAAAAGCATCCGGGGCTGTCCAATTCCTGCGCGCATTGGCAGAACAAGCTGCCGCTCTATAACCTGCGGATGCAGAACCTGTCGGCGGCGGTGATCCGCCCGCAACTGCCCGAGGTGGCGCGGCGGGTGTCGCAGGGTCTGGCGAACCATGACTGGGTGGCAGAGCGGCTGAATGCCTGCGGTCTGCTGTCCGTCCCCCCTGCCCTGCCGCAGGAAAGCCGCGCGCCGGATTCGATTCAGTTCAACCTTGCGGGCGACTGGTCCGACGATCATGCGCGCGAATTCCAGAAGGCCGCGAAACGGCGCGGCGTGTCGGTGCAGGTCTTCGGCCTGTCCGAGGGCAATGCGCGGGCCTATTGGAACTGGCAGTTTCTGGGGGAGGTGCCGGACCTGCCCAAGACGCGCGCCATGCTGATGCGGGCCTGCGATGTGCGCCTGCCCGCGCGGCTGACCGAAGCGGAGCTGGATTACATCGCCACCGCGCTGGTCGATGCGGCGCGCGAGGTGAAGGCCTAACAAGGAAATTCTGGCGAATTTCCTTGCGACGATCTTTCTTGCGAAAGATCGGGCGCAGGCGGTGGCGATCCTTCGCCAGAAGGATCGGTTGAAGATTTTTCGCCAGAAAAATCTTGCGGTTACAGGGTCCGCAACGCCTCGCCCAGCCACGGCCACGCGGCGCGGGAGGGGTCCACCACCTGTCCTTGCAGCAGGCGGCGCAGGCGTGCTGCCACCTCGGCCGGCATGTCGCGCAGCACGCCCGCGCGGGCATGGAGCGACAGGGTCCGGCCAAAGGGATCAAAGGGCAAGGGCCGCACCTCGACCGCGTCGCGGAAGCGGGCGGCGTGGTGCAGCGCGAGGGGGGTGAGGATCGTCCAGCCCGCACCGGCGGCGACCATGGCAAGGATGGGCGTGTAGCTGTCCAGTTCGAAGCGGGTGCCGATGCGGATGTTCTGGCGTGCCAGATGGGCGGCGATCTGGCGGCCCATCAGGTGGCGGGTGGTGTACTGGATCAGCGGCAGGGCCGTGACATCCCCTGCCCCGCGCGGGGCCACGGCGACGAAGGGTTCGGCAAGGATGGGATGCACCTCGCGCCAGCCTTCGGGCGAGTCGAGCGCGGCATCGGCGGCCACGACGATATCCAGCGCGCGGTTCGACAACTGTTCCAGCAGGTGGTGGCTTGCCCCCGTTTCCAGCAGGAAGCGGCAGCCTTTCAGCCCGCCCGCCAGTTCCGCCAGAAGCTGCGGCGTCACCTCGGCATCGAGATCCTCGATCATGCCCAGACGCAGGGTCGTCAGACCCGACAGGTCGGACAGGGCCAGTTCGGCGCGCGCCTCGGCCTCGGCGTTCAGGATGACTTGCGCGTGGCGGCGGAACATGGTTCCGGCGGGGGTCATGGTCATGGGCCGCGCGCCACGGTCCAGAAGCACCGTACCCAGCGCGGATTCGAGCGAGGCCAACTGCTGGCTGACCGCCGAAGGGCTGACCCCCAGCCTGCGCGCGGCGGCGGAAATCGCGCCTTCCTCGGCGGCGGCCAGAAACACCTCGATCCCCCAGAGCGTGACGCGCCCCTGCCCTTCGGTCATGGGCCGCCCCTCTGCGGTCAGAGTTTGGACAGCTTCTTCTGAAGCTCGGCCAGCTGTTTCTTGATCTGGGCGAGTTCGTCATCCTTCGATGCGGCCTCGGCGGGGGTGTCCTCTTTCGCGGGGCCGGAGGCGCCCCAGCCCGGGATGCCGCCCATGAAGGCCTGCATGAAGACTTCCTGCTGCTTTCGCATCGCCTCGAACCCCGGCATGGCGGCCATCGGGTTGGGGATCTTGGTCAGGTTTTCCATCATCTTGGACTGGCCGTCGCGCAGCATCTCGAAGGAGGCGGCAAGGAATTGCGGCACCACCGACTGCATCTCGGTCGTGTAGGAGCGGACGAGGTCGGTCAGCACGTTGATGGGAAGGACATTCTCGCCCTTCGCCTCATGCTCGGCCACGATCTGGAGAAGGTATTGGCGCGTCAGGTCATCGCCGGATTTCAGGTCGACGATCTGCACCTCGCGCCCTGCGCGGATGAAGCCTGCGATGTCTTCCAGCGTGACGTAATCCGACGTCTCGGTGTTGTAGAGGCGACGGCTGGCGTAACGCTTGATCAGCAGCGGCTTGTCGGTATCGGCCATGCGGCCCCCTCCCTGTTCTTTTCGCAGTTGCAATGGCTGCATTGCAGAGAAGTCTAGGGCAGGCATTTACAAAAAGAAAGGGCGGGCACAGGGCCCGCCCGAGAGCGCGTCAATCCGACAGGGAGGAGTTGGAGACGCGTATATCCGTCAGATCACTTCGCAGCCGCAGCGGCCTTCTTGGCCACCGAGGAGACTTCCGCGGTCGCCTTCTTCACGGCGGCGGTCGCGTCTTCCGAGAAGTCCTTGCCGGCGGCGAGCATCAGCTCGACCGTTTCCATCTGGACCTTCTTGGCGACTTCGGCGAAGGCGGCCATGTTTTCGGCAGCCATTTCGGCAGCGGCCGAGGCGAAATCGGTCACCGACTTGGTGTAGTCGGTCGGTTCGGTCTTGGCCTTGGAGACGTCGCCCAGCTTGGCGATGGTGTCCTTGGTCCACTTGGCGGTGATCTCGGTCGACTTCTCGGCGGCTTCGAGGGCCACTTTCGACAGCTTCTCGCCCATCGCGGCCTGGGTCTTGAAGGCGTTCTGGAGGGCCGATGCGTCAACCGGGAAGGACGCCATCATGTCCTGCACGACTTTGGTGAAATCGGTGGTCTTGGTCATTTCTTTGCTCCTGGCGTTCCGGGTCGGGCCCGTTTCCTGATGAGCAAGATATACATGCTGCAGTGCAGCATTTCAAGATTTATTCTGCAATGCAGCATTGCAATTGCGGAATGGATGGGGCAGCCGCAAAAGCGGCTGCTTATCAATCGCTTGGCGTGGCGGTCACATAGGTGCCCGGCGCAGCGGCCAGGACTTCGGCCCCCGAATCACCGGGAACCCGGGCCTTGATCTTCTTGCCGGACCGCGCCGCCAGCCATTCGCCCCAGCGGGGCCACCAGCTGCCCTGATTGTAGGTGGCGGCGGCCTTCCACTCCTCGGGCTGGCCGTCGACAGGGCCGTCATTGGTGTAATGGCCGTACTTGCCCTTGGACGGCGGGTTGATGATCCCCGCGATATGGCCGCTTTCGGACAGGATGAAGGTCTTGTCGGCGGACCCCATCTGCTTCACTCCGTTGAAGCTGCCGCGCCAGTGGGCGATGTGGTCCGTCTCGCAGGCGATGGCGCAGAGCGGCAGTTTCACGTCCGACAGGGTGACGCGGTTGCCGAAGACGGGGAAGCCCTGCGTGGCGAATTCGTCCTTCTGGCAGAGGCCGCGCAGATATTCGACGGCCATCTTTGCCGGAAGGTTGGTGCCGTCGCCGTTCCAGAAAAGCAGGTCGAAGGCGGGCGGCGCCTCGCCCATCATGTAGCTCTTGATGGCGGGCTGGTAGATCAGGTCGTTCGAGCGCAGGAAGCTGAAGGTCCGGCTCATGAAGAATTTGGACAGAATGCCGTCATGCATGGACTGGCGTTCGATGCCGTCGACGAAATCGTCGTCGAGGAAGACCCCCACCTCGCCCGGGTCCGAGAAGTCGGTCAGCGTGGTGAAAAGCGTGGCGGATTTGACGGATGTATCGCCCGCCTTTTGCAGATGGCCCAGCGTCAGCGACAGGGTCGTGCCCGCGATGCAATAGCCCACGGCGTTGATCTGCTTTTCGCCGGTGATGCGGCGCACCTCGGCCATGGCGCGCAGATAGCCGTCGCGGATGTAGTCATCCATGCCCACGTCGCGATAGCTGCTGTCGGGGTTGACCCAGGACACGACGAAGACGGTAAAGCCCTGATCCACAACCCATTTGATCAGGCTGTTGGCGGGTTTCAGGTCGAGGATGTAGAACTTGTTGATCCAGGGCGGGAAGATCAGCAGGGGCGTCTGGTAGACCTTTTCGGTCGTCGGCGTGTACTGGATCAGTTCGAACATGCGGTTGCGGTAGACCACCGCGCCGGGGGTGGTGGCGATGTTCTGCCCGACATGGAACGCCTCCTTGTCGGCCAGCGTGACCACGAGATCGCCCGAATTCGCCTCGATATCGTGGACGAGGTTTTCCAGCCCCTTCACAAGGCTTTCGCCATCGGTCTGCACCGCCTTTTCCAGCGCGTCGGGATTGGTGCCGAGGAAGTTGGTGGGCGAGAACATGTCGACGATCTGGCGCGTGAAATATTCGACGCGCTTCTTTTCGGACGGGTCCAGCGTCTCGATGTCCTTGACCGCGGCGGCGACGGCCTCGGCATTCATCAGGTATTGCTGTTTGAGGTAGTTGAAGAAGGGGTGCGACTGCCACAGGGGGTTGGAGAAGCGGCGGTCGTTCGGGGTGTGGTCCTCGGGGGCCTTGAGTTCGCCGCTGGCCAATGCCTGCTGCGCCTCGACATAGTGCTTCAGGCTTTTGCCCCAGTAGTTGATCTGATGCTCGAGGATCTTGGCGGGGTTCTGCATCATCTCGGCCACATAGGCGGCGGCGGCCTTCATGTAGACTTCGGGGGCAGGTCCGTGCAGCGAGTTGTCCACCTGCTTGCGGGCCGCCAGCGCAACCATGAGGCGTTTGTTCAGCTCGTCAAGCTTGGCCAGATTGTCGTTCAGCTTTGCAAATCGGTCGCCTGCGTCACTTGTGCCATTCTCATCCGTTGTCATGCGAATATTTCCCCCCTATCCTCGCCGCTGTGCAGCATACCGCCGCCCGTCCGGGGGGGAAAGCTGTGAATGCCGGTGTTGGCCCACCCGGACAAGGAGACGCACGTGCGCTACATGATGACTTACGACCTGATGGAGACGGCACGCAACACGAACGAGTGGCTGGGTGCCACCGCGCGTGCCATGGCGTCCTATCCGGCCTTCGCGCTGTCGATGAACCCGATGCTGCCGATGATGGCTGCCTGGGGCGAGGTGACCGAGCGCACCTTCAGCCGCATGGTGGCGAAACCGGACTGGGGCATCCGGTCCATCGTCGGGCCTGACGGGCAGGACCATCTGGTCGACGTCAAGACCGTGGTGGAACGGCCCTTCGGCAATCTGGTGCAGTTCTTCGTCCGCCGCCGTGCGCCCATGGCGCGCAAGATCATGCTGGTCGCGCCCATGTCGGGGCATTACGCGACGCTGTTGCGGTCCACCGTCGCCTCGCTGCTGCCGGATGCGGATGTCTATGTCACCGACTGGCACAATGCGCGCGACATTCCGGTGTCGGCGGGCAAGTTCGATGTCGAGGACTATACGCTTTACCTTGTGGATTTCATGCGGGCGCTGGGGCCGGATACGCATGTCATCGCCGTCTGCCAGCCTGCGCCGCTGACGCTGGCCGCGACGGCCTATCTGGCGGGGGAGGACCCCGACGCGCAGCCGCGGTCCCTTACCCTCATCGGGGGGCCGATCGACCCGGATGCCGCCGCGACCGAAGTCACCGATTTCGGCCGCCGCGTGACGATGGGCCAGCTGGAGCAGACCGTGATCCAGCGCGTGGGGTTCAAGTACAAGGGCGCGGGGCGGATGGTCTATCCGGGCCTGATGCAGCTGCAGAGCTTCATGTCGATGAACGCCGAGCGGCATTCCAAGGCCTTTGCCGAACAGATCATGCGCGTGGCGCGCGGCGAGGCGTCGGATCACGACGCCCATAACCGGTTCTATGACGAATACCTTGCGGTCATGGACATGACGGCGGAATTCTACCTGTCGACGGTCGAGCGCATCTTCAAGAACCGCGAGATCGCGAAGAACGAATTCACCGTGAACGGCAAGAAGGTGGATATCGGCGCCATCACGCAGGTGGCCGTCAAGACGGTCGAGGGCGCGAATGACGACATCTCGGCCCCCGGGCAATGCGTGGCGGCGCTGAAGCTGCTGACCGGCCTGCCCGAGGAGAAGAAGGCGTCGCATCTGGAACCCGGCGCGGGGCATTACGGCATCTTCGCGGGCAAGAGCTGGCGTCTGAACATCCGGCCGCTGGTGTTGAACTTCATCGACGCGAATTCCGGCGCGCCCAAGGCGAAGGCGGCAAAGATCAGCCTCGCGGCTTCGCAATAGTCCGCAGCATCATCGGGCCGTTCAGGAAGTCCGCGATCACCTGCGACACGGTCTCGGGCTGTTCCAGCGTGGGCAGGTGGCCCGCGCCTGCGATCACCTCGGTCCGGCCGTGGGGCGCAAGCTGCGCGGCAAAGTCCTGACGCCGCACGGGGACCAAACGGTCCTCGGCCCCCGCGATCACCAGAATGGGCAGGTTGGCGCGGCGCAGCGTCTTTTGCTGGTCGGGGCGGCGTTGCAGGGCACGGATCTGGCGCTGATAGACACCCTCGCCCAGACCCATGGCCATGTCGTGGATCAGCGCCATGATCTCGTCCCGCCAGTCGCTGGCGGCGAAGGCCGTGGCGGGATAGTCCTGCGCCACCGCCTCGCGCAGGCGGCCCGATTTGGCGGCGACCACCCGCGCCTCGCGCGCGGCGGCGGTGGCGGGGGGTTCGGCCAGCGGGTCCGTCCCGATCAGCACGGCGCGGCTGGTGCGGCCATTGTCGCGGCGCAACAGGTCGAGCACGACATCCCCGCCCAGCCCGTGGCCGATGGGCACGAATTTCGGCGGCGCGGTGGCAAGGATCGCCTCGGACATCTGTTCCACCGTCTCGCCCTGCACGGGAAGGGCGATGTGGACGGGGTGTTTCGCGCCCAGATGCACGATCTGCGGCAGGAAGATGCGGGCGTCGCACATCAGGCCGGGGATGAAGAGCAGCGGTTCCGTCACAGCCCGCGCGCCCAGTCGGTCAGGATGCGGATGGTCTCCTCGGTCTGGCCGGGGCTCATGATGTCGCCGGCGATGACATGGGCGAAGGGGTCGTCGTCGCCCTGCATCTGCCGCTGTTCCACCTGCACGGGGCCGGCCCATGCGTCGATCACCGGCGGGATGCGGGCGGGGTCGATCACCTGATCGGCGGGGGCGTAGAGGACCAGCGCGGGCGTCCTGGCCTGCGCGTAATCCGCCGCGCGGGCGGCGCGGATCAGCCGCGCCATGGGGAACAGGGCGGCGGTGGGGTATTCGGTCGTCCAGTGCCGCCCCTGTTCGGCATTGAGCGGGGTGAAGCTGCGCCTTTCGCCCGCGACGGCCGTCGCCCAATGTTCGGCAAAGGGCGCGTCGAGCAGCCATTGCGCAGGCGCATGGACCCCGAAATTGGGCGAGATCAGCACCGTCCCCGCCAGCCCCTGATTGAGCGCGGGGTCCGTCGCCGCCAGTGCCGCCAGCGTGCCGCCGGTCGAGGTGCCGATGACCACCACCCGCTCGCCCAGACGGCGGCCGATGGCCATCGCCTCGGCCATGTCGAAAAGCCAGTCCTCGGCGCTGGCCTGCGCCAGTGCGTCCCCGTCGCGGCCATGACCGGCAAGGCGGGTGAAAAAGAGGTTGGCACCCAGTTCCCGCGCCACCTCGTCCGGGACGGGGCGGATTTCGGCGGGGCTGGCGGAAAATCCGTGGATATAGACGATGGACAGTGGGGTTTTGGCGCCCTTCACCCCCGCCCAGATGATGCGCTTGGCGTCGCCGGGGCGGATGTCGGAAAACTGCTGTTCACGCCCGATCAGCCATGCCTCGGGGTCGGCGGGAATGTCCGTTTCGGAAAAGGGGATGCTGCGGTCGACACCCGGTCGCGGCATCCCGAACCACAGGGCCAGCAGCAGGACGGCCAGACCCGCCAGCACCCGCCCCAGCATCTTGCCGAATGCCCGCATTACCCGCTTACCTCGTCCACCGCTGCCGCGATCATGGCAAGACAGGCGGGCGTTGAAAAGCGGTGATCGGCCCCTTTGACCAGCGTGACGCGCAGGTCGGGGCAATCGGCATGGTCCATCAGGCGCAGCGCGACGGCGGGGGGAACGTCGGTATCTGCCGTGCCCTGCAGGATGCGGACGGGAAAGGGCAAAGGCAGCGGCGCGCGCAGGACAAGGCGCGACCGCCCCTCTTCGATCAGGCGGCGGGTGACGGGATAGCCTTCGGGCGAATAGTCCGACGGGATGGTGATCTGCCCCTGTGCCAGCAGCGCCTCGCGCTGTGCGGGGGAGAAGCCTGCCCACATGCTGTCTTCGGTGAAGTCCGGCGCGGGGGCAATGCCCACCAGCCCCGCGATGCGGTCCGGGATGACGCGGGCCAGCAGGAGCGAGATCCACCCGCCCATGGAGGACCCCACAAGGATCTGCGGCCCGTCGGTCAGGGTGGTGACGGCAGCCAGCGCATCCTCGAACCAGTCGCCGATAGAGCCGTCGGTGAAGGCGCCCGAGGATTGGCCGTGACCGGAATAGTCAAAGCGCAGGAAGGCGCGGCCTGTCCGTTCGGCCCAGTCCTGAAGATAGACCGCCTTGGTCCCCGTCATGTCGGACATGAAGCCGCCAAGGAAGACGACGCCCGGCCCCTGCCCCGCCGTCCGGTGATAGGCGATGCGGCGGCCTTGGGGGGTGGTCAGGGTGTCGGTCATGGCATGCTCCGCGTTTTGCGCCCTGTCATAGCGGGTGACGGGCGGGCATGCCACAGGGCATGGCGGCGCCGGTGGCGGGCTGTTGACAATCGCCCCCGCCCCGCGCAGGAAAGGCGCGACATAACCCGCAACCGGGCGTTCCGTGGGCGCCAAACCGACGAGGAGCATGGCCATGAGCCAGATTTCCCTGACCTTTCCCGATGGCAACAAGCGTGTCTATGACGCGGGCGTGACGGCGGCCGAAGTGGCCGCCTCCATCGCGCCGTCGCTGGCCAAGGCCGCGATTTCGGCGCAGGTGAACGGCGCGCATTGGGATCTGGCATGGCCGATCACGGAAGATGCCCGCATTTCCATCAACACCATGAAGGATGACGGCCCCGCGCTGGAACTGATCCGCCACGATCTGGCCCATATCATGGCCCGCGCGGTGCAGGAGATCTGGCCGGATGTGAAGGTCACCATCGGCCCCGTGCGCGATTACGGCTGGTTCTACGACTTTGACCGCGCCGAGCCCTTCACGCCCGAAGACCTTGGCCAGATCGAGGCGAAGATGAAGCAGATCATCAACGCCCGCGACCCCGTGAAGACCGAGGTCTGGAGCCGCGCGGACGCCATCGCCTATTACGAAAAGGCGGGCGAGCCCTACAAGGTGGAGCTGGTCAACCGGATTCCGGCCGATCAGGACATCCGCATGTATTGGCACGGGGCCTGGCAGGACCTGTGCCGCGGGCCGCATTTCCAGCATACGGGGCAGGTTCCGGCGGATGCGTTCAAGCTGATGAACGTGGCGGGGGCCTACTGGCTGGGCGACAGCTCGCGCCCGATGCTGCAGCGCATCTATGGCGTGGCCTTCAAGAACCGCGACGACCTGAAGGCGCATCTGACCATGCTGGAAGAGGCCGCCAAGCGCGACCACCGCAAGCTGGGCCGCGAGATGGACCTGTTCCACATGCAGGAGGAAGCCCCCGGTCAGGTGTTCTGGCACCCCAACGGCTGGACGATCTATACCACGCTGCAGGACTATATGCGCCGTCGCCAGATGGCGGGCGGCTATGTCGAGGTGAACACCCCGCAGGTGGTGAACCGCAAGCTGTGGGAAGCCTCGGGTCACTGGGAAAAATATCAGGAAAACATGTTCATCGTCGAGGTGGACGAGGAAGGCGCGCGGGAAAAGGTCATCAACGCGCTGAAGCCGATGAACTGCCCCTGCCATGTGCAGATCTTCAACGTCGGTCTGAAATCCTATCGCGACCTGCCCTTGCGGATGGCCGAATTCGGGTCCTGCGCGCGCTATGAACCGTCGGGCGCGCTGCACGGGATCATGCGGGTGCGCGGCTTCACGCAGGACGACGCCCATATCTTCTGCCGCGAGGACCAGATCGAGGCCGAGACGAAGCGGTTCATCGAATTCCTGTCCTCGGTCTATCGCGATCTGGGGTTCGAGGCGTTCAAGATCAAATTCTCGGACCGGCCGGAAAAGCGGGCAGGCACCGACGAGACATGGGACAAGGCCGAGGCGGCGTTGGCCAACGCGACCACCGCAGCGGGTTACGAGTTCCAGTTGAACCCCGGCGAGGGGGCCTTTTACGGGCCAAAGCTGGAATTCGTGCTGACCGACGCCATCGGGCGCGACTGGCAGTGCGGCACGCTGCAGGTGGATTTCGTTCTGCCCGAACGGCTGGATGCGTCCTATATCGGCGAGGACGGGGCCAAGCACCGGCCCGTCATGCTGCACCGCGCGACGCTGGGGTCGTTCGAACGATTCATCGGCATCCTGATCGAAAGCCATGCGGGCAAGCTGCCCTTCTGGCTGGCGCCGCGTCAGGTGGTCGTCGCCTCCATCGTGTCGGATGCCGATTCTTATGTGGCCGAGGTGGTCGCCGCCCTGCGCGCGGCGGGGGTCCGGGCCGAAGCGGATGTGCGCAACGAGAAGATCAACTACAAGGTCCGCGAACATTCCGTGGGCAAGGTTCCGGTCATCCTTGCCATCGGGATGAAGGAGGTCGAGGAGCGCACGGTGTCCGTCCGCCGGCTGGGCGAGACGCGGACCGAGACGGTCGCGCTGGAGGCCGTGGTGGCCGAAATGGCCACCGCCGCCCTGCCGCCCGACCGCCGCTGAGACGGGTGGAAAAGGCGCGGATGCGCGTCTTTTCCGCCTTTGGCGCGAGGCTGCGCGGCACCGCGCAAACCGGCTGATACGCAGTTTTTCCCCTTGTTTCATTGGGTTGCGGGGCGCGTCCCGTGGCCCTTTTCTGGCTTGATTTTCAAGCGCGCTTTGGCATGATTTTGCCCAGTGACGACAGACTTTCGACCGCCTCCTGCAACGCACAGGCAGCCGGACACGTAAGACCTGGCTGCACGGCCTGACGGCAATAACGCCGCAGGGAGGTAGATGAAGGAGACGCGGCATGCCGACCGGCACCGTTAAATGGTTCAACACGACGAAGGGCTACGGGTTCATTGCGCCGGATGATGGTGGCAAGGACGTGTTCGTCCATATCTCGGCGGTGGAACGCGCCGGGCTGAAGGGCCTGAACGACAACCAGAAGATCGGCTATGAACTGCAGTCGGGCCGCGACGGGCGCGCCTCGGCCAGCGATTTGAAATTGCTGTGAAATCAGACCGTAGGATGGGCAAAAATGCCCATCCTACAACAGCTTGGCCTGAACCGCGTCGTCCCAGCCAAGGTGCCAGTCGGACCCGTTCTTGATCAGCGGGCGCTTCATCACCGTGGGTTGGGCGGCAATCTGCGCCTCGGGCTCGGAGGCTTTCAGGAAATCGTTGAAGCCGCGATAGGTGGTCGACGCCTTGTTGATCACGCGGTCGCCGAATTCGGTCACGATTTCCGCTATTTCCGCATCGGACAGGGGATTGGCGCGGATGTCGCGGAAGGTGACGTCATGCCCCGCGCCCTCGAGCGCGCGGATGGCCTTCTTGCAGGTGTCGCAGGTGGGGATGCCGTAAAGGATCATGGGTCTTCCTGTGCCGTTCGCCGTGCCGCCGGTTGTGCCGCACGTTGTACATACGCAGCGCGCGGCGGCTTGGCCAGTTCCTAACCGGTGACGGCCCGCGTGATCGCCACCCCCGCCCAGGCCGACAGCGCCGTCAGAACCGTGCCCCAGAGCGTATCGGTCGCCACCATCTGCCAGTGCCAGTCCTTCATGATGGCATAGGAGGTGAATTCGTAGGTGCCATAGGCCATGGCCCCGATCACCGCCGCAGGCAGCAGCACCGGCGCCCCTGTCCGCAGCGCGGGGATCGAAACGAGCCAGAGCAGCCCCGCCACATAGGCAAGGTAGAAGGCCGCCGCCGGAAGGGCGCGGATGTTGTCCAGCATCAGCGGCCCGATATGGCGGGAGAAGAGCGGCTTCATCACGAGGGTCAGCATGATCGCGTCGAGGATCAGGAAGACGGCGGCGGTGGACAGGTAGAGGACGGCGATCTGCATGGGGCGCTCCGGTTAGGGGGCACAGGTAGCGCGGGGGGCGGTGGGGGAAAGGGGTTGTTAACCAAGGGATGGGAGGGTGGATGGACAGGTAGCAGTCAGTATGGGATACGTACAACGTATGATTCTCGGCTTTGCGGATCGGGACACGGAGCGGCTTTTCCGGCTGGAACGGGTGGCGCGGTTCCACGGTGTGGAGCGGGTGGCATTGAGGAAGCTCGCGATGCTGGATGCGGCGATCCGGGTCGAAGACCTGCGCGCCCCGCCCGGCAACCGGCTGGAGGCGCTGCGCGGCGACCGGGCGGGCCAATGGTCCATCCGCGTCAATGATCAATGGCGGCTCTGCTTCCGCTGGAGGGATGGGAATGCTTCAGACGTTGAACTCACCGACTACCACTGACGCGCTGGACCCCGTCCACCCCGGCGAGGTGCTGGCCGAGGAATTCCTTGCCCCCAAGGGCCTCAGCGCGGCGGCGCTGGCGCGGCATATCGGCGTGCCCGCCAACCGCGTGTCCGAAATCGTCGCGGGACGGCGCAACATCACGGGCGACACCGCGCTGCGGCTGGCGGCGGCCTTTGGCACGTCGGCGGAGTTCTGGATGGGCTTGCAGATGCGGTGGGAGTTGGCGGTGGCGGCGCGGCGGGGGGTGGGTATGATTAGTCCGGCACAATAAGTTAGTGATGACGGCCAAACGCTCGCGCTCATGCATCGGATCAAGCCTTTGTCAGAGTGCCTGAGACGTATAGTGGGCAAGCAACCCTCTACTCTTTATTCGACGGATTGTTACATGTGGAGCGTCACCCGACAGGTCAATTTCACACACAAGAACATGGTTACCAACATCAACGATTACGTTTTCTTGGGCCAATGGAATGAGGCGGAGGTTCATCTCCAAGGGCGAAAACGGCATCATTGCCATTTGCACCAAGAGACGCATGAACTTTCCATAGAAGCGTATGAAGCCGTCTCGAATTTCTTCTTGGTCAACTTCACCAAGCGAACTCATCGTCAACGCGGCCTCGTCTGAGAGCGTGTATAGCCTTGAACCTCCGCATCCATCCACGGACGAGAGAACAGTCGCCTTCATGTTACCCCCCTATAGGTAGCGTGCGCATGTACAAATGCTCCTCCCAACCCACAAAATAGGCGGTCACAAGACTTTTGGTCAAGCGTTTTTTCTGTATTTTTTCCGCCTCCCGTCAGTAATCGCCATTGCTATTTTACACCGGACACGCTATCTACTTCCTCGGGAGCCTTGCCTAGCTCCCCCCAAAGACCGCAAGCCAGCGCGGTCGCCTGAGGCCAGAATGTCAGGTCTAACATGTTTGGGAGTTTAAGAGAGGAAAGCCATGAGCAACGCAGCCGAGAATGCTCGTTTTCGGTTCACAGTAGACGTGTCCAAACGCTTGGCGGACGAAATCGAAAACATCGCAAAAGAAACAGGTCGGACCAAGGCAGATGTGTTTCGTCTTGCTATCGAACTGCTTTCCGCGGCTAGGGACGCACGCGAAGAAGGAATGAACGTTGGCGCTTGGCAGGAAACGCCTGAACGTCGGCGCGAGCGTTCATTCGTGAACTTTTAACGATTACAAGAGGCGCTCAAGTGAAGCCAGTCGAAGTTGAACAGGTTGACATTGAGCAAGAAGCGTCGAGAGCGCCGATCTACGGAGACGGCGAGCTTGAGCGCCTTGATGGCAGATACAAAGTTATGTTCAGGTGGCACAAAGCTAGAATAATTCTCTGGCTTAGCGTCCTCACGATCGCCGCCGTATTGCTCGCTTCGATGTTGTCGCTTGCGCTGTCGACAGACGAAACGACCAGGGACTGGTCAAGGCAGATTCTGACAACTTTGGTAGGCTTCGCCGCAGGTGCAATTTGGACAAGCGCACAGCGCACGGACAAAGACGAGTGAGTGGATTACCCTACCTCACCCACTCCCGCACCACGCAGCCCGGCCCGCTCTCCCTCAACCGGCGCTCCCAGATCACCCGCCATGCCCCCTCGTCAAACGCGGGGAAGAAGGCATCCGCCCCCTCCACCTCCACATCCACCTCGGTCACCAGCAGGCGATGGGCCAAGGGCAGCAGCGCGTCATAGATCGCCTGACCGCCGATCCCGTAGATGCGTGCATAGCCGGCCCCTGCCGCCATCGCGACTGCGGCCTCTGGCGACGGCGCCACCGTCTCCCACACCGATGCATCCCGCGACACGACGATGTTCAGACGGTTCTTCAATGGCTTGAACGGCAGGCTTTCCCATGTGCGCCGCCCCATGATGACGGCGCCGCCCGTCGTTTCGCGCTGGAAGGCGGCGAGGTCTTCGGGCGCGTGCCATGGGATGGTGTTGCCCTTGCCGATGGCCCCGTTGCGGGCGCGCGCGACGATCAGGGTCAGCATCGGACGGCCCCCTTCATACGGCCACCGGCGCCTTGATGGCGGGGTGCGGGTCGTAGCCCGTGATCTCGAAATCCTCGAACCGGAAGTCGAAGATCGACGTCACCTCGCGCGTGATGCGGAGTGTCGGCAGCGGGCGCGGGTTGCGGGCCAGTTGGGTTGCCACCTGTTCCATGTGGTTGGAATAGATATGCGCGTCGCCGATGGAGTGGATGAAATCCCCCGGCTCATAGCCCGTGACATGGGCCAGCATGACGAGGAGCAGCGCGTAGGAGGCGATGTTGAAGGGCACGCCGAGGAACATGTCGGCGCTGCGCTGGTAGAGTTGCAGGTGCAGCTTGCCGCCGAGAATGCGGACCTGCCACATCGTATGGCAGGGGGGCAGCGCCATCTGCGGCACATCCGGCGGGTTCCAGGCGGACACGATCAGGCGGCGCGAGTCGGGGCTGCGGCGGATCATGTCGATCAGCGTTTCGATCTGGTCCACGCCCCCGAAATCGCGCCACTGGCGGCCATAGACGGGGCCGAGGTCGCCGTTTCCGTCGGCCCATTCGTCCCAGATGCTGACCCCGTTTTCCTTGAGATAGGCGATGTTGGTGTCGCCCTTCAGGAACCACAGGAGTTCGTGGATGATGGATTTGACATGCAGCTTCTTGGTCGTCACCAGCGGGAAGCCGTCGGCAAGGGGATAGCGGGCTTGCAGGCCGAAATGGCTGATCGTGCCGGTGCCCGTGCGGTCGGTCGAGGGGATGCCCTGGGTCAGGACGGTGCGGAGCGCGTCGTGATATTGCTGCATGTGCCTGCTTTGGGGTGAATGAGTCGCGCCACCACTATATCTTGCGGTGGCGTCGGGGGCGACGGGCTGTGTACTGTGGGGGCAGGAAAAAGGAGGATGCGATGGGCATCAGGTATCTGCACACGATGGTGAGGGTTCTGGATCTGGAGAAGTCGATTGCCTTCTACCGGCTGCTGGGGCTGGAGGAGACGCGGCGCTATGACAACGAGGGGGGGCGGTTCACGCTGGTGTTCATGGCGCCTCCCGGGCAGCCCGAGTGCCCGGTGGAGCTGACCTATAACTGGGATGGCGATGACGGGCTGCCGAGCGACAGCCGCCATTTCGGGCATCTGGCCTATGAGGTGGACGACATCCACGCCACCTGCGCGCATCTGCAGGCGAATGGCGTGGTGATCAACCGCCCGCCGCGCGACGGGCGGATGGCTTTCGTGCGGAGCCCCGACAACATCTCGATCGAGTTGCTGCAGAAGGGCGGCGCGCTGGTGCCGGTGGAGCCGTGGAAGTCGATGCCCAGCACGGGGCATTGGTGAGGATGGCGGAGCCGGGGGCATTCTGCCCCCGGACCCCCCTGAGGATATTTGGACAGAGAAGACCCGGGGCGGTCAAAAGGCCCAGCGCGTGAGGGTGTCGGGGCCGCAGGTCGTGGCCTCGACCAGGGTCGGGCGCGGGGCATCCTTGAGTGCGGTGAGGTCGAGGGGGCCGAGAACGGGCGTGCCTTCGGCGCCGATCAGGCAGCCCGCCTGAAAGAGGGCGAGTTCGTCCACGAGGCCCGCGCGGATCAGGGCGGCGGCGAGCGCGCCGCCGGCTTCGATCAGGATGCGGGTCAGGCCTTCGGCGGCGAGGAGGCGGAAGGTTCCGGTCAGATCGAGCTGCGGGCCGTGGGCGGGGGCGGTGATGAGGCGGGCGCCGGTCATGGACCATGCGGCGCGGGCCTCGGCGGGGGCGTCGGGGCCGTGGAGGAGCCAGACGGGGTGACGTGTTGCGGTCTGGCCGAGGCGCGCGGTGGCGGGCACGCGCAGGCGGGCGTCAGCCAGGATGCGGAGCGGCTGGTGGGTCGCGCCCATGTCGCGGGCGGTCAGGTCGGGGTCGTCCGTCAGAGCGGTGGCCGAGGAGGTGAGGACCGCGTCATGGGTCAGCCGCATGAGGTGCACGCGGCGGCGCGCCTCGGGGCCGGTGATCCAGCGGCTTTCGCCCGTGCGGGTGGCGATGCGGCCGTCCAGCGTGGCCGCGAGTTTCAGCGTGACGAAGGGCAGTCCCTGCGTGACGCGTTTGAGGAAGCCCGCCTGCAGCGCGCGGGCGCGGGGTTCGAGGATGCCTTCGGTCACGGCGATGCCCGCCGCGCGCAGCATGGCGTGGCCGCGGCCCGCGACGCGCGGGTCGGGGTCGGTCTGGGCTGTCACCACGCGGGCGATGCCGGCGGCGACCAGCGCCTCGGCGCAGGGGGGGGTCTTGCCGTGATGGGCGCAGGGTTCCAGCGTGACATAGGCGGTGGCACCGGCGGCCAGCGGCCCTGCCTGATCCAGCGCCATGCGTTCGGCATGGGGCCGCCCGCCCGGTTGCGTCCAGCCGCGCCCGACGATGCGGCCGTCCTTGACCAGCACGCAACCCACCGCCGGATTGGGCCATGTGCGGCCAAGCCCCCGCGCGGCCAGCGCGAGGGCGTGGGACATATGGGCGTCGTCGGTCACTCGTCCGGGGTTGCGCCGGGGCGCAGTTCGCTGACGAATTTGTCGAAATCGTCGGCGGCCTGGAAGTTCTTGTAGACCGATGCGAAGCGCACATAGGCGACCGTGTCGATCCGAGCGAGGGATTCCATCACGATCTCGCCGATGACCTTGGACGATATGTCGGTTTCGCCAAGGCTTTCCAGACGCCGCACGATGCCCGAGATCATCTGGTCGATGCGTTCGGGGTCGATGGGACGTTTCTGCATCGCGATGCGGATGGAGCGTTCCAGTTTCGAGCGGTCGAAATCCTCGCGCTTGCCGGAGGATTTGATGACGACGAGGTCGCGCAACTGGACGCGCTCGTAGGTCGTGAAGCGGCCGCCACAGGCCGGGCAAAAGCGCCTGCGGCGGATCGAGACGTGATCCTCTGCCGGACGCGAGTCCTTTACCTGGGTGTCGATATTGCCGCAGAACGGGCAGCGCATGGGCCCCCTCCTTGCTTGTTGGATGTTTACGCCTGCCTCATGCCGGAGTGTTGCCCCCCGGTCCGATACGCAAACTATAGGGGCGGGGGCGAGGTTTCGCCTAGGGGGAAGTTGACGGCCCCAGATGCAGGGCGCGCGGGGTGTGGCGGCGGAGACTCAGGCATACCTTTGGCAGGCGGGGCCGGATCACATGCCGCTGTCGACGGGATGGTCGACGGGACCGCCCGCCTCGACCCAGTCCTTGAAGCCGCCGATGTTGTAGACGCGGGGGTAGCCCATATCCTTCAGAGTCTTGCCCGAGAGGGCCGAGCGGCCTCCGCTCGCGCAATAGACGAGGATCGGGCGCGCGGGGTCGAAGGCGGGGTTGTGATAGGGCGAGGCAGGATCGGCGCGGAATTCCAGCATCCCGCGCGAGACGTGGAGCGCGCCGGGGATCTTGCCCGAGGTTTCAAGTTCGGGCGCGTCGCGCACGTCGAGGAGCAGCGCGCCCTGCGCGATGAGGTCCTGTGCGGTGGCGTGGTCGACCTTTTCGACGGCCGCATTGGCGGCGGCGAGCATATCCTTGACGGTGGCGGGCATCGGGGGACTCCGTGGTGGGGTTTGGCACGGGGACGCGAGGGCACGGGGAATGGGGGAAGTAAAGCAGGGGTGGGGGCGGGTTGGCAATCGGGAGAGGTTGAACGGGGGTGTTCAGAGTTTCTTAACGATAAGGGGCGTTCATGGCTTGACCCTTGCCGGAGCCCGCCATGCCCGTCGTCAAGATACGCCACGTGCTGCGAATGTTGGCCGAGGATGGCTGGGTTCTGGTTGCGACGCGGGGCAGCCATCGGCAATTCGCGCATCCGGTCAAAGCAGGGCGGGTTACGGTGGCGGGAAAGGACAGCGATGACTTGGCACCCGGGACGTTCAATTCTATCTTGAAGCAAGCTGGGCTGAAGGGGCACTGAGATGCGTTATGCCGTGGTGATCGAAAAGGCGGGGGACGGGTATTCAGGCTATGTGCCGGATTTGCCCGGCTGTGTAGCGGCGGGCGAGACGGTCGAGGCTGTGAAGGCTGAACTGGCCGAGGCGATCCCGTTCCATCTGGAAGGGATGGGGAAGGATGGGCCGCTGGCGGTGCCGGAGAGTGTGGTGGGGTGGGTGGAGGTTTGAGGGGTAGGCAAGCGCCAAAATCCTGCTAACCAGTCCTATGTAGCTTTCGAAATTTCGGGTCGGAAGCTTTCTCCGAAATATCTCTTTCGTCTTTTCGATACTCTACCCACAGAGCCTGCATGTCAGACTGAACATATTGGACGCTGCGATAGGTATCCAGTTTCCAATGTGCCGGAATAGCGCGTGTCGAGGTGCGACGACCCTTTCGGTTAGGCATGTGTCCGAGTTGCTGAAAGCTAAGTCTTAGGAAAGTTGCCGAAAAGGCAGAAAATGCATCAATCAATGATGCGGATTTACGAACATCATGTCGCCCCTGATCAATTATTGACCGTAAGCTTTCTAGTTGATCGCAATCCGTAATTTTTATTGTAGCGCGGATAGCTACCTCTGACGAATTCATTACCCGAAGAAACGACGCCTTCCACTTAGCAACAGATCGGGTGTCCTTTAACCGATACCACTCATCGGCCCCCAAAAGCTCTTCAATTGCCGCCTTCAAGTTCAATGCGTCCGAATAGCTTGTATTCTCGGCTTCCTGCTTCATGTGGCACCCTACGAAAAAAGCGCCCCGCAGGGCGCCCTTAATCACTGATCCAGGAAACTCCGCAACTTCCGGCTCCGGCTCGGATGCTTCAGCTTGCGCAGCGCCTTCGCCTCGATCTGGCGGATGCGTTCCCGCGTGACGCTGAACTGCTGGCCGACCTCTTCCAGCGTGTGGTCGGTGTTCATCCCGATGCCGAAGCGCATCCGCAGCACCCGCTCCTCGCGCGGGGTGAGGGAGGCCAGAACGCGCGTCGTGGTTTCCTTCAGGTTTTCCTGAATGGCCGAATCCAGCGGCAGGATGGCGTTCTTGTCTTCGATGAAATCGCCGAGCTGGCTGTCCTCTTCGTCCCCGATGGGGGTTTCGAGAGAGATCGGTTCCTTGGCGATCTTCATCACCTTGCGGACCTTTTCCAGCGGCATCTGGAGTTTTTCGGCCAGTTCCTCGGGCGTGGGTTCGCGGCCGATCTCGTGCAGCATCTGGCGGCCGGTGCGGACCAGTTTGTTGATCGTCTCGATCATGTGCACGGGGATACGGATCGTGCGGGCCTGATCCGCGATCGAGCGGGTGATGGCCTGACGGATCCACCATGTGGCGTAGGTCGAGAATTTGTAGCCGCGGCGGTATTCGAATTTATCGACCGCCTTCATCAGGCCGATATTGCCTTCCTGGATCAGGTCGAGGAATTGCAGCCCGCGGTTGGTGTATTTCTTGGCGATGGAGATGACGAGGCGGAGGTTGGCCTCGACCATTTCCTTCTTGGCCTGCCGCGCCTCTTTCTCGCCCTTTTGCACCTGATTGACGATGCGGCGGAATTCGGAAATGTCGACGCCGATATATTGGCCGACCTGCGCCATCTCGGCGCGGAGTTCCTCGACCTTGTCGCGCGACTTTTCCATCAGCGCCTGCCAGCCGCGACCCGCCTTGGCGGCCATGCGGTCCAGCCATGTGGGGTCAAGCTCGTAGCCCTGATATTCGTCGATGAATTCGCGGCGGTTGATGCGGGCGGCGTCGGCCAGTTTCACCATGCCGGAATTGATCGACATGATGCGCTTGTTGATGCCGTAAAGCTGGTCGATCAGCGCCTCGATCCGGTTGTTGTGCAGATGGAGCGCGTTGACGAGCGTCACGATTTCCGAGCGCAGCTTTTGATAGGCGGCCTCGTCGGCGGCGGAATAGGTCGTGGTTTCGGACAGGGTGGCCGACATGCGGCGGTCCTGCATCTCGGCCAGTTTGACATAGTCGCGCGCGATGATGTCGAGGGTTTCGAGGACCTTCGGCTTCAGCGCCGCTTCCATGGCGGCAAGCGACATGTTCGAGGCTTCGTCATCCTCGTCCTCTTCCTCGGCCCGCATGATGGGGTTGCCGTCGGCGTCGAGTTCGGGTTCCGACGCGCCACCGCCCGCGCGGCGGGGGGCGGCGGAGGAGACGTCGACATCGTCCAGAACCGGACCGTCCATCTCGTCATCGCCGTCAAGCGATCGGCCGAAGGTGGCTTCGAGGTCGATCACGTCGCGCAGGAGGATGTCTTCGTTCAGAAGTTCGTCGCGCCAGATGGTGATGGCCTGAAAGGTCAGCGGGCTTTCGCACAGGCCCGCGATCATGGTGTTGCGGCCTGCCTCGATCCGCTTGGCGATGGCGATCTCGCCCTCGCGCGACAGGAGTTCGACCGAGCCCATCTCGCGCAGGTACATCCGCACGGGGTCGTCGGTGCGGTCGAGCGTTTCCGAGGTCGCGCCTACCAGCGCCACTTCGCGCGAGGTGGAGGCTTCCACCAGTTCGCCCGCGCTTTCGCCCTCTTCCGCCTCTTCGTCCTCGATCACGTTGATGCCCATTTCCGAGAGCATCGACATCACATCCTCGATCTGTTCCGAGGACACCTGATCGGGCGGCAGCACCGTGTTGAGCTGTTCGTAGGTGATGTAGCCACGCTCGCGCGCGTCGGCGATCATCTTCTTTACGGCGGCCTGGCTCATGTCGAGCGAGACATCGGCCTCTTGCTCTTCGGGCTTCGCGTCGTCGGTGTCTTTGAGTGCCATGTGTGCTCCTCGGGGGCGGGGCGGGCGAATCGAGTCGCCGTGCATCGAATCAATAACGCGAATCACGTCAGGTAAAAGGGTGCGAGCGGTGATTCTTTCTGGGACCGGCCCGCAAAGGGCGGTTTGGCGGGGTCAGTTGCGGCGGTTGGGCCGTTCGAAGCGGATGGAGTCGTAGACCTTGCGCGCCTCTTCCAGTTCCTCCTTGTCGAGCGCGACGCCGTTGGGGCTGATCACGGCCTCGCCCGTCTTGTCCTGCGGGCCGCGATGGGCCTCGGCGCGCGCCTCGTTCGCCTTGGCGATGCGCCATGTCAGCCCTTCGTCCACCACGCCTTCGATATCCTGCGCGGCCTCTTCGATCTCGCGCCGGCGGCCGCGTTCGGCCTGCAGGATGAAGAAATCCTGCGCCAAAGCGAATTCGGCCTTTTCACCGTCGGACGGGTCAAGGATCGCGGGCGTGTTGCGGACATGGGGATGGGAGAGGATCGCGTCAAGCGGAGCGGGGGCGGCGGCGGCGATTTCGGCGCGGGGATCGGGGGCGTCGGCATGGGCGAGCAGCAGGTCGCGGATCAGGCCGTGGCCTTCGCCCGTGCAGTCGAGGGATTCAAGAGCGGTTTCGAAGCGGTGGATCAGGCGGGGGTGGATGACGAGGGTGGCAAGGATCACCGCCTCGCGCAGCAGTTCCTCGACCGGCGCGGTGGAGGAGGCGAGCAGGGAAGAGCGCGTCGAGGGCATGGGCGCGACGGGCTGGAAGGGGAAGCGGCCCCCTGCCTTGCCCCCTGCGCCCCCCTGCGCGCGGGGAGTGTATTCGCGGAACGGGCGCGCGTTCTGGCCGAAGAGGTCGAGGCGCAGACGCTTGATATCCTCGCCGTAATGGGCGCGGATCGAGGGGTCGGCGATCTTTTTCAGCGCGGCGCGGAGGGTCTTGTCGAGCGCGGCCTTGCGTTCGGGGCTGTCGAAGACCTTGCCTTCGGTTTCGCGCCGCCAGAGCAGGTTGACCATGGGCTGGGCGGCGTCGAGCACGGCCTTCATCGCGGGGGCGCCTTGCGCCTTGATCAGGTCGTCGGGGTCCAGCCCTTGGGGAAGGATGGCAAAGCGCAGGCCCTTGCCGGCCTCGAGCAGGGGAAGGGCGAGGTCGATGACGCGCAGCGCGGCGCGGAAACCGGCGGTGTCGCCGTCCAGTGCGATGACGGGTTCGTCATGGATGCGCCAGAGCAGGCGGAGCTGGTCTTCGGTCACGGCGGTGCCCAAGGGGGCGACGGTGGCGGTGAAGCCCGCCTCGGACAGCGCGATGACGTCCATGTAGCCTTCGGCCACGATAAGCGGCTGGCCTTTTCCCGCCGCCTCTCGCGCGGGCCCCTGGTTATAGAGGTTGCGGCCCTTGTCGAAGAGGTCGGTTTCGGGGCCGTTGAGGTATTTGGCCGGATCATTGGCAGACATGGCACGCCCGCCAAGGCTAATTGCTTTTCCCCGAGCATCACGTATCGGGAAGATTATGCGATTGCGAAACCGATCATACGGCCCCCGCTTTGCATCATCCGGCTTGGCGCAAAGTCCCGCATCAACAAGAAGTTCAGGAGCGATGCCTTTTTGGGTCATGGCATTGAACAAGCCATGCCACCCGTCCGGCGCGAAGCCGATTTCCCAGCGGTCCTGCGCGGCGGGGGACATGCGGCGCTTGTCCAGATAGGCGCGCGCCTCGGCGGCGGCAGAGGTTTTCAGTTGCAGGCGGAACCACTTGACCGCCTCTTCCATCACTTGTGCAAGCTGGGTGCGGCGGTCGGCCTTTTCCGCCGCTTTGGGGTCGCGGGCGGGCATCTGCATGCCTGCCTCGCGCGCAAGGATTTCGACCGCCTCCATGAAGGAGACGTTGTCGTTTTCCTTGACGAAGGTGACGGCGTCGCCTTTGGCGTGGCAGCCGAAGCAGTAGTAGAACCCCTTGCGGTCATCGACGTGGAAGGAGGCGGACTTTTCCTGATGGAAGGGACAGGGCGCCCACCAGTCGCCCTTGGCCATGTTCGACTTGCGCATGTCCCATGTGACCTTGCGGCCCACCACCTGGCTGAGGGACACGCGGGTGCGGAGTTCGTCGATGAATCCGGGCGGCAGGGACATGCCCCCTATATCGGGCGGGCGGGGGCGGGTGTAAAGCGGTTCAGCCCTTCAGGAGTGCCAGCGCCGCCGCATGGATGTCGCGGTTGGCGGCGGCCAGCACCTGCCCGCCGTCATGGCAGGGGTTGCCCTGCCAGTCGGTCATGATGCCGCCCGCGGCCTCGATCACGGCGATGGGGGCCTGCACGTCATAGGCCTGCAAGCCCGCCTCGATCACAAGGTCGATCATGCCGGCGGCGATCAGGGCATAGCCGTAGCAGTCGGTGCCATAGCGGGTCAGGCGGACATTGGGGACAACGCGGCGGAAGGCGTCGCCCTCGGCCTGTGTGCCCACCTCGGGGAAGGTGGAGAAGAGGATGGCTTCGGACAGGGCGCGGGGCGGGCGGCAGCGCAGGGGGCTGCGGCCCGACGGACCGTTCACCTCGGCCCGGCCAAGCCCGCCTTCGAAGCGTTCGCGGATATAGGGCTGGTCGATCAGGCCATAGACGGGGCCCGTCGCATCGCGGACCGAGATCAGGACGCCCCATGTGGGCGTGCCCGACAGATAGCCACGCGTGCCGTCGATCGGGTCGAGCACCCATGTCAGACCGCTGGTTCCTTCGGTGGTTCCGAATTCCTCGCCCAGGATGCCGTCCTGCGGGCGGCGGCGGGCGAGGATGGCGCGCATGCGTTCCTCGGACAGGCGGTCGGCCACGGTGACGGGGTCGAAGCGTTCGGCCTCCTTCGTGTCGGCGGTCAGGTCGGTGCGGCGGAAATGCAGGAGCGTCGCCTCGCGCGCGGCATCGGCCAGTTCGTGGGCGGTCGCGATGATATCGGCTGCGTCCTGTTGCGAAACCCGTGCCATGCCAGCGCCCCCAAGCCATGAAAAGCAATGTCCCCCCGCGCTATCCGCACGGGGGGACAGGGTCAAGCCTGACGGTGGAGGCGTCCGTCAGGCCATCGAACCTCGGGGCCTCAGGCCGCGTCGGACAGGACGCGGGCCAGATCGAAGAGGCGGCGGCGCTGCGCCTCGGGGATGGCGTAGTAGGAGCGGACGAGTTCCAGCGCCTCTTTGTCGGCCATGAAATCGCCTTCGGCGGCGGCGGCATTCTCGCGGCTGTCATCCAGCCCTTCGAAGAAGAAGCCGATGGTCACGCCGAGGGCATCCGCAATGTCCCAAAGACGCGAGGCCGAGACGCGGTTCATGCCGGTTTCGTATTTCTGGATCTGCTGGAACTTGATGCCGACCTTGTCGGCCAGTTGCTGCTGGGTCATCCCAACCATCCAGCGCCGATGACGGATGCGCTTTCCGACATGGGCGTCAACCGGGTGCTTCATAATCTTCTCCTAGACATCGTCCCCTGCGTATCAATAAGCATATTTCGTGCCAAAACGGCGAGGCGGTCAATTTTCCGGAAAAAACTGGAATGTCCGGTAAAAACCTGTCTTTTTGGACAGGTCGGGTTATACAACCGGTCAACAAGACCCTGTCTGAATCGGTAGGACAGCCTGAACGGTCTGTGTGGATAAAAGATTCGCGCATGAGGTGTTTTGCAAAACGCATCGCAAAATGCAAAGGACGGGGCACGATGTTCGCATTTCGCAAATAATTACGGGCTTGACGCCCCCTTAGTGGCAAGCTGGATTGCGACAGGACACGCTCAGGAAGAAGGTTAACCACATGCGCGGCTGGCAGATCGACACCCTTGGCCACCCTGCCCGTCTTGTCACCCTGCCCGACCGCGATCCCGCCCGGGGCGAGGCGCGGGTGGATATTGCAGCCTGCGGGTTGAACTTCGCCGATCTGCTGATGGCCGAAGGCAAATATCAGGACAGGCCCGCGCTGCCCTTTGTGCCGGGACTGGAGCTGGCGGGAACGGTGGCGGATCTTGGGCCCGATACGGCGGGACCGGCGGCGGGGACGCGGGTGGCGATCTATGCGGGGCATGGCGGTCTGGCCGAGCGGGGGTGCTTTCCCGTGGACAGCCTGATCCCCATTCCCGACAGCATGACGCTGGCCGAGGCGGCGGGGTTCCAGATCGCCTATGGCACCTCGCATCTGGCGCTGGAGTACAAGGCGCGGCTGCAAAAGGGCGAGACGCTGCTGGTGCTGGGTGCGGCGGGGGGCGTCGGGCTGACGGCGGTGGAGATCGGCAAGCGGATGGGGGCGCGGGTGATCGCCTGTGCGCGCGGGGCAGAGAAGCTGCAGATCGCGCGGGCGGCCGGGGCGGACGAGGTGATCGACAGCGACCACCCCGACCTGAAGGGCGCGCTGAAGGCGCTGGGGGGCGTGGATGTGGTCTATGATCCGGTGGGTGGCGATGCCTTTGACGCGGCGCTGCGCGCCACGCGGCCGGACGGGCGCATCCTTGCCATCGGCTTTGCCTCGGGGACCGTGCCGCAGGTGCCGGCGAACATCCTGCTGGTCAAGAACATCACCGTGATCGGCTTCTGGTGGGGCGGCTATCTGGCCTTTGCGCCGCAGGTCCTGCGCGACAGCCTTGCCACGCTGATGCGCTGGTATGACGAGGGGGGACTGCGTCCCCATATCTCGCACCGTTTGCCGCTGGAGCGGCTGCCCGAGGGGCTGGAGCTGCTGCGGTCGCGGGCGGCGACGGGCAAGGTGGTGATCGAGACCGCCTAGCAGCAATAGGCGTTGCGGATTTCCTGACAGAGCAGGTCCGCCGCATCACCCCGCAGGGTGGGGGCCGCATAGAGGCAGATGGTCTGCGACCCCAGATCGGGAAGGACGCCCTTGACGTCGATCGGGTGCAGGCCGGGGGGCATGGCGTTGGTCAGGCGGGCCGAGATGGCCAGATCGGCGGCCACCGTCGCCTCGATCGCCTGCTCGCTTTCGCCATCCACGGCCATTTCCCACGGAATTCCCGCCGCATCCAGCGCGGTGACCGCGCGGCGGCGGAAGATGCAGGTGTCCTTGAAGCCCAGCCGCAGGGGGCGCTTTTGCCAGACCATCCCCTCTTCGGCGCCGACCCAGACCAGCGGGCGGGCCGCCAGTTCCTCGGCCCCCTGCCCCGCCGCATCCTCGGTCGTCAGGATCAGGTCCAGTTCGCCCCGCTGGAATGCGTCTTTCAGCAGGAGGGTGAAGGAGGAGACGAGGTTGATCCGCACGCGGGGAAACTGCGCCGATAGCCGCTTCAGGATGCCGGGGATCGCGGGATAGACGATGTCATGCGGCACACCGAGCCGGATTTCGCCCTCGAATCCGGACGAGGTCAGGCGCGAGAGGGCCTCGTCGTTCAGGGCCAGCATCCGGCGGGCAAAACCCAGAAGCTGCTCGCCCTCGGGCGTCAGGGTCAGCTTGCGCGCGGCACGGGCGAAAAGGCCGAGATTCAGGCCCTCTTCCAGACGCTTGAGCTGCATGGAGACGGCCGATTGCGTCAGGTTCAGCAGCCCCGCCGCACGGGTCACCCCGCCCGCATCGACCACCGCCACGAAGGACCGCAGGGCCACCAGATCCAGAGTGCGCGCCACATCAATTCTCCTGATGATCGACAGAACAATCATTCATTTCCCAAATGCCACAGGTGGGCGCATATTTCAAGCATGCTGATGCAATCCGGCATTTCCATCATCCAGACACATGAAACGGAGCCCGCCATGACCCTCGCCCTTGCCCGTATCGCCCGTCACCTTCCCCTTGCCCTCCGCCTGTCGCCGCTGCGCCTTCTGGCGGCGCTGGCTGCAAACCGCCGCTCGCGGCAGGCGCTGGCGCGGCTGGACGCGCACCTGCTGCGCGACGTGGGCCTGACCCAAGACAGGGCCCGCGCCGAGGCTGCGCGTCCGGTCTGGGACGTGCCGCCGTCGTGGCGGCTGTGACGACGGGCGGGCAAAACCCGGCGGCGCACGGAAAAATCAGACATTTTCCGTGAATCCTTTGGCCTTCGGCTTCTTGAAAACAGATCAAGACGTCCCGATATTGACGGCATCCCGTCTGTGGGGGCGCCAACCCGCAGCGGCACGCAACATCGGAGGCTTCACATGGCTGAATATCAGACGATCCGTTCGGTCGGCGCAGGCGCCCGGACCGCCCAGATCGACGCAGGGCTGCGCGCCCATATGAACAAGGTTTACGGGCTGATGTCCGTGGGCATGCTGCTGACCGGCGGCGTGGCCTGGGCCGTCGGCACGAACGAGGCGATGGTTTCGGCCATCTTCGGCACCCCGCTGAAATGGGTGGTGATGTTCGCGCCGCTGATCATGGTCTTTGCCTTCAGCGCGATGATCAACAAGCTGTCCTATGCCGCGGCGCAGCTGTTCTTCTATGTCTATGCCGCGCTGATGGGGCTTTCGATCAGCTTCATCTTTGCCGCCTACACCGGCGTGTCGATCGCGCAGACCTTCCTTGTCACCGCCATCGCCTTCGCGTCGCTGTCGCTGTACGGCTACACGACGAAGAAGGACCTGTCGGGGATGGGTACCTTCCTGATGATGGGTCTGATCGGACTGATCGTCGCATCGCTGGTCAACATCTTCCTCGCCTCGTCGGCGGTTGCCTTTGCGATCTCGGTCATCGGCGTGCTGATCTTTGCGGGTCTGACCGCCTATGACACGCAGTCGATCAAGAACGAGTACATCCAGCACGCCCAGTACGGCGATCAGGACTGGCTGGGCAAGTCGGCGATCATGGGGGCGCTGCGCCTGTATCTCGACTTCATCAACATGTTCATGTTCCTGCTCCAGTTCCTCGGTAACCGCGAGTGATCGGGGCCTGATCGTGACGCTTCCGCGGGGCCGGTCCGAAAGGACCGGCCCTTTTCCTTGGGCCTATAAAACTGCAGGCGGCGGTGCCGTTAAGACGAGTAAGGAAACTGCACCGGAACGGAGAAGACGATGACCTGCCCTGCCACAGGTCACCCTCAGGACCGCCCCGAGGATGCCGCGCGCGATGCCCGCGCCGGACGGGTCGGCGTGTCCCTTCGCGCACCGGTTCCGACCGTCGCGGGGGCGTGATGTTCGTCAAGGTCTTCAACCTGAAATTCGCCAATATCACCGACGCGAAAATCGCGGCGGCCTATATCTCGGAACAGCTGGCGGGCTGCATCGCGGAATATGACCTGCATTCCATGACCGTGCTGATGTGCAAGGACGGCAATGTGTCGATCACGGCGAAGTTCGACAACAATGCCGACCTGCAGCATTTCATCCGCGAGAAATGCGATTTCATCAACGACCTGCGCCACAGCCTGCTGTTCAAGATGGACCATTACTCGGCGGTGGCGGTCTTCAACTTCGAACGCGACGATCAGGGCCGCGCGGCCACGCGCCACTAGGCCGTGTGGGGCGAGGGCGGCGCGTCGGGCGCGATCTGGCGCATCATGCGGACGGCCGGAAAGACGATGCCGGGGCGCAGGTTCACGTCCATCTCGTGCAGGACGCGGAAACCGAGCGATTCGTAGAATGGCACCGCGGTGCGGGTGGACAGGCAGTCCAGCCAGCGGATGCCGTGGCGCAGGGTGTCGACGATGATCTCTCCCATCACTGCGCGCCCGACGCCGTGGCGGACATGGGCGGGATCGACTGCCACATGCCGCACATGCCCGACCGAGGGCTGCTCGTCCCCGCCCACGGGCGAGGCCGCGCTCCACCCGCCGCCGCCGATGACGGTGCCATCCTCGCACTCGGCCAGAAAATAGCGGCCAGATGCCAGCAGGTCGGGCCGGGCCCGCACGATGAGGGGAAGGGCCATCACCATGACCGAGGGCGGGTAATCCGGCCGCAGAAGGCGCGGATAGCTGCGCCCGAGCAGGGCGTCGACCGCATCCAGATCCGAGATCCGCGCGCGCCTTAGGGTGAGTGTGTGGTCCATCGCCGGAAACTAGGGCAAGCGGACCGGAAGGAAAGGGCAAAAGCGCCAAGGACCAAAGGAAAAGGGCCGCCCCACGGGACGGCCCTGCATTCCGGATGGAAGGGCGATCTTACTTGATCTTGCCTTCCTTGTATTCCACATGCTCGCGCTTGACGGGGTCGTACTTCTTCACGACCATCTTTTCGGTCATGGTGCGGGCGTTCTTCTTGGTCACGTAGAAGTGCCCGGTGCCCGCCGTCGAGTTCAGACGGATCTTGATCGTCGTCGGCTTCGCCATAGTCGTCTCTCCTGCAACGGGGAAACGTGTGGCCCCCGCGAAATCTCTTGAAGCCCGCCTTTTACTTGGGGAAGCGGCAGAGTCAACAGCCAAACCGCCCGCCCGCCATCAAATTGCGCGCCTTGCGGCGCAAGTCTTTCAGGTCGCCTGCGCGGCATGTGCCGCTTGGCTCCGCCAAGGGTATTTGGGCCAAGGTGAAAGGGCAGGTTGCTTCATCTCGGTCCAAATACTCCGGGGGTGAGCCGCCGCAGGCGGCGAGGGGGCTGGCCCCCTTTTTTGCGACGGTTACCGAAAAGAACGCGCGGATAGCCTGTAAGCCGGATTCTGTCCCGGGGTTGCCCCCTTGGATGACCATTCCTCTGCCGTCCGTGTTGCCACGGCGGTCAAGCTGCCAACCCGGGCCTCTGGGCTGAAGCGTCCCTGCGGAGGTCTCTGACGATCGCCAGACCTTTCCGCGCGAGGCCCCTATTCGGCATTGCTCCGGGTGGGGCTTGCCGTGCCGTCCTTGTTGCCAAGTCCGCGGTGGGCTCTTACCCCACCGTTTCACCATCACCCCGCAAGCGGGGCAGACTCTTCTCTGTGGCGCTTTCCCTGGGGTTGCCCCCGCCGGGCGTTACCCGGCACCCTTGCTTCATGGAGTCCGGACTTTCCTCGAAGGTCGCCCCCCGCGGTCATCCGGCCATCCGCGCGGGGTGGGCTTACGCCCCTGCGGGCGGGGCGTCAACGGGGAAGCGGGCGGCGAGCGCCGCCGCCATGCCCGCATCGGTGGCATCGGGCGGGCCTTCGGCATGCGGGCGGAAGCGCAGGCGGAAGGCGCGCAGGAGAAGGGCGTCGTCGGCGGGCGGATAGCCGAAGGCGCGGGCATGGGCGGGGAAGGTGGCGGGGTCGGCGGAGGCGGCGTCATCGGGCCAGACCGACAGGCCCGCGCGCGCAAGGCGGCGCCAGTCGAAGCGGGGGCCGGGGTCAGATTTGCGGGCGGGGGCCATGTCGGAATGGCCGATCACCCGTTCGGGCGGGATGGACCAGCGCGTCAGGATGCCCGCCAGCAGACGCTCCAACGCGGCCATCTGCGGTTCGGAAAAGGGCTGCGCGCCGGTATTGGCAAGCTCGATCCCGATGGAGCGGGAATTGACATCGGTCACGCTGCCCCACTGCCCCGCCCCGGCGTGCCAGGCGCGCAGGGATTCATCGACCAGCTGCTCCACCCCGCCCCGTTCCGAGATCAGCCAATGCGCCGACACCTCATGCGCGGGATCGCAGAGGCGGGCGCGCGCCTCGGCCAAGGTGGCCATGGCGGTGTAGTGGATCACCACAAGGTCGGGCGTGGCGCCCCCCCGTCTTTCGCCGCAATTGGGCGAGGGGAAGGCCGTCACTGCAGGCGGAAGGGCCGCGGATCCCAGTCGCAGGCGAAGCCGTCGCCGTCGGGGTCCAGCCCCTTGCGGTCACGGTCGGGGCCACCGGCGGCGAGGAAGGCCTGCTGCGCCAGATCGGGCGAGCCATAGCGCGCGCAGACCGCCATCGGGTCGGTAAAGCGCAGCGAGGACCGCTTGTACATCTGCGTGCCGGGATTGTGGGTCGTGGACAGCGCGTATTGCACGATGTTCGGGCCCGTCTCGGTCCGTTCGGGAACGGCGGTGGGCTGGATCACGGTATATTGCGCGCGGTTGCGTGCGATGCGTTCGGCGTCGGATTCGATCGTCTCGCGTTCGGCCACGGCGGCGAAGTCCTGTTCGTCCGAGATGCCGGTGCCGCTGTGCACCATTTCACCCGACTGTTCCTGGATCGTCGTCGGGGCGTTGCCGCGCGGACGGTTCGGATCATTCGGGTCGAAGGCGGCGACGGTGGTGGGCTGGGTCACGGGCGAGATTGCCGAAAGCGGCGCGCCGGTCGTGACCAGCGGGGTGTTGCTGGCAAAGGGATCGGTCGCGGCCAAGGGGGCCGTGCCCGTGGCACGGTCGATCGCGGCGGCGGCAAGGTCGGGCGAGAAGCCGCCCGCAGGGGCAGCCGTGGCCGTGCCGAAGGGCGCGACCGGCGTGGCGGTACGCGGGGCCGCGGCGGCCTGTTCGCGCATATAGCTGTTGTAGTCCTGAAACCCGACGCCCGCGCCGGACTCCGGCACGCTTTGCGAACAGGCAGCAAGTCCGCCCAGAACCACACAGATCACAGGAAGCCGCATCATTCCGCCCCGTCCCATTCCGATCCGCGCCATTACCACCATTTCTGCGGCTTTGCCACAAAGCCCGCCGCACGTTCCAGCACATAAGCGTGATTCAGCAATGCGCCTTCCTCCCACGGGCGGCCGATCAGTTGCAGCCCGAGCGGCAGCCCCTGCTTGTCCAGCCCGACGGGGACGGCAACGCCCGGAAGGCCCGCAAGGTTCACCGTCACGGTGAAGACGTCGTTGAGATACATCTCGATCGGGTCGGCGCTGGACATCTCGCCCAGACCGAAGGCCGCGCTAGGGGTGGCGGGGGTCAGGATCGCGTCCACTCCGGCGGCGAAGACCTGTTCGAAGTCCCGCTTGATCAGCGCGCGCACCTTGCGGGCGCGGTTGTAATAGGCGTCGTAGAAGCCTGCCGACAGCACATAGGTGCCGATCATGACGCGGCGCTGCACTTCCTTGCCGAAACCTTCGGCGCGGGTCTTTTCATACATCTCGGTGATGCCGTCGCCTGCGGACAGCGTGGCGCGGTGGCCGTAGCGGACGCCGTCATAGCGGGCGAGGTTCGACGATGCCTCTGCCGGCGCGATGACGTAATAGGCGGGAAGGGCGTATTTCGTGTGCGGCAGCGAGATATCCACGATCTCGGCCCCCGCATCCTTCAGCATCGCGGCGCCGTCGGACCAGAGCTTTTCGATCTCGGCCGGCATCCCGTCCATGCGGTATTCGCGCGGAAGGCCGATCTTCTTGCCGCGGATGTCGCCGGTCAGCGCGGCCTCGAAATCCGGCACCGGCAGGTCGGCAGAGGTGCTGTCCTTCGGGTCGTGGCCCGACATGGCCTGCAGGAAGATCGCGGCGTCGCGGACGGATTTCGTCATCGGCCCCGCCTGATCGAGGCTGGAGGCGAAGGCCACGATGCCCCAGCGCGACACGCGGCCATAGGTGGGCTTGATCCCCACGATGCCGGTGAAGGCGGCGGGCTGGCGGATCGACCCGCCCGTGTCGGTGCCGGTCGCGGCAAGGCACAGGTCGGCGGCCACGGCAGCGGCAGAGCCGCCGGAAGACCCGCCCGGCGTCAGGGTGCGCCCGTCCACCTTCCACGGGTTGACCGCGTTGCCATAGCAGGAGGTTTCGTTGCTGGACCCCATGGCGAATTCGTCCATGTTCAGCTTGCCCAGCATCACCGCGCCCGCATCGAAGAGCTTGGTCGTGACGGTGGATTCATATTCCGGCCTGAAGCCGCGCAGGATGTTCGACGCCGCCTGCGAGGGCACGCCCTTGGTGCAGAACAGGTCCTTGATCCCCAGCGGGATGCCGCACATGGCGGGCGCATCGCCCGCCTTGATCCGCGCATCCGCCGCGCGGGCCTGTTCCAGCGCGATCTCCGGCGTCTTGTGGACAAAGGCGCCCAGCGCGTCGCCCGCGTCGATCGCGGTCAGGCAGGACATGGTCAGGTCGGTTGCCGAAATCTCGCCCTTGCGCAGCGCGTCGCGGGCTGCGGCGATGGTCCATGTGTTCGCGCTCATTCCACCACCTTCGGCACGGCAAAGAACCCCTCGCGCGCATCGGGCGCGTTCTTCAGGACGGCGGACTGGATGTTGCCGTCCGTCACCACGTCCTTGCGGCGTTTCAGACGCATGGGCGTGACCGAGGTCATGGGCTCCACCCCGTCGACATTCACTTCGTTCAGCTGTTCCATGAAGGTCAGGATGCCCGACAACTCTCCGGCGAGGGCCGGAAGATCGGCCTCCTCGACCCGGATGCGGGCCAGCTTCGCCACACGGCGCGCGGTATCGATATCGATGGACATGGGCTTCCCCGTTCTGATCCCCGCCCGTTTAGCCCCGCGCCCCTTGCCCCGCAAGCCTGTCGCGCCACGGAAAACCGGCAGAAGCGGCCAAAGCGCCATTCCCCCGCGCGCTTTGCCCGCTAGTTTCGCAGGCAAGGACGGTCGCAGGCGACATGAGGGGAGGAACTGACGATGCAGATCATCTGGCTTGGCCATTCCGGCTTCCGGATCGGGATCGAGGGCGCGGTGCTGCTGGTCGATCCGTGGTTCACCGGAAACCCGATGTTCCCCACCGACCGGCGGGCCGAGGCGGTGGAGGGCGCGACCCATGTCCTTCTGACCCACGGGCATGGCGACCATTCCGCCGACGCCGCCGCCATCTGCAAGGAAAAGGGCATCCCGCTGGTGGGGATCTACGACCTCGTCTCGTGGATCGGGGCGCGCGAGGGGATTTCGACCATCGGCTTCAACAAGGGCGGCACGGTGGACCTTGGCGGGGCGCAGGTGACGATGGTCAACGCCTGCCATTCCTCGACCATCACGGGCGAGGCGGGGCCGGTCGCGGCGGGGTCGGAGGCGGGGTTCATGATCGCGGGCGAGGGGCACGTGATCTATGTCTCGGGCGATACGGACATCATGGCGGATATGGCGTGGATGGGCGAATTGCACGCGCCCGATATCGGCATCCTCTGCGCGGGCGGGCATTACACGATGGACATGGCCCGCGCGGCATGGGCGGCGAAGCGGTATTTCAACTTCCGCACCGTGATCCCCTGCCATTACCGTACCTTCGGCGCGCTGGCGCAGGATGCGAAGGTGATGGTCGACGCCCTGCCCGGCGTGCGGGTGATCGAGCCGCAGGTGATGGAGGCGGTCCCGCTCTAACGCCTGCCCGCGAAGAAGTCCTTGAGCATCGCCCCGGCCTCGGTCGCGGCGATGCCGTCATAGACCTCGGGCACGTGGTGGCATTGGGGGTGCGAGAACACCCGCGCGCCCACGGCCACGCCGCCGCTCTTGGGGTCCGCCGCGCCATAGTAGAGCCGCCCGATCCGCGCCGCCGAGATCGCCGCCGCGCACATCGGACAGGGTTCCAGCGTGACGTACAGGTCGTGTCCCGCCAGCCGCTCCGACCCCGCCGCGGCACAGGCGGCGCGGATGGCAAGTATTTCGGCATGGGCGGTGGGATCGTTCAGCTCGCGCGTGCGGTTGCCCGCCCGCGCCACCACCGCGCCCGAAGGCGCCACGACCACCGCACCCACCGGCACCTCGCCCCGCAGGGCGGCGGCGCGCGCCTCTTCCAGCGCGATATCCATGTGGGACCGGAACTCCATCCGCCTTTCCTGCCCTGCCTTGCCCGTCGGCGCAACCTTGCACCATTTTCCGTCCCCAAATATCCTCCGGGGGTCCGGGGGTGGAAAACCCCCGGCGGTTGGTCTAGGACCGACGCTTGCCGCAGGGGATCCCCATGAAAAAACCGCATCCGCCCACCCGCCCGCCCAAGACGGGGGCCGCGCCCGCCGCTGCGGCCGAAGGTGACCGCATTGCCAAGGTGCTGTCGCGCGCCGGTGTCGCCTCGCGCCGCGAGGCAGAGCGGATGATCGCGGCAGGCGAGGTTGCGGTGAACGGCAAGGTGATCGACAGCCCCGCGCTGAATGTCGGCCCCAAGGACCGCATCACGGTCAATGGCAAGCCGCTGGCCGCGCCGGAACCCGCGCGGCTGTGGCTCTACTACAAGCCCGAGGGGCTGGTCACATCCGCCGCCGATGAAAAGGGCCGCGACACCGTCTTTGACCACCTGCCCGAGGATATGCCGCGCGTGATGTCGATCGGGCGGCTTGACCTGAATTCCGAAGGGCTTTTGCTCCTGACCAATGACGGCGAGCTGAAGCGGCGGCTGGAATTGCCTTCGACCGGCTGGCTGCGGAAATACCGCGTGCGGGTGAAGGGCAATCCGGTCGATCCCGACCTTGACCCGCTGCGCAAGGGCATCACGGTCGAGGGCGAGACGTTCCAGCCGATGCAGGTCGTGCTGGACCGAGTGCAGGGGGCCAATGCCTGGCTGACCGTGGGCCTGCGCGAGGGGAAGAACCGCGAGATCCGCCGCGCCATGGCGGCGATCGGGCTAACGGTGAACCGGCTGATCCGCATCAGCTATGGCCCCTTCCGGCTGAACGAGTTGCAGCCCGGCGAGGTCGAGGAAGTGCGGCCCAAGGTCCTGCGCGACCAGCTTGGCCTGACCGGCGAGGCATCGGACGAGCACGCCGTCGCCCCCAAGGGCAAACCCGCGCCGCGCCGCGACGAGGCATCGCGGAGCATCCGCGCGCCGAAGGCGGGGGCGACCTTCTCCACCCGTTCCACGCGCGGCGAAGGTGACGAGCGTGGCGCAAGGCCCGCGCGCAGCCCGAGGGGCGAGGACACCGCCCGCCCCGCCCGCGCGCCGAAGGCGGGGGCGACCGTCTCCACCCGTTCCGCCCGCAGCGAAGGCGACGAGCGCGCCACAAGGCCCGCGCGCAGCCCGAAGGGCGAGGACTCCGCCCGCCCCGCCCGCGCGCCGAAGGTGGGCGCGACCTTCTCCACCCGCTCCACCCGCGGCGAGGGTGACGAGCGCGCCGCAAGGCCCGCGCGCAGCCCGAGGGGCGAGGACTCCGCCCGTCCCGCCCGCGCGCCGAAGGCGGGGGCGACCTTCTCGACCCGCTCCACGCGCGGCGAGGGTGACGAGCGCGGCGCA
>NZ_JAAATX020000001.1 GCF_009908265.2 Paragemmobacter amnigenus | reverse complement strand
TGCTCTCGACTGTAGACGGTAAGGCGGGCACCTTGGTGCGGGTTGTTCATCCTGCGGAATCCTCGGCTGGAGTTTGGCGATTGCAGCCTAACCCCGCTTCGGGTGAACAACCTCCCGAGAATTCACACCTAGCGGCGCAGCGTGGCGAGGCGGCGGAAGAGGTCGGCGATGCCTGCGGCGTCGATATTGGCGAAGGCGATGCGGAGCTGGCGGCGGCCTTCGGCGCTGTCGTCGGGCTGGAACATGGTGCCGGGCAGCATGAGGATCGAGGCTTCGTGCACGAGGCGGCGGGCGAGGTCGACCGAGGACATCGGGTAGGGGTGTTCGACATAGGCGAAATAGGCGCCGCAGCCGAGGAGCTTCCAGTCTTCCAGCGCGGCGAATCCCCCCGTCATCGCGGCGCGGCGGGCGAGGATTTCGGCCCGTTCGCCCGCGACCCATTGCGCGAGGTTCCGCATCCCCCAGAGCGCGCCGATCTGGCCCAGTTGCGACGGGCAGATGGCGACGGTGTCGAGGAATTTCTCGACCTCGGCAAGACGGGCGGCGTTGGCGACGATGGCACCCACGCGGTGGCCGGTCAGGCGGTAGGCCTTGGAGAAGCTGTAGAGCTGGATGAGCGTGTCGGACCAGTCGGGATCGGTGAAGAGGTCGTGGGGGCGGCCACCCGTTTCATAGGAATGGCGGCTGTCGAAGTCGCGGTAGGTTTCGTCGACGATGAGCGCGAGGTTGTTGGCGCGGGCGAGGTCGCGGAAGGCGGCCAGCGTTTCGGCGGGATATTCGGATCCGCCGGGGTTGTTGGGGCTGACCAGCACGATGGCGCGGGTGCGCGGCGTGATGAGGCGGGATGCCGCCTCGGCCTCGGGGATCAGTCCCGCGCCGGCGGGCAGGGGGACGGCTTTGACGCCCTGCATGTCGAGCCACATCTTGTGGTTGAAATACCACGGGGTGGGAAGGATCACCTCGTCCCCCGCGCCCGCGAGGGTGGACATGACGGCGGTGAAGGCCTGATTGCAGCCCTGCGTGATGGCGGTCTGGTCGGGCGTGATGGTGCCGTCATAGGCGGCGGACCATTGCGCGGCGATTTCGGCGCGGAGTTCGGGCAGGCCGAGGACGGGGCCGTAGAGATGGGCCGCGTCATTGGTCAGCGCCGCATCGGCGATGGCCTGACGCAGGGCAATGGGCGGCGGGTCGACAGGCGCGGCCTGACTGACATTGATGAGGGGCCGGTCAGCGGGGAAGGTGGCACCCTGAAGCCAGCGGCGTGCCTCCATCACCGGCGGGGGTTCGGTGGCGGCCATTGCGGGGTTCAGGGGCAGGGTCATGGAAGGCTCCGGTTCGCGGTTCGGGGGCAGTCTAGGGCCGGAACGGGCAGGGTGCGACCGCCATTTTGCGCGGGATGCGCATCGTTTGCGACAGGGTGGCGGGTGAGGGTGTGCGGAATGGAGGGGAGGGAGGGGGGTTTGGGCGAACCGGTCGGGTCCCACCCGGGCCCCAAAGGCCCGGGTGGCGGCCGCACCGCCCCCACGGGGCGGCCGCACGTATACGTGCAGCCACCCCGCGGTGCGGCCGCCACCCTAGCGGTGCTCTTTCGAGAATGGGGAGACGATCAATCGCTCCCGCGGAAGGGCTGGACGTATTGCAGCGCCATGTCCCAGGGGAAGAAGATCCACGTGTCCTGCGACACCTCGGTCACATAGGTGTCGACCTGCGGCTTGCCGTGGGGTTTGGCATAGACGGTGGCGCAGTGCGCCTTGGGGTAGAGGCTGCGGATCAGTTCCAGCGTCCTGCCGCTGTCGACGAGGTCATCGACGATCAGGATGCCCGTCCCGTCGCCCATCAGGTCGTGCTGCGGGGCCTTGACCACCTGCGCCTCGCGCCGCTGGTCCTGCGCGCCGCCGCCGGAATGGTAGGATTTCACGCTGATCGTGTCGACCACGCGGATGTCGAGTTCGCGCGAGACGATCATCGCGGGGACGAGGCCGCCGCGCGTGATGCCGACCACGGCCTTCCATGCGCCGCCTTCGCCCGGACCCTTGCCGTCCAGCCGCCATGCCAGTGCGCGGGCATCGCGGTGGATCTGGTCCCAACTGACGTGGAAGCCCTTTTCATGCGGCAGGCGATCGGCGGACATGGTTTCCCCCCAGGGTTCAGGTGAGCGCGACCTTCAGCCCGAGCGCGGCGAGGATGCCGCCGAAGCTGCGGTCGATCAGGGTTTTGAGCGAGAGATAGGCGGCGCGGCTGCGGTCGAAGGAGAAGAGACGCGCGACGAGGACGTTCCACAGGAAATCGGTCGAGAAGACGACGCCAAGGAGCGCGCCCTTGATCCAGAGCGCGGTGTCGGGCGGGACCATGCCGGCAAAGACCGCGCCGAAGAAGACGACGGGTTTGGGGTTGGCAAGCTGGGTCGTGATGCCCTTCCACAGCGCGGCGGGGCCGGATTGCGGCAGCCGCGCGTCAGTCGCACCGGTGGAGAGCGGTTCGGGCGCGTGGCGCCACATCTGGTAGGCGATCCAGACCAGGTAGGCACCCCCCGCGATCTTCAGCACCGTCAGCAGGGCGGGGGCGACCTTGAACAGCACCGCCAGCCCGAAGAGCGCGCACACGGCCCAGAACACCGCGCCCGCGCCGATGCCCGCCGCCATCCAGATGCCCATCCGCAGCCCCTGCGTCACGCCCGTGCGGGCGGTCATCAGGACGGCCGGGCCGGGGCTGATCGCGGCCATGAGCTGCACGGTCGCAAGCGCGAGGAAGGCGGCCAGCGTCATTCCTTGCCGTTCCGCCCCGTGACCGCGTCGATGTCGGGGGCGTCCACCGCCTTCATGCCGACGACGTGGTAGCCTGCATCCACGTGCAGGTTCTCGCCCGTGGTGCCGCTGCCCAGATCTGAGAGCAGGTAGAGCGCGGCCTTGCCCACCTCTTCCTGCGTGACGTTGCGGCGCAGGGGGGAGTTCAGTTCGTTCCACTTCATGATGTAGCGGAAATCGCCGATGCCCGAGGCGGCGAGCGTCTTGATGGGGCCGGCCGAGATCGCGTTGACGCGGATGCCGTCCTTGCCGAGGTCTTCGGCGATGTATTTCACCGACGATTCCAGCGCGGCCTTGGCAAGGCCCATGACGTTGTAATGCGGCATGACCTTTTCCGCCCCGTAATAGGTCAGCGTCAGGAGCGAGCCGCCATCGGGCATCATCGCCGCCGCGCGCTGGCAGACGGCGGTGAAGGAATAGACCGAGATGTCCATGGTCATCAGGAAGTTCTGGCGGGTCGTGTCGACATAGCGGCCGCGCAGTTCGGCCTTGTCCGAAAAGCCGATGGCGTGGACGAGGAAGTCGATCTTGCCCCAGTCGGCCTTGAGCGCGGCGAACATCGCGTCCATCGACGCCTCGTCCGTGACGTCGCATTCGAAGAGCTTGGGCGTGCCGATCGAGGCGGCGAGCGGTTCGACGCGTTTCTTCAGCGCCTCGCCCTGATAGGAGAAGGCCATTTCGGCGCCGTGGTCGGCAAGCGCCTTGGCGATGCCCCAGGCGATGGATTTGTCATTGGCCAGCCCCATGATGAGGCCGCGCTTTCCTGCCATAAGTCCGGTTGACATTGCCTGTCCCTCGCCCACCCTAAGTGTTGTGGTTGACGTGTAGGCGATCCGCAGGGCTGCATCAAGGGCGGCCCGGATCCTTGCGTCGCGGGAAGGTTTGGACAGGAATATCATGGACAGAAGCGGTATTTTCGCGGGCGACGACCCCTTTGCCATCGCGCGGGCATGGCTGGCCGAGGCCGAGCCGGTGGAGCCGAACGATCCGAATGCCATCGCGCTGGCCACCGTGGATGCGGAGGGGATGCCCAATGTGCGGATGGTGCTGTTGAAGGAGATCGAGGCGGATGCCTTTGTCTTCTACACCAATTACGGGTCGAAGAAGGGGCAGGAGATCGCGGCGAGCGGCAAGGCCGCCTTCGTGCTGCACTGGAAGAGCCTGCGCCGCCAGATCCGCGTGCGGGGGGTGACCGAGCGGGAAGAGGGGCCGCAGGCCGACGAATACTATGCCAGTCGCAGCCTGAAGAGCCGTCTGGGGGCATGGGCCTCGCGCCAGTCGGAGCCGCTGTCGTCGCGCGCGGCGCTGTTGGCCGAGGTGGCGAAGGTGACTGCGCAGCAGGGACCGATTCCCCGCCGTCCGCCGTTCTGGGGGGGCATCCGCATCCGTCCGGTGGAGATCGAATTCTGGGCCGACGGCCAGTTCCGCCTGCATGACCGTTTCCGCTGGACGCGCGGGGGTAACGATAAACCTTGGACGGTGGAGCGGCTCAATCCCTAAGCAGCGGAAAAAATTCGCTGTTTGGGAGTTCTGTTTAAAACTGGTTAAGAATTGGGCCTTGAATCTCGGCTTCAATTCGCGGCATGTCTTGGGCTGGGGCTTACTCTGGGGAATGGCTCTTCCATGATTGAAGATGATAGAGCCGTGCAAACTGTGCATGGCCGAGTGAAATGGTTCGATCCCGGCAAGGGATTTGGGTTCATCGTTGCGGATGAGGGTGGTGCTGATATCCTCCTTCATGCGAATGTGCTGCGCAATTACGGCCAGAATTCCGTGGCCGATGGCGCAGTGATCACGGTGAAGGTGCAGATGACGCAGCGTGGCGTTCAGGCGGTGGAGGTCGTTTCGATCGAACCGCCGCAGGGGGTGGCGTTCCCGTTGGGGGACGAGAATGCGCCCGCCGATCCCGAAGAGATCGCACGGCTGCCGCTGGAACCCGCGCGGGTGAAGTGGTTCGACAAGGCCAAGGGCTTTGGCTTTGCCAATGTCTTCGGGCGTCCCGAGGATGTGTTCATCCATATCGAGGTGTTGCGCGTGTCGGGCTTTGCCGATCTTCAGGCGGGCGAGGCGATCTGCCTGCGTATCGTCGAGGGCAAGCGCGGGCGCATGGCGGTGCAGGTGGTATCTTGGGAAGCGGCAACGCGGCAGTCTGGCTGATCGCGGCGGCGGTCGGTCTGCAGGCGGGCGCGGCCGTTGCGGCCTGCGCGCCCGATGCCGTCGAGATCCGCGGACCGTCGGGTCAGCAGCGCTTTGCCGTCGAGGTGGCCGATGACGGGGCCGAACGGGCGCAGGGTCTGATGTTCCGCGAGAGCATGCCGATGTCCGCAGGGATGCTGTTCGTCTATGACGCACCGCAACGGGCGGCGTTCTGGATGAAGAACACGCTGATCCCGCTGGACATGATCTTTGCCGACGAGACGGGGCGGATCCGGCGCGTCCATGCACAGGCTGTGCCGGGGGACACGACACCCATCGAGGGCGGAGAGGGCATCCGCTTTGTGCTGGAGATCAATGGCGGTCTGGCGGCACGCATGGGGATCGTCGAAGGGGCGGAATTGCGCCATCCGGCGATCCCGCAGCGCACGGCGGCGTGGCCCTGCGAGTGATTTCGGCGCGCGGGGCGCTTTTCAATCCGGCGATGGCAGGATAAGGGTGCAGCGTTCGGGGCGTGGCGCAGTCTGGTAGCGCGACGGTTTTGGGTACCGTAGGTCGTAGGTTCGAATCCTATCGCCCCGACCAGTGATCGCTGCCAGTGATCGCTGCGGCCTTCGGGCCGGTCCTTTCCGGAAATATCGCCAGAACGGCACAGCTTGCGTTGATTACCGCGGGCTTGCGGCATAACCTTCGGCCCATGATCACGCAGAAGATGAAATACGCGCTGAAGGCGCTTCTGGTGCTGGCCGACGAGGCGGCAAAGGAGCATCCGGAACCGTTGACCATCGAGGTGATCGCCAAACGGTCGGGCACGCCGAAGCGGTTTCTGGAGCATATCCTGCTGGAAGTCCGCAATGCGGGCGTGATCGCGTCGATCCGCGGCCGGTCGGGCGGATACAGCCTGATCAAGAAGCCCGGCGAAGTGTCGATCTCGGAGCTTTTGCGGACGATCGACGGGCCCATCGCGCCCTTGCCCTGCCTGTCGCGCCGCGCCTATCAGCGCTGCGAGGATTGCACGGACGAGGCGACCTGCCGCATCCGCAAGGTCTTTGCCGAGGTGTTCTGGTCCTATCTGCTGATCATCGAGTCGCTGACGCTGGAGGATATGTTGCGGTCCGGCGCAGTGGCGGAGCAGGTTCTCGGCGCGGGATAAGGCGGCGGGCGGTTCAACCGCAGGGCCACCGACACGCTGCGGTTGCATACCTCGGAAGGATAGATGAACCTGTGCCGGAACCGTCCTACATCTGGACGAACCGGGGAGGACAGGCATGTTTGGATCGGCGTCAGTCGTGGCGGGAACGGGGCGGGGGCTTGCGCTTGCGCTGTTGCTTGCGGGGGCGGCGGCGGGTTCCGGGGCCGCGCTGGCCGAGCCGCTGGTCGCGCCGGCGGGCGAGGTGATCCTGACCGTCGGCGGCAAGCTGGGCCAGACCAACAGCCCCGAGGGCGCGGTCTTCGACCTTGCCATGCTGGAGTCGCTGGCGCCGGTGGAGATCGAGACCAGCACGATCTGGACCGACGGGGTGCAGGTGTTCCGCGGTGTGCCGCTGGCGGTTCTGCTGGCACGGCTGGAGGCCGAGGGCGAGGTGATCCGCGCAAGGGCGCTGAACGACTACACGGTCGAGATTCCGGTGGCCGATGCGGTAGAGGGCGGGCCGATCCTTGCCTTCGAACAGAACGGAAAGCCGCTGTCGGTGCGGGACAAGGGGCCGCTCTGGGTGGTCTATCCCTATGATGCGGTGACGGACTACCAGTCCGAGGTGATCTATGCGCGGTCGATCTGGCAGGTCGCGCGGATGGATGTGGAATAGGGCGGTCCGCTTGCCCGCGGGCGGTTTGCGCGCCATATCGGAGCTTTGGCCCCCCGCCCCGTGACCGGGCGCAGCAACGGGGGGTGCCGCAGGCCGGAGCTGGCATGACCTTTCGTTTCGACAATTCGTGGATCGCCGCGCTGCCGGGCACCTATCTTGCGGCGGCGCCCGACCCGGCGCCCGCGCCGCGTCTGCTGGCCTTCAACCGCAGGCTGGCCGAGGGGCTGGGTCTGGATGCGGCGGCGCTGGAGACCGAGGCGGCAGAGCTGCTGTCGGGCGCGCGGCTGCCTGCGGGGGCCGAGCCCATCGCGCAGGCCTATGCGGGGCATCAGTTCGGGGGCTTCTCGCCGCAACTGGGCGACGGGCGGGCGCATCTGTTGGGCGAGGTGGTCGACGGGACGGGGCGGCGCTGGGACATCCAGCTGAAGGGGTCGGGGCGGACGCCGTTTTCGCGGGGCGGGGATGGCAAGGCCGCCGTGGGGCCGATGCTGCGGGAATATGTGATGGGCGAGGCGATGGCGGCGCTGGGCATCCCCACGACGCGGGCGCTGGCCGTGGTGGCGACGGGGGCGCCCGTGCTGCGCGAGGTGGAATTGCCGGGCGCGGTGCTGACGCGGGTGGCGGCAAGCCATATCCGCGTGGGCACGTTCCAGTTCTTTGCCGCGCGGGGGGATCAGGCGCAGGTTCGCAAGCTCGCCGATTACACCATCGCGCGGCATTACCCCGACTGCGCGGGGGCGGAGAACCCCTATGTCGCCTTGTTCGATCAGGTGATCGCGCGGCAGGCGCGGCTGATCGCGCAATGGATGGGGGTGGGGTTCATCCACGGGGTGATGAATACCGACAATATGGCGCTGTCGGGGGAAACCATCGACTATGGGCCTTGCGCCTTTATGGAAGGATATGCCGCGGGGACGGTGTTTTCGTCGATCGACCACGGCGGTCGCTATGCCTATGCCAACCAGCCGCTGATTTTGGGGTGGAACCTTGCGCGGCTGGCGGAAAGCCTGCTGGGGCTGTTCGATGCCGATCAGGACCGCGCGGTGGATATGGCCAACGGTCTGCTGGAGGGGATCGCGGGGCGGTATCGCGCGGAATGGGTCGCGGTGATGCGGGCCAAGCTGGGGCTGGCGGGGGCCGAGGAGGGGGATGGCGATCTGGCCGACGGGCTGCTGGCCGTGATGGAGGGGCAGGGGGCGGACTGGACGCTGGTCTTCCGGCGTCTGGCGGGGGCGGTGGGGGGCGATGCGACGGGGATCGCGCCGCTCTTCGATGACCCGACGGGCTTGCGCGACTGGCTGCCACGCTGGCAGGCGCGGCTGGCGCCCGATGCGGCCTCTCGCATCCGTGCGGCCAATCCGGCGGTGATCCCGCGCAACCACAAGGTCGAAGAGGCGCTGGCGGCGGCGACGGGCGGCGACATGGCGCCTTTCGACGCGCTGGTCGCCGCCGTGTCGGAGCCGTTCGTGGAGCGCGAGGCCTATATGCTGCCCGCGCCGCAGGGCTTTGGCCGCTATGTGACCTTCTGCGGAACGTAAGTTGACCTTCGCCGCGGGGCGGGTAAGCATCGTGCCCATGGCAGCGCGTTCCGATATCCATGACAGGCTGGCCGCGTCCCTGCGCGAGGCGCGGCGCGCGCGCGGGCTGTCGCTGGATGCGGTGGCGAAGCTGTCGGGCGTGTCGCGGTCCATGGTCAGCCAGATCGAGCGGGGGGAAAGCTCGCCCACGGTTGCCACGCTGTGGAACCTGACGCAGGCGTTGCAGGTGGATTTCGCGGGGCTGCTGGAGGGAAAACCCGCGGCGGGGATCGAGGTGACGCGGGCGGGTGCCGCGCCGGTGATCGCGCGGTCGGCGGGGGTGCGTATCCGCATCCTGTCACCGGCCGAGGCGGTGGGCGAGCACGAGGTTTATGACATCACCTTCGAGGCGGGCGCGGCCCTGCTGTCCGAGCCGCATTCGGCGGGCTGCCGCGAGCATCTGACGGTGGTCGAGGGGCATCTGGCCGTGCAGTCGGGCGACGAGGAGGAGAGGCTGGGTCCAGGGGACACGGCGCGCTATGCCGCCGACCGTGCCCATGCCATCCGCGCCGAGGGCGGGGCGGCACGGGCGATCCTGATCGTTCAGGGCAGCTGAGGCGGCTTTACCTTTTGCAACATTTTCTGCCGCATATTGCGCGGTTTCCTGCAGTTCCTTTGAATATTTCGCGTATTCGCCCCCGTCAGGGTGTCAGCCGGACGGGGGGCAGGAGTTCCGCGATCTCGCGCCGGAAGGACAGGGCGTCGCCACGGTCGGGGCTGTCCAGTTCCTCGGCATAGCGGCGGCCTGCATAGGTGGCCCATGCGATGGGGCCGGGTGCGGCGGCGTCGCCGATGAGTTTCAGCGAGGCGATGCCTGCGGCCTGCCAGTCCTGAGCGCGGGTGGCGTGGAAGAGGCTGTCGTTGGGGATGCGGGACGTGACCATCAGGACGGCGTCGCAGGGGATGGTGGTGGTCCGACCGCTCCATGTGCAGGTGAGGTCGGCGGCAGTGGCGTGGATCGTGTCGGGGGCGTGGGAGAGGTGGATGTGGACGGCAAGGTCTGACAGGCGGCGCTGGATGGTGGATTGTTCCAGCGTGTTGTCGGTCCATTCGGCGACCTTCACGGCGGGGGTGACGAAATGGACGGTGCATCCGCGTTGGACGAGGAGTTCGGCAAGGACGGACCCCATGTAGAAATGGTCGTCGTCGTAGAGCAGGACGGTGCCTGCGGTCGGACCGCCGCCTGACATCAGGTCGTCGGGGGTGAAGACCGGCATGGCGGGATCGGTGGGGATCGGGTGCAGGTGCAGGCGGGCCACCGCATCTCGGCGCCAGTGGCAGCCGGTGGCGATGGCGACATGTTCGATGCCGAAGGACAGGATGTCGTCGGGCGTCAGGCGGCTGTCGAGATAGGTTTGCACATTGGGCATGGGGGCGATCTGGCCCGCGCGGTAATCGGCCACGCGGCCCCATGCGGACAGGCCCGGAAGGGTGCGTTCACGGGCGACGCGGCCACCGAGTTGGGTGGTGGCTTCGGCCAGCGTCACCTGATAGCCGCGTTTGCCGAGGATATGCGCGGCCTCCAGCCCTGCGGGGCCTGCGCCCACGATCAGGACGCTTTCGGATTTGCCCTTGGGGTGCATCCGTTCGGGGTGCCATCCCTTGCGCCATTCCTCCATGAAGGCGGTGTTCTGGGTGCAGCGGCTGATGCCTTGGGTCATGTCGCCGGACACACAGATGTTGCAGCCGATGCATTCGCGGATGTCGTCGAAGCGGCCTTCCTCGATCTTTTTGGGCAGGAAGGGATCGGCGATGGAGGGGCGGGCGGCGCCGATGAAGTCGAGGATGCCCGCCTTGATCTGGCGGACCATGGCATCCGCGCTGGTGAAGCGGCCAACGCCCACGACGGGCTTCGAGGTGAGTTGTTTTATGCCCTTGACGAGGTCCTCTTGCGCGCCTTCGGGTTTGAAGCGGGAGGTGCCGGAGCAGGCCTCCCACGTGCCTTGCGCCAGATCCCAGATATCGGGCAGGTCGCCGTGCATTTCGATGAAGTCGCGCAGTTCGGCGTTGGAGAAGCCCATTTCGCCTGCCTCGTGCAGGGACAGGCGGAGGGAGATGGCGAGCTCGCCTTTGGTTTCCTCGCGCGCCTCGTCCACGATTTCGCGCAGGAAGCGGGCGCGGTTTTCCAGGCTGCCGCCGTATTCGTCGGTGCGGTGGTTGGTGTTGCGCGACAGGAAATGTTGCAGGATGCCGAAGCCGTGGGCGCCGTAAAGGCAGATCAGGTCGAAGCCTGCGGTCTGTGACCGGCGGAAGGCGTTGCGGAACCAGCGGCGCAGGTCGCGGATATCTTCGCGGTCCATGGTGCGGGCCTGCACGGGGTCGGAGGTGAAGGTCAGGATGGGGCCGCCCGTGACGGCAAGGGGCACTTCGCGGGAATAGAGGTTGGGGCCGTTGATGCCGGAATAGGCAAGCTGGATGCCCGCCAGCGCGCCGTGGGATTTCATCGCGTCCGCCATGCGGGCGAGGGCGGGGATGTCGCGGTCGTCCCAGAGGTGCTGTTCGATGAAGGGGGTGATTTCGGATGTGGGGTGAATCTCGGTCTGTTCGGTGAAGATGACGCCCCAGCCGCCTTCGGCCTTGGTGCGGCGCATTTCGACGACGGCGGAAGGGTCGCGGTAGCCGCCGCCGTTACAATGGGGGACCTGATAAAAGCGGTTCTTGGCGAGTTTCGGCCCGATGCGGAGGGGCTGAAACAGGATGTCATAGCGGCTGTCGCTTGTGTCTTTGGGCATGATGGCCTCAAACTGGGCGGAAATCTGTGAGTTGGGTTTGCAAAAGGGCGGGGTCGGGCTGGCGGGCGATGTCGGTGACGATCAGCGTTTCCGTGGTTCCCGCCATGCCGAGGATCGCCGCGTCGGGGGCGGCGATGATGGAGGTGCCGCAATAGGTGATGTCGCCTTCCGTCCCGCAGTAATTGGCATAGGCGATGGTCAGGCCGTGGTTGATGGCATGGGCGGGGACCACGAGGCGGGACACATGGGTGTTGGGTTCGGGGTTCGCGGTGGGCACGAGGAGGAGCCGGGTGCCCTGCGCCGCCAAGGTGCGGTTGAGGTGGGCGAATTCCACGTCGTAGCAGATGAGCATTGCGGTGCGGATGCCGTTCAGGTCGAAGGTGGAGACGGCGTTGCCGGGGGCGTAGATGGATTTCTCGCGCGGGCCGAAAAGTTGGATCTTGCGGTAATGGCTGATCTCGCGGCCCGTCGCGTCGATGGCCACGGCGGAATTGTAGACGTGGTCGCCGTCGCGTTCGGCATAGCCGATGACGATGCCGCAGCCGTGCTGGCGCGTCAGGGCGGCAAGGCGTTGGTGCCACGGGCCGCCGCGGGGTTGGGCGCGGGCGGGGATGTCGGGCTGGTTGTAGCCGGGCAGGTAGATTTCGGGCGCCACAAGGGTGACGGCGCCCTGTACGGCGGCGGCGCGCAGGGCGGCGTCGATCGCGGCGAAGGCCGTGTCGTCCGATCCTTCGGGAGAGGTGGTCTGCCAGAGGGCGATGGCGAAGGGCATGGCGGCTCCGTTCCCCCCGGAGGGGGTCTTGTTCCTTGGGGGGTGAGGGGGGCCGGAATGGCCCCCCTGCGGGTGTTACTTCTTCAGGTTGGTCCAGATCGCGTCATAGAGCTTTTGCGTTTCCGCATCGCAGGCCTGCGCGAAGACGCCCGGCGTCGCGTCGGCGGGCGGGTTGTTTTCGGGGCTGTTCTTGATCGCGTCGTCGAGGAAGGGTTCGACCCCCGTCACGCCCGAGGTATAGGCCGCGTAATTCGTCACGGCGGCGGCGTTTTCGGGTTCAAGCAGGAAGTTCATGAACTTGATCGCATTGTCGCGGTTGGGCGCGTCCTTCAGCAGGACCATGTTGTCCATCCACAGGACGTGGCCTTCCTTGGGGTAGGAATATTCGACATTCGCCCCTTCGGCGCGGGCCTTGGCGGAAAAGCCGTTGTAGATCATCCCCGCCGCCGCGTCGCCCGACACCAGCACGTCCTTTGACGTGTCCGAGCCGAAGGAGGCCCAGTGCTGCTTGGCGTTCAGCAGCATGTCGTTGAGCGCCTTGAGCTGGTCGCGGTCGGTCGTGCATTGCGGGATGCCGAGGTAGAGCGAGCCGAGGATCAGCACCTCGTTCTGGCTGTCGAGCACGTTGATCTTGCCCTGCAGTTCCGGCGGCGGGTCGAAGATGATGCCCAGCGAGGAGATGTCGCCCTGATAGACGTCGCGGTTCACCGAGAAGGAGGTGCCGCCCCACTGGTAGGGGATCGACGACTTGCGGCCGGTGTCGAAATAGACATCCATCCACTGGGGCGCGATGTTGCCGTGGTTGGGCATTTCCTCGGGCGTGAAGGTGTCGAGCATCCCTTCGTCGGCCATGATCTTGACCATGAAATCGGCGGGGACGGCGACGTCATACTGGCCCAGCTTGCCGGCCTTGAGCGCGGCGAGCATGGATTCGTTGCTGTCATAGGTGTCGATGGTGACTTCGATCCCCGTCTCGGCGGTGAATTTGTCCACCAGTTCCTGCGGGATGTATTCGAACCAGTGATAGACCGAGAGCTTGCCTTCGGCATGGGCCGCGCCTGCGAGCAGGGCAAAGGCGGTGGCGGTGGTCAGCAGTTTCTTCATTTGGGACTCCCTGTTTGGGTTCAGGACCGGGTTCTTTGCCCGATGCGGTTGACGAGGTAGGAAAGGGTGACGAACAGGACCGACACGGCCAGCATCATGGTGGAGATGGCCATGATGTTGGGTTTGATCCCCTGCTTGACCGATCCGAAGATGGCGGTGGGCAGGGTTTCCATGCCCGCGCCCTTGACGAAGTTCGTGATGATGAAATCGTCCAGCGAGATGATGAAGGCGAGCAGGAAACCCGACAGGATGCCCGGCATCATCAGCGGCAGCAGGATCAGCCGGAACGCCTGCGCGCGGGTGGCATAGAGGTCGCGGGCGGCCTGTTCATAGGTCTCTTCGATCCCTTGCAGGCGGGCTGCGATGGGCAGGTAGGCGAAGGGGATGCAGAAGGTGATATGGGCGATGAGGATGGTCATGTAGCCCGTGGTCAGGCCAATGGCGGAAAAGAAGATGAGCGTGGCGACTGCGGTGACGATCTCGGGCACCATGAGGGGCAGGTTGATCAGCGCGAAGGTGGCGGATTTGCCCTTGAAGCGGCCGCCGCGGATCATGGCGACACTGGCCGCGACCGCGATGGCGGTGGCGGTGGTGGCGGCGAGGATGGCGATGGTGATGGAATTCCACGCCGCCGCCTTGAAGCGGGGCGCGTCGGGGCCGGTGAAGACATCGGCATACCAGCGCCACGAGAAGCCGCCCCATGTGGTGATCGAGGTGGAGCCGTTGAAGCTGTAGCCCGTCACGACGATGAGGGGGGCGTAGAGGATGACAAGGCAGGCCACCGCCATGGCCAGAAAGCCGGGGTAATGGCGCACACCCTTCATCGCGCATCCCCCTTGGTCTGCGCGCGGGCATAGACCGTCAGCACGATCAGGACGAGCGTCATCAGGATCATCGCCGCAGCCGCACCGAAGGGCCAGTTCCCCTGCGAGCCGCGGAACTGTTCGTCGATGAGCGAGCCGATCATGAAGGTCTTGGCGCCGCCCAGGAGGTCGGGCGCGAGGAAGGCACCCAGCGAGGGCACGAAGACAAGGATGCAGCCCGCAATGATGCCGGGTTTGACGACGGGCAGGACGATTTCCCGCAAGGTCACCCAGCGGCTGGCGTAGAGGTCGGCAGCCGCCTCGGACAGGGCGAAGTTGTAGCGTTCGACGGCGGCGTAGACGGGCAGCACCATGAAGGGCAGGTAGCTGTAGAACAGGCCCAGCTGCACGGCGAGGTTGGTGTTCACCAGTGGCAGCGGGTCGGTGATGAGGCCCAGCGCCATCAGGCTTTCGTTCAGGGGGCCGTTCTCGCGGATCAGGAATTTCAGGCTGACCGTGCGGATCAGAAGGTTGACCCAATAGGGCACGGTGACCAGAAAAAGCCAGACCGCGCGGGTGCGGGCGGGCCTTGTGGCGATGAACCATGCGGTGGGGAAGCCCACGATCAGGCAGATCAGCGTGGCCAGTGCCGCCTGCCAGATGGAGCGCCAGAAGATCGTGATGTAGGTCCATTCGATGACGGGCGGTTCGTCCCCGAAAAGGCCGCGGTTCAGGAAGAACTGGTCATAGGCCGCAAGGGTGAAGTCCCAGACCACACCGCCGCGGAATTCCTTGGTCAGGAAGCTGTAGACCGCCATGAGGAGAACCGGCAGCACGAGGAAGATGCCGATCATCACCCATGTGGGGATCAAGAGCGGGCCCACGATGGCGCGGTAGCCCGTGCCGTTGCCCTGCGGTGCGGGCGTCATCCCCCCCGCCATCAGTCGGCCAGAAGGCGGGCCGCGCCTTCCTCCAGATGCAGGGCGACGGTGCTGCCCGGGGCGGGCACCTGCGCGCGGGCCGAGTTTTGCAGGCGGATGTGGAATTCCTCGCCCGTGGTCAGGCGGGCCAGCAGTTGCAGGTCGGTGCCGAGATAGACCACGCGTTCCACCGTGGCGGTCAGATCACCTGCGGCACTGATCGAGAGCCGTTCGGGGCGGATGGAGATGTGGTGCTTGCCGGGGGTGGTTGCGGCGGTGGGGCAGGTGATCGTGTGGCCGCCCGGAAGGGTGACGCGGGCGATGCCGCCCTCGATGCGGTCGACGGTGACTTCGAGAAGGTTCGTCTCGCCGATGAAATCTGCCACGAAACGGTTGACGGGGGCCTCGTAGATGTCGCGCGCCGTGCCGATCTGCTGCACGCGACCCTGCGACATGACGGCGATGCGGTCTGACATGGTCAGCGCCTCTTCCTGGTCATGTGTCACGAAGATGAAGGTGATGCCGGTCTGTTCCTGCAGGGTTTTCAGTTCCACCCTCATGGCCTGCCGCAGTTTGAGGTCGAGCGCGGAGAGCGGTTCGTCGAGAAGCAGCACCTTGGGTTCCGGCGCAAGGGCGCGGGCCAGCGCCACGCGCTGCTGCTGGCCGCCCGAGAGTTGCGCGGGCAGTCGGTCGGCAAAGGCCGAGAGGTGGACCATTTCCAGCATCCGCCCCGCCCGAGCGGTGCGGTCCGACAGCGAAACGCCCTTCATCTTCAACCCGAAGGCCACGTTTTCCAGCACGCTCATATGCGGGAAGAGGGCGTATTGCTGGAACACCGTGTTGACGGGGCGGTGGTTGGGGTCGAGACCCGCGATGTTCTGGCCGAACAGGCGGATCTCGCCTTCGGTCACATCCTCGAACCCTGCGATGCAGCGCAGGAGCGTGGTCTTGCCGCAGCCTGACGGGCCGAGCAGGGTGAAGAATTCGTTGTCGGCAATCGACAGCGACACGCCATGCAGCGCGGTTGCCGTGCCGTAGCGTTTGACGACGGATCGGATGTCGATGGCGGTTGACATGCGGCACCATACCCCTTGGTATACGGGGAAAAGGTTAAGTTTCCCAGAGCCGGGGGGTATATACCCCCAGAGAGGTATGATGCAGCCGCTGCCGAATAGCGCCGAGGGGCAGTTGGCACAGGTAATCCGGCGCATGGGGGCGGCGGGGTTCGAAAGCGCCTTGCAGGACTGGTTCCGCCGGTTGGTGGCGCAGGACAACCTGATCATCCTTGCCTATCGCGACGGCGGGCCGCCGCAGGTGCTGTTCCGTCACAGCGACCTGCCGCAGGTGTTTTCGCAACTGGACGCGACCTATCTGGCGGGGGCCTATCTGCTGGACCCGTTCCACGACCTGCATGTCTCGCGCGTGCCGTGCGGGGCGTATCGCCTGCGCGATGTGGCGCCGGACGCGTTCCACCGCAGCCGGTATTTCATCGAGTACTACCAGCAGACCACGCTGCTGGACGAGATCACCTTTGTCGCCTATCCGGTCGCGGATGTGTCGCTGAACATCTGTCTGGGGCGGGATGCGGCGTCGGGCATGGCCTTTTCTGCGCGCGAGGTGGAGCTGTGCCAGCGTGTGGCGCCGATCGTCACCGCATTGGCCGAGGCGCATTGGCAGGGCCTGCGCGCGGAACGTGGCGCGGCAGAGGATGTCGCGGCGCAACTGGTACGGGCGGTGGAAGCGGCGCATGGCATCCGGCTGTCGCCCCGGCAGGCCGAGGTGGCGCTGTTGATCCTGCGGGGGCATTCGACGGTGTCCATCGGGTTGCGGCTGGGGGTCAGCGGGCAGACGGTGAAGGTGTTTCGCAAGCAGCTTTATGCGCGCTGCGGGATTTCATCGCAGGCGGAACTTTTCGCGATGATGCTGCCGCTGCTGTCGGCCTGATTAGGTTTTTCCGAAGCAGCGGGGCGGAAAATCCTGCTTCCGTGCGGGGCGGGGTGCGGCACTCTCGCACGGGCGGACAGGAGGGGATGGCTATGGCGACACGGGCAGAGTGGCAGGCATTGGCGGCGGGAATCGTGCCGCGCACGGGGCTGTGGATCGACGGGCGCTGGCAAGAGGCGGCGTCGGGCGCGCGCTTTGCCACGGTGAACCCCGCCACGGGCGCGGTGCTGGCCGAGGTGGCGCGGGGCGATGCGGCGGATGTGGACCGTGCGGTGCGCGCGGCGCGGGCGGCGTTCGAGGACGGGCGGTGGTCGCGCAAGGCACCGGCCGAGCGCAAGGAGGTGCTGTTGCGGCTGGCCGCGCTGATCCGCGCGAATGTGCCGGAACTGGCGCTGCTGGATACGCTGGACATGGGCAAGCCGATTGCGGAATCGTCCACCATCGACGCGCCGGGGTCGGCGCATTTCTTCCAGTGGCACGCCGAGGCCATAGACAAGCTTTATGACGAGATCGCCCCCACGGGGCCGGGGGACATTGCCATGATCCGGCGCGAGGCGCTGGGCGTGGTGGGGGCGGTGGTGCCGTGGAACTTCCCGCTGGACATGGCGACGTGGAAGCTGGCGCCCGCGCTGGCGGCGGGGAATTCGGTGGTGCTGAAACCGGCCGAGCAGTCGCCGCTGTCGGCGCTGCGGCTGGCGGAACTGGCGGCAGAGGCGGGGCTGCCGGACGGGGTGCTGAACGTGGTGACGGGCTACGGTCACGAGGCGGGGCAGGCGCTGGGCCTGCACACGGATGTGGACTGTCTGGCCTTTACCGGATCGACCGAGGTGGGCAAGCTGTTCCAGACCTATGCCGGACGGTCGAACATGAAGCAGGTCTGGCTGGAGACGGGGGGCAAGTCGCCCAACATCGTCTTTGCCGATGCCGATCTGGACCGCGCGGCGGACATGGCGGCCTTTGGCATCTTCTTCAATGCGGGCGAGGTCTGTTCGGCCAATTCGCGGCTGCTGGTGCATCGGGATGTCCATGCGGCCATGGTCGAGCGGCTGGCGGCGCGGGCGGCGGCGGTGGTGCAGGGCGATCCGCTGGACCCTGCAACCACGATGGGGCCGATGGTGGACAGCCACCATGCGGGGCGCGTCGCGGGGTTCATCGACCGTGCCAAGGCGTCGGCGCGGCTGGTCTGCGGGGGCGAGCGGGTGACGCGGGACGGGTCGGATGCGTGGATCACCCCCACGATCTTTGACCGTGTGGACCCTGCAAGCGAGCTGGCGCGGGACGAGGTCTTTGGTCCCGTGCTGGCCGTCATCCCCTTTGCCGACGAGGCCGAGGCGGTGCGGATCGCCAATGACAGCGCCTATGGTCTGGCGGCGTCGGTCTGGACGCGCGACATCGACCGCGCCTTCCGCGTGAGTGCCGCATTGCGGGTGGGGACGGTCAGCGTGAACACGGTGGATGCCCTGTCGGCGATGACGCCCTTTGGCGGCGTGAAGCAGTCGGGGTTCGGGCGGGATCTGTCGATCCACAGTTTCGACAAATACACCGCGCTGAAAACGGTCTGGGTGAAGCTGGGCGGGTAGGGACGGGGATGAGTCGCGGCGGAACGGCACGGACTGCACCGCTTCGTTCCGCTTCGCCGGATGATCGCGGGGCGGGACGCCGGATTGCAACCGCTTGCGAAACAATCCGTTCTTGTGACGCATTAACAATTCCGTCTGCGGTGGATTGACGCGGCGTGACGGGGCGGTCACCCTTCGAGGGTCCGGCGCAAGGGGAAACGCCGTGGACGGGGCGCTGCAGGGGGTGCCGATGGCTGGACCGAACCGGATTCTTCACGTCGAGGACGATGAGGACATCCTGATGATCGCACGACTGGCGCTGGCCGATCTGGGCGGCTTCGATCTGTTGCAATGTTCCTCGGGGGCCGAGGCTCTGGCCCGTGCGGCGGATTTCGCGCCAGACCTTTTGCTGCTAGATTACATGATGCCCGAGATGAACGGGATGCAGACGCTGGTGGCGCTGCGCGGGCTGCCTGCGACGGCACGGGTTCCCGCGATCTTCATGACCGCCAAAGCGATGGAGACGATCGAGGGCGACATGGCGGGGCTGGGTGTGCTGGGGCGGATCACCAAGCCCTTCGATCCTGTCACCCTGCCTGCCGATATCCGCCGCTACTGGGCGCAGCGCCCGCAAGGCTGAGCGGCGCCGTCCCGCGCAAGAGGCGTCAGGCAGACGGGGCAAGCGCCCCGGCGATCTGGTCGCGCAGAGCGGCAAGCGCGGCCGCGAGGTCGGCCGTGACGGGAAGGTCGGTGTCGGCGTGATGCCACGGGTCAAGCAGTTCGTCGGCCAGCGCCGCGCAGCGGCCAAGCGCTTCGAAGCCGAGTGTGGGGGCCACGCCACGGATCTTGTGCACATCCTCTTGCAGGGCGCGCATGGCGGCGGCGGCGGGGCTGGCCGAGCACAGGACGGCATCGAGGCGGGCAAGGCGCGGGCCGAGGGTCGACAGGAAATGCGCGCGGATGGGGGCCAGCCTTGCGGCGAGGTCGGCGTGCTGGGGGACATCGGCGTGAAAGGTCATGATCGTCAATCCTTGGTCGGAAAATCGATGGTGAAGGTGGTCCCTTCGCCAAGTTTGCTGGTGTAATCGATGCTGCCGCGATGGGCGGTCATGATCTCTTGCGCGATGCACAGGCCAAGGCCGGTGCCGCCGTGGCTGCGCCGGTCGGAACTGTCGACCTGCGTGAACTTGCCGAAGACCTTTTCGCGGGAATCAGGGGGGATGCCGATGCCGTGGTCCTGCACCTCGACCCGCGCGCGGCCACCGGCGGCAGAGACGCGCACCTCGACCCGTTCGCCCCGGCGCGAGAATTTCACGGCGTTGGAGAGCAGGTTGTCGAGCACCTGATGCAGGCGGTCGCGGTCGGCCCGGATGAAGATGTCGGCGGGCGGCGGGGTATAGGCGATCTCGATCCCGTAGGTCTGGGCGAAGGAGCCGATGGATTCGACACATTCCGCGATCAGGGCGGGCAGGTCGATCTCGTCGAAATCATAGGACATCTGGCCCGATTCCAGCTTTTGCAGGTCGAGCAGGTCGTTGATGAGCGCCGAGAGGCGGACGCTGTTCTTTTGGGCGATCTCGAGGATGTTGCGCGCCTTGACGGGGTCGTTGTCATAGGCCCCCGTCCGCAAGAGCCCCAGCGCGCCGTTGATCGAGGTGAGGGGGGTCCGCAATTCGTGGCTGACGACCGAGACGAATTGCGATTTCACCTCGTAGGCGGCCTGCACGCGGTCGCGTTCGTGGCGCAGTTCGTCAAGCTGGTCGAGGCCGCGGCGGTAGAGCCGCAGGAAGATGACCGAACATTCGATCACGAAGAACAGCACGAAGACCACGGTGAAGAGCTGCAGCCAGAGGAAGCTTTCCAGCGGCGGGCGGACGTTGAGGATGTCGTAGAGCGGGATCCAGAGGAACACACCGGTATACATGGCCAGCCGCACCATCAGGATCTGGGGCAGCTGGTGGTTGTTCACCGCGGCGAACAGACCCGCGGCGAAAAGGAAGAAGAGCGGCATGAAATGCGACGACACGCCTTCCATCCATGCCACGAGGCCCGCCCAGACGCAGATGGCGGCCGTGCTCTGGACTGCCGAGAAGAGCAGCAGGTTGCGGTAGCGCCGCGCCTCGCGCAGGTTGCCGCCCTTCCAGCGCATGATCCGCAGACAGAGCGTGGTGTCGAAGAATTCCGTATATTGCAAAAGCAGATAGCACAGGATGGCCACCCGCACGTCGTAGTAGAACCCGCAGAGAAGCACTGCCCCGCCATAGATGGTCTGGCGTTTCCAGAACAGCGCGAGGCCGCCTGTCACATAGTCGCGCACCTGCTTTTCCAGCCGTGCGGCGCCTGTTTCCAGCCGCAACAGGTCGCGCATCCGGCGACGCAGGCGCAGGGCGGGCGTCAGCCTGCGGTCCGGGGCACCTGCGGATGCGCTGGCTGGCGTGAAGGGGGTGGCTGTCATGGCAGGGCTTTCAGTGCAGGCGGACGCGGCGCTGCGCCTCGACCGGGAGGCTGGCCGGCGCGGGCACCAGCTCTTCGGGGCGGGCGATGCGGGTGAAGTCCAGCATCTGGAAGGTGGTGTCGATGCAGGTGGTGCGGTGGGGCATGTAATCGCCCTGCACGAAGCTGCCTTCGGCCGAGATCGCATCACCGACGGCGATTTCCGTCAGGAAACGTTCCATCAGGGCGGGGTCGGTCAGGGTATAGGTCGTGCGGTGCGGATAGGGGTTGCGCCCCGGTGCCGGATTGGCCGGTTCCAGCGAGATGTCCACCAGAAGCCGCCGTTCGGGCCGCTCCAGCAGGAGGAGATCGGCAACCTCTCCGAAGAATTTGAAGCTCTGGTAGTAGTGCGGCATGACAGTCCCCCGGATACGGGTGCGCGTCCGCCGCCGCCCCCGTGGATGCCCCCCCGGCGGGGGCTGTCTGCGGGTGGCGGAGGGACCGCGCACGTTCATCTTGGTTACTGAATGTCCAGTTGGACGAATTTGTGGTGGCCCTGCGGTGATTTGTGGCGCATTGCGGCACAATCCGGCAGGTCGCGCTTAAGATGTATTGAAATTTATGCGTTCGTGTGCTGGATGATTGTTCTTGTTACGTGAACAGTTGCGGCGTGGCGGTCGGGCGGAAACTGTTTGAAATAGGCAAGCGCAGCGGGATGCGACGTATGAGAGTCCGTGCACAAGATATTGTCGTTTAACGGTTATTCCCCTTTGCGGAATTGTCACAGTTTCGCCGGAATCGTGGCAATTGCCTAAAACGGCTTGGCTTTTTGCCGGTATCGAAAGATTTGTTTGTTAACGATTGTTACCCAGTGAGGGCACTCATGGTCAGCCTTCCACCCCACAGGCAGGGTGTCCCGTTCCCCGGGGCAGCCGGGGCAGAAGGAACGGACGGGGGAGAAAACCCCCGCCAGACGGATGCCTATGAGGCAGGAAGATCGGGACAGGTAATGTTGACGACGACTCTATCCTTCCAGAACATGCACCAGCATGGCGATCTGTTCGTCAACCTGCTGCGGGCACGCCGGAAGTCGTTCATCATACGCAACAACTGGCGCCTTCCCGAAGCAGAGGGGATGGAGTTCGACCAGTATGACACCCCCGCCAGCCGCTGGATCGCCGTGCATGACGGGGGCGAGGTTCTGGCGGGCGTGCGGCTGACGCCGACCACGGCGCGGGTGGGGATGTATACCTACATGATCCGTGACGCGCAGCGCGGGATGCTGGAGTCGATCCCGTCGGACCTGATGGATTTCGAGGCGCCGGTCGATCCCAACATCTGGGAAGCCTCGCGCATCTTCGTGTCGAACACGGTGCCTGCGAAGCTTCGCAAGAAGGTGCAGGGCGATCTGATGTACGAGATGATCCGCACCGCGCGGTCGATGGGGGCGCAGAAGATCATCGCCTTCGGCCCCGCGGTCTGGCCGCGCTGGATCGGCAGGCTGGGCCTGAAGGCCGAGCCTGCGGGACGTGTCATGGAACTCGATGGCGTGAAGGTGCAGGTCGCAGTGATGAACCTGGACCCGCGTTTGCATTGAGCTCTCCGCGCAGGCGGGCGAGGTCTTCGGACAGCACCTGCCGCAGCATCCCCTCATAGGCGGTGCGTTCCTGTTCGCCGCGATAGCGCGCGAGCGAGCGTTGCGGAAGCGAGCGGGGTGCGCTGCCGGTGGCCGAGGGCAGGTCCTGCCTGCGTTCGACGGCAGCGGCAGCCTTGTGCAGCGATTGCAGCGAGCCGAAGCGCGTGAAGGCCCCGAGCGAGATGCGTTCGCCCACGATGACCGACAGACCCTGTCCGGCAAGGATCGAGTCGTTGACATGGCGTTCCACATCCTGCGGCGTCATGGCGGCGCGGTGGTGGCTGACGCAGAGGAACATGCCGTTGCCGCGATAGGACAGGACCGATGCCTCGCCCTCGGTCGCCTCGGACAGGGCCTCGGCCACCAGACGGAGGCGGGCAACGAATTCGGCGGCGCGGTGTTCGGCGTGGATGCGTTCGATGTCGCGGATCTTCACCGCCATCACGTTCGAGGCGAAGCTGCGCGCCCGCGAGAGCGAGAGGATGTAGTTCTCGAAGGCCAGATAGCTGATGGCGCGCGGCACGGGGCCAAGGTCGAAGGGATCGGCCAGCGACAGGGCGGGGACGGTCCGCAATTCGCGCTTGAGCTTTTCGATGGTGTCCAGCCCGTCGGCCACGCGGTGGCGTTCCTGCACCAGACGGTGGGCCATGCCGATGCGGCTGGAGAGTTCGATCAGGTCGAAGGGTTTGGTGATGTAATCGGTCGCCCCTGCCATGAAGGCGCGTTCGATATAGTCGCGCTGCGACATGGCCGTCAGCATCAGGATGGGCGCATGGGCATAGGGCGCGAGGCTTCGCACCTCGCGGCAGAGCGCGATGCCATCCATGCCCGGCATCTGGATGTCGAGCAGCAGGCAGTCGAAGGGGGTCGTGGTTGCGGCGATGGTCCCCAGCGCCTCGTGCGCGGAGCGGGCGCGGGAGATGCGGTCATGTCCGGCAAGGGCGAGCGCCTCGGCCAGAAGGTCTAGGATGGTTTCGTCGTCGTCGACGGCCAGGATCTTCATGCGCGCACCGGCTGCGAAAGGGCGTCCGCCTGAGGCAACACACGCAACTTTCCCGCACGGACGGACTTCCGCACAGGCACACCACACCGGAACCAACTCAAGCGCATGTCTTCGGGCAAATGTTGTCCAGAGCAGGGCAGAATTCCGGCGAAGGCTGCGAAAACGCGGAAAATGGGCAGGCAGGGGCGGGATTGTTGCGGCGGGCGCGCTGCGGGGGGGCAGGCGGGTCTGCCTGCGAATCGGGCGGGCGGGTGGGTCAAATAATTCATGTAGGGAAAAATATTTGACGGGCATTGTCGGTCGCGTTTAGCGTGAGGGCAAAAGCAAACACAAAAGAACATGGAGGGTAATGTGAAAAAGCGTGTTGCGGTGATCGGTGCGGGTCCGTCGGGGCTGGCGCAGCTCAGGGCGTTCCAGTCGGCCAAGGCCAAGGGCGCCGATATCCCCGAGGTGGTCTGCTTCGAGAAGCAGTCGAACTGGGGCGGGCTTTGGAATTACACTTGGCGGACGGGTCTGGACGAGCATGGCGAGCCGGTCCACTGTTCGATGTACCGCTATCTGTGGTCGAACGGGCCGAAGGAAGGGCTGGAATTCGCCGACTATTCCTTTGAAGAGCATTTCGGCAAGCAGATCGCGTCCTATCCGCCGCGCGCCGTGCTGTTCGACTATATCGAGGGCCGCGTGAAGAAGGCGGGCGTGCGCGACTGGATCCGGTTCAGCACCACGATCCGCATGGTCAAGTACAACGAGGCGACGGGCACGTTCACCGTCACCGCGCATGACCTGAAGGCGGACCGCATGTATGACGAGGAATTCGATCATGTGATCGTCGCCTCGGGGCACTTCTCGGTGCCGAACGTTCCGGAATATCCGGGCTTCGACAAGTTCAACGGGCGCGTGCTGCACGCCCATGATTTCCGCGACGCGCGGGAATTCGCGGGCAAGGACCTGCTGCTGCTCGGGTCGTCCTATTCGGCCGAGGATATCGGGTCGCAGTGCTGGAAATACGGGGCGAAGTCGATCACGGTCGCCTATCGCAACGCGCCGATGGGCTTCAAATGGCCCGACAACTGGAAAGAGGTGCCCAAGCTGGAGCGGGTGGATGAAACCACCGCCTATTTCGCTGACGGGACCAGCAAGAAGATCGACGCGATCATCCTGTGCACCGGCTACAAGCACCACTTCCCCTTCCTGCCCGATGACCTGCGGCTGAAGACGGCGAACCGGTTGGCGACGGCGGACCTGTATAAGGGCGTGGTCTGGGTGCATAATCCCAAGCTCTTCTTCGTGGGGATGCAGGACCAGTGGTTCACCTTCAACATGTTCGACGCGCAGGCCTGGTGGGTGCGCGACGCGATCATGGGGCGGATCGAGATCCCCAAGGACAAGGCGGTGCTGCTGAAGGATGTCGAGGACCGCGTGGCGGGCGAGGATGCGGGCAAGGATGCCCATGACGCCATCCACTATCAGGGCGATTACGTAAAGGAGCTGATCGCCGAGACGGACTATCCGTCCTTCGATGTGGACGGGGCCTGCGAGGCCTTCTTCGAGTGGAAGGAGCACAAGAAGAAGGACATCATGGGCTTCCGCAACAACGCCTACAAGTCGGTCATCACCGGCAGCATGGCGCCGATCCACCACACGCCGTGGAAGGATGCGCTGGAGGACAGCATGGAAAGCTACCTGCGGAACTGATCCCGCGGGGACGTGCAGACGGGGGCCCTGCCGCGAGGCGGGGCCCCTTTGCTTTGGCCGAATCGCTGCGGGCGATTCGGGTGCGCTGCCCGGGGGCAGGGGCGCGAGTGCCGCTTTTTCAGGCGCGAGGCGCGGGACAAATTTCCATGCAGAGGAAAAAACTTTCTCTGTTGGTGAAAAAATGCTTTGCGGAGCGGAAACGCTGCGACACATTCAAATCCGAGATATGGGGCAAGGGCCGCAGGCCGTGCCGCCCGTGCCGCCGGGGCCTGGAGCGCCAGCGGTTGGCGGGTGGTTCGCGGGATGCGGCGCCTCCCCCATGTCGACGAAAAGGCCGGACAGAGCGCCGCGGCGCTGGCCCATCGGGCCGCACCCCTGCACCGACCGGCCGAGCGGGGAAAAAGGGTTCCGGTCCGCGCCATGCGGGACGGGACGGACAAAAAAGCCGGACGGGAGGCGGGCCAACCGCCCCTGAACCGGGATGCAACAGGGAACAAGGGAGTTCTTAGATGTCGTCAACCACAAATGCCGGCACATCCGCCGGAACGGGGAGTGGCGAGCTTCAGCGCGCGCTCGACTGGAAGGGGGCCTTCTGGGTCGCCGCCGGGGTGCCGCCGCTGGTGCTGTTCTCCATCGGGGGGATCGCGGGTGTGGCGGGGCAGGCGGCCTTTGTCGTCTGGATCCTGTCCATGTGCATGGGGTTCCTGCAATCCTTCACCTATGCCGAAATGGCAGGGATGTTCGGCAACAAGTCCGGCGGCGCGTCGATCTATGGCGCGACCGCGTGGCTGCGCTATTCCAAATCCATCGCGCCGCTGTCGGTGTGGTGCAACTGGTTCGCCTGGTCGCCCGTGCTGTCGCTCGGCTGTGCCATCGCGGCGGGCTATATCCTGAACGCGCTCTTCCCCATTCCGGCGGCTGAAAGCCAGATGGTGCTGGACTGGGTCGCGGCGAACATGGCCAGCTATACCGAGGCGACGCCTGCGGTGGCCGAATACATCGCGGCCAATGCGGGCGTTTCGGCGGCGGATGCGATCACGGCGGTGGCCACGGCCGATGCCGTTGCCGCGCTGACCCCCGCGATCCGCGTGTGGGAGGCCTATGCGCTGTCCATTCCGGGGCTGGGGACGCTGCACTTCAACTCGACCTTCGTGATCGGCGCGATCCTGATGTTCATCATCTTCGCGATCCAGCATCGCGGCATCGCCTCGACCGCGAGCGCGCAGAAGGTGCTGGCGGTGATCGTGCTGATCCCGCTGTTCCTTGTGGGGATCGTGCCGATCGTCACCGGATCCATCGACATGATGAACGTGAGCGAGATCGTTCCGCCCACGGTCGCCTATGGCGGGGATGTGGGGTCGTGGAACATCGGCGGCTGGACCCTGTTCCTGGGGGCCATGTATATCGCGGCCTGGTCGACCTACGGTTTTGAAACCGCGGTCTGCTATACGGCCGAGATGAAGAACCCCGCCACCGACACGTTCAAGGCGATCTTCTTCTCGGGTCTCTTGTGCATCGTGTTCTTCTTCATGATCCCCTTCTCGTTCCAGGGGGTGTTCGGGGCGGCCGGTATGCTGGACCCGGGCATCGTGGATGGTACGGGGGTCGGCGCGGCGCTGTCGTCCATGGTCAGCTCGTCCAACGTGATCGTGCAGATCTTCATCATCCTGATGATCATGGCGCTGTTCCTTGCCATCATGACCGCGATGGCGGGGTCGTCGCGCACGCTGTATCAGGGGTCGCGCGACGGGTGGCTGCCGAAATACCTGAGCCATGTGAACGAACACGGCGCGCCCACCAACGCAATGTGGACGGACCTTGGCTTCAACCTGTTCCTGCTGGCGCTGGCGTCGGATGCGGGGGGGTATTTCTACGTTCTGGCGATCTCGAACGTGGGCTATCTGACCTTCAACTTCCTGAACCTGAACGCGGGCTGGATCCACCGGATCGACTCGGGCCATATCCACCGCCCGTGGAAGGCGCCGACGGTGCTGATCGGGATCAACACGGTGCTGGCCTTCGTGAACGCGCTGTTCCTTGGTGCCGGGGCGAAGGTCTGGGGCTACGAGAACGCGCTGTGGTCGGGTGTGGTCTTCGCCGCGCTGATCCTGCCGGTGTTCTGGTACCGGCACTATCTGCAGGACAAGGGCCAGTTCCCGGCCGAGGCGCTGGAGGATCTGGGGCTGAGCAATGGCGATCTGGGGCCGCGGAAGGCGGGCATGTTGCCCTATCTCGCGCTGATCGCCGGTGCGGCCGTGGTGCTCTGGGCCAACTGGTTCTTCGTGCTGCCGGGCTGAGGGCGGTACGATGTGACGGGGAAGGGGGCGGCCTCGGGGCCGCCCTTTTTCATGGCGGGAAAGAATCGCCCCCGCCGCCTGCGCGCCCGTTCTGCGCGGGGGCTGCCCAAAGCACAGGCGACAGGGGTCGCGATGCGCCGTGTTACGGCCGTTCTGGTCGCAAAAGTTTCCCTGAGAGGAAAACTTTTTGCACATGAAGGTTGATTTTGCGGGATGATGGTTGGAAAGTGTGGGCAATCAAAAGTCCAACGGGAGGGACAACAATGACGAACTCTTGGCGCTTCTCGACCCTCGGCGACCGTCACCGCGCGCTGGGATCGAACCTCGAAGACTGGAGCGGGATGGGAACCGCATGGTCCTATGACGGCGATCCGGATGCGGAATACATGGCCATCCGCACCAAGGCGGGGCTGATGGACGTGTCGGGTCTGAAGAAGGTCCACATCACCGGTCCTGCGGCCAGCCATGTGATCGAACGCGCGACGACGCGGAACATGGAAAAGCTGATGCCCGGCCGGTCGGTCTATGCGACCATGCTGAACGATCAGGGCAAGTTCATCGATGACTGCGTGATCTACCGCCTTGCGCCCAACGCCTTCATGGTGGTGCACGGGTCGGGCGGCGCGCATGAGCAGCTGACCATGGCCGCCACCGGGCGCGATGTGTCGATCCGCTTCGACGACAACACGCATGACCTGTCGCTGCAGGGGCCGCTGGCGGTGGACTATCTGGAAAAGCACGTGCCGGGCATCCGCCAGCTGCCCTATTTCGCCCACATGCAGACCAGCCTGTTTGGCAAGCCCGCGATGATCTCGCGCACCGGCTATACCGGCGAGCGGGGGTACGAGCTGTTCGTGCGGGGGCAGGATGCGCCGATGATCTGGGACCGCATCCTGGACGAGGGCAAGTCGATGGGGATCATCCCCTGCCGCTTCACCACGCTCGATATGCTGCGGACCGAAAGCTATCTGCTGTTCTTCCCCTATGACAATTCGGAAATGTATCCGTTCGAGAACGAGGGCCCGGGCGATACGCTGTGGGAACTGGGCCTCGACTTCACCGTGTCGCCCGGCAAGGTGGGCTTCCGCGGGGCGGAGGAGCATTACCGCCTGAAGGGCAAGGAACGCTTCAAGATCTGGGGTCTGAAGATGGAAGGGACCAACGTGCCGGGCAACGGCGCGCCGGTCTTCCAGAACGGCAAGAAGGTCGGTCTGGTGACGCAGGCGATGTATTCGCCGCTGAACAAGCACAACATCGCCATTGCCCGCCTGCCGGTCGACTGCGCCAACAACGGCACGAAGCTGGTGGTGAACTGCGCGACGCATGGGGAAATTCCGGCGGTGACGCATTCGATGCCCTTCTACGATGTGGATAAGAAGCGCCGCACCGTAAAGGAGTGATGCGAGGACAGGGGGGCGCGCCACGGGGATGTGGCGCGCCCTTTTCGCAACCGGGTTTGCCCCCGGATCGGGACTGACGGAACCATGACAAAGACAGTTTTTGAAAAGTCGATCCGCAGCCGCCCCGTCTATGGCGAGTTGCAGCCGCGCGCGGGCGGCGCGCATCTGTTCGTCGCGGATGGCGAGGGTGCGGGTGCGATCGTGGATATGGTGGCGCGGGCGGGCTCTGCCGCGGCAGAGCTGCTGGAAAAGGCGCATATCATCTATACCCCCGGTGCGAATGGCACCGACCAGTTCGCCGCGCTGGAGCGGCTGGGGGCGGCGCAATGCCACCGCAGCCCGTCCTTCGCCGCCGCCGAGTCGCGGCTGCGGAAGGTGCTGGCGGATGCCCATATGGGATTGCAGGTCTATCTGGCCGGAACCGAGACGGTGATCGGTCTTGCCCAGCGTGCGGCGATGGAGGCTGGTCTGCCCCATGACGCGGTGCAGACCGAACATCGCGGCTCGCTGGCCCGTCGCGTGCAATGCGTGCATTGCAAGGGGATCACCGAGTCCGTGACGACCGATCCATTCGTCTGCTCGCATTGCGGGCTCAACCTGTTCGTCCGTGACCACTATTCGCGCCGCCTCGCGGCGTTTCAGGGCGTGAACATCGATGCCGAGGACCCCGGTCAGGTCCCGCCCGCCGTGGAGCGTTTCAAATGAGCGTCGGAGCCCCGAGGATTGACGTGATCGTGTCCGAGGTCGTCGAGGTGAACGACCTGATCAAGCGGTTCCGTTTCGTCCGTGCCGATGGCGGGGACATGCCGCATTTTTCGGGCGGGTCGCATGTGGTGATCGAGATGAACGATCACGGCACGCGGCGGATGAATCCCTATTCGCTGATGTCGGACCCTGCCGACAGCAAGGGCTACGAGATTTCCGTGCGCCGCGACGATGCGGGGCGGGGCGGGTCCTTGTACATGCACCGCCATGTGAAGGCGGGGATGCGGATGCAGATCGGCCATCCGGTCAACCTGTTCCCGCCGGATGCGCGGGCCAAGAAGCACCTGTTCCTTGCAGGCGGGATCGGGATCACGCCCTTCATGTCGATGATGTCCCAGCTGGCGCCGGTGGGCGCGCGGTTCGAGCTGCATTATTCGGTGCGGTCGCGTGCGCTGGGCGCCTATGTCGACCGGCTGACGGCGGCCTATGCCGGACGGGTGCATGTCTATGTCGACGAGAAGGGCGAGGCGATCGATCTGAAGACCTTGCTTGCGACCCAGCCGCTCGGCACGCATCTATACGTCTGCGGGCCGAAGGGGATGATCGAATGGGTCAAGTCCACGGCCTATGCCATGGGCTGGCCTGCCAATACCGTCCATTCCGAGGAATTCCTTGCCCCGCCCGTCGGCCAGCCCTTCGAGGTGGAACTGGCCGCAAGCGGCCGGACGCTGACCGTCGGGGCGGCGCAGTCGATCCTCGAGGCGATGGAGGCGGCGGGGGTGGATGCGCCCTATCTGTGCCGCGGCGGGGCTTGCGGGCAATGCGAGACGGCGGTCGTCCGTTGCGACGGCCATATCCACCACCACGACCACTGGCTGTCGGATGACGAGAAGGCGGCCAAGACCAAGATCATGCCATGTGTGTCGCGGTTCGAGGGAAAGACCCTCGTGCTTGACCGATAGGAGGGGAAGCGATGGGCTTCGAGTTCAACAACGAGACGTTCCGCAACGATTTCACATTCCGCAACTCGCCCCGCGCGATTGCACGGTTCCCGTTCCCCTTCGACCGCGACGACTACATGTATTCGGTCAATATGGAACCCCATGTGCCGGGGCGTCCGGGATCGGTGTTCGAACATGCCTTCGACGTGGACGAGCACTATCTGGCCGAGATGCGCGACCGCGCGCTGGTGCTCAAGGACGATCCGCTGCGCTGCCAGTCGCTGCCGCATATGGAACTGGCGGGTTGGGACCTGCTGGAACTGATCATGGAGAGCAAGGCGCGGGACTATCCGCACTGGTTCGAGCTGCACAAGACCGGCAACCGCTGGACCTGGATCAACCGGCCGATGGAGATCGAGCAGACCTTCACCTTCCTCGATCCCTCGACGCTGCCCTATGGGCCGATGGAATATATCACCCGCCAGACGCAGGGCGATTTCACGCTGCAGGACCAGCGGGACGAGAACCTGTGGATCGAGGCGGGGATGGTGACGACGCAGGCGGACTGGAGCCTCGACTTCGACATCGGGATGAGCTTTCACGAATGGCATGCGCCCGTGCCGCTGGCGCATGAGAAGGGCGTGTTCGACCGCGCGCTGAAGTTCCTGCTGAAGCTGCAGCACGGCGCGCCGGTGCGGCGGTTCAACTGGACCATGACGGTTGACCCGCTGCTGGATACCAGCCCCGAGAATTACCCGAAATGGGGTCCGACCAAGTCGCAGATCACGCTGGACAACATCGGCAAGCGCCAGCATCTGCGGGTGGAGTTGCAGACGCTGTGGCGGCTGCCGCGGTCCAATGCCATCGCCTTTCCGATCCGCTGCTATCTGATCAAGTTCGAAGAGATTGTGACCCAGCCGAAATGGGCGCGGCGGCTGCACCGCGTGGTGCGCGACCTGCATCCGGACCTTGCGGCCTACAAGGGCTTCTTGCGGAACCGCGAGACGATGGTGAAGTGGCTGTCGCAATATGACGACGGTGCCCCCACCTCTCCGGGTTGGTGGCCCGAGGACTGAGGCACGGGCAACGGGGCGCAAGGCAAGGGAGGGCCGTCGCGATGACCGAAAGCGGACAACCGACGACACTGGGATTCCTGCTGTTTCCGGGATTCCCGATGGCCTGCCTGACCAGCGCCATCGAACCCCTGCGCGCCGCCAACGAGATCGTAGGGCGGCGCGAGTTCAGCTGGAAACTGCTGGCCGAGGAGACGGGGCCGGTGCGGTCTTCGGCCGAGGTGAAGTTCGACCCCGATGCCACGCTGACCGAGGCGGGAGAGCTGGATTACCTTTTCTTCCTGTCCATGCCGCAGTCGAATTTCGTCCACCCCAAGCGATCCAACGCGCAGGTGCGCTGGATGGACCGGTCGGGCGTGGTGCTGGGCGGGTTTTCGGGCGGGGTATTCCCCTTGGTCCGTGCGGGGGTGATGGGCGGGCATGTCTGCTCGGTCCACTGGTGCTATGACGCGGCCTTCAAGGCGGAATTCCCCGAGATCAGCGCAAGCCAGTCGGTGATCATCCGCGACCGGCGGCGGCATACGGCCAGCGGGGCGGGGGCCGTGTTCGACATGATGCTGCGGATGATCGAGGAAAAGCTGGGCCGCGACACGATGACCGAGGTGGCCTGCTGGTTCCAGCATCCCTTCGTGCGGACCGATGACGTGGTGCAGAAGGTGCCGGTGCAGAAGCGCGGCGGCACGGATGACATGCTGCCCGACACGATCCGTCAGGCGATACAGGTGTTCTCGGACCATATCGAGGATCCGGTGCAGATTTCGGACGTGGCGGAATCGCTGGGGATTTCCGAACGGCATCTGGAGCGCAGCTTCAAGCAGGCGACGGGGCAGAGCCCGCTGAAATATTACCGCCTGATGCGGCTGAAGAAGGCGCGGCAGAAGGTGCTCTATTCCACCCAGTCGATCACGGAAATCGCGCTGTCGGTGGGATATGCCAGTTCTACCCCCATGACGCGGCATTATGCCGAGGCCTTCGGGGTGAACCCGGCGGACGAGCGGCGGCGGCTTGTGGGATTGCGCGGGCTGACGGGGGCGCTGCCGCCGTCGGAATAGCCTCAGGCAAGGCCGAGCGCGGCGATGCCCGCAAAGACCAGCGCGACGCCGCCCCACTGGCTTGCGCGCATGGGTTCGTTCAGGAAGCGCCAGGCCAGCAGGATGGTGACGATCCCGAATACGGAGGAGGCTACGGCGGCATATTCCGCCCGTGGCAGGCCGCCTGCCAGCGTGACGGCGGTCAGCGCGGCCACGTCGAGGACACCCATCAGCAAGAGCGCGGGCCAGATCACGCCCAGACCGTCGCTTGCCGGGCGGCGCCGGACCAGCCAGAGCAGCGCGACGGCAAGGGCGGTCAGTCGTGTCACGGCGGCGGCGGGCAGGTGCGCGCCGGTTTCCGCAGACCACTGCGCCAGCCCGAAGGTCAGCGCGAAGGAAACGGCGGCCAGCGCCGCCCAGCCCGCCGCGGCCAGACGGCTGCCCGAGGAGTCCCCGCCTTCGCCCCGTGCCACGACGGCGACGCCCGCGACCACGGCCAGCACCGCCAGCCATTCCTGCGCGCCGGCCTGTTCGCCCCGCGCGATGGCGAACAGCACCGACAGCACCGGAAAGGCGCCGCAGATCGGGGCGACAAGGCTGACGGGGCCGATGGTGAAGGCGCGGTAGAGGCCGATATTGGCCGCCACCGACCCCACCCCTGCCGCCACGGCCAGCGCGATCTGCTGCGGCCCCAGCGCGACCCAGCCGCCCGAGAACAGCGCCACCGGAATCAGCGGGATCAGGCCGAAGGCGGTGACGGTGGCGAAGGTCGCCGCCACATCGGCCTTGCCCCCCACGCGGCGGATGGTGAAATCGTGCAGACCCCAGCAGAGCGCGGCCATCAGGCCAAGGGACAGGGCGATCATCGCAGGGCGCTGCCTTTCAGGAATTTCATACCGGTCCCCATCATCGGGCTTGCCGCAAGGTTACAGCGCGGATATTCTTTTTGTGAAACAGTTTTTACACTGATGCAACTCTTCCCTCAGGAGGCGCCCATGCTGGACCTGTATCCCAAGGTGATCCCCGGACCGCCGCGCCCCAGCCGGATCCTGACGGCCGCCTCGGCGCTGCCCGCGACGGGCCGCGAGCGCTATGAGGTGCAGGGCAACGGGGCAATCCTGATCCGCGTTGCGGCGGGCGACCGTGTGACGGTGGTCAATACCGAGGGCGGCCAGCGGGCCGAGCTGGTGGCGGCGGACGGGCAGGGGCGGATCGACGCAGGCATACTGGGCGTTTCGGCCAATTCCGATGCGGGCGGGCTGAAGGCGCTGCTGGCGGCGGGGCCGCGGCTGGGGTCCGGCATGGGGGGGCTGCGTCTGGGGCTGGAGCGGCGAGGGATCGATCTGGCCAAGGCGGGGGCGGTCGCGCTGTTCGGGGCCGAGACGGCGGCGGGGGTGGAGGAGACCTTCACCGTCACGCGCGACGGTGTGCTGGTGATCGCCGCACCCGGCGGCGACATGACGCCCGACGCGCAGGAGACGGCCACGCCCATCGGCGTGCAGGTGGCGCGGTCCTCGCTTCTGACGGTGAAGCAGTTCGATCTGCCCGATCCGCTGGCCGATCCGGTGCTGGACCTGCGGGTGAAATCGGCGACGGCGCGGGCCTATTTCGTGAAGGCGGGCGATTACATCCAGGTCATCGACGTGGACGGGCGGCAATGCACGGACTTTCAGGCCTTTGCGGCAAGAAAGCTCGACAAGGGGATCGAGCATGCGCTGGACGTGACGACATCGCGCACGCTGATGGGCCATGCCTATTCGATGCCGGGGCTGCATTCGAAATATTACGATCAGGACATGCTGCCGCTTCTGGAGGTGGTGCAGGACACGGTCGGGCGGCATGACGCCTTTGCCATGGCCTGTGCGGCCAAATATTACGACGATATCGGCTATCCGGGCCATGCCAACTGTTCGGACAATTTCAACGGCGCGCTGGCAGAGTTCAACGTCTCGGGCCGTCCGGGCTGGATGGCGGTCAACCTGTTCTTCAATACGGGAATCGACGCGCACGGCGTGCTCTATTCCGACGAGCCGTGGTCGCGGCCCGGGGATTATGTGCTGTTCCGCGCGCTGACGGATCTTGTCTGCGTGTCCTCGGCCTGTCCGGATGACACCAGCCCCGCGAATGGCTGGTATCTGAGCGATATCCACGTCCGCACCTATTCGGGTGAGGAGAAGTTCAGCCGTGCCATCGCATGGCGCGCCACCCCCAATTCGGAGCCGAAGATGACCAAGGACACCGCGTTCAGCGAACGGACCGGCGCGCTGACGCGCAATGTGGTGGAATACAAGGGGTATTGGCTGCCCAACGTCTATTCGTCCAATGGCGCTATCGAGGAATACTGGGCCTGCCGCGAGAAGGCGGTGGTGCTGGACCTGTCGCCCCTGCGGAAGTTCGAGGTGACGGGGCCGGATGCCGAGGCGTTGATGCAATACACGCTGACGCGGGATGTGAAGAAGCTGAGCGTGGGGCAGGTGGTCTATTCGGCCATGTGCTATGTGCATGGCGGGATGATCGACGACGGCACGCTGTTCCGTCTGGGGCGCGACAATTTCCGCTGGATCGGCGGGGATGATTATGGCGGCATCTGGCTGCGCGAGCAGGCGGAAAAGCTGGGGCTGAAGGTGATGGTGCGCTCCTCGACCGACCAGCTCCATAACCTTGCCGTGCAGGGACCGAACAGCCGCGAGATCATGCGCCGCATGATCTGGACCGCGCCGCACCAGCCCACGATCGAGGAACTGGGCTGGTTCCGCTTTACCGTGGGCCGCGTGGGCGGGCCGAATGGCGCGCCGGTCGTGGTGTCGCGGACGGGCTATACCGGCGAATTGGGCTTCGAGGTGTTCTGCCATCCGAAGGACGGCAATGCGGTTTACGATGCCGTGTGGGAGCATGGGCGCGATCTGGGGCTGCGGCCGATGGGTCTGGCGGCGCTGGACATGGTGCGGATCGAGGCGGGGCTGATCTTTGCCGGATATGATTTCAGCGACCAGACCGACCCGTTCGAGGCGGGGATCGGCTTTACCGTGCCGCTGAAGTCGAAGACCGACGATTTCATCGGGCGCGACGCGCTGATCCGGCGCAAGGAAAACCCGCGGTGGAAGTTCGTGGGGCTGGATATCGACAGCAATGTCGACGTGGGCCATGGCGACTGCATCCATGTGGGCCGCGCGCAGGTGGGCGAGGTGACGTCCTCCATGCGCTCGCCGCTCTTGGGCAAGAACATCGCGCTGGCGCGGGTGGATGTGGCCCATGCCGAGGTCGGCACGCAGGTCGAGGTCGGCAAGCTGGACGGGCAGCAGAAGCGGCTGCCTGCGGTGATCGTGGGGCTTTCGCATTACGACCCGAAGAAGACGCGGCCCCAGTCGTGAGGATAAGGGGTGGCAAGGCGGGGCGGTTTGCGGTAATGCGCGGCCATCCCGCCGCCTGTCCTGAAAGGATGCCAAGATGAAGGCCGCCGTCGTCACCTTCCCCGGTTCCAACTGCGACCGCGACCTTGCCGTCGCCTTCGAGCGGGCGGGTTGGGATGTGGTCCGCGTCTGGCACAAGGACACCTCCCTGCCTGCGGGCGTGGATGTGGTGGGGGTTCCGGGCGGCTTTTCCTTTGGCGACTATCTGCGCTGCGGTGCCATCGCGGCCCAGTCGCCCATCGGCGCGGCGGTCAAGGCCCATGCGGCGCGCGGCGGCTATGTGCTGGGCATCTGCAACGGGTTCCAGGTGCTGACCGAGATGGGGCTGCTGCCCGGTGCGCTGATGCGCAATGCGGGGCTGAAATTCGTCTGCAAGATGCTGACGCTGAATGTCGCTACCGCCGACAGCGCCTTTACCGCCGGTTATGCCAAGGGGCAGGCGATCACGGTGCCGGTCGCGCATCATGACGGCAATTACACGATCGACGCGGACGGTCTGGCGCGGTTGCAGGGCGAGGATCGCATCGCCTTTACCTATGCCGCGAATCCGAACGGGTCGATGGCCGATATCGCGGGCATCCTGTCGGAGAACCGCCGCGTGCTGGGCATGATGCCCCACCCCGAGCGGGTGGTGGACCCCGTGCAGGGCGGCACCGATGGCGCGGCCATGTTCCGCGCGCTGATGGGCGGGTTGACGCTTGCGTGACGGCCCGCGACCGGCCTTCGGCTTGAAGGGCGGGGCGGGGCGGGCCTAGATTGGCGCCATGCAGGACGCCGGACTTCCGACAAACGACACTGATGCGCCGCCGGGCATTTCCTGGCGGGTGAAACTGGTTGTCGCGCTTCTGGTGCTGTTGGCCGTCGGGGTGGTGCTGGTCACCAACCGCTGGCTGTCGGAAAGGTTCACCGAGACGACGCGCAACCGCGCCGAGCTTCGCCTTGCGCTCTATTCCGGCAACATGGTGTCCGAGTTGCAGCGCACCTCGGTCGTGCCCTTGCTGCTGGCGGGCGATCCCGCGTTGGTCGAGGCGTTGAAGACCCGCGACTTCTCGCGCACCTCGCAGAAGCTGATCCGCGTGCAGTCGGAAATCGGGGTGGCGTCGATCCTGCTTATCGACGGGGATGCGCGGACGGTGGCGGCGACGAACCGCAACCTTCTGGGCACCAACCACCGCGGCACCCCCTATTTCGTCGAGGCGCAGCGGAACAAGGACACCGTCTTTACCGCGCAGGCGCGCGAAGGAGGCGGGTTCGACTTTACCTATTCCCGCGCGGTTCTGGTGGATGGCAAGCCGTCGGGGGTGATCGTGGTGGCGGTCGACCTGATGAAATACGAACGCGCCTGGGCGGGGTTGCAGGACGCGGTTCTGGTCACGAACAGCGAAGGCACGGTGATCCTTGCGACCGAGCCGCGCTGGCGCGGTCTGCCGATGGCCGAGGCGCTGGCGGTACGGGATGCGCCATCCGCGCTGAGCCGTGCCTTGCAGGCGACGGCGGACTGGACGCAGAGCGCGCCGGACGCCTATGTGCGCGGCGAGGCGGTGATGAAGACCGAGGCGCGGGTGCCCTTCCGCGGCTGGCGGATGATCACCTTCACCGCCTATGACTCGGTCCGGGAACGGGTGAACGGGATTCTGGCGCTGGAGATCATGGGGTTTGCGATCCTGATGGCGCTGACCTTCTATGTCCTGTCGCGCAAGGCGTGGTCGCAGAGCATGAGTTTCCAGCGGGAATCGGCGGAACTGCGGCTGCTGAACGCGCGCCTGCAACGCGAGATCGCGGAACGCGAGAAGGTGCAGAAGGACCTCGAGGTGGCGGAACTGACGCTGGCGCAATCGTCCAAGCTGGCCGCGCTGGGCGAGATGTCGGCGGCGGTGAGCCACGAGCTGAACCAGCCGCTGGCGGCGATGAAGACCTATCTGGCGGGGGCGCGCCTGCTGCTGCAGAGGAAGCGGCCGGAGGAGGCGCTGTCCTCGTTCCAGCGGATCGACGACCTGATCGAACGCATGGGCGCGATCACGCGGCAGCTGAAATCCTATGCCCGCAAGGGTGGCGAGGCCTTCGAGCCGGTCGATCTGCGATCGGCCCTGTCCGGCGCCCTGTCGATGATGGAACCGCAACTGAAGCTGCGCGTCGTGAAGATCACGCGCACCCTGCCGCGTACGCCGGTCATGGTGATGGCCGACCGTATCCGGCTGGAGCAGGTCATCATCAACCTGTTGCGCAACGCGCTGGACGCGACGCGGGACAGGGCCGATCCGCAGATCGACCTGATCCTGTCCTCGGGCGATGTGGCGATGCTGGCGGTGCGCGACAACGGCACCGGAATCAAGGATTTGGATAACCTGTTCGAGCCCTTCTACACGACGAAGAAGCCCGGAGAGGGGGTGGGGCTCGGCCTTGCCATATCCTCGGGGATCGTGACGGACCTTGGCGGGCGCCTGACGGCGCGCAATGCCGAAGGTGGCGGTGCGGTCTTCGAGATGCAGTTGCCCCTGATGGGCAAGGAAGTCGAAGCAGCGGAATGAGGTGGTGGATATGGCGCGTGCGATGAAGGTGGCGATCGTCGATGACGAGGCGGACATGCGGCAGTCCATCAGCCAGTGGCTGGCCCTGTCAGGGTTCGACACCGAAACCTATGCCAGTGCCGAGGACGCGCTGAAGGGGATCGGGCCGGAATTTCCGGGCGTGGTGGTCAGTGACATCAAGATGCCCGGCATGGACGGGATGGCCTTTCTCAAGCGGTTGATGAGCATGGATTCGGGCCTGCCCGTCATCATGATCACCGGCCATGGCGACGTGCCCATGGCGGTGGAGGCGATGCGGGTCGGGGCCTATGACTTTCTGGAAAAGCCCTTCAACCCCGACAAGATGACCGAACTGGCCAAGCGCGCCACGCAGGCCCGCCGCCTGACGCTGGACAACCGCGCGCTACGCAAGGAACTGTCCGACGGGTCGATCCTGATGAAGAAGCTGATCGGGTCGTCGCCGGTGATGGAACGCCTGCGCGAGGATATCCTCGATCTGGGGCAGGCCGATAGCCACGTCCTGATCGACGGCGAAACGGGGACGGGCAAGACGCTGGTGGCCCATGCGCTGCACGCCGTGGGGCCGCGGGCGTCGAAGAAATTCGTCACCATCTCTTGCGCGGCATGGACCGAGGACCAGCTGGCGGCCAAGCTGTTCGGGCCTAGCGAGGACGGGCAGATCCCGCTGGTGGAAGAGGCGCGGGGCGGCACGCTGTGTCTTGAGGATGTGGAGGCGCTGAGCCAGCCCTTGCAGGCGAGGCTTCTGACGCTGATCAACGATCAGGGCACCCCGCCGGAAACCCGCATCATCGCCATCTGCAACGAACACGCGCCCGACAAGACGCTGGAAGATGTGCTGCGGTCGGACCTTTATTACCGGCTGGGGGCGATGACGATCCTGTGCCCGCCGCTGCGCGTGCGGGGCGAGGATATCCTGACGCTGTTCACCCGCATGTCCGAACAGTTCGCCGAGGAATACGGCTGCGACGCGCCGCAGGTGACGGCGCAGGAGGCGGCGCAACTGTTGCAGGCGCCGTGGCCGGGGAATGTGCGCCAGTTGGTCAACATCGCGGAGCGCGCGGTGTTGCAGAACCGGCGGGGGTCGGGGTCGATTGCCTCGCTTCTGATGGCGGATAACGAGGCGACGGGGCCTGCCATGACGACCGAGGGCAAGCCGTTGAAGGAATATGTCGAAGCCTTCGAGCGGATGCTGATCGACAACACGATGCGCCGCCACAAGGGCAGCATCGTTGCGGTGATGGACGAGCTGTGCCTGCCGCGGCGCACGCTGAACGAGAAGATGGCCAAATACGGGCTGAGCCGGTCGGAATATACCTGAGCGCCGAAGCGGAATTTGACGCAAATTCCGCACCGATTTCTGACGCAGAAATCGGGCCCCCGCCGGGGACGAGCCGGAATATGCGTCATATTCCGGCGCGGTTTCTGCGCGCGATACCGCTTGAGCGGTGGCTGCCGAAGTCCCGGCTGTGTTCACACCTGCAAATTCCCCCATTGTGTTTTGCGCGACTTTCCCGCTAGGGTCGCAGGACGCGGGTTTGCCCGCCGTGGAATTCTCTGCCCCCCGTCGCAGGCGCCGTGAAAGGTGTCGCGATAAGGCGCAGTCGGATCGGCCGAGAGGTCGTCAGTTTGCCCGTCAGGTCCAAGGACGCAGCGGGCTTTATCAGGTGGATGCCGCAGGGCATCCGGAAGAGAACCGCGATGACGCGCGCGATTTTGATGACGAAAGCAGAGGGATGCCCACCGGGCATGGCCCTGCCGTCTGTTCCGCGCCGTCTTGCCCAGACAAGCCGCCCTGTCCCGTTCGACCCCGATCCCGGAGCATGCTCCGGTCCGGATCGGCCGCGCCGGGGCGCATCAGGATATCATGGCAAAGAAAATGCTTATCGACGCCACCCATGCGGAAGAGACCCGCGTGGTTGTGGTGGACGGCAACAAGGTCGAGGAATTCGACTTTGAGACAGTCAACAAGCGGCAACTGGCGGGGAACATCTACCTTGCCAAGGTGACGCGGGTCGAACCCTCGCTTCAGGCGGCCTTCGTGGATTACGGCGGGAACCGGCATGGTTTCCTCGCCTTTGCGGAAATCCATCCGGATTATTACCAGATCCCCGTCGCGGACCGTAAGGCCCTGCTCGAGGAAGAGCGCGCCTATAACCGCGCGCAGGACGAGGAAGACAACCGCCGCTCGCGCAGCCGGTCGCGGCCCAAGCCCGAAGGGGCAAAGCGCGACGCGGTCAAGACCGAAGAGATCGGCGGCATGGATGTCGTCGATCTGGGCGAGGAAGAGGCCGTTGGTGCGGATGCGCTGGTGGACGAGGGTGCGGCGCCGACCCGTGCGGATCATGACCATGGGCAAGACCATGAGGGCCACGAGCACGAGCGTGACAGCGGCTCGGCCTCGGACAACGGCGGCGAGAATGGCGAGCGCCCCTATCGCGCCATGGACCATGCCAGCGACACCGACGACGAGATCGAGTCGGTCGCGGATGAGGATGTGTCCGAGGAAATCAGCCAGCCGCGCAAACCGCGCCCGCGCAAGTACAAGATCCAGGAAGTGATCAAGGTCCGGCAGATCATGCTGGTCCAGGTCGTCAAGGAAGAGCGCGGCAACAAGGGCGCGGCGCTGACGACCTACCTTTCGCTGGCGGGTCGCTATTGCGTGCTGATGCCCAACACGGCACGGGGCGGCGGGATTTCCCGCAAGATCACGCAGGCCGCCGACCGCAAGAAGCTGAAAGAGATCGCGGGCGAGATCGAGGTGCCGGAAGGCGCGGGCCTGATCATCCGCACGGCAGGGGCCAAGCGGACCAAGGCCGAGATCAAGCGCGATTACGAATACCTCATGCGGCTGTGGGAACAGATCCGCGAGTTGACGCTGAAATCCATCGCTCCGGCTGCCATCTACGAGGAAGGCAACCTGATCAAACGGTCGATCCGCGACCTCTACAGCCGCGAGATCGACGAGGTTCTGGTCGAGGGCGAGGCAGGCTATCGCACCGCCAAGGACTTCATGCGGATGATCATGCCCAGCCACGCCAAGGTGGTGAAGCGCTATGACGAGGCGATGCCGCTCTTCGCCCGCTATCAGGTCGAAAGCTATCTGGGCGGGATGTTCAACCCCGTCGTGCAGCTGAAATCCGGCGGCTATATCGTGATCGGCGTGACCGAGGCGCTGGTGGCCATCGACGTGAACTCGGGCCGCGCGACCAAGGAAGGCTCGATCGAGGAAACCGCACTTAAGACCAACCTCGAGGCGGCGGAAGAGATTTCGCGCCAGCTCCGCCTGCGCGACCTTGCCGGTCTGATCGTGATCGACTTCATCGACATGGAAGAGCGCAAGAACAACGCCGCCGTCGAGAAGCGTCTGAAGGAAAAGCTGAAGACCGACCGCGCGCGCATCCAGGTCGGCCGCATTTCGGGCTTCGGCCTGATGGAGATGAGCCGCCAGCGCCTGCGTCCGGGGATGCTCGAATCCACCACCCAGCCCTGCGCCCATTGCCACGGCACCGGTCTGATCCGGTCGGATGATAGCCTTGGCCTGCAGATCCTGCGCGCGCTGGAAGAGGAAGGCACGCGCAAGCGGTCCAAGGAAGTGCTGCTCAAGGCACCCGTGGGCATCGTCAACTTCCTGATCAACCAGAAGCGCGAGCATATCGCCCTGATCGAGGCCCGCTATGGCATGAGCGTGCGGATCGAGGGCGACCCTGCACTGGTCAGCCCCGATTTCTCGATCGAGAAGTTCAAGACCGCCACGCGGGTGGTGCCTGAGGTGTCGTCGGTCATCTCGGGCCATGCGGGCCTGATGGGCGCGCCGGTGGACGAGGAAGAGGATGAGGACATCCCCTTCGACGAGGATCTGGACGAGGCCGAAGAGGCCGAGGCGACCGAAGCCCGTCCCGCATCGGCCACGGCCGAGGGGCGCGGCGATGGCACCAGTGGCAATGGCAAGAAGAAGCGTCGCCGTCGGCGCAAGAAGAAGGGCAGCGGTGCCAACGGACAGGGCGCCGCGGGGGCCGAGGGTTCGGCTGCCGGCGAAGGCGATGACGAAGGCGGCGAGAGCGGCGAGGATGGCGACGACGACGAGGCCGTCACCGAAACCGCGCCCGTGGCTGTGATCGAGGCTCCGGTTGCAGAGACCGCGGAGACCCCTGCTGCCGCAGCGCCCGAAGAGGAGCCTGCGCCGAAAAAGAAGGTGACCCGCTCGCGCAGCACCAAGAAGAAGACCGAGGCCGAGGTCGCCCCCGTGGCGGAAGCGGCCCCCGCAATGGCCGAGGAGGCCCCCGCAGCGGCAGAGGAGCCCGCGCCCAAGGCGAAGAAACCCGCCAGCCGGTCGCGCAGCACCAAGGCCAAGAAAGAGGCCGGGGTCGCCACCGAGGCGGCACTCGCGCCGGTCGTGGCCGAAAGCTTCCCCGCCGATCCGGGACTGGCCGAGCCCGCCCCCGCGGCGGCACTTGTCGCCGATCCGGGCGAGGCAGAGGTGGCGGCCATTGCCCCCGCCCCTGCACCCGAACCCAAGGTCGAGGACCCGAACAAGCCGCGCAAGAAGGGCTGGTGGTCGCTGGGCCGCTGATCCGGCAAGGCATCGCAGGCAAGGGCCGGGGCGCATTGCTCCGGCCTTTTCCGTTTCATTTCGGCCCAAATACTCCGGGGTCCGGGGCAGCGCCCCGGCGGGCAAGGTCAGGCGCGGCGGATGCGATAGGCGGTGACGGGGCCGGCTTCGGTTGCGTCGAGGAAGTCATGGCCCGCTTCGGCGCAGAAATGCGGCAGGTCGATTGCGGCCATGCGGTCGGTGGCCGTCACGCGCAGGATCTGGCCGGGCTGCATGGCGGCCAGCCGCTTTTGCGCCCGCAGCACGGGCAGGGGGCACAGAAGCCCCTCGCAATCCAGATCGATGTCCCAATCCTGCGGCATGGCCGGGTGATAGCCCAAGGCGCGGGCGATGGCCACGGCAATGTGACGAAAGGCCTTGGTGACGGCGGCGCGCGAAGCGGCTATCACGGGGCCATGTTCGGGGTCGAGATCATGGATGCGGGGCTTTTGCCCGCGATGCTGGTGGCGCTGGCGGCGGGGGTTCTGTCCTTCCTGTCGCCCTGCGTGTTGCCGGTGGTGCCGCCGTATCTGGCCTATATGGGCGGGATTTCCATGGGCGAGATGACGGGCGGCGGGGCCGCGCGGCGGCGGGTGATGCTGCCCGCGCTGTTCTTCGTCCTTGGCCTGTCGACGGTGTTCCTGCTGCTGGGCTTCACGGCCAGCGCCTTTGGCGCCTTCTTCCTGACCAACCAGACGATCTTCACGAAACTCGCAGGCGCGGTCGTGCTGGTCTTCGGGCTGCATTTCCTTGGCCTGTTCCGCATCCCGATCCTTGACCGCGAGGCGCGGCTGGATGCGGGCGACCGCGGCGGGTCGGCCTTCGGGGCCTATGTGCTGGGGCTGGCCTTCGCCTTCGGCTGGACGCCCTGCATCGGCCCGCAACTGGGCGCGATCCTGTCGCTGGCCGCGCAGGAGGGATCGGTGCAGCGGGGCACGGTGCTGCTGGCCGTCTATGCGGCGGGGCTGGGTCTGCCTTTCCTGCTGGCGGCGATGTTCATCGAACGGGCTGTCGGCGTGATGGCGCGGCTGAAGCGGCACATGAAGTGGATCGAGCGGGCGATGGGTGCCCTGCTGGTCGTGGTGGGGTTGGCGCTGCTGACGGGGGCCTTCACCGATTTCAGCTGGTGGCTTCTGGAAACCTTCGACCGGTTCGGAATTCCCCTCTTGGGTTGATCCTTACCGCGCGTCATACTGGGGGCGTGCGGGTGCGGGGTTCTTGCGGATGGCGGGTCTGACGGCGGCGGAAACGGGGCGGGTGCGTCGGCGCCGCGTCTTCTACATTCCGGGCTTCGACCCCCTGCAGACGCGCCGCTATCGCCAGTTCTACCGGACCGAGGGGCCGCGACAGGCGGCCATATCCGGCTATGCGCTGGAGGTGGGCCGCAAGCCTGCGGGCATGGCGCATGGCTGGTCGGTCGCGTCCCAGATCGACGGCGAGACGGTGGAGGCCGTGGTCGAAGTGCTGGCCTGGGCCGATATCATCGGCGGGTCGATGCGGCGGACGCTGGCCGCGACCTATGGGCAGATGGTCAGGACGGCATGGATCTATGTGGCCTCGGGCGCGCTGTTCCGTCTGGGGCGGCTGCGGAAAGGGCCGACGCTGGCCGCGCTCTATCCCGTGGTGATGCTGTCCATGCAGGCCGTGGTGGCGGGGCTGGCGGGATGGGGCCTTGGCGCGGCCGTGGCGGGGCTGGTGCCGGGATGGGGCGGGGCCGGTCTGGGGCTGCTGGCCGGTGGCGCGGTGGTCGGGCTGGTGCTGCGGGCCTTCCGGCGGTGGGACCGCTGGTTCCTCGCCCATTACCTGATGCATGACTATGCCTTTTCGGCGGGGCATCGGGGGGCCTATCCGCCCGCTCTGGTCACGCGGATGGAGGCATTCCGCGCCCGCATCGCCGTGGCATTGGCCGAGGACTGGGACGAGGTGCTGGTGGTGGGCCATTCCTCGGGCGCGATCCTTGGCGTCACCATCCTTGCCGACCTGATCCGCGAGGGGCTGCCCGCGCGCGGGCCTGCGCTGGGGTTCCTGACGCTGGGGCAGGTGGTGCCGATGGTGTCCTTTCTGCCCGAGGCGCGGAAGCTGCGGGGCGATCTGGCCTATCTTTCGACGCGGGAGGAACTTGCCTGGGTCGACGTGAGCGCGCCGGGGGATGGCTGTGCCTTTGCGCTCTGCGATGCGGTGGCCGTTTCCGGTGTCGCGCCCTCGGGCAAGCGCTGGCCGCTGGTCCTGTCCTGCGCCTTTACCCAGACCTTCAGCCCCGAGCGGTGGCGCAAGATGCGCTTCCGCTGGTTCCGGCTGCATTTCCAGTACATGTGCGCCTTCGACCGGCCCGGCGATTACGACTATTTCCGCGTGACGGCGGGGCCGCTGACCCTGCGCGCGCGCTATGCGGGGCGGGCGGCGTCGAAAAGCCGGATCGAGCGGGCGCTGTCGGGCCACAGGAGCGTGGCATGAAGGTGCCGAAGCCCGAACCGCGCCCCGACCGCGTGTCGTGGTGGCGCTATCTGCGGCTGTTCCGGCAGGACATCCTGTCGGCGCAGCCCGCGCGGCTTTACCGCGCGTGGATGGCCGAATTCCGCACGCCCTTCTTCCGCAGCTACATGTGCAACGACCCTGCGTTGGTCCGGCGCGTGCTGCAGGAGCGGCCGGATGATTTTCCGAAATCGGGCCGCGTGCGCGAGGGGCTGGAACCGCTGCTGGGCCAGTCGGTCTTCGTGACCAATGGCGAACAGTGGAAGCGGCAGCGGCGGATCATCGATCCGGCCTTCGAGGGGGGGCGGCTGCGCGACACCTTTCCCGCCATGTGGGCGGCGGGCGAGGCGGCGGTGGCGCGGATGCCCGAGGGCGTGGTGGAGGTCGAGGAGGTCTGTTCCCACGCGGCGGCGGATGTGATCTTCCGCACGCTGTTTTCCATCCCGATCGAGGATCGGGACGCGACGGCGGTCTTCCACGCCTTCCGCGCCTATCAGCGGACCCAGCCGATCCTGAACCTTGCGGCCTTCCTGCCCCTGCCGCGCTGGATGCCGCGCGGGTTCCGGCGTGGAACACGTGCGGCAGCCGCCGAAATCCGGCGCCTGATCACCGCGATAACGGCGCGGCGGGCCGAGGAGATCGCGGCAGGCATCGCGCCGGATGATCTGGCGACAAAGATCATGGTGATGGCGGACCCCGTGACGGGGGCGCGGTTCGGGACCGAGGAGATGGTGGATCAGGTCGCCATCTTCTTCCTTGCAGGTCACGAGACGAGTGCGAGCGCCTTGGGCTGGGCGCTGTGGCTTTTGGCGGCGCATCCGGATGTGCAGGAGCGGGTGGCGGCAGAGGCGGCGGGGATGATGGCCGAATTCTCGGCCCTGTCGCGGCTGCGCCTGACGCGGGATGTGTTTCGCGAGGCGCTGCGCCTGTTCCCGCCCGTTCCGATGATGGTGCGCGAGACGACCTGCCCCGAGGAGTTCAGGGGGCGGCAGGTCGCGCCGGGGGCGCAGGTGGTGCTGTCGTCCTGGCATCTGGGGCGGCACGAGCGGATCTGGTCCGACCCCGACGGGTTCGATCCCGACCGCTGGGCGCGGGAAGAGACGAAGGTTCAGGCGCGGGACGGGTGGTTGCCGTTTTCGGCGGGGCCACGGGTCTGCACGGGGGCGGGGTTTGCCATGGCAGAGGGGGTGCTTCTGCTGGCGATGCTGTGCCGGGCGTTCCGGTTCGAGGTGGTGGAGGGGCGGGTACCGGTGCCGGTGGCGCATCTGACGGTGCGTGCGAAGGATGGCGTCTGGCTGCGGGTGGTGCGGCGGGGGGGCGAAATCTGACGCAGATTTCGCGACGATTTCTGCACGCAGAAATCGGGTCCCGGGCGCGACGGCTGTTGGCGGAATTTGCGTCAAATTCCGCTGCGATTTCTGCGTCAGAAATCGCTACAGGACGCGGCGGATCGGTTCCTGATTGCAGATGATGATGAACTGGCCCGCATTCTCCAGCACCGCAAAGCCCCGCCGACGCATTTCGGCCAGAAACACCTCGCGGCCCACATAGCGTTCCACATCGCGGACCTGACGCCGGATGACCCCGCCGTCCCGCGCGGCCTGCGAGTTGAAGAGATGGGCGATCCATCCCTCGGTCGTGTAGGGCAGAAGATTGCGGCTCATCCCGGAAGCCTGCCGCAGAGGGGTAAACGCCCGGTTAACCGCGATACCGCCGCAGCACGTAGACGCGGATCGCCGAGGCAAGTCCCACATCGCCGTCGCGCGCCTCGTCCACCTCGACCGCCAACTGGTTCAGCGTCAGGCCGCGCTCCATGGCGATGGCGCGGAAGGCCTGCCAGAACTCCTCTTCGAGGCTGACGCTGGTGCGGTGCCCGCGCAGGGTGAGCGAGTGCTTGACGGGGCGGGCGGTCATTCGTCGCGCCGGTGCGCGTCAAGGTCGCGGGCGGCCTTTTCCGCCCGCGCCTGTTCCAGCTCGCGTTCCGCCTTGCTCCGGCCGAACTTAGCGGCGTTCTCGTCGCCCTTGGCGCGGGCGGCCTTGCGGGCCGCTTCTTTCCGTTTTGCGCGCAGGTTGACGATCTCGGCCATCCTTACCCCTTCGGGCCGATCATGTCCTCGGGCCGCACGACACGGTCGAAGGTTTCGGCATCGACGAAGCCAAGGGCGATCGCCTCTTCCTTCAGGGTCGTGCCGTTCTTGTGGGCGGTCTTGGCGACCTTGGTGGCGTTGTCATAGCCGATGGTGGGCGCCAGCGCCGTGACCAGCATCAGCGATTCCTTCATCAGCTTGTCGATGCGGGCCGTATTGACCTGCGTGCCCACCACCATGTTGTCGGTGAAGCTGCCCGCCGCATCGCCCAGTAGCTGCATGGATTGCAGCACGTTGTAGGACATCATGGGGTTGTAGACGTTCAGTTCGAAATGGCCCTGCGATCCGGCAAAGCCCACGGCGGCGTCATTGCCCATGACATGGGCGCAGACCATGGTCAGCGCCTCGGCCTGCGTCGGGTTCACCTTGCCGGGCATGATCGAGGAGCCGGGTTCGTTTTCGGGCAGGATCAGCTCGCCCAGACCCGAGCGGGGGCCGGAGCCCAGAAGGCGCAGGTCGTTGGCGATCTTGAACAGTGCTGCGGCCACCGTTTTCAGCGCGCCGGAGAACATGACCATCGCGTCATGGGCGGCCAGAGCCTCGAACTTGTTCGGGGCGGTGACGAAGGGGAGGTCCGTGATTTCTGCAATGCGGGCCGCGACGCGGGTGTCCCAGCCCACACGGGTGTTCAGGCCTGTGCCGACGGCGGTGCCGCCCTGCGCCAGTTCATAGATGTCGGGCAGACAGGCCTTGACCCGCGCGATACCCTTGTCGACCTGCGTGGCGTAGCCCGAGAATTCCTGACCCAGCGTCAGGGGTGTCGCATCCTGCGTATGGGTGCGGCCGATCTTGATGATGTCCTTGAATTCATGCGACTTCGCCCAAAGCGCCTTGGAGAGCTTCTCCAGCCCCGGCAGCAGCACGTCGCGCGCCATCATGCCGATGGCGACATGCATCGCGGTGGGGAAGGTGTCGTTCGACGACTGCCCCATGTTGACATGGTCGTTCGGGTGGACGGGCTTTTTCGATCCCATCACGCCGCCCAGCATCTCGATCGCGCGGTTCGAGATGACCTCGTTGGCGTTCATGTTGGACTGCGTGCCCGATCCGGTCTGCCAGACGACCAGCGGGAAGTTGTCGTCGAAGCGGCCGTCGATCACTTCCTGCGCCGCCGCCGCGATGGCGCGGCCCAGTTCCGGCGCGATGTCGCCCTGATCGATATTGACCAGAGCGCAGGCCTTCTTGATGACCCCCAGCGCGCGGATGATGGCGACGGGCTGGCGTTCCCAGCCGATGGGGAAGTTGATGATGGAGCGTTGCGTCTGCGCGCCCCAATACTTGTCGGCGGGAACTTCCAGCGGGCCAAAGCTGTCGGTTTCGGTGCGGGTGGCGGACATTCGCAAGCCTCCTGATTTCGCTTGGCCCGCCTTAGCGGGCGGCGGCGGCAAAATCAATTGGCATACCGTCGCATACCGTCGCGGGCGGCCGCGCGGTCAGTGCTTGCGGAACTTGTCGAGACTGACGATCTGCGCGTCGTGCTGGGGCGGCGGGTCGTCGTCGCCGTCATCGTCGCCCTCGTCCTCGTCCTCGTCATCGTCGCTGTCGTCATGGGTTTCGAAGCGCAGCCCGAACTCGACCGACGGATCGACGAAGGTGCGGACGGCATCGAAGGGAATGACCAGCGGCTCGGGCTGGTTGCCGAAGTTCAGCGTGACCGAGAACTGGTCGTCGGTGACCTCGAGATTCTCGAACCAGTGCTGGATGACCACCGTCATTTCGGTCGGGTAGCGCGATTTCAGCCAGTCCGCGATGGCAACGCCCGGATGGGTGGTGTCGAAGGTGATGAAGAAATGGTGCGCGCCGGGCAGGCCGTTCTGCGCCACGTCGCGCAGGACGGTCTGGATCAGCCCCCGCATCGCCCGATGCATCAGATTGCCGTAGTCGATGGAGCGGGCCATGCGCTGTCCTTTCCGGTGGTGGTCCCATTTACGGGGGATTCGGGCCCGAAGGAAAGGGGGGCACGGCGCTATCTGTTCCTTTGCGTCAGGATGCCGCCGGAATGGCGGGGAGGAGGAAATGCAGCCCAAGCCCCCCCGCCGCGCAGAGCGCCAGCACCAGCGGCAGCGGCCAGTGCCGCCGCAGCAGGAGCCAGCCCGCCAGCAGCGCCAGCGCGGCAAGGTCGGGGCGGAGGCTGGACAGGTCCGGGGTCAGAAGGTGCAGCGGGCCATAGCTGTCGCGCCCGACCTCGGCAAAGAAGACATGCGCCGCGAACCAGACCGATAGGTTGGCGATCACCCCCACCACGGCGGCCATGATGGCAGAAAGCGCCCCTGCAAGGCGCGGATCGGCCGTGATGCGCGCGATCCACGGCGCGCCCGCGAAGATCATCAGGAAGGACGGCACGAAAGTGACCCAGAGCGTCACCGCCGCCCCCGCCAGACCCATGAGCCAGCCCCCCTGACGGTGCGCAGCCACATAGCCCACGAATTCCGTCACGAGGATCAGCGGCCCCGGCGTCGTCTCGGCCAGTCCCAGCCCGTCCATCATTTGCCGCAGGGTGAGCCATCCCTTTTCCTCGATCACCGCCTGCGCCATCCATGCCAGCACCGCATAGGCGCCGCCGAAGGTCAGGATGGCAAGCTTGGCAAAGAAGGTGCCGATCTCGGCCAGAAGCCCGCCTTCGGCCAGCCAGAGCAGGCCCAGCGGGGCAAGCCAGACCACGGACCAGATGGCAACCGTGCGCGCGGTATGGGCGGCGCGCGGGGGCGCGGGCAGATCGCCCGCCGCCTCGCGCGCGGTGGCAAAGCCCCAGAGGCCCGCCGCAAGGATCACCAGCGGGAAGGGCGCGTCGAGTAAGAAGAGCGCGGCAAAGGCCAGCGCCGCGATCACCAGCGCCGCCCGCCCCTTGAGCGCGCGCTTGCCCACGCGCAAAAGCGCCTCGATCACGATCACGGCCACGGCGGCCTGCACGCCCATGAACAGCGCCTGTATTAGCGGCACGCTGCCGAAGGCCGCGTAGATCGCGGCCAGCGCCAGCACCACCGCAGCCCCGGGCAGCACGAAGAGCAACCCCGCAATCAGCCCCCCCGCCGTGCCGCGCAGCCGCCAGCCCGACCATGTGGCAAGCTGCATCGCCTCGGGGCCCGGAAGGAGCATGCAGAAGGACAGGGCCGAGAGATAGTCCTTCTCGGTCAGCCATTTGCGTTCGTCCACCAGCACGCGGTGCATCAGCGCGATCTGCGCCGCCGGCCCGCCAAAGGACAGCAGGCCGATCTTGCCGAAGGTGCGGAACAGGTCGCGGAAGGATGTCATGCGTGCAGACCTAGCCTGCGGCCCGTGTCAGGGCAATGACGGTGCCCTGCTTCGGCGCAAAAGGAAAAACCCCGCCGGGGTGAACCGGCGGGGCGGGGTGGGAAACCTTCCCTGCAAGCAGCAAGCATCGGGAATGGGTGCCCCCGACTGCCCCCGAGTCGTAGCGGGAAGGTGTTAAGACAGGGTTTACAGCCCCTCGAAGGCGCAGAGGGCGTGGACGTCCATCCCCATCGACTGAAGCTTGCGGCGTCCCCCCAGATCGGGCAGGTCCACCACGAAGGCGCAGCCCACGACCTGCGCGCCCAGCCGTTCGATCAGCTTGATCCCCGCCTCGGCCGTGCCGCCCGTGGCCAGGAGGTCATCGACCAGCAGCACCTTTTCCCCCGGCTGGATGGCGTCGTCATGCACCTCGACCGTCGCCTCGCCATATTCGAGCTTGTAACTTTCGGAAATCGTGGCACCGGGCAGCTTGCCCTTCTTGCGGATCGGGATGAAGCCGGTCGACAGCTGGTGCGCCACCGCCCCGCCAAGGATGAAGCCCCGGGCCTCGAGCCCCGCGACCTTGTCGATGCGCATTCCCGCATAGGGGGCGAGAAGCTGGTCCACGCACATGCGGAACCCGCGCGGATCGGCAAAGAGGGTGGTCACGTCGCGGAACAGGATGCCCTCGTGCGGGAAGTCGACGATGGTGCGGATGTAATCCTTGACGGTCTTGGCCATGGCGATCCCTGCGGTTGCTTCGGCATAGGGTGTAACGGGCCATGCGGCAGGCGTCGAGAGGGGCCGGTCGCGCCGCGACGGCGCGCATCTGCCCGCCGCAGCGCGGGGAAGGGGTCAGTCCGGTCTTGCCGCCTGCACATGCATCCAGTCGTAATTCTTCGTCCGGCCGAGCGAGACCCAGCCTTCGGCCTCCCATATCTCCCAGAAGGGGCGATATTCGGGCTGGGCGAGGCGGGCGCGGTCGGCGCCCCAGTGCAGGCGGTTCCGGCTGTCGTCGAAGTCATAGGCGATGCCCCAGCTGTGCATCGACCACCGCGTCCGGCTGCCCCGCATCAGGCGCGGCATGTAATCGCCCGAAAAGATATCCAGCCGCAGCTCGCGGATGCGCGCCTCGCCGTAATGGTGGTGGATGCGCGACAGGATGCGGGCGACCGAAGGGGCGGTGCGTTCATGCGCCCAGAGGAAGCTGCGCGTCTGCGACAGGTTCCACGCGATGCGGAAGGTCCAGGGAGAGGGCACCTGCACCAGCGGCGGGCGCGGGCCGTCGGGGGTGCCGTGCGGGCCGTAGAAGGCGGTGACGCCGCTTTCGGCGGGCCAGCCGTTGGGGTTTGCGGTGGCGGGCGTGATGTCGCGCCAGTCGGGCAGGTGGCCGGTGCTGTCGCGCGCCAGCATGGCCGCGGCGGCATGGGCGGTCTGCGGGCCCCACCATCCGTCGAGCGGGCCTGCCTCCACCCCCTCGGCGCGGGCGAGCGCCTGCAGGAGCGCCACCGCCTGCCGTGTGGCGGGCCAGCCCTGCCAGTCTGCCGGCGGCGCATGGGACGGCAGGGCCGCAGCGACCGCGCGCGACAGGGCAGGGGTCAGGCGCCCCACGTCGGGACCAAGATCATGGCCCGATGCCGAAAGGCGGCTGTGGAGAAGGCGGATATGGTCGGCGCGCATGGGCAAACTCCGGCAGGGGAAAGCCCCATTGCCCCTGCCGCGGGTTAAGGAAGGGTTGGGCGGGCGCGCGCCCTACCTTCCCAGCACGCGCCCGGCCACGGCATCCAGCCGCGCGAGCAGGGCCGGATCGCGCTTGTCGGGGGCGGTCATCACCGCCGTCTCTAGCGCGCGGTCGCAGCCATGCGGGCAGGGCGCGCGCCCCGCGCCCAGCCGTGCGGGCAGCCCCGCCACCAGCGCCCGCGCATTGCCCGCATTGGCGGTCAGCGTGCGGATCACGGCGGCCACATCCACCGCATCATGCCCCGGATGCCAGCAGTCGTAATCCGTCACCATCGCGACCGAGGCATAGCAAAGCTCTGCCTCGCGGGCGAGTTTGGCCTCGGGCATCCCCGTCATCCCGATCACATCCGCCCCCCACGACCGATAAAGGCGGGATTCGGCGAGGGTGGAGAATTGCGGCCCCTCCATCGCCAGATAGGTGGCGCTGTCATGTACCGTCACGCCTGCGGCCCGCGCGGCCTGCACGCAGGCGTCGGACAGGCGCGGGCAGGTCGGGTGCGAAAAGCCCACATGCGCCACGCAGCCCGACCCGAAAAAGGATTTGGGGCGGGCGAAGGTGCGGTCGATATATTGGTCCACCAGCACGAAATCGCCGGGCCGGAAATCCTCGCGCAGGGACCCCACGGCCGAGACGGCGATGACATCGCTGCAGCCCAGCCGTTTCAGCGCGTCGATATTGGCGCGATAGGGCACGTCCGAGGGGGCATGGACATGGCCGCGCCCGTGGCGGGGAAGGAAGGCCATGGCGACACCGCCCAGACGGCCGGTCAGCACCTCGTCCGAGGGCGCGCCCCAGGGCGTGTCGACGCGCCTCCATGCCGCGCCTTCCAGCCCGTCGATCTGGTAGACGCCCGAGCCGCCGATCACCCCGATCATGGTCTGCATCTGCCGCCCCCCTCGTTACGCCGCAGTGCAGCTTAGGCAAGGCGGGACGGGCAGGAAAGGGGGATGATCCCGTGCCGCGCCTGTGGTCAACTGGCGCAGGGCAACTGGGAGGGCGCGGATGGATGCGGTGGAACTGGCCTTCGGGCTGCGGGCGGCCTTTGCCGCAGCGGGGGCGGGCGAGGCGCTGGCGGACTGGCCCGCGCTGCGCGTGACGCGGGTGGCAGAGCCTGCGACGCTGCCCGTCTGCGCCGTGCTGGAGCGTGCGGCAGCACAGGCCCCCGCGTCCCATGCCGCGCTTGTGGCGGGCTTGCGCGACGGGGCGGCGGCGCTGCGCTGGGGGCAGACCTATGGCGCGGGGGATTTCGGGGCGGAGTTCCTGCGCGGCTATGGCTGGACAGAACTGGTCGGTCTGCGCGGACCGATTGCCAGCGACCGCGTGGCGGCGGGGTTTCTGGTCCTTGCGCCGGGGATCGACTATCCGCCCCACGCGCATGAGGCCGAGGAGGTCTATCTGCCCCTGTCGGGAGCGGCGGAGTGGATGCGGGGCGACGCGCCCTTTGCGCCGGTCCCGCCGGGGCAGCCGATCCGCCACCCGTCATGGATGCCCCATGCCATGCGGACGGGGGACGCGCCGCTGGTCGCGGCCTATGTCTGGCGCGGCGGCGATCTGGCGGCAAAGTCGAAGATCATATCGTAGGACGGGCAATCGTGCCCATCCGGCGCATCACCGCTCGTCAGGCCGCTTCAGCGCCACCACCTCGCGCACGAAGGTGTAGTCGCGATAGCCCAGCCGCGCCACGGGGGTGAAGGCGGTCACGTCGAACCGCCCGTCCCGTACACAGTCGTCGCGCAGGTGGATGCCCGTGACCTCTCCGATCACGAGAAAATTGTCCTGCCCGCGCAGGGTGATGATGTCGATGACCCGACATTCCAGCGTCGCGGGCGCATCGGCCACGCGGGGGCAATCGATGCTGGCACATTCCGCCTTGGCCACCCCTGCATGGGCGAATTCGTCCACCCCCTGCGGCAGTTCCGCCGAAGTCTCGGACATCGCGGCGAACATCGCCTCTTCCACCACATTCACGGCAAAGACCCCGCTTGCACGCGCATTGCCCACCGAATCCTTTGCACCGGTGGAGGCGAAGGTTACCTGTGGCGGGGTATAGGCGGCGGCGTTGAAGAAGGAATAGGGCGCCAGATTGTCGCCCAGCGGCCCGCGGGTGGAAATCCAGCCGATGGGGCGCGGCGTCACGATGGCGTTGAAGGGATTGTGCGGCAGGCCGTGGCCTTCGGCGGGGCGGTAGAACATCTGTGGCGGCTTTCCGGTCAGGCGGTTTGATCCTGTCGTAGGTGCATGTTACGGGCGTTTCCAGAGGATTCGGAGGCCGCCCGCTTGTACCGTCTGGAAGAGGAAACCGAAGAGGACTGGTGGGAGGTTGAGGCGCTCTATGACCTCTGCTTCGCGCCCGGCCGCACGGCGCTGTCCTCCTACCGGTTGCGCGACGGGGTGCCGACGGTGGCCGCGCTCTGCCTGATCCTGCGGGATGGCGACGGGACGCTGGCCGCCGCCATCCGCTATTGGCCGGTCGAGGTGGGGGGGCAGGATGCGTTGCTGCTGGGGCCCGTGGCCGTGCACCCGACGCGGCAGGGCGAGGGGCTGGGCGGGCTTTTGATCAACGAATCTCTGGCCGAAGCGCGGCGTCTGGGCTGGGAACGTGTCATGCTGGTGGGGGATGCGCCCTATTATTCGCGCTTCGGCTTCCACCGGTTGGACGGGGTGGAGATGCCGCCCCCCACCAACCCCGACCGCGTGCTGGGGCTGGCGCTGAAGACCGGCGCGTGGGACGGGGTGCGCGGGGCCGTGACCAAGGCCACCTGATCCTTGCGCCGGGGGGCAATCCCCCCCACATTCGGGGCATGGACAACCTGCCCGCCATCGCCGCCCCCGACCGCAGCGCGGAAATCCGTACGCTCGCCCGCCGGTACCGGCGCGCCAATGGCCCCGTCATGGCGCTGGTCAACCGGCTGGGCGGCGCGGTGGAAGGGCGGCTCGACGCGCTGCCAGAAGGGGTCAGGGCGCAGATCGGCACGGCGGTGGAAAAGGCGCTTCTCGCCGCGCACGGGGTCGCGGCGGCGGGCGACCGGCTGCCCGATACGGGGCGCAACGGGCCGATGGCGGCGGCGGTGCTGTCAGGGGCGGTCGGCGGGGCTGGGGGGATTGCCACATCGGTGGCGGAACTGCCCGTCACGGTCACGGTGATCCTGCACGCGATCCGCCGCGCCGCGCGCGAGGCGGGCTTCGACCCCGACGATCCCGCGATCCGCGCCGAATGCCTGCGCGTCTTCACCGCCGGAAGCCCGCTGTCGCAGGATGACGGGGTGAACACGTCCTTCCTGTCGGCGCGGCTGACGGTGACGGGGCCTGCCATCGCGCAGGTGATCCAGTCCGTTGCGCCGAAACTGGCCTCCACGATGGGCCAGAAACTGGCGACGCAGGCCGTTCCCGTCCTTGGCGCCGTGGCGGGCGCGACGCTGAACGCGGCCTTCCTGAGCTATTACCGCGAGATGGCGGAGATCCGCTTTGCCCTTCTGGCACTGGCGCAGCAGCACGGGGCAGAGGAGATCCTGGGGGCCTTTGCCGAGGCGGTGACGCCGGCGCGGGTGACGAAGGGGTGAGGGTGGGGCGGCGTGTGCGGTCCACGCCGATTGGATTTTGGCACAAAGGCACAACGGTCAGGTCCGGACCGTGGCCCAAAGCCACGGTCCGCGCACGTCCCGCCCCACCGGGACGTGCGCCAGAGGCGCCCGCCCCGGCGGGACGCGCGCGGCCCTACCGGCGGCGTGTCGAAACGCGCCACTGGCGCCTTTCGCCACCCCTTGTTCTGAAAGCTGCCATCGCTGACCAGGCAATCGTGCGGAGGCCGTCCCCCCTCACTCCGGCTGCGCCGCCAGCCAGTCCATCAGCGCGGGGCGCACGGTTTCGGCACCGCCCTCCATCGCGGCGTCAATCACCGCCCGCGCCTCGGTCAGGTCCACGCGCCGGAGCAGCGCCTTGACCGGACCGATGGAGGCCGGGCGCATCGACAGCCCACGCAGCCCCAGCGCGGCGAAGGCCAGCGCCTCCACCGGACGGCCCGCATCCTCGCCGCAGAAGGACAGCGGCGTGCCCGTCTCGGCACAGCGGGCGATGATCTGCGATAGGAAGCGCAGAAAGGACACGTTCAGCGTGTCGTACCGGCGGCGGACGCGTTCGTTTTCACGGTCGGCGGCGAAGAAGAACTGTTTCAGGTCGTTCCCGCCGATCGACACGAAATCCGTCAGCTCGAAAAACGTGCGGGGGGCATAGGCGAGCGACGGGGTTTCCAGCATCGCGCCGATTTCCACCCGTGCGGGGACGGGATGGCCCAGCGATTTCTCGCGGTGCAATTCGCCCATCACCATGGCGCGGGCGGTCTGGAATTCCGACAGCTCGGTGATGAAGGGGAACATCACGGTCAGCGGTCGCCCCTTGGCCGCGCGGATCAGCGCCTGCAACTGCATCCTGAGCACGCCCGGCTTGTCCAGTCCCACGCGGATCGCGCGCCAGCCCATCGCGGGGTTGGGCTCGTCCTGCGGCTTCATATAGGGCAGCACCTTGTCCGACCCGATGTCCAGCGTGCGGAAGGCCACACGCTTGCCATGCGCGGCATCCATCACGCGGGCGTAAAGCGCGGCCAGCTCTGCCCGTTGCGGCATCTTGTTGCGGACGAGGAATTGCAGCTCGGTCCGGAACAGGCCCACCCCTTCGGCACCCGATCCGTCAAGGCTGGGCAGGTCCGCCATCAGCCCCGCATTCATCATCAGCGTCGTCACCGTGCCGCATTTCGACTGCGCCGGAAGGCCGCGGAGCGATGCATAGCGCTGCTGCGCCGCCGCCTGCATCGCGATCTTGTCGCGGAAGGCGCGGGCGACCGTTTCTTCGGGCCGCAGATGGACGATGCCCTGATCCCCGTCGACCAGGATCTGGTCGCCGTTCAGCGCCTCGGTCGTGATGCGGTCGGCGTGGATGACCAGCGGAATGGCCAGCGCGCGCGCCACGATGGCCGCGTGCGACCCGACGGAGCCTTCCTCCAGCACCACGCCCTTCAGCTTGCGCCCGTATTCCAGCAATTCCGCAGGCCCGATATTGCGCGCCACCAGAACCGGATTTTCCGGCATGGCCGCGCCCGTATCGCTGCCCTGACCCGTCAGGATGCGCAGCAGGCGGTTCGACAGGTCGTCCAGATCGTGCAGGCGTTCGCGCAGATAGGCGTCGGGCACCTGTTCCAGCCGCGCCCGCGCCGCCGACTGTTCCTTTTCCACCGCCGCCTCGGCCGACAGGCCGCGCTGGATGTCCTCTTCCATCCGGCGCAGCCAGCCGCGCGAATTGGCGAACATGCGATAGGCTTCCAGAACCGCCTTCTGGTCCTTGTCCAGACTTTCCGCGCTCAGGAGGTCGTCGACCGACACGCGCAGTTTTCCCACCGCCTCGCGGATGCGGTCGATCTCGGTCAGCGGATCGTCGGCCACGGGGTTCGTGACCACCACGCGCGGCTCGTGCAGCCAGACGCGCCCCTCGGCCGCGCCTTCCTGACCGGTGCCGCCCCGGATCATCACCGGTTGCTTGTGCAGCGCCCGCATCCCGTCGGCATCGCCGTTGAAGACGCCCAGTTCCGTCATCTCGGCCAGCACCATGGCGACCACTTCGAGGGCGTAGATCTCGTCCTCGGAAAACTCGCGCGCGGTCCGCGACTGCACGACAAGGACGCCCAGCTTTTCCCCCACCCGCTGGATCGGCACGCCAAGGAAGGAGGAATAGATCTCCTCGCCCGTTTCGGGCATGTAGCGAAAGCCCTTTTCCTGCGGGGCGTTGGCGGTGTTGACGGGCAGGCCCGTGCGCGCCACGCGGCCCACCAGCCCCTCGCCCAGCTTCATGCGGGTCTGGTGCACGGATTCGGGACGCAAGCCTTCGGTCGCGCAAAGCTCCAGCGTTTCGGGGTCGCGGAACAGGTAGATCGAACAGACCTCGGTCCCCATGGAATCCGCGATCAGGTGGGTGATGCGGTCCAGACGGTCCTGACCGCCGCCTGTCGTGGCAAGCGTGTCGCGCAGGCGCCGCAGCAGCTTGCGGCTTTCGCTTTCCGTCCGTTCTGGCATCGGCCTGTCTGTCCCTGTTGCGGTCTTTAGAGCATATCGACCGCAGCGGGGGAACCCCTGCTGATGGCGGCGTCTCAGCCCTGCGCGCCGCGGGCGGCGGCAAGGGCCACGCCCGCCAGCGTGACGGCGGTACCCGCCAGCATCAGGGGCGAGAGCGGCTCGCCGAAGGCCAGATGGGCGGCGGCCATGGTGACGGGGGGCGACAGGTAAAGCACCGCCGTCACCCGCGCCGCCGGATAGCGGGTCAGGCACAGGTAATAGGTGCCATATCCGCCGAAGGTGGCAAAGAGCACCAGCCAGCCGATGCCTGCGGCAAAAGCGGGGGTGGGCGTCGGGGCGACGCCGCCAAAGGGCAGGGCGGCCAACGCAAAGAGCGCCGCCGCCGTCAGGCATTGCAGGCAGAGCGACTGGTGCACCGCGACCGAGGCGGGGCGTAGCCGCCGCTGCATCACCGCCGAGAGCGCAAATGCCATGGTCCCCGCCACCGGCAGCGCCAGCGCCCAGAGCGGCGCATCGCCCAGCCGCAGCCCCTCGGCCGAGACCAGCGCCACGCCCGCCACGCCGACGCCCGTGCCCAGCCATTGCCGCGCGCTCAGGTGCTGGCCCAGCAGCGGCCCCGCCAGCAGCGCCACGCCCAAAGGCAGCATGTCGGTGATCAGCGCGACAAGGCCCGTGGGCAGGCCCTGCCCGATGGCAAGGGAAAAGCCCCCCAGATAGAGGAACATGGAAAACGTCCCGAACCCCGCCTGTTCGACCACCGCCCGCAGGTCAAGGCGGGGCCCGAAGCGCAGCGCGAAGGGCAGCAGGACCAGCCCCGAGATCAGACTGCGCCAGAACAGGATGGTCAGGATCGGCGTCGTGTCGGACAGGCCCCGCACACCCAAGAACCCCGTGGACCATGTCAGCACCAGCAGCGCCGAGAGCAGCGGGAAGACGGGGTCGAAGCGCGGGCGCGGGGGGGCGGTGTCGGTCATTGCGGGCTCAGGATGGCGCGGCGCGGGCAGGGCCACAGCGGCAGGGGCGACGCAGGGCGCGCGGAAGGCGACGGGGGCAAGAGTTTTCGAAAACCCTTGCAAATTTCTTCGAAGAAATTTGCCTGCCGGAATGAAGACGCCCCGATCCATGGACCGGGGCGGGACGGGTCACATCGGCGCGCTGAACGCTTACGCCTTGTCCAGATCAAAGGCATCGTGCAGCGCCTGCACGGCCAGTTCCATGTATTTCCGGTCGATCAGGACGGAAATCTTGATCTCCGAGGTGGAGATCACCTTGATGTTGATGTTTTCCGCCGAGAGCGCGTTGAACATCTTGGCCGCGACGCCCGCATGCGACCGCATCCCGATGCCCACGACCGACACCTTGGCCACATCCGTATCCACGATCAGCTCGTCATAGCCGATCTTGCCTGCGGCCTTGGCATCCTCCATCGCCTTGCGGGCGCGGTCGACCTGGTTGATCGGGCAGGAGAAGGTCATGTCGGTGACGGCGCCGGGATGGGCGTCGTCATAGTCCTTCTCGCTGATGTTCTGCACGATCATATCCACGTTCACGCCCGCATCGGCCAGGGGGCCGAAGATGGCCGAGGCGACGCCCGGGCGGTCCTCGATGGTGAAGAGGGTGATCTTCGCTTCCTCGCGCGAGAAGGCGACGCCAGAGACGACTTTCGATTCCATGATTTCCTCCTCGTCGCAGACAAGAGTGCCGGACGTTTCGTCGGTATCCTCAAACGATGACAGCACGCGCAGGCGCACCTTGTAGCGCATGGCAAGCTCGACCGAGCGGGTCTGCAGGACCTTGGCGCCGAGCGAGGCAAGCTCCAGCATCTCCTCGAAGGCGATCTTCTCCAGCTTGCGCGCCTTGGACGACACGCGCGGGTCGGTGGTGTAGACGCCGTCAACGTCGGTGTAGATGTCGCAGCGTTCCGCGCCGAAGGCGGCGGCAAAGGCAACGGCGGTGGTGTCCGAACCGCCGCGGCCCAGCGTGGTGATGCGGCCTTCGGGGCTGACACCCTGGAAGCCCGCCACGACCGCGACCTTGAAGCCTTCCTTGAACTTCGCGTCGATATTGGCGCGCGGGATGTCGACAAAGCGGGCCGAGCCGTGCTGCGCCGTGGTCTGGATCGGCACCTGCCAGCCCTGCCAGGACCGCGCGGGAACGCCCATCTCCTGCAGGCGCAGGGCCATCAGGCCCGCGGTCACATTCTCGCCCGAGGCGACCACCGCGTCATATTCGCGGGCGTCGTAAAGCTTGGACGTGCCTTCGACGAAGCCCACGAGCTTGTTGGTCTCGCCCGACATGGCGCTGACGATGACGATGACGTCATAGCCGCGCTCGACCTCTTTCTGCACCTTCTTCGCGGCGTTTTCGATACGCGCGAGGTCGGCCACCGAGGTGCCACCGAATTTCATCACGAGAAGCGGCATGCATCCCCCCCGCACGGCCCGAATTTCCGCGCGCTTCTTAGGGCGGGGCGGAGCGGGGTGCAAGGGCGGTTCTGGCTGTGCCGGTGTACCGTGTGGCGAAGTGCGGAAACAACGCGCATGGGCGCAACGGTCGGGTCTCACCCGGGCCCAATGGCCCGGGTGGCGGCCGTCCCGCCCCCCCGGGGCGGCCGCACATATATGTGCAGCCACCCCGGCGGGACGGCCGCCACCCCCGCGTCGGGTGGAATTCGGTGCTGACCATGCCGATGCTACAGGTGCGGAGGCGCGGCCTGTCGCCGGAGGCCCCGGGTCAAGCCCGGTGCGCGGTGCGCGCCCTTACCCCCGCCGCCCCCGACGTTCGCGGCGCGGTGCGCCCGCATCGTCGCCCGTGCCGTCCGAGCTGGACGAGAAACCGCCCAGCTTTTCGGAAATGTCCTCCAGCGTCGGGCGCGGCCCCCTGGGGCGGCTTTCCAGCGCCGCGCGCATGGCGCGCAGGTGTTCCGGCATCGTCCCGCAGCAGCCGCCGATGATCCGCACGCCCGCATCCCGCGCTAGCACCGCATATTCCGCCATCAGTTCCGGCGTGCCGTCATAATGGATGTGCCCGTCATGGTATTTCGGGATGCCCGCATTGCCCTTGGCGATGATTGGCCGCTCTGTTCCGGTCGAGGCGAAGCCCAGCACCGTCCGCATCAGGTCCGACGCGCCCACGCCGCAATTCGCGCCAAAGGCGATGGGCGGGTTGGGCAGCTTTTCCACCAGTTCGGCCAGCGCGGCGGATGTCACGCCCATCATCGTGCGCCCTGCGGTGTCAAAGCTCATGGTCCCGCACCACGGCAGGCCCGCCAGCTTTGCGGCCTCGGCGGCGGCCTTGTATTCCTCGGGGGCCGAGATCGTCTCGATCCACAGCACGTCGACGCCGCCTTCCTTCATCCCTTCCATCTGTTCGTGGAAGATCTCGACCGCGTCCTTGTGGGTGAGCGTTCCCATCGGCTCGAAGATCTCGCCCGTCGGGCCGACCGACCCCGCCACCACGACCTTGCGCCCCGAGGCATCGGCCACTTCGCGCCCCAGTTCGACGCCGACACGGTTCAGCTCGCGCACGCGGCCCTGCGCGTTGTGCAACTTCAGCCGCGCGGCATTGCCGCCGAAGGTGTTGGTCAGGAAGATGTCCGATCCCGCCTCGACCGCGCCGCGATAGAGTTTGCGGATATTGTCCGGTTGGTCGATGTTCCACAGTTCCGGCGGCTCGCCCGAGGACAGGCCCATGTTGAACAGGTTCGTCCCCGTCGCGCCATCGGCCATCAGCCAGTCGCGGGTGGAGAGAAGCTCGGTCAGCGCATCGGCCATGGGGCACCTTTCTGGAAGTTCGTTCCGCCTGATCTGCCATGCGGGCAGGGCGGGGGCAAATCGAATATGCGCATGATGATTATGAAGGGAAGCGGGAATACGGACCGTTGCTGCAAAGCGCGCGTCAGGCACGGCGCAAAACAAAAGGCACCCCGCAGGGTGCCTAATGCCTAAGGGTGCGCAATGCCGCCCGCCTACATCACAGCTCGTCCATCAGCTGCTGCTTGGCCACCGGCAGCAGTTCGGCCATCTTGGCGCGCACATCGTCGGCGCTGGCCTTGCCCGCCAGATCGGCCGCGACCTTGCGGACCACATCCTCGATGCCGGCTTCCTCGAAATCGGCCGACACGACCGACATCGCATAGTCCGCTGCGGCATCATCCGTCTTGCCCAGAAGGCCCGCGGCCCAGAGCCCCACCAGCTTGTTCCGGCGCGCCTCGGCGCGGAACTGCATGTCGGCGTCATGGGCGAATTTGGCCTCGAAGGCGTTTTCGCGATCGTCGAAGGTGGTCATGTCGGGCCCCTTGATCCGGTTTGGCTTTCCCCACCATATGCCCCCAGCCAGCGCCCGCTGCAAGAGGAGCCCTGCATCCCCTGCGCCCGCCTCGCGCCTTGCGGGAAGGTCCGCGTTGGACTATAGCCCGCGGGAACAGGCGGGGAACCCTTTGGTTGGCCCCGCCTTGTGCATTGACCGGAGCATTCATGGCACGTCGCAAGAAGGTCTACGAGGGCAAGGCGAAGATCCTGTACGAAGGGCCGGAGCCGGGCACTCTGATCCAGTATTTCAAGGATGACAGCGCGCCGACCCCCGCCGTTCCCGCCCCCGCGGCGGTCGAAGGCAAGGGCGTGCTGAACAACCGCCTGTCGGAATTCTTCATGACCGGCCTGAACGCCATCGGCGTTCCCACCCATTTCATCCGCCGCCTGAACATGCGCGAACAGCTTGTCCGCATGGCCGAGATCGTGCCGCTGGAAGTGGTGGTGCGGAACTTTGCCGCAGGTGACCTGTCCAAGCGTCTGGGCATCCCCGAAGGCACGCCGCTGCCGCGCCCGATCGTCGAATATTACTACAAGGACGACCGTCTGGGCACGCCGCTGGTGTCCGAAGAGCATATCATCGCCTTCAACTGGGCCAGCCAGCAGGATCTGGACGACATGGTCGCGCTGGCGCTGCGGGTCAACGACTTCCTGTCGGGCGTGATGATGGGCGTGGGCATCCGCCTTGCCGATTTCCGCATCGAGGTGGGCCGCATCTGGGAGGGCGACTACATGCGCCTGATCGTGGCCGACGAGATCAGCCCGGACAGCTGCCGCCTGTGGGACATCCGCTCGGCCTCCGAGGCGATGGAGCGCGAGGGCGTGGTGCGCGAGCCGGGGCCGCTGGCCGACCCCTATACGGAACTCGCCCGCCGTCTGGGCGTGCTGCCGTCCAACGTGACCCACGCGCCCAAGCCCACGCTGATCAACTGAACAGACGCCTTGCCCCTGTCGGGGCGGGGCGTTATGGCACGGCCATTCGGAAAACGGTCCCGGGGGGATGGAATGAAAGCGCGCGTCACCGTCATGCTCAAGAACGGCGTTCTGGACCCGCAGGGCGAGGCCGTGCGCCATGCGCTGGGGGGGCTGGGCTTTGCCGGCGTGAACGGGGTGCGTCAGGGCAAGGTCATCGAACTCGATCTGGCCGAGACCGACCGCGCCCGCGCCGAGACCGAGGTCAAGGCCATGTGCGAGAAGCTGCTGGCCAATACCGTGATCGAAAGCTACCGCGTCGAAATCCTCTGATCGCGACGATCCCGACAGGGCTCTGTCGGCTTCGCTCTAGCCAGCCGCGCGGCGCGATGCTTCCCTCGGGCCACCAGTCCGGAGAAAGCCATGCGCGCCGCCATCCTCAAAGCCTATCGTCAGGATCTCGTGATCGAGACCGTCCCCGATCCGGTCTGTGAACCGGACGGCGTCATCCTGCGCGTGCTGGCCTGCGGCGTCTGCCGCAGCGACTGGCACGGCTGGGTGGGGGAACATCCCCGCGTCAAACCCGGCGCGATTCCGGGCCATGAATATTGCGGCGAGGTGGTCGCGGCCGGCCCACAGGCGCGCTGGGCGCCGGGTGACCGCGTCATCGCACCCTTCATCCTTGCCTGCGGGCAATGCCCCGATTGCCAGTCTGGCAACTCCACCATCTGCAAATCCCAGCGCGTGCCCGGCTTCGGAGAGCCGGGGGCCTATGCCGAATACATCTCGGTCCCGCGCGCCCACAATCTCGCGCGCCTGCCCGAAGGGTTTTCGCCCGTGCTCGCGGCGGGCCTGGGCTGCCGCGTGACGACGGCGTGGCACGCGCTGACGGGACGGGCGGCGATACAGGCGGGCGAATGGCTGGCGGTGCATGGCACGGGCGGCATCGGGCTGTCCGCGCTGATCATTGGCCGTGCACTGGGCGCACGGGTCGTGGTGGTGGATGTGGTGCCGGAAAAGCTGCGCCATGCGCTGGAGCTGGGGGCCGAGGCCGCCTTCGACGCGCGCGAGGGGGACGTGGCCGCCCGCATCGTCGAGGCGACGGGGGGTGGCGCGCATGTCTCCATCGAGGCGCTGGGGATCGAGGCCACCGCAAATGCCTCGCTCGAATGCCTGCGCCCCTTGGGGCGGCATGTGCAGGTGGGCCTGCCCACCGGCCATACCGCGCGCATGGAGATCAACATGAACGCGGTCTACATGAAGCAGCTTGCCGTCTATGGCACGCGCGGTATGCCCGCGTGGAAATATCCCTCGCTGCTGGACATGATCACGCGCGGGGTGGTGGACATGTCCCCGCTGGTCGCCCGCACCGTGCCGCTCTCGGGCGCCTCGGCCGAACTGCGCGCCTTCGACGGCCCGATGCCACCCGGCGTCGCGGTGATCGACGACCTGACGCGCTGACCGTCCCCCCAGCGCCGACGCGCAGCCCGGAAGGAATTTTCCGCCACCCGATTTTTTTTCCGCCGAAGGGGCTACACACTGCCAAGGAGGGGTGCTAATAGCGAGCCACCAGGCCGCTGTAGCTCAGCTGGTAGAGCACGTCATTCGTAATGATGGGGTCGGGGGTTCGAGTCCCTTCAGCGGCACCACTTCCCACGCAAAACCGGTTTAAATGGTTTGCGAAGCCCCTTTAAAGAAAGGGTCTTCGACGGAAAGTTCTGCAGTATCTCTCTGCCTGCCGCGGCAGATCATGACAAGGGTCTCCGCCCTTGCCCTCGGAACTGGCATCGTGCCGTGCCTCTGGGGTCTGGCGACGACCCCGACCGACAGGGCTCATCGCGTCCAGGGGGCGAATCCTTCTGTCCTCATCTTGCGACGGTCCTTCCGGTTTCTTCCGGCTGTCCTCCTCCTGTCGATGGGACCAACATGGCCGTCTCGGACGTGCCGGCATTGACGTCAGACAATGCGCGGCAGGTCTCTTCGCGGCGTTGAGCGGCCGTCATGAAATCCGTGGGCCCTCAGCCCGTCGCAGGAAGCCGTGGGCTCATTTCGACCCGAGCGCCCGCCTCGATGGCATTGTCAGGATGCAGAATGACGATGGCACCATCGTCAATTCCTGAAACGACCTCGGCCTGACTGTCCGTGCGCTCACCCAGCTTGACCTTCCGCAGGACCGCATGGCCGTCGATGACCTCGAATGTGGCCCAGTCCGCTCCGTCGCGGAACAGCGCCGCGACCGGAAGGATCCGGACGTCCTTTCCGTGCCAGACGGTGATGCGGACGGTGACGCGGAAGCCATGGCCCAATCCGGGCGGGGGGGCATCCTGCAGGGACAGGCGCACCCCGACGCGCTGTTCCTCGATCCCGAGCGCCGAGACCTTTGTCCTGGCGCCCGGTTCGACCCGTTCTACCCTGGCCGTGAAATCGGGACCGCCCCAGCCGGTGACGGTGGCGTCGGCGCCTTCCGCGATGTTGACCGCCTCACGCGACAGCACATCCGCCACGATCTGCAGATCGGACAGGTCGCCGATCTCGAGGATCGGGGTTCCGGCCTGCACGACCTGCGCATCCTCGGAAACCACACGCAGGATGCGGCCGCCGGTCGGCACCGTGACGTCGACACAACAGGGCGGCGCAGCACCGGTCATGCCCCCGTCCAGAACCGCCAGGGCGCTGTCCCTTTCGCGTTCGCGCACGGACAGGTTGGCGCGGGCGCTTGCCACTGCGGCGGCGGCGGTGCGTTCGGCAAGGATCGCATCGTCCAGCATCCGCGCCGAAAGTGCCGCGCGCGCGAACAGGGCACGGGACCGCTCCGCTTCTGTCCGGGCATAGTCCAGCGCGGCTTCGGCTTGCTCCACCTGACTTCGGGCAAGGGTGACGGCCGCCGCCGCGGCAGCCGCACCCGCCTGCGCCACGGCGCGCGCGCGGGCATCCAGAAGGGCAGGGGCCACCGGACCGATCCGCGCCACGCTGTCGCCTTCCTGCACCCTGTCCCCCGGATGCAGGGCAATGCGTTGCAGCAGTCCCGTGATCGGGGCCGATACGACCACCACCTCGCGGATGCGCGCCTCGCCCTCGGCCTCGATCCACACGGTCAGGGGGCCGCGCGTGACGGGCGCGGTTTCGACGACGGGCACGTCGGGCAGGAAGGCCCAGACCAGCAGTCCGAGGGTGGCAGCAGCGATGGCAACGGGCACGAGACGGCGCATGGTCATTCCCTCGTCTTCAGGACGGCGATCAGGTCGAGCCGGTCGACACGGCCCCGTATGGCAAGCGCGGACAGGATGGCGGCGGCCAGCACGATCAGGCTTGCGGTGGCATAGACCTCGCGCCCCATGACGAAGGGAACGCGGTAGAGATCGGAAGAAAAGGCCGCGACCATCGCCAGCCCGATGCCATGTCCGATCAGCCAGCCCAGCGGCTGGGCGAGAAGCACCACGATGGCAAGTTCCAGAAGGATCACCCCCGCGACCTCGTGGCGGGTGAAGCCCAGAACGCGCAGGCTTGCCAGTTCGCGCCCCTGTTCGGACAGCGCGATGCGCGAAAAGTTGTAGACCACGCCCATGGCGATGATGGTGGCAAGCGTCACGTAGACGGTGATCATCAGGGTGATGTTCTCGGCCAGTGTGGCGCGGAACCGGGACACCGTCAGATCGGTGACGTTCAGGAATCCCGTTTTCGGGGCCGAGGCTGCCGCGGCGAAGAAGGCCGGGGTCGCGTCGGGGTCAAGCAGAAGGTTCGCCCCCGAGATGCGCGGACCTTCCCCCGCCGCACGACCAAGGGCCGCAAGGTCCATGCTCGCGCCCAGCCCCATGAACCCCACCGAAATGCCGCTGACCGGCAGGTCGACGACCGTCCTCTTCCCCTCGAGGAAGCGCACCTGCACGACGTCCCCCCTGCGCAGGGCCATTGCATCGGCCAGGGCCTCGCTCAGGATCAGGCCGTCGGCGGGCATGGGCATGGGCCGCAGGTCCGGGGCAAGCACGCGGGACAGGCGCGCGTCGGCGCTGCGCCCTTCGACGGCGACACGTTTCGACCTTGTGCCATGGACCAGCTTTGCCGGGATCACCCGGAAGGGTTCCGCCGCCATGACGCCGGGCATGTGGCGGACTTCGGACAGGGCGCGCAAAGGTTCTGGCGCGGTGAAGATCATCTTCACGTCCTGCCGTTCGGCCAACCCGAAGGTGACATGGATCATGTGATCGATCGAGCCGAAGGACCAGAGCGAGGCGACGAGGATCGCAACCGCCATGGCCATGCCCAGCACGCTTGAGGCCGTCCGGACCGGCCAGTGCCAGAGGTGGCGCACCACCATGCGCCCTGTCTGCCGCAGCGGGATCGCCTGCAGGATGCCGTGGCCTGACTGCCTGTAATCCGCCGGGACGGGCGGTGCCATGGCGATGGCGGGCGGCAGGGCCAGAACCGCGCGCAGCGATTGCAGCGCCCCGGCCACGGCTGCCAGCGCGGTGACCAGGGCGGCCAGCCCATAGACGCGCGGATCGGTGCCGAAGACCAGAAACGGAAAGGAAAAGAACCGCGCATAGAGTTCCGCCAGCCCTGCGCCCAGCCATGCGCCGGCGGCGAAACCGGCAAGGATACCGGCGGCGGCGATCAGAAGGACGAACTCCAGATAGTGCCGCGCGATCTGGACCGGGCTATAGCCCAGGGCCTTCAGAAGGCCGATCTGTTCGCGTTCCAGCGTGATCAGGCGGGACAGAGTCATGTGCACCAGCATCGCCGCCACCAGCAGGAAGATGGGGGGAAGGATCTTCACCATGGCGCCAAGCTGCCGCAACTCCGCATCCAGAAAGGCGTGGGATATCTGGTCGCCGCGTCCGGTCGCCCCGCCGCCGCCATAGGGCGCGGTCAGCCGGTCAAGGGCGGTCGCGACACCCGCCCCGGACACGCCGGGTGCAAGGCCCAGCACGACGTTCGAAAAGGCGCCCTTCAGGTCGAAGGCCTGCTCCAGCGCCGGACGCGGCAGCCAGACCACGCCAAAGCGGCGCGGATCGGGCATAATCTCGCCGGGGCCGAGCGCATAGATGAACTCCGGCGACAGGGCGATGCCCGTGACCGACAGCGCCCGCCGCTTGCCGTTCATCACGACGACAAGCCGCGCCCCCTGTTGCAGGCCATGCGCCAGGGCGAAGTCCTGCGATATGACGGCCTCGTCGGCGGCAGTGGCGTCAGGCAGGCGACCTGCGCGCAGATGCAGCGCGTTCAGCCCCTCTTCCCCCGGCAGCGAGACGAGCAGGACTGACGCCGGTTCTGCCAATCCCGGTATCTCGGGTCTGCCGAGTTTCACGATGCGGGCCTCGACCCGGATCACCCCTTCGATGCGGCGCATATCCTCGACCAGCGACAGGGGCGCGCGGACGACATCGCTGAAAAGGTCGGCAAAGCGGTAATCGGTGTAATACCGGTCCCGCGTTTCCGACAGCGCCCGATGGGCCCCGTTGCCGAGGATCAGGGTCGCCACACCCGCCGCCAGCACCAGCGCGATGGCCAGAGCCTGCGCCCAAAGCCGCCGCAAGTCGCGCATCGCCTTGCGGCGGAGGGGCGGGATCACCATGACAGGTCACCCGGGCGCTTGCGGGTGGCGTTGGCGATCTCGTCCACGATGTGCCCGTCGGCAAAGCGCAGCGTGCGGTCGGCGATCTGCTGGATGGTGGCGTTATGCGTGATGATCAGGGTCGTGGCCCCGGTCGTCCTGTTCGCCTCGACCAGCGCGTCGAGCACGAGAACCCCCGTCGCACTGTCCAGCGCCCCGGTCGGTTCGTCGCAGAACAGAAGATCGGGCCGCTTGGCGATGGCCCGGGCTATGGCGACACGCTGCTGCTCGCCACCCGAAAGCTGCGCGGGGAAATGCCCGTGCCGGCCCGACAACCCGACGATGTCCAGCGCCTCTTCCGGGCGCATCGGCCTTGCCGCGATCTCCGTGACGAGCGCCACGTTCTCCAGCGCCGTCAGGCTTGGCACAAGGTTGTAGAACTGGAAGACGAAGCCCACATGGTCGCGCCGGTATCGGGTCAGGGCCTTTTCGCCGAAACGGGTGATGTCCTGACCGTCGAACAGGACCGAGCCGGAGCTGGCGCTGTCGATCCCCCCAAGGATGTTGAGGAATGTGGACTTTCCCGATCCCGACGGCCCGAGGACGACGACGAACTCTCCGCGCCGCGCCGCGAAATCGACGTCGCGCAGGGCGCGGACCTCGGTCGGGCCGTTCCGGTAGGTCTTGGTCAGACCCCGCGCCTCGATGATGGTGCCGCGCTCCGGCATGTCCCGATCCGTTCATGACGTGGCGGAAGGATATCCGGTCCTGTCGCTTTCACCTTGATCGAGCGCAACGCGTTCGGCGGATGCCCCGGTCCCTGCCGATCATCCGCAAACCGGCAGAAGCTGCATGACCATGAAATCGCATCCCTGCATGTCATGTACCGGATCGTCCGGCGCGCAGGTTTCGCCGGACAGGGGATAGCGGCCCGGTCCGGCGCAGGCGGAGAGGGCAAGTGACGCGAGGCAGAGAAGGAGTGTGGCGACACGCATGACGGGTTCCGCAGATCAGGAGCAATTCCAGACCATTCTGCGGCGCCTGCCGCTTTGCGCATTGTCGACGGTCATGGCACGGTCAGGGGAATGCGCTTGCGCACTATTGCCGCAGCGTCGGTTGGTCTGCCCTTGTGCCGCGCGCCGAAAAGCGGGGCAGGTTCACCGCGCGCGCGCCCCATTCCCAGCCCTGACGCTGAAGCGCATCCTTCAGCCTTGCATCCTGAAAGCGGGCCATGAGACGCAACCGCGTTGCATCCAGAATCTCCAGCCGCTCGGGCGTCACGATCCGGATGACGCCGCGATCCTCCAACTGGTGAAGATTGCGCGACAGGGTTTCGACGGTCATTTCCAGCAAGGAGGCAAGATCCCGGCGCGAGAGGAGGATGCGAACCGACAGGACACGGTCTGGGCCTGCTTCCGGCGTCTGGGTCGAGATCCAGTAGGCAATGCGCTGCAGGGAGTTCCGGCCGCGCATGGACAGTTGGGCGAAATGCAATTCCAGCTGTTGGCGCATGGCGATGCGCAGATGGGCGGCGTAGGAATCCGGATGGCGATCGAACGCCTCCTTCATCGGGGCCCTTTGCGTCAGGCACAGTGTCGCATCCGTGGCCGCGTCGAACGAGAAGGGCACGGACGCGCCGAACGGATCGCCCACCATTTCGCCCGGATGCAGGATCTGCAGGACATGGTCGTTTCCATGCTCGTCTATGGTGCAGATCTTCACCAGACCCGACAGGATGATGCCGACCCGCGCCGGCACCTGTCCACCCGGCAGGATCGTTTCGCCCTGACGGAACCGGCGATGGATGCTGGCCGCCACGATCTTGTCCCGCAGGCAGGGCGCGAACCATTGGCACGGGCCAGACAGCGCGGCGGGACAATCGGCACAGGAGGTTTGCGCGGTCGGACCGACCGGAAGGGACGGGGACATTCCAAGCTCCTGCTTTCCTGGTGACGGGACGCGATCGGTGGTGGAATACCTGCCCGGTCCTTTCCACCCTGGGCTGACCTTGCCATTGCGCGCCGCAGAAAGGCACGGACAGAATTGTTGAGATTTGTTAAGATGCCGCCGCGCGCCCGATTGCTCTTGCCCGGTTTCCGGAGGCGGGTGGTATGCCGAGTGAATTTGGAACGGACAGTCCGGGGGCTGATCTCCCGGAAGAGGCGCTTGCGCGGGCCCAGCGGCTTGAGACGGTGGGGCGGCTGGCCGGAATGGTCGCGCATGATTTCAACAACATCCTCAGCGTGATCCTCGGCAATCTGGAACTGGCGCTGCCCAAGGTCGCGAACGAATCCGTGCGGGCCATGCTCAACACCGCGATGGAGGCCACCCAGATGGGTGCCGGCTTCAACAGGCGTCTGCTGACCCTTGCGGGCGGACATGGCGGGCAGGCCGTGCGGTTCCATCTTGACGCCCATCTGGGGCAGACATGGGAAATCTACCGGCGCGTCCTGCGCGACGACATCCTGCTGGCGTTCGAGCCCGGCAGCGATGCCGCCCATATCCTCGCTGACCCTGCCGAGATCGACGCCGCCATCCTGAACCTTGTCGTCAACGCCCGCGACGTCCAGCTTGATGGGGGGCGTATTCTCATCTCGACCCGGCGTACCGGTCGCACGGAAGGCGGGACGGACACGCAGGAACCTCCGCAGGACAAGGTCGAGATCACGGTCGCGGACGAAGGCCCGGGCATGTCCGCCGATGTTGCGGCGCGGGCAGGCGAGCCCTTTTTCACGACCAAACCCAGCGGGATGGGCTCCGGTCTAGGCCTTGCCAGCGTCATGGCGACAGCAAAGCGCGCGGGTGGCAGCTTCCGGATCGAAACGGGACCGCAAGGGACAAGGGCGATCATCCTGCTTCCGATATGCGATGGCGTGGCGGTGGAGACCCTGCCGCAGGATGGCGAGGTTCCCTTGGGGGATGGCGAAAGCATCCTTGTCGTCGAGGACGATCCCCTCGTGCGCGAGGCCGCCATGCAGCGGCTCGAGGCGCTGGGATATGTCGTGTCCGAGGCGTCGAACACCGCGGCTGCCATGGCCCATATCGGTCGCGGGGAACCCGTCGATCTGGTATTCTCCGACATCATCCTGCCGGGTGGTCCGTCGGGACTGGAAATGTCTGCCATGCTGCGCAACCGGCATCCGGGTATTCCGGTGCTCCTCACCTCCGGTCATGCCTCCGGCGTCTATCGTGACGAGCACGAGGCATCGCAGACCCCGGAAATCCTCGCCAAACCCTACAGCCTGCGGGATCTTGCCTTTGCCGTCCGACGGTGCCTGTCCGCGCAGTCCTGACGGCGGCGCACCGCATCGGTGCGGCCAGCGACCCGTGCCCCCAAGTGCGGACGTGCCCTTCAGGCCACGGGATGGACCTCGGCCGTGAAGACATAGCCCACGCCGCGGACAGAACGGATCATCTTCGGGACGTCCGACATGTTCGCAAGCTTGCGGCGCAGATGCGCGACATGCACATCGATGGTCCGGTCCATCGGCGACCATTCGCGTCCGGTCAGCGCGATTGCGATGTCATCCCGGCTCAGGACGCGGTTGGGGTTCATCGCGAAGAGCTGGAGCAGCTTCTGCTCATGCCATGTCAGCCCGACCGATACCCCGTCCGGCCCGTCGACCACACCCCTGTTCGGGTCGAGCGTCGAATGGTCGAACCGGATCGGCTCTGACTGGAGCAGGGGCTGGCGATAGGTGCCCAGCAGCCGCCTGATCCGCAACACCACCTCGCGGATCAGGAAAGGCTTGGCGACATAGTCATCCGCCCCGTGTTCAAGTCCTGTCACGCGGTCGAAGGGTGCGCCGCGGCCTGTTATCATCAGGATCGGAACATTGCGGAAGGATCGCAATTCGCGCGCGATCGCCAGTCCGTCCTCGTGCTGCAAGGACAGATCCAGAGTTATCAGATCGACATCGTGCGTTCGGATGGTCTCAAGGAGTTCGGCACGGTTCGACGCCTCGTGGACGATCCAGCCTTCGTTCGAAAGCCCTTCACGCAGGACGTCGCGCACTCTGCTGTCGTCATCGACGACGAGGATTCGCGGAAGAGTCACCTTCTTCCTCCGACTGTTACGGGGAAGGCCCGCCTGAAAGCCTAGCATCGGGCCACTGCGCATTTAACCTGTCTTTCAAACTCGGATTTCCGGATGGTCACGACTTCGCCCGAGCCTTGAGCTTTGCTATCAAGGCGGGAACTTCGTCATCCGCCACCTGAGGGAATGACTCATAGGCTTCGCCCACGCTGCTTGCCGCATCGGCCGGATGGGGGCACAGGACCGGCGCAATGTCCGCCGGAAGGCCATGCAGGGCCGAGCCAAGGGCGACGGGCACCGCCACGCCGATCTGGGCCGCGCCCAGTTGACGGACCACGCGGATCGCCGCCAGTATGGTCGTTCCGGTCGCCATGCCGTCATCCACGATCAGGACCCGGCGCCTGTGCAGGTCGAGTTCCGCCGCACCGCCCAGCCATCTCTTGCGGCGTCGGCTGACCTCGGCCACGGCAGGCCCGCTCAGCCGGTTGACATCGTCGGGCGATAGCCTGTGAAAGCGCCGCACCGTTTCGTTGACGACCATCCGCTCCGGACCCGGTCCCGTGACCGCGGCGAGGGCGAGTTCCGCATTGCCCGGAACCCCGACCTTGCGCACGATCAGGATTTCCATGGGCGCGCCAAGGGCCTCGGCGATGCGGGCGGCAATCGGTATGCCGCCACGCGCCAGCCCCGCTATCACCCAGTCCCGATCCACGATCGCGGGCAGGAGGGAAACCAGAACCTTTGCCGCATCGGCGCGGTCGCGAAAATGCGCCATGGTTCCGTTAGGACTCCTTCACGGGGATGGTCTTTTCCAGGGCAAGCGCGGCGGGCGACTTGGGCAGGTGCAGCCTGAGCACGCCGCGCGTGAACCTTGCCTCGATCCGTGCGGGATCGGCATCCGGCGGGAGGGCGATCCTGCGCCGGAAACTGCCCCAGCGCCGTTCGCTGATATGGCGCTCCGGGCTGTCTTCTTCGTGCTCGTCCGACTTCTCGCCGCTGATGACCACTGCGCCGTCCTTCAGGCGGACATCGACATCTTCCGCCCCCATGCCCGGCAGTTCGATCGACAGATCGTACCCGTCGCCGGTTTCGGCCATGTCGAGCGCCGGAAACGGATCGATCCAGCCGCGAGGTTCGGAAAGGGACAGTCCCTCGGGCGGAAAACGTGTGAACAGATCGAACATGCGGTCGATCTCGTCCCTTAGGTTTCCCGTCCGCGGAATCCGGGCACGGTGGCCGTTTCCGAACAGCGAAAAACGGTCACGGCGGGTGGAAAGCGGGGTTTCGTTCGGTTCCGGCATCTCTGGCTCCCTTGGGTGATGCCGTCAGCCGGGGAAGGGGGATAATCGCGCCCGGCAGACGGCTTTGGGCAAAGGGCCATCGGAACAAGGGGACAGCACCCTTGGTCCTCGAACGCGACCCTGACCGCTTTGCCGTCTCCCATCCTCGGGTCTGTCGCGGGGCGCCGCATTGATGGCCGACAACGGTTTGCCGCGCCTCCCGCGCTTGTCGGTCGTCAATGAACCGGGGCCGCCGCGTGGCACTCTGGGCAGATCACCCCAACCGAAGATGGAGGCAGTGGACATGCCGGAAGACACGGTCAAACCCGACGAAGCCCATGCAAGACCGCTGCATGGCGATCCCGACATAACCGAGCTGCGCCGCGCCGCCCTGGTCTTTGCCCGCAAGCTGGGCGGATACGGGCTCGCACGGGCCGAGACCATCGGTGAAGAACTGGAGGCGGGATCGGAAACGCTGGTCCGCGAAGGGCGGCGCCTTGCGCATGACCTGCGCGAAAGGGTGGCAAAGCTTGAAACCCGCGCCGAACATTCTGTCCGCGACCATCCCCTGCAGGCCGTCGCCGCGCTTATGGGTGTGGTCGGCTTCGGGTTGATCCTCGGCCTGATCCTGCGGCGCCGGTAAGCGCCGCCATGGCCGGGCTGCGGGGATTTGCAGGATCGCTCGTTCTGGCGCTTGTCCTGATCATCGTCCTCCTCACGGCCTGGGCCTGCATGGTCGCGGGGGTCGTCTGGATGCTGGCGGCGGTGATCGGTCCGGGTCCGGCCCTGCTGTCGGTCGGCGGCGGGATGGGCGGGCTGGTGCTGCTGTCCGTTCTGGTCGCCCTCATTCTGCGCTGGCCGGTCGGCGCCCGCCCGCCCGCAAGGGCCCCTGCGGGTTTCCTTCGCGCTGTGATGACCGTCGCCATGATGCCGGGCGGCCCGCGTCTGCTGCTCGGGCTCTCCGCGGTCGTCTTCGCGATTCTGGCCGCGGTCGCCTTGCTGCTTGCGACGCGCCGCAGCGGCAAGGGGCCCGATGACCCGTCAAAGGCCCGTTGACGGCCGACAATGCCGCGGCTCCGGGCCGGTGGAATATGGGACGTGTCGAACCGGTAGGAGGATCAGGAATGTCTGCGGAAGAACACGGCGAAGGCGGCGACGGTCTGACGCGGCGCGGCTTCCTTCAGGTGTCGGGACTGGCCGGTGCCATTACGGGACTGTCGGTCAGCGCAGCCCGTGCCGAAGGTCAGATCGGGTATTTCGCGACGGACCTGCCGGACGACAGGCTGAAGGCGATGCTGCGGACGATCCTGCGCATCCGCTGGCACGAACGGACGATGGCAGACCGAATGCTGGGCGATCCGCAATACCGGGCCTACAACCATTTCTATGCCGGGCAAGAGGCGGTGGCGACCGGCGTCTGCGCCGCCCTGCGAAACGACGGCCCCTTCGACAGGATCGACCTCGTCTATTCGACGCACCGGCCTTCGGGCCATGCGCTGGCCAAGGGCGTGGACATGAAGCTGATGCAGGCCGAGATGGATTTCCGCGCGACGGGCCTGAACGGCGGTTACGCGGCCGAGATGCACATCGCGGATCCTGCCGTCGGCTTCATGGGTGCGGATGGCATGATCGGGCCGGGCCATGTGATCGCCACCGGATCGGCCTTCGCCTTCCGCGCGCGCGGGTCGGATCAGGTGGCCGTGGTCTTCGGCGGTGACGGAACCTATGCCACGCCGCATTTCCACTCGGCCCTGAACAATGCGCGTCTGCTGGACCTGCCCTTCATCTATGTGCTGGAGAACAACCTTTACCACCAATACGCCCATTACAGCTATTCCAGCCCCCATACCGACATCGCGGATGCAGCGCGCGCCTATGGCATCCCTGCGCGTGTGGTGGACGGGCAGGACGTCTTTGCCGTCTACAATGCCGCGAAGGAAGCCGTGGATCGCGCCCGCGCGGGCGGCGGCCCCTCCTTCATCGAGGCGAAGACCTATCGCTACTACAACCACTGGGGCGCCCCGGGGGCCGAGGTCGGCAAGCTGGGCGCATTTGGCTATGACCCCCTCGCCATCACCTCCTTCCGGCCCGAGCGCGAGGTCCGCGCCTGGATGCAGCGCGACCCCGTCGATATCGCGCGCCGGACGCTGATCGACTGGGGCGTGCTGGATGCCCCCGCCGCCGACGCGATCGAGGCCGAGGTCAAGGCCGAAGTGGCCGAAGCCTTTGCATGGGCCGCCGAACAGCCGCTCTGCATGCCCGAGGACGGGCTGAAGCATGTCTTTGCGGAAGGCGAGGTCCTTCCCCGCCAGATCGCATGAACACCGGGAGGACAGGATGACCGTCAAGACATGGATGTATTCCGTTCTGGAGGCCGTGCAGGCCGAGATGCGGGCCGATCCGGCCATGGTCTGGATCTTCGAACTGACCCCGCCCGTGGCGTCGAATGCCGGAATGCCGGTGATCAACCTTGAAACCGAATTCGGGCGCAGGCGTGTGGTCAACACGGGCATAGACGAGAACTGGATGGCCTCGGCCGTGCTGGGGGCGGGCCTCGCGGGATCGCGGGCGGCGACCTACATCCCCTATCAGGGGGCGGGAATGCCCTTCCAGGTGATCCAGAACCACGCGGGCAAGCTGCGCCACATGACGGGGGGCAAGGCGTCCATGCCGGTCGTGTTCGTGATGGAGATGACGGGTCAGACACCCGGCTTCGCGGGCCAGCATTCGGATTACGAGATCGACTCCACCTACATGCACATTCCGGGGGGGCGGACCGTGATCCCCTCGACCCCCTATGACGCGAAGGGGATGATGCATTCTGCGCTGCGAAGCCCCGATCCGGTGGTCTATCTCTATCCCGCCGGTCTGCGGATGCTGTCCGAAGAGGTGCCGGACGAACCCTTCGAGGTTCCGCTGGACAAGGCCGCCATCCGGCAGGAAGGCACCGACCTGACCCTCGTGGGATCGGGCGGCGGAATGCCTGATGTGCTGGAGGCGGCGGGACTGCTGACCGCCGAGGGGATGTCGGTCGAGGTCATCGACCTGCGGGTGCTGAAACAGATGGATACCGAAACGCTGGTGACCTCGGTCGCCAAGACGCGACGCCTGCTGGCGGTGGACCAGACCTATTACACGCTCGGCCCTGCCGCCGAAGTCGTGGCCCGCTGTGCCGAAAACGTGGATGGCGCGCGGTTCCGGCGGATCGCCTTTCCGGACGCGCCGCCGCCTGCCTCGCCCGAGATGTTCAGATGGATGCGGCCCGATGCGGCACGGATCGTCGCTGCGGCGAAGGCGATGGTGTAGGCCATGCGGAACGGATGCAACAATCTGGATGCGGCCCCGGTCCACCCGGCTGCGGCAGGGATGCGGATCGTCTGCGACCGCTGTGACGATGTCGCGCTGCGCCATGCGCATATCAGCACCGCCTTCTGGCAGGACGCGGGGCTGGTCGTCATCCGCAACATTCCCGCGATGGTCTGCCCCGGCTGCGGCGAGGAATATGTGGATGACGCGACGGTGGTGATGATCGACCGGATGCGCGGGGCCGGCTTTGCCGGTTGCGCGGCGGCCGATCCGCTCCCCGTGCCGGTCTTCGACTTCGCGGAGATGGAGCGATGCGCCGGTTCCTGATCGCCGCCGCCCTTTGCGCGCTTGCGGCCGCAGCAGCGGGCAATGGCGATCCCTTCGCCTTTCTGCCCGATGGCGGACGCGGGATATTTTCCCGCGCCTTTCCGGACCGCCCCGCACAGCAGGCCGCGCTTGGCACGACGCGGAGCGAAGCCGAATGGACCGCAGCCCTGACCGGCGCCGCCTTGACCCCGCGCGAGGTGGAAACCCTTGCCGCCTATCTGGCGCGGGTCGCCCCCCTGGTCACGGGGGACGACCCTGTTGCCGGACTCCCCCCTGACGGACGCGACATGGCGCTGGCGCAGTGCCAGTCCTGCCATTCGCTGTTCTCGGGATACCTGATGCACCGGCGTGACCGTCAGGGGTGGCTGTCGATCTTCGCTTCGCCCTTCCATGCCGCGATTCCCCTGGACGACCGGCAGCGGGCGATCTTTGCCGACTATTCCGCGATCAACATGCCGCTGCGCCCCGAAGACGTGCCACCCGAGTTCCGTTTCTGATTGGAGGGAAGCATGACAGGAAAGCTGACGCTCGCCGTGCCGGTTCTGGTCGCCGCAACATGGGCCATCGCGCAGGAGGATACCTTCGCCTTCATTCCCGACGGGGGACGGACGATCCTTGCGGCTGCGCTGTCGGCAGACGCATCGCTTGCCGGTCGGCTTGCCGCTGCCGCGACCGCGGAAGAATGGCTGTCCCGCATCGAACGGGGCGATCTGCCCGGGATTGCGGGGCTGGATGACTGGCAGGCGCGCACCCTTGCGGATTATCTGGCCTATGCCGCGCCGGTCGATCCCGCCGCCCTGCAGCCGGACGGGCGCGACATGACGCTGGAGCGGTGCCAGTCCTGCCACATCGTCACGGTCGTGGTCACGCAGGCCCGCACGCGGGAGGCATGGCTGGGCACGCTGGCCAAGCCCAGCCATGTCGAAATCCCCCTGACCACGCCCGAGCGCGACCAGCTGGCCGATTACCTTGCCGTGAATGCGGGGCTGCCCATCGACGCCATCCCCCCCGAATTGCGGGCAGGAGGGGCGTCCTACTAGGTCATGTCCTATACAGACCTCACATTCTGGCTCTTCCTTGCCGCCGTCGTCGCGGGTGTCGCCCTTCTGCCACCTCCGGCAAGGCGCGTCTGGCTGATCCTAGCCAGTCTGGTCTTCTACGCCGCCCCCGATGCCATGCGTCTGGTCTGGCTGGCTGCCATCTGTGGCGTGACCCTCGTTGCCTCGGCACCCCCGCAGAAAGGGCCCGCCCGTATTCGCAAAGGGTGCGGGTTTGCCGTGCTCGTGCTCGTCCTGCTCTGGGCACGGTTCTTCGAACTGGCGGGGCTGCCGGACCCGCAGGCCCCGCCGGGACTGTCCTTCCTCGTCTTTACCGCCATCGCCCTGATCGCCGGGGGGACACGGACGGCAGGGTGGGGCCAGCGGGTCGGGCTGATCCTGCATCTGCTGTGGTTTCCGAAACTGCTCGCCGGCCCGATCGAAAGGGCAGGGGCCCTGATCCCGCAATTCCCTGACATAGCCGTACGGCCAAAGCTTGCGTCGCTGGGGCTGGCCTATCTCGTCACCGGCCTCGTGAAGAAGGTCGTGATCGCCGACACCCTGTCACCCGTCGTCGCGGCGGGGTTCGCGCAACCGGCGCTTGCAGCGCCTGTCGATCTGCTCCTGTCCGTCTATGCCTTTGCCTTCCAGATCTATTGCGACTTCTCCGGCTACAGCGACATCGCCATCGGCCTGTCCGCCCTTGTCGGCCTGCGCCTGTCGCGCAACTTCGACCGGCCCTACCTGTCTGTCACCGTGTCGGAGTTCTGGTCGCGGCGCTGGCATGTGACGCTTGGCACATGGTTTCGCGATTTCGTCTATATCCCGCTGGGCGGCAGCAGGGCCGGGCGGGCAAGGCAGGCCATGAACCTGATGACCGTCTTCCTGCTGTCGGGCCTCTGGCATTCGGGTCTGGGCTACGGCCTCGGCTGGGGGTTCGTCGTCTGGGGCGCGATGAACGGCGCCTTTGTCGTGGCCGAGACATTTCTGCCCGTCCCGTCCCGCGCCCTGCCGAAACTGTTGCGCGCAATCGTCACCTTCCACCTTCTGCTGCTGACATGGGTTTTCTTCCGGGCGGACGGTATCGGCGCGGCGCTGACCCTGTTGCGCCGGCTGGCGCAGAACATGGGTGCCTTTCCGGCCCTGATCCCCGCGCATCCCTACACCGCCGACCACAGGCTCTGCGCCACCCTCGTCGGGGCGCTCTTCCTTGCAGAGGCCGCCGCGGGGCGGCCCGGTATCGCAGGACGTCTGGCGGCGATGCCCCTGCCGCTGCGCTGGGCCGGGCTCTACGCGGGGCTGGGCCTTCTCCTGCTCGCGGGGCGCTGGCAGGGACAGGAGTTCATCTATGCCGGATTCTGAACGTTGGCACCCTTTGCGGATCGTCCTTTTCCTTTTGATCGGCGCCCTCCTCTATGCGGGCCTCTTCGTCTGGTCGGATCGCGCGCTTCGCTCCGGCCCGGCGCGGAACCCTTTCCTGTCCATGGCTTCCCCGTCCGAAGGGGCTGACTGGCTGATCCTCGGGGCGTCACATGGCATCCCTCTTGGCATCGCCGACATGCCCGCGCGCATCACGCAGCGCAGCGGACAAAGAATCCGCGTGCTTGCCCTGACGGGTGCGGGGCCCTTCGTCCTGCGCATCGTTGCGGAACGCTGGTTCATGGATCATCGCAGCCGGGGAGTCGTCATCCTGCTCGACGATTTCGCTTTCGCCCATCGCCGCTGGAATCGGGATCGCCTTGGCGACGATGACCTCTTGCCGAAGATACCGGCCGATATCCGCACTGCGCGTGTGCTTGCGCGTGCCGTCCCGCGCGGGCTGTCGTGGAAGACATGGCTGGCGCAGGTGACGGGTTTCGCCCGCATCAACGACCGTCGCCGGCTTGCGCCTCCGACGTGGTCGGCGGAAGACCGCTTCGACAGCTCGCCGCGACCATCCCCTGCCGCGCTCCGGTCGCGCATCGCGTTCCTCTTTCCGGGCGGGGATGACGACGGGACCGTCGGGCGCGCGCTCGACGAACTGGAGGCGACGATCCTTCTGGCACGGGCGCAGGGGGCGCGGGTCGTGCTGCTGCGTCCGCCCCTGCCTGACGCCTTCCGCGCGGCCGTGCCCGAGGTGCCGGGTCTGGCCTCCGGTCTGGCCGAACTCGCACAGCGTCTCGACGTGCCGCTGGTCGACCATTCCGCCCTGATCCCCGAGCCGCGATACTATTTCGACACCGACCACCTGAACCGGAGCGGCGTGACGCGCTGGCTCGACCTCGGCCTTGGCGGGGTTCTGGCAGGGAATGACGGCGGACAATGACGGCGCACCTGGCAGGCGGCAGCTTCGCAGGGAGCCAGACCGCACCCACATGGACGAGGTTTCCCGATGCAGCCGCCGACCGGCCCGAAGATCCCGCTTTCCCGCCGCCACCTGTTGCTGACGGCGGGCTTGGCCGTCACGCTGCCTGCGGCACCGGTGCAGGCGGCCAGCCCGCCCGAACTGACCGTGACCGAAGCCCTGCAGAGCCGCCGGTCCGTCCGGGCCTTCGCCGACCGCAGGATCGATCCCGCGCTTCTGGCCGAACTGCTCTGGGCGGGCTTTGGCATCAACCGCGCGAAAGAGGGGCTGCACACGGCCCCGTCATGGCGCGGGGCGGCGGACGTGATCGTCCATGCCGCGACAGCGGATGGCGTCACCGTCTATGATCCCCGGCAGGATGCCGCGCGGGTCTGGAAGGCCGACGACATCCGCGCGCGGCTGTCCTCACAGCCCTTCGTCGCCACGGCCCCTGTCTGCCTGATCCTCGTGTCGGACCTGCGGCGGCTGGATGCGGCCGGGCCAGACGATCAGAAAAGGCTCTACGCCATGGTGGATGCGGCCATGGTGTCCGAAAACACCTATCTCTTTGCCGCCGCGCGCGGCCTTGGAACCTGCCTCGTCGGAGGGATCGACCGGGATGCCATTTCGGCCGGTCTCGGGCTGGCCCGGCACGAATATCCAACCTTTGTGCAACCTGTCGGCTGGCCGGCCTGACCGCGGATGATGGCTGTCAATGCCCTCCGGTGCGAAGGGCGCAAATCCTTGACCTGAACACCGGCGGACCATGGCCCCGATGCCCCGCCCGACCTGCAACAATGGAGTGACGCAGATGGCGCTTCCGACACTCGCAACCGTGCTTTTCGACGTGGCCGAGGCCGCATGGCTGGTCGAGAAGGTTGCCGAACTTGCCTTGGCCTTCGACAGCCATGTCCTTGCCCTGCATCCGTTCAGCCCCGTCATCTGGGCAGACGGCATGGGCGGCGAGGCGGTCTATTTCGCCTCGATGCTGGAATGGGAAGAACGGGAATCCGTGAAGATCCGCGCCTTGGTTGAGGAGGCGCTTCGCAGGAACGGGCTCAGGGGCGAATATCGCGGCCAGAGCGAACTCTACGGGGCTGAGCCCTTCTTGATGGGCGGCGCGCGGGGGGCGGATGCGGTCATTCTGGGCGCGACGGCGGATCGTTCGCCCGATGGGCGCCTTCTCGCGCAGAGGATGGTCCGCGAGTCCGGTCGTCCGGCGCTGGTCCTTGGAAGGCAGGCTCGGCTCGCTGCCCCGGCGCGCCGGATCGTCGTCGGCTGGACCGACACGCGCGAGGCGACACGGGCAGCCCATGATGCGCTGGCTCTTGCCGGGCCGGGGGCCGACATCACTCTCGTGACCTTCCATGCGCGCGCAGGCAGCGTCGCGCAGGGCCTGACCGGGCGGGACGATCTGGCGGCCGCACTGGACCGCGCGGGGTTCAAGGTGGAAGTGGCCGACCAGATGTCCAGCGGTGACGAACTTCCCGAGGCCATCGCGAGATTCGCCAAGGAAAGAGAGGCCGACCTCCTTGCGACCGGGGCTTTCGGACATACCCAGCTTTACGATCTTCTGGTCGGGGCGGTGACGCGCGACCTGATGGACCGCGCGGCCGTGCCCGTCCTGCTCTCGCGCTAGTGGCATGGCTGCCGGTGCCGGGTCACCGTCCACGTCCACCATCTGCACGGCCCCGAACAGCAGGCGAGCGTGGTGACGGAAACGCGCGGCGCGCTGGCCGGGCGGCGCGTGGTCCGCGGACGGGAAGAGGACTGCGCCCTTCACTACTCCGATGCGGGAAAGTCCTGACCGATGCGCGCGACCGCGTCGCCGTCCATCCGGCCAAGCGCGGCGGCGGCGTCAAGGTAATGCTGCGCCTTTCGCGGCCAGTTTTGCCGACAGGACGGCGGCCGGTCGCGCAGATGATCGAGACTCAGCCGCGCGCGCGTCAGCAGGCGCAACTGTATGTAGGCAATCAGAAGCAGCGGCGAAGGTGGCTCGATCCCTGCGGCGATCAGGGCATCGGCCAGCCTGCCGCCCAGCGCGGTATAGCCCGCCATCGCGCATTCGGCCCCGAGGAACATGCATTCCTCCCAGATATCGACCACCCGCAACTCCAGTGCGGCTTCTGCCCTGTCGAAGATCACCGGCGGGTCGATCAGGCAGACATGCTCCGGTCGCAGGTCTCCATGTCCTTCGACCACCATCCCGTCACGTTCGCGCGACAGGATTTCCGGACGCAGCATCCGCAGGCTCTCCGCCAGCTCGCCAAGCACGGCCAGACCCGCGGGCCGGGGCAGGTGGGACGCAAGCTCGCGCAGGTGGCGCGCATTGGTCGCGAAGGCGCGTTCGATATGCAACGCATGAAGGTGCCGTGGCGGCTGTCGTTTCATGCCGCGCCGGTAAAAGGCGATCAGCCTGTCTGCCAGTGCATCGACCTGTTCGGGGGCGGGAAACCTTCCCTGCCGCAGCATCCCGTCCAGAAGCGCCGCCCGCGGCAGCCGCTTCATGTCCACCAACCAGTCGACGACAGGCCCGTCCCCCCCGATCTGCAATCCCCTGACCGTCCAGCACAGCGGCAACCGGCCCAGATAGATGCCCGCCGCCAGATCCCGGTTCAGCCAGATCTCCTTTGCGACGGCCCTTTCGCGGCCGGCCAGCGTGCGGCAGTCGGAATGGCCGATGCAGACCGGCTTCTTCAGCTTCAGCGCATGGTCTGCGGTCAGGAACACATAGGCCAGATGCGTTTCGACCACCTCCTCGACCCCGGGCCGCGTGGACAGGAAGGCGACCTTGTCCGCGATGCCCGGCAATATCGGCTTGGCCTCGGGCACCATCGGTCACATCCACAACTCGCGGAGCGGTCGGCGTAACGACCGCGCCACCTGATCGTATTCCCCGGAATCGATCCTGCGGCGCAGGACCGAAAACACGGCGGCAATCGCCACATCGGGTTCAAGCAGCGGTTCGTCCCCGAAAGCCCCGTTCACCCGTTCCAGCAGCGCCTCGGCCGAGCGTGGGCGGGCGGGCGTCCGCGCAGGCATCCAGCCTTCGAAGAAGATCCCCCGCACCAGAAGCGGCAATTGCGCCGAAAGGGACGCGGCCTCCTGCACCGTCAGGAAGTCGCGGATGGCGTGCAGCGTCTCGCGCAAGAGCCGGTAGGACCGGCTGCGATCCGTCCAGCCGAGGTCTTCTTCCAGCAGGTTCAGCCATTCCGCCACCACCTGTGGCGCGTGATCGATGGCATCGAGACCCGTCTGCTTCATCTCGCGTCCTCCACTCCGGGCAAGTCTGCGGTGCGGCAGGTGCGGCGATGCCCCGAAGGACCGGGCGCCGCGCCTGCCGGGTGTCACATCACCGAAAGGTTGTCGCGCACCTCGCGTACCCCGGGCGCCGCCCATACGGCCTGTTCGGCGACCCGGCGCTCGGACAGGCTGTGGACCTTTCCACGCAGGGTGACCGACCCGTCCGCCAGTTCGACGGCGATCCCCAGCGCGTCCAGCTCCGTCTGCCGCTTCAGGGCCTGTTCGATCCTGTTGCGCAGGTCGGCGGGCGAAGCCTTGGGTGCAATCCGGATCGTGTTGGCGACCCCCCTCACACCGGCAAGGCCCTGCAAGGCGCGGCTGGCCGATTCGCGCTGATAGTTCCATTCCACCGAACCTGTCAGCGTCACCCAGCCGTTCTGTACGGTCACCTTCACCCGGTCGTCGGGAACCGTGGTGTTCCAGCGCAGCACCTCAAGAACGCGCCGCGCGATCTCGTCATCGGCGGTCGCATGGGTTCCTGCCGGACGCACCTCGATCTCCTCCGCGATCGCCTTGACGCCGCGGACGCCCATCGCGACCTCTTCGGCCTTCAGCTTTTCCGCATAGGTCGCAACATGGCCGGACAGGGTGACGACCCCGTCCTTGGCCGCAACGCCGACATGGGCGGCGTTGATGCTCGGCTCGAATTCCAGAGCGTCGGACACGGTCTGCCGCAGTTCAACATCCGTCATCTTCTTTCCTTTCCTCCAGTTCACCTGCCAGGACGCTGGCACGGGAAATCTGGCCAGTCGGGAGGAATGGCGCATTGACGATGCGCAACGATCGAAGGCCGCGCCCGCAGCCCGACCAATCGGCGCGCCGGGCGGTATGTTTGTCCCGCCCTGTGGGAGGCTTGCCCCAGCCGAAAGGGCACTCCACCCGTTCGGAGTGATGCCTTCCATGCTGCCCGACCGGCGCAAAGCTGTGAGGCTGTTCTGGCCGGAAATGCCCGGCCTGAACCCCCAAGTCACATGGAGACCAACATGAAACTGCTTCTTTCCGCCGCTGCAGCCCTCCTCGTCGCGGGAACCGCGCTGCATGCCGATACGCTCGTCCCCACTTGGGGCAACACCTCGATCGTGAAGCAGATCGGGCTTGGCAACGGCCAGCTGACCGTCCAGTCGGGCAAGCTGAACGAATCCTTCACCGGCCAGCTCGGCGTCGCGAACGGGTCGATCACGATGCAGAGCGGCTTCGGCAACCTGTCGACGACCATGCAGGCCGGGGCCTTCAACTCGTCCGTCACCCAGCAGATCGGGGGCTTCAACGCCTCGGCCACCGTGCAGACGGGCGACAACGGGCACTACTCGGAGACCTCGCAGGAAGGCGCGGGCAACGTGTCGATGACGGTCCAGTCGGACTGATCCCGTGAACATGCCGCGTCGCCCTGCATCGGCGGGGCGACGCGGCAGTCCGTCACGCCCCGATTTTTCGAACGCACGAAAGGATATCGACATGCGCCCCCCGCTGCTGACACTTGCACTGATCGCGACCTTGCTGCCCGGGCTGTCGGCGGCACAGACCACGTCCACCACCATCCAGTCCGGTGACGGCAACCAGAGCACGACCGTGCAGTCGGGTCAGACGGCGGCGGCGACCATCCAGGCGGGCGACGGAAACGTCGCATCGACCACGCTGGGCGGAACCTACAACGCGTCGGTCATCGGCCAGTGGGGAAGCTCCAACACGCTGGACCAGACGCTTTCGGGCAGCAACCGTGGTCTCTTTACGCAGCAGATCGGAATACTGTCCACCGACAGGCAGAGCAGCACGACCTTCACGGGGGGGAACCTCCGCGTCAGCGTGACGATCCGGTCAGAGTTGAAGTGACCGGCCGATGTGTATCCTGTCGCTCCGCAGCCTCGGACATCGCAGGAGGGCGCTCTTTCTTTCGCTTGTATTTGTCGGCGCCGGTGCCACTGCCGGACCGGCTGCCCGTGCATCGGACGCCGCGATGACCTGCGCCATCCTTGGCCGGACCTCCGACCGTGGAATGCTGCTGCTCGAGGCCGTGCTGGAGGCGGGCACCGATGCCGTCGTCGGGCGCTACCAGTTCTCGATCCGGACCGTCGGACAAGGGGGCCAATCGAGTTCCGTGCAATCCGGGCAGGTCCACCTCATGGCGGGCGAGCGCAAGGCGCTTGGCTCCATCACCGTCGCGGCTGTTGACATGGATGTCGACGCGCAGCTGATCGTCCGGTCGGGGGGGGGCGGGGAATGCATCGCGCGGTACTGATCTGACCATCCCCCCTGCGCCGCCCTAGAACCGCCAGTTCATCGTCAGCCCGACCGTCAGCCCCCGTCTGGCCTCGAAACTGATCTTGGCGGGGCCATCACCGGCGAAAGCAAGAACGGGCGACAGTTCCGCTTCGCCAGCGACATAGACCGAGACGGAATGTCCGTTGCCGTAAGACTGGCTGACGCCGATTGACATGACCGTCGAAGGAACAATCCGCCGCAGGGTCCCGATACCAGCCACGCCCATCGCCGCTGCATCATCGACCGAGGCGAAATTTACCAGCCTGCTCTCGGCCTGCACGCGGCTCAGCCCGACACCCACCTGCGTCCATAGGGACAGCCCGCCAGTCAGATCGCGGCTCAGGCCGATGCCGGCCTGCATCCCGCTCGCACTTGCCAGAAGGGTCTGCCTCTGTCCCATCAAGATCGACGGAAGGCGCGAACCGGACACGGTCTCGGCAAGGTCGACGTCGATACCCCCTTCTTCCTGATCGCTTACCAGCCCGTTCACGGTCCGCAGAAAGACCGACACATCGGTCCTGCCGGTCCCCGTCACGTCCCAGCCATATGCGGGCTTCCGGATGGCCTCGCGCCTGCGGCTTGCCGTCCAGGGTTGCAGTTGCATCTGCGAAAGATCCCCTGTCGCCCGAAAGACCGCACCCTCGGGTCCGGCCATCACCGCATAGGCCGAGGTCCCGCCCCCCTCCAGACCTCCGTCCCATCGCGTTGTCGCCGCGGCCAGAATTGGCCCCCCGTCGGTCTGCGTGACTGCGAAGACGGTCGTCGCGTTCTCGCCCCCGGGCGTGGACAGGGTCATGACGCTGATCGTGGCCCCATCCGCCCCTTCGGTGCCGGACCCGACCAAGACCCCTGCCAGCGATCCTGACGGGGTCGTCTCGGCCAGCAGATCGATGATGCCTGCAGGACGATGAAGGGAAGATATTTCGACGACGGGTATCCCGCCGACCCCGCTTGCTGCGAATTGCAGGTCCAGCGTGGACAGCACGGGAAAGTTCGGGAAAGACTCGGCGAATCTCGTCCAGGGGGTAAAGGACGTTTCATCGGCGATGGCAGTGCCCGCATAAAGGATGCAGCACAGATCGACTGTCAGTGCGAATCTTCCCGCCCTCGACATCACCGTCCCTCCTGAAACGAAGGTGCAAAGGCAAGGCGGGTCAACAGACCGATAAGTTCCGCCTGCCGTTTTGTCCCCGTTTTCCGCAGGATGCCGCTCAGCTGGTTGCGCAGCGTCTGTTTCGACATCCGCCGCCGCACGGCATAGGCACCGATGCTTTCCCCGTTCAGCAGCGACTGGGCCAGTTCGGCCTCCTTCCCGCTCAGTCCGAAGGCACCCTCGAGAAGGCCGCGCTGCAGGGAAAGGGGGCCGCCGGTCCGGTGGGCGACAAGGATCGTTGCGGGCTCTTCCTCCTGCGTGGCATCTGCTGCTCCCTCGGCGGCATGATCGCCGGTACCGCCCAGATGGCGCAGGGTCATGAGCACCCGTTCCGCGCCCGCCTGCAAGGACACGATTGCCGCCTTGGCCGGTCTACCTTCCGACGGACTGCCCTGTCCTTCGACAACGCCATGAAGTTCGGCATTGGCCACCGGATTGATGGCATGGACGCGGCCATCCGCCCCCGCGACGATCGCGGTTCCACGGGCCAGAAGACTGGTTCCATGTCCGTTCGACCGGCGAAGGGTGCCGCGGCGATCCAGAAGCAGGGCCGGAAAAGGCAGAAGTTCGAGCAGGGCATCGTTCAGCCGCTCGATTGACACAAGCCGCCCGGCCAGAGTGGCGATCCGGTACGCCAGCACGAGATCTGGTGCGATCGCCTGCATAAGACGCGCCAGTTCCGGTCGCACCTGATCCGCCTTGCGGCTTGGAAACCGCAACTCGATCTCGTCCCGCCCGTGGCGTGTTGTCCGAAGCACCAGTCGCAGGAAGCTGTCCATGCTGTCGGACGCGCCATCCTCCAGATCGCAGTCCCCCGAATAGACCGTCCCCTCGAAAGCCCGCTCGACCGGGTTCGCAAGGCTGCCTATCCGCTGGGATGGTCCGGTGGCATGGGGTGGATGGATGACCGTCCGCCACCCGCCCGCCCTGCGGTGACGTGACAGGAGAGACACGACGACCTGTGGCGGCACAAGCCTTCCCAACTCGACCGCAAGCGTTGCCGGAAGCGTTCCATCGAATGCCGCATCCAGAACGATGACAGAGAATAGACCTGAAGAAACGGGTTCGTATTTGTTCATTGCCCAACCCCTGACCAGCGGAAATCCGCCCGTAGGGTCGGCTGATGCGGCGGGGCACGCATTGACGGCCGTCATGACGCAGGCCCCGTCCGCCCGACAGTGGCAGGGGGGCGATGCGTCACGACCCGACCAGCGTCATTGCATCCGGTCAATGAAGCGGCTGTCTCCACAGACCATCCTGCACCGGATGCAACGCTTCAGTGGAGCAAACCCATGTCCCCATCCCCCCGTTTTCGGGCCTGCCCTGGCCCCGGTCGCCCGATCCTTGCCAAAGCGGCCCTATTGCTTGTCCTGCTCGGTCCTGCTGCCGCAGCCGCAACCGAAGCCGACGAGTTCGCCACCGGCAAAGCGGAATACCTGTCGGCCTGCGCGGCCTGTCACGGCGATGCCGCCGACGGCAAGGGTCCCATCGCGTCGATGTTCCGCGACCCTGTCCCCGACCTGACGGGACTGGCAGAACGCAATGAGGGCCGGTTTCCGTTCCTGAAGGTCTTTCAGGTCATCGACGGGCGCAGCGTCATCCGCGCGCACGGTGACCCCATGCCGATCTTCGGCGGCCGTTTCCGTGCCGAGGCCGAAGCACGGGGCGCGGTCTTCGGAGCCGAGGCGATCGCCCGGGCGCGCCTGCTGGAACTGGTCCTCTATCTGCAATCCATCCAGAACTGATCCCGCCACGGATCAGTCCGGACCGCGCCTTTGCCTGCCAGTGGCGCCATGGCTCAGGCCATGGTCGCCCTGTCGGGACGCTCGAACAGGGTGCGTGCCACGGTCTGTCGCAGGTCCTGCGCCGACAGGTGAAGCAGGTTCTTCGCGACTTCGCGCACCACGGTCCCCGCGATATCCGGTTGTGCTTCCTGACGGAACAGGCCCAGCATCGGGCGCGATGCGAAAACCGCCAACTGCTCGAACCCTTCTTCCCTCCGGGCCGCTTCCAATCGCTCGAGGACCCGGTGCACGAAGGCACGCTGCGCGTCGCGGACGGGATCAGAGGCGTATTCCATCGACGACCGGCGGCTGCCGACCGACGCAAAGCTGCGGCCCGGCTTGTCGGACATCACGTCTCGCAGATGGTGGTGACCGTCATGCAACTCGATCTCGGCTGCATCGGCACGCCCATCCCTGTGGATCCCCCGAAGGATACGGGCAGTTTCGGAGTTTAGCGCGACGGCCCAGATGATCGTTTCTTTCATGCGACGCTGTCCTGATCGGTTCGCGGGGCTCCGCCATTTCCGACCGGAACCTGACGACGGTTTGATGCCCACTGTCCGGTCACGGCCGCGGGGCGAGGCGGGTAAACTTGACGGCTCTCTCGCGTTGGCCATCCGCGCAACACTGGCAGGAAACGGCCAACGCGGCGTTGATGGCTGTCAACGACCCGTGGCGTCTCGCCAAGGGGGGCCGGCTTGCCCTTGTCTTTCCGGAACCGCCGCCAAAGCCGCGGTCCGCCCGCGGACGCAGCACCTGTCCCGCATCCAGCCTGCTTAGTCCTAGCCTAACCAGCGCCGAGAGAAATGCAGGTTTCGCAGAAGGGGGCTGCTGGCCTAGCTTTCGGGATAGCGGATTTTCGGGAAGGGCGCGACATGGCGGAACGGGTGGAAACCCTGATCATCGGGGGCGGGCAGGCGGGTCTGGCCATGAGCGCGCATCTGGCGCGTCTGGGCGTGCCGCATCTGGTGGTCGAACGCCACCGCATCGCCGAACGCTGGCGGACGGAACGCTGGGATTCGCTCGTCGCCAACGGACCGGCATGGCATGATCGCTTTCCCGAACAGACCTTCGACGACATTCCCCCCGATTCCTTCCCCGCCAAGGACCGGATCGTGCGCTATTTCGAGGATTTCGCAGCCCGCATCGCCGCCCCCCTGCGCTGCGGGGTCGAGGTGACGGCCCTGCGCGCCCGCGACGGCGGCGGTTTTCTCGCCGAAACCCCGCAAGGGGTGATCGGGGCCGACACGGTGGTCTGCGCCACCGGACCGTTCCAGAAACCGCTCATCCCGGCGCTGGTGCCCGAAACGGCAGGGATCATGCAGATCCATTCCGCCGCCTATCGCAACCCCGCGCAATTGCCCGACGGGGCGGTGATGGTGGTCGGAGCCGGTTCCTCCGGCGCGCAGATCGCGGATGAACTCAACCGTGCCGGGCGCAAGGTCTTTCTGTCGGTCGGGCCGCATGACCGCCCGCCGCGCGCCTATCGCGGCAAGGATTTCGTCTGGTGGCTGGGCACGCTGGGCAAATGGGACGCCCGCGCCCGCACACCCGGAACCGAACATGTCACCATCGCCGTCAGCGGGGCGCATGGCGGCCACACCGTGGATTTCCGCCGTCTGGCCGGTCAGGGCATCACCCTTGTCGGGCGGACCGACGGCTTTGACGCGGGGGCGCTGTCCTTTGCGGGTGATCTGGCCGCCAATATCGCGGCGGGTGACCGCAATTACCTGTCGGTGCTGGACGAGGCAGATGCCTATGTCGCCGCGCATGGCCTTGACCTTCCGGCCGAACCCGCGGCGCGGGACTTCGGCCCCGATCCGGACTGCGTCAGCAATCCCCTGCGGCGGCTGGACCTTGCCGCGGCGGGCGTCACCTCGATCGTCTGGGCCACGGGCTATGCGCTCGACTACGGCTGGATGAAGCTGGACGCGCTCGATGCCTCGGGCCGTCCCGCCCATGCGAACGGCATCTCCACGCGGGTGGAGGGGCTCTATTTCCTTGGCCTGCCATGGCTCACCCGCCGCTCCTCGGCCTTCATCTGGGGCGCGTGGCGGGATGCCGAGGATCTGGCCGCCATCATCGCCGCCCGCAGCGGCAGGACGCGCGCCGTGGCCGAGTGAGGCGCGCTTGCCTCTCTGCCTGCAGGGGCTAGACTATGCGCGGGTGTGCAGGAGGGGGCGCGGTGACAACAGGTCAGGGGCGGCAAGAGGCGATGTCGCTGTTGCAGGCTTGTGCCCCGTTCCACGGTCTGGACGAGGGGGTGCTTGCCGATCTTGCCGCCCTGTCGGTCTGGCGCAGCTGGTCGACGGGCGAGACGGTGTTCCAGCGCGGCGAAGCGGGCAACCATCTGATCATCCTGCGCCGTGGCCGCCTGCGCCTGTCACTGGTCAGCGCGGCGGGCAAAGAGGTGCTTCTGGGCACGGTCGGACCGGGCGGCATGGTGGGCGAGGTGGCGCTGATCGATGGCCAGCCCCGCTCGGCCGATGCCGCCGCACTGGAACCGGCCGAGGGTCTGCTCTTGCGCCGTGACGGGTTTCTTGCCGCGATGTCCCGCCAGCCCCAATTGGGGCTGAACATGGCGCGCTATCTCTGCACGCTTTTGCGGAACACCAACTTCCAGATGGAATCCATCGCGCTGCACGATCTGCGCGCGCGCCTCGTGCGCTTCGTCCTGCTGGGCCTGCGGCAGGCCCATGGCGAATCGTTGCCCCCCCGCGCCGAATTGCGGGTCGGGCTGACCCAGGGCGAACTGTCCGCCCTTTTGGGGGCGAGCCGCCCGAAGCTGAACCGCGCCCTGCACGAGCTGATCGACGAAGGGGCCCTGTCGCGCAAGGGCGACACGCTGGTCTGCGACGTGACGCTCCTGCGCCAGATTGCAGACGAGTCCGGCGCGACCGAGGACTGATCCTTTCCGAAAAGTTACGGAATTTCCGGCCCGAGTTACGCAGGTAACAGCGCGGCCCCGCCCGCCCGTGCAATCTGACCCCATGGAGACGCCCCGGAGACACGCCGAAACGGCGCGGACCGGAGGGCGGGGAGAGTACCGATGATGAGCTTGGCGCTTGCACGGTTAGTGGTGGAGTGGGTTGACGCAGATCCCGAAGCGCCCGTCGGGCGTCCGAAACGGGGGATCATGGGCTGGTTCGCCACCGCGCGTCAGGCGCGGCGCGCGCGGCTCGAACTTGAGACTGCCGTCCAGCGGCTTGCGGAACTGTCGCCGCATCTTCTGGACGATATCGGGGTCGGCGGCGACGTCACTCCGGAACCGGCTGTGCGCGGGGCGGTGCTGCCCGCCATCGCAGAACAGCCCGCGCACAAGGTTGTTCCGACCGTATCCCTAAGCCCCAAAGGGGCGGTCGGAGCCCCTGCCGCGGCACAGTCCGCGGGTCCGGCCACGGCGAAAGCCGTGCGCCGGGCTAGGAGGGGGGCACTCGTCAGGCTGCCGGCACCGGCTCCGGTCGCGGCGGCCTGATCATGACAGGGTGTGGGTGTGGGAGAGCGTCCCGCCGCGGCCATCGCGGCGGGACCGGGGGATATCTTTTCGGTCTTTTCCTGCTGCTGCTGCCCGCGACGGGCGCATGGGCCAGCTCGCACGGGCTGCGATCCTGCGCGGATGTCGCGCTGGTTCTGGCGATAGATGCCTCGGGCAGCATCGATGACCGCGAATTCCGGCTCCAGCAGCACGGCTACGAAATGGCCTTCCGCGACGAGACGGTGCATGTCGCATTGGGCGCCGCCGGACGGGTGGATGTGGCGGCGGTGATCTGGGGGGACGCGGATTTCGCGCCGCAGATCCTTCCGTTCCGCCGTCTCGCCTCGCCCCGCGATGCCGAAGGTTTCGCGCAGGAACTCGGGGCGATCCCGCGGATCACCACGGGCAATACCGGCCTTGGCACGGGGCTGAACCATGCGCTCGACCTGCTGGAGGATCCGGCGGTCTGCGCCGCGCAAAAGATCGTCGACCTGTCGGGCGACGGCCGCCAGATGACGGCACGCGGCCGCTTTGGCGTCATACCCCTGCACAGCGTCCGCCAAAGGGCCGAGGCCATGGGGGTCACGATCAACGCACTGGCCATCGAGACGGACGAGCGGCAGCTGTCGGATTATTTCCGCAAGCGGGTCATCACCGGTGCATCGGCCTTTGTCATGCGGGCCGCCGATTTCCACGACTTCCGCGACGCCATCACCGACAAGCTGGTGCGCGAACTCATGGCAGGCGTGCCGCGCTGTAGCGGGCCGGACTGCGGCGGCTGAAGGCCGCCCGCAGGGATCGATGGCGATTGCGGGATGGCCGCATATCCGTCATCCCTTGCCCGTGCGTGTCGGTAAGGGGTTTTGCGAGTGATCCATCCGGTTTTGCTGTGCGGCGGCTCCGGCACGCGTCTGTGGCCGCTCTCCCGCAAGAGTTTTCCCAAGCAGTTCGTGCAGCTGATCGGCGTGGAAAGCCTGTTCCAGTCCTCGGCCCGCCGCCTGTCGGGCAAGGGGTTTGCAAGCCCGCTCGTCATCACCGGATCGGAGTACCGCTTCATCGTCACCGAGCAGCTTCTGTCGGCGGGCATCGACCCCGCGGCCGTGCTGATCGAACCCGAGCCGCGCAACACCGCCCCCGCCGTTCTGGCCGCGGCGCTGCATCTGGCCGGAACCGATCCCGCCGCGCTCATGCTGGTCGCGCCCTCGGACCATGTGGTCCCCGATGCCGCGGCCTTTCGCGCCGCGGTGCAGGCGGGGGTGCCCGCCGCGCGAGGAGGGCGGATCGTGACCTTCGGCATCCGCCCGACGCGGCCCGAGACGGGCTATGGCTGGCTGGAACTCGCCGCCCCCGCCCGCGACGGCGCGCCCGCCGACCTGTGCCGTTTCGTTGAAAAACCCGCCCGCGATCTGGCCGAAGCGATGCTGGCCGCCGGAAATTTCCTGTGGAACGCGGGCATCTTCCTGTTTTCCGCGCAGACGATGATCGACGCCTTCCGCGCCCATGCACCCGACCTGCTGCCCCCCGTGACGGCCGCCGTCGCCGCCGCGCGGGCCGATCTGGGCTTCCTGCGGCTCGACCCAGACGCATGGGGGGGCGCGCGGGCGGTGTCCATCGACTATGCCGTGATGGAACGCGCCGCCAACCTTGCCGTCGTGCCCTTCGGCGCGGGCTGGTCCGACCTTGGCGGCTGGGATGCCGTGGCGGCCGAAATGCCCGCCGACCCTCGCGGCAACGCGCTGGGCGGCAATGCGCATGCCATCGACTGCGACGGAACCCTCCTGCGGTCCAAGGATGCGGGGGTGGAACTCGTCGGCATCGGCCTGACCGACATCATGGCCATCGCCACGGACGATGCCGTCCTCGTCGCCCACCGCTCGCGCGCGCAGGATGTGAAGAAGGCGGTGGAACTGCTGCAGGCCCGCGGCGCGAAACAGGCCGAGGCTTTCGCCCGCGACCACCGCCCCTGGGGCTGGTTTCAGACGCTGGCGCTGTCGGACCGCTTCCAGGTCAAGCGCATCGTGGTCAAACCCGGCGCGGCGCTGTCGCTGCAATCGCACATGCACCGCTCGGAACACTGGATCGTCGTTCACGGCACAGCGCGGGTGATGGTCGACGGCGCGGTGCGTCTGGTGGGGGAAAACGAGTCCGTCTACATCCCCCTTGGCGCCAGGCACCGCATGGAAAACCCCGGCAAGGTACCCATGGTCCTGATCGAGGTCCAGACCGGCACCTATTTGGGCGAGGATGACATCATCCGCTACGAGGATGCCTATGCCCGCGGGCAGGGGGCAAAGGGGTAGCGCGCGTCACCCTTACCGCCCCGCCCACAAATCCTCGTAAACCGCCCGTATCCCAGCCGCCTCGCGTTCCACCCCGAACAGGCGCAGCGCGCGGTCGCGTGCCGCCGCCGCCATGGCCGCCCAGCGGTCCCCGTCCGACAAGAGCGCCACAACCGCCCCCGCCGCGCCCTGCCAATCCTCCAGCGCAACCACCGTGCCTGCCTGGTCGTTGCCGCCCTCCAGCCCCGCGAATTCCGCGAAATGCCCCGTCCGCGTGGCGATGAAGGGCACGCCGCAGGCCATCGCCTCGATCGGGGTGACGCCATAGCCCTCGTAGCGCGGCAGCGCGACCAGCAGCCGCGCCCCCTGCATCAGCGCGGGCATCCGCCCTGCCGCCACCTCGCCCGGGAACAGGATGCGCCCCGCCAGACCCGCCGCCGCCACCTCGGCCTTCAGCCCCGCCAGAAAGCCCTCGTCCCCGCCCTTGGCCATGCCCGCCACCACCGCCACCGCGCCGGGCAGGTCGGGCAGGGCGCGGATCATCGCCCGCACGAACAGATCCGTCCCCTTCTCGGGCCGGATGCGCCCCACGGTCAGGATGCCGTATTCCCCCGGAAACCCCGTCGCCCGCCATGCGGCCCCCCTGTCCGCCACGGGCGCAAAGCGCCGCGTATCCACCCCGTGCGGCACGACCGCGCGGCAACCGGGCACGAAGGCCGCCGCCGCCCCTGTCGTGGCAATCACCGCATCCATCCGCCCGATCAGCCAGCGCGGCAAGGCCGAGTGCCGCCGCTGCGCCGCCGAGGTGAAGACGATCCGCACCGGCAGCCGCAGCACATCCCGCGCGAAAAGCGCAAGCTGCATCTCGGGATTGCGCCGCACATGCCAGATCGAAAACGCCCGTCCCGCAGGCGCAACCCGCGACAGCGCCAGCGCCCGCGTCCGCGTCACAGGCGCAGGGCAGCCGGGCAGGGGATGGCCCACCAGCACCGCCCGCAGCCCCGTCACCTGCTCGGCCAGCACCGCCGCCGCCGTGGCGGACACCCCCGTGAAACGCGGGTTCAGGTTGGTCACGTAAAGCTCGGGCGCGTCTGTCATGGTCCGTCCTGCATCCCCCGTCGGGGCGCGCCCATAGACCCCTGCCGCCCCCGTCCTGTCAACGCCCGCCAGCCGCAGCCGCCTTCTTGTCCCTCCGCCCCCCCGCGTCTATATCTGCCCGCGCCCGCCCGCGCCCGTCGCGGAGACGGGACGGAAGGACAATGGCGCGCAGAAAGACCCGCTCCACCCTCGCCATCGACTGGCTGAGCGACCGCGCCATCCGCGCGGCGATCGGGCTCATGCGGATTCTCCCCTTCGACATGCGCCGCGAACTGGCCGCCTTCCTGATGACGCGCATCGTCTCGCCCCTCGGCGGGTTCCGCCGCCGCATCCGCGAAAACCTCGCGCTCGTCCGTCCCGACCTTTCCCCTGCCGACATCCGCCGTCTGGAACGCGCCGTGCCCCGCTCCATCGGCCGCACGCTGGCCGAACTCTATTCCGGCCCCGATTTCGTGGCCCGCGTCGCACGAGAACCGCTGCAGGGCGCAGGCGTCGCCGCGCTGGAAGAGGCGCACCGGACGAACCGCCCCGTCCTGCTCGTCACCGGCCATATCGGCAATTACGACGCCATCCGCGGCGGGCTGATCGCACGCGGCTACCGTGTGGGCGGGCTTTACCGTCCGATGGACAATACCTTCTTCAACGCCCATTACGTCGCCGCCATCTCGCGCATCGGCACGCCGCTCTTCCCGCGCGGGCGCAAGGGGCTGACCGACATGGTCCGCTTCCTGCGCGGCGGGGGCATGGTGGGGGTGGTGCTGGACCAGTCGATGGGGGACGGCGCGCTGCTGAGCTTCTTCGGCCAGCCCGCGCTGACCTCGCTCTCGCCCGCGCAGATGGCACTGCGCTATGATGCGCTGATCGTGCCGACCTACGGCATCCGCCGCCCCGATGGCGGCTTCGACATGGTGATCGAGGCGCCCATCCCCCACACCACCGCCGAAGAGATGACGCAGGCGCTCAACGACAGCCTCGAGGCGCAGGTGCGCGCCCATATGGACCAGTGGCTCTGGACCCACCGCCGCTGGAAGATGGGCAACCGGACCTGACGGCTCAGCCCGCCACCGCACGGATCAGCGCCGCCGTCTCCGCCACGCCATCGGTCTCGGCCGCCAGCACCCTGCGCGCCGCCTCCGTCATCGCCGCCCGCGCCGCGCCGTCCTGCACCAGACCTGCCACCGCCGCCGCGATCCCCTCCGGCCCCGCCACCGCCCGGGCCGCCCCCGCCGCATCCAGCCGCGCGTAAAGGTCCGCGAAATTCCCCGTATCGGCCCCGTGCAGGATGGCCGACCCGTGCAAGGCGGGCTCATAGGCATTGTGCCCGCCGATCCCCGCGGTCAGCGATCCGCACAGCAGCGTGACGGGGCACAGCTCGAACCACAGCCCCATCTCGCCCAGCGTATCGGCCAGATAGACATCCGCCTTTCCCGCCGCCTCGCCCGAACCGCGCCGCGCCACGGACAGACCCGCAGCCTGCAGGACCGCCGCCACCTCACCCGCCCGCGCGGGATGGCGCGGGGCCAGCACCAGCCGCGCCGCAGGCAGCCGCGCACGCAGGCCGGCATGGGCGGCGGCCACCACCGCCTCTTCGCCCGCATGGGTGGATGCCGCCAGCCACAGCGGCGCATCGCCAAAGGCCGCGCGCAGCCGCGCCAGTTCCACCCCGTCCACCGGCAGCGGCTCTGCCGCCCGCTTCAGCGTTCCCGTCACGCGGATGCGCGCCGGATCGGCCCCCAGCGCCTCCAGCCGCGCCGCCGCCGCCGCATCGGGGGCCGCCATCAGCGTGAACCGCCCCAGCAGCGCCCGCGCAAGCGACGGAAACCGCGCCCAGCGGCGCGCCGAGCGGTCCGAGATCCGCGCATTGGCAAGGATCAGCGGGATGCCCCGCGCATGGACCCCGACCATCAGCCGCGGCCAGAACTCGCTTTCCACCAGCACCGCCACATCGGGCCGCCAATGTTCCAGAAACCGCGCCACGGGGGCGGGCAGGTCGATCGGCAGGTATTGCAGGATCACCCCCGCAGGCACCCGTTCGCTCAGCAGGCCCATCGCCGTGACCGTGGTGCAGGTCAGCAGCACCGTCTCGCCCCCGCGCCCCACCAGCGCGCGCAGCAGGGGCAGCAGCGACAGCCCTTCCCCCACGCTCACCGCATGGATCCAGATCACCCGCCCCGCAGGACGCGGCACGGTGATGTGCCCCAGTTTCTCGGTCCAGCGGGCGGGGTCTTCCTTGCCCTGTGCCAGCCGCCGCCGCAGGATCATCGCGCCGAAGGGCCCCGCCAGCCGCGACGCGGCCAGCACCAGCCCCAGAAGGGCAGAGCGCGGCGGCACGGGCGGCGGGGCAGGGGCATGGGACGGGTCGGGCAGGCTCATGTCCCGACCCTTACACCGCCCCGCGCGCCCTGTCACCCGACGGCCCGCCCCGCCCCTATTTGGTCAGGATCAGCTTGCCCGCCCGCGTGATCCGCAGCGTATAGACCTGCCCGTCCAGCGCGATGCGCGCCTGAAGCCCGCCGCCGGTCAGTGCCCGCGCCTCGTGCAGCGGGGCCTCGCGCAGGGCGGGCGGGTGCGGCAGCGTCACCGGACGCGCCGACAGGGACAGGGGCAGGGGCAGGCGCAGGGGATCGGGTCGCATGTTCATCGCCGCCCCTCCACCCGGTCCAGAATCGCCTCGAGCCCCGCGCCAAGCCCCGGCAGCCAGCCCGCGAAGGCAAGCGCGACAAGCTCGGGCCTGTCAGGCGCGGCAGGGAAAGGGGCAGGGGAAGGGGAAGGAAAGACACATCTGTCCGGTCGCGTCATGGTGCACCTCTGCTGGATCATCTCGAAGGAAAGGCACCGGGCTGACCGCTTGGGCTGGCTGGGAGTCGCTTATACCTTACGGAAAAAGTCGGAATTGTAAACCCCCGCCCGCACCCGCTTTTCCCGCCCCCTCCACCCTGCTAACGAAGGGGCGGGACAAGAAAGGGACGCCGATGACCGACAGCCTGACCTGCTTCAAGGCCTATGACATCCGCGGCCGCCTTGGCATCGACCTCGACGAAGCCATCGCCCGCCGCATCGCCCGTGCCTTTGCCGAAACCCTCGGCGCGCGCCGCGTGGTGCTGGGCCGCGACATCCGTGCCTCGTCCGAAACCCTCGCCGCCGCGGTGGCAGAGGGGTTGATGCAGGCAGGGGTCGAGGTGCTGGACCTCGGCCTATCCGGCACCGAGGAGATGTATTTCGCCACCGGCCATCTGGGTGCGGACGGGGGCATCTGCGTGACCGCCTCGCACAATCCCATGGATTACAACGGGATGAAGATGGTGCAGGCCGGTGCCGCGCCGCTGGACCCCGCCACCACCATGCCCGCCATCCGCCGTCTTGCCGAAACGCAGGCCTTCGCCCCCGCCCGCGACGGGGGCCGCATCTCTGACGCCACCGCCACCCGCGCCGCCTATGTCGACCGCGTGCTGTCCTTCGTCGATCTGGCGGCGCTCCGCCCGCTCCACATCCTCGTCAATTGCGGCAACGGCGCGGCGGGGCCCACCTTCGACGCCATCGCCGCAGCCCTCCACGCCCGCGGCGCGCCCCTGACCTTCACCCGCCACCACCATACCCCCGACGGCACCTTCCCCAACGGCATCCCCAACCCGCTGCTGCCCGAAAACCAGCCCGCCACCGCCGACGCCCTCCGCGCCGCCCGCGCCGATCTGGGCGTGGCTTTCGACGGCGATTTCGACCGCTGCTTCTTTTTCGACGAGGCGGGGCAGTTCGTCCCCGGCGAATATGTCGTGGGCCTGCTGGCCGAGGTCTTCTGCGCCAAGGAACCCGGCGCCACCATCATCCACGACCCGCGCGTGATACTCGCCACCCAAGCCGCCGTCGCCCGCGCAGGCGGCCGCGCCGTCATGGCCCGCACCGGCCACGCCTTCCTCAAACAGGCCCTGCGCGACACCGGCGCCGTCTATGGCGGCGAGATGTCGGCCCATCACTACTTCCGCGACTTCTACGCCTGCGACAGCGGCATGATCCCCTGGCTTCTGGTGGCCGAACTCATGGGGCGCAGCGGACAGCCCCTCTCGGCCCTGCTGGCCGACCGCCGCGCGGCCTTCCCCTCGTCGGGCGAGATCAACTTCCGCGTCCCCGACGTCCCCGCTGCCATCGCAAGGATCGAAGCCCGCTACGCCCGGCAGGCCGAAACCCGCGACGATACCGACGGCCTCTCGCTCGACTTCGGGACATGGCGGCTGAACCTGCGGGCGTCCAACACCGAACCGCTCCTTCGCCTGAACGTCGAATCCCGCGCCCGCCCCGATCTGGTGGAACAGGCGGTGGCCGGGATCACCGCGCTTCTGGCCTGACCGCGCGCCCGTCCCACCCCCGGGAGGCGCTTCGCCCTCCCGGACCCTCCCGAGGATATTTGAGGACGGAAAATGAAGGGCGAGCGTGCCATTTTCCGTCGCCAAATATCCACAGGGGGTGAGGCCGACAGGCCGAGGGGGCGCGTGCGCCCCCTGCACCGGCGGGAAAACCGCCTACATCACCGCCCCGATCTGCCACGGCACGAATTCCGCCCCGCCGAAGCCCAGCTCTTCGGACAGCGTCTTCTGCCCGCTTGCCACCGCGATGATGCGGTCGAGGATTTCCTCCCCCTTCGCCTCGATGCTGATGCCCGCCGTCAGGATGTCGCCGCAGTTGATGTCCATGTCCTCGGACATCCGCGCATACATCTCGGAATTGGTGGCCAGCTTGATGCAGGGGCTGGGCTTGTAGCCCGACACCGACCCCCGCCCCGTGGTGAAGACGATCATCGTCGCACCGCTGGCGATCTGCCCCGTCACCGAGCAGGGGTCATAGCCGGGACTGTCCATATAGACGAAGCCCGGCGTCGTGACGGGTTCGGCGAATTTGTAGACCCCCGCCAGCGGCGCCGTGCCCCCCTTGGCCACAGCCCCCAGCGACTTTTCAAGGATCGTCGTCAACCCGCCCTTCTTGTTGCCGGGGCTGGGGTTGTTGTCCATCTCGCCGTCGTTCTTGGCAGTGTAGTCTTCCCACCAGCGGATGCGCTCGATCAGCTTCTCCCCCACTTCGCGGCTGACGGCGCGGCGGGTCAGCAGATGCTCCGCCCCATAGATTTCGGGCGTCTCCGACAGGATCGTCGTGCCCCCCATCCGCACCAGCAGGTCCGACGCATGCCCCAGCGCCGGATTGGCCGTGATGCCGGAATACCCATCCGACCCCCCGCATTGCAGCCCGATCACCAGCTTCGACACCGGCGCGGGGCGGCGTTCCACCTTGGACGCGACCTCCGCCATCTCGCGCAGCACCTCCAGCGCCTTCTGGATCGTGGCCCGCGTCCCTCCCGTGCCCTGAATGGTCATGTAGCGGAAATTCCCGTCCGGCCGCAGCCGCCCCTGACCCACAAGGTCCGGCACCTGCATCACCTCGCAGCCCAGACCCACCAGCAGGATGCCCCCGAAATTCGCGTTCCGCGCATAGCCCTTCAGCGTGCGCATCAGGGTCTGGTAGCCCTCGTTCACCCCCGACATGCCACAGCCCGTCTGGTGCACGATGGGCACGATCCCGTCCACATTCGGCATGGAATTCAGCACGGGGTCCTTTTCGGCCGCCTCCGCGATGAAGCGCGCGACGGAACCGGAGCAGTTCACCGATGTCAGGATGCCGATATAGTTGCGCGTCCCCACCTGACCGTCGGCGCGGTGATATCCCATGAACTCGCGCACCGGCAGCGGGGGCAGGGGGCGGCACTCCGCCCCGATGGCGTAATCGTCCGTATGCGGCGCCATGCCCAGATTGTGCGTGTGCACATGCGCGCCCGCGGGAATGTCCTCCACCGCCTGCCCGATGATCTGGCCATAGCGCAGCACGTTCTCGCCCCGCGCGATGTCGCGCGCCGCGATCTTGTGCCCGCGCGGCACGGCGCCCGGCAGGGCCGCGCCCTCAACCACGGCCCCCTTTGCCAGATCGGCCAGCGCGATCACCACATTGTCCGACCCGTGCAACCGGATCACACCGCCCGCCACCGCCATCCCTCGCTCCCCCCAGCCCTTCCTTGACAGAGGGCCGCGCATGTCTAACATGTTAGCATGTTACAGCCGCCCGCGCCCCCGCCACAAGAGCCTTCCGAAGCGCGCCTCGCGCCGCTCGACCGTTTCTCCGGCAGTCTCGGCCAGCGCGTCTACCAGACCCTGCGCGAGGCGATCCTCTCGCTCGCCTACCGCCCGGGCGAGATCATCCGCAAGCCCGAAATCTGCGACGCCCTTGGCGTCTCGCGCAGCCCCGTCGCCGATGCCGTGGCGCGTCTGGCGGCCGAGGGCCTCGTGGACGTGGTCCCGCAGGCCGGCACCTTCGTCGCCCGTTTCTCGATGGAGGAAATCCGCGAGGGTGCCTTCCTGCGCGAGGCGATCGAGGTCGCCGCCATCGAACGCGTGGCCGAGACGATCACCGAGGACCAGCTCACCCAGCTCCGCCGCAACATCACCGTTCAGGCGGCCCTCATCGCCGATGGCGACGTGCCGGGCTTCTACCAGACCGACGCGGCGATGCATGAACTGATCCTCTCCTTCACCGGCTTCCGCAAGCTGGCGCAGGTGAGCGAGACCGCATGGCTCCATGTCAACCGCGCGCGGCAACTGATCCTGCCCGTGCCGGGGCGCATCACCGCGACGCTGGACGAACACCGCGCCATCCTTGCGGCGCTGGAATCCCGTGACCCCGACGCCGCGCGCCTTGCCACGCGCGCCCATCTGCGCCAGCTCGTCACCTATCTCGAACCGCTCGAACGCGACCGGCCCGATCTCTTTGATCCGGCCTGAAAGGCACATCCCATGACAATCCCCAACCGTCCGCGCTACGCGACGCGCCTCAATGCCTTCAAGCGCAAGGGCGATACCGTGGCCGAAATGATCGAAAGGGCGGGGCAGGTGGGCGGCCTGAACGCCGCCGACCTGAACTTTCCCGACCATTTCGACCATCATTTCCCGGCAGAACTGACCAATCTCTTGCAGAAATCGAACATGGCGCTGAACGGCCTTGCCATGCGCTACTACACCGACCCGGGCTTCCGCCTCGGCGCCTTCACCCATCCCGACCCGACCGTCCGCCGCGCAGCCATCGACATCACGAAGCGGGGCCTCGACGCGCTGGCGCAGATGGGCGGTACGGTGATGACCGTCTGGCTGGGGCAGGACGGGTTCGACTACAGCTTTCAAGGCGACTATGACCGGATGTGGGACGACACGCTCGCAGCCCTCGCGGAAATCTGCGATCACAACCCCGCCCTCGACATCTCCATCGAATACAAGCCCAACGAACCGCGGTCCTGGTCCGTCCTGCCCGACATGGCCACCACCTTGCACGCCATCCGCGACGTGGCGCGCCCCAACCTCGGCGTCACGCTCGACTTTTGCCACATGCTCTTTGCGGGCGAGGTGCCCGCGAAATCCGCCACCCTCGCCGCGCGCCACTGCCGCATCATGGGCGTGCATCTGAACGACGGCTACGGCAAGCGCGATGACGGCCTGATCGCGGGGACGGTGCATCCGGTCCAGACGGTCGAACTCTTCTGGACGCTGGACCGTCTGGGCTATGACGGGGTGATTTATTTCGACACCTTCCCCGACCATGGCGGGATGGACCCCGTGCAGGAATCCCGCGCCAACCTTGCGCTGACCGAACGCCTGCGCACCATCGCCACCGGCCTGAAGGACGACCCCGCCCTGACCGCCGCCATGGCCGGACAGGATGCCGCCACCACCACCCGCATCATCGCCCGCGCACTCTACGGCGCGTGAATGACGTAAAATACGTAAACCCCTTCATCTCGGCCCAAATACCCCGGGGGTGCGGGGGCTGGCCCCCGCTCTGCGGTCAAAGCCCGTAGAACCCCGCCGCCGTCCCGCCATAGACCAGCGCGCGGTCCACCTCCGACAGCCCCGACGTGAGCGCCAAAGCCGCCGCCCGCCAATCCCCATATTCCCCGCGCAACCGGCAGACCGGCCAGTCCGACCCCCACATCACCCGCTCAGGCCCAAAGGCGGAAAAGACGTGGTCCACGTAAGGTTTCAGATCCTCCACCGTCCAATCCGCATCCGCCTCGGTGATCAGGGCGGAAAACTTCACCACCGCCGCCGTCTCGTCGGCTATCCGGCTCATCCCGTCGGCCCAGAGGCGGAAATGCGCCTCCGACTTCTCGCGGATCTGCGGCTTCATGCAGTGATCCACCACCACCTGCATCGCCGGATAGCGTTTCAGGACCGTCAGGAAATTCCCCAGATGCCGGGGAAAGCCCAAGGCGTCAAAGCGCAACCCCTGATCGCAGAGCGCGCGGAAGGCCCACTGCACATCGTCCCGCAGCATCCAGCCATCGTCGGGAATGTCCTGTATCATGGGCCGCACGCCCTTGAACTTAGGATGCCCCGCCAGCCGCCGCAACTCGGCCAAGTCCGACGGTTTCTCGAAATCCACCCAACCCACCACGCCCAGAACCCAAGGCGTCGCATCCGCGATGCCCAGCATGTATTCCGTCTCGGCCACCGTGGGCGCGGCCTGCACCAGCACCGTCCCCTCCACCCCCGCCGCCTGCAATTGCGGCCACAACTCCTCGGTGAAATAGGGCCGCGACAGCACGGGGTCGTCCTTCGGCATCCAGCCGTAATCCCCCCGCCCCGGATGCCAGAAATGCTGATGCGCGTCGATCTGCATGGCCTTCCCCCCTCATACCGGCGCGTCGGGGTGGATCAACCCCTCGGCCTTCATCGCAGCCCACAGCGCCGCCGGAACCTCTGCCCGCGCCGCCGCCAGATTGCTCTGCATCTCGAACAGGCTCTGCCCGCCGGGGATCACCGACACGACGGCGGGATGCCGCGTGCAGAACTGGAAGGCCGCATCGACCAGCCGCACCCCATGCGCCTGACAAAGGGCCATCAACCGCCCCGCCTTCTCCATCGCCCAGTCCGGCGCATCGTTGTAACGGTACTGCGCCCCCGGTCGCGGCCCCGTGGCAAGGATGCCGGAATTATAGGGTCCGCCGACCACCACCCCCACCCCCCGCGCCGCCGCCGGATCCATGAACCCCTCCAGCGACTCGGTCCGCAGCAGCGAATATTCCCCCGCCAGCAGGAAGATGTCGAAATCCCCCCGATCCAGCAGCCAGCGGCACGGCTCCCATTCATTCACCCCCGCGCCGAAGGCCCGGATCACGCCTTCATCCCGCAGCCGCACCAGCGCGCGGTATCCCCCCGCCATGAACTCTGCCAGCCGCGCATCCAGCGCCGCCTGCGAGCCGTGGTTGAAGATGTCCAGATCATGGGCATAGAGGATGTCGATCCGGTCGATCCCGAGCCGCTCCAGCGAGAATTCCACCGACCGGAACACCGCGTCATAGCCGTAGTCGTAAATCTCGTTCCGCGACGGCACGTCGAACCACTTGCCGAACCCGTCGCGCCTGTCCGGCGTCGTCACGCGAAACAGCCGCCCGATCTTGGTCGAGATCACATAGTCTTCCCGCGGCTTTCCCCGCAGAAACCGGTTCAGCCGTGTCTCCGACAGGCCAAGACCATAAAGCGGGGCCGTGTCGAAATAGCGGATGCCCCCCGCCCATGCCGCCTCCAGCACCGCATGAGCGTCATCGTCGGAAATCGCGCGGAAGAGGTTGCCGATGGGGGCCGACCCGAACCCCAGCAGGGTGAAGTTCAGCCCCCCGTTCCCCAGCCTGTCCCAGTGCCGCCGTTCCTGCATCGCATCCCTCCCATCCCGCTAACATGCTAGTATGTTCCCCCTTCCGGTCCAATCCCTTTCCGTCTAGCCTTCCCCCGTCAGGGAGGACGCCATGTCACGTTTCGAAAAGGTCTTCGGTGCGGGGAAGAAGCCCGTCATCGCCATGGTCCATCTGGGCGCGCTGCCCGGCACGCCGCTACATGATGCGCGGGGCGGGGTGGAGGCGATCCTCGCCGGTGCCGCCGCCGATCTGGCCGCGCTTCAGGCCGCGGGCGTGGATGCCGTGATGTTCGGCAATGAAAACGACCGCCCCTATGAATTGAAGGTCGACACCGCCTCTACCGCCACCATGGCCTATGTCATCGGGCGGCTGCGCGACCGCATCACCGTTCCCTTCGGCGTCAACGTGCTGTGGGATCCGATGGCCTCGGTCGCCCTTGCCGCCGCCACGGGTGCCGCCTTCCTGCGCGAGATCTTCACGGGCACCTATGCGTCGGACATGGGCATCTGGGCCCCCGACGCGGGCGCTGCGCAGCGCTACCAGCACCGGCTTGGCAATACCGATTGCGCGCTCCTCTACAACGTCTCGGCCGAATTCGCGGGCAGCCTCGACCCCCGCTCGCTGCCCGACCGCGCGCGGTCGGCGGTGTTCTCCTCCATCCCTGATGCCGTGCTGGTATCGGGCGCCATCACGGGCGAGGCGGCCGAGATGCGCGATCTGGAGGCAGTGAAGCGCGTGCTGCCCAAGACCCCCGTGCTGGCCAATACCGGCGTGAAGCACGCCACCATCGCCGATGTCCTGCGCGTGGCCGATGGTTGCATCGTGGGCTCCGCGCTGAAACACGGCGGCGACACCTGGGCCACCGTCGACCCCGACCGCGCCAAGGACTTCATGGACAAGGCCCGCGCGGCACGAGGATACTGAGAGGCAATTTTCTTCGAAGAAAATTGCAAATTCCTTCCAAGGAATTTGATGGAGAAAGACCCCGATGCTGCGTGACCTGATCCGCGACTACATGCTCATCCCCGGCCTTGCCGGGCATGAGGACCGCATCCGCGCCCGCATCAAGGCCGATCTCGACAGGCTCGGCATCCCCCACCGCACCGACCGGCTCGGCAACCTCTCCGCCACGCTGGAGGGCGACCCGGCCGCGCCTTCCGTCCTTGTCTTCACCCATATGGACCAACTGGGCTTCATCGTCCGCAAGGTGGAAGCCTCGGGCCTGATCCGCCTCGAACGCCTCGGCGGGGTGCCGGAACGGGCGCTGGCGGCGCAGGCGGTGGTGATCTGTTCGCGCAAGGGCGACATCCCCGCCCTCATCGCCAACAAGAGCCACCACGCCACGACACCCGAGGAGAAATACCGCGTCCTCCCCTATGCCGAGCTTTACGTCGATGCAGGCTTCGCGTCGAAAGACGAAGCCCATGCCGCAGGCATCCGCATCGGTGACCCCGTGGTCTACCGTCCCAACGTGATCGACCTTGCCAATGGCCGCATCGCGGGGACCAGCGCCGATGACCGCGCCGGCTGCGCCGCGCTGGTGGACCTTGCCGCGCGGCTGAGGGGCCGCGCCTCCGGCCCCACCGTCCACCTCGTCTGGTCGGTGCAAGAGGAGTACAACCTCCGCGGCGTCCTGCCTGCGGCGGCGGCGGCAAAGCCCGACATCGCCTTCCAGATCGACCTGCTTCTGGCCTGCGACACGCCCGACATGACCACGCGGGGCGAAGTCACCCTCGGCGGCGGACCCGGCATCAGCCTCTACTCCTTCCACGGGCGCGGCACGCTCAACGGTGTGATCCCGCATCCCGCGCTTGTCGCGTTGATGGAGGAGGTGGCGGAAACCGAAGGCCTGCCCCTCCAACGCTCGGCCCATACCGGCGCGCTGACGGACCTGTCCTATATCCAGTTCATGGGCGAGGAAGGGGTGGCCTGCCTCGATGTCGGTTTCCCCATGCGCTATACCCATTCCGCGCTGGAAGTGGTGGACCCCGCCGATGTGGCGCAGATGGTCACGCTGCTGGACAAGGCCATCGCCCGCATCACCCCCGGCTTCACCCTGATCCGTTGACACCATGACCCATACGATCGGCATCGATATCGGCACCTTCGAATCCAAGGGCGTCCTCGTGGACGGCGCGGGGGCCATCGTCGCCACCGCCACGCGCCCCCACCGGATGCTGGTCCCGCGCCCCGGTTGGGCCGAACACCGCGCGGACGAGGATTGGTGGGGCGATTTCGTCCACATCACCCGCGCCCTGCTGTCCGAGTCAAGGGTGGACCCCAAGGACATCGCCTGCGTCGCGGCCTCTGCCATCGGCCCCTGCATGTTGCCGGTCGATGCGGAGGGGGCGCCCCTGATGAACGGCGTCCTTTACGGCGTGGACACCCGCGCCGCGGCGGAAATCGACCACCTGACCGCGACCATCGGCGCCGAGCGGATCATGGAAACCTGCGGCAATGCGCTGACCTCGCAGTCCGTGGGGCCGAAGATCCTGTGGCTGAAGAACCATCACCCCGACCTTTACGCCCGCACGGCAAAGGTGCTGACCTCCACCTCCTACATCACGTGGAAGCTGACGGGCGAATATGTCATCGACCACTACACGGCCGCCAATTTCTCGCCCCTCTATGACGTGAACGCGCTGGCATGGTCCGACGCGCTGGCCCCCGACATCCTGCCTCTGGAGAGGCTGCCCCGCCTGATGTGGTCCACCGACATCGCAGGCCATGTCACGGCGCAAGCCGCCGCCGAAACCGGCCTTCGGGAAGGCACGCCCGTCACCTGCGGCACCATCGACGCGGCGGCCGAGGCGGTGTCGGTCGGCGTGCAGCGCCCGGGCGAGATGATGATGATGTATGGCTCTACCATCTTCATCATCCAGGTGACGTCGGACCCCGTGCGCGACGCGCGGCTCTGGTATGCGCCATGGCTCTGGCCGGGGATGCATGCGTCCATGGCGGGGCTTGCGACCTCCGGCACGCTGACCCACTGGTTCCGCGACCAGTTCGCCCGCGACACCAGCTTCGGCGAATTGGCGGCCGAGGCGGCAGCCAGCCCCAAGGGCGCCAAGGGCCTGCTCTGCCTGCCCTATTTCAGCGGCGAACGCACGCCGATCCACGACCCATTGGCAAAGGGCGCCTTCTTCGGCCTCGACCTGACCCACACGCGCGGCGACATGTTCCGCGCCGTGCTGGAAGGCATCGCCTCCGGCACCGCCCATGTGCTGGACACCTACCGCGAGCTGGACGCCTTTCCCCACCGCATCCTTGCCGTGGGGGGCGGGACGAAGAACGCGGTCTGGATGCAGGCCACGTCGGATATCGGCGGCGCGGGGCAGATCGTCTGCGAAAAGACCGTGGGGGCGAGTTACGGCGACGCCTTCCTCGCCGCCACGGCGGTGGGCAAGGCGATGCCAGAGGAAATCGTGGAATGGAACCCCGTCGCCCGCACCGTGCGGCCCGAATCCGTGCCCGCCTATGCGCGGCAATACCCGCTGTTCAAACGGCTCTATACGCAGACCCGCGACATCGCGCATGACTTGGGTGGCGCGTGATGCGCTATGACCGGATGCGCCCCCATCAGGTGCAGGCGGCGATTGCCGCAGGCACCCCCGTCGTCCTGCCGCTCGGCGTGATGGAACATCACGGCGGCCATCTGCCCGCGGGGGTGGACCTGCTCGCCGTGACCGAAATCCTCGACCGGTTGGGGGATGAGATCGTCATCCTGCCCCCCTTCGCCTACGGCGCGGCCAGCCACGCCGTCGCAGGCCCCGAACATGGCACGACGCTGCATGTCGACGCCGCCGCCCTGACCCCCTTCTTCGAGGCGCTCTGCACTGCGCTCCTGCGCGCGGGGTTCCGCAACATCCATGCGGTGATCCACCACCAGTCGGAAAACATCGCCCAAGGCATGCCCACCGACCTCGCCTTCCGCCTCGCCGCCCGCAACGCCATCTTCCGGTTTCTGGAAGCCGAACGCGGCGCGGGCTGGTGGGGCAGGCGGGACATGGCCGATTACTACGCCGATCACGCCCAAGGCACCGACCCCTTCAACTGGATCCGCTTGCACCCGCTGTTCCCGAAGAACGACACCTTCCCCTTCGATCACGCGGGCGAGGGGGAAACCGCCCTCATGCTCGCCCTTGCCCCCGACACGGTGGCGATGGACAGGGCAGGGGAAGGCGACCCATGGTGGACCGAAACCGCGCCGCGGGCGACGGCGGCAAAGGGGGGAGAGGGCGTGAAACTCGCCCTTGCCCACCTGCGCGGGGTGCTGGGTCTGACCTGAGGCAGGATTTTTCTGGCGAAAAATCCTGTCCCCGATCTTTCTGGCGAAAGATCACCCCGCGCGGACCCCGATCCTTCGCCAGAAGGATCGCCCCGAAGAATTTTCGCCAGAAAATTCTTCGCCTGCATCAGAGTTCCGGCAGATCGACCACACCCTTCTTCAGGATGAAACAGCCATAAGGCCCACTATCCGCCGTGCGGATGATGGCAAAGGCCCGCTTTGCTGCCGCGTAGAAATCGAACCGCTCCAGCGCCTGCATCGCGACCGCGCGCCCCTCGGCCTGATCCACCACCGCCTGCATCCGCGCAAAGATCGGCACCACCCCGTCCGGATTGCCCACCACCTGCATCCGGCTGACCGGCGCAGGCACGAAGCTATCCAGCGGCATCAGCGACAATATCGCCCGCGCCGCCGTCGGGATGTCGCAGCCCGCCATATCCACCAGCCGGCCATAGGTCGTTTCCGCCGCGATCGTCGCCGCTGGATGGTTCACGTCGCAGATCACCAGATCGTCGCCATGCCCCATCAGCATCAGCACATGCACCACCTCGGCCGACAGCCTCTGGTCGATGCCTTTCAGCATTACTTCACCGCCCCCGCCGCCATGCCCTTGATGATGTATTTCTCCAAGACCACCCCGATCACGATCAAGGGCAGGATGGCGGCAAAGGACAGCGCGGCCATGGACCACCACGAAATCCCCTGGCTCCCCGTCTGGCTTGCCACCATCACAGGCAGGGTATTGGCATAGGTGGACGTCAGCAGCGCCGCGAAGAAATACTCGTTCCACGTCAGCACGAGGCTCAGGATGAAGGCCGCCACCATCCCCGGCAGCGCGATGGGCAGGATGATCGTGGCAAATGCCCCCCAGATCGACAGCCCGTCCACGAGTGCTGCCTCTTCCAGCTCCGTCGGGATCGACCCGAACTGGTCGCGCATGATCCAGATGACGATGGGCAGCACCGACAGCGTGTACAGCAGGATCAACCCCACCCGCGTGTCCAGCAGCGCCAGCTCCTTGTACAGCACGAGGAAGGGCAGGGCCAACACGACGGGCGGCAGGATCAGCTGGCTCAGGAAGAAGAAGCTGATGTCGGAATTCTTCATCCAGCCGAAGCGATAGCTGAACCGTGAAAGCCCATAGGCCGCAAGGCTCCCCAAGGCCACGGCAAGGGCCGAGGAGGTGACCGAGATCACGAAGGAATTCATGAACCGCTTCATGAACTCCGCCCGGACCGTGCTTTCGTTCCAGATCGTGTCGGGCGACAGGCCCAGCGACTTCCACCCCAGCCAGGCGGGCGTGTAATCGACAAAGGGGATCATGTTCCCCTTCATCACATTGGGCGCCATCTTGAAGCTGGTGGTGATGGTCCAATAGATCGGGAACAGGCAGATGATCGTCCACAGGATCAGCACGCCATAGATGGCGATCCGGCTGGTCCACCACTTGGCGCGGTGGCGGCGGTCCGCCTCGGAATCGCGGAAGATCTGGGTGGTGGCGGTCATGTCCGGGGCCTCATCCAGCGGTCGGCAAGTTTCATCAGGAAGGTCATCGCGATCACGATGATCACCAGATAGACAAAGGCCAAGAGCGTGCCATAGCCCACGTTCGACCGTTCCCGATATTCACGGAAGATGAAGGAGGTGACGGTATCCGTCGCCCCCCCCGGCCCGCCTGCCGTCACGTTGATCACCACATCCGCCAGCTTCAGCTTGAAGATGATGCGGATCAGGATCGCCGTGATCGACACGGGCAGCATCAGGGGAAAGGTCACCTCCCAGAAATTGCGCCAGCCATTGGCGCCATCGACCTTCGCCGCCTCGTTCAACTCCTTGGGGATCGCCTGCAACCCCGCAAGGATCATGATCATCATGAAGGGGATATAGGTCCAGGCATCCATCACCATGATCGTGGCCCGCGCAATCTCGGGCGACCCGAAGAAGGACGGGTTCTCGATGCCAAAGAACCGCGCCAGCCGCGACAGGGGGCCATAGCGCGCCTCGAGCATCGATTTCCCGATCATCCACGACACGGCGACGGGCGACAGCATCAGGGGCAGAAGGAAGGCCACCCGAAAGAACTTCCGCGCCCGGATCTGCGCGTTCAGAAGCAGCGCTAACCCGAAGGCGATGGCATATTCCACGATGATCGCCGCGCTATAGAGAACCATGTTCCACAGCGCGTTCCAGTAGAACGGATCCACCCACATCTGGCGGATATTGTCCAACCCGTTGAACTGACGCCCCGTCGGGCTGGACAGGTTCCAGTCGCTGAAGGCGATGAGCAGCCCGAAGAGCAGCGGGAAGATCGTCAGCGCCCCCACGAAGATCGCCGCAGGCAGCACGAAGAGCGTGCGCTTGCCCGCCTCCCCCCGGATCAGCACCTGCCCCCAGCACAGCGCGACCGCCCATGTGCAAAAGGCATAAAGCGTGGGCCGCCAGTTCTCGAACCCGAAATCGGCCCGCCCCGTGGCCTGCATCACCTGCATCGCGGCGACGACCAGCACCAGCGCCGCCGTTCCCCAGATGATCGCCCGCCCGAACCGCTTGCGGCTGTCGGGGATGTTGTCGTTCGTGACGACGTGAAGAAGATCGCCTTGGCTGCTCACCCTGTCCCCCCGGCAAGGATGCGCCGGATGGGCGCACGGATCATGCTAGCATGTTAGTGCGCGCGCAGGGCGGGTGGCAAGGGGAACCCTGCGCGCCACGGCCGAAAGCCTGCCTCCGACGGGCGGGGAGTCCGGCCCGCGCGGCCCTGTCCCGTCCTGCTTTTGGCCCGAATCCCGTCTGCAATTTCGCCATAAATGCCGAACAAATTCTCCGTGCTCAGCCGTGGTGATGCCTGTTCCGCATCCTGCGGCGCTTTGTACGGGCGCTTGTGTAACGAGTAAACGCGGACCAGTAACATGCCACTCACGCTCGTCTCCTCGACGTACCAGGGCGCCTTGGATGGCGCCGGGCTCGTCGCCTATGATGCCGGACCGAACAACTGGGTCATCGCGACGACGGCGGCGGGCTACCGCGTCTACAACGTCACCAGCGACGGGACGACCTACGACGTCTCGGTCCAGGCGAACTACAATTTCGGCAGCACCCAGAACGGCATCCCGCTGCGCGGCATCTACACGAACTATGACCGCGACCTGAAGATCGTCGAAATCAACGGCGAGCCGCTCTTCATCGACCTGAACGACACGCATCTGAACGTCTTCTCGCTCGACGTGGCGACCGGGGTGCTGGAACTGCGGACCTCGACCAACATCAACTCCACGGGCTACGGCGACAATTACAACGTCTCGGTCCTGCCTGCCGACGATGGCAGCTCCCTCCGCATCGTCTGGGAAGAATGGGACGCGGGCGATACCCAGACCATCCTGCTCAGCGGCGACGGCCGCACCGTCCTGCAACCCAAATCCACGCTCTACGCCGACAACTACGTCTGGGCGGGCGACCTCGTCTCGGTCGACGACGGCAGCGGCGGCACCGTCCACTTCCACGTCGGCCACCAATGGGCGACCGACAACTTCTATGTCACCGAAGTCCCCGCCGACGGGTCCGCCCCCGTCACCTCGGCCCCCCAGACCGTCCCCGGCGGCGCCTATTACCCGTACGAGATCATGTCGGTCCGGATGCCGCAGGCCACGGGCCCTGACCGGACCTTCTTCTACGTCTCGAACAACGGCTCCCTCGCCACCTATGAAATCGACGCCTCCGGCAACATCGTCTTCCTGGGCAACCAGCCCGTGCCCGGCATCACTGAATACTCGGTCAGCGGCGATGTTTACCTCGACGGCAGCGGCATCCAGTACGGCAGCTTCACCGGCGGCGCGGTCGTGTCCTTCAACGCGGACGGCACGATCAACGTCGTGGCCACCGGCACCCTCCCGGATTACGAGGCCGACAACCTCGTCATCAACGGCACGGTCCATGTCGTCTCGAACGAATACGGCTACCTGCGCATCTATGACACCGGCATCGTCGCCACCGATCCCCCGCCCGTCTGCTTTGCCGCAGGCACCCGGATCGCCACCGCCCGCGGCCCCGTCCGGGTCGAGGCGCTGCGCCCCGGCGACCTCGTCCTCACCATGGACCGCGGCTATCAGCCCATCCGCTGGATCGGGTCGCGCAAGCTGGATGCGCACGACCTGCACCTGCACCCCAAATTCCGCCCCATCCGCATCCGGGCCGGGGCGCTGGGCGACGGTCTGCCCGCCGCCGACCTCGTCGTCTCTCCCCAGCACCGGGTCTTCCTGCGCTCGCGCATCGCGCGCAACATGTTCGGCCGGGACGAGGTGCTGGCCGCCGCCGTCCAACTCTTGGACATCGACGGCATCGACATCGCCCATGACAGGGCCGAGGTGGAATACTGGCACCTCCTCTTCGACCGGCACGAAATCGTCTGGGCCGAGGGCGCGCCCTGCGAATCCCTCTTCACCGGGGCCGAGGCACTGAAATCCGTCCCCCCCGCCGCGCGCGCCGAAATCCTGGCCCTGCTGCCCGACCTGCGCCACCCCGACCGCCGCCCCCAAGGCGCCCGCCCCTTCATCACCGGCCGCCAGGCCCGCAAACTCTCCCAACGCCACGCAAAGAAGAACTGCGCCCTGATCGAGGCCATCCCGCCGTTCGGGGCCCTGTCCCGTCAGGCGGCCGTGGGGGTGTGAGGGGGGCGACACTGGCCCGCAAAGATGATGCACAATGAAAACGGCCCGCCACGATGGGCGGGCCTTGATCGGTAGGACGGGGGGTCCGTCACCGCTTGCGCGGCGCTGCCGACCATGGTCCCCGGCCCAACGCCAATAGACATAGCGGGTTGGGGCCTGCTATTCAAGTCGAAGTAATCGATATGGTGTATCGTGCAGGTTGTAGACCTCATCTCGTCGGAACGGCTCCGGACCTTCGAACGCCAGACCGACACGCAGGCACGGGCGGTCGCGCTCCACAACCAAACCCTGCAACTTGATGAGACCAGGTCGCATGCGTTGAAACCTTTGCAGATGTAACTATGTTTTTGTGCAGAGGTGAGTATGATCCGTCCATCAATGTCGGTAGAGTACTGATGTTAGATCGTTGAGGTGTTGATATGGCTGCACGCATGGAAAGCGTCGCGCGCTACATCTGTGAAAAGTCTGGCTGGACAGTCACTAACCTCCAGCTGCAAAAGCTTATGTATCTGGCACAGATGATCCACATGGGACGCACGAACGGTCGCAGACTGTTTGAGGGCCGTTTTCAGGCGTGGGACTATGGTCCTGTCGAGCCAGACCTGTATCACAGGCTCAAAATGTTCGGGGCTTCTTCTGTGCGGAATGTGTTTTCGAATGCTCTGGCATTCGACCAAGACGATGCGCGTCGTAAGGTGATGAACGACGTTTGTGATCGCTTCCTTAAATATTCGGGCGGCGACCTTGTTGAGATCACGCATTGGGATGAAGGTGCTTGGGCCAAGTATTACATTCCCAAGGCGCGTAATGTAACGATTCCGGATGAGGCCATCCTTGAAGAGTACCGAAACCGAAACGCAGCATGACGACTTTGCGAGAGGCAACAGCGATTTAGATCGATTTCGGCCAGCTCCGACGTCTAAACGATTGGACGATAAGGCTGCTACGCTTGAAGCAGAACTGAGCGGGCTCAAGCAATCTTTTGCTCGGGAGCGTTACATTTATCTTTTTGTCATGTCCGTTTTGTTTGTGACGACGCTTGGCCCGAACATGAGCGGCACCATGCTCCTGTTTTTGATCGCAGCAGTATTAATATTCTTGATCGCTATGGGCAAATACCTTGATTTTCCGTGGGTCGTCATCCCGCTCGAACGCTGGCACGATTTGCTTTTTAATGCGGCTGAGCGTCGCTTGAATCGGCAAGTGATAGAAATAGAGCCCGAAAACAAGGACGATAGGTAGATAGACGACTACGCCCGCCACGGTCCCCCGTGGCGGGCGCCCTCATGTCTCCCCGTCAGGGGCCGATCACATCCCCAAGCTCGCCTTATACAGCGCGATCTGGCTGTCCCGCCCGATCTGGTCCGTGATCTTCTCCCAGGCCGCAGCGATGGCATCCGCCGTCTCCTGCGCGCTGGCGTACTGGCCGGCAAAGCCCTTGGACAGCTCGTCCTCGGCCACCGAATAGTACTGGAAGATGCCCGGGATGCGCGGTTCGATGGCCGCGTTCGGGTGGTTGTAGCTGTCCGCGTTGGAGCCGAGGTAATCCTCGACGAAGGCGCGGTCATATCCTGCCGCTTCCCACTCTTCATAGTTGAAGTGCGAGTTGCGATAGGGCTGGAAGCCCGACGGATAGGCCGCCGTCCACAGCGACAGGTCCTTGCCGCCCAGATGGGCCGCCGCAGACCAGGCCGCCTTGCGCTTCTTCTCGTCGCCCGACACGCGCGAGGTGACGTAGATGCCCCAGCCGATATAGGCCATCAGCGGCGCCTCGTTCGCCGTTTCTTCCCACGCACCGGCGGCCGAGTTGTAGCGGCGGTCCGAACCCGGGTTGATCCCGAAGCCCACCACGTCGCCCACGACCGAGGTGTCCGAGGTCCGCGCCGAAGACCCGATGTCGCCCCACCACATCAGCATGGAACCGGTGCCCGCAAGGAACTGCGAGAAGCCGGTGGTGCCGGGGTCGGCGTTGATCTGGTCGGCCGGGTATGCGCCCGCCGCGATCAGGTCCATCACGTCCTGGATGGCCTGCACCCAGCCCGGATTGTTCACGCGCGGCTTCATCGTGTCGGGGTCGAACAGCCATGCCGGATCGTCCGGATGCTTCACATAGGCCGCCGCGCGGTTGGCGATGAAGTACATGCCGAACCCGCCCCAGCCCTTCAGCGGGTCCAGATAGCCATGCGCGGGCTGCCCCGTCAGCGGGTCGGTCTGCCCGATCAGCGCCTTGGACACCGCATTCACCTGCTGCCATGTCTTGGGCACTTCCGCCCCGCCGATGGCACCTTCGCCGAAATAGTCGGTCCGGTAGGCGAAGGTGTGGCAGTCGCCGTCGATGGTCACGCGATACTGCTTGCCATCCCAGGTGCCGACCGGCGGCTTGAGATACCCCACGAGGTCGTCCGCCTCGATCTGCGTCGCCACCCAGTCAGGCATGGGGTCCAGCAGACCCTTGCCCGCCGTGTCACCCTCGAAGGGCGCACCCATCTCGAGGATGTCGAAATCGACCGTGCCGGTCGCGATCGACTGCTGCAGGCGCGCGTTGTAATCGGCCTGCGCAAGGTCGATCCAGTTGATCTTGGCCCCCGTGTAGGCCTCCCACGGCTTCAGGAACCCGCGGAACAGGAAGTTGTGCAGGTTCTGGTTGTTCAGACCCATGAAGGTCAGCTCCACCCCCGCGAATTCCCCCTCGGCCACATTGGCCTTGGTGGCTTCAAGGCACATTTCCCCGACCTTCTGCCAGTCGGCATCCGTGGGCGACCCCGCACCCACGCCCGGGATCTTCAGGATCTCGGCCCGCAGCGCGCCCGAATGGCTGGCCGCCATCGCGGGACGGAACCCGCCCATCGCGCCCGACACCGCCGTCACCGCACCCAGCGCCGTCGCGCCCTGCAGCAACTGGCGGCGGCTCATGCGCGCCCTGATCACTTCGTAAGCTCCAACCTTCACGTCTTTATCCTCCCAAGGATGCGGTCCTTGCCCCGCAGGGCGTCGACCTTTTTGCTTTTCGTGATGTGTCTCGCGTCTGGAATGTCACCGGCAGCGCCCCGTGCGGCGCTCCACCCATTCACGCATGGGGCCTCCCAACCCCGATTGGCAGCATTCCTCAGGGGCAAGCTTGGCGCGGGGCAGGGCACCTGTCAAGCTTCTAACATGTTAGTATGATTAGTCTGTGGACAGGCCCCGTCCCACCCGCTACCTATCATTGCAAAACCTTGGGAGGGGTGCATGGCCGAGGTCACGATCCGCGCGCTGAAAAAGTCCTATGGCGGGCTGCAAGTCGTCCACGGCCTCGACCTCGATATCCATGATGGCGAATTCGTCGTCCTCGTCGGCCCCTCGGGCTGCGGCAAGTCCACGCTGTTGCGGATGATCGCGGGGCTGGAAGAGGTGACGTCGGGCGACATCCGCATCGGGGACCGGCGCGTCAACAACCTGCCGCCCTCGGAACGCGACATCGCGATGGTGTTCCAGAACTACGCGCTCTACCCGCACAAGACGGTGGCGGCGAACATGGGCTTCGCGCTGAAAATGCGCGGGATGGACAGGGCCGAAATTGACAGCCGCGTGAAACGCGCCGCCGAGGTGCTGGGCCTGACCCCCTATCTCGACCGCTATCCCCGCGCGCTCTCGGGCGGGCAGCGCCAGCGCGTCGCCATGGGCCGCGCCATCGTGCGCGACCCGCAGGTGTTCCTCTTCGACGAACCGCTGTCGAACCTCGACGCCAAGCTGCGCGTGCAGATGCGCACGGAAATCCGCGAACTGCACCAGCGGCTGAAGACCACCACCGTCTATGTCACCCATGACCAGATCGAAGCCATGACGATGGCCGACAAGATCGTCGTCATGCAGGGCGGCCGCATCGAACAGGTCGGCGCGCCGCTGGAACTTTACGACCGCCCCGCCAATACCTTCGTCGCCTCCTTCATTGGCTCGCCCTCCATGAACATGATCGAAGGCGTGGTGAAGGGCGGCGCGGTGCAGGCGGGCGGCGCGACCCTGCCGCTGCCCCCCGCCATGAAGGTGGCCGAAGGGCGCGAGGTGATCTACGGCATCCGGCCCGAAAACCTCGGACACTCTGCCACAGGCATCGCAGGCACCATCGCCGTGGTCGAACCCACCGGCTCCGAGACCCATGTCGTCGTCCGGATCGAGGGGCGAGAGCTTGTCGCCGTCTTCCGCGACCGCGTCACCCACCGCCCGGGCGACAGCATCACACTGGCCCCCACCGATCCGGCTGGTGTCCACCTCTTCGACAAATCCAGCGGCACCCGCTTCTGACCGCCTTACCGGAGGAACCATGCTCAAGGGTATAGACAACCGCCTGAACGCCGACGTGCTGCGCGTCCTGCGCGCGATGGGCCATGGCGATGTGCTGATCGTGGCCGACACCAACTTCCCCTCCGACTCCGTCGCGCGTGCCACGGTGACGGGCGAACTCCTCCGCATGGAAAACCTGACCTGCGCGCAGGCGGTGAACGCCATCCTCTCCGTCCTGCCGCTCGACACCTTCGTGGACGATTTCGCGGGCCGGATGGAAGTCGTCGGCAACCCCGCCGAAATCCCGCCTGTCCAGCAGGAGGTGCAGGCCGAGATCGACCGCGCCGAAGGCCGTCACCGCCCGATGATCGGCATCGAACGCTTTGCCTTCTATGACATGGCGCGCAAATCCTATGCCGTCATCCAGACCGGCGAACGCCGCTTCTATGGCTGCTTCATGTTCCGCAAGGGCGTGATCCCGCCGGAGGCTTGAAGATGTCCGATATCGTCATCCTCGGCATCTTCGTGGCCGACACCGCCTATCGCGCCGACCGCCAGCCCAAGATGGGCGAAACCATCCTCGGCACCTCCTTCGCCCTTGGCCCGGGCGGCAAGGGGTCGAACCAGTCCGTCGCCGCAGCCATGGCAGGCGGCGATGTCACCATCATCAGCCGACTGGGCAAGGACGCCTTCGCCGACATCGCGCGGGCGACATGGGCCAAGGCGGGCGTGAAATCCGCCATCACCGAAGACGCCGAAAGCTATACGGGCGCAGCCTACATCTTCCTTGAAAACGCCACCGGCAACAACGCCATCATCGTCGCCGCCGGTGCCGCAGGGCGCATATCGGTTCAGGATGTGGAGGCCAACCGCGCCCTGATCGAAGGCGCCAAGCTCTTCATCACCCAACTGGAACAGCCCATCCCCGCCGCCCGCCGCGCGCTGGAGATTGCCCGCGCCGCAGGCGTCCGCACCATCCTGAACCCCGCGCCCGCCGCCGAACTGGATGACGCCTTCCTCGCGCTCTGCGACATCGTCACGCCAAACGAGTCGGAAACCGAAAGCCTGACGGGCCTTCCCGTGACCACCATCCCCGAGGCCGAAGCCGCCGCCCGCGCCCTTCTGGCGCGCGGGGTGGGGGCCTGCCTCATCACGCTGGGCGAACGCGGCGCGCTCTATGTGGACCGCGACCGCAGCTTCCACGTCCCCGTCATCAGCGCGGGCAAGGTGCTGGACACCACGGGGGCAGGGGACGCCTTCAACGGCGGCTTCGCCGTGGCGCTGACCGAAGGCCGCGACGTGGTCGACGCGGTGCGCTTCGGCTGCGCCACGGCGGGCATCTCGGTGACGCGGGCGGGCACCGCCCCCGCCATGCCCGCGCGGGCCGAGATCGAGGCGCTTCTGGCCGCGCAGGGGTAGCGATTTCCGACGCGGAAATCGCGCCGGAATTTGACGCAAATTCCGGACCCGCGCCACGCCTGCCATCGGTCTCTGCGTCAGAAACCGGCGCGGAATTTGCGTGAAATTCCGCGGCACCCGTCCCTCATCCGGCGTTGGGGTTCCTGCGGAATCGCTCCGCCCCACCCATGGTTAACGCCCCCTTTCCCCCCCGTGCGTATGCACAGTCTGCGGTACAGCCCTCTGCACAACGTCCGGCACAGCCCCGTTCCACCCCTCTGCGCCAATTAATCCAGCGCCCGCAACGACTTGCCCCGCCCCGTTGACAGCCCCGCAGCGCCGCCCCACTCTCCGCCCATGACCGCCCCCCAACTCATCATCTTCGACTGCGACGGCGTCCTCATCGACAGCGAAGTCATCTCCGCCCGCCAGTTGATCGAGGAGTTGAAGGGCTACGGGGTCGAGATGGACATGGCCTTCGTGTCCCGCCATTTCCTCGGTCGCTCCTACCCCGTCGTCCTGAAAGAGGTGCGCGACCGCTGGGGCGTGCAGCTTCCCGACCGGTTCGAAGCCGATTACCGCGCCCGCCTGCTGGCCGCTTTCGAACGCGACCTCAAGGTGATGCCGGACGTCACCGAAACCATCCGCGCCCTCGCGCTGCCCTATTGCCTCGCCACCTCCTCCAGCCCCGAACGGATGCGCCGATCCCTTGAAATCACGGGACTTTCCGACCTGTTCGACGGGTTGACCTTCACCGCCTCGGACGTGGCGCGCGGCAAGCCCGCCCCTGACCTCTTCCTCCATGCCGCCGCCCGCATGGGCGCCGATCCCGCCGCCTGCATCGTGATCGAAGACAGTCTGAACGGCGTCCGCGCGGGCCTTGCCGCCGGAATGCGCGTCTGGCGCTTCACGGGGGGCAGCCATCTGAAAGGGCTTGACCTGACCCCGCCCGACGATGCCATTCCTGAGGCCAGCTACGACGGCTTCCCCGCCCTGCGCGCCGCGCATCCGGGGCTGTTCGCCGCTGAAAGAGTGAAGTGACCATGACGCTGCCGGAACAGGAACCCAGCCAGGCCGACGATGCCGCCCGCGCGGGCTGGCTCTATTACGTCGCCGGAATGACGCAGGACCAGATCGCCCGCGAACTGGGCGTCAGCCGCCAACGTGCCCAACGCCTTGTCAGCCGCGCCATGGCGGACGGGCTGGTCCATGTCCGCATCGAACATCCCATCGCGGCCTGTCTTGAACTGGAACAGGCACTTACCGACCGTTTCGGCCTGACCCGCGCCCGCGTGGCACCCGGTCTGGGGCAGGGTGCCGATGCCGTGCGCGCCATCGCCCCCTCGGCCGCGCAGGAACTGGAACGCTTCCTCGCCATGCCCGACCCGCTGGTCATCGCGCTGGGCACGGGCCGAGCGCTCAGGGGGATGGTTGACGCCATGACCACGCTCGACGCGCCACAGCACCGGCTTGTCTCTATGATCGGCAACATCGCGCCCGACGGGTCCGCCTCCTTCTTCGACGTCATCATGCGGATCGCCGACAAGGTGCGCGCCCCGCATTACCCCATGCCCATGCCCGTGATCTCCTCCACGCGCGAGGAATTCGCGGCCTTCACCGCGCTTGGCCCCATCCGGCAGGTGCGGCAACTGGCCGAACGCGCCGATGTCATCTTCGTGGGCGTGGGCCAGATGGGTGACGATGCGCCGCTTCTGGCCGACGGTTTCATCACCCGCGCGGAGCTCGCCTCGCTGCAAAAGCGCGGCGCGGTGGGCGAGGTGGCAGGCTGGGTCTTCGATGCCGAGGGGCGCTATCTCGAAAGCCCCGAGGAAACCCGTCTGGGCGGGGTGCGGATCGACCCGCGCCTGTCCCGCCCCGCCATCGGGGTTGCGGCGGGACCGTCCAAGGTGCCCGCGATCCATGCCGCGCTCAAGGCGGGCATCCTGAACGGCGTGGTTACCGACGAATCGTCTGCCCGCGCGATTCTGGCGCGGGGCTGACCTCCCGCCGATGCCGCGCCGCGGCGTCGTGCAACGGCGGGAACCAACGGCCCGCTTCGGTGTTGTGCTTCAGGCTTTATCCATTTTCCGGGCAGAGTTTTTGCCCGCTTGCTGAATTTCCGCTCAACAAGCTACTTGACGCGGGGCACAGGAATATGGGTAATTGCTCATTATGCGATTAAATGCTCAGTCGCTTCTATGGGAGGATACCAATGAAAATGACGCTTCGCGCGCTTCTCGGCGCGACTGTCTCGCTTACCCTCGCGGGGGCGGCACTGGCCGAGACGACGATCACCGTCGCCACCGTGAACAACGGCGACATGATCCGGATGCAGGGCCTGATGGACGACTTCTACGCCAAGCACCCCGACATCAAGGTCGAGTGGGTGACGCTCGAGGAGAACGTCCTGCGCCAGAATGTGACCACCGATATCGCAACCGGTGGCGGCCAGTATGACGTGCTGACCATCGGCACCTACGAGGTTCCGATCTGGGGCAAGCAGGGCTGGCTCGTCTCGCTCAACGACCTGCCCGCCGAATATGACGTGGACGACCTGCTTCCCGCCATCCGCGGCGGCCTGACGGTCGACGGCAACCTTTATGCCGCGCCCTTCTACGGCGAATCCTCGATGGTCATGTACCGCAAGGACCTGATGGAAGCGGCAGGGCTCACCATGCCCGACGCGCCGACCTGGGCCGATATCGAAAAAGCCGCCGCCGCGATGACCAACCGCGATCAGGACATCAACGGCGTCTGCCTGCGCGGCAAGGCCGGCTGGGGCGAGAACATGGCCTTCCTGACCGCCATGTCCAACTCCTTCGGCGCGCGGTGGTTCGATGAAAACTGGAACCCCCAGTTCGACCAGCCGGAATGGAAGGCGACGCTGGACTTCTACCTGAACCTGATGAACAACTACGGCCCAGCCGGTGCCTCGAACAACGGGTTCAACGAAAACCTGACCCTGTTCCAGCAGGGCAAGTGCGGCATGTGGATCGACGCGACCGTTGCGGCATCCTTCGTGACGGGCAAGGATTCCACCGTGGCCGACAAGGTGGGCTTTGCGCTGGCACCCGACAACGGGCTGGGCAAGCGCGGCAACTGGCTCTGGGCCTGGTCGCTGGCGATCCCGTCCTCGTCGGATGCGCAGGATGCGGCCAAGGCCTTTGTGAACTGGGCAACCAGCAAGGAATATCTGGAACTCGTCGCCTCGAAAGAGGGCTGGGCCAACGTTCCTCCGGGCACGCGCACCTCGCTTTACGAGAATCCGGAATATGCCAAGGTTCCGTTTGCCAAGATGACGCTGGACAGCATCAACGCGGCCGATCCGAACGCCCCGACCGTGAAGCCTGTTCCCTATGTCGGCGTGCAGTTCGTCGCCATCCCCGAATTCCAGGGGTTGGGCACGACGGTCGGCGAAATCTTCTCGGCCGCCCTTGCAGGCCAGAAGACCGCTGACGAAGCGCTGGCCGAGGCTCAGGCCGCCGTGACGGATGAGATGAAGGCCGCAGGCTACATCCAGTAATCCTCCCGGATTGGGGTCGGCCTTCGGGCCGGCCCCGGTTTTACTGCGAATTCCCAATTGGTTATGTCTGCCGCAGGGGGTTATCCCTGCCTGCATACCGCCGGATATCCCGCGCCTTTTTCCGGAGACAGCCCATGTCCACCCAATCCACCCGTCTCGCCGCGCGCCTGATGGTGGCCCCTTCGGTCTTTGTCCTGTTCATCTGGATGATCGTACCGCTGGCCATGACGCTGTATTTCTCGTTCCGCTTCTTCCGCCTGCTGACGCCGGAACGGTCGGGATGGGTCGGGTTCACCCATTACCTCTGGTTCCTGAATGCTCCGGATTTCTGGCTTGCGCTGTTCAACACGCTGGCGCTGGTGGGGGGTGTCCTCGTCATCACCGTCATCCTCGGCGTCCTGATCGCGCTTCTGATCGACCAGCCGGTGAAGGGGCAGGGGATGCTGCGTATCCTCGTCATCGCGCCCTTCTTTGTCATGCCGCCCGTCGCGGCCTCGATCTGGGAAAACCTGTTCATGCACCCGCAGAACGGCCTGTTTTCCGCCATCGCCCGCGGCTTCGGCCAGCAACCCATCCTGTTCCTCGAGAATTACCCGCTGATGTCGGTCATCGGCATCGTCTCGTGGGAATGGCTGCCCTTTGCCACGCTGATCTTCCTGACCGCGCTGCAATCGCTCTCCTCGGAACAGCTCGAGGCGGCCGAGATGGACGGGGCCTCGCCCCTCAACCGCTTCCGCTACATCATCCTGCCGCACCTGACCCGCGCCATCACGGTGGTCATCCTGATCCAGACCATCTTCCTTCTGGGCATCTTCGGCGAGATCTTCACCACCACCCAAGGCGGGCCCGGCTCTGCCTCCACCACGCTGCCCTACATGATCTTCAAACAGGCCATCGTGGCCAAGGATATCGGCCGCGCCGCGGCAGGCGGGATCATCGCGGTGATCCTTGCCAATATCGTCGCCTACTTCCTGATGCGCGGCATCGGGCGGCACCTGGATAACTGAGGGGACACAGAACATGGCCCGCGCCGCATCGCCCCGCCGCACACTCCTTACCACGCTGGCCGCATGGTCCGTCGCGCTGGTGATCTTCTTCCCCGTCCTGTGGATGATCCTGACCAGCTTCAAGACCGAAGCCTCGGCTGTCGCCATGCCGCCGGAATTCCTCTCGGCCGACTGGACGCTGGAGAATTACGAAACCGTCTGGTCCCGTTCGGACTATCCGCGCTTCTTCTGGAATTCCGTCGTGATTTCCGTGGGCTCGACGCTCCTTGGCCTTGCCATCGCGATCCCTGCCGCATGGTCCATGGCCTTTGTGCCGGGCAAGCGGACGAAGGATCTTCTGATGTGGATGCTGTCCACCAAGATGATGCCCGCCGTGGCGGTCCTCATCCCGCTCTATCTGGTGTTCCAGAGGATCGGGCTGTTCGACACCAAGCTCGGCCTGATCCTCGCGCTGATGCTGATGAACCTGCCGATCATCATCTGGATGCTCTACACCTATTTCAAGGAAATCCCCGGCGAAATCCTCGAGGCCGCGCGGATGGACGGCGCCTCGCTTTGGAACGAGATCGTCTATGTCCTGACGCCCATGGCGCTGCCCGGCATCGCCTCGACCATGCTCCTGAACATCATCCTTGCGTGGAACGAGGCGTTCTGGACCATCACCCTGACCACGACCAAGGCAGCCCCCCTGTCGGCCTTCATCGCCAGCTTTTCGGCCCCGCAGGGCCTGTTCTACGCGAAACTTTCGGCAGCCAGCGCCATGGCCATCCTGCCGATCCTGATCCTTGGCTGGTTCAGCCAGAAGCAACTCGTCCGCGGCCTGACCTTCGGCGCGGTGAAGTGAGGAAGAGATGGGAAAGATCCAGCTTTCACAGGTCCGCAAATCCTTTGGTGACGTCGATGTCATCCCGGGGATCGACCTTGCCATCGAGGATGGCGAATTCGTCGTCTTCGTCGGCCCCTCGGGCTGCGGCAAGTCCACGCTCCTGCGCCTGATCGCGGGGCTGGAGGATACGACCTCGGGCACCATCGCCATCGACGGCAAGGACGCGACGCATCTGCCGCCCGCCAAACGGGGGCTGGCGATGGTGTTCCAGTCCTATGCCCTTTATCCGCATATGACGGTTCGGAAAAACATAGCCTTCCCGCTGAAGATGGCGGGAATGTCGGACGCCGAACAGGCCGCGCGGGTGGAACGGGCGGCAAAGGTTCTGAACCTTGACTCCTACCTCGACCGCCGCCCCGGTCAGCTGTCGGGCGGCCAGCGCCAGCGCGTCGCCATCGGGCGCGCCATCGTGCGCGAACCTTCGGCCTTCCTCTTTGACGAGCCGCTCTCGAACCTCGACGCCGCGCTGCGCGTGGGGATGCGGCAGGAGATCACGGAACTTCACCAGTCTCTCAAGACCACCATGATCTACGTGACCCATGATCAGGTCGAAGCCATGACCATGGCCGACAAGATCGTCGTCCTGAACGCCGGACGGGTGGAACAGGTGGGATCGCCGCTGGAGCTGTACCACAGCCCCCGCAACCTCTTTGTCGCGGGCTTCATCGGCAGCCCGAAGATGAACTTCCTGGAAGGGGCCGAGGCGGCACGTCACAACGCGGCAACGGTGGGCGTCCGGCCGGAACATATCGACATCGTGGATGGCGGGCCGTGGCAGGGGACGGTCGGGCTGACCGAACATCTCGGCTCCGACACCTTCCTGAAAGTGACGCTCGATACCGGCGAGACGGTCAATGTCCGCGCCAGCGGCGAGGTCGGGCTGCATCACGGCGACCGCATCACGCTCGCCCCGCAGGCGGGCAAGATCCATCGCTTCGGCGCAGACGGAAAGGCACTGGCATGAGACTTCAGGGAAAGACCGCGCTGATCACGGGGGCCGCGCGGGGCATCGGTCTGGAATTCGCCCGCGCCTATATCGCGGAAGGCGCGCGTGTGGCGCTGGCCGACATCAACGCCGAAGCGGTTGAAAAGGCGGCGGGGTCGCTGGGTCCGCAGGCCGTGGCCGTGCAGATGGACGTCACGCGGCAGGACAGCATCGACGCGGGCTTTGCCGATGCGGTGGGCAAACTCGGCCATCTCGACATCCTGATCAACAACGCGGCCCTGTTTTCCGCCGCGCCCATCGTGGAAATCACGCGGGCCGATTACGACCGCCTGTTTGCGGTCAACGTGGCGGGCACCATGTTCTGCACGCAGGCCGCCGCACGCCACATGATCGCGCGGGGGCAGGGTGGTACCATCATCAACATGGCGTCACAGGCGGGACGCCGCGGCGAAGGCCTTGTCGCCGTCTATTGCGCCACCAAGGCCGCCGTCATCAGCTTTACCCAGTCGGCGGGGCTGAACCTGGTCGCCCACGGCATCAACGTGAACGCCATCGCGCCGGGCGTGGTGGATGGCGAACATTGGGACGGGGTGGATGCCTTCTTCGCGAAATACGAAAACAAGCCGTTGGGCCAGAAAAAGCGCGAGGTGGGCGCGGCGGTCCCCTTCGGGCGGATGGGCACGGCGGCGGACCTGACCGGCATGGCGATCTTCCTTGCCACGCCCGAGGCGAAATACATCGTCGCGCAGTGCTTCGGCGTCGATGGCGGGAACTGGATGGCCTGAGATGCGGCTTGCGGGCAGGACGGCATTGATCACGGGGGGCGCGCGCGGCATCGGCGCGGCCTTCGCGCGTGCCTTCCTGCGCGAGGGCGCGGTGGTGACGGTGGCCGATCTGGGTGACAGCGTGCACGCCGCCGCAAAGACCATGGGCGCACAGGGCATCGTGATGGACGTGACGCGGCAGGACAGCATCGACGCGGGCGTGGCGCAAGCCATTGAAACCATGGGCCATGTCGACATCCTCGTGAACAATGCGGGCGTCTACGACCTTGCCGCCGTCCCGGACATCACCCGCGACAGCCATGACCGCCTCTTTGCGGTGAACGTGGCGGGAACGCTGTTCACGATGCAGGCCGTCGCGCGGCACATGATCGCGCGGCGGCAGGGCGGCAAGATCATCAACATGGCCTCGCAGGCGGGCCGCCGCGGCGAACCGCTGGGCGCGGTCTATTGCGCGACCAAGGCGGCCGTAATCTCGCTCACGCAATCCGCGGGGCTGAACCTGATCGCCCATGGAATCAACGTCAACGCCATCGCGCCGGGCGTCATCGAGAGCGACATGTGGGATCACGTGGACGCGCTTTTCGCGCGGGCCGAGGGGCTGCCGGTCGGGGAAAAGAAGCGCATCGTGGGGCAGGGCGTCCCCTTCGGCCGCTTCGGCACGCCGGACGAGGTGGCGGGGATGGCGGTGTTCCTTGCGTCAAACGATGCGGATTACGTCGTGGCGCAGTGTTACGGCGTTGATGGCGGCAACTGGATGGCATGAGGGCGCGATGGACCTGCAACTGACGGGCAAGACGGCGGTGATCACGGGCGGGTCCGTGGGCATCGGCCTTGGCGTGGCGCGGGCCTTCGCGCGGGAGGGCGCGGACGTCATCCTCGCCGCCCGCGACGGCGCGCGGGCCGTGGGCGAGGCCGCCCGCATCCGTGCCGATTTCGGCGTCAGGGCGCTGGCCGTCGCGGCGGATGTGGCAACGCCTGAAGGCTGCGCCGCGCTGGTTTCAGCGACCGAAGGCTTCGGCGGCTGCGACATCCTCGTGAACAACGCGGGCACCGGATCGAACGAGACGATCATGGACGCCCCCGACGACAAGTGGATGGACTACTGGTACCTGCATGTCATGGCCGCCGTGCGACTTGCGCGCGGGCTGGTACCGATGATGCGCACGCGCGGCGGCGGGGCGATCCTGAACAACGCCTCGATCTGCGCGGTGCAGCCCCTGTGGTATGAACCGATCTACAACGTGACCAAGGCGGCACTCCTGATGCTGTCCAAGACCATGTCGACGGAATTCATCCGCGACAACATCCGCGTCAATACCGTGAACCCCGGCCTGATCCTGACCCCCGACTGGGTCAAGACGGCCAAGCAGCTCTCTGCCCCCACCGGCGGCGACTGGGAGGGGTATCTCCAATCCGTGGCCGACGAACACGCCCCGATCCGCCGCTTCGGCACGGTCGAGGAACTGGCCGATTTCTTCGTCTTCCTCTGCTCGCCCCGCGCGAGCTACTGCACCGGCGCCACGTTCCACGTGGATGGCGGGATGCTCAAATCCGTCTGAGGCTTGCCATGAACGCTCAACACACCGCACCCGTCGCGCAGCCCGCCTATGACCGGTCGAACCTGACCCCCGGCATCGTGCATATCGGGCTGGGCAATTTCCACCGCGCGCATATGGCCGTCTATCTGGACGACCTCTTCGCCATGGGCGAGGGGCATGACTGGGCGATCCTCGGCGCGGGCGTGCGCGCCCCCGATGCGCGGATGCGCGAGGCGTTGAAGGCGCAGGATTGCCTGTCCACCATCATCGAACTGGACCCGAAGGGCAAAACCGCGCGGCGCGTGGGGGCCATGGTGGATTTCATCGAGGTGCAGCCCGACAACGCCGCCCTGATCGCCGCAATGGCGCGGCCCGAAATCCGCATCGTGTCGCTGACGGTGACGGAGGGCGGCTATTACGTCGATGCGGCCACGGGGCGGTTCGACCCGACCCATGCCGACATCGTGGCCGACGGGCGGAACCCCGATCACCCCGCCACCGCCTTCGGCGCGATCCTTGCCGCCCTGCGCCTGCGCCGCGCGGCGGGCATCGCGCCCTTCACCGTCATGTCCTGCGACAACCTTCCCGGCAACGGCCATGTCACGCAGGCCGCCGTGGCGGGACTTGCGCGCTTGTCCGATCCGGCGCTGGCCGACTGGGTTCTGGCCCATGTCGCCTTTCCGAACGGCATGGTCGACCGCATCACCCCCGCCACCGGCCCGCGCGAACGGGCCATGGCCGAAGCCTTCGGTCTGGGCGGCGATCCGGTGCCGGTGACCTGCGAACCCTTCCGGCAATGGGTGCTCGAGGACAACTTCCCCGCCGGCCGCCCCGCGCTGGAAAAGGTGGGCGTGACCTTCACCCCCCATGTCCACGCCTACGAGACGATGAAGATCCGCATCCTGAACGGGGGCCACGCGATCATCGCCTATCCCGGGGGCCTGCTGGATATCGAATATGTGCACGAGGCGATGGCCGACCCGCTGATTTCCGGCTTTCTGGACAAGGTGGAGCGGGACGAGATCATCCCCATCGTTCCCCCAGTGCCCGCCACCGATCTGGACGCCTATTACACGCTGATCCGCGAGCGGTTCTCGAACCCCGAAGTGGCCGATACCGAACGGCGGCTCTGCCTTGACGGGTCGAACCGGCAGCCGAAGTTCATCATCCCCTCGATCACCGACAACCTTGCGCGGGGCGTGCTGCCGCGGGGGCTGATCCTCGAATCCGCGCTGTGGTGCCGCTATTGCATGGGCGTTTCGGACAGCGGCGCGCAGATTGCCCCCAACGATCCAAACTGGGACCGTCTGCAATCCGTCGCCCACCGCGCCGCGGCCGATCCTGCGGCATGGCTGGGTATGACGGACATTTACGGCGATCTGGGCCAGAACCCTGATGTGGTGGCCTGTTTCGCGGCCTATCTCGCCGACCTTGGCGCGCGGGGCACGCGCGCCGTGCTGGCAGATTTCATTGCGGGCTGAACGGGTTGCGCGCGGCGGGCCTCAACCCCAGTCGCGCGCGCCCATCAGACGCTCCAGCTCCTCGACCAGCGGCTGGGCCTCCTCGTCGTCGAGGTCCATGTTCTCGATGCGCACCTGCTCGATCGCGGGTTTTGCCGGCGCAGCCGGAGGGGCGGGCGGCTGGGGCGATTCCGGCACGGGCGGCTGGTCCGGTGCGGTCGACATTCCGAAATGCTCGTCGAAATAGCGTCGCGACATGATGACAAAACGCGACGTTCCATGTTCGGACAGGCTGACCGGTCCGGTAGAGGCGGCTTCGTAAACGTCGCTCGCCTTGCGGTTCATGGCGGTCTTCGGAAATTCCCGCATCTTCATTCGATTCATTTCTCGGAGCGTCTCCGCAATCGGCACGGTGGGTGCAATCCATTCGCAACTTATACCCGCCGCGGACAAGGGCGATAAACCGGAGGAATACGGACCCGCTTTCCCCCCTGTCGCCGCCCAGTTATCCACATAAATTAACGCCACGCCAGTGCCGTCACGCATCGCACATGGCGACGCTTGATCGCAGCGCATGGCCTGCCTAGGCTTTGGGCACAAAGCGGGGGACCATCATGGATGCGCGGACACTGGCCGGACTGACGGCGACCGAGGTGGCGGCGCTGGTCCGCGGGCGCGAGGTGTCGGCGGTGGAGGTGACACGGGCCGTTCTCGCGCGGATGGATCAGGTGAATGCGCGCCTGAACGCCGTGGTGCAGCGGCGCGATGCGGCCGCGCTGGACGAGGCGGCGGCGGTGGATGCGGTGCTGGCGGATGGCGGCGATCCGGGGCCCATGGCCGGTGTGCCGGTGACGGTCAAGGTGAATGTGGATCAGGCGGGCGAGGTGACGACCAATGGCTTGCGGTTGCAGGCGGGGTTGCTGGCGGGAGAGGATAGCCCCGTGGTGGCCAACCTGCGGCGCGGCGGGGCCGTGGTGGTGGGACGGACCAATACTCCGGCCTTCTCGCTGCGCTGGTTTACCCGCAACAGCCTGCATGGACAGACGTTAAACCCTTGGAATCCCGCGCTTACGCCGGGGGGGAGTTCCGGAGGGGCGGGGGCTGCGGTGGCGGCGGGGATGGGGTCCGTGGCGCATGGCACGGATATCGCGGGGTCGATCCGCTATCCGGCCTATGCCTGCGGGGTGCATGGGCTGCGCCCCTCGCTCGGTCGGGTGCCGGCCTTCAATGCCACGGCGGGGGACCGGCATGTGGGCGGGCAGTTGATGGCGGTGTCGGGGCCGCTGGCGCGGTCGGTGGCGGATCTGGGGCTGGCGCTGCGGGTGATGGCGGCGCGGGATGCGCGCGATCCGTGGCATCAGGATGTCCCGCTGGAGGGGCCGCCGCGGCCGCGGAAGGTGGCGCTGTGTCTGGCGCCCGACGGGATGGCGGTGCCTGCGCGGTTGTGCGAGGAGTTGCTGGTGGTGGCGCGGAAATTGCAGCAGGAACAATGGGTTGTGGAGGAGGTTCCGACCCCGCCCTGGCGCGAGGCGGTGGCGGTGCAGGTCCGGTTGTGGATGGCCGACATGCGCCGTGCGTCGGAGGCGGCGGTGGCGGCCGAGGGGGATGCGGATGCCCTTTTCGTCTATGACCAGTTCCGCCGTATCAGCCCGCCGCTGGATGCGGAGGGGCTGATGGATGCCCTGCGCGACAGGGCGCGGTTGACGCGGTTGTGGCGGCAGTTTCTGGCGGAATGGCCTTTGGTCCTGTGTCCCGTATCGGGTGATTTTCCCTTTGAAAACAATGTGGATGTCCGCAGCGCGGCGGATTTCGACCATGTGTTCGAGGCGCAGTTGCCCCAGATCGCCCCGCCCCTGATGGGGCTGCCCGGGCTGGCGCTGGCGACGGGCTTTGATGCGGGGCGGCCTGTGGGAGTGCAGCTTCTGGCCGACCAGTTGCGCGAGGACCTGCTGCTGGAGGCGGGCGCGGTCATCGCGCCGGGGGCGGTGGGTATCTGCCCGATGTGACGCTGTACCGGCGGCTGTGCCGACGGTTGTGCAGACAGCTGTACATACGCAGCGGGCGCTGAGGGCGGGCGTGGCGCAACGGGGCGGGGCCTTGCGCCGGTGGCAGAGGCCGGGGGTTTGACACCCCCGGACCCCCGTCGAGTATTTGTGCCGAGATGAAGGGGCGGGGCGGCGCTTTCGCGGTCTGACCGGATTTTGGGCAAGCTGCCCCATATCTGGGCGGTGCCGGACTGCTCGCAGGGGCGCGGGGCGGCGGCCCGCGCGGCATCGTTGAACCTGCCTGCGGGGCGGGGCTTGGATGGGGCGATCCTTATCCCGCCGTGGCCCGATGACCGACCTGACCCCGATCCATTCCCCAGCGATGCAGCGCAGCCGCGGCGAGGCGGCGGTGCGTCTGCGGCTGGAGGACGGGCGGGTGCGGCTGGTGGACCTGCGGCAGCAGGGATCGGCCAAGGCCATCTTGCCGCGCGTCGCGGGCGTGCCGGAGGTGGTGTTCCTGAACACCTCGGGCGGGCTGACGGGCGGCGACCGGCTGTCCTATGCGGTTGCCCTGGGCGATGGCGTGACGGCGACGGCCACCACCCAGACGGCCGAGCGGGCCTATCGCGCCGCGTCGGGCGTGGCGCGGGTGGATGTGGCGCTGGCGGTGGGGGCGGGCGGCTGGATCGACTGGTTGCCGCAGGAGACGATCCTGTTCGATGCCGCCGCGCTGGAGCGGCGGACGACCGTCGATCTGGGTGCGGGGGCAGGATGCCTTGCGCTGGAGATGGTGGTGCTGGGCCGCGCCGCGATGGGCGAGACAGTGGCGCGGCTGGCCTTTCGCGACCGCCGCGAAATCCGCCGCGCGGGGCGGCTGGTGCATCTGGAGCCGCTGGTTCTGGAGACGGAGGCGCTGCTGGCGGGGCAGGCGGTGCTGGGCGGGGCGCGCTGTGTGGCGAGCCTTGTGATGGTGGGGGCCGGTCTGACCGATGCGCTGGTCCCGCTGCGGCGAGTGCTGGACGGGGACGGGGTGGCGGCGGCGGCCTCGGCCTTTGACGGGCGGCTGGTGGTGCGGGCGATGGCGCAGGACGGCTGGCCGTTGCGGCGGCAGATGGCGCGGGCGCTTGCGGTCTTGCGGCGTGGGGCGGTCCTGCCGCGCGTCTGGCAGTTTCAGGAGGATGCGCGATGAACCTGACCCCGAGGGAGAAGGACAAGCTCTTGGTCAGTCTGGCCGCCATGGTGGCGCGCGGGCGGCTGGCGCGGGGGGTGAAGCTGAACCACCCCGAGGCGGTGGCTCTGATCACCGATTTCGTGGTCGAGGGGGCGCGCGACGGCCGCTCGGTCGCCGATCTGATGGAGGCGGGGGCGCATGTCGTGACCCGCGCGCAGTGCATGGAGGGGATCGCCGAGATGATCCATTCCGTGCAGGTCGAGGCCACCTTTCCCGACGGCACGAAGCTTGTGACCGTCCATCATCCCATCCGCTGAGAGGTTTTCCGATGGTCCGTATCCTTGTCCCCGCCCTGACCTTCCTTGCGCTGCCGGCGCTGGCGCATGACGGGTTCCACCCGCATCCGCACGGGATCGAATATGGCTGGATCGTCGCCGCCGCGCTGGGCGTGGCGGGGGGATTTGCCCTGTCATGGGTCAGGGGGCGGAAATGATCCCGGGCGAGGTCTTTGCGGCGGCCGGTGATCTGGTCCTGAACGAGGGGGCGGCGGTGACGGTGCTGATGGTGGCCAATACGGGCGACCGGCCGGTGCAGGTGGGCAGCCACTACCACTTTGCCGAGACCAATCCGGGGCTGGCGTTCGACCGTGACGCCGCGCGGGGGATGCGGCTGGACATTCCTGCGGGGACGGCGGTGCGCTTCGAGCCGGGGCAGAGCCGCGAGGTGCGGCTGGTGCCGCTGGCGGGCGGGCGGCGGGTTTACGGGTTCAACGGCAGGGTGATGGGCGGGCTGTGACGCACGCTTGACGGGCGGGGCGGTCGGGTGGACGCTGGGGGTCCGGCAGGGCGCGATGGCCCGCCGGTCAACCAGCAACAGAGGACGATGAAGATGTGTGATGCGTGTCTGATCGAATCCGTGAAGCAGTCCATGCTGTCGCGCCGCGCGCTGTTCACCGGGGCGGCAGTGACCACCGCCGCCGTGGTGGCAAGCGGCCTGACCACCGCGCGCCCCGCGCTGGCGCAGGCGGCGGGCAAGGTGGTGGACCTGACCCATGCCTATGACGGGGCCTTTCCGACCTTCGACGGCAATCCGGGGATCATCTACGAACCGGCGGTGAAATTCGCGGAGTCGGGCTATCAGCTGTGGAAGCTGACGATCTACGAACATACCGGCACCCATATCGACGCGCCCCTGCATTTCACCGAGGACGGCACGTCGGTGGCCGACCTGCCGCCCGAGCGTCTGGTCTGTCCGCTCTGCATCATCGACATCAAGGCCAAGGCGGCAGATGACCCGAACGCGATGGTGGAGCCTGCGGATATCGAGGCCTTCGTATCGGCCAACGGGGCCATTCCGGCAGGCGCCTGCGTGGCGATGAATTCGGGCTGGGCGGCGAAGGTGGGCGATCCGTCCTATCGCAACGATGCCGAGGGCAAGTTCGCCTTTCCCGGGTTTTCCAAGGCCGCGACGGATATGCTGGCGGGGATGGATGTGGCCTGCATCGGGGTGGATACGCTGTCGCTGGATCCCGGCAATTCGGCCGATTTCGCGGTGCATTTCAGCTGGCTGCCCGGCGGGCGGTTCGGGATCGAGAACCTTGCGGGGCTGGACGGGCTGCCTGCGACGGGGGCGACGATGTTCGTCGGCGCGCCCAAGCACAAGGGGGGCACGGGCGGGCCTGCGCGCGTGATGGCGGTGCTGTGATGGCGGTGGTTCCGATCCTTTCGGACGGGGAGGCGGGGGCGCAGGCCCTCGCCGTCTTTGACGACATCAGGGAGACGCGGGGGACGGATTACGTCAACAACTTCTGGCGCGCGCTGGCGGCGGATCCGGCGCTGCTGAGAGCGACGTGGGAGAGGTTGGGGGCGGTGATGGGGCCGGGGGCGCTCGATCCGCTGGTCAAGGAGATGGTCTATATCGCCGTGTCCGTCACCAACGGCTGTTCCTATTGCATCCATTCCCACACGGCGGCGGCGAAGGCCAAGGGGATGACGGCGGCGCAGCATGGCGAGTTGCTGGCGGTGATCGCGATGGCGGCGCAGACCAACGCGCTGGCGACGGCGTTGCAGGTGCCGGTGGACGCGCGGTTTCTGGCGGAGGAGGGGACGGGATGAGGCCGATCGATCTTTTGCAGGTGCAGTTGGCGCTGGCCTTCGGCGCGCTGGAGATGCAGCGGCGGATGGGCGGGGCCGCGTGGCAGGTGGCGCTGTGGTCGATGCCGGGTGCGGCGCTGCCGGGGGCCGGGAGCGGTGGCCGCCCGGCAGGCCGCAGGAAGGGGCGGGGGTGATGGCCCGCCGCTTCCGTCCTTGTGGATCAGCCCTGATCGGGGATCGGGGGCAGGCTGCGCAGGTAGAGGATCACCGCCTGCAGGTCGTCGGCGGTGAAGGCCTTGAAATGGCCATAGGGCATGGGCGGGTTCATCGCGCTGCCGTCGGGGCGTTTGCCTTTGGTGATCATGGTGGCAAGCTCGGCGTCGCTGTAATTGGCCAGACCGTCGGCGTGGCTGGTCAGGTTCGAGGCGACCGAGGTGCCCCATGGGCCGTGGAATTCGAACCCTCCGGCACCCAGATGGGTGTCGATCATCGGGCCCTGCGGACCCATGGGCGTGTGGCATTCCATGCAATGGGCCACCGGCCCCGCCAGATAGGCGCCGTATTCCGCCGTGACGCCCTGCGCGGGGACGGCGACGGTTTCGACCGGCGGGCCATAGGCGGGCGGCAGGGGGATGCGGTATTCGGAGGGGGGCAGGGCCTCGGCGCTGGCGGTTGCGGGCAGGCTGCGCAGGAACATCACGATGGACGCCAGGTCGTCGTCCGACAGGCCGCGATACATGGTGAAGGGCATCGGCGGGCCGATGAGCGTGCCGTCGGGGCGGATGCCTTCGCGGATGGCGCGGGCCAGTTCGGCATCGGACCAGCCCGCGATGCGGCCTGCGGGCGTCAGGTTCGGGGCGACGGCGCGGAAGGGTTCGATATCCTCGACCACGCGGCCGGTGAGTTCGAGGTCCATCAGCGGGCCTTGCGGCCCCAGCGGCGTGTGGCAGTTCCCGCAACCGCCCGGACCGCGGACGAGGTATTCGCCGCGCTCCATGCTGGGTTCCGCCGTGGCGGCGGTGGACAGGAGAATGGCAAAGAGGGTCGCGGGCAGGCCCCCGCGTGGCATGACGTCCCTCGTCATGGTTGTGTTCCCTGTTTTTATGGTTCTGTTTCTGGCAGCGCGATCCCATGCGATGGCATGGCGACCATGGCCGAAAGTATGCGTCCGCTCCTGCCGTTGCGTCAATCTGCCGTCAGGTCAGGAATTCCCTTACGTCCGAGCCGTCCCCGAAAGGTATCCCGATGCCCCATGTGATTTCCCGCGCTGCCTATGCCGACATGTATGGCCCCACGGTGGGCGACCGCGTCCGGCTGGGCGATACCGATCTGGTGATCGAGGTGGAGCGCGACCTGATCGCGGAGCGGTCCTCGGGTCGGGCCAATGCCCTGCGCTATGGCGAGGAGGTGAAGTTCGGCGGCGGCAAGGTGATCCGCGATGGGATGGGGCAGAGCCAGATCACGCGGGCGGCGGGCGCGATGGATACGGTCATCACCAATGCGGTGATCGTGGACTGGACGGGCATCTACAAGGCGGATGTCGGCCTGCGCGACGGGCGGATTGGCAAGATCGGCAAGGCCGGGAACCCGGATACCCAGCCGGGGGTGGACGTGATCATCGGGCCGGGGACAGAGATCATCGCGGGCGAGGGGCGCATCCTGACCGCCGGTGGGATGGATGCGCATATCCATTTCATCGCGCCCCAACAGATCGATGACGCTTTGCATTCGGGCATCACCACGATGCTGGGCGGCGGGACGGGGCCTGCGCATGGCACGCTTGCCACCACCTGCACGCCGGGGCCTTGGCACATCGCGCGGATGATGCAGGCGGCGGATGCCTTCCCGATGAACCTTGCCTTTGCGGGGAAGGGGAATGCGTCCCTGCCTGCGGCCATCGAAGAGCAGGTGCGCGCAGGCGCGTCCTGTCTGAAGCTGCACGAGGATTGGGGCACGACGCCTGCGGCCATCGACTGCTGCCTGACGGTGGCCGATGCGATGGATGTGCAGGTGATGATCCATACCGACACGCTGAACGAGAGCGGCTTTGTCGAGAATACCTTGGCCGCCATCCGTGGCCGGACGATCCATGCCTTCCATACCGAAGGGGCGGGGGGCGGACATGCGCCCGACATCATCAAGGTGGTGAGCAGCCAGAACGTGCTGCCGTCTTCGACCAACCCCACGATGCCCTACACGGTGAACACCATCGAAGAGCATCTGGACATGCTGATGGTGTGCCACCACCTTGACCGCAAGGTGCCCGAGGATGTGGCCTTTGCCGAAAGCCGCATCCGGCGCGAGACGATTGCGGCAGAGGATATCCTGCATGACATCGGGGCGTTCTCGGTGATTTCCTCCGACAGTCAGGCGATGGGGCGGGTGGGCGAGGTCATCACCCGCACCTGGCAGACCGCCCACAAGATGAAGCAGCAGCGCGGGCGGCTGGAGGGAGAGCAGGGCGAGAACGACAACCTGCGCGTCCGCCGCTATGTCGCGAAATACACGATCAATCCGGCGGTGGCGCATGGGCTGTCGGCGCATATCGGCAGTGTCGAGGAAGGCAAGCGCGCCGATCTGGTGCTGTGGTCGCCCGCCTTCTTTGGGGCAAAGCCCGAGATGGTGCTGATCGGGGGCTGCATCGTGGTCGCGCAGATGGGCGATCCCAATGCGTCGATCCCCACGCCGCAGCCGGTGCATACGCGGCCCATGTTCGGGGCCTTCGGCGGCAGCGTCACGCGCAATGCGGTGACCTTCGTGTCGCAGGCCGCGATGGAGGCGGATGTGCGCGGCCAATACGGGCTGGCGAAACAGGTGGTCGCGGTGGAGGGGTGCCGCGGCATCGGCAAGCGCGACATGCGGCTGAACGATGCCACCCCGCAGATCGAGGTGGACCCCGAAACCTACGAGGTGCGGGCGGATGGCGTGCTGCTGACCTGCGAACCGGCGCGCGAGCTGCCGCTCGCCCAGCGGTATTTCCTGTTCTAATGCCAGGGGCGGGGTTGCAGGGGGTCGGGCAGGGGCAGGTTGCGCCGGATCGGCCAGCCGGGGCGTGGCGGGGCGGATTTCGGCGGAATGGCCACTGTCCGGATGACGTGGTGCAGACGTTCGCGCCAATAGGCAGGGTCGTCGCGGATGCTGGCAGGAAGCAGTGTCGCGTCGAAGTGGCGGGTGATCTGCTGGGTGATCTCGATCCGGTGCCAGCGGCCTGTCAGTGCGGCCAATGGCGCATGCAGGAGGCGGTCCTTCAACTGTGCCTCGCGCAGGCGGAGGCGGGCGATTTCGGCGCGGACTTCGGCAAGTTCATCGGCAGGGCTCAGTCGCATCGGGGAACCTGTGCTGGCGGGGACGGAACGCAGGATGGCAGGGACGGGTTAAGGGGATGTGACGGAAGGCGGGCCGCTGCGGCGGTGGCCTTGGCGGCGCAATCGGCCTATCCTTGCGGCAATTGAAGACAGGAAGAACGGACATGCCCGATTACCCCCCTGCACATCGCCACATCGCCAACGCCGACCGCGCGGGACGGGTTCCCGTCGATGCGGTGGTTCTGGGATACGAGGACCGTTTCCTGCGCCGCCGCCGTCTGGTCACCGCCGCAGGGCGCGGGGTGATGGTGGACCTGCCCGAGACGGTGAGCCTGCGCGACGGCGATGCGCTGGAACTGGTGGACGGGCGACTGGTCGCGGTCGAGGCGGCGGCGGAGCCGGTGCTGGTGGTGACGGGCGATCTGCCGCGGCTGGCATGGCATATCGGCAACCGCCACACGCCCTGCCAGATCGGCGGGGACCGGCTGGTGATCCGCGAGGACCATGTGCTCAAGGCGATGCTGTTGCAGCTTGGCGCGCGGGTCGCCCATGCGATGGAGCCGTTCAACCCCGAAGGCGGGGCCTATGGTCACGGGCGCACGATGGGGCATGATCATGGGCACGGCCATGTGCCGCATGTCTTCACGCTGGGCCATGGGCATGGGGCGGTGCATGTGCAGACCCATGCCAGCCGCGTCCGCGACGAGGACGATGCGGAGCCCGAGGCGGAATGACTGCCGCGCTGATGACGCTGGTGCAATGGCTGTCGCCTGCCTTTCCGACGGGGGGCTTTGCCTATTCCCACGGGATGGAGCAGGTGATCAGCGACGGCGGCATCCGGTCGGGGGCCGATCTGGAGGCGTGGCTGGCCGACGTGCTGCGCTTTGGTGCGGGGCGGCAGGATGCGATCCTGCTTGCGGCGGCGCTGGAGCCGGGGGCGGATCACGCGGCGCTGGCGGAGCTGTGCGTGGCGCTGCAACCTTCGGCCGAGCGGCTGCGCGAGGTGGCCGAGCAGGGCGCGGCCTTTGCGCGGACCGTGGCGGCGCTGACGGGGCGGGCGGTGGTGGAGCGGCCGCTGCCCGTGGCGGTGGGCGAGGCGGCGGCGGGGCTGGGGCTGGAGCGGGCGCAGGTCGTGGCGCTGTACCTGCATGCCTTTGCGTCGAACCTTGTTTCGGTGGCGGTGCGTTTCGTGCCCTTGGGGCAGAATGACGGGCAGGTGGCGCTGGCGCGGCTGCATCCGCTTATCGCGCGGCTGGCGGAAGAGGCGGTGTCGCTGGGCGTCGAGGATATCGGCAGTGCGGCGCTGGGGGCGGACCTTGCGGCGATGCGGCACGAGGGGCTGGATGTGAGGATCTTCAAGACATGAGCGGGAACGGACCCTTGCGGGTGGGCATCGGCGGGCCGGTGGGCGTGGGCAAGACGACCCTGACCGAACAACTGTGCCGCGCGCTGGCGCATCGCTGTTCGATGGCGGTGATCACCAATGACATCTACACGCGCGAGGATGCCGAATACCTGATGCGCGCGCAGGTCCTGCCGGTGGAGCGGATACGGGGCGTGGAGACGGGCGGCTGTCCGCATACGGCGATCCGCGAGGATGCATCGATCAACCTTGCCGCCGTGGCCGATCTGCGCGGGGCCTTTCCCGATCTGGACCTGATCCTGATCGAGAGCGGGGGGGACAATCTGGCCGCGACCTATTCGCCGGAGCTGGCAGACCTGACGATCTATGTGATCGACACGGCGGCGGGGCAGGACATCCCCAGGAAGCGCGGGCCGGGGGTGACACGGTCGGACCTGCTGGTGGTGAACAAGACGGACCTTGCGCCCTATGTGGGTGTGGACCCTGTCCTGCTGGAGGAAGACACCAGACGCGCGCGGGGGGCGCGGCCCTATGTCATGGCGCGGCTGCGGCACGGGGTGGGGGTGGCGGAGGTGGTCGCCTTCCTTGAACGCGAGGGGGGGCTGGTGCTGGTGTGACGGGGCAGGCCGCGGCGCGGCCCGCCCCTTGTGGCGTCAGAGTTCGGGCGCGGCACCCGTGGCACCCGTCACGGCGTCATAGACGGTTTTCAGACGCGCGCCTTCGCCATGGCTCCATGTCAGCCAGAAGTCGTTCCACAGCGGGTCGGGATCGGTGATCCGCAGTTTCAGCCATGTCGCGCGGCCGGTCGATGAATCGGTGCCGACATAGGCCTTGAGGATCGGGCCGCAGGTGACGGCCACTTCCTCGGACCCGCTTTCGCTTTCGAGCATGTAGTTGGACAGGACCGGCTGGTGGATGCCGTCGGGGCAGGAGAAGCTGTCGGCCATCACCTGACCGGTGCGGTCATACATGCGGTCCTCGTTGATGGTGTTGGAGCGCGGGCCGTATTTCTTGGCAAGGGTGTCGACCATGGTCGCGCCCGCGATGCCTTCGGCTTCGGGGATCTGCCAGTCGCGGCCCACATCGGTGGCCACGGGCGTTTCGTCGGGCATCCAGTCCTTGGCCGCGGTGAAGGTGGCAAAGACCCAGTCATCGGGCTGGCCGTCCGCATCGGCGCCGCGCGCCCATGCCCGTTGCGCGATGGTGAACCCGTCATATTCCAGCGTGCCGTCGCGCGTTTCCTGCCGGGCATAGCCCTTTTCCGTCAGGGCCGCGTCGATGGCGTCGAAGGTCATGCCGGGGGCCACGCCCAGAATGTCCAGACCTGCGACCGGCGCATGGGCCGCGGCCGGATCGAAGGGACGCAGGATGCCGCCCAGTTCCACGCTGTCGAGCGCCACTTCGGGATTGGCGAAAGCCAGCGTCAAGGTGTCGGGCGCGGGACGGTCGAGGGTGAAGGCAGGCTCTGCCAGACAGTCGCCGGTGCCCGCGCCGGAATTGCGCGTCACCTTGCCCGGCTGGCCGTTTTCCAGCGGGAAGAGATATTCGCAGATGGCAAAGCCGAGCGCGCCCCAGTTCGAGGCGTTGTATTTCAGCTCTCCGACGCCGTCGATCACGGTCAGTTCGAACTGGATCTCGCCGCCCTGTCCGTCGGTATAACCGCCCGCCCAGTATCCCTGCACATCGCCCGCGCCCTGTGCCGCCACGGGGGCGGCGGCAAGCAGGCCGACAACGCAGGATTGCGCGAAATGCTTAATCTTCTTCATATGTTACCCTTTCGGCTTGACCCCAGCAGATGGGCGCTGCCGAAAGGGGAAGTCAACACGGGCATGGCGGTGGGTCTTGCCCTTTGGATGCGGCATTTCGTGCCGTCGTCAGCCGCAGGCCAGATCGTAGACGCGGAAGATGCCGCCGTTGTGATACGTGGTCCGGCTGGAGACGAGGTAGGTCGGGCTGCATCCCGTGCCGCGTTCGATGTAATCGGCGGCCTCGGCGTCGGTCAGGGGATATTCCATCGGATAGAGGATCTCGGCCTGGTTGCCCTTTCGCGTGACGTTCAGGCCCAGTCCGGTGGGCAGGATGAACTGCCGCGTCGCGCCATATTGGCGGCTGCCGTCCGGATTGACCGGAACCGTGGCATAGCATCCGCCCAGCAGGACGGCGACGAGGAGGGGGAGGGCGGCGTTTTTCATGGGTCACCTTTGACTGCACAGGCGGCCAGCATAGCGCCACTTGAGCCGACGACCAGAGAGGGCAGCGGGATTGTCGGGTGGATGTGGCCCCCGCTGGCCGTTCCCGACGCTTTGCCGCCCGAAACCGGCCCGAGTCGGAGGGCGCGCGCGCTGTGGTTGCACAAAGTTTCGGCTTGTGCCCTGTGGCTGCGGAAATTTCGGGCGCTCGGGCCGAGTTTCGGGCGGTGGCCCGCCGGCAATGTCCGCCATGGTTGCCGCGGCGCGGCGAAGGCGGTTGTCTTCCCTTGCGGGGCCGAAAGGTGCCGACAAGAACAGGAAGGATGTGCGGCAGGGGACATGATGTGGAAGTCCGCCCCCGCCGCACGGGGTGCAACCGGAGTTGCCTCTCGAAGATAGTGACCCGCCTTGCGAAAGGGAAGGGTGGCTTCGGGCGGCCTCGAGAGAGGATTATCCATGAACGGATTGAAGGGAATGATGCTGGGCGGCGCGATGGGCATGGCCCTTGCCGGTGCCGCGCTGGCGCAGGAGGACACGATCAAGGTGGGCGTCCTGCATTCGCTGTCGGGCACGATGGCGATTTCCGAGACCACACTGAAGGACACGGTCCTGATGATGATCGAGGAGCAGAACAAGAAGGGCGGCCTGCTGGGCAAGAAGCTGGAGGCGGTGGTGGTCGACCCCGCATCCGACTGGCCGCTCTTTGCCGAGAAGGCGCGCGAGCTGATCACCGTGTCGGATGTGGACGTGATCTTCGGCTGCTGGACCAGCGTGAGCCGCAAGTCGGTGCTGCCGGTGATCGAGGAGTCGAACGGGCTCTTGTTCTATCCGGTGCAATACGAGGGCGAGGAAAGCTCGAAGAACGTATTTTACACGGGGGCCGCGCCGAACCAGCAGGCCATTCCGGCGGTCGACTACTATCTGGAAGAGCTGGGGGTGGAGAAGTTCGCCCTGCTCGGCACCGACTATGTCTATCCGCGCACGACCAACAACATCCTTGAATCCTACCTGATCTCGAAGGGGATCGCGAAGGAGGACATTTTCGTCAACTACACGCCCTTCGGCCATTCCGACTGGTCCAAGATCGTGTCGGACGTGGTGGCGCTGGGCGCGGATGGCAAGAAGGTGGGCGTGATCTCGACCATCAACGGCGACGCCAATATCGGCTTTTACAAGGAGCTGGCGGCGGCGGGTGTGAGCGCGGACAAGATCCCCGTGGTTGCCTTCTCGGTCGGGGAAGAGGAACTGGCGGGTCTGGATACGACGAACCTCGTCGGCCATCTGGCGGCGTGGAACTACTTCCAGTCGGCCGAGACGCCGGAGAATGCCGAGTTCATCAAGACCTGGCATGCCTTCATCGGGGATGAGGCGCGCACGACGAACGACCCGATGGAAGCCACCTATATCGGCTTCAAGATGTGGGCGCAGGCGGTCGAGAAGGCCGGTACCACCGATGTCGATCCGGTGCGCGAGGCGATGTACGGGCAGGAGGTCGCCAACCTGACCGGCGGCACCGCCACGATGCTGCCGAACCACCACCTGACCAAGCCCGTCCTGATCGGCGAGATCCGCGATGACGGGCAGTTCGACATCATCAGCCAGACCGAACCGGTCGCGGGCGATGCATGGACCGACTTCCTGCCGGAATCGGCGGTGCTCGAGGCCGACTGGCCGGGTCTGGGCTGCGGGATGTACAATTCCGAAACCAAGACCTGCGTGCAGCTCAAGTCCAACTACTGAGCCGATCCGCAACACGGGGGGCCGCTGCGCCGGCCCCCCTTCTTCCTGCCGCAGGATTCCATGCGACCGTTCCTCCTTTCCCTTGCCACGGCTGTGCTGCTGGCCCTTGCCGCGCTCTGCCCCGCTCCGGCGCTGGCGCAGGGGGCTGCCGAGATCCTGACGGCCAACCGCGCGCTGATCGAGAAGCCGACGCGGGCGAAGATCGCCCCCGTGATTGCCGCACTGGCCGAAAGCGGCGATCCGCTGGCCGCGACCGTTCTGGCGGCATGGGCCGAAAAGGGGCTGGGGCTGCGGAAGGCGGACGGGGCCTTCTTCCTGATCGACAGGTCCGGCGATGGCTGGGCGCTGCGCGGGCTGGACGGGGCGGATGCGGGGATGGCGGCGAGGTCCGATATCATGGAGCTGCGCCCCAATGCCGGTGTGCGCGGTCTGATCGCGACGGCGCTGGTGCAGTTCACCCTGTCCGATCCGGACCCTGCACGGCGGGCGGGGGCGGTGGAGTCCATCGCGCGTGACCCGTCGGCGGATCACCTCGAACCCCTGCGCGCCTCGCTGGAGACCGAGGCCGATCCCGCGCTCCTGTCGCAGAAGGCGCGGCTGGAGCGGCTTTTGACGCTGCGCTTCGATCCCGATCCGGCGGCACGGGTGGCGGCGATCGAAGGCTTCGGGGCCGATCTGGGGCTGGACCTGCGCGCGGCGCTGAACCCGCTTCTGGCCACCACGCGCATGGCCTTTGCCGGTGACCCGCCCGAAGGGGCCAATGTCGCGCGGATGCTGGTGCCGGGGCGCGACCTGACCGGGGGCGAGGCCTATGACCTGCTGGTCGCTGCCGGAATGGCCCCCGCGCGGCTGACGGTGGAAGAGGCGCGGGCCGCGCTTCTGGCCAATATCGTGGACGGGGCCGTGGGCGGGGTGCCTGTGGCCGATCTGGGCACGCAGGCGGCGCGCGAGCGGGCCTATACCGCGCTGGAGACGGCGGGGACCGTCCCGCAGGCCGCGACCGATGCCGAGGTGGAGGCGGCGATTGCCGCGCACCGCTTTGCCGAAGTCTATGCAGAGCCGGATGCCGCGGTGACGACGGCGGCCAAGGCGGCGCTGGATGCCATCGGCATGAAGGTCGGCGCGATGCAGGCGGCGGACCTTGCGCTGGATGCGGTGTCGCTGGCGTCGATCTATTTCCTTGCGGCCATCGGGTTGGCCATCACCTTCGGCGTGATGCGCGTCATCAACATGGCGCATGGCGAGTTCATCATGATGGGCGCCTATACGGGCTATGTGGTGCAGCTCTTCATCGCAGATTACACGCTCTCCATCCTCGTGGCGCTGCCTTTGGCCTTTGCCGTGACCTTTGCCGCAGGCGTGGCGATGGAGCGGCTGGTGATCCGCCATCTCTACAAGCGCCCGCTGGAGACGCTGCTGGCGACCTTCGGCATTTCCATCGCGTTGCAGCAGATCGCCAAGAACGTCTTTGGCACGCAGGCGCGGCCCCTGACGGCGCCGGCATGGCTGGATGGTGCGCTGACCTTCAACGATGTGGTCTCGATCAGCTATATCCGCATCGCCATCTTCGTGCTGGCGCTGGTGTTCCTGCTGTTCTTCCTGTGGCTGATGAGGCGCACGCGGCTGGGGCTGGAGGTGCGGGCGGTGACGCAGAACCCGTCCATGGCCGCAAGCATGGGGATCAACCCCGACCGCATCAACATGCTGACCTTCGGCCTCGGCTCCGGCATCGCGGGGATCGCGGGGGTGGCGATCGGGCTTTATGCCAAGGTCACCTCGGAGCTCGGTTCGGATTACATCGTGCAAAGCTTCATGACGGTGGTCGTGGGGGGCGTAGGCAATATCTGGGGCACGCTGGCGGGGGCGGCGCTGATCGGCGTGCTGCAGAAGGGGATCGAATGGCTGAACCCGTCCAACACGCTGGCGGCGCAGACCTACATGATCCTCTTCATCATCCTTTTCATCCAGTTCCGGCCGCGGGGCATCATCGCCCTGAAGGGCCGCGCGGCGGGGGATTGAGGATGCCCCCCTCATTTTCCGTTCTCAAATATCCCGGGGGTCCGGGGGCTGGCCCCCGGTCCGACGGCGCAACCTGCGCGAGGCTGACATGACGCGCCAAACCTTTGTGGAGCGGTCCTTTCTGGCAAAGAACCCCTCTGTCCTGTGGTTCATCCTGATCCTTGCGCTCTTCACGCTGGGGGTGACGGTCTTGTCCGAGGCCTATGGGGTGGCGTTCCTCTCCACCTCCTTCGTCAAGACGCTGGGCAAGACGCTGTGCCTGTGCCTTGTCGCCCTGGCGATGGACTTGATCTGGGGCTATGCGGGCATCCTTTCCCTTGGCCACATGGCGTTCTTCGCGCTGGGCGGTTATGGCTTGGGCATGTGGCTGATGTATGCCCGGACCGAGGAGATCGTGGTCGCGGCGCTGGCGCAGGGGGGGCTGCCCGCCACGCCCGAGGAGGTGCGGCAGGGGATCGCCGTGCAGATATTCGGGGTCGTGGGCGCGTCGGAATTTCCGCCGATCTGGGCCTTTGCCCACAGTTTCTGGGCGCAGATGGCGCTGGTGGTTCTGGTGCCGGGGGGGCTGGCGCTGGTCTTCGGGTGGCTGGCGTTCCGCAGCCGCGTGACGGGGGTGTATCTGTCGATCCTGACGCAGGCGATGACGCTGGCGCTGGCGCTGTACCTCTTCCAGAACGACAGCGGGTTGCGGGGCAATAACGGGCTGTCGGGGTTGCAGAACCTGCCGGGGCTGGGGGATGTGTCGCAGGACGCGCTGTCGGTCTGGTTCTTCTGGGCGTCGGCCTTCGCGCTGGGCGCGGGATATGTGCTGCTGGCCTGGGTCGTGTCGGGCAAGTTCGGGTCGGTCATCCGCGCGATCCGGGATGACGAGCAGCGGGTGCGGTTTCTGGGATATTCGGTGGAGGGATACAAACTCTTCGTCTTTACCCTGACGGCGGTGATCGCGGCGATTGCGGGGGCGCTTTACTATCCGCAGGCGGGGATCATCAATCCGGCGGAGCTGGCGCCCATCGCGTCGATCTATCTGGCAGTCTGGGTGGCGATCGGCGGGCGCGGGCGGCTTTATGGCGCGGTGATCGGGGCGGCCTTCGTGTCGCTTCTGTCGTCGTGGTTCACGGGGGGGCGGGCGCCTTCGGTGCCGCTCGGGTTCTATACGGTCAACTGGGTGGATTGGTGGCTGGTTCTGCTGGGCCTGTCCTTCGTGGCGGTGACCCTGTTTGCGCCCAAGGGGATGGGCGGGCTGTTCGACCTGTGGGCGGGGGTGCGGTCGCCGGATCGGAAGGGCGCGGCGCTTGGCCCCGATGATGGCGCGCTGATGGAGCGGGAGGCGAAGGAATGACTGCGCTTCTGGAAGTGTCGGGCGTGTCGGTGACCTTCGACGGGTTCCGCGCCATCAACAACCTGTCCTTTTCCATCGGCGCGCAGGAGTTGCGGGCGATCATCGGCCCGAACGGGGCGGGCAAGACGACTTTCATGGACATCGTGACGGGCAAGACGCGGCCGGATGCGGGAACGGTGACCTTTGGCGAAAGGTCGGTGTCGCTCTTGTCCCTGTCCGAGGCGCAGATCGCGCGCGCCGGGGTGGGGCGCAAGTTCCAGCGGCCCACGGTGTTCGAGGATCAGACGGTGGCCGAGAACCTGACCATGGCGCTGAAGGCGCATCGCGCCCCGTGGCGGGTGCTGTTCTGGCGCGAGGGGGCGGCGGATCGCGACCGCGTGCAGGCGCTGGCCGAGGAGGTGGGGCTGGCCGATGCCCTGTCGCGCAAGGCGGGGGAGTTGAGCCATGGGCAGAAGCAGTGGCTGGAGATCGGGATGCTGCTGGCGCAGGAGCCTCGGTTGTTGCTGGTCGACGAACCGGCGGCAGGCATGACGCTGGCCGAGCGCGAACATACGACGCGGCTGCTGGTCGAGATGGCGAAGACCCGCGCCGTGGTGGTGGTGGAGCATGACATGGAGTTCGTGCGGCGGCTGGAGTGCAAGGTGACCGTGCTGCACGAGGGCGCGGTGCTGGCCGAGGGGTCGCTGGACCATGTCACGAAGAACCAACAGGTGATCGAAGTCTATCTGGGGCGCGGGTGATGATCAGGACCGAAGGGCTGACGCTGCATTACGGCGGGTCGCAGATCCTCTATGGCATCGACATGGAGGCGCGGGCGGGCGAGGTGACCTGCGTGATGGGGACGAACGGGGTGGGCAAGACATCGTTGCTCAAGGCGCTGGCGGGGACGCATCCGCGGTCGGGGGGCAAGGTGTTTCTGGGCGGCGAGGAGGTGCCGAAGCTGCCGCCGCAGGGCATGGCGCGGCGCGGGCTTGCGGTGGTGCCGCAGGGGCGGATGATCTTTCCGCTGCTGACGGTGAAGGAGAACATGGAGACGGCCTTTGCCCTGCTGCCAAGATCGGAGCACCGGATACCGGAGGAGATCTACGAGCTGTTCCCCGTGCTGAAGGACATGGGGCACCGGCGGGGGGGCGATCTGTCGGGCGGGCAGCAGCAGCAACTGGCCATTGCGCGGGCGATGATCATGCGGCCGCGCGTGCTGCTGCTGGACGAGCCGACGGAAGGCATCCAGCCCAACATCATCCAGCAGATCGGGCGGGTGATTTCCTATCTGCGCGGGAAGGGGGATATGGCCATCGTGCTGGTGGAGCAGTATTTCGACTTTGCCTATGGCTTGGCGGACCGGTTCTATGTGCTGAAGCGGGGCGCGGTGGCCCTGCAGGGGGCGAAGGCGGAGCTGTCGCAAGAGGAGTTGCGGGCAACGGTTTCGGTTTGAGGGGGCGGCGGCCTGCATCCCCGCCCGCGAGGGGCGACAGGGTCGACGAACCCGGGGGGGGGACGGATTTTCTGGCGAAAATCCTTCGGGACGAAGATTCTGGCGAAACTTCGGGTCGCATCGGGAATGACGGTTGGCCGCGACGGGGCGATCCTTCGCAGAAGGATCGTTTTCAAGAATTTTCGCCAGAAAATTCTTGCATGAAAAAGCCCGCCTGCCGGGGGCAGACGGGCCTTTTTCCATCCGTTATGGCGGATCAGTTCGTCGCTTCACCTTCGGCCGCGGCTTCGCCTTCGGCAGGTGCCGCAGCGGCGGAGAAGGTGGCGAGGAAAGCGGCCACGTCGGCAGCTTCGGTTTCGTTCTTCAGCTTGAAGGACATCTTGGACTTGGCTTTGTCGTCGCCCAGCTTTTCCTTCAGGAAGGCGGCCGGATCGGCGAGATAGACGGCCAGATCGGCCTCGGTCCAGGTGTAGCCGCCGGCGCCAAGGGCGATGATCGAGTCACCGTATTTGAATTCCGGATAGGTGCCTGCCGCACGTCCCACGACGCCGTAGAGGTTCGGACCGGTCTTGGCATTCTTGCCCGCCAGCACTTCGCCCGCCTCGTTGGCGACGACGTGGCAGGTCTGGCACTTGTTGAACACCTTGGCGCCGGCTTCCGCGTCGCCGGCCGCGAAAGCGGGGGCAGCGAGGAGGGTGGACAGGGCGGCAAGGGCAGTCAGTTTGGTCTTCATGGGGATCCTCCCGGTTTCTTGGGCGACTGTAAACTGGATCGGTGTTTCGGTGTGGCAAGACTTCGTGAACAGGCGGTGAAGATATTTTTTCAGGCCACCGCATGGGCCACGGCGCAGCGCTGCCAGAGCGAGGCGAGGGCGGTCACCAGATGGTCGATATCGGCGTCCGAATGCAGCGGGCCGGGGGTGATGCGGAGCCGTTCCGTCCCCTTGGGCACGGTGGGGTAGTTGATGGGTTGGACATAGATCGCCCAGTCATCCATCAGGATGTTCGAGATCATGCGGCATTTGACCGGATCGCCGATCATCACGGGGATGATGTGGCTGTCATTGGCCATATGCGGGATGCCCGCGCGGTCGAGTTTGGCGCGGAGTTTCGCCACATTGGCCTTTTGCGCGCGGCGTTCCTCGTCCGATTGTTTCAGGTGGCGGATGGAGGCGGCGGCGGCGGCGGCCACGGCGGGGGGCAGGGCGGTGGTGAAGATGAAGCCCGAGGCGAAGCTGCGGACGAAATCGCACAGCGCCGCAGAGCCGGTGATGTAGCCGCCGACGCAGCCGAAGGCCTTGCCCAAGGTCCCCTCGATCAGGTCGATGCGGTGGGCGAGGCCGAGTTCCTCGGTCACGCCGCCGCCATGGGGGCCGTACATGCCGACGGCGTGGACTTCGTCGATATAGGACAGCGCGCCGTGGGCTTCGCAGACTTCGACGATTTCGCGGATGGGGGCGATGTCGCCGTCCATGGAATAGACGGATTCAAAAGCCACGATCTTGGGCCGGTCGCCCACGGCATGCAGCTTGCGGTCGAGGTCGCGCCAGTCGTTGTGCTTCCACAGCACCTTGTCGGCGCGGGAATGGCGGATGCCTTCGATCATGGAGGCGTGGTTCTTTTCGTCCGACAGGATCACCGCATTGGGGATGCGCGCGCCGAGGGTGGAGAGGGCGGCCCAGTTCGACACATAGCCCGAGGTGAAGAGGAGGGCGGCTTCCTTGCCGTGGAGGTCGGCCAGTTCCTGTTCCAGCAGGAGGTGGTGGTGGTTCGTTCCGCTGATGTTGCGCGTGCCACCTGCACCCGTGCCGCAGGTCTGCACGGCATCGACCATGGCCTTTACCACGGTTTCGTTCTGGCCCATGCCGAGATAGTCGTTCGAGCACCAGACGGTGACGTCGCGCACCTGGCCGTCCTTGTGGTTGGCCGCCTTGGGGAAGGACCCGCAGCGGCGTTCGAGGTCGGCGAAGACACGGTAGTTGCCTTCGGCCTTGAGCGCGTCGAGCTGGTCCTGGAAGAGGGCGTCGAAGTCCATGTGGTGGTTCCTCACTGTCGGGGAAGATCGGGTCTTGCGATGCCCGATTGTCTGGATGGTGTGGTTTCGGGTCGGGGCGCGGGAAGCATCCAGCGCCAGAGTTTCTGGTCGGGAAGCGGGACCACCATGAACCAGTGTTCCAAGAGCGCGAGCGCGGTCAGGGCGGTGAGCAGGGTGAAGCCGATGGTCTGGCCTTCGGTCGTGGCGGTGTGCAGCCGTTCCAGCCAGCAGGCCACCGCGAAGGACAGCGCGGTGACCGAGGCGGGGAAAAAGGCGTTCATCGGCGCGCGGCGGAAGTGGCTGGACAGGTGCGCCAGCGGGCGCGGCAGGAATTCGGTGTGGATGCGCGGCACGCCGAAGAAGAGGTTCAGCTTGGCCGAGATGCGCGCGAAGAAGAGGATGGCGAAGGTCCAGAGGGCGAAGCGGTTTGCCGCGCCTTCGGAGATGACGGCGATGACGCCGAGCGTGCCCATCAGCGCCAGTTCGTGCCACAGGATCGTGCCGCAGGCGCGGATGAAACGCTCCCAAAGCGGCGCGTGGGGCGGGCAGGGGCGGGTGTTGGGGCCCGCGACGATGCCCGACAGGAAGGCCAGTTCCAGCCAGCCCCAGATCGCCAGCGCCGCGACGAAGGCGGTGAAGGCGCCGGTGGCGGTGGTGTCGTCCAGCGTGTGGCGCAGCGCGCCGAAGCCGCCCACCAGCAGCGGCAGGCCAAGGATGACCGACCACAGATGGGCATCGCGCCCCTCGTGATCGGCGCGCTTGACCCGCCACAGGATGATGCCGGTGGAAAACCACCACAGGAACAGCGCCGAAACGGCCGCGATCCACGGGTTATTCATGCGCGGCCCCCCGGGTAAAGGGGGACCGCGCCGGGCGGTGGGACGCGCCCATCCCGCCGCCGCAACCACCGCTTGCGCGGCGATATGCGTGTTTCGGGGTCAATAGGACGGCTCCAGCCGGACATCGGCAGGGGGCGTCAGATGCTTGACCGGGATCAGGTAGAGACCGGCGAAGGCCAGCGCCGCGCGGGCCGTGGCCGTCTTGTGCGCGATCCAGCCGCCGATGCCGCCCCGCCGCTTGGCCGCGTCCATGTCGCGCATGGCCTGATCCATGCGGCGCAGGCCGGGGATCCAGCGGGGATGGTCGATGTCGAGTTCCACCGGAAAGACCTGCCGCGCGATGGCCGAGGTCTTGCGGTAGACCTCCTGGTCGTACCAGTCGATGTCCACGCCAAGGGCATTGTGGAAATCCACCCGCGCATGGTCACGCACCCACATCGTCGAATAGACCGCCGTCAGGAAGAAGCGGATCCAGAGTTTGTTGGTGAAGGACTGGGTCAGCTTCGGGTCGGTCCGCATCAGGAGCGCGAAGGCCTCGCCATGGCTGAACTCGTCGTTGCACCATTCCTTGAACCACTTGAAGATCGGGTGGAAGCGCTGTTCGGGATGCGCCTCGAGGTGGCGGTAGATGGTGATGTAGCGGGCGTAGCCGATCTTTTCCGACAGGTAGGTGGCGTAGTAGATGAATTTGGGCCGGAAGTAGGTGTATTTCTTGGCCTTGGTCAGGAAGCCAAGGTTGACGGCCACCCCGGCCTCGCGCAGGGCGTCGTTGATGAAGCCTGCGTGGCGGGCCTCGTCGCGCGACATGTAGCTGAACAGCTCGCAGATGTCGGCATTGGTGCCGCGCCGCTTCATTTCCTTGTAGAGCACGCAGCCCGAGAATTCGGCGGTGCAGGAGGAGACGAGGAAGTCGATGAATTCGGCGCGCAGCGCGGGGTCCATCCCTTTCCAGTCCACCTCGTCCCAGTCGGCGTTCTTCTTGAAATGGCCGCGGTTGGGGTCGGATTTCATCTGTTCCAGCAGCTTGTCCCATTCCGCGCGCACCGGCGTGACGTCGATGCGGTCCATCTCGTCGAAATCGGTGGTGTAGAAGCGCGGGTTGAGAAGCGTCGTCTCGGTCGCCATCGCGGTGGTGTCAAAGGCGTCGGACAGTTCGGCGTGCAGCTCGCCGTGGGTGGTGTCGTGCTGCGGGGTGTTATGCGCGTTCACAGCGTCACCTCTTCGGAGAAGGAGAATTCGCAAAGCTCCATGAATTCCAGATCGCCGGTCAGGCGGGTCCATTGGCGTTCAAGCCAGCTTGCGCGGGTGATCGTGGCGGTGCGGTCCTCGATGATGACCTCGCCATAGGCGGCCATGACAGGCGCGCCGTGGACGAGGACTTCATCGCCGGGATGGACCACGGCGCCGTTGTTGAAACGCACGTGGGCGTGCAGGCTTTCGAAGCGATGACTTACTTCGACGGTGCAGGGCACCAGTTCCTTTTCCTTGGTCAGAAGTCCCATGTTTCGGTTCCCTTATTGGTCAAGCAGCCGTTCAAACGCGGCTTTGTTGTCTCCGCCGAAGGCGTAAAGCTCGGCGCTCCATCCGGTGGCGGGGTCTTCGGCGACAAGACGGCCATTGGCGTAGCGGACGATGTTCAGCGGGGGATTGCCCTCGATCCGGTGGGTCAGACGCTCGCGCGCCATGGCGTTCTGGATCACGGTGATGAAGCCGCCATGCGGCAGGTCGGCCAGCAGCGTGCCGTCCGGATTGCGGACGGTGACGGCCTGCGCGTCCAGCCCCTCGAGGATGATCGCGCGGGAGGCCACCACTTCGGACGGTTTGGGCTGGCCCACGGTGGGACGGCCCGAGACGACGGCTGCGGTGGTGATGGCGAGAGTGACCACCGCCAGCGCGAACATGGCGCGCAGGAGGGCGTTGGGGATCATCTCGGACTTCTGGTTGTGAAGGGCGGGTTGACGGGTTTGCATGATCAGCCCTTTCACTCGGCGGCCACGGCGTCACCCATCGCATCGGCGCGGGTGATGACGGGCATGGCAAGGCGGGCCTCGGCGGCCTCGGCCAGCAGGCGCGCGACGCGTTCGGCATCGGGGATGCAGCGCAGCGCGGGTTCGGTCTTCTTCATCCGCCCCGGGCGCAGATGCGGCCAGAGCGCCATGACGGCAAGGCGCGTGTCGCCCAGCGTTTCCAGCGCGATGGTGCCTGTGCCGCCGGGTTTGAGGTCCAGACGGGCGGTGGCAACCTGTGCGAAGGGGATGTTGTAGGTCACCGACAGCGCCGCGCCGATCTTCATCAGGACACGGGCGGAGGTGACGGTATAGACGGTCGCGCGGGCCTGTGCCCATGCGAGCAGCCAGACCACCGCGACGGCGGCAAGGGCGAGGACCACATAGGGCAGGCCGCGCAGGAGGGCCATCATCACCCCCCCGTCGGCAAGGCCCATGCCCGCCTTCCACAGGACCAGAAGGCCCATGTATCCGGCGATCCAGCGGATCTTGAATGCCTCGCGGGCGAGGGCGGAGGTATCGGGGCGGCCCTGCCAGAGGACCTCTTCCCCCTTGGGGAGCGGCGCGGGAATCCCGGGCGCCACGTCGAAGGCGAAATCATCATGGTCTGACATCGTTCAGACCCTTTCGAGCTTGGGGTAAGACGGGGCGGCCCGGGCGCAGGCCGCCCCCCTTTGCGTCAGAAGCCGTGCTTGCGCTTGTCGGCGTCGTACATCCAGCCACCGGCCACGTAGCCCGAGATCTTGTCTTCCTCGAGCTTGGTGACGGTGGTCAGGGATTTGGTCTGCGGGATGCCCGCGAAGCTGTCCGAGGCGATGGCGCGGACGCGGACACGGTCCGGCCAGATGCGCGCGAGCGTCATTGGCACCAGACGCTTGCCGCCGGAGTTCAGTTCGATCTCCAGATAGCGGACAAGCTGTTCGGGCGCGTCGACCCACATGTCGCTGACGCGGCCCACGACTTCCAGATCGGCAGCCTGCACCGGCAGACCGCGCGGGTCGCGACCGGCGCTGACGACAAAGCCCTTGGCCTGACCCATGGGGACGATCTTGGCATGGCCGTGACCGTCCAGTTCCGGCTCATCCCGCCGCGGCACCCACGAAGCGGGGCCGACGCCATCGGCAAGCGGGTTGCCGGTGGGCGCATGGGGGAAGCCTTCGGAGACGGCGGTGCGCGCAAGGGCAAGGTCGGACCGGCGATGCGCGGCCTCGTTCGCGGCGGAGGGGACGGTGACGTCGCCCTTGCCGTGGGGCAGCTTGAAGGTCTTGGGTTTCGGAACCGGGAAGGGGCCCTGGTTCGGGGCGGGCGAGCCGTCCTCGAGTTCCAGCGGATATCCTTCGCGCATGTTCTCGGTCTGCAGATAGAAGATCAGCAGGGCGAAGAAGCCCCAGAAGAGCCAGATGGAAAGGCTGGCGAGATCGAAGTTTCCAAAGAAGTTGACACCTACCATGTGATGGTCCTCCGGGGTCAGGTGGGGAATTCGGCAAGGCGCAGGCGCGCATCGCCGGAAGTCTGGTCGTTCAGGTCGGGAAGTGGCCGCAGCCGGACCAGAGGCCCGAGTGCGGCAAGGGTTGCGAAGAGCAGCCCGATTTCGAGGTGGTAGACGAAGGAATAGCCCATGGACGGGTCCGAAAGACCCGCGCCAAGGACGCCGGATGATGCAAGATGGCCCACCACGTCGCGCAGCGTGCCACCAAGAAGGATTGCAAGGCCCTGTGCCGTGGCCTGCGCCGCGCCCCAGGCGCCAAGCGCGATGCCCGCCCCTGCCAGCCCGCCCACCGACATGGTCATGGCGACGGTCAGGGTGGCGATGGCGAACAGCCCCGCGCCGAAGCCGATCAGCCCCGCGCCTGCGAAGAAGAGCGCGGTGGAGTGGAGCGGGGCCGCGAAGATCACCGCCGAGAAGGCCGCGATCCCCGCAAGGATGCCGCGCGCGGCAAGGCGGAAGGGATCGGTCCCGCGCGCCAGCCAGCGGGCCGACAGGATGAACCCCGTCAGGGCCCCCAGCGCCGACAGTGCCGTCAGGAAGGTGGTCTGCGAGACGGAAAGGCCCAGGATCTCGCCGCCATAGGGTTCCAGCAGCACGTCCTGCATGGCGAATCCCAGCGTGCCCAGCACCACCACGACCAAGAGCCGCCCCGCCGTGCCGCCCGCCATGAGGTCGGCCCATGCGTCGGCAAAGCGGGGGCGCGGTTCCTCGCGTTCGGCCTTGGTCATCGGGCGGAAACGCTCCTGCTTCCACAGCGCGATCAGGTTCAGCACCAGCGTGGCAAGCCCGCAGCCTTGCACGACCTTGACCAGCGTCAGCGGATCGAAGTTCTGCAAGAGCCAGCCGATGGTCAGGGCCGAGATGCCCATGCCCAGCAGGTTCGCCACGTACAGGAGCGCCACGACGCGCGGACGCGTTTCGTCCGTGGCGCGGTCCGAGGCCAGCGCGAGGCCCGCCGTCTGGGTCATGTGCATCCCGAGGCCCGTCATCAGGAAGGCGACGGCGGCAAGGATTTCGCCCGCATAGGGCACCTCGAAGGTCCGGTCGCCGGACAGGACCAGCAGCGCGAAGGGCATGACGGCAAGCCCGCCCATCTGCCAGAGCGAGCCGAACCAGAGGTAAGGCACCCGCTTCCATCCCAGCGCGGAGCGGTGGGTGTCGGAGCGGTGCCCCAGAAGCGCGCGGAAGGGCGCGACGAGGACGGGGATGGCGATCATGGCCGCCACGATCATGGCGGGGACCGAAAGCTCCACGATCATCACGCGGTTCAGCGTGCCCAGAAGCAGCACCTGCGCCATGCCGACCGACACCTGGAACAGCGACAGGCGCAAGAGTTGCGCCAGAGGCAGGCCGTCCGAGGCCGCGTCCGCGAAGGGCAGCCAGGCGGCAGAGAATTTCTGCAGGTCCTTCCTCCGGAGGATCATGGCCGGAACTCCAGACATTCCGAGATGTAGAACCCGCGGCTGACGCGTTCGACGCGCGCCACGCCGCCGCCGGTGTGACGGTCGATCGCGCGCCAGTCCTGCGGGATCATCACGGGCGAGCGGTCGGCGCGCGGAAAGGCCTTGCCGATGGTGAAGAAGGTCATCAGGAAGGGCGTGCGCGGGGCCACGGTAAAGGTGATGTGGCCGCGGGTGCGGTCGGCCAGTTTCCGCAGGGCGGCCGCGATGTCGGGCGTGCGGTAATAGATCAGGCTGTCCATCGCCATGACGTAATCAAAGCGCCCGTGGCTCGTGCAGGTCATGTCACCGGCGGCGAAGGTCACGCGCGGGCGCAGGTCGTCGGTCAGCCGCGCCTCGGCGATGCCGATGAGCTGGGGCGAGATGTCCACCGCCACGACCTCGGCCCCGCGCGCGGCAAGCTCTGCCGTCATCAGTCCCGTGCCGCAACCGGCATCCAGCACGCGGGCGCCGCGCAGATCGGCGGGCAGGCGCGACAGCATGATCGCGCGCATCCGGTCGCGGCCTTCGCGGACGGTCTGGCGGATGCGGCTGACGGGGGCGTCAGAGGTCAGGCGCTCCCACACCTTGGTGGCGCTGCGGTCGAAGTAGTGTTCGACGCGGGAGAGCGTGGCGGAATAGTCCTGCATTCTCAGTCAAATCCCAGAAGTTCGAAGATGTCGCGGTCGGGCAGCGGATCGGGGGTCGATCCGGGGCCGCCCACGGACCGCCAGAGCGTTTCGGCCAGCCGCAGGTATTCGGCGCGGGCGGTGACGATGTCCTGTTCGTCATCCATCTCGAACAGCGTCTTCTTCTTCAGGCGCGAGCGGCGGATGGCGTCGATGTCGGGCATGTGGGCAAGGCGGTTGAAGCCCACGCGCGCGCAGTAGCGGTCGACCTCGTCCGTCTCGCGCGAGCGGTTGGCGACGCAACCCGCAAGCTGCACCTTGTAATTGCCGGACTTGGCCTGCACGGCGGCGATGATGCGGTTCATCGCGTAGATCGAGTCAAAGTCGTTTGCCGTCACGATCACGGCGCGGTCGGCATGTTGCAGGGGGGCCGCAAAGCCGCCGCAGACCACGTCGCCCAGCACGTCGAAGATCACCACATCGGTGTCTTCCAGAAGGTGGTGCTGTTTCAGCAGTTTCACCGTCTGGCCCACGACATAGCCGCCGCAGCCGGTGCCTGCGGGCGGGCCGCCCGCCTCGACGCATTTCACGCCATTCCAGCCGGTGGCGACGTAATCCTCGGGGCGCAGCTCCTCGGCGTGGAAATCGACCTCTTTCAGGATGTCGATGACCGTCGGTTGCAGGCGGCCCGTCAGGGTGAAGGTACTGTCATGCTTCGGGTCGCAGCCGATCTGCAGCACGCGCTTGCCCATGACGGAAAAGGCGGCCGACAGGTTCGACGAGGTGGTGGATTTGCCGATCCCGCCCTTGCCATAGACGGAAAAGACCTTGGCCCCTTCGATCTTCATCGAAGCATCCTGATGCACCTGCACCGAGCCTTCACCGTCCAGGCCTTTCAGCAGGGGGATTTCGTCTCTCGGGCTCATGCGTCATTTCCTTTCGAAATGGTCTTCATCTCGGGGAAAATACCCCGGGGGTGCGGGGGCTGGCCCCCGCTCCGGCAGTGGTGAAGGGCGATGCGTCCGGTCATTCCGCCGCGATCCCTTCCAGTCGATCCTCGAGCTCGTCCGCGGCGCGTTGCAGCGCGGCGAGCGTGTCGGCATCGGGTTGCCAGTAGTTGCGGTCCGACGCCTCCAGCAGGCGCTGGGCCATGCGGGAGGAGGCTTCGGGGTTGAGGGCGGCCAGACGGCGGCGCATCGCCTCGTCCAGCACGAAGGTTTCCGACAGGCGCTGATAGACCCAAGGGTCGACCTGCGCGGTCGTGGCGGACCAGCCGAAGGTGTTGGAGACCTGCGCCTCGATCTGGCGCACGCCTTCGGCGCCGTGGCGCAGGAGGCCTTCGAAATATTTGGGGTTCAGGCTGCGCGAGCGGGTTTCCAGCGCGATCTGGTCCTTCAGCGTGCGGACGGTGCCGCCGCCGCGCGTCTGGTCGCCGATATAGACGGGGGTTTCCTGCCCGCCGCGCGCGCGTTTGACCGCGCGGGCGATGCCGCCCAGCGTGTCGAAATACTGGTCCACCGTGGTGACGCCCAGTTCGACGGATTCAAGGTTCTGATAGGCGAGGTCCACGTCGCGCAGCGTCTTTTGCAGGAGCGCGGCGTTCTGCACGGGCTTGCCGTTCCTGCCATAGGCAAAGGACTTGCGGTTCTCGTAGGCATCGGCCAGTTCGTCTTCCTCGCCGAAGGCGCTGCTGCCAACCATGATGTTGACGTTGGACCCATAGGCCCCTTCGGCATTGGAAAAGACGCGCAGAGCGGCGGTTTCCATGTCGACGCCCATCTCGTCGGCATAGGCCAGCGCATGGGCGCGGATGAAGTTCTGCGACAGCGGTTCCTCGGCCACGGCGGCCTTCCATGCGGCCTCGGCCAGCATGCGGGTTTGCAAGGGCAGCAGGTCGCGGAAGATGCCCGAGAGCGTCATCACCACGTCGATGCGCGGACGGCCCAGTTCCGACAGCGGGATCAGGTCCGCGCCGCAGAGGCGGCCGTAATGGTCAAAGCGCGGCTTTGCGCCCATCAGGGCAAGGGCTTGGGACAGCGGGCCGCCGTCGGATTTGATATTGTCCGATCCCCAGAGGACGAGGGCCACGGTGCGCGGCAGGGTGGGGTGGGTGTCCAGCAGACGCTGGGCCTGTTGCGCCCCGTCCTTCAGGGCGAAGGCGGTGGGCATCCGGAACGGGTCGAAGGCGTGGATGTTGCGGCCCGTGGGCAGGATGTCGGTGGAGCGGATCAGGTCGCCGCCCGGAACGGGGCTGGTGAAATGGCCACCAAGGGCGCGCAGGATGGCGGGGATTTCGGTCTGGGCCTGCAGCTTGGCATCCAGCGCCTCGGCCTCGGCCCCCGTCGCGCCGATCAGGTCGATGTAGTCGCGGCGTTCTTGCGGCCCCATCGGGCGGCCAAGGACGTGGAGGCCGTCGGGGATCAGCGCGCCTTCGGTTTCAAGCAGTTTCACCCAGAGTTGGGCAGGGTCTGTCGCATCAAGGTCCACGGTGCGGGCCTGTTCCACGATCAGCTCCCACAGATCCGCGCGATCCGGCGCGTCATCGGCGGCGGCGCGCCAGCGCGAGAGGGAGTCTTTCAGGTCCTGCAACCCCTTGTAGAGGCCGGATTGCGCCAAGGGCGGGGTCAGGTGGGTGATCGTCACCGCGTTCGACCGGCGCTTGGCCAGCGTCGCCTCGGACGGGTTGTTGGAAGCGTAGAGATAGACGTTCGGCATGTTGCCGATCAGCCGGTCGGGCCAGCAGGTTTCCGACACGCCCGCCTGCTTGCCCGGCAGGAATTCCAGCGCGCCGTGCATCCCGAAATGGAGGAGCACATCCGCGCCGAAATCGTCGCGCAGCCAGCGGTAGAAGGTCATCATCGCATGGGTCGGCGCGAAGCCCTTTTCGAACAGAAGGCGCATCGGGTCGCCCTCGTAGCCGAACACCGGTTGCAGGCCGACGAAGACCTTGCCGAATTGCGCGCCAAGGACCATGACGCCGCGCCCGTCGGTCTGGATGCGCCCCGGGGCGGGGCCCCAGACGCGTTCGACATCCGACAGCCAGCGGGTTTTCGCGACCACTTCGGCGGCGGGGATGATGGTGTGGACATTGGCGGGCTGGCCATAGATGCGGGCCGAGCCGCCCATCACCGCCTCGCGCAGGTCGTCCAGCGTGTCGGGGGGTGTGAGGTCATAGCCTTCGGCGGCCATGGCGTGCAGCGTGTTGAAGAGGCTTTCGAAGACGCCAAGGTAGGCGGCGGTGCCAGCGGCACCGGCGTTCGGGGGGAAGCCGTAAAGGACCACGGCCACCTTGCGTTCGGCCACCTGCGACCGGCGCAGGGCGGCGAGGCGGGCGGTCTTGTCGGCCAGCGCGTCGATCCGTTCAAAGCAGGGGGCCATGGCGCGGGTGGTGATGGCCTGTTCACTCGCGGCCTTGCAGTTCATCTTGCAGCCCGCGCAGCCGTTCAGGTCGTGGCGTCCGGCGAAAACGGTGGGGTTGGTCGCCCCGTCGATTTCCGGCAGCGCGATGAGCATGGTGGTTTCCACCGGCCCCAGCCCGCCCCCCGATGCGCCCCATTGGCCCAGCGTCTGGAATTCCAGCGGATGGGCGGCGATGTAGGGGACGTCCAGCGCCTCCAGCGCGGCGACGGCGGCGGGGCTGTCGTTATAGGCGGGGCCACCCACCAGCGAGAAGCCGGTCAGCGACACCATCGCGTCGCAGCGCCCCTTGAAGAAGGCGTCGATCGCGGGCCGCCCGTCCAGACCACCGGCAAAGGCCGGAAGGACGGCGATCCCCTTCGCCTCGAAAGCCCGGATCACCGCGTCGTAATGGGCGGTGTCGGAGGCGAGGATATAGGACCGCAGCATGAGGAGACCCACGGTCGACACCGCTCCCACAGGGCGGGGGAGGTCCGCCACGTTCGTGGTGATGCGCGCGGGGAGGTCGGGGTGATAGAGCCCGACATCCGGATAGTCGACCGGGGGTTTGGCCGAAACCGCCTGCCAGTCGCGGTTGGCCGAGTAGCGCGAGACGAGGTAGCGGATCATCTGTTCGATATTGTCGTCCGACCCGCCCAGCCAGTATTGCATCGACAGGAACCATGCCCGCAGGTCCTGCGCCTTGCCGGGCAGGAAACGCAGGATCTTCGGGAGCCGCCGCAGCATCTTCATCTGCTTTTCGCCCGACGATCCCGACGGCGCACCCGATCCGCGCAGCTTCTTCAGCAGTTGCATGGCCGCCGAGGCGGGCTTGGCCATGTCCAGATCGCCCATCTTCGTCATCTTGACGATCTGCGGATCGGCGATGACGCCGACAAACCCGTCCAGCCCGTCGCGCACGGCGCGCAGGTCGTCGATGATGGCGGTGATGTGCTCTTCGATGAACAGCAGGTTTGCCACGACGAAATCGGCGGCACGGACGCAGGCGCGGGCATGGGCCAGCGCTGCGGGGTTTTCGGCCCATTCGGCGGCGGCGTGGACGGTGACCTCGATCCCCGGAAAATCCTTGGCAAGGGCAGGGGCGATGCGCGCGGCGGGGCCTGCGGCATGGGCGTCCAGCGTGACGATCACGAAACGATAGGTGCCATCGCCCCGGCGGGGCGCGTTGGTCGCGTCCGTCAGGGGGTGGCGGTCATCGCGCATAATGGGCCTTGGCTTCGTAAAGGGTGTCGACGCTGATCTCGGACACGCCACGGTCGGTGGCGTATTTCTCGGTGTTGCGCTTGGCCTTGCCGCGCACGAAGAAGGGGATCTTCTTCAATTCGCGTTCGGCATCGGGCAGCCAGACGACCTCGCCCGACGGAGTGACGACGGGAACCTCTGCCCCTTCATCCGTTTCCAAATATCCTGCGGGGGTGCGGGGGTGCAAAACCCCCGCTTCCGCAGGTTCCACCCGCGCCACGGCCTTGCCACCGTGATGGCTGGCGCCCGCGTCGTCGTGGAATTCGAAATCCTCGCGGAACATCGTCAGGAGGTGTTCTTCCAGCCCCATGACGAGGGGATGGATCCACGTGTCGAAGATCACGTTCGCGCCTTCGAAGCCCATCTGCGGGCTGTAGCGGGCGGGGAAGTCCTGCACGTGGACGGGGGACGAGATGACGGCGCAGGGGATGCCCAGACGCTTGCCGATGTGGCGTTCCATCTGCGTGCCGAGGATGAGTTCGGGTTGCAGGCGGGCGATTTCGGCCTCGACCTCCAGATAGTCGTCGGTGATCAGGGGGTCGACGCCATAGGCCTTGGCAGCGGCGCGCATCGGCCTTGCGAATTCGCGGTTGAAGCAGCCCATGCCGACGACTTCGAACCCGATCTCGGTCGCGGCGATGCGGGCGGCGGCCATGACGTGGGTGGCATCGCCGAAGATGTAGACGCGTTTGCCGGTCAGGTAGGTGGAGTCGACGGATGCCGACCACCACGGCAGGCGCAGGCCGGATTCACCCACTTTGGCAGAGACGCCCGTCAAGGCGCTGACTTCATGCAGGAAATCGCGCGTGGCGCCGACGCCAATGGGGACGGTCTTGGTGTAGGGTTGGCCGCAGGCGCGTTCCAGATGGCGGGCGGCGGTTTCGCCGGTTTCGGGGTAGAGCAGCACGTTGAAATGCGCCTGACCCATGCGGGCGATGTCTGCGGGCGTCGCGCCCATCGGGGCGGCCACGTTGACGGTGATGCCCATGAGGGACAGCAGTTTCGTCACCTCGGCCACGTCGTCGCGGTGGCGGAAGCCAAGGGCGGTCGCGCCGAGGATGTTGCAGGTGATGGCCTCGGTGCGGGGCATGGGCTGGGCCAATGCCTTGACGATCTGGTAGAAGGTCTCGTCCGCGCCGAAGTTTTCCTTGCGCTGGTAGGAGGGCAGTTCCAGCGGGATCACGGGGATCGGCAGACCCAGCGCCTCTGCCAGACCGCCGGGATCGTCCTGGATCAGTTCGGCGGTGCAGGAGGCGCCGACGATCATCGCCTGCGGCTGGAAGCGGTTGTAGGCGTCGCGGGCCGAGTCCTTGAAAAGATTGGCCGTGTCGCCGCCCAGATCGCGGGCCTGGAAGGTGGTGAAGGTGACCGGCGGGCGGTGGTTCCTGCGTTCGATCATGGTGAACAGCAGGTCCGCATAGGTGTCGCCCTGCGGGGCGTGCAGCACGTAGTGCAGACCCTTCATCCCCGTCGCCACGCGCATGGCGCCGACATGGGGCGGGCCTTCATATGTCCAGAGCGTCAGCTTCATTCCGCCGCCTCCTTCCGAAGGATCGCCTTGCGGCGCAGGGGGCGGCTGAACAGTCCGGCAAGGTCACCTGCCTGTTCGTAGAAATGGACCGGCGTGAAGACCAGTTCGATGGCCCATTTGGTGGTGTGGCCTTCGGCCTCCAGCGGGTTGGCAAGGCCAAGGCCGCAGACGGTGAGGTCTGGTGCGGCGGCGCGCTGGCGGTCGAGCTGCTTTTCCACGTCCTGCCCTTCGGAGATGACCGGGCCTTGCGGCAGAAGGTCCAAGTCGGGGCCGACCAGCCCTTCGTGCAGGTAGGGGGTGCCGACTTCGACCGCCGTCATGCCACATTCGCGCGTCAGGAAGCGGGCGAGGGGGATTTCAAGCTGGCTGTCGGGGAAGAAGAACACGGACTTGCCCTGCAATTCCTGCGACTGGGTGGCGATGGCCTTGAGCGCGCGGGCGCGGGGGGCGGCGGTCACCTGTTCGAACAGGTCACGCGGGACGCCGAATTCTTCCGCGATGGCGCGCAGCCATGCGGTGGTGCCTTCCTCGCCGAAGGGGAAGGGGGCGGGCAGGTGGCGGGCGCCGCGGCGGGTCAGGGCGGCGTGGGTGTCGCCAAGGAAGGGCTGGACGAGGGCGAAGACGGTGTTTGCGCCGACGGCAGGCAGGTCGCCCGCGCGGCGGGCGGGCAGCATCCGCACGGGGCCGATGCCGAGTTGCGCCAGAAGCGAGAGGCACTGGTCTTCGACCACGTCGGGCATGGCACCCACGACAAGGAGTTCGCGCGCCGTGCTGGCGGGCAGCGTCGGGACCATGGCGGCAAGGCAGGCGTCTTCGCCCTGGGTGAAGGTCGTCTCGATGCCCGAGCCGGAATAGTTGTAGACGCGCACATGGGGCGAATGGACAGAGGACAGCCGTTCAGCGGCGCGGGCGAGGTCGAGCTTGATGACCTCGGACGGGCAGGAGCCGACGAGGAAGAGCTGCTTGATGTCCGGACGGCGGGCGAGGAGGCGGGCCACTTCGCGGTCAAGCTCGGCATTCGCGTCGGCCAGACCGGCGAGGTCTTTTTCTTCGAGGATGGCGGTGCCGAAACGGGGTTCGGCGAAGATCATGACGCCGGCGGCAGCTTGCAGCAGGTGCGCGCAGGTACGGCTGCCCACCACGAGGAAGAAGGCGTCCTGCATCTTGCGGTGCAACCAGATGATTCCCGTCAGGCCGCAGAACACCTCGCGCTGGCCGCGTTCCTTGAGCACGGGGGTGGTACGGCAGCCGATGGTGGGAAGGTCGAGGCTCATGCCACCACCTCGGCCATGGTGCGGTTTTCTTCGATGGCTTCGGCCTCGGCATCCAGCCGCGCCATGCGGAGTTTCCACAGGAACTGGCCCGCGTTGACGACGTAGGTGGCATAGGCGGCGAGGGCGAGGAACATCAGTTCCGTGGGGGTCAAGGCCCCCGTCCAGAGCGCCCAGAGATAGGCGGTATGGAGCGCGATGACGGCGAAGCTGAACACGTCTTCCCAGAAGAAGGCGGGGGCGAAAAGGTATTGGCCGAAAACGACTTTCTCCCAGATCGCGCCGGTGACCATGATGACGTAGAGAAAGCCTGTCTTGACGATGATCGACACGGTCGCGGCGGTGTAGCCGTCCCCCGTCATCAGGAAGCGGATCACGAGGACGACCGAGACGGCAAAGGCCACGAATTGCGCGGGGGCCAGAAGGCCCTGGATCAGGGTCCATTTCGTGCCGTCGCGGCGCGCGCGCTCTTCGTCGGTGTAAAGCCGCTTGCGCGGGGTCTTGCTCGGATTCGGGTGCATCGACAGACGCCTCTCCTTTCGGCTCCTCGCTGGGGAAGGTTAGCGTGGGGGCCGTATGTGTCAACTAAAACTTACACACTTGCCGCCTGTCTCGCGCAAGCCCAAAACGCGGGTCGCGCTGTCTTTCTGTGAAGAAATGGGGCGCTTATGCCTTAAATTACTGGGTTATCCGGTGCGGAAAGATTTTTCTGCGGATCAGGGGTGTCAATTTGTTTTGACAATCTAGAACCAAAGGCAGACAGTAACTTTGGCCGTCTGCGGGATGCGCGCGATAAGGTCGTGCGGGTCTGCCGGGCCACGGAGCCGGAAATGCAGCAGGAAATCCAGATTGGGTCGGCGCCTTGGGGCGAGAGCCCCGCAGGCGGCGTGTCGAAGTTTGCCGCCGAAGTCGTCGCGCGGCTGGTGCAGCGTGATGGCCAGCCCGAAACCGGAATGCGCGAAACGCTGGTGCTGCGGTTCATGGCGACGATCGCCTCGACCGATCCGGCCTGTTTCGAGGAGTTGAAACCCGAGCTGCGGCGCGCCCGTGTGACGCCGTCGATGCTGGCCGATCTCTATATTCCCGAGGTCGCGCGGCGTCTGGGGCAGGGCTGGGAGGACGATGTCCTGAGCTTTGCCGAGGTCACGATGGGCGTGGCGCGTCTTCAGGCCATCCTGCGCGAGGTCGGGTCCACCTGGTCGGCCGATCGTGACGGGCGGGTCAGCGGGCCGATGCTGCTGCTGGTCCTGCCGCAGGGCGAGCAGCATACGCTGGGGGCGATGGTCCTTGCCGGATGGCTGCGGCGCGAGGGGATTTCGGTGTCGATGAAGATCGCGCCGGGTCTGCCCGAACTGGCCCACTATGTTGCCGAGCGCACATTCGACGGCGCGCTTGTGTCCACCGCCTGTAACGACAGGCTTGAAACTTGCCGGAAACTTGTAAAAACGCTTAAAGAGTCGAGCAAAGGCGAATTGAAGGTGGCCATCGGTGGTGCCATCCTTCACGCCAGTGAGGATGTGATGCGGTTGACGGGTGCCGACATGGCGACGAACGATATCGGACAGGCCCTTTCGATGATGGGTGTGTCGGTCGCTCGGGACCATCAGGCGACACCGAGTTGATCGGGGTAATGCCGGATCTGGCCCCGCGCCGCGATCCGGGATTGGATGAAGTGTGACGACCGACGGACGACATCTTCTCAATGGTGGCAAGCTGCCGCTGATCGCGCCCGATCTGTTGGGCGAGATTCTGGCGACGGCGTCGGACATCGCATTGCTGGTTGCGCCGTCGCGGCGGATCATCTCGGTCCTTGTGAATCCCCATCACCGCAGCTTTGGCCAGTTGACCGACTGGGAGGGCGGCCATCTCAGGGATGTGCTGACCGAGGACAGCCTGCGAAAGTTCGAATCCCGCCTGTCCGAGATGCATGGCGCCCGCCATGGCGAGACGGCGGTCGAGTTGAACCATGCCGACAAGTCCAACTGGGAATTTCCCGTGCGCTATTCGCTGCACCGGATCGGGACGGATGACTCCATCCTGATGCTGGGCCGCGACCTGCGCCCCATCGCCGAGGTGCAACAGCAACTCGTGCAGGCGCAGCTGGCGCTGGAGCGGGATTACGAGACGCAGCGCGAGCTGGACACGCGCTATCGCGTGCTGATGGAAGTGTCGCGCGATCCGGTGATCATGGTGTCGATGTCGACGGGCCGGATTTCCGACATCAACCCCGCCGCGGCGCAACTGCTGGGCGGGCAGCGGGCGGATCTGGTGGGGTCTGCCATCGCGCAGGAATTCGAGGGGCGGCGTCGCGGCGAGTTTCTTGAAAGCCTTGCCAATCTGGCGGTGGCCGAAAGCTCTGCCCCGATCGAGCTGATCGCGCGGCGGTCGCAGAAGCGGGTGTTCATTACGCCGACCGTGTTCCGCGCGGCGGGGGAACGGGTGCTGCTCTGCCAGCTTGACACGACCGAGGCGGGACAGTCCGGCACGGATGAACTGGCCGACAATCTGGCGCGGCTGTATCACGAAGGGGTGGATGGCATCGTCTTTACCGATGGCGACGGCAATATCCGTGCGGCCAACGAAGCCTTCCTGAACCTGACCGACACGGCCAATATCGCGGCGATCCGTGGCCGGTCGCTGACCGATTTTCTGGCGCGCGGCGCGGTGGACCTGCGGGTGCTCTTGGACAATGTGAAGCGGACGGGGCAGTTGCGGCTTTATGCGACGCGGCTGACCACCGATTTCATGGGCCAGATCGCGGTGGAGATTTCGGCCACATGGCTGAACGACCGTCCGAACCCCGTGCTGGTCCTTGTCGTGCGCGATGCGAGCCGCGCCGAGACGCTGCGCCGTCCGGCCTTTGGCCAGCCGGATGACGGGGTCAGGAACGTGATGGAGCTTGTGGGGTCCAGCACGTTGAAGGACATCGTGGCCGAGACCACCGATGTGATCGAGAAGATGTGCATCGAGACGGCTCTGGAACTGACGCGGAACAACCGCGTCGCGGCGGCCGAGATGCTGAGCCTGTCGCGCCAGTCGCTTTATGTAAAGCTCCGGAAATACGGGCTTTTGAACAAGGACGGCGAATAGCGCGCCGCCGGTCGTGACGGGGTGGCCCTTCGGGGGCGCAACGGCTGTCACCTCTGCTGTCCGGTCTGCCGTTCCCTGATCGCGCTCCCCTGATCGGTGTCTTGTAAAATTGACATACGTCAAGGTCGGGTTGGTCAAAAACTGTCAACTTGCGTTTACACATCGCAGGGGGACAAGATGCGGATCGTTTTCATCCACCCGAATTACCACTCTGGCGGGGCCGAGATCGCGGGCAACTGGCCGCCGGCATGGGTGGCCTATCTGACCGGCCATCTGCGGCGGGCGGGGTTTGACGACATCCACTTCATCGACGCGATGACGCATCACATCGGTCATGACGAGTTGCGCGCGCGGCTTGGGGCGTTGCGCCCCGATGTGGTGGGGGTGACCGCGATCACCCCCGCGATCTACGAGGCAGAAGAGACGCTCCGCATCGCGCAGGAAGTCTGCCCCGATGCCTTGCGTGTGCTGGGCGGCATCCATGCCACCTTCATGTTCCGTCAGGTGCTGGAAGAGGCGCCATGGGTCGATGTGATCGTGCGGGGCGAGGGGGAAGAGATCCTCGTCAACCTGATGGAGGCGGTGCGCGACGGGCGCTGGCCTGCGGAGCGGCGCAAGATCAGGGGGCTGGCCTTCAAGGAGGGCGACGAGATCGTGGCGACGCAGGCGGCGTCGACGGTGAAGGATCTGGATGCCATCGATCCCGACTGGTCGATCCTTGACTGGGACAAGTACATCTACATCCCGCTGGGCGTGAAGGTCGCCATCCCCAACATGGCGCGGGGCTGTCCCTTCACCTGTTCCTTCTGTTCGCAATGGAAGTTCTGGCGCGACTACCGCGTGCGCGACCCGAAGAAGGTGGCGGACGAGATCGAGCGTCTGGTGACCGATCACGGGGTGGGGTTCTTCATCCTTGCCGACGAGGAACCCACCATCAACAAGAAGAAATTCGTCGAATTCTGTCAGGAGCTGATCGACCGCGGCCTGAACGAGCGGGTGAAATGGGGGATCAACACCCGCGTCACCGACATCTACCGCGACCGCGACCTGCTGAAATTCTACCGCAAGGCGGGGCTGGTGCATGTGTCCTTGGGCACCGAAGCGGCGGCGCAGTTGAAGCTGGACCTGTTCAACAAGGAGACGACCGTCGCCGAGAACAAGGAGGCGATCCGCCTGTTGCGCGAGGCCGACATCTTCACCGAGGCGCAGTTCATCGTGGGTCTGGACAACGAGACCGCCGAGACGCTGGAGGAAACCTTCCAGATGGCGTGGGACTGGCAGCCGGACCTTGCCAACTGGTCGATGTATACGCCCTGGCCCTTTACCCCGCTGTTCCAGGAGATCCGGGATCAGGTGGAGGTTTTCGATTTCAGCAAATACAATTTCGTCACGCCCATCATGAAGCCTGCCGCGCTGACGCGGGGGGAATTGTTGGACGGGGTGATGAAGAATTACCGCCGCTTTTACATGCGAAAGGCGCTGTTCCATTACCCGTGGCGAGGGACGGGGTTCCGGCGGCGCTATCTTCTGGGCTGTCTCAAGGCATTTCTGAAGGCGGGGGTGGGGCGGACCTTCTATGACCTTGGCAAGGCGGGCTATTGGGGGCCGCAGACCAAGAAGAAGGTCGATTTCCATTTCGACGACAGCCGCAAGATTGCCGATGCGCAGATGGCGGATTGGGAGGCAGCCGCCGACCGTGCCGCCCGCGCGGCCGAACGGCGCGATGCGGTGAAGGCGCAGATGGCCGAGAGGGCAGAGGAGCGTAAGAGCTTCAGGATGCCGGAGGTTGCGGCCTGCGGCGGCGGCAAGCAGCAGATGGACGAGGAGGCGTGAGGTGGACGGGGGATTTGTCCCCGTCGCGGCGTCCGAGGCGCGGATCGGGCCGAACGCGATCACCCAGCTTGTCGCGGTGCTGGACCGTGTTGAGGGGCGCGCCTTGCGCGATCAGGTCATGGCCGAGGCGGGGGTGGCGGTGCCGGACCCCGCGCTGGGCATGATCCCCGAGGCGGATGCGGCGGCGGTGCATCTGGCGTTGCGGATGGCGGTGCCGGAGCGGGCCGAGGGGCTGTTGCGGTTGGCGGGTCTGGCGACGGGCAGCTACATCCTGCGCCACCGCATCCCGCGCGCGGCGCAATGGGCGATCCGCGCGCTGCCCGCGCCTTTGGGCGCGCGGGTGCTGGCGGGGGCGATCGCGCGGCATTCCTGGACCTTTGCGGGGTCGGGGGCGTTCCGGATCGCGGGTTGGCGGCCCCTGACCTTTGAAGTGGCGGGCAACCCGCTGGTGGCGGGGCTGCGCGGCGACCATCCGATGTGCGACTGGCACGCGGCGGTGTTCGAGCGGCTGTTCGCGCGGCTGGTCTGGCGGGCTTGCGTGGTGCGCGAGGTGGCCTGCGCGGCGGCAGGGGATGCGGTCTGCCGGTTCGAGGTGCTCCCCCATGCCTGAGCCCTGCGCGGGGGGCAGGGCGTCGGATTTCGGGTATTTGGGCCGAGATGAAACCGGAGTGTCAGAAAAAGTTGACACTTTGCACTTGTCCGACTCTGCAATCTGCTATGTAGTTGGGGCATGACTGTCAGTTATTCCATACAGCCCCGCCGCCTTCCCGAACCGCGCGCCATGCTGCGGCTGATCAAGCCGATCACGTGGTTCCCGCCGATCTGGGCCTATCTCTGCGGGTCGGTCTCGGCCGGTGTGCCGCTGTCGGGCAACTGGGGGATGGTTCTTCTTGGGATGGTGCTTGCGGGGCCGATCGTCTGCGGCATGTCGCAGGCCGCGAATGACTGGTGCGACCGGCATGTGGACGCGGTGAACGAACCCGACCGGCCGATCCCGTCGGGGCGGATTCCGGGGCGGTGGGGGCTGTGGATCGCGCTGGCGATGACGGCGCTGTCGCTGTGGGTCGGGTCTTTGCTGGGGACCTGGGGGTTCTGGTCGACGGTCGTGGGTGTCGTCGCGGCATGGGCCTATAGTGCCGAGCCTGTGCGGCTGAAGCGGTCGGGCTGGTGGGGGCCGGGGCTGGTGGGGCTGTCCTATGAGGGGCTGCCGTGGTTCACGGGGGCAGCGGTCCTGTTGCAGGCGGCGCCAAGGTTCGAGGTTGTGATCATCGCGGCTCTCTATGCGTTCGGCGCGCATGGGATCATGACGCTGAATGATTTCAAGGCGCTGGAGGGTGACCGGCAGCACGGGGTGCGGTCGCTGCCCGTGGTGCTGGGTCCGGAGGTGGCGGCCAAGATCGCCTGCACGGTCATGGGCATGGCGCAGGCGCTGGTGATCCCGCTGCTGCTTTTGTGGGGCAAGCCTTTGCATGCGCTGGGCGTGCTGGCGGTGCTGGTGGTGCAGATCGCCGCGATGCGGGTGCTGTTCCGCGACCCGAAGGGCAAGGCGCCGTGGTATAACGGGACGGGCGTGGTGCTTTATGTCACGGGCATGATGATTTCGGCCTTTGCGCTGCGGGGGCTGGCATGAAGCTGGGCTGGGTCCAGATCATCCGGCTGGGCCTTGTGCAGATGTGTCTGGGCGCGGTGGTGGTCTTGACCACATCGACGCTGAACCGGCTGATGGTGGTGGAACTGGCGCTGCCTGCCGTGCTGCCGGGGCTGCTGGTGGCGCTGCATTACGGGATCCAGATCACGCGGCCCAACTGGGGGTTCCGGTCGGATACCAAGGGGAACCGCACGGCTTTCATCATCGGGGGCATGGCGGCGCTGGCCTTGGGGGCCTTCCTTGCGGCGGTGGCGGTCGTGCTGTTTCCGTCCGGTTTCGCGGCGGGGTTGGCGCTGTCGGTTCTGGCCTATGCGCTGATCGGGGTCGGGGTGGGGGCGTCGGGGACGTCGCTTCTGGCGCTGCTGGCCACCGCGACCGCGCCGGAGCGGCGGGCGGCGGCGGCGACGATCACGTGGCTGATGATGATTTTGGGCATCGCCGTGACGGCGGGGACCGTCGGCGCGCTGCTGGACCCTTACACGCCTGCGCTTTTGCTGGAGATCGTGGGGGTGGTCACGGGGGGCGCGGTGCTGCTGACCGCCGCCGCCGTCTGGGGCATCGAGCGGCGCGTGGTGGCAGAGCGGGCGGTGGAGACGTTGCCCTTTCGCCAAGGCATGGCCGAGGTCTGGGCCGAGCGGCGCGCGCGCATCTTCACCCTGTTCATCTTCCTGTCGATGACCGCCTATTTCATGCAGGAGCTGATCCTTGAACCCTATGCAGGGCTGGTCTTCGGCTTTGCGCCGGGGGAGAGCACGCAGCTTTCGGGCGCGCAGAATGGCGGCGTATTCGTGGGGATGCTGCTGGTCGGGATCGCGGCGACGGGGCTGCGCTGGGGCACGCTGCGGATGTGGGTCATGGCGGGCTGTGGCGGATCGGCGCTGTCGCTGATGGTCATTGCGGGGCTGGGGCAGACGGGGGGCGCGCTGGTGCCTGCGGTTGTGGCCTTGGGCTTTTTCAACGGGATGTTCGCCGTGGCGGCCATCGGGTCGATGATGGCGCTGGCGGGGCAGGGGCGGGATGCGCGGGAAGGCACGCGCATGGGCCTTTGGGGTGCGGCGCAGGCGCTGGCGGCGGGGTTCGGCGGGCTGGTGGGGGCGGCGGCGGTGGATGGGCTGCGGCTGGTCATGCCGGTGGAGGATGCCTTCGGCGCGGTCTTTTTGGCCGAGGCCGGAATTTTTGCACTGTCGGCGCTGATCGCGGCGCGGGTGATCGAACGGAACGTGACAGGGGGGAGGGGCGGTCGCCGCCTTCCCGATGCGCAACTGATACCGGGGGAATAGGCCATGTATGACGTCTTCGTGGTGGGTGGCGGGCCTTCGGGTGCCACGGCGGCCGAGGATCTGGCGCGGGCGGGGAAGTCGGTCGCGCTTCTGGATCGGGCGGGGCGGATCAAGCCCTGTGGCGGGGCGATCCCGCCGCGCGCGATCCGGGATTTCCAGATCGATGATGCGCAGATCGTGGCCAAGATCACCACGGCGCGGATGATCTCGCCCACGGGGCGGATGGTCGATATCCCGATCGAGAACGGTTATGTCGGCATGGTGGACCGCGAGCATTTCGACGAATACCTGCGCGACCGTGCGGGCAAGGCGGGGGCGGAGCGTCTGACGGGCACCTTCGTCCGCGTGGAACGGGACGCGGAGGGCACCCATGTCGTCTGGCGCGAGAAGTCTTCGGGCGCAGAGCGGCGGTCGGCTACGAAGATCGTCATCGGCGCGGATGGCGCGCGGTCGGTCGTGGCGCGGGCCGAAGTGCCCGGTGGCAGCACGATTCCCTACGTCATCGCCTATCACGAGATCATCAAGGCGCCCGAACCGTCGCCCGATTACGACCCCGACCGTTGCGACGTGATCTATGACGGGCGGATTTCCCCCGATTTCTACGGCTGGGTCTTTCCGCATGGGGGACAGGCGAGCGTGGGGATGGGCACGGGGCTGGACGGGGTTGACCTGAAGAAGGCCACGGCGGACCTGCGCGCGGCATCGGGCCTGACCGATTGCGAGACGATCCGCAAGGAGGGCGCGCCGATCCCGCTGAAACCGCTGGACCGCTGGGACAACGGGCGCGACGTGGTGCTGGCCGGCGATGCGGCGGGGGTGGTGGCGCCGTCCTCGGGCGAGGGGATCTTCTACGCCATGGCGGGGGGGCGCGTTGCGGCGACGGCGGCGCAGGCGGCATTGGCCTCGGGGCGTGCGTCGGATTTACGCATCGCGCGCAAGATGTTCATGCGGGAACATGGAACCGTGTTCCGGGTCTTGCGGTCCATGCAGGATGCCTATTATCGCAGCGACGAGCGGCGCGAGAGGTTCGTCAGCCTCTGCCATGACGTGGATGTGCAGAAGCTGACCTTCGAGGCCTATATGAACAAGAAACTGGTGAAGGCGCGGCCCATGGCCCACGTGAAGATCGGGATCAAGAACATGGCGCATCTGTTGCGGCTGGTCTCGCCCGTCTGGACCTGATGCCATGACTGTGCCCGTCACCCTGCCCGCCGATACCGAAGAGATGATCCCCGCCTGGGTTGACGGGCGGTTGCAGCCCGTTGGCAAGCTGGAGGTGCATGTCAAAGGGCTGCGCCACAAGGCGGTGTCCGTCTTCGTTCTGGACGGGACGCGGGTGCTGATCCAGCAGCGGGCGCTGTCCAAGTATCACACGCCGGGGCTGTGGGCGAATACCTGCTGCACCCATCCGCGCTGGGACGAGGATCCCGCCGCCTGCGCCGTGCGCCGTCTGCGCGAGGAATTGGGGATCGAGGGGCTGTTCCCGTCCTTTGCGGACCGCGTGGAATACCGTGCCGATGTGGGCGGCGGGCTGGTGGAGCACGAGCTGGTCGACATCTTCGTGGCCGAGGCGGGGGCGGGGATGACCGTGCGCCCGAACCCCGACGAGGTCGCCGCCGTGCGCTGGGTCGATCTATACGACCTGTCGGCCGAGGTGCTGCGCGCGCCCGAACGCTTTACCCCGTGGCTGCGGATCTATCTGGCAGACCATATGGACCGCATCTTCGGCAGTCTGGTCGCGGGGCGCTGATCGCTGTCAGCCGCCCGCGCGCGCGGCGAGCCATGGCAGGAGCAGGGCGGCCACCTCTTGCGCGGCTTCTTCGTGGACCAGATGGCCGTGGCGGGGGATTTCGGCATAGTCGGCGGCGGGCATCCGCGCGGCGGCCTCGCGCGAGATGCGGGCCGGAACGGCCAGATCGCCGCCCGAGGCGACAAGCAGCGTGGGCGTGACGATTTCAGGCAGGCGGGTCATCAGATCGTCCAGACGCCACTGCGCCATCATCCCCAGCGTGCCGTCGACATGGGCCGCATCGCGCACCAGCGTCAGGTATTGCGCCTGACCTTCGGCATCCAGTGGCGATCCCGTGGCGGTGAGGAGCTTTGCGACGGTCGCCGGATTGCCCCAGAGGCGCGCCACGACATGCGGGATGAAGGGCGTGACGGCCAGAACGCGGGCCAGGATCGGGAACATCACCCCCGCCGCGCCGTCAAAGACGCCAAGCGCCGCATTGATGCCTGCCACACCGTCCAGAGGCATGAAATCGGTCAGCCGCAGCGCCAGCGCCGCCCCTGCGGAATGGCCGATGGCGGCCAGCGGCGCGATGTCCAGCGTGGTGCAGAGCGTGACCAGATCCTCGGCCATCGCGTCGATGCCATAGCGGCTGCGCGCGCCCGAGCGGGTGAAGCCCTGACCGGGAAGGTCGGGGACGATCACGCGGTAACGGGGTGCAAGAAGCGGGATCAGGTGGCGGAAGCTGTGCCCCGATCCGCCCGCGCCATGCAGAAGCAGGAGGGCAGGGCCCGCACCCTCGTCGATCAGGCACCAGTCATGCGGGCGGGAGGCCACGCGGCGGGCCCGTTCGCGGAACGGCCAGTCGGGGGGCATGCGGTCGAAGTCCATGTCAGCTTTCCAGAGCCTCGCCCAAAGCAGCGGAGAGGCGGCGCGCATCGGCGCGGGGCAGGGCGAGATAGGGCGCGTCCATGATCTGGGCGAGCGTCTTCAGCGAGGGTTGCGGGCGGTTGGCCACGTCGATCACCAGCGCAGGCGTGGCCGACAGGCGGATCTGGCGGGCAAGGAGGGTGGCTTCCTCTTCGGCCCTTGCGCGGTCGGCGGTGCCGTCCAGCGCGATGTTGCCGCGCCCGTCGGTCAGGATGGCGATGGTGGGCGTCATCCCGCGCGCCCGCGCCTGCGCGGCAGTGGCGAGTGCCAGTTGCAGGCCCGAGGCGAGGGGGGTTCCGCCGCCCCCCGGCACGCCCGCCAACCGCCGTTTCGTCTGCACGAGCGAGCGGGTGGGCGGCAGCAGCAGTTCCGCGGCAAAGCCCTTGAAGGCCAGAAGCGAGACATGGTCGCGCCGGGCATAGGCCTGCGCCAGCAGGAGTTCGATGGCCCCCTTCGCCTCGGCCAGTCTGGCGAAGGCGGCAGAGCCCGAGGCATCGACGGCGAAGATCAGCACGCGGTCCGAGGTTTCGCGGAAGCGTTTGAGGCGGATGTCCGAGGCGCGCACCAGAAGGGCGGCGGCGCGGTCAGGGGTCTGACTGCGGCGCAGCGGCTGCCACGGGGCGGCGGCGCGCAGGGTGGCGACAAGGTCGATGCGCGCGCCCGGTTGCAGGCGGCCGGGGCGGGATGGCAGGGGGCGGCCACGTCGGTTGCCGCCCTGTTCGGCCCCCGTCCCGCCCGCCGATTTCGCGGCGCGGGCGGCGCGGCCTTGGGCCAAGGCTTCCAGCAGGTCGCGGGGCAGGGCGGCGAGGGCGGCTTCGACCAGCATCTCTTCGGGGATGGATTGCGACTGGTCCTCGGACTGCGCCTCGCCCTGATCGGGGGTCTGGTCGGGGGGCGGGGGTTCGGGATCCTGCGCTTCGGTCTGTTCGGGTTGGGGGGCGGCGCGGTGGCCGTAGACGAGGGTTGCGGCGGCGGTCAGGTCGTCGTCGGTTACCGCATCGCGGCCCGACCATGCGGCATGGGCGCGGGCGGTGGCGGCGGCCAGCAGGGGCGCGCGCAGCGAGGGGATGCCCAGTTCCGCCCCCGCGCGGGTGAGCGCGTCGAGCTGGTCGGGGGCAAGCATGAGCGTGGCAAGGCGGCTGCGCGCCTGTGCCAGACGGTCGGGGTCCAGCGCGATGTCGCGGCTGTCGCCAAGCGCGATGTCGGTCAGGTCGAGGAACAGCGCCAGCCTGTCGGCCAGTGCGGGGGCGAGGGTTTCGTCGGCCTCGGCCCCTTCGTCCAGCGCGATCACGGCATGGGCGGGGGTGTCGAGCGCGGTGGCCAGCCGCGCGGCAAGGCCCGCGGGGCAGCGTTCCGCCATCGTCAGCACCAGTGCGGCAGGCTGCGCCAGCAGACCCGCCTGCATCACCGGCTGACCGGAGGCGAGCGTCGCGGCAAGGTCCAGCCCGCCGAACAGCGCGTCATCGCTGATCGTGGGGTGCAGGCGGCGTTGCGGCAGCGGGATCGCCGCCAGCGCCGCCGTCACGCGGTCGCGCACGGGGCCGGAGCGCGCGCGCAGCCACAGCCCCCGCAATCCCTGCGGATCGAGGGCGAGGCAGGCCAGCGCGCATTCCACGCGGCCCCAGGGATCGTCCGGGGTCAGGGCAGCACCTCGGCCACGGCGCGGATGACGCGGGTGGTCGATCCGGCCTCGTCCAGCGGGTCGCGGCGCAGGCGGTGCGACAGGCACATGGGGGCGACGGCCTTGAGATGGATGCGGCCCACCGAATCGTCCCCCTCGAAGGCGGCCAGCGCACGGGCGGCGCGCAGCAGCGTGAGTTCGCCGCGCAACCCGTCCGAGCCGATGGCGATGCAGAGGCTGGCGCAGTCATGCAGCACGGTGTTGGGGGTCTTGAGCGTGGGCAGGGCGGCGCGGGCGGCGAGGATGCGGTCGCGCAGCGCGGCATCCTGCGGGCGCCACGTTTCCATGAAGGCACCGTAATTCGTCTCGTAGGCGTCGCGGCGGCGGATGACTTCGACGCGGGTTTCCACGTCGCGGGGCGAGGTGACTTCGACGGAAAAGCCGAACCGGTCGAGAAGCTGGGGCCGCAATTCGCCCTCTTCGGGGTTGCCCGATCCCACCAGCACGAAACGGGCGGGGTGTCGGACCGACAGCCCCTCGCGTTCCACCACGTTCTCGCCGGATTGGGCGACGTCGAGGAGGAGGTCGACGATGTGGTCTTCCAGAAGGTTGACCTCGTCGATGTAGAGATAGCCGCGGTTGGCGCGGGCCAGAAGGCCGGGTTCAAAGGCCTTTTCGCCGCGCGTCAGGGCGCGTTCGATGTCGAGGGCGCCCACGACGCGGTCTTCGGTCACGCCCAGCGGCAGGTCCACGACGGGGGTGGGTTTGGTGACGATCCGCCCCGTCGCGCCCTGCGCCCAGTCGGGCACCTGCGCGGGGGTGGGCGCGTTGACGGGGCAGCCTTCGACCGCCTCGATTTCCGGCAGGAGCGCGGCGAGCGCGCGGACGGCGGTGGATTTGCCCGTGCCGCGATCACCAAAGACAAGGACGCCGCCGATGGCGGGATCGACCGCGGTCAGGATCATGGCCTGTTTCATGGCCTCTTGCCCGACGATGGCCGAGAAGGGGAAGGGTTGCTTCATTTTGGCACCGTAAGTGCAAGGATTTTCTGCGAAAATCCTTGGGGGCGAATTTTCTGCGAAAATTCGGGATTGGTGGTTGGGGTGGTCGCGGCGCGATCCTTCGCAGAAGGATCGGGGTCAGGAATTTTCGCAGAAAATTCATGCGCTTGCGCGAGGGTGTTCAAAGGGTCCGTGCCGCCCCATGTGCCCGCCGATCCCAGCAGGCCGAAGCGGGCATAGAGCTCTTCGTCGAACCAGTTGCCGTCGCGGACGGCCCGGATCGCGCGGCCATGCGGGCCGTCACCGCGGGCGAAGGCGGCCATGCTGGCCGTGTCGGGCCAGATCGAGAAGGTGACCTGATGCAGGAGCGGCACCTCGCCGATGCCGATCTTGAAGGCCACGTTGGGGTCGGCGCCGATCACGGCAGAAATCGACGGGACGCGGTCCCAGAATTTCAGCGCGCGGGCAGGGCGGACGGTGGCGCGGGTCAGGGCGGCCAGCGGACCCTGGGGCGCGGGGGCGGGGACGTCGGGCAGGAAGGGATTGACCCCCGCCCATGCGCCGCGGGCCGAGAGCGGGGACAGGAACACCGTCCAGCTTTCCGCCGCGCGGGCGCGCCAGCGCGCCCAGACCGGGCTTTGCGCCGTGGCGGCGCGCGCCGTCGCCTCGTCCGGCCAGGTGGCGAGGATGGCCCAGACGCCCCAGTTCGGGCGGGGGGTGAAGCCCTCGCCCGTGCCAGAGCCGCAGAGTTTCCAGAACCGCGCGCGCCGTTCCCGCCGCAGCGCCAGCCGCGCAGCCCCCATCTGCCCGATCACCCAGAGGCGCGGCAGGAACCCGTCGAAGCGGAAGAGGCTTAGGCTGGTAACGGAAATGGCGCGACCCTCCGGCTGGTTGGGTGTAAACTTAGTCTGACAGTTTGTGCGGCCAAGGGGAAGGGAAAACGCGACGGTGCGGCGTTCTGTTCTGTGTTATTGTAAATCAAACTAGACACTCTATCATCAGCACCATGGAAAAGATCATGCGCCATCGCCCCGCTACCGCCCTGCCAGAGGCAGATCATGCGATCGTCATCGGCGCGGGGCTGGGCGGGCTTGCCAGTGCCATGCGGCTGGGGGCCAAGGGGTGGCGCGTCACGGTGATCGACCGGCTTGACCGCGTGGGCGGGCGGGGATCGTCGATCACGCAGGGCGGGCACCGCTTTGACCTTGGCCCGACCATCGTGACGGTGCCGCAGGGCTTGCGCGACCTGTGGGCGGCCTGCGGGCGGGACTTCGACCGCGATGTGCGGCTGGTGCCGATGGAGCCGTTCTACGAGATCCGCTTCGATGACGGATCGACCTTCACCGCGCGGCAGGACGAGGCCGCGATGAAGGCCGAGGTGGCGCGGCTTTCCCCAGCCGACGCAAAGGGTTACGAGCGGTTCCTGAAGGACAGCGAGGCGCGCTACTGGTTCGGATACGAGGATCTGGGCCGGCGGCCGATGCACAAGCTTATGGACCTGATCAAGGTGCTGCCGACCTTCGGGATGATGCGGGCGGACCGGTCGGTCTATGCCCATGCCGCGCGGCGGGTCCGGGACGAACGGCTGCGCTTTGCGCTGTCCTTCCATCCGCTGTTCATCGGGGGCGATCCGTTCAACGTGACGTCGATGTACATCCTTGTGTCCCATCTGGAGAAGGCCTTTGGCGTCCATTACGCCATGGGCGGCGTGCAGGCGATTGCCGAGGCCATGGCGCGGGTTGTCGCGGCGCAGGGGGGCGAGGTCGTCCACAACACGGAAGTCGATGAAATCATTGTGGAAAATGGCCGCGCGAGCGGTGTCCGCCTGACGGGCGGAGAGGTAATGCGGGCGGGGCTGGTGGTCAGCAATGCCGATGCGGGGCATACCTACAAGCGGCTGCTGCGGAACCTGCCGAGGAAGCGCTGGACCGACCGGCGGCTGGATCGTGCGCGGTGGTCCATGGGGCTCTATGTCTGGTATTTCGGCACGAAGGGCACGCGCGACATGTGGCGCGATGTGGGCCATCACTCCATCGTCGTGGGCCCGCGCTATCGCGAGCATATCAAGGACATCTTCATCCGCGGAAAACTCGCGGATGACATGAGCCTTTATGTCCACCGGCCCAGCGTGACCGATCCGTCCTGCGCGCCCGCGGGCGACGACACCTTCTATGCGCTGTCGCCCGTGCCGCATCTGGGCTTTGACAACGGGGTCGACTGGGCCGAGGAAGAGCCGCGCTATCGCGCCAAGATGGCGAAGATGCTGGACGAGCGGCTGATCCCCGGATTCCGCGAGCGCATCACCGAGGAGACCGTCTTTACCCCCGAAACCTTTCGCGACCGTTACCTGTCACCGTTCGGTGCGGGATTTTCGATCGAGCCGCGCATCCTGCAATCGGCGTGGTTCCGGCCGCACAACGTGTCGGAAGAGGTGCCGGGTCTGTTCCTTGCCGGGGCGGGGACGCATCCCGGGGCCGGTTTGCCGGGGGTGGTGGGCACGGCAGAAGTTCTGGGGATGCTTGTCCCCGATGCGCCCAGGATGTTGAAGGAAAAGGCGGAACTGAGGATGGCGGCGGAATGATCGACCCGCGCGACATGGAGCATTGCCGCGAGGCGATCCGCACGGGGTCGCTGTCCTTTCACGCGGCGTCGCGTCTGTTGCCGGGGTCCGTGCGCGATCCGGCGCTGGCGCTTTATGCCTTTTGCCGGATGTCGGATGATGCGGTGGACGAGGGGGCGGACAAGGGGGCCGCCGTTCTGGCGCTGCGCGACCGGCTGGATCTGGTCTATCGCGGCAGGCCTGCGGATGCGCCCGCCGACCGCGCCTTTGCGGCGGTGGTGGAAGGGTTCGACATGCCGCGCGCCCTGCCCGAGGCGCTGTTGGAGGGATTCGCCTGGGATGCCGTCGGGCGGCGCTATGACACGCTGTCGGGGGTGCTGGACTATTCGGCGCGGGTGGCGGCGGCGGTGGGCGCGATGATGTGCGTGCTGATGCGGGTGCGCGATCCGGATGCGCTGGCGCGGGCCTGCGATCTGGGGCTGGCGATGCAGTTGACCAATATCGCGCGCGATGTGGGCGAGGATGCGCGGGCGGGGCGGCTCTATCTGCCGATGGACTGGCTGCGCGAGGAAGGCATTGATCCGGATGGATTTCTGGCGCGGCCAAAGGCCTATCCGGCGGTGGCGCGGGTGACGCTGCGGCTTTTGGATGTGGCGGACGGGCTGTACCGGCGGTCCGAGGCGGGGGTGCCGTCGCTGCCGCTGTCCAGCCGTCCGGGCATCTATGCGGCGCGGCTGATCTATGACGCGATCGGCGGTTGCGTGCGCCGTGCGCGGGGGGATTCGGTCACGGCGCGGGCGCGGACGGCGCGGGGGGTGAAGCTGGCCTGCCTGACGGCGGCGACGGGGCGGGCGGTGGCGTCCACCGTGCGGCCGGTGCCTGCCGTCCTGCATGCGGCACCCGTGGCCGAGGTGGATTTCCTTGTGCGCGCGGCGGCGCAGCGCGAGGGGCGCAAGGGGCGGTCGGATGCGCTGCTGGCGGTGTTGGCCCAGCTCGAGGCGCGCGACAGGGGTGTGGCCTGATCTGTGGGCCGATACTGGCAAGCCTTTCGTTTTTCAGCGATTTCCCTTGGACGGAACCATCGGGTGCTATAGATCGTTCGCTTGGCCAAGCGGAGCGATGCGATGGAATATTTTGCGCTGTTTCTGACCTATCTGGCCGCCTGCGGGGCGGCGGCGGCGACGGGGGCGATGTTCCAGCCGGGCGAGTGGTATCGCGGCCTGTCGAAACCGCGCTGGACCCCGCCGGACTGGCTGTTTCCGGTGGCCTGGACCGTGCTTTACCTGAGCATGTCTGCCGCGGCGGCACGGGTGGCGATGCTGCCCGACACGGGGCAGGCGCTGGCGCTGTGGTCGGTGCAGATCGCGCTTAACACCTTGTGGACGCCCGTCTTTTTCGGGCTGCGCCGGATCGGGGCGGGGCTGGTGGTGATCGGCCTTTTGTGGCTGGCGGTGGCGGCGACCATGGTGGCCTTCTGGCAGGTTGACCGGATCGCGGGGGCGCTGTTCGTGCCCTATCTGGCATGGGTGACGGTGGCGGGGATGCTGAACCGGTCGGTGTGGTACCGCAACGTCGTGGCGTGATTTCAGGGGGTTGGGCGCAACCGGCTGTACCGTAACCTGTGCCGCAGGCTGTACCGCAAGCTGTCAGCACGCGGCGGGCGGTGGCGGGCCGTTCTGCGCAACGGCGCGGTCTAGAAGGACCAGCCGCCGCGCCTTGGCACGCGGACGGCGAGCATGGGTTTCAGCCACGGCTGGCGGAAGCGGGTGAGGTCGAGCGCCTCGTGCACGCCGACGGTCGCTTCGCCGTCGATCCGCGTCTCGACCGCGCTGCGGGAATAGAAGGGGGCGTCGAGCATGGGCAGCACCTGCCGCGGCAGGGTGCCCGGATCGGCGCGGGTTTCGCGGCGGATGCGCCAGCCGGTGCGGGCAAAGGCGGTGCGGGGCGGCGCGGTGATCTCGCGCGCCTCGCCTGACGGGGTGACTTCCAGCGCGAAATCCTGCTGGGTGCCGTCGGACCATGTCGCGTCGTAAAGGCAGAGCGCGCGGTCCTTCATGGGAAAGCGGCCCCATGTCCAGAAATCGAAATCCCGTTCCAGCGCGGTGGAGCCGAAATTGGCGTCGAAATAGCCGTGGCCTTCCCAGACATGGCCTTGGGTCAGGTTCACGCTGATGCGGGCGATGGGGGCGAAGGGGCGCCACTGGTGGCGGGGGTGGAGCGCGAGTTCCACGCCCGTGACGGCGGCAGGGGTGAGGATGATCTGCCCGCGCACGCGGGAGATGATGGGGGGGGAGGAGACCTCGTCGATGTCGATGACCAGATCGCGCCCTGTCCAATGCATGCGCGAGGGGCCGATGGTCAGCGTGTCGCGTTCCTGCCGCAGGGCGGCGGTGCCGCGGTCGGTCATGGTGAAGCGCCCGCCCGGGCCATAGGTGGCGACGTTCAGGCAGACGTGGTTCTGCGGGTTGCGGCGGCCTGACCACGCATACCACGGCGAGAAGACCGAGCCGATGAAGCCTATGACCGAGACCGCGCGCCGCCCGTCATCCGAGATGCCGTCGAGATACCACCAGGCATAGCCGTCGGGGCCGACCTCGACGCGGAAATCCGGTCCTGCATGATCGCCCCGGCCGCGTGCAGGGCGGAGAGGGCTGCCATCGGCACCCCCGCCCCCGGATGCGCGCCGCCCCCCGCCAGATAGAGCCCCGGCAGGGCGGTCCGCGCCACGGGGCGGCGGAAGGTGGCCATCGTCCCTTCGGGCGAGCGTCCGTAGATCGCCCCCTGCGAGGCCGGAAACAGCCGGTCGAGCGTCGCGGGCGTGGTCAGCCCCTCCGGTCCCGGCGGTGTCAGGGTCAGGCCCATGCGGGAAAGGCGGTCGAAGGTCGTCTGTCGGCATTGGCGGAAATCCTCGGGTCGCAGGGCGGGCAGGCCCGCGGGGGCGTTCAGGATGATCTCGAAGCGTTCCGGTCCCGTGGCGGGACCAAGCGCGCGGTCCTCGGCGCAGAGGTAAAGCGTGGGCGCCTCGGGGCGGTTCCCTGCGCTTATGGGGCCGAATTCGCGGGCGGGGTCTTCGGTGAAGAAGAGGTTGTGGTGCAGAAGGTCGGGCGCGACCGGCCCCGTGGCCTGCGAGGCGAAGGCCCAGACGAGGGCCGAGAGGCTGCGCGGATGGGTGGCGCTGCGCGGGATCGCGGCGGCGGCGGCGCTGCCAAGGCGGCCTTCGGTCAGGGCGGCGGGGTCGCCGTTGAAGACGCAGGCGGCGCAGGGCAGGGTGCGGCCATCGGCGGTCTGCACGCCCGTGACGCGGCCGTTCTGGCGCTGGATGCGGGTGACGTGGGTGTCGTAGCGGAAAGTCACGCCCATGCGTCCGGCCAGCGCGGCAAGGGCGGCGGCGAGGCTGTGCATGCCGCCCTGCACCGCCCAGACCCCCCGCGCCTCGGCCCGCCAGATGAGCGACAGGACGGCGGGGGCGCGGGCGGGGCGGGCGCCGACATAGGTGGCGTAGCGGGCGAAAAGCTGGATCAGGCGCGGGTCGCGGAAATGGTGGCGCAGCAGGCGTTCCAGCGTCACGCCGGGGATCAGCGCGGGCCAGAGGCGCGGGCGCGCCAGCACGGCGCGGGCGATGGCGGGCAGGTCGGGGCGGGCCGCCTGCATGACGGGGGCGTCGAAGGCGGTAAACAGATCCTCGGCCAGACGGTCGAAGCGCAGGAAGGCGTCAGCCTCGCGCGGGCCGGCGAAGGCGCGGATCGCCTCGGCATTGGCGGCGCGGTCGGTGGTCAGGTCCAGCGCGTCGGAGCCGGGCCACCGGTGGCGGGCCAGAACGGGCTGGGCGATGAGGGAGACATGGTCATCCAGTCTTTCGCCATTCAGCGCGAACAGCGCGTCGAACACGCCGCGCATCGTCAGGACGGTGGGGCCGGTATCCACCGGACCGGCGGCCGAGGGGATGGCGCGGGCCTTGCCGCCGGGGGTGGAGGCGCTTTCCAGAACGGTCACCGTGAACCCCGCCGCGGCAAGGCGGATGGCGGCGGCAAGGCCGCCCATGCCTGCCCCGATCACGATGATGCGGTCCTGTTCCATGCGGGAAGTGTAGGGAAGCCCTTGAAGTTGTCCATCCTGAATTACAACAATGTGTAAGATTTAGTTTACACTTTGCAGCCGCGGTGACAGACTGCGGGGCAGGGACAGCACGAAAGGGGCGGTCATGGGCCAAATCGGCAAGCCGGTCGGCGGGATGGACGTGCGGATCGAGGCGGCGGTGGCCGCCGCGCTGGCCTTGGGGCAGGGGATGCCCGGCAATGCCGAGGCCCCGCCCAAGCTGCGTGCGGCGCTGGACCATTCGGTCTTTCCGGGCGGCGCGCGGATACGTCCCACCATCCTTGTCTCCGTGGCGCGGGCCTGTGGCGACGACCGGCCGCTTCTGACCGATGCGGCGGCGGGGGCGCTGGAGCTGATCCATTGCGCGAGCCTCGTACATGACGACCTGCCCTGTTTCGACGATGCCGATCTGCGGCGCGGAAGGCCCACGGTGCACCGCGCCTATGGGCAGCCGCTGGCGGTGCTGGCGGGGGATTCGCTGATCGTGCTGGCCTTCGAGGTGCTGGCGCGGGCGGCGGGGGACAGTCCGAAGCGCGCGGTCGATCTGATCCGCGTGCTGGCGCAGCGCACGGGGATGCCGGGTGGCATCTGCGCGGGGCAGGGCTGGGAGAGCGAGGCAGAGGTCAATCTGGCCGCCTATCACCGCGCCAAGACCGGCGCGCTGTTCATTGCCGCCACGCAGATGGGTGCCATCGCGGCAGGGCAGGAGCCCGAGCCGTGGGAGGAACTGGGCGCGCGGATCGGCGAGGCCTTCCAGGTCGCGGATGATCTGAAGGACGCGCTTTTGACCGAGGCCGAGATGGGCAAGCCTGCGGGGCAGGATGCGGCCCATGCGCGGCCTTCGGCGGTGCGGGAACTGGGGGTTCAGGGGGCGGTGTCCCATCTGAAGGACATTCTGGGTGGGGCGATCGCGTCGATCCCGTCCTGCCCGGGAGAGGCGATGCTGGCCGCCATGGTGCGCGCCTATGCCGAGCGGATGACGCCGGTCGATCTGCAACCGGTGCGGGGATGAGCGACGCCGCCGCGGGGGCGGTGCCACCCGCGCGGCGGGGGCGGCAGCCTTGGGCCGTGCGGCTGGGCCTGTCGCCGCGGTTCCATGCCTTTTGCGCCCGCGTGCCGGGGTTGCGGCACATCGCGCGGTCCGAGGGGGCGGCGCTGTTCGACATCGTGCAGGGATTCGTGCAGTCGCAGGCTTTGCTTGCGCTGGTGGAGTTGCGGGTGCTGCACCGTCTGGCCGAGGGGCCTGTGCCGCTTTCGGCGCTGGCGGGGCCTGCGGGTGTTCCGGCAGAGCGGATGGCGATCCTGTGCAAGGCGGGGGCGGGGTTGGGCCTGATGGCCTGCCGGCGCGGGATGTGGCGGCTGACGGTGCGGGGGGCGGCCTTCCTGACCGTGCCGGGGCTGGAGGCGATGGTGCGGCATCATCCGGTGCTTTACCGCGATCTGGCGGACCCCGTGGCCTTCTTCCGTGGCGAGACGCAGCCGGAGCTGGCGGGGTTCTGGCCTTATGTCTTTGGCGCGGGCGGCGCGGCGGACCCGGAGCTGGCGGCGCGCTATTCGGCGCTGATGGCGGACAGTCAGGGGCTGGTCGCGGCGGATACGCTGCGGATGGTCGATCTGCGCGGCGTGCGGCATCTGATGGATGTGGGCGGCGGGACGGGGGCCTTTCTGGCCGCTGCGGGGACCGCGCATCCGGCGTTGCGGATGACGCTGTTCGACCTGCCCGCCGTGGTGCCTGCCGCCACCGCGCGCTTTGCCGCCGCGGGCATGGCGGGGCGGGTGGAGATCGTGGCGGGTTCCTTCCGCGACGATCCGTTGCCGCGGGGGGCGGATGCCGTCTCGCTGGTGCGGGTTCTCTACGACCATTCCGACGCGACGGTCGCAGCCCTTTTGCGCGCGGTGCATGACGCGCTGCCCGCCGGAGGGCGAATCGTGGTGTCGGAACCGATGTCGGGGGGCGACAGCCCCGATCCGGCAACAGATGTGTACTTTTCTGTTTACACCCTTGCCATGCAGACGGGGCGCACGCGGTCGGGCGCGGAAATTGCCCGAATGCTTGTGCAGGCAGGGTTTTCGGACGTCAAAACCATCGCAGGCTTCCGGCCCTATGTGACCTCGGTGGTTACGGCGGCCCGCAGTTTCAACACAGACCCACAAAAAAGTGTCTAATTAAATTGACACTTCGAGCTGTAAGTCTACACTTACAACCAGTCGCGGAACTCGGGGGACCATCCCGGGGCGCGGCGCAGGGGGAAAAGACGTGAGAACGACCGCAGTCATCTTGTCAGGGCCTAGGGAGCTGTCGCTGGACAGTCTGGGACTTGTTGCGCCCGCTGCGGGCGATCTGGTGGTCGAGATTTCCCATTCCGGCATTTCCACCGGCACCGAAAAGCTGTTCTACACCGGCACGATGCCGCCCTTCCCGGGCATGGGCTATCCGCTGGTTCCCGGATACGAGGCGGCGGGTGTCGTGGTCGAGGCGGGGGCCGAGAGCGGGTTCCGCGTGGGCGAGCATGTCTTCGTGCCCGGTGCCAATTGCTTTACCGGCGATGTGAAGGGGCTGTTCGGGGGCGCGTCGCGCCATCTGGTGACGCCCGCGCATCGTGTGGCCCGCATCGACGGCGGCATGGGGCCCGAAGGCGCGCTGCTGGCGCTGGCCGCGACGGCGCGTCATGCGCTGGCGGGCTTTGCCACGGCGCTGCCCGATCTGATCGTGGGGCATGGGACGCTGGGCCGTCTGCTGGCCCGTCTGACGCTGGCCGCCGGTGCGCCCGCGCCGACGGTGTGGGAAACCAACCCGATCCGCCGCGAAGGCGCGGACGGCTATACCTGCATCGCGCCGGAGGATGATCCGCGCCGCGATTACAAGGCGATCTATGACGCTTCGGGTGCCAAGGGCCTGCTGGACCAGTTGGTCATGCGGCTGGCCAAGGGGGGCGAGGTCGTGCTGGCGGGGTTCTATACCGAGCCTGTCTCTTTCGCCTTTCCGCCCGCCTTCATGAAGGAGGCGCGCATCCGCATCGCAAGCGAATGGCAGCCCGACGATCTGGTCGCCACCCGCGCGCTGATCGAAAGCGGGGCTTTGTCCCTGTCCGGTCTGATCACCCATACCCGCCCGGCATCCGACGCGCCGGAGGCCTATGCAACGGCCTTCGGTGATGCGGCCTGTCTGAAAATGATCCTCGATTGGAAGGCCACGGCATGAACGACGTTCCCAACCTGAAGGATTTCGACACCCGCCTGCGCGACGAGGCGCATGAGGAGCCGTCGCTGGAGGTGCCGCAGGACCCGCCCAGCAAGAAGACGCAGATCATCGCGATCTACGGCAAGGGCGGGATTGGCAAGAGCTTCACGCTGGCCAACCTGAGCCACATGATGGCCGAGATGGGCAAGCGCGTGCTGTTGATCGGCTGCGATCCCAAGTCGGACACGACCTCGCTTCTGTTCGGCGGCAAGGCCTGCCCGACGATCATCGAAACATCGACCCGCAAGAAGCTGGCGGGGGAAGAGGTGAAGATCGGGGATGTCTGCTTCAAGCGGGGCGGGGTCTTTGCGATGGAGCTGGGTGGACCTGAGGTCGGTCGCGGCTGCGGCGGGCGGGGGATCATCCACGGCTTCGAGCTGCTGGAAAAGCTGGGGTTCCACGACTGGGACTTCGACTATGTGCTGCTGGATTTCCTGGGCGATGTGGTCTGTGGCGGCTTCGGCCTGCCCATCGCGCGGGACATGGCGCAGAAGGTCATCGTCGTCGCGTCGAACGACCTGCAATCGCTCTATGTGGCGAACAACGTCTGTTCGGCGGTGGAATATTTCCGCAAGCTGGGCGGCAATGTGGGCGTCGCGGGCATGGTCATCAACAAGGATGACGGCACGGGCGAGGCTGCGGCCTTTGCGCAGGCGGTGAATATCCCGATCCTTGCTTCGATCCCCGCTGACGATGATCTGCGGCGCAAGTCGGCCAATTACCAGATCGTCGGCACCAACGCGACGCAATGGGGCGGGCTGTTCACCGAACTGGCCGAGAATGTGGCGGCGGCGCCGCCGCTGCGGCCCAAGCCCCTGACGCAGGACGGTCTGCTGGGCCTGTTCGATGCGGAAACCACGGGGGCCGATTTCGTGCTGGAGCCTGCAAATGACGCCGACATGCGCGGCAAGTTTGCGGGCGAGGTGAAGTCGCTGGAAGTGGTCTATGACGATGTTTGATCTGCAAGCCCTTGAAAAGATGGAAGAAGCGCTGCGCGCGCTGGCCCGGAAGGGGACCAAGTGATGGCTGGCGAGATCCGCTATGACCAGACCGCCGAAACGCCCGTGACCGAGGGGCTGCGCCCCGAAGCGGGTGCGGCGGCGGTCGTGGCGGATGGCATGGGGTGCCATGCAGGTGCTGCCGAGATGGAGGCTGCGGCGCGGGCGGCGGGGAATTCCGAGGTGCTGGACCGTTACGCCGCCGATTACCCGCAAGGTCCGCATGACAAGCCGCAGAGCATGTGCCCGGCTTTCGGGTCGCTGCGCGTGGGTTTGCGGATGCGGCGGGTGGCGACGGTGCTGTCGGGATCGGCCTGCTGTGTCTATGGCCTGACCTTTGTCAGCCATTTCTACGGGGCGCGGCGGTCGGTGGGCTATGTGCCGTTCAATTCCGAGACGCTGGTGACGGGCAAGCTGTTCGAGGACATCCGCGATGCGGTGCATGAACTGGCCGACCCCGAGCGTTATGACGCGGTGGTGGTGACGAACCTTTGCGTTCCGACCGCGTCGGGCGTGCCGCTGAAGTTGTTGCCGAACGAGATCAACGGTGTGCGTATCGTGGGGATCGACGTGCCGGGCTTCGGCGTGCCGACCCATGCCGAGGCCAAGGACGTGCTGGCCGGTGCCATGCTGAACTATGCCCGGCGCGAGATCGAGGCGGGGCCTGTGGCCGCGCCGGAACGCGGGCGGTCGGATCGTCCGACGGTCGCGCTGCTGGGAGAGATGTTCCCGGCGGATCCGATGATGATCGGTGCGATGCTGGCGCCGATGGGGCTGGCCGCGGGGCCGGTGGTGCCGTGCCGCGAATGGCGCGAGCTTTATGCCGCGCTCGATTGCGGTGTGGTGGCGGCGATCCATCCCTTCTACACGGCGGCGATCCGCGAGTTTCAGGCAGCGGGGCGCAAGGTCGTGGGATCGGCGCCGGTCGGATATGACGGGACGATGGCCTGGCTGGCGGCGATGGGCGAGGCTTATGGCGTGAACCCCGCGCAGGTCGCGGCGGCGCAGAACGCTTTTGGCGGCGCGATCCGTGGCGCGCTGGCCGCGAATCCGGTCAAGGGGCGGATCACGCTGTCGGGCTATGAAGGGTCCGAACTGCTGGTCGCGCGGCTCTTGGTCGAGAGCGGGGCGGATCTGGCCTATGTGGGCACGGCCTGCGCGAAGAACGAATGGTCCGAGGCGGATCGCGACTGGCTCGAGTCCAAGGGCGTGGCGGTGAAGTATCGCGCGAGCCTCGAGGATGACTGCGCCGCGATAGAGGCGTTCCGGCCTGACCTTGCCATCGGGACGACCCCGGTGGTGCAGAAGGCCAAGGAACTGGCCATTCCGGCACTTTACTTCACGAACCTGATTTCGGCGCGGCCCCTGATGGGGCCGGCTGGGGCGGGGTCCTTGGCGCAGGTGGTCAATGCCGCCATGGCGAACAAGGCGCGCATGGACGGGATGAAGGAGTTTTTCGAAGGCGTCGGCACCGGCGATACGGCGGGCATCTGGGAAGGCGCGCCGAACCTGCGGCCGGATTTCCGGGCGGCGCATCAGAAGAAGTTGGAAAAGGCCGCCAAGGCCGCTGCGGCGGAGGCGATGATATGATCCGGGGGCAAGAATTTTCGGCGAAAATTCTTGGGAGCGATCCTTCTGCGAAGGATCGGGTGGCCCGGGATGGCGAATGTTCGCAGAACATTCGGGGACAGGATTTTTCGCAGAAAAATCCTGCGCGCGGGGAGGGTCTGGGATGCTGATCCAGGACCATGATCGCGCGGGCGGATATTGGGGGGCGGTCTATGCCTTCTGCGCCGTCAAGGGGTTGCAGGTGGTGATCGACGGCCCCGTGGGCTGCGAGAACCTGCCGGTGACTTCCGTCCTGCATTACACCGACGCGCTGCCGCCGCATGAATTGCCCATCGTGGTGACGGGTCTGGGCGAGGAAGAACTTGGTCGCGACGGCACCGAAGGCGCGATGAAGCGGGCGTGGAAGACGCTTGACCCTGCGCTGCCCGCGGTGGTCGTGACGGGATCCATTGCCGAGATGATCGGCGGCGGCGTCACGCCGATGGGCACGAACATCCAGCGCTTTCTGCCCCGCACCATCGACGAGGACCAATGGCAATGCGCGGACCGCGCGATGACATGGATCTTCACCGAATTCGGCATGACCAAGGGGCGGATGCCCGTCGAGAAGAAGCGTGAAGCGGGCGACAGGCCGCGCGTGAACATCCTTGGCCCGATGTACGGCACCTTCAACATGGCGTCGGACCTGCACGAGATCCGCCGTCTGGTCGAAGGGATCGGGGCCGAGGTCAACATGGTCATGCCGCTGGGCGCGCATCTGGCCGAGATGCGCAATCTGGTGAATGCTGACGTCAACATCGTCATGTATCGCGAATTCGGGCGCGGGCTGGCCGAGGTTCTGGGCAAGCCCTATCTGCAGGCGCCCATCGGGCTGGACAGCACGACGAAATTCCTGCGCAAGCTGGGCGATCTGCTGGGGCTGGACCCCGAGCCCTTCATCGCGCAGGAAAAGCATTCGACGCTGAAGCCCGTCTGGGACCTGTGGCGGTCGGTGACGCAGGATTTCTTCGGCACGGCGAATTTCGCCATCGTGGCGAATGAAACCTATGCGCGTGGCATCCGCGCCTATCTGGAAACCGATCTGGGCCTGCCCTGCGCCTTTGCCGTCGCGCGGCAGGCGGGGGCCAAGACCAACAACGAACAGGTGCGCGCGCTGATCCGCCAGCATCGTCCGCTGGTGGTGATGGGGTCGATCAACGAAAAGATGTATCTGGCCGAGCTGAAGGCCGGACATGGCCCGCAGCCGCATTTCATCGCGGCAAGCTTTCCCGGTGCCGCCATCCGCCGCCATACCGGCACGCCCTTCATGGGCTATGCCGGATGCGTGTGGATGCTGCAGGAGGTCTGCAACGGCCTGTTCGAGGCGCTGTTCCACATCCTGCCGCTGGGGTCCGAGATGGACTCGGCGGCGGCAACCCCCACGACCCTGCGCCGCGACTTCCCCTGGGATGCCGATGCACAGGCCGAACTGGACCGGATCGTTTCCGAACATCCGGTGCTGACCCGCATCTCTGCCGCGCGCACCCTGCGTGACGCGGCGGAGAAGGCCGCGCTCGACCAGGGCGCGGAGCGGGTGGTCAAGGAAACGGTGGAAGCCCTGCGGGGCGCGCCACCCAAGACAACACAAGGAGGGACTGCATGAGCGATCATACCGCAGGCGGAAGCGGGCATCACGCCCACCGCGCGCCGCGCGCCGAGTTCTACGTCTACTTCGCGCTGATCTTCCTTGTGGCGATCCCCTTCGCCCTTGCCGCCTGGATCCTCCAGACGGTGATGGAGCGCCGACTTCCCGTGCATGGACCGCTTGCCCGCGCCTGGCGCGAGGCGGGGTCGATCACGCCGAACATCTTCCGGCCCTGACAGGCCGGAAGAGACGACTTCTCCGGGTTGCGCCCGACCCGTCACCGCTTCGCCCTCCCGCAGACCAGCGCGGGGTGGTGGAAACTCGGAAAGGCATTCCGCCTGACCGTGAACCTGGCCGCAGGGATTGCGGCGTCAGTCTGCCCATCCGGAGGATAGTATGGCTGATAAAACCGACCTGAGCTTCACAGGTCTGACCGACGAGCAGGCGCAGGAACTGCACTCGGTGTATATGAGCGGGCTCTGGCTCTTCGTGGCCATCGCTGTCGTCGCGCATATCGCCACGTACATCTGGCGCCCGTGGTTCTGAGGAGGATCAAAACATGTCCAAGTTCTACAAGATCTGGCTCATCTTCGATCCCCGTCGCGTCTTCGTCGCGCAGGGCGTCTTCCTGTTCCTGCTCGCTGCGATGATCCACCTGGTGGTTCTGAGCAACGGCATCAACTGGTTCCAGACCGCTGCCGCCGCCGGTGGCGCCGCTCCGGCGGCCGTGACCGAGTGACGTTGCCGTAAAGGCACTGGCTGCGGGCGGAGGGCTTGCCCTTCCGCCCGCGGCGACCCGAACGGGCAAATCCGACGGCACAAGACCAACCGCCGGTCGCAACAAAAGCGGAGAGGGAAGCATGGCACTGCTCAGCTTCGAACGGAAATATCGCGTGCCGGGGGGCACGCTCATCGGCGGGAACCTGTTCGACTTCTGGGTCGGACCGTTCTACGTCGGCTTCTTCGGCGTCACGACATTCTTCTTCGCGGCGCTCGGCACGATCCTGATCTTCTATGGCACGGCCATGGAAGGGGTCTGGAACCCGTGGCTCATTTCGATCGACCCGCCGCCCGTGGAAATGGGCCTCGGGTTCGCGCCCCTGATGCAGGGGGGCCTTTGGCAGCTGATCACGATCTGCGCCATCGGCGCCTTCGTCAGCTGGGCCCTGCGCGAGGTGGAGATCTGCCGCAAGCTGGGGATGGGTTTCCATGTCCCGGCGGCCTTTGGCGTCGCCATCCTTGCCTATGTCACGCTGGTGGTGTTCCGCCCGCTGATGATGGGCGCATGGGGATACGGCTTTCCCTATGGCATCTGGACGCATCTCGACTGGGTGTCCAACACCGGCTACACCTACGGCAACTTCCACTACAACCCCGCCCACATGATCGCCGTGTCGTTCTTCTTCACGAACGCGCTGGCGCTGTCGCTGCACGGGGCGCTGATCCTGTCCGCCGCCAACCCCGAAAAGGGCAAGGAAATGCGGACGCCGGATCACGAGGATACCTATTTCCGTGACCTGATCGGCTATTCGGTCGGCACGCTGGGCATCCACCGTCTGGGGCTGCTTCTGGCCCTGAACGCCGGGTTCTGGAGTGCGGTCTGCATCATCATCTCGGGCACGATCTGGTTCGACCAGTGGGTTGTCTGGTGGGATTGGTGGCTGCAGCTGCCGTGGTGGGCCGACATCGCAGGAGGCGTAAATGGCTGAGTATCAGAACATCTTCACGCAAGTGCAGGTGCAGGCCGCGCCCGAGATGGGCATGGTCGAAGGGGTGGAACTGTCCAACCGGACCAACGGGGCGTCCTTCTCGACGCTGGCGGGCTGGTTCGGCAACGCGCAGCTGGGGCCGGTCTATCTGGGCACGATGGGCGTGATCTCGCTGATGTCGGGCGCGGTGTGGTTCATGCTCTGCGGGGCATGGTTCTGGTACCAGGCCGGCTTCAACCCGGCGGTCTTCATGCGGGACCTGTTCTGGTTCTCGCTGGAACCGCCCTCGGCCGAATACGGGCTGGGCTTCGCGCCCATCGCGGAAGGCGGGCTGTGGATCATCGCGTCCTTCTTCCTGCTCGTGTCGGTCTGCGCGTGGTGGGTCCGCACCTATCTGCGGGCACAGGCGCTGGGCATGGGCAAGCATGTGAGCTGGGCCTTCGCCAGCGCGATCTGGCTGTTCCTTGTCCTTGGCCTGTTCCGCCCGATCCTGATGGGGTCGTGGTCGGAGGCGGTGCCCTACGGCATCTTCAGCCACCTCGACTGGACCAACAACTTCAGCCTCACCTACGGCAACCTGTTCTACAATCCCTTCCACGCGCTGAGCATCGTCTTCCTCTACGGGTCGGCCCTGCTCTTCGCGATGCACGGGGCGACCATCCTTGCGGTGTCGCGCTTCGGCGGGGACCGCGAGCTGGAACAGATCGCCGACCGTGGCACGGCCTCGGAACGCGCCGCCCTCTTCTGGCGCTGGACCATGGGCTTCAACGCCACGATGGAAGGCATCCACCGCTGGGCCTGGTGGTTCGCGGTTCTGGTCACGCTGACGGGCGGCATCGGTATCCTGCTGACCGGCACGGTCGTGGACAACTGGTACGTCTGGGCGCAGGACCACGGCTACGCGCCGCTGGATTGAGGAGAGAATGATGTCTGACAACTATCTCCAGCAGAAACCCGGTTCGGCACTGCGGTCCTGGGCCCTCTATCAGATGATGGCGGGCGCGGGTTGGGCGGCACTCTTCCTGCTGTCCATCGCGGCGATCCTCTTCGCGGTCTGGGGCATCGGCCTTCTGCTGCCCGAGGAAAGCAAGCAGGCGCCCGATCCCAATGCCTTCCTGATCACGACCCCTGCCGAGACGCAGGTCGCCTGACACCATCGGACCGGGCGGTTCGACCCGCCCGGTCCCGCGACGTTCGGGCCATACGCCGGCCCGGATCCGGGGCGCAACCACAGCCCGGTTCCCTTCCTGTTGGCGACAGGGACCTGGTGCCGTGTGGGTCAACCCTACACGGCACTTTTTTGCATATGGAGGCCACCATGACCCCGACCCCGCTTCTGGACCGCGTCGCCGGACCTGCCGATCTGAAGGGGATGGGGGATGGCGACCTTGCCCGTCTGGCCCACGAATTGCGGCGCGAGGTGATCAACACCGTGTCGCGCACCGGCGGGCATCTGGGATCGTCGCTGGGGGTGGTGGAGCTGACGGTGGCGATCCATGCCGTCTTCGACACGCCGCGCGACAAGCTGATCTGGGATGTGGGCCACCAGTGCTATCCGCACAAGATCCTGACCGGACGGCGCGAGGCGATGGCCACGCTGCGGCAGGGGGGCGGGATTTCCGGTTTCACCAAGCGGTCGGAAAGCGAATATGACCCGTTCGGGGCGGCGCATTCCTCGACCTCGATCTCGGCCGCGCTGGGCTATGCCATCGGGCGCGAGATGGGGATGCCCGTGGGCGACACCATCGCGGTGATCGGGGACGGGGCGATCACGGCGGGCATGGCATACGAGGCGATGAACCACGCAGGCCATACCGGCAGCCGGATGTTCGTGATCCTGAACGACAATGACATGTCCATCGCCCCGCCGGTGGGGGCGCTGTCGAAATACCTCAACGAAATCGCGGCCAAGGGTCCGCTTGCGCTGTTCAAGGCGGCGGCGGAGGAGTTCGAGAGCCACCTTCCCGGCCCGATGCGCGACGGCGCGCGGCGGGCGCGGCAGTTGGTGACGGGGATGCCCGGCGGCGGGACGCTGTTCGAGGAGCTGGGCTTTTCCTATGTCGGCCCCATCGACGGGCATGACATGGGGCAGGTGCTGGCCACCCTGCGCGCGGCGCGGGCGCGGGCGACGGGGCCGGTGCTGATCCATGCCGTGACGGTGAAGGGCAAGGGCTTTGCCCCCGCCGAGAGCAGCGCGGACAAATATCACGGCGTGTCGAAATTCGATCCCCTGACGGGCGAGCAGGCCAAGGCCAAGTCGAACGCGCCGGCCTATACGTCGGTCTTCGGCAATGCCCTGACCGACGAGGCCGCGCGCGACCCGCGCGTGGTGGCGATCACCGCCGCCATGCCGTCGGGAACGGGGCTGGACATCATGGCGCGGCGCTTTGCCTCGCGGGTCTTCGACGTGGGGATTGCGGAACAGCATGCGGTGACCATGGCGGCGGCGATGGCGGCATCGGGGCTGAAACCGGTCTGCGCGATCTATTCGACTTTCCTGCAACGCGGCTATGACCAGATCGTTCATGACGTGGCGCTGCAAGGGCTGCCCGTGCGCTTTGCCATCGATCGCGCGGGGCTGGTGGGGCAGGACGGCGCGACCCATGCGGGGGCCTTCGACATCGGCTTCCTTGCCAACCTGCCGGGCTTCACCGTCATGGCGGCGGGGGACGAGGCGGATCTGGTCCATATGGTCGCGACCGCGATTGCCCATGACGAAGGCCCCATCGCCTTCCGCTATCCGCGGGGCGAGGGGATGGGGGTGGACCTGCCCACGCGCGGCGTGCCGCTGGAGATCGGCAAGGGCCGCGTCCTGCGCGAGGGGACGGGGGCCGCGATCCTGTCCTATGGCGCGCATCTTGCCGAGGCGCTGGCGGCGGCGGAGTTGCTGGAGGCCGAGGGGATTTCGGTGACGGTGGCCGATGCGCGGTTCGCGAAGCCCTTGGATTGCGCGCTGGTGGACCGGCTGGTGGAGCATCACCCCGCGCTGGTCACGCTGGAGACGGGGGCGACGGGGGGCTTCGGCGCGCTGGTGCTGCACCATCTGGCGAATTCGGGCGGGCTGGAGAGGGGCCGCGCGATCCGCACCATGACGCTGCCCGACCGGTTCATCGATCAGGGCAGCCCGGCGCAGATGTATGAATGGGCGGGGCTGACGGCGAAGGACATCGCGGCGACGGTGCGGCAGGCGCTGGGGCGCGTGGTGGCCAAGCCGGGCCTGCGGGTGGTCTGAGGGCAAAATTCTTCTGCGAAGAATTTTGCGGGCGATTTTTCTGGCGAAAAATCGGGGTGTTGCGGCGGATCGGGGCGGGATGGCCCCGATCCTTCGCGAGAGGGATCGTGACGAAGGATTTTCGCCAGAAAATCCTTCGCCCCTGTCAGGCGTGGCCGACGCGCTGGCGCTGTTCGCCCAGACCTTCGATCCCCAGACGCATCACCTCGCCGCCTTTCAGATAGACCGGCGCGGGTTTCTGGCCCATCCCGACGCCCGGCGGCGTGCCGGTCGAGATCACGTCGCCCGGATGCAGCGTCATGAACTGGCTGACGTAATGGACCAGATGGCGCACGCCATAGACCATCGTGCGGGTGGAGCCGTCCTGATAGCGGTGGCCGTCCACCTCCAGCCACATGGACAGGTTTTGCGGGTCCGGCACCTCGTCCGCCGTGACCAGCCACGGGCCGATGGGGCCGAAGGTGTCGCAGCCCTTGCCCTTGTCCCATGTGCCCGCGCGTTCGATCTGGAATTCGCGTTCGGACACGTCGTTGATCACGCAATAGCCCGCGACGTGGTCCATCGCTTCGGCCTCGGTTACGTAGCTGGCCTTCTTGCCGATCACCACGCCCAGCTCCACCTCCCAGTCGGTCTTTTTCGACCCGCGCGGGATGAGGACATCGTCATTCGGCCCGATGATTGCCGAATTGGCCTTGAGGAAGATCACAGGCTCGGGCGGGACGGGAAGATTCGATTCCGCGGCGTGGTCGGCATAGTTCAGGCCGATGCAGATGAACTTGCCCACAGTGCCGACGCAGGGGCCGATGCGGGTCTCTGCCGGAATTTCGGGCAGCGTGGCGGGGTCGACCGCGCGCAGTTTCGCCAGACCCTCGGGCGAGAGCGTCGCGCCCGCGATATCGGGGACGATGCCCGCAAGGCTGCGGATCTTGCCCGTGCCATCGACAATCGCCGGAACCTCGGCCCCCGGTTCCCCTACGCGCAACAGTTTCATGCGGTCCTCCCTTTGCAGCCCGCAGAGACAAGCCCTTCGGGGCCGGTTTTGCAAGCCCCGAGGAGCGTTGCGCTGCGACGACAAGGCGCGATGCACACGCCGTTTCGGACCTTTGGCCCGTTGCCCCCCCTTGGCAGATGTGGCAGACAGACCCTTGATGAAGACCACACCGAAGAGTTCAGAAGATGATCGACTTCCCGACCCGGCGGGTGATGATGGTGGATACGCAGGTCCGTCCCTCGGACGTGACCAAGTTCCCGATCATCGAGGCCATGCTGTCCGTCCCGCGCGAGGCCTTCGTGCCCTCGTCCAAGCGCGAGGCGGCCTATGTCGGCGAGAATATCGAGATCGCGCCCGGCCGCGTGGTGCTTGAGCCGCGGACGCTGGCCAAACTTCTGGATGCGCTGGATGTGCAGCCGACGGAACTGGTGCTCGATCTGGGCTGCGGCTTTGGCTATTCGACGGCGGTGATCGCGCGCCTGGCCGATGCGGTCGTCGCGCTCGAAGAGGACGAGGCGCTGGCCGCCGAGGCGCAGCGCACCCTGTCGGCAGAGGGCGTGGACAATGCCGCCGTGGTGGTGGGCAAGCTGGCCGAGGGGGATGCGAAACACGCGCCCTTCGACGTAATCACCATCCAGGGCGGGGTGGAGGTCGTGCCGCAGGCGCTGCTGGACCAGCTCAAGGAAGGCGGGCGCATCGGCGCGGTCTTCATGGAGGGCGCGCTGGGTGTAGTGCGCGTGGGCTACAAGATCGACGGTGCCGTCTCGTGGCGGCAGGTCTTCAACGCGGCAGCCCCAGTGCTGCCCGGTTTTTCGGTGGTGCAGGGTTTCCGTCTGTAAGGATTTCGTCCCGGTGCGGACAAACCGCGCCGGACCAGTGACAGGGAACGGGCGGCAATGACCGTCTGCGACAGGATAGGCAGGGTATGATGCGCGCTTTCTTGACGGCAGTCGCGGTGTCGGTTCTGGGCTTTTCGGCCCCGGCGGCACAGGCAGAGACACTGGCGGATGCGCTGGCCTCGGCCTACAAGAATTCCAAGCTCCTTGACCAGAACGAGGCGCTCTTGCGCGCGGCGGACGAGGATGTGGCGCAGGCGGTGGCGCGGCTGCGGCCGGTGATCAACTTCGTGGCGCAGGCGCAGAACACCGACACCAACCCCGACCGTGCGACGGATGGCCTGCAAAAGACCATGACGCTGGCGCTGCAATGGACGCTGCTGGATTTCGGCCGCAACCGGCTGGGGGTCGAGATCGCCAAGGAAACCGTGCTGGCCACGCGCGAGGCGCTGAAGGATCTCGAGGCGCAGGTGCTGCTTTCTGCGGTCAGCGCCTATGTCGACGTGCGGCTTCAGGCCGAGATCGTGTCGCTGCGCCAGTCCAACGTCCGTCTGATCGGGCAGGAGTTGAAGGCCGCGCAGGACCGGTTCGATGTGGGCGAGGTGACGCGCACCGATGTCGCCATCGCCGAGGCCCGTCTTGCGGCGGCGCGGTCGGGTCTGGCGGCGGCCGAGGGGGATTTCAAGGTCGCGCGCGAGCGTTACAAGGCCGTGGTCGGCGACTATCCGGGCAATCTGGCGGGCCTGCCGCCGCTGCCCAAGACCGCGCGCAGCATGGAAGAGGCGCGGATGATCGCGCTGCGGACCCATCCCGACATCCTTGCCGCCCAGCGGCAGGTGACGATCTCGGAGCTGGGGGTTGAGGCCACCAAGGCCGCGATGCGCCCGACCGTCACCTTCGAAGGCGGCATCACCGAGGATATCGGCAACGACGCGCGCCGCGACACGGCCTCGCTGTCGTTCAACCAGACGCTTTATGCGGGGGGCGCGCTGTCTTCGGCCCATCGTGCGGCGCTGGCGCAGAAAGAGGCCGCGCAGGCGGGTCTGCTGCAGACCACCATCACCGTGGGCGAGACTGTCGGCAATGCCTGGGCCGCGCTGGAAGTGGCGGGTGCCTCGATCCAGGCGGGCACGCTGCAGGTGCAGGCCGCGCAGACCGCCTTTGACGGCGTGCGGGAAGAGGCGACGCTGGGCGCGCGCACCACGCTTGACGTGCTGAACGCGGAACAGGAACTGCTCGACGCGCGGGCGACCAAGCTTCAGGCCGAGGCGCAGCGCTATATCGGCGTCTACAGCCTGCTGTCGGCGATGGGTCTGCTGTCGGTAGAGCATCTGAACCTTGGCGTGCCGACCTATGACCCCGCGCTTTACTACAACGCGGTCAAGACCGCGCCGATCACCAGCCCGCAGGGCAAGAAATTGCAGCGCATCCTCGACAAGATCGGCGACTGACGGCTGTTTTTCCGGCGACACAGGCGGGCGCTGTTGCGGCAGCGCCCGTTTCCATTTCCTTGATATCGCCACGGTTGTGGGCGATAGATAGGGTCCAGACGCAATCCGAGAGGTCCGCCCCGAAATGTCAGAGCGGTTGAGTTCCGTCGAGATCGAGGATGTCCTGTCCTCCATCCGCCGCCTTGTCTCGGACGATCTGCGCCCGGGGGCAAAGACGGCAGCGGCGGCTGTTCCTGCGGCAGAGGCTGCTCCGGCGGCCGACAAGCTGATCCTGACGCCCGCGTTGCGGATCGCGCCCGAGCCGGAAGGGGCTGCGACCCCCGCCACCCAAGGCGAGACGCCAGAGGCACCCGCAGCGTTCCAGTCGGTCCGCCGCGGGGCGGGGCGGGTGGATGCCGTGATGGGCGAGGTTGCGCGCGGGCTGGACGAGGGCGAGGCGGATCCCGAGATCGCGCCCGGCGCGTCGGGCCGGCATGACTGGTTCGAATTCGGCGCCGCTGCGTCGACCCCTCCCGCCACGCCCGAGGGGGTGGCACAGGAGGCGTCGGCGGAGGAGGCAGAGGTCTGGGCCGTCCCCGGCGACCCCGAGGTGATCGCCCCGCCCGAAGCGCATGACGAGGATGGTGCGGCAGGTGACTGGGCGGTCGAAAGCCCAGTCCATGATGCCGACGGCGCAGAGGAGGCCATGCCCGATATGCAAGAGCCTGCCGAAACGGTGGCGGACGTGGTCGAGCCGCCGTTGACGGGGCAGGGCTGGGCCGATGCCGCCGAGGCCGAGATCCGGCGCGAGCTGGAGGCCGAGGCTGTCGCAGTCGAGGAATCGGTCTTTGCCCGCTTTGACGCCGCCGATCACGACGACCGCGCCTTCGACGAGGAGATGCTGCGCGATCTGGTGCGCGACATCATCCGCGAGGAATTGCAGGGCGCGTTGGGCGAGCGGATCACGCGGAATGTGCGAAAACTTGTCCGGTCGGAAATCGCCCGTGCGCTGGCGGTGCGGGATTTCGAATAGGCGGGCCAAGCCGTTCCCCGCCATCCGGCCAAAACAAAACGCGCCCCGCAAGGGCGCGTTATCGTTTTTGAGGCCCTGACGGGCGCCTGTCAGGCGGCTTCGGCCTGATCTGCTTCCAGCGCGTGGCGACGCTCGGATTCCTCGCGCGACAGCGCGACCGAGGTCCGCACGCCCTTGGCGACGAAGTCCATCAGCCCCTTCACCACCCGCTCGTTCGGGTCGATGCCGGCGCAGGACAGCACCTCGCGCCCGTCGCGCGACCGCGCCCAGCGGGCGATCTGCTCCGGCCCGTTGCCGTATTTCTTGTCATCCGCGATCGCATCATCGAGCGCGGCGAGCACCACGGCAGCGAAAAGCTTGCGCGCCCGCTGGCCCTGCTCGTAATTAAAGGCGGTGCCATCAACGAAATCGGCCATCTCGTCGTTTTCCTGTTCTTCTATTGTCTTTTCTGGCGTCCGGCGAATATGACCATTTGGTCACGATTCGGTATTGCCCTTTTAACAGGACTGCCATGCGTCGTGTGCATAACTTTCCTGTATCGGTACAATATATCGTCGGCTTGCCACGGTGCAGCCCACGGGATATAGGCGGCGGTTACCGATCTTCAACCTTTTGCGCCTTATTCTGGACGGTTTTTGACCATGCCCAAGATCAACGGAAATGAAATCAAACCCGGCATGGTGCTGGAACATGACGGGGGTCTCTGGGCCGCGGTCAAGGCCAACCATGTGAAGCCCGGCAAGGGCGGGGCCTTCGCGCAGGTGGAGCTGAAGAACCTCCGCGACGGGCGCAAGCTGAACGAACGCTTCCGGTCCGAGGACAAGGTCGAGGAGGTCCGGCTGGAGAACAAGGACCAGCAGTTCCTTTATGAAACCGACGGGCGGCTGGTCTTCATGGACAGCGAGACCTATGAACAGATCGAGCTGGATGCCGAGCTGCTGGGCGACCGCCGCCCCTTCCTGCAGGACGGCATGACCGCGACGATCCGTTACTATGGCGACGAGGCGCTGGCCGTGACCCTGCCGCAAAAGGTGAAGTGCCGCATCGCCGAGACGGAACCGGTGGTCAGGGGCCAGACGGCCGCCAACAGCTTCAAGCCCGCGATCCTCGACAATGGTGTGCGCATCATGATCCCGCCCTTCATCGGGCCGGACGAGGATGTGTGGATCCATACCGAACTGATGGAATATTCCGAACGCGCCTGAGCGCGGGACGGGGCAGGGTGGCGGGACATCGCCACCCGCGATACCGGGCGGGAACGCCCTTGCCTTCTGCGGATTGACCACGGCCCGCCCCAGAGCGGCGGGTGGCAAACCCTGAAGGAGATCGTCATGAACAGGAAGATGCTTGCCGCGGCGGCCATGACCTGCGGCATCGGAGGCGCGGCGCTTGCACAGGAAGCGGCGGGGCGCGTGGCCGTGGACCTGACCGCGATCCAGGCCGATATCGCGACGGAACTGGGCATCGATGCGGCGACCGTGCCCACGGTTGTGAACCTGCCCATCGGTGTGGCAGCCGAGGCGTGTGGCGTCGAGGCCAGTACCCTTGCCGCTGGCGCGGGCGGGACGGGGGGCGATAGCTCGACCTCGACCGGCGGTGATGGCGCGGGGGCGGGTACGGCCACGACAGGCGACGATGCCGCGACGACGGACGAAACGGCGGGCGAAACGGCAGGTGGCACGGGTGACGGCGCGGGCGATGGCGACGGCAGCGCCACGGGTGACGGCGCGGGCGCTGCGGCAGGCGGTACCGCCTCTGACGGCGATGCCGCGGGCGAAACGGGCGACGGCGCCACTGGCGACAGCGGTGTTGCCGCATCGGGCGGGGCGACCGTCCTGACGCCGGTCTGTTCTGCCACCACCTCCTCGCAGGCCGTGGCGCAATTCGTGCAGACCGAGATCAACGCGGGCACGACCACGCCCTGACGCAGGCGTCACCAAGCGGCACCGGGCCCGCCCTGCCGGGGCGGGCCCGTTCCATGACCGCTCAGCCGGTGGTGTCGTCCAGCCAGACCTGCGCCGCGCCGGCCTGCATCGTCCCCGTGGCACGGTCCAGCCGCAGATGGGCGATGGCGCGGTCGCCCGCGCGGGTGAAGAGCGTGCCCGCCACCTTGCCATCCTGCGCCGTGATGTCCGCCCCGAAGGGCGCGTCACCCGCGATGCGGACGCGGACGAGGCCCTTTTTCAGCTCTGTCTTGTGTTTCATGCGGGCGGTGACCTCCTGCCCGACATAGCAGCCCTTGCGGAAATCGACGCCATGCAGCCGTTCGAACCCCGCCTCGAGGATGTAGCTGTCGTCGACCACAAGCTCGCGCCCCGCCTCGGGGATGACATGGGCCACGCGGATGGCGTCCCAGTCGATGGCGGGGGCGCTGCCCGCGCTTTCCGTGTAGGCCCGCCAGCCAAGCGCGGGGTGGCGCGGATCGGGCAGGGCACCCGCAGGCGCATCACCCAGCCCGCGCTGCACCTGCAGGGGCGACGGGACCAGCCGCACATCGGCGCGCAGGCGGTACATGGACAGCCGCCGCAGCGTGGCATCGGCCAGCCCTTCGGGCAGGTCCAGCAGCAGCGTGCCATCCGCCAGCCGCGCGATCAGGAAATCGGCCAGATACTTGCCCTGCGGCGTCAGCAGCGCCGCCCAGACCAGCCCCGGCCCCTTGCCCAGCGACAGGACGTCATTCGTGACCATCCCCTGAAGAAAGGTCAGGCCATCCGCCCCCTCGACCGCCACCACCCGCCGGTCCTGTGCCGCCTCGCCCTGCATCGCTGTCTCCTTCCGCCGTGAAGATAGGCGTCAGTCCTTGAACTGCAATGCGTGCAGGCCCGCGTAAAGCCCGCCCTTGCCCAGCAATTCGTCATGCGTGCCCTGTTCCACCACGCGGCCCCTGTCCATCACGATGATAAGGTCCGCCTCGCGCACGGTGGACAGGCGATGCGCGATCACCAGCGTCGTGCGCCCCCGCGCCAGATCGGCCAGAGCGGTGGCCACCACCGCCTCGGACTGCGCGTCGAGCGCCGAGGTCGCCTCGTCCAACAGGAGCACGGGCGCATCGGCCACCAGCGCGCGGGCAATGGCGACGCGCTGGCGCTGCCCGCCCGACAGGGCCGATCCGCGCGGACCTGCGGGGCTGTCGAGGCCCGCAGGAAGGGCTGCCACCACATCCTCCAGATGGGCGGCGCGGATCACCGCAGGCAGACGGTCCGCAGGGATGTCGGCGCGCCCCATCAGCACATTCTCGCGCAGGGATTCGTCGAACAGCGCCGTATCCTGCGCCACGGTGGCGAAGAGCGACCTTTGCGCCGGCAGGGACAGCCCCCGCACGTCCTGCCCGCCCACACGGATCGTGCCCGCATCCGGTTCGGCCAATGCGGTGAGCAGGTGGAACACCGTCGACTTCCCCGCGCCCGAGGGGCCGACGATGGCCGTCATCTTGCCCGCAGGGGCCGAAAAGCTCAGCCCGTTCAGGACCGGAACACCGGGATAGGAGAAGTGGACATCGGCAAAGTCGATCCCCGGCACGCCCGGCGGCAGCGCGGCGCCCGGATCGGGGCGGGGCTCGGCCGTGTCGGTGTCCAGCAGGCGGAAGATGCGTTCAAGGCTGGCCGCCGCGATCTGCCATGTGCCCGCCAACTCGCCCAGCCGCCGGATTGGCTGGAAGGTCAGCGTCATGGCGGTGAAGAAGGACATGAACTCGCCCACTGTGCGCTCGCCCGCCGCGACCTCGCGCCCGCCCAGCATGAGGACGGCGAAGAAGCCCGCGCCGGTGACGATGTCGATCATGGCGGGCATGGTCTGGGCGGCCACGACGGCCTTGCGGTAGACGCGGTTCAGGTGGTTGACGACGGTGACGAAGCGGCCGGTCTGATAGGCCTCTTGCCGGTTCAGCTTGATGGCGTTGATGCCGTGGAAGATCTCGTCCAGACGGGTCGACCGGTCGGCGGCGGCATCGCGCATCTGCGCCGACTTGCGCCGCAGATAGCGTTGCAGCACCAGCGCCGGCACGATCAGCAGCGGCGCGCCGACAAGGGCTGCCAGCGTCCAGCGCCAGTCGATCCCGATCGCCACGGCGAAAAGGCCCACCAGCGCCACCAGATCGCGCCCCGCGCCCACCACCACCGTATGCCAGATGCCCTGCACCGCGCCGGTATCGCCCTGCACGCGGTCCATCAGCGCGCCGGGCGGGTGGCGCTGGAAGAAGCCGCCATCCTGCCGCAGGATATGGGCCAGCATGTCCACCTGCATGGCCGAGGCGATGCGGACCGACACCAGCGTCAAGAGCGAGCGCGAGATCACCGTCGTCGCCGCCCGCAGCACGAAAAGCCCGAAGATCGCCAGCCCCACCCAGACCAGCGCCGACGATCCCCCCGGCGCGAAGACACGGTCGAAGAGCGGCTCGATCATCCAGGACAGCAGGCCGAGGGTGGACCCCTCGACCGACATCACCACGAAGGTGACCGCCATCAGCCACAGATGCGGGCGCAGATAGCGGCCCCACAGCCTGCGGAACAGCGGCCGCGAGGCATAGCGCGGATCGCCGTCGCCGGTCGTGTCGATGGGATGGGGGGCTGTGGCCTGCGGGTCGGTCACGGGTGGGAACGGCCTTTGCTGCGGTCCGGGCTGCGGTCCGTCGGGCGGACCTCTGCCTGCTGGTTAGCGCGAAAGGGCAGGACGGGCAAGCCGCGCGGGTCGCGGTTGACCTTCCCCCGCCGCTTGCATAGCCATTGGGGTCTGATCTGCGGAGGCATCCATGACCCTTGCGAACGGCCGTCAATACCTTGCCATTCCCGGCCCTTCGGTGATGCCCGACCGCGTGCTGGCCGCCATGCACCGCGCCGCGCCCAATATCTACGAGGGCGCGCTGGTCGAGATGGTCGAAACGCTCTGGCCCGACCTGCGGCGGGTGGCGGGGACCACGCAGAATGTGGCGATGTATATCGCCAACGGCCATGGCGTCTGGGAAGCGGCGAACATGAACCTGTTTTCGCGCGGCGACCGCGCGCTGGTCCTTGCCACGGGCCGCTTTGGCCTGTCATGGGCCGACTCCGTCCGCGCGCTGGGGGTCGAGGTCGAGGTGCTGGATTTCGGCAAATCCTCGCCCGTTGATTTCGACCGTGTCGAGGCCGCGCTGCGCGCTGACAGGGCGCATCGCTACAAGGCGGTGCTGACGACCCATGTCGACACGGCCAGCACCATCCGCACCGACATCCCCCGCCTGCGCGCGGTGATGGATGCGGCGGGCCATCCCGCGCTGCTGGCGGTGGACTGCATCGCGTCGCTGGGCTGTGACGAGTTCCGGATGGATGACTGGGGCGTCGACGTGATGGTCGCGGCCAGCCAGAAGGGGCTGATGGTGCCCCCCGGTGTCGGCTTTGTCTGGTTTTCCGAAAAGGCCCGCGCGCGCTGCCGCGATGCGGACCTGCGGACGCCCTACTGGGACTGGACGCCCCGCGCGGATGCCACGGCCTTCTGGCAATACTGGGACGGGACCGCGCCCACCCACCACCTCTTCGGTCTGCGCGAAAGCCTGACCATGCTGCTCGAGGAAGAGGGGATGGAGCGGGTCTGGGCACGGCATGATGCGCTGGCGCGCGCGGTCTGGGCGGCCTTCGACTGCTGGGCTGCGGGCAATCCGGCGATCGGGCTGAACGTGGCGGACCCTGCCCATCGCGGCCGGTCGGTGACGGCGGCGCGCTTCGGCGCGCCCCATGCGACGCGCCTGCGGGAATGGACCGAACACAAGGGCGGCGTCACGCTGGGCATCGGCCTTGGCATGGCCGCCGATACGGACCCCGCCTATCACGGCTTCCTGCGCGTGGCGCATATGGGCCATGTGAATGCCCACATGACCCTTGGCGCGCTGGCGGTGATGGAGGCGGGGATGGTCGCGCTGGACATCCCCTTCGGCGCAGGCGGGCTGGCCGCCGCGGCGGCCGTGGTGGGCCGCGCGGCGGGGTAGGGGGCGGATCAGCCCCCGTTCTTCTCAAGCCATTCGGTCATCCATGCGATCTCGCCCTCCTGCGCGGCGATGATCTCTTCGGCCAGCTTCTTCACCTCGGCGTCGTCGCCATGCTCCAGCACGATGCGGGCCATGTCGATCGCGCCCTGATGGTGGGCGATCATGCCGCGCACGAAATCCACATCGGCATCGCCGGTGAATTCGATGTTCATTCCGCCATGCATCCTTGCGTTGGCCTCCATGAAGGCCATGGTCGCGGGGCTTTCGTCGCCATGCATTGCATGGCCGGAATGGGCGTCGGCCTCCTGCGCCGTGGCGGACAGGGGGGCCACAAGGCAGATGGCGGCGGCAAGGATGGCGGCTTTCATGATGTCTCTCCGGTTGCGGGATTCCCGTTCTGGTAACAATTGCGACCTTCCCGCAGAGGGAAGGCAAATCACCTCGGCGTGAAAAAGCGGCAATGGCGGCAGAAAATGCACCATCCGCACCCGCAGCCTGCGGTGATGCACAGGGCGCAGGCCGCAGGCCCCTTTGACGGCGCAAGAATGTTGCGTATCCTGCGGGCAAATCACGGGTGACCCTGACATGACACGGACTGCCCGCCGACCGGTCGTCGGCATCATCGGCAACATGAACCTGATCAATCAGGAATACCCCGTCCATGCCGGAGGCACCATGAATTCCGAAGCGGTGGCCGGCGTGGCGGGCTGCCTGCCGCTGATCATCCCGTCGGACCCGCGCTTCGTGACGGTGGACGAACTGCTGGACCTCTGCGACGGCTTCCTGCTGACGGGCGGTCGCCCCAATGTCCACCCGTCCGAATATGGCGAGGAGGAGACCCCCGCCCATGGCTGCTTCGACCGCTGCCGCGACGCCATCACCCTGCCGCTGATCCGCGCCTGCGTCGATCGCGGGCAGCCCTTCCTCGGCATCTGCCGCGGGTTCCAGGAGGTGAACGTGGCGCTGGGCGGCACGCTGCATCCGGAAATCCGCGATCTGCCGGGGCGGATGAACCACCGCATGCCCCCCGACGGCACGATCGAGGAGAAATTCGCCCTGCGCCACCCCGTCCGCTTCGCCAAAGGGGGCGTCTTCCACCGCCTGATGGGCGCAGAGGAGGTGATGACCAACACGCTGCACGGTCAGGGCATCGCCCGCCCCGCCCCCCGCGTGGTGATCGACGGCGAGGCCCCCGACGGCACGCCCGAGGCGATCTATGTCAAGGACGCGCCGGGCTTCACCCTGTCGGTGCAGTGGCACCCCGAATGGAACGCGGCGGGCGATCCCGTCTCGCGCCCTCTCTTCACCGCCTTCGGCGCGGCGGTGGCGGACTATGCCGCCCACCGCAACGGCGCGACCCCGCTCGCCCGCCGCGCCTGAGGGCACCCGCGACAGGGGGGGGCTCGCCCCCCCTCGGCCTGCGGCCTCACCCCCCGAGGATATTTGTGGACAGAAAATGCGGGCGGGCATTTTCCGTCCCGAAATATCCTCGGGGGGAAAGGCGCGGCACGCGCCTTGGGGGGCAGACGGCCCCCCTGTGGCGTCAGGGTCCGGTGCGGCGCGGCTTGCCCGCGCGCGGGGGGCGGGCTAGGGTCATGAAAACGGTTTCAGGTCGGGAGGAACGGATGAAACGCTCGCGCATCAACGACATCATGGCGGCGGCGGATGACATGATCCGCCACTACGGTTTCGTCCTGCCCCCCTTCGCCTATTGGTCGCCCGACGAGTTCCGCGCGCGGCGGGCGCAGGCGGGCAACATCATCACCGCGCGCATGGGCTGGGACATCACCGATTACGGGCAGGGGGCCTTTGACGAGCTGGGGCTGTTCCTCTTTACCCTGCGCAACGGGCGGCTGGCGGACCTGCAGCGGGGCGGGGGCATGTGCTATGCCGAAAAGCTGCTGATCTCGCGCAAGGACCAGCATTCGCCCTGCCATACCCATGTGGTCAAGGCCGAGGACATCATCAACCGCGGCGGGGCCAAGCTGGCCGTGCGTCTGAACGGGTCGAACCCCGATGGCAGCTTTTCGGAAACGGCAGGCGGCGTGGTCTATTGCGACGGCGTGGCGCGCGCGTTCAAGGGCGGCGAGGTGATCCTGCTGGCACCGGGCGAAAGCGTGACCCTGCTGCCGGGCGACTGGCATGCCTTCTGGGGCGAGGGCGGCGATGTGCTGATCGGCGAGGTGTCGACGGTCAATGACGACGTGACCGACAATGTCTTCGTGTCCAGGAAGATCGGCCGTTTCTCGGAGATCGACGAGGATGTCGCGCCGACCCATCTGCTGGTCAGCGATTACGACCGCTGGCTGGCCTGAGGGCGGCTTGCCAAGACAAAGGGGCGCGCGGTGGATGGCCGCGCGCCCCTTTCTTCATGGCGTCCCGCGTCAGACCGGTTTCGGCGCGACCAGCTCGGGGTCGAGCGGCGGCAGCTCCGGCAGGGGCGGCATCACCGGCTCGGGGGCCACCACGGGTTCCACCTTGGGCTTCGGCGGGGGCGGTGGCAGGACCAGACGGGTCGGATACTGGCCGTCACGCGTCAGCACCACGACCTTCTCGCCGCCCTTGATCCGGGAATAGAGGTCGATCACATCCTGATTGATCATCCGGATGCAGCCGGACGAGGCATTGCGCCCGATCGAGCGCCATTCCGGCGTGCCGTGGATGCGGTAGCCGTAATCCACCCCGTTCGTCGTCAGATAGATCGCGCGCGCGCCCAGCGGGTTGGTCGGGCCGCCCGGCTGGCCGTCCTTCCACTTCGCCAGTTTCGGGTCGCGGGCGATCATCTCGGGCGGCGGGGTCCAGGTGGGCCAGGGTTTCTTTTCCGACACGATGGCGGTTCCCGACCATTCAAAGCCCGCGCGACCGACCGAGATGCCATAGCGGATCGCCTGGTTCTTGCCGGTCACGTAATGCAGCACCCGCTCGGACGGGTTGATGATGATGGTGCCCGGCACCTCTTCGGTCGGGAAATAGACCGACTGGCGGCGGAACTGGGCGGGGATCTCCTCCACCGGCAAGGCGGGGATGTCGATATTGGCGTCCTTGGTCGCCAGATAGGCCCCGTCCACCTCTTGCGGCGGGGGGGCCTTTGCGAGACCCGCCTCGACCATCTTGGGGTCGGGCATACAGGCAGAGAGCAGGGCGGCACAGCAGCCGGCAAGCAGAAGTCTGAAGAGGGCGCGCATAAAGGGTCTATCCGTCGGGTTTCCTGCCGGTGGCAGGCAAAAGGGCATCGATGTCTTAACGCTAGCCTTTGCCTGCCGTGCCGTCAAAGATTCAAAGCGTCGTGCGCACCTGCCAGAGTTCGGGAAACAGCTGAACCTCCAGCATCCGTCGCAGATAGGACACACCCGAGGTGCCGCCCGTGCCGCGCTTGAACCCGATCACGCGTTCGACCGTGGTGACGTGGTTGAACCGCCAGCGGCGGAAGTAATCCTCGAAATCCACCAGCTTCTCGGCCAGTTCATAGGCCTGCCAATGGGTTTCGGGGGCGCGGTAGACGCCTTCCCACATGGCCCGCACCCCGTCATCGGCCACCCATGCCTGCGACACGTCCCGCGTCAGGACCGCCTGCGGCACCGGCAGGCCAAGGCGGGCCACATGGGCAAGGGCCGCGTCATAGAGCGAGGGCCGCGCCAGTTCGGCCTGCAACTTCGACAGGATGTCGGGACGGTGGGCATGGGGTTTCAGCATGGCCGCGTTGCGGTTGCCCACCGCATATTCGATCAGCCGGTATTGCCACGACTGGAAGCCCGAGGACTGCCCCAGCCCGTCGCGGAAGCGCGAATAGTCCGAAGGTGTCATGGTGCGCAGCACGTCCCATGCGGAATTGAGCTGTTCGAAGATGCGCGACACGCGGGCCAGCATCTTGAACGCCTCGCGCGCGCGGTCGGCGGCGATCATGCTGCGCGCCGCGTCGATCTCGTGCAGGGCAAGGCGCATCCAGAGTTCCGACGTCTGGTGCTGGATGATGAACAGCATCTCGTCATGGGCATCGGTGCGGCAGTGCTGGGCGGTCAGGATGGTGTCGATGGACAAGTAGTCGCCATAGGACATGCGCCCGTCGAAGGACATCTGCGCGCCGTCGGTGGCGGGGTCATAGGGGGTGGGTGCCGCGTGCATCGGGCAGCCTTTGGGTCTGGTATCGGTCATGTCGCTTTTCCTCTGTGGGTTTCAGGTCAGGGAAAGGCGGTATCCTTTGCATCGAGTACCGAAAGCTGCCCCATCCGCCGCCAGAGCGCGACCCAGCCAGCCGGACGGCAGAGCGGGGGGAGGGATGATCTTTCCGCGAAGGATCCCGCCCCGACCCGACCGTCGCGACGGTAGGGCCTGTGGGCGGAATTTTCGCAGAAAATTCGGGGCATTGTCAGGTGACCTTCGCGCGGGTTTTGAACTCGGGCCGGTCCCACGCGCCCGTCGCCATGATGCGTGCGAGGATGTCCACCGCACGGTCGACCTCGTCAAATCCGATATAGAGCGGGGTGAAGCCGAAGCGCAGGATGTCGGGGGCGCGGAAGTCGCCGATCACGCCTGCGGCGATCAGCGCCTGCATGATGGCATAGCCCTCGGGGTGGCGGAAGCTGACCTGCGAGCCGCGCCGCGCATGGTCGCGCGGGGTGGCAAGGGTCAGGTCGGGGCAGGCCCCTTCGACCCCCGCGATGAAGCGGTCGGTCAGGGCAAGCGAGCGGGCGCGCAGGTCGGCCATGTCGACCCCGTCCCAGATGTCCATCGCCGCCTCGAGTGCTGCGAGTTGCAGCACGGGCGGGGTGCCCACGCGCATCCGTTCGATCCCCCGCCCGGGGCGGTAGTCAAGGTCGAAGGCAAAGGGGGCCTCGTGCCCCAGCCAGCCCGAAAGCGCGGGGCGCGCGGCATCGGCATGGCGCGGGGCGACATAGATGAAGGCGGGGCCGCCGGGGCCTGAGTTCAGGTATTTGTAGGTGCAGCCCACCGCGAAATCGGCGCCGACACCGGCAAGGTCCACAGGCAGCGCCCCCGCCGAATGGGCCAGATCCCAGACCGACAGCGCGCCCATCGCATGGGCCTTGGCCGTGATCGCGCCCATGTCGTGGCGGCGGCCGGTGCGATAGTCCACCTCGGTGATCATGGTGACGGCGACCGTGTCGTCGATTGCGTCCAGCACATCCTCCGGTGCCACCGTCCGCAGGCTGTAGCCATTGCCCAGCGTCCGCACCAACCCGTCGGCCATGTAAAGGTCGGACGGGAAATTCCCCGTATCCGACAGGATCACGCGGCGCGTCGGGTTCATCTCCAGTGCCGAGGCCAACGCCTGATAGACCTTGATCGACAGCGTGTCGCCCATCACCACCGTGCCGGGTTCCGCCCCGATCAGCCGCCCGATCCGGTCCCCGATCCGCGCGGGCTGGTCCATCCATCCGGCCTTGTTCCAGCCGGTGATCAGCATCTGGCCCCATTCCGCCTCGACCGTCCGCGCCACCCGCGCGGCCGCCGCCTTGGGCAGGGGACCCAGCGAATTGCCGTCAAGGTAGATGATCCCCTCGGGCAGGACGAACTGCGCCTTGGTGGTGTCGAAATCGGTGGGCATCGGCGTCTCCTTCATGCGCCCCCATCCTTGCCGCGTCCGGCGCGCAGGCACAACGGGGGCGCAGGGCGGATTCGGCAGAGAATGGGTCGAAAACGGACGATCGGCCCTTGTCATTCCGCGCGTGGGGACAGAAAAGGCGACATCGCCCTTGGGGAGGGGCGCACGGGGACCTGCGACGTGCCGAAGATGATCGATCTGCCGCCGCTCTGGCTGGCCGCCTTCGTGGCGGCGGTCTGGGGCATCGGCCAAGCGCTGCCGCTGCCCCTGTTCGGGCGGGCGGGCGATGTGCTGGCCGCGGTTCTGGTCGCAGCGGGGCTCGCGCTGGTGGCGGGGGCGGTCGCGGCCATGGCGCGGGCGCGCACCACCGTGATCCCGCACCGCGCGCCGCAGGTGCTGGTGACGCAGGGCGTGTTCGGCCTGTCGCGCAATCCGATCTATCTGGCCGATGCCGGTTTCCTTCTGGCGGCGATCCTGTGGCTGGACGTGCCGCTGGCGCTGCCCCTGCTGCCCGTCTTCCTGATCCTTCTGCGCGAACGGTTCATCCGCGCCGAGGAAGCCCGCCTGCGCGCCGCCTTTGGCGCGGAATTCGATGCCTTTGCCGCGCGGACGCGGCGCTGGCTGTGACGATGACGGTGAAAAATCGAAAGGTTCGGAAAAATTTTCGCTGGACCTTTGAAATAATCTTGCGCGGTGATAAGTCCGCACGAAGAGTTGACGTTATGCTGCACCCGCAGCGAAAATCGGGGGAGAGAGCGTGAAGATCGGGGCACCGAGAGAGATATTCGAGGGCGAGAACCGCGTCGCGATGACGCCGGACTCGGTTCAGGCGCTGGCAAAGCTGGGCCATACGGCGGTGGTCGAGGCGGGCGCGGGGGCCAAGGCAGGCTTTACCGACGCCGCCTATCAGGCTGCGGGCGCAGAGGTGGTCAAGGACGCCAAGGCCGTCTTTGCCGCCGCCGATGTGGTGGTCAAGGTGCGCGGACCCGAGGCTTCGGAGGCAAAGCTTCTGAAGCAGGGGCAGACGCTGATCTCGTTCTTCTGGCCGGCGCAGAATGCCGAACTTCTGGAACAGGTCGCCAAGCAGGGCGCGACGGTCGTCGCCATGGATATGGTGCCCCGCATCAGCCGCGCGCAGAAGATGGACGCGCTGTCGTCGATGGCCAATATCGCGGGCTATCGCGCGGTGATCGAGGCGGGCAACAACTTCGGCCGCTTCTTCACGGGTCAGGTCACGGCGGCGGGCAAGATCCCGCCCGCCAAGGTTCTGATCGTGGGGGCAGGGGTTGCGGGTCTGGCGGCCATCGGCACGTCGGTCTCGCTGGGCGCCATCACCTATGCCTTCGACGTGCGTCCCGAAGTGGCCGAACAGATCGAATCGATGGGGGCGGAGTTTGTCTTCCTCGAATTCGAACAGACGCAGGATGGCGCGGCGACGGGCGGCTATGCGGCCCCCTCGTCCCCCGAATTCCGCGAAAAGCAACTGGCGAAGTTCCGCGAGCTTGCCCCCGATATCGACATCGTCATCACCACCGCCCTGATCCCGGGCCGGCCCGCGCCGAAGCTCTGGACCGAGGATATGGTGGGGATGATGAAGCGCGGCTCGGTCATCGTGGACCTTGCGGCGGAACGCGGCGGCAACTGCGACCTCACGGTGCCCGACCAGAAGATCGTGACCGACAATGGCGTGACCATCGTCGGCTACACCGATTTCCCGTCGCGCATGGCGGCGCAGGCCTCGACGCTTTACGCGACGAACATCCGCCACATGCTGACGGACCTGACGCCCAAGAAGGATGGCGTGATCCACCACAACATGGAGGATGACGTGATCCGCGGCGCGACCGTGGCGCATGAGGGGGCGGTGACCTATCCGCCGCCGCCGCCCAAGATCGCGGCGATTGCGGCGGCCAAGCCCAAGGAAAAGCCCAAGGAACTGACGCCCGAGGAGAAGCGGGCGCAGGAAGCGGCGGCGTTCAAGAAACAGACGCGCGATCAGGTGGCGATGCTGGTGGTCGGCGGCGGGTTGATCCTGCTGGCCGGTCTCTATGCGCCGGCAAGCTTCATGTCGCACTTCATCGTCTTCGTGCTGTCGGTCTATGTCGGCGTACAGGTGATCTGGAACGTGTCGCATTCGCTGCACACGCCCCTGATGGCGGTCACGAACGCGATTTCGTCGATCATCATCCTTGGCGCGCTGATGCAGATCGGGTCGGGCAACTGGCTGGTCGTGATCCTTGCCGCGCTGTCGGTCTTCATGGCCGGGATAAACATCTTCGGTGGCTTCATGGTCACCCGGCGGATGCTCGCCATGTTCCAGAAGTCGTAAGGGGAGCGCGCGAGAATGGAATACGGATTCACCACTGCGGCCTATGTGGTCGCCGCCGTCCTCTTCATCCAGTCGCTGGGCGGGTTGTCGGGGCAGGAAAGCGCGAAACGCGCTGTCTGGTACGGGATCGTCGGCATGGCGCTGGCCGTGGCGGCGACGCTTTATGGCCCCGGCGCGGGGAACTGGCTGATTTCGCTGGTCATGGTCGCCGTCGGCGGCGTGATCGGCTGGTATGTGGCGCAGCGCGTCCAGATGACCGAGATGCCGCAACTCGTCGCCGCGATGCACAGCCTCGTGGGCCTTGCGGCGGTCTTCATCGGCTTCAACACCCATATCGAGCTGACCGCGATTGCGGGCATGGACGAGGCCGCGCGTCAGGCGCTGACGGGCTTTGCCGCCAAGGTCGCGGAAAAGACGGCGGTCGAGGTGGCCATCCTGCGGGTCGAAACCTTCCTTGGCGTCTTCATCGGGGCGGTCACCTTCACCGGCTCCGTCATCGCCTTCGGCAAGCTGGCGGGCAAGGTGGACGGCAAGGCCAAGAAGCTGCCCGGCGGGCACGCGCTGAACGCGGGGGCTGCGATCATCTCGCTGGTGCTGCTGTTCGTCTACCTCCAGTCGGGGTCGACGCTGGCGCTTCTGGTCATGACGCTGGCCGCGCTCTTCATCGGCTATCACCTGATCATGGGGATCGGCGGGGCGGACATGCCCGTCGTCGTGTCGATGCTGAACAGCTATTCCGGCTGGGCGGCGGCGGCGATCGGCTTTTCGCTGTCCAATGACCTGCTGATCGTGGTGGGCGCGCTGGTGGGGTCTTCGGGTGCGATCCTGTCCTACATCATGTGCAAGGCGATGAACCGGTCCTTCATTTCGGTCATCCTCGGCGGCTTCGGCGGCACCACGGGCCCTGCGATGGAAGTCACCGGCGAACAGATCGCCATCGACGCCGAAGGCGTGGCGGCGGCGCTGAACGATGCCGACAGCGTCATCATCATCCCGGGCTACGGCATGGCCGTGGCGCAGGCGCAGCAGTCGGTGTCGGAACTGACGCGGAAACTGCGCGCCAAGGGCAAGAACGTCCGCTTCGCCATCCACCCCGTCGCAGGGCGTCTGCCCGGCCACATGAACGTGCTGCTGGCCGAGGCTAAGGTGCCTTACGACATCGTGCTGGAGATGGACGAGATCAACGAGGACTTCCCCGAAACCGACGTCGCCATCGTGATCGGGTCGAACGACATCGTGAACCCCGCAGCCCAGGAAGACCCCAACAGCCCCATCGCCGGCATGCCGGTGCTGGAATGCTGGAAGGCCAAGCAGGTCTTCGTCTCCAAGCGGGGGCAGGGCACGGGCTATTCGGGGATCGAGAACCCGCTCTTCTTCAAGGAGAACACGCGGATGTTCTATGGCGACGCGAAGAAGAGCATCGACCAGCTTCTGCCGATGATCGACTAGGCAGGATGGGCACCCTTGCCCATCCCACGAGGCCCCGACCGCAAGGTCGGGGCCTTTTCCTTTGACGACCGCCAAGCGTGCGGCCATCGCCGCACGCGTTTCGACCGGCATTTCGCTTCCGGGAGGGTGTTTTTCTGCAACAGCAGCATTGCATACCCCCGCATACGCCCATTTCACTGGAAGCGTAGCGCCCCACGCCCTACCTCGGTTCAAAGTCCCGCAGGAACGCCATGCCCCCCGTCGACGACCACCCGCTCCGCTATGCCCTCGTGAACGAGCTTCACGCACGGCCCTTCCCGTCGCTGGATGTGCCCTGCCATGCCGTCTACATGGCCTTCAAGGAACCCGTGGACGCCGCCAACCGCGACCGCGCCCGCGACCGCGCGCATCTTTTGGCGCTGCTGGACCGCAACGGATCGGCCCATCCGCAGCCTGACGCCACCCACTTCTCGGGCCCCATCGGGCGGGCCGACCTGAAATGGGAAAGCCATACCGAGTTCGTCACCTATTCCGCCTTTTCCCCCGGCCTGTCGGACCGCCCCTTCGATCCGGCCGAGGCCGAGGTCTTTCCCGACGACTGGCTGGCCGCCGCGCCGGGCAAGCGCATCTGTTCCGTCCTGATCCGGGTCGAGGAGATGCCCGAGGATGACGATGCCGTCATGGCGAAACTGGAGGACTGGTTCGTCCCCGAAAGCCTTGCCGTCAGCCGCGTCGTCGACGGGGCGGCCATCGTCGCGGGGGATTTCCGCATCGATCCGGCGGGCCACATGCGCTTTGCCGTCTTCGTCCGCCCCGGCACCGGCAGCCGCCGCGTCGGCCGCATCGTGCAGCGCCTGTGCGAGGTGGAAACCTACCGCTCCATGTCCATGCTGGGGCTGATGCGCTCGCGCCAGTTGACCGCGCGGCTCAACACGCTGGACCCGCAGCTGATGTCGCTCGTCTCGGCGCTGGACACCACCGAACGCTCGCCCGAGGCGGCGCTGCACGAGCTTCTGACGATCTCGTCGGAACTGGAAAGCCTTGCCGTGCAATTTTCCTTCCGCTTCGGCGCGACGGCGGCCTATGAGGCCATCGTGAACCAGCGGATCGAGGTGATGCGCGAGGCGCGCATCCAGGGTCGCCAGACCTTTGGCGAATTCATGATGCGCCGCTATGACCCCGCCATGCGGACGGTGAAATCCGCCGAGGCGCGGTTGAAGAGCATGGCGGAACGGGCCGAACGCGCGGCGGAACTGTTGCGGACGCGGGTCGATGTGGAACGCTCGGCCCAGAACCAGAAACTGCTGGAAAGCATGGACCGCCGCGCCGATCTGCAACTGCGCCTGCAACGCACGGTCGAGGGGCTGTCGACCGTGGCGATCAGCTATTACGCCGTCAACCTTGCCGCCTATGCGCTGGAGCCGCTGGCCCACAAGGCGCATCTGTCGCACGGGGCGCTGATGGCGATCCTGACGCCTGCCGTCCTGCTGGGCGTCTGGCTGATGGTGCGGCGCATCCGCAACCATTTCGACTAGGTCGCAACGAAAGGGCGGGACGGCCGCCGCCCGTGGCTTGGGCCACGGGCGATGACGAAACGCTATCGCTTAATTTGCCCTCACCGCCCGCGGATGCGCGGGTCCAGCGCGTCGCGCAGGCCGTCGCCGATATAGTTCACCGACAGCACCGTCAGCGAGATCGCGATGCCCGGCCAGATCACCCGCTCGGGATAGGTGCGGATTTCCGCGATCCCGTCATAGAGCAGCCGTCCCCAGGTCGGGAAATCCGGCGGAAAGCCGAGGCCGAGGAAGGACAGCACCGATTCCGTGATGATCGCCGCGGCAATCCCCAGCGTCGCCGCCACCAGCACGGGTGACAGCACGTTGGGCAGGATGTGGCGGATGATGATCCGCCGCGACGGCGTGCCGATCGACCGCGCGGCCAGCACGAATTCACGCTCCTTCAGCGCCAGCACCTCGCCCCGCACGATGCGGGCGGCGTGCATCCAGCTGGTCAGCCCGATCGCCATGACGATCAGCAGGAAGGTTCCCAGCCGCGGGCCGAGGATGCCCGCCACCGTATCGCGGAACAGGAACATCATCACCAAGAGCAGCGGCAGCAGGGGCAGGGCAAGGAACAGGTCGGTCAGCCGCATCAGCAGCCCGTCGATGCGCCGGAAATAGCCCGCCAGCACCCCCACGGTCGTGCCGATGAAGATGGCGACCAGCATCGCCACCGTCCCCACGGCCAGCGAGATGCGCCCGCCGAACATCATCCGCGCCAGCATGTCCCGCCCCAGCTGGTCGGTGCCCAGCGGATGGGCGAAGGACGGGCCCTGATTGCGCATCTTGAACATCTTGACCGTGTCGGTCTCGATGAAATTCGGGTCGATCCGCCAGACCAGCGGCCCGATCAGGCAGAACACGGCCAGCGTGCCCAGCATGACCAGCGCGGCCATCGCGCCCTTGTGCTTGCGGAACTGCGCCCAGACATCCCCCCAGGGGCCACGCGGCTTGTCGGTCTGGATCGTGGTGTCAGTCATAGCGGATCCGCGGGTCGAGGATGCCGTACAGGATATCGGCGATCAGGTTGAACATCACGATCAGCACCGCGAAGATGAAGGTCACGGTCTGCACCGTGGGCAGGTCGGACACATGGATCGCCCCGATCAGCGCCGCGCCGATGCCGTTGATCTTGAAGATCTGCTCGGTCACGATCGCCCCGCCAAAGACGGTGGGCAGACCCAGCGCGATCACGGTGACGACGGGGATCAGCGAATTGCGCAGCACGTGTTTCAGCACCACCTTGCCCTCGCCCATCCCCTTGGCCCGCGCGGTGCGGACATAGTCCTGACCGAGGTTCTCCAGCACCGAGGAACGGGTATAGCGGCTGATCTCGGCCGCGTTGAACAGCGCCAGCACCGTGACGGGCAGCGCCATCTGCGCCAGCATCGCCTTGAACGACGCCCAGTCCACGACCTCCAGATTGGTGTCATAGATGGTCGGGAACCAGCCAAGGTTCACCGCAAAGATCAGGATCAGCACATTGCCCGTGAAGAAGGTCGGGACAGAGAAACCCGCCATGGCAAAGAAGGTGCCCGCCTGATCGAACCATGAATACTGGCGATAGGCGGAATAGATGCCGATGGGCAGCGCGATCAGCACGCCGATCAGATAGGCGGTGCCCACCACGGTCAGCGTCTGGGGCAGGCGCTCGCCGATGATCTGGAACACGGGCGCTTTCGACTGCCAGCTGATGATCCGCTGCGCGCCTTGCGCGAAATCCGTGCCGAACAGCGCGTCGATGCCATAAAGCGGTTCCACCCAGAAAAACTGTTTCAACCAAAGCAGATAGCGCACGAAGACGGGTTGGTCGGCCCCCATGGCCGCGATCATCTTCTGGCGCACCTCGGGCGGGACGGTCAGCGGAATGTCCGACATCGGGCTGCCCGGCGCGAGGTCGACCAGCAGGAAGATCACCAGACTGATGAGGAGCAGCGTCGGAATCGCCGTCAAGAGCCGCCGGAGGGTGAAGGAGAGCATAGGGCCTGCCTGACTGGAAAGGGGACCGCAAGAAGGGCGCGGCGGTCGGTTCCGCCGCGCCCGGGTTCAGGTCAGATCACTTCGCGCGGGTCCAGTCCTGCGCGTTCCACAGCTCGGTATCCCACGAGTTCATGACGAACCCGTCCAGCGTGTTGGACTTGGCCGAGAAGCGGCCGCGATCCACCAGCGGGATGACGATGTTGCTGTCCTTGGTCAGCATGTCGTTCAGCTTCATCACCAGCGCGCCGCGCGCGTCGATGCCCGACGTGGTCGACAGTTCCTTGACCATGGCATCATAGGCCGGATCGCAGAAGCGGTTGATGTTCTCGCCCTGCCACTGGTTTTCGGGCCCCGGGATCTTGTCGCAGAGGTATTGCGACATGTAGGGCTCGGCATCCGTGCCGTCGAAGTTGTTGGCGTACATCTCGACGTCGGCATAGAACTTCTGGAAGGTATCGGGCGAGGCCGCATCACCGCCGAAGAAGACCGACGGGTCGATCGCCTTCAACTCCACCTCGACGCCGATCTCGTTCCACCAGCCCTTGATCAGGGCCTGGAAGTCCTGACGCACGGGGTTGACCGTGGTCTGGTAGACGAGGCTCAGCTTCTTGCCGTCCTTGTCGCGGATGCCGTCGCCATCGCTGTCGGTCCAGCCCGCGCCTTCCAGCAGGGCCTTGGCGCCTTCGATGTCCTGCGTCAGGCAGCCGGTGTTGTCGGACGCCTGGAAGGCCGGGGCGGGGACGAGGTTGCAGGTCGGACGGCCCGCGCCGCCATAGCCCACATCGACCAGCGTCTGGCGGTCGATCGCCATGGACAGCGCCTTGCGGACGTTGGCGTCGGTCAGGATCGGGTGCGGATGCTTGACCGTCGACCGCTCGCCTTCCGGCAGGGCCGGATCGGGGTTGGTCATGTTGATCTCGATCCGCTCGACCAGCGTGCCGAAGGCGTTGACAAAGCTGCCCTTGCCGCCGGCTTCCATCTGGGCCTGCTGTTCGGGGTTGATCTGGGTGTTCCAGGCATAGTCGAACTCGCCCGTCTCCATCACGGCCGAGGCCGCGGCCAGCGCGTCGCCGCCGCCCTTCAGCGTGACCTTGGCGAAGGCGGGCTTCGCGGGATCACGGTAGTTGGGGTTGGCTTCGAAGGTCACCACGTCGTTCACCTTGAAATCGGTGACGATGAAGGGGCCGGTGCCCACGGGCTTGGAGTTCTGTTCCACGCAGCTGGCCGCCGCGGCGCCAAGGCAGGCCTCGAACTGCGCCTTCTGCAGGATCGGCGCGGTGCCGCCGGTGAAGGGCTGATAGGGATAGGGCTTCGGCCCCTCGAAGGTGATGACGACGGTCAGGTCGTCGGGCGTGTCGATGGACTTGATGCCCTCGTATTTCGCGCCCTGTGCGCAGCCGCCCTCGGGATGGGTGCAATATTCCCAGGTGAACTTGACGTCCGCGCTGGTGACGGGGGTGCCGTCCGACCAGACCAGACCTTCCTTGAGCTTCCACGTGATCGAGGTCAGGTCGGCCGAGACGCCGCCGTTTTCCACTGTCGGGATTTCCGCCGCCAGACGCGGGAACATCTGCCCGTCCTGGTCAAAGCCCGCCAGCGGCTCCAGCACCAGCGATCCGGCTTCCACGTCCTTCGTCCCCGAGGACAGATAGGCGTTCAGCGTGGACACGGCCTGATAGTAGAAGACCTTGACCTCGCCATCGGCGCCCCGTTCGGCATGGGCCGCAGGGGCCAGCACGAAGGCCGCCGCCGCGCCCAGAAGGGCGGTTCTGAAGTTCATCTTTGCTCTCCTTGTTGGTTGTGCTCGCGCACCTCGGCACCGGGGGATGCTTGCCCCCCGGCATTGTTGTCGAACAGGTGACAGGCGACAAAGCGCCCGGGTTCCACTTCCGCCAGACGCGGCTCCACCTCGCGGCAGACCGCCATCACCTTGGGGCAGCGCGTGCAGAAGTTGCAGCCCTTGGGCGGATTGGCGGGCGAGGGGACATCGCCCTTCAGGATGATGCGCTGGCGGCGCGATTCCATCGTCGGGTCGGGTTCCGGCACGGCCGACAGCAGCGCCTCGGCATAGGGATGCAGGGGGCGGGCATAAAGCGCCTCGCGCGGGGACAGTTCCGCGATCTGGCCCAGATACATGACCGCCACGCGATCCGCGATATGGCGCACCATCGACAGATCGTGGCTGATGAAGAGATAGGTCAGACCCAGCCGGTCCTGCAAATCCTCCAACAGGTTCACCACCTGCGCCTGGATGGACACGTCCAGCGCCGCGATGGGTTCGTCGCAGACGATGAATTTCGGGTTCAGCGCCAGCGCGCGGGCAATCCCGATCCGCTGCCGCTGCCCGCCGGAAAACTCGTGCGGATAGCGGTTGGCGAAACGGCGGTTCAGCCCGACCTGATCCATCAGCTCATAGACCCGCGCGGTTTTCTTCGCGGCGTCCCAGCCGGTATGTTCGTCCAAGGGTTCCCCGATGATCGCCGCCACCGTCATGCGCGGGTTGAGCGAGGCCTGCGGGTCCTGAAACACCATCTGCATCGTCGGCCGTTTCTTCCGCAGGGCATCGGGGGCCAGCGTGGCGATATCCTCGCCGTCGATCACGACCGAGCCTTCGGTCAACTCGTAAAGCCTGAGGAGCGCGCGCCCGACGGTGGACTTGCCGCAGCCGGATTCCCCCACCAGACCCAGCGTCTCGCCCTCGAAGATGTCGAAGGACACGCCATCCACCGCCTTCACCGCACCCACCTTGCGGCGCAGCAGCCCGGCATGGATGGGGAAATGCATCTTCAGCCCGCGCACCTGCACCAGCGGGGATTTCATCGCCCCATCAGCCATGCGCGCCCCCCGCCGACCAGTGGCAGGCCACGTCATGCCCCTGACCTACAGGCCGCCCGTCGATGGCACGGCGCAGGGGGTTTTCGGCATGGCAGCGGTCGAAGGCATGGGCGCAGCGCGCGCGGAACGGGCAGGCCACCGGCTCCCCCGCAAGGATGGGCGGCTGGCCCTGAATGACCTCCAGCCGCGCGGCGCGTTCACCCGTCAGCGACGGCACGGTCTTCAGCAGCGCGCGGGTATAGGGATGCTGCGGGTTGGAAAACAGCTCGCGCACAGGGGCCTGTTCCACCACCTGCCCGCCATACATCACCATGACACGGTCCGCGATGCCCGCGATCACGCCCAGATCATGGGTGATCCAGACGATGGCCATGCCCAGCTTCTGGCGCAGCTCCTTCACCAACTCGATGATCTGCGCCTGAATGGTGACGTCCAGCGCCGTGGTCGGCTCATCCGCGATCAGAACATCGGGATCGCAGGCCAGCGCGATGGCGATCATCACTCGCTGCCGCATCCCGCCCGAAAACTGGTGCGGATAGGATTTCAGCCGCTTCTTCGCATCGGGGATGCCGACCAGCGCCAGCAACTCCGCCGCGCGGGTTTCGGCCTGTGCCTTGGACATCCCCATATGCTTCATCAGGGGTTCCATGATCTGGTTGCCCACGGTGAAGACGGGGTTCAGGCTGGTCATCGGGTCCTGAAAGACGAAGCCCACCTTCGCGCCCCGCACCTCCTGCAACTCGCGCGGTTGCAGCTTCAGCAGGTCACGCCCGCCCAGCAGAACCTCGCCCGCCCGCACCTCGGCCGGCGGTGACGGCAACAGCCCGATCAGCGACATCATCGTGACGGACTTGCCCGAACCGCTCTCGCCCACCACGCCCAGCAATTCGCCCGGGCGCAGGTGGAAGCTGACGGAATTGACGGCATGGATTTCGCCGCCGCGCGTGCGGAAAACGGTCTTCAATCCCCGCACGTCGAGGACAGGCGCAGCCCCATCGGGCATAGGCAGACCCCCCAAGGTCATTGTTATTCTTTATTCTTTTCCGGGTGGTCTTTGCCTTCGTCCCGGCACGCTGAGGGAGAGTGTTAGAGATTTTTCGCAATGCCGCAAGCCGCTTGTGCGGGGTGACCTTACGTCACTTGCGCCGCCCTTGACCGCCCGCGCGGGCCGCGCCAACGTGGGCGGGAAACCGCAGGAAGACCCACATGACCGCCGCACCCGTGCTGTCGCCGCGCCAAATCCTTGATCGCTTGGTAAAATTCCCCACCGTCAGCCGTGACACCAACCTGCCGCTGGTGGACTGGGTCGAGGAATACCTTGACAGCCACGGCATCCACGCCCACCGCCATTACAACGAAGACCGCAGCAAGGCCGCGCTCTTCGCCCATGTCGGCCCGTGGGAAGAGGGAGCGGTCGTCCTGTCCGGCCATACCGACGTCGTCCCCGTGGACGGGCAGCACTGGACGTCCGACCCGTGGACCGTGACCGAACGCGACGGACGGCTTTATGGGCGCGGCACCTGCGACATGAAGGGATTCGACGCGCTGGCGATCTGGGCGCTGGTCGAGGCGCAGCGGCGCGGGGTCAAGCGCCCGCTGCAAATCGCGCTGAGCTATGACGAAGAGGTGGGCTGCACCGGCGCGCCCCCCATGATCGCCGCCATGCAGGGCGTGGTCCCCAAGGGTGCGGCCGCCATCATCGGCGAACCCTCGACCATGAAGGTCATCAACGGCCACAAGGGCGGCACGGGCTTTCACGTGCATGTAAAGGGGTTCGAGGTGCATTCCTCGCTCCTGCCCTATGGCGTCTCGGCCATCATGGAAGGCGCGCGGCTGATCCAATGGGCCAATGACCGCAACGCATGGATCCAAAGCCAACCCCGCGCCGCGCAGGCGCTGGCCTTCGATCCGCCCTTCACCACGCTGCATGTCGGCATGATCTCGGGCGGGACCGCGCATAACATCACCGCCGCCGACTGCCGCTTCGCGCTGGAGATGCGGGTGGTCCCGGGCGAGGACCTCGAATCCCATGCCCAAGCCTTCATTTCGGAAGTCGCCCGCCTTGACGCCGCCATGAAGGCCGTCCGCCCCGAGGCGGGCATCCACCTTGACCGCTTCTTCGGCGTTCCCGCCCTGATGCCTGAGCCGGAAGGAGAGGCCGAGGCGATCTGCCGCCGCCTGACGGGCGACAATGGCACCGGCGTCGTCTCCTATGGCACCGAGGCGGGACAGTTCCAGGAGGCGGGCTATTCCGCCGCCATCTGCGGCCCCGGCGACATCGCGCAGGCCCATCAGGCCGACGAATGGCTGTCGCTGGCCGAATTCGAGGCCGGCCACCGCTTCATGCAACGCCTGCTGGACGAGCTGTCGCGATGATGCGCTTCCCGATCTCTGACGCCTCGCCCATCCGCTTTGCCGGACCGCCCCCCGCCGCCTGCGACGTGGTGGTGCTGGGCGGCGGCGTCATCGGCGTCATGACGGCGTGGTTCCTTGCCGAAAAGGGCCTGCGCGTCACGCTCTGCGAAAAGGGGCGCATCGCGGGCGAACAGTCCAGCCGCAACTGGGGCTGGTGCCGCCAGCAGGGCCGCGACATGGGAGAGCTTCCCATCATGATGGAAAGCCTGCGCCTGTGGAAAACGCTGGCGCAGGAGATGGGCGAAGGGCTGGGCTTCCGGCAGGAAGGTGTCCTCTACCTTGCCAAGACCGAGGCCGAGCTGGGCAAGTTCGAGGCATGGCTGGCGGACGCCCGCGCCTTCGGCGTCGACAGCCACATGATGACCGGCGGCGCGGTGGCCGAAAAGCTGAAGGGCAGCGCCAAGGCATGGACCGGTGCGCTGTTCACGCCATCGGACGCCCGCGCCGAACCGTGGCAGGCGGTGCCGCTGCTGGCCGAAGGGGCGCAGGCGCGCGGCGCGGTGATCGTGGAGAACTGCGCCGTGCGGCGGCTTGATGTGCAGGCAGGCCGCGTGGCAGGGGTCTTCACCGAACAGGGCCGCATCGGATGCGATCAGGTCGTGGTGGCGGGGGGCGCGTGGTCGTCCCTGTTCCTGCGGGCCGAGGGGGTGAATATCCCGCAGCTTGCCGTCCTCGCCTCGGTCGCCGCGACCGAACCGATGGCCGAGGTCTTTGCGGGCAATGCCTGCGACGACGACTTCGCCTTCCGCCGCCGTCAGGATGGCGGCTATACGCTGGCCCCCGGATCGGGGCATGACTTCTTCATCGGCCCCGACGCCTTCCGCCATCTGGGCATCTATCTGCCCGTGCTGAAAAAGGACTTCCGCTCCACCGCCTTTCGCCCCGCAGCCCCGCGCGGATACCCCGACGCATGGACCACCCCCCGCCGCTGGGGCGGCGACGAGGCATCGCCCTTCGAGGCGACGCGCATCCTGAATCCCGCGCCCAACATGGACCGCATCGCCCGTTTCCAGACCTTCTTCGCCGAGGCCTTCCCCGCGCTGGGCCGCCCCCGCCTGCGCGCGGCATGGGCGGGGATGATCGACACGCTGCCCGATGTGGTGCCCGTGGTGGACCGCGTGGCGGCGTTGCCCGGGCTGGTGATCGCCACGGGCATGTGCGGCCACGGCTTCGGCATCGGGCCGGGCATGGGGCGGGTGGTGGCCGATCTGGTGGCGGGGGGCGATCCGGGCCATGACCTGTCCCGATTCCGCCTGTCGCGCTTTACCGACGGGTCGCCCATGATCCCCGGCCCGTCGCTGTAAGGCGCGGGCGTTCCGCCCGCACGGCTTTCCTGTCGCCTCCGCGCCGGAGGCGCGGCGGCTCCGCCGTCCGGGGGCGCACGCGCCCCCTCTTGGCCGTGCCGGCCAATTCACCCCCTGTGGATATTTGGGAACGGAAAATGGGGCAGGGTTTACTTGGCTCCGGCGGGGAGGTATCGGGCCTGCTTTCGGATCCGGGGGGCGGGATGGACGGGCTGTTTGCGGGGATCGATTTCGGCACGTCGAATTCGACGGTGGCTCTGGCCGATGCCACGGGCGCGCGCCTTTTGCCGCTGGAGGGCGGGGCGGTCACGCTGCCCTCGGCCGTGTTCTTCCACGCCGACCGGCCCGCGCCGGATTTCGGCCGCGCCGCCATCGCCGCCTATCTGGAAGGAGAGGAAGGCCGCCTGATGCGCGGGCTGAAAAGCACGCTCGGCTCTGGCCTTGTCAATGACCGCACGGCGGTGGGCGGGCGCGCGGTCAGCTTCCGCGACGTGCTGGCGCGCTTCATCGGCCATCTGGCCGCGCGGCTGCGCGCGGCGGCGCCAAAGGTGGACCGCGTGGTCCTTGGCCGCCCCGTCCATTTCGTCGATGACGACCCTGCGGGGGATGCGGCGGCGCAGGCGGTGCTGGAGGCGATCGCGCGCGAGGCGGGCTTTGCCCATGTCGCCTTCCAGTTCGAACCCGTCGCCGCCGCCCTGCATTACGAGGCGGGGCTGGCGGCAGAAGAGCTGGTGCTGGTCTTCGACATCGGGGGCGGCACGTCGGACCTGTCCGTGCTGCGCCTGTCGCCGGAACGGGCGCGGGCGGCGGATCGGGGGGCGGATATCCTTGCCACGGGCGGCATCCGCGTCGGCGGCACGGATTTCGACCGCCTGCTATCCTTGGCCGAGGCGATGCCGCATCTGGGCTATCTGTCCCCCACAAAGGGCGGGCAGGGGCTGATGCCGCGCCATTATTGGCAGGACATGGCGACATGGCACCGCATAAACGCGCTTTATGCCCCGCGCGTCATGGCCGATATGAAGGGCCTGCGGCACGAGGCGGACCGGCCCGAGCTGATCGACCGCATGATCCATGTGATCGACCACCGCCACGGCCATGCCATCGCGATGGAGGTGGAGCGCGCCAAGATCGCCCTGTCCGGCGAGGAGGCGGCGCGCCTGATGCTCGCCCCCCTGACCGGCGGGCCGAACCCCATGGCGCGGCGCGACCGGTTCGAGGCGGCGGTGGCCGCCCCCGTCGCCCGCATCCGCGCGCTGGTCGATGCCACGCTGGCACAGGCGGGGGTGGAGGCGGGGCGGATCGGCACCGTCTTCCTGACCGGCGGGTCGTCGCATCTGCCGGTGCTGCGCGCCACCGTCGCCGCCGCCCTGCCGCAGGCGCGGCTGGCCACGGGCGACATGCTGGGATCGGTCGGCACCGGCCTTGCGCTGGACGCGCGCCGCCGCTTCGGCTGATCGCGCTTGCGTCGCGCGGGCAGGGCGCTAGGCTTTGCGCCAAAGGAGACCCGCCATGCCCGTCAAGAACCGCTTTGCCGAACTGCTGCCCGAGATCACCGCATGGCGGCGCGATTTCCACGAACATCCCGAACTGCTCTTCGATGTCCACCGCACCGCGGCGCGGGTGGCCGAGCTGCTGCGCTCCTTCGGCTGTGACGAGGTGGTGGAGGGGATCGGGCGCACCGGCGTCGTGGGTGTCATCAAGGGCAAGACCGACACGGCGGGCCGCGTCGTGGGCCTGCGCGCCGACATGGACGCGCTGCCGATCATCGAACAGACGGGCGTGCCCTATGCCTCCAAGACGCCGGGCAAGATGCATGCCTGCGGCCATGACGGGCACACCGCCATGCTGCTGGGCGCGGCCAAGTATCTGGCCGAGACGCGGAATTTCGACGGCACGACGGTCGTGATCTTCCAGCCCGCCGAAGAGGGCGGCGGCGGTGGGCGCGAGATGGTGGCGGACGGGATGATGGACCGCTGGGGGATCCAGGAGGTCTACGGGATGCACAACATGCCCGGCATCCCCGTGGGCCATTTCGCCATCCGCAAGGGCGCGCTGATGGCCGCCGCCGACCAGTTCGAGGTGACGGTGACCGGCAAAGGCGGCCATGCCGCGAAACCGCATGACTGCGTGGATACGACCGTGGTCGCGGCCCATGTCATCGTGGCGCTGCAGACCATCGCCTCGCGCAACGTGGACCCGCTGAAGCAGGTCGTCGTATCGGTCTGCACGGTGGAAACCGATAGCACCGCCCATAACGTCATCCCGCAGGTGGTGAAGATGAAGGGCACGGTCCGCACCATGGACCACGCGGTGCAGGACTTCGTCGAACGCCGCATCGCCGAAATCGTGCAGGGCACGGCCATGGCGCTGGGGGCCACCGCGACGGTCGCCTATTCCCGCGGCTATCCCGTCACCGTCAACGCCCCCGAAAACACCGATTACGCGGTCGAAGTGGCGCGTCAGGTCTCGGGCCATGTCGACCCCGACACCGCGCCCCTGATGGGGGCCGAGGATTTCAGCTTCATGCTGAACGAACGCCCCGGCGCCTATATCTTCGTGGGCAATGGCGACACGGCGATGGTCCACCACCCCGCCTACAATTTCGACGACAATGTCATCCCCTTCGGAGCAAGCTGGTATGCGGGGATGGTGGAATCGCGGATGCCCGCTTCATGATCGCCACTACCCTGACCGCTGCCATCGCCGCGCTGCACCTTTATATCCTGTGGCTGGAAATGGTCCGCTGGACCCATCCCCGCACCCGCCGCGCCTTTGGCACGACCGAGGAATTCGCGCAGGCAACCCGCGTGATGGCGGCCAATCAGGGCCTGTATAACGGCTTCCTCGCCGCGGGCCTGATCTGGGCCGTGGCAGAGGGCGTCACCTCATGGGGGCGCCCGCTGGCTATCTTCTTTCTCGCCTGCGTCCTCGTCGCGGGCCTTTACGGTGCCGCCACCGCCTCCCGCCGCATCCTCTTCGTACAAGCGGTGCCCGCCGCCCTCGCCTTGGCCGCCGTTACGCTGCGCCTCTAGTCATAGCTCAGCTTCGTGGCCTTCCCGCGGAAGATCACATAGGCCAGCACCGTATAGCCAAGGATCATCGGCAACACGACCAAGGTGCCGACAAGGATGATCGCCAACGACTCGGTCGCCGCCGCCGCCTGCCAGATGGTCAGCTTTTCCGGCACGATATAGGGGTAAAAGCTGTAGGCCATCCCGAAGAAGCCCAGCACCATCAGCACCACCGCCCCCGCAAAGGGAAACCACGCGAAACTGTCATTCGCCGTCGGCAACCGCCGCAGCGCGAGCCAGAGCAGCGCCACCAGCAGCCCCGACATCAGCGGTAAAGGCGCCAGCGCCACGATCTCGGGAAAGCGGAACCACTTGTCGAAGATGCGCGCGCTCACCAAGGGCGTCGCCACCGACACCGCCCCCATCCCCAGCACCATCCCCCATATCCCGCCCCGCGCCCAGCCGACGGCCTTCCGCTGCAACACCCCGTCGGTCTTGAGGATCACCCAACCCGCCCCGATGAAGCTATAGGCCACGGCCAGCGCCCCCGCCGTTCCCAGCGCGAAGGCCACCTTGGCCCATGTCCATTCCAGCCCCATCACATACATCCCCAGCATGAAACCCTGCGCCAGCGCCGTCATCAAGGACCCCGCCCAGAAGGCCGCATCCCATGGCCGCTTGTGCCCCAAGGGCGCCTTGGCGCGGAACTCGAAGGCCACGCCGCGCAGGATCAGCCCGATCAGCATCACCGCCACCGGCAGGTAAAGCGCGGTCAGGATATCCCCGTGCGCGACCGGAAAGGCCACCAGCAGGATGCCGATCGCCAGCACCAGCCATGTTTCATTGGCATCCCAGAACGGCCCGATCGAGGCGACCATGCGATCCCGCTCACCCTCATCGGCAAAGGGGAACAGCAGGCCCACGCCAAGGTCGAACCCGTCGAGGACCACGTAAAGCAGGATGGAAACCCCCATCAGCGCGGCAAAGATCAGGGGCAGGGCGACAGGATCGAACATGGCCATCACTCCGCAGGCTGCATGCCGGGGCTGGCCACGGGCGCATCATAGCGCCCGCCCTTGCGCGCCAGATGGAAGATCACGCCGACATAGGCCGCCAGCAGCGCCGCATAGACCAGCAGATAGGCCACCAGCGTCGTCGCCACCATGCCCGACGCGATGTCGCCCACCGCCTGCTCCACCGTCAGCACCCCCTGCACCAGCCACGGCTGCCGCCCGATCTCGGTCGTGTACCATCCGGCCAGCGTGGCGCCCCATCCGGCAAAGCTCATCGCCGTCAGGCCCATCAGGGCAGGGCGCGGCACCCCCTCGACCCCGCGCCGCCAGATCAGGAAGGCCGCCCCCCAACTGACCAGCAGCATCAGCACGCCGATCCCCACCATCACGCGGAAGGACCAGAAGACCGCCGCCACAGGGGGATGCAGCACCGTGCCGTCCGCCGCCACGAAATCATCCAACCCCGGCACCACCCCTGCAGGGTCATGCTTCAGGATCACCGATGCCATGGACGGTATCCCCAGCTCGAGCCGGTTTTCCCGCGCCACCTCATCCGGCAGGGCGAAGAGCAGCAGCGGCACATTGCCCTGCGTCTCCCAGTTCCCCTCCATCGCCGCCACCTTTGCGGGCTGATGCTCCAGCGTGTTCAGCCCGTGCATGTCGCCCGCCACGATCTGCGCGGGGATCAGCACCGCGCCAAGGATCACGCCAAAGCGCAGCCCCGTCGCCACCTCCGCCGCGCGATCCCCCCGCAACAGGCGATAGGCCGACAGCCCCGCGATCAGGAAGGCCACGGTCAGCCCGCTCGCCAGCAGCATATGGGTCAGGCGATAGGGCATCGACGGGTTGAAGATGATCGCCCACCAATCCGCGGCGTAGACCACCCCGTCGCGCAGCTCATGCCCCGCAGGCGTATGCATCCAGCTGTTCAGGACCAGAATCCAGAACGCGCTCATCGTCGTGCCGAAGGCCACAAGGAATGTCGCCAGCGTATGCAGCCACCCGGGCACGCGGGAGGCCCCGAACAGCATGATCCCAAGGAAAACGGCCTCGAGGAAAAACGCCGTCAGCACCTCATAGGCCAGCAGCGGCCCCGCCACATTCCCCACCGTCTCCATGAAGCCGGGCCAGTTGGTGCCGAACTGGAAGGACATGGTGATCCCCGACACGACCCCCATCGCAAAGGACAGGGCAAAGACCTTCACCCAGAACAGGTACAGATCCATCCACTTCCTCTCGCCCGTCCGGTTGAAGCGCAGCTTGAAGAACAGCAGCACCCAGCCCAGCGCGATGGTGATGGTGGGAAACAGGATGTGGAAAGAGATATTCGCCGCGAACTGGATGCGGGAAAGCAAAAGCGTATCCATGATGCACCTTTCTGACCTGCCCGTCAGATAGGCCGGATGCCCCGCGATACGAGGGGTCTGCGACCCGCTGCCCCATGCGACAGGCTGTCAATCCGCGCCCAGTGGTTAACGCAGCCTTCCGCAAGCGTGCGTATGTACAGCCTGCGGTACACCCGTCGGCACAGCCGCCGGTACGGCCCGTTTCGGCCCGCCCCGCCGGTAAATGCAGCGTTCCCCGTGACTTGCACGCCGCGCTCAGCCGCCCGTATGGCTCATATGCCGCGTCATCTGCCCTTTGACCGTCTGGCGCGAATAGTCGAAGTCATGCCCCTTGGGCTTCCTCGCAATCGCCGCGCGGATCGCCGCCTCGACCAGCGCGTCATCCCCGCTCGCCCGCAGGGGCGCGCGCAGGTCGGCCATGTCCTCCTGCCCCAGACACATGTACAATTCGCCCGTGCAGGTCAGCCGCACGCGGTTGCAGCTTTCGCAGAAATTGTGGGTCAGCGGCGTGATGAACCCCACCTTTTGCCCCGTCTCCTCCAGCCTCACATAGCGCGCAGGGCCCCCCGTCCGCTCGGCAAGGTCCGTCACGGTGAACCGTTCGGCATAGCGGGCGCGGACATCCTTCAGGCTCCAGTACTGGTCCAGCCGGTCCTCATTGCCCAGATCGCCCATCGGCATGACCTCGATCCACGTCAGGTCATGCCCCTCCGCCGCGCACCATTCGGTCATCGAAAACTGCTCGTCCTCGTTGAACCCCTTCAAGGCGACGGCATTGATCTTCACCCGCAACCCGGCCGCCTTCGCCGCCGCGATCCCGTCCAGAACCTGCCCCAACCGCCCCCAGCGCGTGATGTCGGAAAACTTCTTGGAATCAAGCGTATCGACGGAAACGTTGATGCGCCTGACCCCGCAATCGGCCAACTCTGCCGCGTATTTCGCAAGCTGCGACCCGTTGGTCGTCAGCGTCAATTCGCGCAGCCCGCCACTGTCCAGATGCCGCGACATGGCGCGGAAAAAGGTCATGATGCCCTTGCGCACCAGCGGCTCCCCGCCCGTGATCCGCAGCTTCTCCACCCCCAGCCGGACAAAGGCAGAGCAGAGCCGGTCCAGCTCTTCCAGCGACAGCAAATCCGCCTTGGGCAGGAAGGTCATGTTTTCCGCCATGCAATAGACGCAGCGGAAATCGCAGCGGTCCGTGACCGAGACCCGAAGATAGGAAATCGGTCGGGCAAAAGGGTCGATCAGGGGGGCGGCGCGCGTGTCCATAACGGAAAGGTAAGGGTTGCGCGCCACCCTCGCAAGGCAGGAACCGTCACGCAAAGGGGCAAAGACGGCAGACATTGGTCGCAGATCAAGCGGGGGCAGGCAGCGAAACCCCGCACCCCGGGGCGCATTGACAAACCGTGAAGGTTAACGCCCCGTGACCTGCCCCTTCATCTCGGCCCAAATACCCTGGGGGTCCGGGGGTGAAACCCCCGGCGGCCCGACAGAAGCGCAAGTATCACAGATATTTGCCCGCCTCTTTCCGCGCAAAGGACTTCAACCCTGCGCCGGGGCCGTCAAGGAACACCCGCACCCGTGCCGCATCATGCTTGGACAGGTCGCGCAGCCACCATGCCACCGCCTTCTGGATGAACCAGTCGCGGTCGGCCACGTAATCCGCCGCCCATCCCAGCGCCTGCTCGCGGATGGCAAGGTCCTGATCTTTCGGGAAATTCATCTTGGCCCAGGGCAGGGTCGCAACCAGCGCCGCGCGGCGGGTCCACATGTTGGGATGGACCGTCCAGCCCTCCACCACCGCGATCCGCGCGGGATCGGCCACCAGCCGCTTCTGCGCCGCGATGGCGGCATGGTCCGACACGGCCCAGCCGTCGAACCGCTCCACCCAGCCGGCAATCATCTCCCACGCCGCCTGATCGGGGCGCAGCCGCGCCTGCGTCAGCAGTTTCGCCGCCGCCACCATCGCCTCGTGGACATCCGTCTCCCACAGCCCGCCCGCCAGCGCGACCCGTTCCTCCACCGTCAGCGCGGCGCGCCATTCTGCCACCAGCTCCTCGACCTCGGGGACCGTAACCCCAAGATATCGCCGCGAAACCTTGTGATACTCCGCCATCTCGGCCGCCCGCCCGGCATCCGCCAAAGCCTCCAGCCGGGCCAGCGCCTCCCCGATCATTCCACCGTCACCGACTTCGCCAGATTGCGCGGCTGGTCCACATCCGTGCCCTTGGCGATGGCCGTGTGATAGGCCAGCAACTGCGCCGGAACGGCATAGAGGATGGGCGCGAAGGCCGCCTCCACCTCGGGCAGGACCAGCGTCTTCCAGACGCCGGCGCCCGCCTCTTCCACCCCCGCCGCGTCCGAGATCAAGAGCACCTTGCCATGCCGCGCCATGACCTCCTGCATGTTCGACACGGTCTTGTCGAACAGCCCGTCCCGTGGCGCCAGAACGATCACCGGCACCCGCGCATCGATCAGCGCGATGGGACCGTGCTTCAACTCGCCGGACGCATAGCCCTCGGCATGTATATAGCTGATTTCCTTCAGTTTCAGCGCGCCTTCCAGCGCCAGCGGATACATCGCGCCCCGACCGAGAAACAGCACATCCTGCGCCTCGGCCAGTTCTTCTGCCACCTCGGCGATCACGCCTGACAGACCCAGCGCGTGGTTCATAAGCCCGGGCAGGTTGCGCAAGCTTCCCAGATGCGCCGCCGCCTGTTCCGCCGTCAGCCGCCCCCGATCCAGCCCCGCCTTGACCGCCATCAGCGCAAGCACCGTCAACTGGCAGGTAAAGGCCTTGGTCGAGGCCACGCCCACCTCCACCCCCGCAAGGATGGGCAGCGACAGGTCGCTTTCCCGCGCGATGGAGGATGTGGGCACATTCACCACCGACACGATCCTCGCCACCTTGTCGCGCGCATAGCGCAGCGCGGCCAGCGTATCTGCCGTCTCGCCCGACTGGCTGACGAAGACGGCCCAGCTTTGCCCCGACAGCGGCGGTTCGCGGTAGCGGAACTCCGAGGCGATATCGATCTCGGCGGGCAATCCCGCGATCTGCTCGAACCAGTATTTCGCCACGTGGCAGGCATAGGAGGCCGTGCCGCAGGCGACCATGGTGATCCGGTCGACGCCTTTGAAATCAACGCCTTCGGGCAGGCGCAGCCCGCCTTCGGGCGTGGTGTAATGTTTCAGCGCATCGGCAATCACCACCGGCTGCTCGGCAATCTCTTTCGCCATGAAATGCTTGTAGCCGCCCTTCTCGATCCGCGCGGCGTCGATCTGGATGCGCGTCTCGGCGCGGTTGGCGCGGCGGTCCTCGGCGTCGAAGATCTCGGCCCCGCTGCGGGTGATGACGGCCCAGTCGCCCTCTTCCAGATAGGTGATGCGGTCGGTCATGGGCGCCAGCGCGATGGCGTCGGAGCCCACGAACATCTCGCCCTTGCCATGGCCGATGGCCAGCGGGCTGCCTTTGCGGGCGGCGATCATCAGGTCGTCATGCCCGTCGAACAGGAAGCACAGCGCAAAGGCCCCGTGCAGGCGGCCCAGCGTGGCGCGTGCGGCCTCCACCGGCGTCATGCCGCGCGACATGTACATCTGCGCCAGCAGGGCCACGGTTTCGGTATCGGTCTGGGATTCCTGCACAAGGCCGTGGGTGGCCAGCTCCTCGCGCAGCTCGCGGAAATTCTCGATGATCCCGTTATGGACCACCGCCACGGGCCCCGCGCGGTGGGGATGGGCATTGGTAACCGTTGCCGCGCCATGTGTGGCCCAGCGGGTATGGCCGATGCCCGCCTTTCCGGCGAGGGGTTCATGCACCAGAAGGTCCGACAGGTTCACCAGCTTGCCCACGGCGCGGCGGCGGTCGAGCCTGCCCTTGTTCACCGTGGCGATACCGGCCGAGTCATAGCCGCGATATTCCAGCCGCTTCAGCGCCTCGACCAGCAAGGGCGCCGCCTCGTGATTGCCCAAGACCCCTACAATTCCACACATTATTCCTGCCCTTTAGCCTTGGCTGCCTTGATGGCTTTTAACTTTTCGAACAATTTGGTCGCAAGTCCCGGTTTCGTCACCTGCTTGGCGCGTCCGATGGCCACCGCCTCGGGCGGCACGTCCTCGGTGATGACGGACCCCGATCCGGTCAGCGCGCCGTCGCCCACCGTGACGGGGGCCACCAGCATCGTGTCCGACCCGATGAAGGCGCGCTTGCCGATCACCGTGCGATGCTTCATCACGCCGTCATAATTGCAGGTCACGGTGCCTGCGCCGATATTTGTGAACTCGCCCACCTGCGCGTCGCCCAGATAGGTCAGGTGGCCGACCTTCACGCCCTCGTCCAGGATGGCGTTCTTGATCTCGACGAAATTGCCGACATGCACATCCTCGGCCAGTTCGGCACCGGGGCGCAGGCGGGCAAAGGGGCCGACGGTGGCACCACGGCTGATATGGCAGCCCTCGAGATGGCAGAAACCCTTGACCTCGGCACCGGATTCGATGGTGACGCCGGGGCCGAAGATGACATTCGGCCCGATCACCGCATCCCGCCCGATCACCGTATCCAGCGCGAAGAACACCGTCTCCGGCGCGGTCAGGGTGACGCCGTTCTCCATCGCCTCGGCCCGCGCGCGGGCCTGAAAGGCCGCCTCGGCCGCTGCCAGTTGCGCGCGGGTGTTCACCCCCATCGTCTCGGCCTCGTCACACAGCACGAGCCCCGCCGAAAGCCCCTCGGCCCGCGCCAGCGCGACGATGTCGGTCAGGTAGAACTCGCCCGCCGCATTGTCATTGCCCACAGCTGCGCAAAGCTGCATCAGGCGGCCCGCATCGGCGCAAAGAACACCGGAATTGCAAAGGGTTATGGCGCGCTCTGCCGCGGTCGCGTCCTTCCATTCCACGATCCGCTCCAGCGTCTCGCCCTCTGCCACCAGACGGCCATAGCGCCCCGGATCGGCGGCGTGAAAGCCCAGCACGACCACCGCATGGCGGCGGCGGGCCTCGAGCATGGCCTGCAACGTCTCGGGCCGGATGAAGGGCGTGTCGCCATAAAGGACCAGCGCATCCCCCGCGACGCCCTGCAACAGCGGCGCGGCCTGAAGCACGGCATGGGCGGTGCCCTTCTGCTCCTCCTGCAGGACGGTCTGCACATCCTCGTCAAAGGCGCGCGCGGCCTTGGCCACGGCCTCGGCCCCGTGGCCGGTGACGACCACGGTCACCTCCGGCTCCAGCGCGCGGCCGGCTTGCATGGCATGGTGCAGCAGGGGCGCGGCCCCCACCTGATGCAGCACCTTGGGCAGGTCGGAATTCATCCGCGTCCCCTGACCCGCCGCAAGAATGACCAGCGAAACCTGCATACTGCCCCTTTCCTTCTTGTTGCGCCCGTTTTACCCCCATCGGGGCAGGCCGCAAGCCTTGGCGGTTCACACCAGATTACGGGGTATTGCAAGCGATGCGGACAGTGGTCTTCGATCTGGACGGGACTTTGGCCGATACCTCGGCCGATCTGCTGGCCGCCGCCAATGCCTGTTTCCGCGATCTGGGGCATGGCGACATGCTGACCGCCGCCGACAGCCTGACCGCCTTCCATGGCGGGCGGGCCATGCTGCGGCTGGGCTTCTCGCGCCTTGGCCCCTTTGACGAGGCGCAGCTGGATGCGCAATATCCGCGCCTGCTGCAATGCTATGCCGATGCCATCGACACCCAAACCCGCCTCTACCCCGGCGCCATCGCGGCGGTCGAGGCGCTGCGGGGCAGGGGCTTTGCCACCACGATCTGCACCAACAAGCCTGCAGGACTGGCCGAAACGCTGGTCACCCGCCTTGGCATCCGTCCGCTCTTTGATGTGCTGATCGGGGCCGACACGCTGCCGACCCGCAAGCCCGACGTGGCCCCCTATGCCGCCGCGGTGGAGCGGGCAGGGGGCAGCATCGCCCGCTCCATGCTTGTGGGCGACACCGATACCGACCGCCGCACCGCCCGCGCCGCGAGGGTGCCCTGTGCCCTTGTCACCTTCGGCCCCGAAGGCCGCGACATCGCCCGCCTTGACCCCGAGGCGCTGCTGGACCATTTCGACGATTTGCCCGATCTGGCGGAAAGGCTGGTGCGCTGATGGAACGGTTCACGGGAAGCTTCACCCAGCAGGAGCCCATCCCCGACGAGGGGATCGAGGCCGCGCTCGCCGTGCTGCGCCACGGGCGGCTGCACCGCTATAACACCGCGCCGGACGAGGTGGCGGAAACCGCCCTGCTGGAAGAGGAATTCGCCGCCCTGACGGGGGCGCGCTACTGCCTTGCCGTCGCCTCTGGCGGCTATGCGATGGGCTGTGCGCTGCGGGCCGTGGGGGTGCGGGCGGGCGATCCGGTCCTGTCCAACGCCTTCACGCTGGCCCCCGTGCCCGGTGCCATCGCCTCGGTCGGCGGGGTGCCCGTCTTTGTCGAGGTGACGGACGACCTGACCATCGACCTTGCGCATCTCGAGGTGCAGGCACGGGCCAGCGGCGCGAAGGTGCTGCTCCTGTCCCACATGCGCGGCCATATCTGCGACATGGAGGCGCTGGTCGCGCTCTGCGACCGGATGGGCATCACGCTGGTCGAGGATTGCGCCCATACGATGGGGGCGACATGGCGGGGCGTGCCGTCGGGGCGGCATGGCAAGGTCGCCGCCTATTCGATGCAGACCTACAAGCACGTCAATTCCGGCGAGGGCGGCTTCGTGCTGACCGACGATCCGCAGGTCGCCGCCCGCGCAGTGCTGCTGTCGGGGTCCTACATGCTTTACGCCCGCCACCGCGCCGCCCCCCCGCCCGAGGCGTTCGAGGGCATCCGACTGGACACCCCCAACATCTCGGGCAGGATGGACAACCTGCGCGCCGCGATCCTGCGCCCGCAACTGCGCCTGCTGGCCGACCGCGTCGCGCGCTGGGGAGAGCGGTACCGGACGCTGGAGACAGGGTTGCAGGACACCGCCGGACTGCGCCTCATCCCGCGCCCCGCGCAGGAGGTCTATGTGGGCTCGTCCTTCCAGTTCCTGCTGCCCGACTGGACCGCAGGCCGCATCAGGGCGCTGATCGCGCGCTGCGCCGCGCGGGGGGTAGAGCTCAAATGGTTCGGCGCGCCCGATCCCGTGGCCTTCACCAGCCGCTATGACCACTGGCGCTATGCCGCCCCCGTGGCCCTGCCGCAGACCGACCGCATCCTTGCGGGGCTGGTCGACATGCGCGTCCCGCTGACCTTCAGCCTTGACGATTGCGCTCTGATCGCCCGCATCATCCGCGCCGAGGTCCTTGCCGTGGGCCAGTCGGGCGAAGAGGCCGGGGTGGCGGTGCCGCTGGCCGACTGAGGGCGAAGGATTTTCTGGCGAAAATCCTTCGCGGCGATCCTTCTGCGAAGGATCACGCCTCCCCCCCCGTCTCGCATCCCGTCCCGAAGTTTCGCCAGAAACTTCGCCCCGAAGGATTTTCGCGAGAAAATCCTTCCGCCTCACTCCGCCGCCTTGGCGTTCCACAGCGGCACGGTCGAGATCGACATCTTCGCCGACCCTTCCGTCACCTCGCGCGCATGGGCGATGTAGATCAGCGTGTCGTTCTTCGCGTCATAGATGCGCGTCACCGAAAGCGACTTCAGCAGAAGCGACTGGCGCTGGCTGAAGATCTCCTCGCCTTCCGGGCTGCGGTCGATGTCGCCCAGCGTGACCGGCCCCGTCTGGCGGCAGGCGATGGAGGAATTGGACGGATCCTCGAACCAGTTGCCCTGCACCAGCCGGTCGATGGTCGAGCGGTCGAAATAGGCCAGATGGCAGGTCACGCCCTGCACGCCGGGATCGGGCAGCGCCTCGATCAGGATGTCGTTGCCGATCCAGTCGACGCCGACCTTTCCCACCTCCTCGGCGCGGGCCGCAGCGGTCATGGCAAGGGCGAGGCCCATGAAAAGGGCGGGCAGGGTGGGGGATGGACGGTGCATGGCGGACCTCCGGCTAGGGACGGGGACAGTCAAGCGCATGGCGCGGCCGGTGGCCAGAGCCGTCGCCCGCGCTCGGCGATATCCGACTGATTTGCTTTGCGACTCAATGCGGCGACCGGGGCGGCGACCGGGGAAGCGCCTTGCCGCGCTGCTGCGGACAAAGCGGTGTGCTGTTGCATACAAAGAGCAGAATCCCTTGTCGCAGGGGGCGCTTTTCGCCCCGCCTTCGGTTGACCAATACCGGGGGGCGGAGTAAACGGGGCGCGATGAGATCAAGCGGTCCGACAGTGTCCGCAGCTCGCATGTCGCCAGCCGAAGGAGCGCCTCGTGGACCCAATTCTCCGAGAGTATCTTCCCATACTCATTCTTCTGGCCATCGCGGTGGGCCTCGGCCTTGTGCTGATGCTTGCGGCGGCGGTGCTGGCGGTACGCAATCCGGACCCCGAAAAGGTCTCGGCCTATGAATGCGGCTTCAACGCCTTTGACGATGCGCGGATGAAATTCGACGTGCGGTTCTACCTCGTGTCGATCCTCTTCATCATCTTCGACCTCGAAGTGGCCTTCCTTTTCCCCTGGGCCGTGGCATTCGGCGACATCTCGATGACGGGCTTCTGGTCGATGATGGTCTTCCTTGCCATCCTGACCATCGGCTTTGCCTATGAATGGAAGAAAGGAGCCCTGGAATGGGAGTGAGCACATCCCTGAACCATGCGGGCGGCGATCACGAGGTCGCCGTGCAGGCCCTGAACCGCGAGCTTCAGGACAAGGGCTTCCTGCTGACCTCGACCGAGGACATCATCAACTGGGCGCGCATCGGGTCGCTGCACTGGATGACCTTCGGTCTGGCCTGCTGCGCGGTCGAGATGATGCACACCTCGATGCCGCGCTATGACCTCGAACGCTTCGGCACCGCGCCGCGCGCCTCGCCGCGGCAGTCGGACCTTATGATCGTGGCCGGCACCCTGACCAACAAGATGGCCCCCGCGCTGCGCAAGGTCTATGACCAGATGCCCGAGCCGCGCTACGTGATCTCCATGGGCTCCTGCGCCAATGGTGGCGGCTACTACCACTATTCCTATTCGGTCGTGCGCGGCTGTGACCGCGTGGTTCCGGTGGACATCTACGTTCCCGGCTGCCCGCCCACGGCCGAGGCGCTGCTTTACGGCATCCTGCAGTTGCAGCGGAAAATCCGCCGCACCGGCACCATCACCCGCTGAGGAAGAACGGCATGTCCGAAGCCCTGCACGAACTGGCGGCACATATCCAGATCAAGCAACCCGAAGCGGTGCTGTCGGCGTCGGTCGCCTTTGGCGAACTGACGCTGGAGGTCGCCCCCGCGCAGCTTGAATCCCTTGTCGAATTCCTCCGCACGGACAGCGCCTGCCGCTTCTCCTCGCTGGTGGACATCACGGCGGTCGACCACCCCGAACGGGCCGAACGCTTCGACGTGGTCTACCACTTCCTGTCGATGTACCAGAACCACCGCATCCGGCTGAAGATCGCCGTGGGCGAGGACGAGATGGTACCATCGCTGGTCGCCATCCATCCCAGCGCCAACTGGTTCGAGCGCGAGGTGTTCGACATGTTCGGCATCCTCTTCTCGGGCCATCCGGACCTGCGCCGCATCCTGACCGATTACGGCTTCCGCGGCTTTCCGCTCCGCAAGGATTTCCCCACCACCGGCTATACCGAGGTCCGCTATGACGAGGCGCAGAAGCGCGTCGTCTACGAACCCGTGAAACTGGTGCAGGAATACCGCCAGTTCGATTTCATGTCCCCGTGGGAAGGTGCCGAATACATCCTTCCCGGCGACGAGAAGAAGGCCTGATCAGTGACGGACGCACCGACACTCCTGTTCTGCGTGGGGGCGACGAAGGCCGGGACATCCTGGCTTTACCGTCACCTGTCGCAGCATCCGGACTGTCATCTGCGGACGATCAAGGAACTGCACTACTTCGACATGCTGGAACGCCGCACACAGCCCTATTACCGCCGCCGCCTGCGCGCGCGCATCCTTGCGCTGAAGGATGCCATCGCCGATGGCGACACCCGCCCGCTGGTGGGGCGGCAGCTGCGCGACGCGCTGGCGTGGAAGGCCGTGATCGAGGCGGGCGAGGGCGATGCCGGCATCGCGGCCTATCTGGCCTATCTGGACCATGGCCGCGGCGACCGGCGGCTGGTGGCCGATATCACGCCGTCCTACGCGCTTCTGCCCGAGGCGCGTCTGCGCCAGATGGCGGGACTCGGGGCCGCGACGCGGTTTCTCTATCTGCTGCGCGATCCGGTGTCGCGGCTCTGGTCGCAGGCGCGGATGCTGGCCTCGCGCCGCGCGGCGGACATGGCCGAGTTTCCCTCGCGCGCAGTGGCCGCGATGGAGGCGATGCTGGACGCGATCCTGCGGGGCCTGCCCGACCGCGAGGATTACATCGGTGCCATCGGACGGCTTCGTGCGGCAATCGCGCCCGACCGTCTCCTGCTGCTTTTGCAGGATGAGATGATGACGGCGCCCGGACTGGCGCGACTGCACGGCTTTCTTGGCCTGTCCGACATGGACGGCAATTTCGACAAGCGGGTGCATGAAGGCACGCCGCTTGCCCTGCCCGACGATCTGCGCGCCCGCGCGCAACGGGCCTTGCGCCCGCAATACGACTTTGTCGCCCGCCTTGTTCCCGATCTTCCGGACAGCTGGCGCAGGAACATGACCGAGGTTCACGGATGATGGATGGCAGCTTCGACGACGCTCTGACGGGCGAACAGAAGATCCGCAACTTCAACATCAACTTCGGGCCGCAGCACCCCGCGGCCCACGGTGTGCTGCGTCTGGTGCTGGAGCTGGACGGCGAGATCGTGGAACGCTGCGACCCGCATATCGGCCTGCTGCACCGCGGGACCGAAAAGCTGATGGAAAGCCGGACCTACCTGCAGAACCTGCCCTATTTCGACCGGCTCGACTATGTCGCGCCGATGAACCAGGAACATGCCTGGTGTCTGGCGATCGAGCGGCTCACCGGAACGAAGGTACCGCGCCGCGCGCAGCTGATCCGCGTGCTCTTCTCCGAGATCGGTCGCGTCCTGAACCACCTTCTGAACGTCACCACACAGGCGATGGACGTGGGCGCGCTGACGCCCCCGCTCTGGGGGTTCGAGGAACGCGAACAGCTGATGGTGTTCTACGAACGCGCATCCGGCGCGCGCCTGCACGCGGCCTATTTCCGCCCCGGCGGCGTGCATCAGGACCTGACGCCCGCCCTGCTGGACGATATCGAGGCATGGGCCGACAAGTTCCCGCGCGTGCTGGACGACATCGACACGCTGCTGACCGAAAACCGCATCTTCAAACAGCGCAATGCCGATATCGGCATCGTGTCGGAAGATGACATCCTGAAATGGGGCTATTCCGGCGTGATGGTGCGGGGCTCGGGCCTTGCATGGGACCTGCGCCGCAGCCAGCCCTACGAATGCTACGACGAATTCGACTTCAAGATCCCCGTCGGCAAGAACGGCGACTGCTATGACCGCTACCTCTGCCGCATGGCGGAAATGCGCGAGTCGACGTCCATCATCCGGCAGGCCATCGCGAAACTGCGCGAACCGGCGGGCAAGACCGACGTTCTGGCGCGCGGCAAGATCACCCCGCCCAAGCGCGGCGAGATGAAGACCTCGATGGAGGCGCTCATCCACCACTTCAAGCTCTATACCGAAGGCTTCCACGTCCCCGCGGGCGAGGTCTATGCCGCGGTCGAGGCGCCCAAGGGCGAATTCGGCGTCTACCTTTTCGCCGACGGCACCAACAAACCCTACCGCGCCAAGATCCGCGCGCCGGGTTACCTGCACCTGCAATCCATGGACTACATCTGCAAGGGTCATCAACTTGCCGACGTGTCCGCCATCATCGGCACGATGGACGTCGTGTTCGGGGAGATCGACCGCTAATGCTCCGCCGCCTGCATCCCGTTCAACCGGCTTCCTTCGCCTTCACGCCCGCCAATCTGGAATGGGCGAAAGGCCAGATTTCCAAATATCCCGAAGGCCGTCAGGCCTCGGCGATCATCCCGCTTCTGTGGCGCGCGCAAGAGCAGGAGGGGTGGCTGACCCGTCCGGCGATCGAATACGTGGCCGACATGCTGGGCATGGCCTATATCCGCGCGCTGGAAGTGGCGACGTTCTATTTCATGTTCCAGCTTGCCCCCGTCGGCTCGGTCGCGCATGTCCAGATCTGCGGCACCACCTCCTGCATGATCTGCGGGGCGGAAGAGCTGATCGCCGTCTGCAAGGAACTGATCGCGCCCGCGCCGCACACGCTGTCCAAGGACGGCAAATTCTCGTGGGAAGAGGTGGAATGCATGGGCGCCTGCGCCAATGCGCCCATGGCCCAGATCGGCAAGGACTATTACGAAGACCTGACGCCTGCCAAACTGCGTGACCTGATCGCGCGGTTTTCCAAGGGCGAGGTTCCGGTCCCCGGCCCGCAGAACGGCCGTTATGCCGCCGAACCGCTGTCGGGTCTGACCAGCCTCAAGGACTTCGAATCCGGCAAGAAGCAGTACAATGCCAGCGCGCAACTGGCCGTGGATATCGGTGACACGGTCAAGCGCATCGACGGGACCGAGGTGCCGATCCTGACGCCATGGCTGGGCAAACCGGCGAAATCGGCGGCCAAGACCGCCGCCAAGGTCGCCGTGACGGCGGCCGCCGCCGCTGTGGCCGTGGCCGCCACCGATGCCGCCGTGAAGGCGGTGAGAAAGACCACGAAGACATCCGAAGCCAAGGCCGAGTCCGAGGCTCCGGTGAAGAAGCCGCGCGCGCCGCGCGCGAAGAAGGATACGGAATGACGGCTTGGTGAGGATGGGGCGCGACTGACGCCCCCGTTATGAGGAAACGCGCATGAAACGGGTCGAGAACTTGAATGCTCCTTCGCTGTCGGGATGGCTGATCGCCATCGGCGCAGGGATCATCGCCTTTGCGGTGGCAAAGGTGGTGGGCGAATTCGATTACACCCCTGCGGCCTTTTTCGGCGTGGTGGTGACGGTGGCAGCAGGTCTTGTGCTGGGGATGCCATGGGGCGCTGCCGACCGGATCCCCAAGCCCGAGGCCGCATCGCATGACGCCCCCCCGCACGGCCAGCCCATGGCCGAAGCGGTCGCGGCCCCCGCCGTGATGACCTCTGCGGCTCCGGCCACGCTGGTGGCGGAACCCGCCTCCAAACCCGCCGCCGCAGAGGCCGCTGCCGCGGTGGCCGCGCCGCCTGCCAAGCCCAAGGCCGCGCCCAAACCCAAGGCGGCGACAGACATTGCCCCGGCCCCCGTCGGCGGCACAAAGCCCAAGGCGCTCAAGTCCGCGCGCAAGGGTGTGGCGGACGACCTGAAGGTGATCGAAGGCATCGGCCCCGCGCTGGAGAAGGTGCTGAACGAGAACGGGATTTTCCACATCGACCAGATCGCCCAATGGGGCGCGGCCGAGGTGGAATGGATGGACGGGAACCTCAAGGGGTTCAAGGGCCGCGTGACCCGCGACAAGTGGGTGGCGCAGGCGAAACTGATCGGCGAGGTGGGGATCGAAGAATTCCTCCGCCGCGCCAAGACGAACGACTACTGAGGCGGGGATGCGCAAACCCACGCCAGAGGATCTCTCGCTCGCGCGGCAGGCAAGGCTCGTGGCCTTCGTCATCGCCGGCACGATGATCCTGTGGATGGGGGCGCAATACCTCGGGGGGAAGATGGGCTGGGAAACCCGTTTCGTCTTCCTCTTCGACCTCGCCGCGATGGCCGCGTTCTTCTGGGCGCTGGTCGTGACATACGGAATCTGGCGCAAGCGCCGGGGCAATTGAGGGGCAAGACATGCTCAAGGATCAGGACCGCATCTTCACGAACCTCTACGGGATGCATGACCGCACCCTTGCGGGGGCGAAGAAGCGTGGCCATTGGGACGGCACTGCCGCGATCATCGCGCGCGGTCGGGACACGATCATCGAACAGGTCAAGGCCTCGGGTCTGCGCGGCCGCGGCGGCGCGGGCTTCCCGACGGGCCTGAAATGGTCCTTCATGCCCAAGCAGTCGGACGGCCGCCCCTCCTATCTGGTGGTCAATGCCGACGAATCCGAACCTGGCACCTGCAAGGACCGGGAGATCATGCGCCATGATCCCCACACCCTGATCGAAGGCTGCCTGATCGCCTCCTTCGCGATGGGGGCGAATGCCTGCTACATCTACATCCGCGGTGAATACATCCGCGAACGCGAGGCGCTGCAGGCCGCCATCGACGAATGCTATGACGCAGGGCTTCTGGGCAAGAACGCCGCGAAGTCGGGCTGGGACTTCGACCTTTACCTGCATCACGGGGCAGGGGCCTATATCTGCGGCGAGGAAACGGCGCTGCTGGAATCCCTCGAAGGCAAGAAGGGCATGCCCCGGATGAAGCCGCCGTTCCCCGCCGGTTCGGGCCTCTACGGCTGCCCGACCACGGTGAACAACGTGGAATCCATCGCGGTGGTCCCCACCATCCTGCGCCGTGGCCCCGAATGGTTCGCAGGCTTTGGCCGCCCGAACAATGCGGGGACCAAGCTGTTCGGCATCTCGGGCCACGTCAACAACCCCTGCGTCGTCGAAGAGGCGATGTCGATCCCGCTCAAGGAGCTGCTCGACCGTCACTGCGGCGGCGTGCGCGGCGGGTGGAAGAACCTCAAGGCCGTGATCCCCGGCGGGTCGTCGGTGCCGCTGCTCACGCAGGCGCAATGCGACGACGCCATCATGGATTTCGACTGGCTGCGCGAACAGCGGTCCGGCCTTGGCACGGCGGCGGTGATCGTGATGGACCAGTCCACCGACGTCATCAAGGCGATCTGGCGGCTGTCCAAGTTCTACAAGCATGAAAGCTGCGGCCAGTGCACCCCCTGCCGCGAAGGCACGGGCTGGATGATGCGCGTGATGGACCGTCTGGTGCGCGGCGAGGCGGAAGTCGAGGAAATCGACATGCTGCTTTCCGTGACCAAACAGGTCGAAGGCCACACGATCTGCGCCCTTGGCGATGCGGCGGCATGGCCGATCCAGGGGCTGGTGCGCGCCTTCCGCGACGAGATCGAGGATCGCATCAAGGCGAAAAAGACGGGCCGCCTCTCGGCGGTCGCGGCGGAGTGAGACGGATGGCGGCAGCCCTGACCCTTTGCCTCGCGGCCACAGGCTGCGTGCGCTCCGCGCCGGACGGCGCGGCGGTCGCGGCTGCGCCCTTGACCGTGACGCGCGCGGGCACGCAATACGCCAACTGGGAAGGTGCCGCCGCCCGCAAACAGGCCGAGGCGGATTGTGCCGCCCGCGGGCAATCCCTGCGCCCCTCGATCTATGACCGCTATCAGGGCGGCGCATGGGTCTTTGCGGAGGGCTGTGCATGACCCGCTATGCGATGACCGCCGCCTCTACCCGCGCTTGTGATGGCATATCACGCCGGATCGTCCCCACATCCTTGGCAGGAACTGCCAAGGAGGCCGCCATGAAGACCCTTTCCCTGATCGCCGCCCTGATGATCGCCGCCCCGGCGCATGCCGCCGACATGCCGATCAACAAGGAGCCGCATATCAACCACATCCTGCTGCAGGGCTTCATCGGCGATGCCATTGCCGACAACTGCCCCACGATGGAACCGCGCAAGCTGCGGGCACTGGGCGAGTTGAACAAGCTCCGCGCCTATGCGCAGGACAAAGGCTACAGCGTCTCGGAAATCCGCGCCTTCGTGACGGATGACACCGAAAAGGCGCGCGGCAAGGCAGAGGCGGCCGAATGGCTCAAGGCCAAAGGGGCCGAACCCGGCAAGACCGACGCCTATTGCCGCATCGGTGCCGAGGAAATCGCGAAACAGTCCCTTATCGGCTATCTGCTGAGGTCCACCGAATGACCGGGCAGGGCTGGGACACCGGAACAAGACCGCAGGATGCCCACGGCATCCCGCACAGGAATGGCTGCGGAGTAGGCAGATGACGAACCTGAAGAAGATCAACATCGACGGCGTCGAGGTCGAGGTGGATGGCGCGATGACCATCATCCAGGCCGCCGAGGTGGCCGGGATCGAGATCCCCCGCTTCTGCTACCATGAGCGGCTGTCCATCGCCGGCAACTGCCGGATGTGTCTGGTCGAGGTCGTGGGCGGCCCGCCGAAACCCGCCGCCTCCTGCGCGATGCAGGTCCGCGACCTGCGCCCCGGCCCGAATGGCGAGGCGCCGGTCGTCAAGACCAAGTCGCCCATGGTGAAGAAGGCGCGCGAAGGGGTGATGGAATTCCTGCTGATCAACCACCCGCTCGACTGCCCGATCTGCGATCAGGGCGGCGAATGCGACCTGCAGGATCAGGCAATGGCTTACGGCGTGGATTTCTCGCGCTACCGCGAACCCAAGCGTGCCTCCGACGACCTGAACCTCGGCCCGCTGGTCGCCACCAAGATGACGCGCTGCATCTCCTGCACGCGCTGCGTCCGCTTCACGACCGAAGTGGCGGGCATCACCCAGATGGGCCAGACTGGGCGCGGCGAGGATAGCGAGATCACCTCCTACCTCAACATGACGCTGGACAGTAACCTTCAGGGCAACATCATCGACCTCTGCCCCGTCGGCGCGCTGACCTCGAAGCCTTACGCCTTCACCGCCCGCCCGTGGGAACTGACCAAGACCGAAACCATCGACGTGATGGACGCGCTGGGGTCGAACATCCGCGTCGATACCAAAGGCCGCGAAGTCATGCGCATCCTGCCGCGCAACCATGACGGCGTGAACGAGGAATGGATTTCCGACAAAACCCGCTTCGTCTGGGACGGCCTGCGCCGCCAGCGTCTGGACACGCCCTATATCCGCGAAAACGGCAAACTGCGTAAGGCGACATGGGGCGAGGCGCTGGTCGCCGCCGCCTCGGCGATGAAGGGCAGGAAGGTCGCGGGCATCGTGGGCGATCTGGCCCCGGTCGAGGCGATCTGGTCGCTGAAGCAACTGGTCGAAGGCATGGGCGGCAAGGTCGAATCCCGTACCGATGGCGCGCGGCTTCCGGCAGGCAACCGTTCGGCCTATGTCGGCACCGCGCGGATCGAGGATATCGACACCGCCCGCCACATCACCCTGATCGGCACCAATCCGCGCCTCGAGGCACCGGTCCTGAACGCCCGCATCCGCAAGGCATGGACGCTGGGCGCGCAGGTCACGCTGATCGGCCCCGCCGCGGACCTGACCTATGCCGTCACCCATGCCGGCACCGACCGCGCCGCGCTGGTGGCGGCGGTCAAGGCGGCGAAACCGTCCGACAAGGCCGGTCTGGTGATCGTCGGTCAGGGCGCGATCAACGAAGCCGATGGCGAGGCCGTGCTGTCGCAGGCCATGGCGCTTTGCGCGGCCACAGGGGCGAAGCTTCTGGTCCTGCATACGGCGGCCTCCCGCGTGGGCGCGCTGGATGTGGGCGCCGTGACCGAAGGCGGGCTGGCAGCGGCGACCGAAGGGGCAGAGGTGATCTACAACCTCGGCGCGGACGAGGTGGAAATCGCCGCCGGTCCCTTCGTGATCTATCAGGGCAGCCATGGCGACCGCGGCGCGATGCGTGCCGACGTGATCCTGCCGGGTGCCGCCTGGACCGAAGAGAACGGCCTTTTCGTCAACACCGAAGGCCGTCCGCAACTGGCGCTGCGCGCCGGTTTCGCCCCGGGCGAGGCGAAGGAGAACTGGGCGATCCTGCGCGCGCTCTCGGGCGAACTCGGCGCGACCCTGCCGTGGGACAGCCTGGCGGCGCTGCGCCGCGCGCTGGTGGCCGCGCATCCGCATCTGGGCCGCGTGGACGAGGTGGCCGTGAACGCGTGGCAACCGCTCGACCTGCGCGAACCGGCCAAGGCCGATTTCCGCACGGCGCTGCGCGACTTCTACCTGACCAACCCCGTCGCCCGCGCCTCGGCCCTGATGGGCGAGCTGTCGGCGATGGCGGCCGAACGCGCCCGCGTGGCGATGGCGGCGGAGTGATCTGATGGCACGCAACGCGGGCATCATCGCAGGGGCAGGGGTCGCGGCAGCGATCCTGTCCGCCTGCGCGCCTGCGTCGGCGCCCGAAGTGTCCGGCATGGGCAGCTTCAACCCGTCCTATCAGGGGATCGAGACGATCCTTCTGGACGGCGATCTTGTGAATTTCCGCGTCGCCATGCAAGGCGCGCGGGACAATGCGGATGTCGAGGCGTATGGACGCTGTGCTGCGGCCCAATACGCCCTGATCCGCGGCTTCGGTTTTGCGCGCCATGTGCGCACGACCGTGGCGCAAACGGGTGAAATCTGGCGCGGGGATGCGGTCTATGTCATCTCTGCCGCCCTTCCGATGGGGCTGAAAACGATCGACGCCGAAGTGACGGTGCGCGATTGCGGCTCTCTCGGGATTCCGACGGTCTGAGGGAAAGGCATCATGACGGAATTCTTCGCAACGGGGATGGGGACGGCGGTTCTGGTGGCGGCGCAGACGCTGCTGCTTGTCGGCTTCGTGATGCTTTCCATGCTCTTCCTCGTCTATGGCGACCGGAAGATCTGGGCGGCGGTGCAGATGCGGCGCGGGCCGAACGTGGTGGGGCCGTGGGGCCTGCTGCAGACCGTGGCCGATGCCGCGAAATACGTCTTCAAGGAAATCGTGATCCCCGCAGGTGCGGACCGTCCGGTCTTCTTCCTTGCGCCGATGCTCTCCTTCGTTCTCGCGCTCATGGCATGGGCGGTGATCCCCTTCGACAACGGCTGGGTGCTGGCCAACATCAACGTGGCCATCCTCTTCGTCTTCGCCATGTCCTCGCTGGAAGTCTACGGCGTGATCATGGGCGGCTGGGCGTCGAACTCCAAATACCCCTTCCTCGGCTCGCTGCGCTCTGCCGCGCAGATGATCTCTTACGAGGTGTCGCTGGGCCTGATCATCATCGGCATCATCATCTCGACCGGTTCCATGAACCTTTCCGCGATCGTCGAGGCGCAGGATGGCAACCTCGGCCTGCTGAACTGGTACTGGCTGCCGCACCTGCCGATGGTGGCGCTGTTCTTCATCTCGGCTCTGGCCGAAACCAACCGCCCGCCCTTCGACCTGCCCGAGGCGGAATCCGAACTCGTCGCGGGGTTCATGGTGGAATATTCCTCCACCCCGTTCCTCTTGTTCATGGCGGGCGAATACATCGCCATCTACCTGATGTGCGCGCTGATGAGCATCCTGTTCTTCGGCGGCTGGCTCTCGCCCATCCCGGGCCTGCCCGACGGCTGGTGGTGGATGATCGCCAAGATGGCCTTCTTCTTCTTCCTCTTCGCGATGGTGAAGGCCATCGTTCCCCGCTACCGCTATGACCAGCTCATGCGGATCGGCTGGAAGGTCTTTCTTCCCCTCTCGCTCGCATGGGTGGTGATCGTGGCCTTCCTTGCGAAATTCGAAGTGCTCGGCGGCTTCTGGGCCCGCTGGACGATCGGAGGCTGAAAATGGCAAACATCGACTGGACCCGCGCCACGCGCTACTTCCTGCTGCAGGACTTCATCAAGGGCTTCGCCCTTGGCATGAAGTATTTCTTCGCCCCCAAGGCGACGGTGAACTACCCGCACGAGAAGGGCCCGCTGTCCCCCCGCTTCCGCGGCGAACACGCGCTGCGCCGCTATCCGAATGGCGAGGAACGCTGCATCGCCTGCAAGCTGTGCGAGGCCGTCTGCCCCGCGCAGGCCATCACCATCGACGCCGAACCGCGCGAGGACGGCAGCCGCCGCACCACGCGCTATGACATCGACATGACGAAATGCATCTATTGCGGCTTCTGCCAGGAAGCCTGCCCCGTCGATGCCATCGTCGAAGGTCCGAACTTCGAATTCTCGACCGAAACCCGCGAAGAGCTTTTCTACAACAAGGAAAAACTCCTCGAGAACGGCGCGCGCTGGGAGGCCGAGATTGCCCGCAATCTCGAACTCGACGCGCCCTACCGGTGACCGCAGATGAATGACGCCTTCACCAAGATGTTCCAGCAGATGATGGAAAGCGGGCAGGAGATGGTCCGCGCCTTCAACCCTGCGCTTGAAAACATGCAGGTGAAGGGGTTCGAGCAGTTCTTCCCCACCATGTCGAAAGACATGATGGAAATGTGGTTCGGCAAGACCTTCAACCGCGAGGGTCTGGATGCCAAGACGCGGCTTCTGGTCACCATCGCCGCGCTGACCGTGCTTGGCGCGCAGGCCGAACCGCAACTGAAACTGACCGTGCGCCACGCCCTCGAGGCCGGCGCCACCCAACGCGAGATCGCCGAGGTGATCTGGCAGATGAGCATGTTCGGCGGCCTGCCCGCCATGCAGAAGGCGCTGGAAATCGCCCAGTCCGTCTTCGCGGAAGTTGAGGAGAAAGACGCATGAGCGTTGCAGATTACGCCTTCTATGCCTTCGCCATCGTCACGGTGACGGCGGGCCTGCTGGTGACGGTCAGCCGGAACCCCGTGCATTCGGTGCTCTGGCTGATCCTCGCCTTCCTGTCCTCGGCGGGGCTCTTCGTGCTTCTGGGGGCGGAATTCGTCGCGATGCTTCTGATCATCGTCTATGTCGGCGCGGTGGCGGTTCTCTTCCTCTTCGTCGTCATGATGCTGGACATCGACTTTGCCGAGCTGAAGGGCGAGATGGCGAAATACATGCCGCTCGGCCTGCTGATCGGGGTCGTCCTGCTGATGCAGATCACGCTGGGTGTGGGCGCATGGGTGCAGGCCGAAGGCGCGCTTGGCCTGCGGCAGGCCGTGGCGCCCGACGCCGCACAGGTGGAAAACACCAAGGCGCTGGGGCTGCTGATCTATGACAAGTACATCTACCTGTTCCAGGCGTCCGGTCTGGTGCTGCTGGTCGCGATGATCGGCGCGATCCTCCTGACGCTGCGCCACCGCAAGGATGTGAAGCGGCAGAACGTGCTGGCCCAGATGTGGCGCGATCCGGCCAAGGCGATGGAACTCAAGGATGTGAAGCCGGGGCAGGGGCTCTGACAGCGGGGTGAACCCGTCCAAGGCGGGGTGAACCCCGCCCTACGGGTCGGGCGGCAACGCCCGGCAGAACGACAAAAAGGGCCAAAGGCCCGAGGGAACCGAAGATGGTTGGACAGTGGACGCAGACAAAGGGAACCCCGCGCGGCATCGCCGCGGCGGCTCTCCTTGGCGCGGCCTTCGCCCTGTCGGCCTGCGTGTCGGATGAACAGGCCGTCGACATGGGCCTTGCCACCAAATGCGAGGCGGATGGCACCGTCGCCGTTCTTGGCGATCCGGCGCGGCGCTTCGTGACAAAGTCCGAAACGGAAATCTGCCGCGGGCCCAGGCGCGACAGCTATACCGAAACCCGCCTCGACATCATCGACTGCCCGACGCAGACCGTGCTGCGCGCAGGCGTCACCCGCGCCAGCGCCGATCAGGCCCGCCGCGGCCCCGATTACGACAATACCGCCGCAGTCGAACAGGCGCGGCTCCGGCTCAAGGTGGGTCTTGCCGACCTGACCGCCACGGAGTCCGCCCTGCGCGCGGCCGGCGTCCCCGTCAGCCGCAGCGCGGGCGGGGCCGAGCAATGCACGAAACTGGCCGCAGGGGCGGCCCAAACGAACTGAACGGGCAAAACGCCCTGAGGGAACGAGAGATGGTTGGACTTGAACATTACCTGACGGTCGCCGCGGCGCTTTTCGTCATCGGGATCTTCGGCATCTTCCTGAACCGGAAGAATGTCATCGTTATCCTGATGTCGATCGAGTTGATGCTCCTGTCCGTGAACATCAACCTCGTCGCCTTCTCCTCGCATCTGGGCGATCTCGTCGGACAGGTCTTCACCATGTTCGTCCTGACCGTCGCCGCCGCCGAGGCCGCCATCGGCCTTGCCATCCTCGTCGTCTTCTTCCGCAACCGCGGGACGATCGACGTGGAAGACGTCAACGTGATGAAGGGTTAAGCCGCCATGGCAACGATCATCCTCCTTGCGCCCCTTGTCGGCGCGCTGATCTGCGGCTTCGGCTGGCGTTTCCTTGGCGAAAGGACGGGGCAGGTGATCACCACCGCGCTTGTCTTCCTTGCGGCCATCCTGTCCTGGGTCATCTTCCTGCAATTCGACGGCGAGACCTACAAGGTCGTGCTCCTGCGCTGGATCGAGAGCGGCAGCCTCGGTTCGGAATGGGCCATCCGCATCGACCGCCTGACGGCGATCATGCTGGTCGTGGTGAACTCGGTCTCCGCCCTCGTGCACCTCTATTCCTTCGGCTACATGGCGCATGACGACAACTGGCGCGATGACGAACCCTATCGGGCGCGTTTCTTCGCCTATCTCTCGTTCTTCACCTTCTCCATGCTGATGCTGGTGACGTCCGACAACCTCGTGCAGATGTTCTTCGGCTGGGAAGGGGTGGGGGTCGCCTCGTACTTGCTGATCGGCTTCTACTACAAGAAGCCCTCGGCCAACGCCGCCGCGATCAAGGCTTTCGTCGTCAACCGCGTGGGTGACTTCGGCTTTGCCCTTGGCATCTTCGCGCTTTTCTTCCTGACGGACAGCATCCGCTTCGACGACGTCTTCGCCGCCGTGCCGGAACTGGCGCAGACGAACCTGACCTTCCTCTGGGGGGAATGGAACGCGGCCAACCTGATCGGGGTGCTGCTCTTCATCGGGGCGATGGGGAAATCGGCACAGCTTCTGCTGCACACCTGGCTGCCCGACGCGATGGAAGGCCCGACGCCGGTGTCGGCCCTGATCCACGCGGCAACCATGGTGACGGCGGGCGTCTTCCTCGTCTGCCGCATGTCGCCGCTTTACGAATTCGCGCCCTCGGCCACCTTCTTCATCACCGTGCTGGGGGCGACCACCGCCTTCTTCGCGGCCACCGTCGGCCTCGTGCAGAACGACATCAAGCGCGTGATCGCCTATTCGACCTGCTCGCAGCTCGGCTACATGTTCGTGGCGGCGGGCGTGGGCGTCTATTCGGTGGCCATGTTCCACCTGTTCACGCACGCCTTCTTCAAGGCGATGCTGTTCCTTGGCGCAGGCTCGGTCATCCATGCCACGCATCACGAACAGGACATGCGCAACTATGGCGGCCTGCGGAAGAAGATCCCGCTGACCTTCTGGGCCATGATGATCGGCACGCTGGCCATCACCGGGGTCGGCATCCCGCTGACGCATTACGGTTTCGCAGGCTTCCTGTCGAAGGACGCCGTGATCGAGAGCGCCTATGTCGGCAACCACTATGCCTTCTGGCTGCTGGTCGTGGCGGCGGGGATGACCTCGTTCTACTCGTGGCGTCTGATGTTCCTGACCTTCTACGGCACCAGCCGCGCGCATGGTCACGGCCACCACGGCCACGACGCGCATGGCCACGGCCATGACGACCACGGCCACGGCCACCACGAACCGCATGAAAGCCCGACCGTCATGCTGATCCCGCTCGGCGTCCTCGCGCTTGGCGCGGTGTTCTCGGGGATGATCTGGTACAACAGCTTCTTCGGGGATGAGGGCAAGGTCCGCTCGTGGTTCGGCCTGCCGGTCGCGGAACATGCCGCAACCGAAGGCGAGGGCGACCACGCCGCCACCACCGCCACCGAAGGCGAAGACCATGCCACCGCGACCGAAGGCGAACATGCCGCAGCCGAAGGCCATGCCTTCCCGCAGCCGGTCCCCGGTCAGGGCGCCATCTTCATCGGCCCCGAGAACCACGTCCTGCACGAGGCGCATCTGGTGCCGAAATGGGTCAAGGTCTCGCCCTTCGTGGCGATGGTCCTTGGCTTCCTGCTGGCCTTCCAGTTCTACATCCGCCGTCCGGACCTGCCCGGCAAGCTCGCCGAACAGCAGCGCCCGCTCTACCTGTTCCTGCTGAACAAGTGGTACTTCGACGAGCTTTACGACTGGATCTTCGTCCGGCCCGCAAAGTGGCTGGGCGGGTTCCTGTGGAAGAAGGGCGACGGCGCGGTGATCGACGGGTCGATCAACGGCGTTGCCATGGGGATCATCCCCTTCTTCACGCGGCTCGCGTCACGCGCGCAGTCCGGCTATCTGTTCCACTATGCCTTTGCCATGGTTCTGGGCATCGCCGCCCTGATCACGTGGATGACGCTCTCGGGGGGCGCGCACTGATATGGAAAACCTCCTCTCCATCATCACCTTCATTCCGGCGGTGGCCGCAGCCATCCTCGCGCTCTTCCTGCGCGGGGACGACGCGGCGGCGCGGCGGAATGCGAAATGGCTGGCCCTTCTGGCCACCACGGCGACCTTCCTCGTGTCGCTCTTCGTGCTCGTGGGCTTCGATCCGGCCAATACCGGCTTCCAGTTTGTCGAGGAATATGACTGGATCCTCGGCCTGAAATACAAGATGGGCGTCGACGGTATCTCGGTCCTCTTCGTGATGCTGACGACCTTCCTCATGCCGATCACCATCGCCGCCTGCTGGGAGGTGGAGCATCGCGTGAAGGAATACATGATCGCCTTCCTGATGCTGGAAACGCTGATGCTCGGCGTGTTCTGCGCGCTGGACATGGTGCTGTTCTATCTGTTCTTCGAAGCCGGTCTGATCCCGATGTTCCTGATCATCGGCATCTGGGGCGGCAAGGAACGCATCTACGCGGCCTTCAAGTTCTTCCTCTACACCTTCCTCGGGTCCGTCCTGATGCTGGTCGCGATGATCGCGATGTATATGGATGCGGGCACCACCGACATACCGTCGCTTCTGGCCCACAATTTCGGGTCCGCGGATATGCAGGTGCTGGGCGTCCATATCGTGGGCGGGATGCAGACGCTGCTGTGGCTGGCCTTCTTCGCCTCGTTTGCGGTGAAGATGCCGATGTGGCCGGTGCATACATGGCTGCCCGATGCCCACGTTCAGGCGCCGACCGCAGGGTCGGTCGTGCTGGCCGCAATCCTGCTGAAGATGGGGGGCTATGGCTTTCTGCGCTTCTCGCTGCCGATGTTCCCGGTGGCATCCGACCTGCTCGCGCCTTTGGTGTTCTGGATGTCGGCCATCGCCATCGTCTATACCTCGCTGGTCGCGCTGGCGCAGTCGGACATGAAGAAGCTGATCGCCTATTCCTCCGTCGCCCACATGGGCTACGTCACCATGGGCATCTTCACCGCCAACCAGCAGGGCATCGACGGGGCCATCTTCCAGATGCTCTCGCACGGCTTCATCTCCGGCGCGCTCTTCCTCTGCGTGGGTGTGATCTATGACCGGATGCACACGCGCGAGATCGACGCCTATGGCGGTCTCGTGAACCGGATGCCCGCCTATGCGATGATCTTCATGTTCTTCACCATGGCCAATGTGGGCCTTCCGGGCACCTCGGGCTTCGTGGGCGAATTCCTCACGCTCATGGGCATCTTCCAGGTCAACACCTGGGTCGCCGCCGTGGCCACCACGGGCGTGATCCTGTCGGCGGCCTACGCCCTCTGGCTTTATCGCCGCGTCGTCATGGGCGATCTGGTGAAAGAGGCGCTGAAGTCCATCACCGACATGACGGGCCGCGAGAAGGCGATCTTCGCCCCGCTCGTCGCCATGACCCTGCTTCTCGGCGTCTACCCCTCGCTCGTGACCGACGTCATCGGTCCCAGCGTGTCGGCGCTGATCACCGACTATCAGGCTGCGCTGCCCGTCGTGGACGGCACGCAGCTTGCCACGAACTGAAGGGACGTATCGGATGACCCCGCAAGATTTCTCCACCGTCCTGCCCGAGGTCGTGCTGGCCGTCTATGCCATGGCCGCGCTGATGTTCGGTGTCTACACCTCCAAGGACAAGGTCGCGCCTCTGATCAGCTGGGCGACTGCCGGCCTCTTCCTTGCCCTCGCGCTCTGGATCGGCGCGGGCGGTGAAGGGGAACGTGCCGCCTTCGGTGGTATGTTCATCGACGATCCCTTCGCGCGCTTTGCCAAGGTCACCATCCTGATCTCGGCCGCCGCCGTGCTGATCATGTCGCAGGATTACATGATCCGCCGCGACCTGCTGCGTTTCGAATATCCGATCCTGTTGGCGCTTTCGGTCGTCGGCATGATGATGATGGTCTCGGCGGGCGACCTGATGGCGCTCTACCTTGGGCTCGAGCTGCAGTCTCTGGCGCTCTACGTCGTCGCCGCCCTGCGCCGCGATAGCGTTAAATCCACCGAAGCCGGCCTCAAATACTTCGTCCTCGGCGCGCTCTCCTCGGGCATCCTGCTTTACGGCGCGTCGCTGACCTATGGCTATGCGGGCACCACGCTCTTCTCCGGCATCCTGTCGACGCTGGACCATGGCGCGCCGCTGGGGCTGCTCTTCGGTCTGGTGTTCATGCTGGCGGGTCTGGCCTTCAAGGTCTCGGCCGCGCCCTTCCACATGTGGACGCCCGATGTCTATGAAGGCTCGCCCACTCCGGTGACGGCCTTCTTCGCCACCGCGCCCAAGGTCGCCGCCATGGCCCTGCTGGCCCGCCTGTCCTGGGATGCCTTCGGCGCGATCCCCGGCGACTGGACGCAGGTCCTTGCCGCTCTGGCCGTGATCTCCATGTTCCTCGGCGCCGTCGCGGCGATCGGGCAGAAGGACATCAAGCGCCTGATGGCCTATTCCTCCATCGCCCATATGGGCTATGCGCTGGTCGGCCTCGCCTCCGGCACGGCCGAAGGGGTGACGGCCATGCTCGTCTACATGGCGATCTACGTTACCATGAATGTCGGCACCTTCGCCTTCATCCTGTCGATGGAAAAGGACGGCCGCCCCGTCACCACCATCGACAGCCTGAACATGTTCGCCAAGAAGGAACCGCTCAAGGCGCTGGCCATGCTGGTCCTGATGTTCAGCCTTGCAGGCGTGCCGCCCATGGTCGGCTTCTTCGGCAAGTTCTACGTGCTGAAGGCGGCGGTCGATGCGGATATGATATGGCTTGCGCTGGCCGGTGCCGTGGCCTCTGTCATCGGTGCCTTCTACTACCTGCGCATCGTGTTCTTCATGTATTTCGGCAAGGAAACCGAAGGCGTGGAGTCGCGCATGGCCCCCGCCCAATGGGCGATGCTGGTTGCGGTCGCGGTGATCATGGTGGCGGGCATCGTCAACCTCTTCGGCATCCAGCCCGCAGCCGCCATCGCGGCGGAAGCCCTTGTCAGGTAAGGCCAAATGGCCGCAGGGGGTGGGTCGCCACCTCCTCGACACGGTCGACAGCACCAATGCCGAGGCGTTCCGGCTGGCCCCGCATCACGCGGGGCCTTGCTGGATTGTGGCAGGCGAACAGACGGCAGGCCGCGGCCGCCGCGCCCGCGCCTGGGCCAGCCCGCGCGGGAATTTCCACGGCACGCTTCTTCTGCACCCGACCGAACCCGCCGCGACCGTGGCGCTCCGCTCCTTCGCGGCAGCACTCGCCCTGCGCGATGCCTTCGTCGCGCTGACGGGCCTGCCCGAGGCGTTCAGGCTCAAATGGCCCAATGACGTGCTGCTGAACGGCGGCAAGGTCGCGGGGATTCTGCTGGAAAGCAGCGGGGCAGGGCAGGGGGTGCAACACCTTGCCATCGGGATCGGCGTCAACCTGATCGCCGCCCCCGACCCCGCGCAGGTGGAACAAGGCGCCGTGCCCCCCGTCACGCTCCTGTCGGAAACCGGCCTGCGCGTCACGCCCGAGGCGTTTCTCGACGCCCTCGCCCCCGCCTATGCGCGGTGGGAGACGGCCTTCACCACCCAAGGCTTCGCCCCCCTGCGCGAGGCATGGCTTGCCCATGCCGCCCGCCTTGGCGAAACCATCCGCGCCCGCACCGGCACCGAAACGCGCGAGGGCGTATTCCAGACCATAGACGAGACGGGCGCACTCATCCTGCGCCAAAGCCAAGGCCCCGTCGCCATTCCGGCGGCGGAGGTGTTCTTCTGACGGGGGCGCGCCATGCTGCTGGCCATCGATTGCGGCAATACCAACACGGTCTTTTCCATCTGGAACGGCGAAAGGTTCATCGCCACATGGCGCATCGCCACCGATCACAAGCGGACGGCGGATGAATACCATGTCTGGCTGTCCTCTCTCATGATGCTGACACGGACCGAGGCGAAGATCACCGATGCCATCATCTCCTCCACCGTGCCGCGCGTCGTGTTCAACCTGCGCGTCCTGTGCAACCGCTATTTCGACTGCCGCCCGCTGGTCGTGGGCAAACCGGAATGCCGCCTGCCCGTCGCCCCCCGCGTGGATCAGGGCACGACTGTCGGTCCCGACCGTCTGGTCAACACAGTGGGCGCGCATGACCGCCATGGCGGCGACCTGATCGTCGTGGATTTCGGCACCGCCACCACCTTCGACGTGGTCGATACGGACGGCGCCTATATCGGCGGCGTCATCGCCCCCGGCGTGAACCTGTCGCTCGAGGCGCTGCACATGGCCGCCGCCGCCCTGCCGCATGTCGATATCAGCCGCCCCGCCCGCGCCATCGGGACGAATACGGTGGCCTGCATGCAGTCCGGCGTGTACTGGGGATATATCGGGCTGGTCGAAGGCATCGTGCGCGAAGTCCGCAAGGAACGCGACCGTCCCATGAAAGTAATTGCGACAGGCGGCCTCGCCTCCCTGTTCGCGCAGGATACCGCACTATTTGACAGCGTCGAGGATGACCTGACCATGCATGGTCTGATGCTCATCGACCGGCACAACAAGGAACTGGAAAACGCATGACGAACCGGCTGATCTATCTTCCTCTCGGCGGTGCCGGGGAGATCGGCATGAACGCCTATGTCTACGGCTATGGTCCGGCGGGGAAGGAACGCCTGATCCTTGTCGATATGGGCGTGACCTTTCCGGACATGGACACCACCCCCGGCGTCGATCTGATCCTGCCCGACATGGCATGGCTGGAAGACAACCTCGACCGTCTGGACGCCATCTTCATCACCCACGCGCATGAGGATCATATCGGCGCGCTCGGCCATCTCTGGCCGCGCCTGCAAAAGCCGGTCTATGCCCGCCGCTTCACCGCCACCATCGGCCGCCTGAAATTCGAAGAGCAGGGCCTTCCGGTCGAGGCGATCAACATCGTCGCCCCGCGCCCCGAGACGGTCGAGGTCGGCCCCTTCAAGGTGCAGTTCGTCCCCGTCAGCCACTCCATCCCCGAAAGCGCCGCGCTGCTGATCGACACGCCGGCAGGGCGGATCGTCCATTCCGGCGATTTCAAGCTGGACCACAACCCCGTCGTGGGCGAGGCATGGGATGATGCCCGATTCACCGAAATCGCTGCCGAACGCCCCGTGAAGGCGCTCATGTGCGACTCGACCAATGTCTTCAGCCTCCATGCCGGCCGGTCTGAAAGCTCCATCCGCGAACCGATCCGTGAACTGATCGCGGGCCATGGCGGGATGGTGGTGGCAACCACCTTCGCCTCGAACGTCGCCCGCCTGAAGACGCTGGCCGAAGCCGCCCGCGCCGCCGACCGTTCGGTCTGCCTGATGGGCCGTGCGATGAAGCGGATGGTGACGGCGGCGGAACAGTCCGGCGTCCTGACCGGCTTTCCCCGCACCGTCAGCCCCGAAGATGCCGCCGACATCCCGCGCGGCAACCTCATGCTCATCGTCACCGGATCGCAGGGCGAACGCCGCGCGGCCAGTGCCCAGCTCTCGCGCGGGAAATATCTGGGGATGGAGCTGAAGCAGGGCGACCTCTTCCTCTTCTCCTCGAAAACCATCCCCGGCAACGAGCGCGAGGTGCTGCGCATCGTCAACAACCTGTCGGAACGCGGCGTCGACGTGATGGATGACGGCGGCGGCAAATACCACGTCTCGGGCCATGCCAACCGCCCCGATCTGGAACATGTCCACCGCCTGCTGCTGCCCGACATGCTGATCCCGATGCACGGCGAACACCGCCACCTGCGCGAACATGCCCGCATTGGGGCCGAGGCGGGCATTGCCACCGCCATCGTCACCAACGGCATGATGGTCGACCTGACGGGCGAGGCGCCGGTCACGGTGGAACATGTGGAAACGGGCCGGCTCTACCTTGACGGCACCTCGATCGTCGGCGCGCTGGACGGCGTGATCCGCGACCGGATCCGCATGGCGCTGAACGGGCATGTGATGGTCACCGTCATCCTCGACGACGACAACGAAACGCTGGGCGACGCCTGGGTGGAAATCATGGGCCTGTCCGAAAAGGGCCGCTCCGGTCCGCTGGCGGAAACGATGGAGGGCGAACTTAACGACTTCATCGACGGGGCAGGGCGCAAGATCCTGCGCGACGACGACAAGCTGGACGAGGCGCTGCGCCGCATCGTGCGGCAGGTCGCGATGGAGGAGATCGGCAAGAAGCCCGAAGTCACCGTCGTGGTCAGCCGCCTGATGGCCGAATGATGCGGGCAGGATGGGCAACATGGCCCATCTTGCGCCTCAGACATTCGTCCAGCCGCCATCAATGCTGATGGCCTGACCCGACATGAAGGCGCTTTCGTCGCTGGCCAGATAGACCGCCAGTGCCGCGATTTCCTCCGGCTGGCCGATCCGCCCCATGGGTTGGCGCGCGATGAAGGCCGCGCGCGCCGCCTCGTAATCGCCTTGCGCGCGCATCCGCTGTTCCAGCGACGGGCTTTCCACCGTGGCGGGGCAGATCGCGTTGCAGCGGATGCCCTTTGTCACGTAATCCGCCGCCACCGATTTCGTGATCCCGATCACCGCCGCCTTCGTCGCGCCATAGACGAAGCGGTTGGGCGCCGCGATGATGCTGGACGCGACCGAGGCGATGTTGACGATCGACCCGCCGCCATTCTCCAGCATTGCAGGCAAAAAGGCCCGCGTCACGCGATAGAGCGCCTTGACGTTCAACTCGACCGAAAAGTCGAAATCCTTTTCCTCGCAGTCAAGGATGGTGCCCGCATGGACGAAACCCGCGCAGTTGAACAGCACATCCACCGCCCCCACCTCTGCCGCCATCGCCTTGACCGCCGCGCCGTCGGTAACGTCCAGACGATGCGCCTCGATCCCCTCGGCGCGCAGCGCCTCCACCGCGTTCATGTTGATGTCGGTGGCGATGACCCGCGCCCCTTCGGCCTTGAAGGCCCGCACGGTGGCAAGCCCGATCCCCGCGCCCGAGGCGGTGCAAAAGGCGGTCTTTCCGGAAAGGCGCATGGCAAACTCCCTGTCGCGACACCCCGCAGTCAAGCGGAAGCGCCCGTCAGGGGCAAGCGCAAACTGACATGTTAGTTCACCAGGTCCAGCAGACGCGCCGCCTCGGCCCGCACATCGGCCAGTTTCGAACGGTCCTCGCCGGGGTGGAACCGCGCGCGCACGGCGGTCGGCATCGGCGCGGGCGTGCCGATCACCACGCGGGGCCCGTGCTTTGCCCCCTCGGCCGCCCAGGACCGCGCCAGCGCGATCTGCGCCGCCTTGGTCGCGCCATAGGCGCCATAGAACTTCTCGCCCGCCTTCGGATCGTCAAGGAACATCGCCATCCCCGCCGGGGCGGCGCGCAGCAGCGGCTCCACCATCGGGATCAGCATCCCCGTCGCCCGCGTGTTGGTCGCGATGGACTTTTCCCAATCCTTGGCATCCAGCGACCCCATCGGCGCCAGCGGCGCGGCATGGATGGCCGCATGAACCCACAGGTCAAGATGCCCCCAGCGGTCATGCACCGACCGGCACAGATGTCGCATCGCATCGTCATTGGTCACATCCATCGGTGCCAGCGTCAGCCCCCCCGCACCGGGCAGCCCCGCCGCCTTCACGCGGTCATCCAGTTCCTCCAGCCCGCCCACGGTGCGTGCCACGGCCACCACATGCCACCCGCGCAGGGCCAGCTGTTCGGCCATGGCCGCGCCAAGCCCGCGCGAGGCTCCGGTCACGAGTGCGATCTTCTGGGACATGGGTTCGGTCTTTCCTGATCCGGCAGGTGCGGGGGTTTCACACCCCCGGACCCCCGTGGGATATTTGGGAACGGAAAATGGGCGGCGGTTACTCTGCCGCCTTCATCTGGAAGCCTTCCTCGATCTTGTCCGAGGGGGCGACGGGATAGTCCCCGCTGAAGCAGGCGTCGCAATAGCGCGGATTGGCGTCGTCGCGCCCGCCCGCCTCGCCCGCGGCGCGGTAAAGACCGTCCAGAGAGATGAATTTCAGGCTGTCCACCCCGATCCAGTCGCGCATCTCGTCCTCGGACATGGTTGCGGCCAGAAGCTTGGACCGCTCCGGCGTATCGACGCCATAGAAACAGGGCCAGGCGGTCGGGGGCGAGGCGATGCGGAAATGGACCTCTGCCGCGCCGGCATCGAGGATCATGTCCTTGATCTTGCGGCTGGTGGTCCCGCGCACGACCGAGTCGTCGACAAGGATCACCCGCTTGCCCTTGATCAGGGCGCGGTTGACGTTCAGCTTCAGCCGCACGCCCATGTTGCGGATCTGCTCGGTCGGTTCGATGAAGGTGCGCCCCATATACTGGTTGCGCGTGATGCCCAGACCGAAGGGGATACCGGATTCGGCGGCATAGCCGATGGCGGCAGGGGTGCCGCTGTCGGGGACGGGGCAGACGAGATCCGCCTCAACCGGCGCCTCGCGCGCCAGTTCCACGCCGATCTGGCGCCGCGTCTCATAGACCGACCGGCCGCCAAGGATGCTGTCGGGGCGGCTGAAATAGACATGTTCAAAGATGCAGAAGCGCGATTTGGCGGGCGAGAAGGGGCGGAAGCTTTCCACCTTGCCGCCTTCGATCACCACCATCTCGCCGGGTTCGATCTCGCGCAGGAATTCCGCGCCGATGATGTCCAGCCCGCAGGTTTCCGACGACAGGGCATAGCCGTGGTCGCCCACCTTGCCCAGAACCAGAGGCCGCACGCCCAGCGGGTCGCGCACACCGATCAGCTTCGTCCGCGTCATGGCCACGACCGAGAAGGCGCCCTCGACCCGGCGCAGCGCGTCCTTGATGCGTTCGGGGATCGTTTTCTGGATCGACCGCGCCATCAGGTGGATGATGCATTCGCTGTCGGACGAGGACTGGAAGATCGACCCGCGCTCGATCAGCTCGCGGCGCAGGGCGGCGGCGTTGGTCAGGTTGCCGTTATGGGCGATGGCCGCACCACCCATGGAGAATTCGCCGAAGAAGGGCTGCACGTCGCGGATCGCGGTCGCGCCCTTGGAGCCTGCGGTGGAATAGCGGACATGGCCGATGGCAAGCTCGCCCGGCAGGGTGTCCATCACATCCGCCTTGGTGAAGTTGTCGCGCACATAGCCGAAGCGGCGGGCCGAGTTGAACCCGTGGTCGGGATCATAGACGACGATCCCGCCCGCCTCCTGCCCGCGATGTTGCAGGGCGTGCAGGCCGAGGGCCACGAAATTCGCCGCGTCGGCCACGCCGATCACGCCGAACACGCCGCATTCCTCCTTCAGTTTGTCATCGTCGAAGGGGTGCGAGAGGAAGGGGCGCATGGGGCCTCCGAATCCGAGGGTAGGGCTGCGCTTCATCTAGTGCTTTGCGCGGGCGAAGTCACGCCCCTTTGGCCCGCAGCGCGGCAGTGAACGGAGGATGACCGGACCGGCCGCTGCGTGCTGACAGGTTGCGGTACAGCCTGCGGCACAGGAAACGGACAACCCGTTTCCGCCGGAATCAGCCGTTGGTGGCGGGGGCGGTCTCGGCCGGGGCGGCCTCCTCCACGCAGACCTGCGTCAGCTCGTTATAGCGCTGCACGATCCAGCCCGGCGCATCGGAGGGCATCTGCGCGTCGATATTGGCCTGGAAGGCGGCAAAGACCTTGGCCGAGCGGCTGTCGTCCACCATGGGGATGGAATCGGCGGCCACGGCGCGGTCATAGACAAGGAAGGCCACTGCCACCAGAAGCACCCCGCGCACCACGCCGAAGAGGAAACCCAACCCCTGATCCAGCCCGCCAAGCGCCGTCTTGTGGATGGCCGAGGACAGCAGCGGCGTGAAGAGAGAGGCCACGATCAGTGCGGCGGCAAAGACCACGGCAAAGGCCGCGATGATCGACAACTCGCAGGAGTCGCCCAGGAATTCGCCCACCACGGGCAGTTCCTTGACCAAGGGTTGCACGGGGGCGGCGAAGAGGAACGCCACCAGTGCCGCGCCGATCCAGCCGACGATCGCCATCGCCTCACGCACGAAGCCGCGGGAATAGGCAAGGATGGCCGACAGCACGACAATGCCCGCGACGATCGCGTCAATCAGGGTGAAACCTTCCATACCGACGTCCTGCTCCTGTCCCCGCCGAAGCTATCCTGCCCCGAACATTTCACCCACAAAGGCCGTGAGGTCGGGCATCTGCCGCACCCGCATCCCCGTCTCCGCCCCGACTTTGGAACGGTCCGGCGCGACCGCCTGTGAGAAACCAAGTTTCGAGGCTTCTTTCAACCTGTTTTCCGTCTGACCGACTGGCCGCAGCGCCCCGGAGAGAGAGATTTCGCCGAAAAGCACCATGTCCGGCGGCAAGGCGACATCTTCCCGCGCCGAAAGGAGGGCGGCCGCGACCGCAAGGTCGGCGGCGGGTTCCGACACGCGCATCCCGCCCGCCACGTTCAGGAAGACATCCAGCCCCGCAAAGGGGATGCCGCAGCGCGCCTCGAGCACGGCAAGGATCGTGGACAACCGCCCGCTGTCCAGCCCCACCACCGTCCGCCGCGGTGTGCCGAGGTTCGAGGGGGCCACAAGAGCCTGAATTTCCGTCAGAACCGGCCGCGTCCCTTCGATCCCCGCAAAGACGGCAGAGCCGGGGGTGGTCTGCCCGCGATCCGACAGGAACAGCGCCGAAGGGTTGGTGACCTGCGCCAGACCGTCGCCCGTCATCTCGAACACGCCGATCTCGTCGGCAGGGCCGAAGCGGTTCTTCACGGCGCGCAGGATGCGGAACTGGTGGCCACGCTCGCCCTCGAAATAGAGAACGGTGTCGACCATATGCTCGACCACGCGCGGCCCCGCGATCTGGCCTTCCTTGGTGACATGGCCGACAAGGATCACCGCCACGCCCCGCCGCTTGGCAAAGGTGACAAGCTCGTGCGCCGCCGCGCGGACCTGGCTGACAGAGCCGGGCGCCGCCTCGACGGTATCCAGCCACATCGTCTGGATCGAGTCGATCACCGCCAGATGCGGGCGTTCGTCATCCAGCGTCGTCAGGATGTCGCGCAGGGCCGTCTCGGCCCCCAGCGCCACGGGCGCGTCGGCCAGACCCAGACGCTGCGCCCGCATCCGCACCTGCGCCGAGGCTTCCTCGCCCGAAATGTACATGCATTTCAGCCCGCGGCGGGCAAAGCTGGCCGTGGCCTGCAACAGAAGCGTGGACTTCCCGATCCCCGGATCGCCCCCTACAAGGATGGCCGAGGCCGGAACCAGCCCGCCCCCCAGAACACGGTCAAGCTCGTCCATGCCCGATGCGGCGCGGGGCGGGGGGGCTTCCTCGGTGGACAGGTCGGTCAGCGGGATCCGCCGTCCCTTGGCCCCCAGTGCCTTGGGCCCTGTCGACAGCGGTGCCTCTTCGACGATGCTGTTCCATGCCCCGCAGCCATCACAGCGTCCCGCCCATTTGCGATGGACGGTCCCGCAGGCAGTGCAGGTGAAAGAGGGGGTGGCTTTGCTCATGCCCTTGGGTAGCGGTTGGGGGACTGCGGTTCAAGCGGCGACACGCAGGCACATGGTCACTTGCCCTGCTTGGCCAGTTGCACGATGGTCCCCTCGCGCGGGTCGTCCAGTTCCATGGCATAGCCCAGTTGCGGCAGGATTTCCCGAAGATCCTCTTCCAAGCGCTTGATCTGGCGTTCGGATTTCAATTCGTCTGCTTCGATGTCGGCCAGCCAGCGGCGCAATTCGTCAACCGTCCGGCGGGCAATGGCGATCCTGTCGGCGACGGCCTCGGCCTCTTCCTGACGCTGCTTGAGAAAGGCGCGGGCGCGGGCGACGCGGTCGTCGGAATAGGTGCGGGCAAGATCGCGCGAGAGAAAGCTCATCTCGGCGGCAAGTTGCAGCAACTCGGGTTCCAGCATCGACAGGTCAGGATGGCGGCGCAAATGCTCCAGCCGCGCGCGGACGGCCTCGAACTCTCCGGACAGGGCGAAGACTCCGGCGCGGTCGGCCGAATGGGCGATCCGGTAGGCGCGCGTCACATCCTCGAGGTTTATGGCAAAGGACCGGTGGCTGTGTTCCAGCCGCGCCATACGGGCGTTTGCCGGAAGGACCAGCGCGATCAGCACCGCAAAAACGGTCAGGGCGATCTGCGCCCACTTGCCGGCCTCGGGCAGGGGGGCGCCGTTCCAGGCCAGTTGCATCTCGGGCCAAGGGATCAGGCCCAGACCCGCCGCCACGCAACAGGCAACCATCCCGAGCGCGACAAGCGAAGCCAGCCAGAGAGCGAACCCCTGACCCCAGCGCAAGAGGGGCTTTGTGTAACCGGACAGGTCGGGAATCATCACAGCAACCGGACACTCGTCTACCATTCGGCACAGCTAAGATGGGCCGAGGGAAGTTTGGCAACGGATTTCGCGTGGGTTGCATTTCGCGCCACCCGATTTCGCATCAATCGCCGGAAAACACCGTCAGGTTGTTTCCTGACGGAGAACAGTCAGCCGGACAGCAGGACCACCACGGCGGTGACCGGCAGCACCCATAAAAGCGTGCCCACGATCCAGTGCCCCCAGATCGGCGAGGGCCATTCGCGGAACACATGCTTGCCCCAACCCCAGACCAGCCAGATCCAGCACAGTATACTGCCCGCAAAGCTGGCCTGCTGCAATTCGACATAGGCCGGTTGCCATGGTAGCCCCAACCAGACGCAAAAGGCCGAACCGAAAAGCGCGAGGGCCCCCGCCCCTTCGACCCTGTTGCGCCAGCCGGCGATGGCCGCGACCGTGATGGATACGGGTATGGCGCCGACCACGAAACGGAAGGGAAGCGAGGTGGACAGGAGTGCGAGCGCCTGTTCCAGCCAAGGGTCCATCAGCGCACCGCGGCAATCGGGCCGGTGGCACGGCCATGGATGAACTGCTGGACGTAAGGGTCCGGTGTAGCGTCCATTTCCCCCACCGTGCCCGTCCACTGGATCACGCCGTCATGCAGCATGGCCACGCGATCCGCAATGGCGCGGACCGACGACATGTCATGCGTGATCGTCATGGCCGTGGCGCCCATTTCGGTGACGATCTCGCGGATCAGGTCGTTGATGACGCCCGCCATGATGGGGTCAAGTCCGGTGGTCGGCTCGTCGAAGAAGATGATCTCGGGCTCTGCCGCGATGGCGCGGGCAAGGCCCACGCGCTTTTGCATCCCGCCCGACAGCTCGGCCGGGAACTGGTCGGCCACCTCGGGGCGCAGGCCCACGCGGCGCAGCTTCTCGATCGCGATCTCGCGCGCTTCCTGCTTTGGCCGCTTTAGCGCCCCGCGCATCAGGCGGAAGGCCACGTTTTCCCACACGCGGAGCGAGTCGAACAGCGCGCCGCCCTGGAACAGCATCCCGAAGCGGGCAAGGAAGGCGTCGCGGTCGGCGGTGGTGACATCCTGCCCGTCCAGCGTGATGGTCCCCCCATCGTGCCGCACAAGGCCGAGGATGCATTTCAGCAGCACCGACTTGCCCGTGCCGGACCCCCCGATGATGACCATGCTCTGCCCCGAGGGGATGGTCAGGTCCACCCCGCGCAGGACGCGGTTCTTGCCGAAGGTCTTGGTGACGCCGGTCAGGGTGATCATGCCGAGAAGAACACCTCTGTCAGCAGGTAGTTGGTGGCAAGGATCAGGACAGATGCCCCCACCACGGCGGCTTTGGTCGCGGCCCCCACGCCCTGCGCGCCGCGGCCCGAATTCATGCCGTGATAGCAGCCCATCAGCGCCACGATGAAGCCGAAGGCCGCGCCCTTCCAGAGGCCCGACACCACGTCCCAGCTTTCCAGGAAATCGACCGTGTTCTGCAGATAGACGGTGGAGTTGAAGCCCAGACGGTTCACCCCCACCAGCCAGCCCCCCGCGATCCCGATGGCATCGCCCACCGCGACCAGAACCGGCACGGCAAGGGTCGCGGCAAGGACGCGCGGCACGGCAAGGTATTTGATCGGATCGGTCGACAGCGTCACCAGCGCGTCGATCTGTTCCGTCACCTTCATCGTCCCGATCTCGGCCGCGATCGAGGATGCGACGCGCGCCGCCACCATCAGACCACCCAGCACGGGGCCAAGCTCGCGCACCATGCCGATGGCGACGATGGAGGGGACCACCGCCTCGGCATTGAAGCGGGCACCGCCGGAGTAGATCTGCAGGGCCAGCGCGCCGCCCGTGAAGACGGCGGTCAGCCCCACTACGGGCAGGGAGAACCAGCCGATCTGCAACAAGGCCTGCAGGAATTCGCGCGGGTAGAAGGGGGGGCGGACCATGTGCCCCACCACACGCGCGGCGAAAAGGGCGATGCGCCCGATCAGGGCCAGCGCGGCCAGAACCGGCCGCCCGATGGCGGCAAGGGGCGCGGTCAGCGCGGTCACGCCTGACCTCCGGTCCGCCGGTCGATATAGCGGCGCGCATAGCGCGGGCCGAGCGAGGTGAGGATCTCGTATCCGATGGTGCCTGCGATGGCGGCCAGATCGTCCACCCCCTGATGCGGGCCGAGAATGTCCAGTGTGCGCGGCACCTCCGGCAGATGCGAGATATCGGCGGTGATCAGGTCCATCGACACCCGCCCGATCAGCGGAACCGGCGTGTCGCCGTCCCACAGATGGACCTTGTTCGACAGCGTGCGCGGCAGCCCGTCGGCATAGCCCGCCGAAAGCGTGGCAACGGTCGCGGGGCCTTCGGCGACCCAGGAACAGGCATAACCCACCGCCTCGCCCGCCACGACCTCGCGCGTCTGGATGACGGGCAGGGACAGGGTGACGACGGGATGGGCCTGTGCAAAGGGCTGGCCGCCGTAAAGGCCGACACCGGGGCGGGTCAGGTCGAAGTGGTACGCGGGGCCAAGAAGGATGCCACCCGTCGCCGCGAAAGACCGCGGCAGGCCGGTGCCGTCGGTCATGCGGTGGAAATTCGCCAGTTGCTGCGCGTTCAGCGGATGGTCCGGCTCGTCCGCGCAGGCAAGGTGGGACATCAGCAGTTCCGGCTTCGCGCCAAGGACGATGGGAGCGATGGCCTGCCATTCCGCGGCCTCCAGCCCCAGACGGTTCATGCCGGTGTCCAGCTGGATGCCGAAGGGATGGCCCGGCAGCGCCTCCAGATGCCGCGTCACCTGCTGCACCGAATTCAGCATCGGCGTCAGGTCGAGGTCGTGGATCATCTCGGTATCGCCCGCCATATGGCCGCCAAGGATGGCGATCTGTGGGCCGGGGCCAAGCACCTGCCGCAGCTTCGCGCCCTCTTCCGCGACGGCGACGAAGAAACGGCGCGCGCCGGCGCGGGCAAGGGCAGGGGCGACACGGTCGATGCCGAGGCCATAGGCATCGGCCTTGACGACGGCGGCGGTCTGCACCCCCTGCGCCGAGGCACGGTCGAGCGCGGCCCAGTTGGCGGCGATGGCGTCGAGGTCGATGGAAAGCGTTGCTGTGGCCATGATGCGGGGGTTTTCGGCAGGGTCGGGGCGCGGGTCAAGGGAATTCTTCCCGACCGCCGGTCACGGTCGGGCGAGGGTGGCGCGGATGTGCGGTCAGTCGCGCACACCCGCCATGGCGCGGTCCAGATGGACATAGCCGCCATCGACGAACAGCCATTGCCCCGTCGTATGGCCCGCCCGCGGCGAGAGGGTAAAGACGACGGTATCGGCCATTTCCGTATCCAGCGTCATCCGCTGGCCCAGCGGGATGCGCCGCGTGATCTCGGCCAGTTTCTCCGCGCGGTCGGGGAAGGTGTCGAGCCATGCGTCATACATGGGGGTCAGCACTTCGGCCGGGATCACGGCATTCACCCGCACGCCGTGGGGGGCGAGCGCCGCCGCCCATTCCCGTGTCAGGCCCAGTTGCGCGGCCTTTGCCGCCACATAGGCCGAGGTCGACCCCTGTCCCGTCACGCCCGTCTTGGAAGAGATGTTCACGATCGCGCCCTTCGCGGCTTTCAGATCGTCCTGCAACAGGTGGGCGAGCGTGTAGTAATGGATCAGGTTCTGGTCGAGAGAGGCACGGAACGCCTCGGGGCCCGCGTCCAGACCGATGCCGTCATTGGTGCCCGCATTGTTGACCAGCCCGTAGACGCGGCCCCAGCGGGCATGGACCTCGTCCACGGCGCGCCGGACGTCGGCATCGCGCGACAGATCGGCCTGCACCCAGCCCGCCTTGGGCTGCAGCGCCGCGAGGTCCGACAGGAACCCCGCATCGGGGGCGCGGCGGGCGATGATGGCGGGGATCGCGCCCTCTTCGGCCAGACGGCGGCTGATGGCGCCGCCGATCCCCTGTCCGCCGCCGGTGACGACGACGACGCGATCCTTCAATTGCAGGTCCATGTTGCCCCTCAGTACTGGCCGCCATCGCCCTGCCACGGCTGGGCAAGGTTGCCGAAACGGGTGAAGCGTCCCTCGAAGCTCAGCTCGACCGTGCCGATGGGACCGTGACGCTGCTTGCCGATGATGACCTCGGCCTTGCCGTGGACACGGTTCATCTTCTCGTACCACTCCGCAAAGCGGGGGTCGTCTTCCGGCGGTTTCAGGCGTTCGTGGTAATATTCGTCGCGGTAGACGAACATGACGACGTCCGCGTCCTGTTCGATCGAGCCGGATTCGCGCAGGTCCGAAAGCTGCGGCCGCTTGTCATCGCGCGATTCCACCGTCCGCGACAGCTGCGACAGCGCCACGACGGGGATGTTCAGCTCCTTGGCGATGGCCTTCAGACCTTGGGTGATCTCGGACACTTCCTGCACGCGGTTCGACTCGCCCTTGGAAGAGCCTTTCAATAGCTGGAGATAGTCGACCATCAGCACATCCAGCCCGTGAGTGCGTTTCAGACGCCGCGCCCGCGCCGCGACCTGGCTGATCGGCAGGGCGGGCGTGTCGTCGATATAGAGCGGGCAGGATTCCAGCGACTTTGCCGCCTCGACGAAGCGGCGGAATTCCTGTTCGGTCATGTCGCCGCGGCGGATCTGTTCGGACGGCACCTCGGAGGCTTCGGACAGGATGCGGGCGGCCAATTGCTCGCTGCTCATTTCCAGCGAGAAGAAGCCCACGACGCCGCCCTCGACCGCCCCTTCGCCGCCGTCATGCAGGCGGCCGCGGCGATAGGCCTTGGCGATGTTGAAGGCGATGTTGGTGGCAAGCGAGGTTTTCCCCATCGACGGGCGACCGGCAAGGATCAGCAGGTCGGACGGGTGCAGACCGCCCAGCTTGCGGTCCAGATCGACAAGGCCGGTCGAGATGCCGGCCAGACCGCCGCCACGCTGATAGGCGGCATTGGCGGAATTCACCGCCTCGGTCGTGGCGCGCAGGAACGAGACGAAGCCGCGCTGCGCCACGCCCTGTTCGCCCAGTTTGTAAAGGTGCTGTTCGGCCTCGGTGATCTGTTCGCGGGGTTCCGAGGTGACATCGACCTTGGCCGCCTTGGCCGCGATGTCGCGGCCCAGCGAGATGAGTTCGCGCCGCACGGCAAGGTCATAGATCATCTGCGCGTAATCCCGCGCGGCAAAGCTGGAAATCGCGGCACCGGCCAGTCGCACCAGATAGGCCGGACCGCCCAGTTCCTTCAGCCCCTCGTCATCCTCGAAAAACGGCTTCAGCGTGACGGGCGAGGCGAGCGCGTTCTTCTGGATGCGGGCGGCGGCCTTGTCGAAGATGCGCTGGTGGACAGGGTCGAAGAAATGGTCGGCCTTCACCAGTGCGGCGATGCGGTCATAGACATCGTTGTTGGTCAGGATCGCGCCCAGAAGCTGTTGCTCGGCCTCGATATTGTGGGGCAGGGTCTCGCCTTCGGGCTGCGCGGGCAGGGCGGGAAGGTTGGGGCGGAGCGTGGCGATTTCGGTCATGTCTGCCTTCGGGTTCTTTATCTGCCGGGGTCGTATGTGCCCCGTTTTGCTGCGCCGGAACAGGCGGGAACAACCCTGTGGGTAACCCCTGCCCGAGTCAGTCGCACGGTGGGAAGTCTACCACATCTTGCGGGTCATGTCGCCTGCCGCCCCCATAAAGGCGCGTCGCGCGCGGGGCGGCAGATGATTCATCCACAAAGCATCCACAGCGCAGCCCACAAGAAATGTGGGCGGCTGTCGGCCGTATCAGCCCTTGGTCCGCGCGGCCTGCCAGGCGCGGGGATCGTTCAGGAAGACTTCGACCTCGGCCAGCGTGGCGTCATCGAAGGCGCCGCTGGCGCGGGCCTCGGCCAGCACGTCCCACCATGTGCACAGGTGATGCAGCGCCACCCCGTGATCGGCCAGACGCTGCGTCGTCTCGGGGAAGATGCCGTAATAGAAGATCACCGCCGTATGGCCGCAGGTTGCCCCTGTCTCGCGGATCGCGTCGACGAAAGAGAGCTTCGATCCGCCATCGGTCGTCAGATCCTCGACCAGCAGCACACGCTGGCCTTCGGTCATCGCGCCCTCGATACGGGCGTTGCGGCCATAGCCCTTGGGCTTCTTGCGGACATAGGTCATCGGCAGGGCTAGGCGTTCCGCCACCAGCGCGGCAAAGGGGATGCCCGCGGTTTCACCGCCCGCGATGTTGTCAAAGGCCTCGAATCCCGCCTCGCGCATGACGGTGACCGACAGGAAATCCATCAGGGTCGAGCGGATGCGCGGATAGCTGATCAGCTTGCGGCAGTCGATATAGGTCGGGCTGGGCAGGCCGGAAGCGAGGGTGAAGGGCGTCTCGGCGTTGAAATGGACGGCCTTGATCTCCAGCAGGGCGCGGGCGGTCAGGCGGGCGATTTCTTCCTTGGGCGGGAAAGCGGTGGGGATCATGGCGCGGTCCTATCGGTGGCGTCAGGCTTCGACATGCCAGTGCACGGGGAAGCCGGGGTCGAAGACGGTCACGGGACCGGCCTCGGTGAAGATCTTGGCGGGCCATTGCGCGGGCGCGCCCTTTGTGAGGGTGATTGTTCCTTCGTTCGCGGGCAGGCCATAGAAGCGCGGCCCGTTCAGGCTGGCGAATGCCTCCAGCCGGTCGAGCGCGCCGTCCTCCTCGAACACATGCGCCAGAAGCTGCATCGTGTTCGTGGCCGTAAAGCAGCCCGCGCAGCCGCAGGCGTGTTCCTTCAGAGCATCCACATGCGGCGCGCTGTCGGTGCCAAGGAAAAAGCGCCCCTCGCCGCCGGTCGCCGCCTGACGCAGCGCCAGACGGTGCTTTTCGCGCTTGGCCACGGGCAGGCAGTAGTAATGCGGCTTGATCCCGCCCACGAGGATGTGGTTGCGGTTGATGATCAGGTGATGGGTGGTGATCGTCGCCCCCAGCCGGTCACCGCCCGCGCGGGCATAGGCGACGCCTTCCTCGGTGGTGATATGTTCCATCACCACGCGCAATTCGGGGATGCGGCGGCGCAGCGGGTCAAGGACGGTGTCGATGAACACGGCCTCGCGGTCGAAGATGTCGACCTCTGCCGTCGTCACCTCGCCATGCACGCAAAGGGGCAGGCCGATCTCGGCCATCTTTTCCAGCACGGGCGTCACCTTGGCCAGATCGCGCACGCCGCCGTGGGAATTGGTCGTGGCCCCTGCAGGATAGAGCTTCACCGCCTTGACCAGACCATCGGCATGGGCGCGGGCCACATCGTCGGGGTCGGTGCCTTCGGTGAGGTAGAGCGTCATCAGCGGCTCGAACGCCATCCCCTCGGGCAGGGCGGCAAGGATGCGGTCGCGATAGGCGGCGGCCTGCGCGCCCGTCACCACGGGCGGCACGAGGTTCGGCATGATGATCGCGCGGGCGAAGTGGCGCGCGCTTTCGGGCAGGACGCCTTGCAGCATCGCGCCGTCGCGCAGATGCAGGTGCCAGTCGTCGGGGCGGCGGATGGTCAGGCTTTGTGTCATGCCCCGCGCCTAGCGCAACTGCCGTCCGCTTTCCAGCAGGATCAGCAGGGGACGGCGCGATTCCCGCCTGACCTCATCCTGCCGGCGCCGGGGCGGCTGCGGGGGCGGCGGATTTGGCCAGCTGCGCCTCGAGCTCGTGCATCCGGCGGCGGAAACGCGGCACACCCAGCCGTCGCACGACCGACCGGCAGACCATCAGCGACAGCTTCGGTCGCCGCGCCAGTTCCGTCTTCCGCAGGACGGTCCGCAGATAGGGGGCGAAACGGCGGCGGATGCGCCACATCCGCGCGAAAGTCAGGGCGTCCAGTCTGCCTTCGCAGGCCGCGCCCAGAAGATCGCCGAAAAGGCCGGTCATCTCGATCGCTGACTCGATCGTGTCGCCGAAGTGGCGCGCAGGCAGACAGGTGATCCACGGCGCGCGGAACAGCGCGCTGTGCATGGCATTCTCTGGCACGAGGGGATCGCAGATGATGTAAAGGTGCGCGGCCCCTTGCGTCATGTCCGGGGCATAGCCGTAGCGCGACGTGAAATCCAGCCGCCGCGCCGCCAGATCGCGCCGGTCCCACCCTGCCACCGCAGGCGACAGCGTCGCGCGCGGGTTGACGGCCAGCACATTCGCGCCGGGCGAGCAGACGGAAAACGCACAGGCGGCATGACCCGCCGGTCCCGCGCCATAGAACAGGACGCGGTCGAAATCCTCGAAGAAGGCATCATCGACGAGCCGGTCGAAATATCCGAAGACCGCAGGATCGCGGAACCACGTCTCGCCGTCGCAGATCAAGGTCAGATGGGACCACCCGTTCGCCACCGCAACCTCGTGGCCAAAGGGCATCTGTCCCCTGCGGTTCAGGATGCGCTGTAGCGGCTCGAAGGTCACCAGAAGGACGGGGCCGTCATCATGCAGATAGGCAAAGTGGCGCGGGCCCAGCGATTCGAAATAGCCCTCTTCGGCGCAGAGCGCATCGATATGCGCGCACCACGCTGCACGGTCGAGCGGCACGTCCTGCGCCATCGGTTCCGGGCCCGGCGTGCCCGGGCCTTGCGAAGGGACCTCGTCTTCAGGGTCGCGCTCGGCGGTGTGGGGGTCTGTCTCGCTCATGCGCGGGTCTCGAATCTTCCTGTGACGGACGTCTGCTGCGTTCATGAATGTTCAACACAGCCTTGGGGAAGGCAAACGGCAAGTTTGTGTCTTTTGTTAAGCGGCAGCCACCTGCCGACACCTGCAACGCCTCAATTGCCCAGACCGTGCACCCATACCTTGCGCGCCTCGGCGGCGTCTATGCGGCGGGTGGGGGGGGTCATGAGAAGCCGCGCGAAAAGCGCGCGCCACTCCTCGTGCCGCATGAGGGCGAGGAACCGCTCCTGCCGCCAGCGGAAGGCGGCGCGGTGCAGGTCGCCAAGGACGGGATCGGCCATCAGTCCTGCCCGCAGGGCGCTGCTGTCCAGCGACAGGATCGAACGGTCCTCGACATGGCAAAGGTTGCGGTCCACCCAGTAGCCCAGATCGAAGGCCGAAGCGTCGCGGTTCGCCCGCCCGCGATCGGCCTTGACCAGATACCCCTCCATCGACCCGAGCGCGTAATGGTTGAGTTGGACGAGGCTGTGGTTCGTCTCTCCCAGACGCGAGAAGATGCGCTGCGGCCCGCCGGGCAGGGGGCGGCCCGCCCCGTCGAACCAGTGCTGGTCGGGGGTGGCCTTGCCCTTGGGGCGGTGCACACCGGGTTGGCCGAAACGGCCATCGTTGCGGTAGAGCGTCTTGAACATCACCGCCCGCCACGGCCAGTCAAGCGGGTCGTCGGCAGCGCGGGTGAAGCTGGCGGTCACCGGCTCGTCGCGCAGGGTCTCGACCCCCGCATTGCCGAACATCCGCCATGTCAGGGTGATGGCATCCGCCGCCGGAAGTGCCGCCAGAAGCGCGGGGATGGTCCGGTCGCCGGTGTGGATGTTGATGAATTCGTCGATGTCGATGACGGTGATCCAGTCCGCCGCCCGCACCAGCGGATGGCCCGCCGCAAGCTTCAGCGCCTGCCACTGCGGCCCCTTTTCGGCATGGGCATCGTTGCGGACATGGGTTAGCCATCCCATCGCCTGCAAACGGTCCAGCATGGCATTGGTGCCGTCGGTGCAGTCGTTGGAGAAGACCAGAAAATCCGTCACCCCCGCCGCGCGGTGATGGGCCAGCCATTCCAGCAGGAAGCTGCCCTCGTTACGGACCGTCAGGATCGCAAGCACACGCATGTCCAAGCGATAGCATGGTGGTGGGGCGGATGGGAACCATACTCCATTGGTCGCATGTGCGGCTTTGGCGGCTTGACCCCCCGACGGGGCGCAGCCAAGCATGGGCCAGCCCGAAACGGGAGAGGTGAGCCGGTGCGCGAATTGCCCCAATCCATCGACGCGGTCGAAACCATGCTGGCGGGGCAGGGCTATGTCGCCTCGCGCGCGCTGGCGACGGTCGTGTTCCTGTCGCTCCGTCTTGGCCGACCGCTGTTTCTGGAAGGCGAGGCCGGTGTCGGCAAGACCGAGATCGCCAAGGTTCTGGCGGCGGGGCTCGGGCGGCGGTTGATCCGGCTGCAATGCCACGAGGGGCTGGATGCCGCCTCGGCCGTCTGCGAATGGAACTTCGCGGCCCAGATGATTGCCATCCGCACCGCCGAAGCCGGCGGCGGGGCCGACCGCGACACCCTGAAGGCCGAGCTTTTCACCGAGGACTATCTTATCGAACGCCCCCTGCTGGCCGCGATGCGCCCGCAACCGGGTGGCGCGCCTGTCCTGCTGATCGACGAGCTGGACCGCACCGACGAACCCTTCGAGGCCTTCCTTCTGGAGGCGCTGTCGGATTTTCAGGTCACCATCCCCGAACTCGGCACGATCAAGGCGCCGGAACCGCCGATCGTCATCCTCACCTCGAACCGCACGCGCGAGGTGCATGACGCGCTGAAACGGCGCTGCCTGTACCATTGGGTCGACTATCCCGGATTCGAGCGCGAACTGGACATCCTGCGCGCCCGCGCCCCCGAGGCGCAGGACCGCCTTAGCCGCGAGGTGGTGGCCTTTGTCCAGCGCCTGCGGTCCGAGGACCTGTTCAAGAAGCCCGGCGTGGCGGAAACCATCGACTGGGCGAAATGCTTGCTGGCGCTGGACGTGATCCAGCTGTCGCCCGAGGTGATCGCCGATACGCTGGGGGCGATCCTGAAATATCAGGACGATATCCAGAAAATTCAGGGCTCCGAGGCGAAGAAGCTGCTGGACGAGGTGAAGAAGGGGCTGGTCTTTGCCTGACGCGCCCTCACAGGCGACCGGTCCTGCGGCAAACATGCCCGCGCTGGAGTTGCCCGAGGACGGCAAGCTGTCGCACAACATCGCCCATTTCGCCCGCGCCTTGCGGCGGGCAGGCCTGCCCATCGGGCCGGGGCGGGTGATCGACGCCATCCGCGCGGTCGAGGCGGCGGGGTTCTCGGAGCGCGCGGATTTCTTCTGGACGCTGCATGCCTGTTTCGTCAGCCGTCCCGAACAGCGCGCGGTGTTCGAACAGGTGTTCCGACTGTATTGGCGCGATCCGCAATATCTGGAACATATGATGAGCCTGATGTTGCCCGCCGTTCGCGGCGTGCAGGAGGACCGTCTGGCCGATGCCGCCGAAAAGCGCGCGGCCGAGGCGCTGCTGGACGGGCAGGGACCGGACCTGCCCGGGCGCGACGGTGACGGCCCGCAGGGCGAGGACCAGATCGAGATCGACGCCACCGCCACCATGTCGCACGAGGAACGGCTGCGCACACTGGACTTCGAACAGATGAGCCTGGCCGAAGTGGCCGAGGCCAAGCGGATGCTGGCGCGTCTGTCCCTGCCGGTGCGGCCCCTGCTGACGCGGCGGATGCGGGCCGATGCGGGCGGCGCGCGGATCGACGGGCGGCGCACGCTGCGCGCGGCGCTGCGGCAGGGGGGCGAGGTGACGGAGCTGTCGCGCAAATCGCCCGGGGCGCGCTGGCCCAACCTTGTCGTGCTCTGCGACATCTCCGGGTCGATGAGCCAGTATTCCCGCCTTGTGCTGCATTTCGTCCATGCCGTGGCGAACCGGCGCGGGCAGGGTTGGGCCAAGGTCCACGCCTTCACCTTCGGCACGCGGCTGACCAACATCACCCGCCACCTGAAGAACCGCGATGTCGATGCCGCGCTCAAGGCCGCGGGGGCCGAGGCGCAGGACTGGTCGGGCGGCACGCGGATCGGCACCTGCTTGCGCGCCTTCAACCGGGACTGGTCGCGCCGCGTGCTGGGGCAGGGGGCGGTGGTCCTCTTGATCACCGACGGGCTGGACCGCGACGATACGGGCGCGCTGGCGGCCGAGATGGAGCGTCTGCACCTCTCGTCCCGCCGCCTGATCTGGCTGAACCCGCTTTTGCGGTGGGAAGGCTTTGCCCCCCGCGCCACGGGCATCCGCGCCATGCTGCCCCATGTCGACAGTTTCCGTGCGGGCCACTCCATCGCCTCGCTCGAGGCCTTGGGAAAGGCCATCTCCGAGTCGCGGGATTCGGGCGAGAAAGCCCGTCTTCTGGCGATGATCGGGGCCTGACGGAGCCAGCAAGCCACGGGTCAACGCAGATTGGCCGGAACCTGCCGATCCGCCGGTGGTTCTATGGTCTGATATCGCATAACAGCGGGAATGCCGCTCATTTATGGGCAAGCGCCGACCCGTGGTGTGCGGTGGCGCAGGTATCTGGAAAGGACTTCGCATGAAACGCATCTTGATCTCGACCACGGCCCTGTCGGTCGCGCTGACACAGGTCATGTCCGTGCCCGCGCTGGGCCAGACGTTGACCGAGGATGGCAGCGTGATCGGTGCAGACGGTTCGGTCCTGTGCCTCGGGACGGCCGATGCCCCGTGCGATCTGAACGCCGTCCTCCAGCAACTTGAGGAACAGCAGGCCGTAGAAGCAGCCGCTGCCGAGGCTGCAGCGCAGGCCGAAGCCGAAGCGGCCGCCGCCGCCGAGGCCGAAGCCGCCGCCCAGGCCGAGGCCGAAGCCGCCGCTGCCGCCGAAGCCGAAGCCGCCGCCCAGGCGGAAGCCGAGGCAGCCGCCGCCGCCGAAGCGGAAGCCGCCGCGCAGGCCGAGGCCGAAGCTGCAGCACAGGCTGCCGCCGAGGCAGAGGCCGCGGCACAGGCCGCCGCCGAGGAAGCCGCGCGTCAGGCCGAGGAAGAAGCTGCGGCACAGGCCGCCGCCGAGGCGGAAGCAGCCGCACAGGCCGCTGCCGAAGCCGAAGCTGCGGCACAGGCCGAAGCCGAAGCCGCCGCTGCCGCCGAGGCTGAAGCCGCTGCTGCCGCCGAGGCAGAAGCCGCCGCGCAGGCCGCAGCCGAAGCCGCCGCAGCCGAAGAGCAGGCCGTCGAGGAAGGCGTCGCCGAGGAACCTGCGGCAGAGGAACCAGTGACCGAGGAACCCGCTGCAGACGAAGCTATCCCCGAAGAGCCCGTTGCCGACGAACCGGTCGCCGAAGAGCCCGCAGCGGATGAGCCTGTGGCCGAAGACCCCGCCGCAGAAGAGCCCGTCGCCGAGGAACCGGTGGTCGAGGAGCCTGTGACGGACGAGGGCGTGGTCGAGGAGGTGGTTCCCGAAGAGCAGGCGCTTGACGGGGCTGTCGATGCAGAGGCCACCACCGATGCCGGACTGCCCGCCGAACCGGTGGACGAGACGCTGGGCGGCACGGTCGAACCCTTCATCGTGGAACAACCCGCCGATCTGGTCGATCCCGCCGCTGCCGAAGCCCCGAGCGAAGAGGCGCTCGAAACGCTCAGCACCCTGCTGGGCGCGCCCGATGCGGTGACGGAAGAGGCAGTAGAGGAAGCCCCGGCCCTTGTGCCGGAAGCGGCGGCGGTGACGGAAACCGATCCCTCTGCGGAAACCGGCACGGCCGAGAATGTCGTGGTCAACGAGATCACCGAAGCGATGACCCGCACGTCGGCGCAGGATTTCGCGGCACCCGCCACCGCCTCGCTGGCCGCGGCCGCCGCTGCGGCGCCCGAGGATGACGGCCTGACCGACCTTCAGAAGTTCGGTCTTGTCGCGCTGGGCGCACTGGCGGTGGGCGCGATCATCAACGCCAATCGCGATCAGGTCGTCTCCAATACCGGCGATCGCGTGGTCGTGCGGCGCGGTGACGGGGATTACTACATCTACAAGGATGACGACACGCTGCTGCGCCGTCCGGGTTCCACCGTGCGGACCGAAACCTTCCGCGACGGATCGACCCGTACCATCGTCGAACGCGGCGACGGCACGCAGGTCGTCACGATCCGCGACGCGACCGGCCGCGTCTTGCGGCGCGCGACCTATGACGGTCTGGGGCGCGAGATCGTGCTGATCGACGATCTCTATCCCGAGGAGCGGATCGACGTCTCGACCCTGCCGAAACCGCGGGGCCGCGTGATCAGCCTGTCCACTTCGGAAGAGGATGCTCTGCTGCGCGCCCGCATGGCGACGCTGGACGCGCAGGAACTTGGCCGGAGCTTCAGCCTGCGCCAGATCCGCGAGATCCCCGAAGTGCGGGCGCTGGCGGCGACGGTGGATGTGAACAACATCACATTCGATACCGGTTCCGCCGCGATCAAGGCTCAACAGGCCGAATCGCTGGCCGCTCTGGGCCGGTTGATGCGGTCCATGATCGACGAGAATCCGAACGAGATGTTCCTGATCGAAGGCCATACCGACGCGGTGGGTTCTGCCTCGCTGAACCTGACCCTGTCGGACCGCCGTGCGGAAAGCGTGGCACTGGCCCTGACCGAATATTTCGACGTTCCGCCGGAAAATCTGGTCGTGCAGGGCTATGGCGAATCCGAGTTGCGGGTGCCGACACAAGAGGCAGAGCGGCAGAACCGTCGTGTCGCGGTGCGGATCATCACCCCGCTGCTGCGCTCGGCCGAACTGCGCTAGGTTGATCTGGGTCAAGGCAGGGGGAACCGGCATCGGCTAGGAATTGGGGCAGGATGGTTACCTCCCTTTCTCCATCCGGCTGCTTGCCGTTCCTCCCTGCTCGGCAAAGCGTGCGCGCCGCAGGTTCCCCGCCTGCGGCGCTTTCCTTTTCTGCGCTCTGTCGGACTGCCACCTTTTGGCAGTGGCGCGGCGCGGTCGGGCGGCGCATGATGGCCGCGGATGGAGGACGCGATGACCGAAACGGGCGGACGCAGCGAACATGACAGCATTCCCGAAATCGCGCTGGGCTGGCACAGGTCCGGCCGCGGGGCGGTGCTGGCCACGGTGATCGAGACATGGGGATCGGCCCCGCGTCAGGCAGGCAGCCAGCTTGCCGTGTCGGGCGAGGGCGAGATCATGGGATCGGTCTCGGGCGGTTGCGTCGAGGGCGCGGTGGTGACCGAGGCGCTCGAGGCGCTCGTGGATCGCCGGTCGCGCGTGCTGACCTTCGGCGTCAGCGACGAGACGGCCTTTGCCGTGGGACTGGCCTGTGGCGGCACGATCCGCGTGCTGGTCGAACCCGTGGGCGACGGGGAACAGGCGCTGTCCGAGGCGATGCTGGCCGAGGTGGTCGCTGCACGGGCGGCGCGTCGCCCCGTGGCCATGGCGGTCGCACCCGAGACTTGGGCGCGGTCGCTGGTCCTGCCGGGGCAGGACGGGGCGATCGATGCGCGCTTCCGGTCGGACAGGTCGGGGATGGAGGAGGACGGGCGCTTCATCGCCATCCACAACCCGCCCTTGCGGCTGGTCGTGGTGGGCGCGGTCCATATCGCGCAGGCGCTGGTGCAGGTGGCACGCATCTGCGGCTATGACTGCACCTTGATCGACCCGCGCTCTGCCTTCGGCTCTGCCGCACGGTTTCCGGGGGAAACGATCGTCGAGGACTGGCCCGACGAGGCGCTGGAGGCCTTGGCGCCCGATGCGCGCACGGCCATCGTGACGCTGACCCATGACCCAAAACTGGACGATCCCGCGATCCGCATCGCGCTGCGATCGGGGGCCTTCTATCTTGGCGCGCTCGGCTCGACCCGCACCCATGCCAGACGGGTGGAGAGATTGCAGGCGGCGGGTTACTCCGAGGCGGAGATCGCCCGCATCCACGCGCCTGTAGGGCTGGATATCGGTGCCAAGACACCTGCAGAGATTGCCGTATCGATCATGGCGCAGGTGACCGCGCGTCTGCGGAAGGGGTAGGCGGTGTTTTTCGGAGAGGTGCCGCTGGATCAGGCCACCGGAGCGATCCTCGCCCATTCCGAGGCCGTGGCTACGGGTCGTCTTCGCAAGGGCGCTGTTCTGGGACCGACCGAGATCGATGCGCTGCATGCGGCGGGGCTGGACCGCGTGACCGTGGCGCGACTGGGTCCGGGCGATCTGGGCGAGGATGCCGCTGCGGCGCGGCTTGCCGCGGCGCTGGTGCCCGATCCGGCGGGGCAGGGATTGGCGGTCGGAACGGCCTTTACAGGGCGGGTGAACCTGAATGCGGCCAGAGCGGGACTTGTCGATCTTGACGCGGCGGCGATCCACCGCCTGAACCTCGTCCATCCTTCGGTGACGCTGGCCACGCTTGCGCCCATGCAGCGCGTCACGCCGGGGATGCTGGTCGGTACGGTCAAGATCATCAGCTACGGGGTGGAAGAGGCAGCCGTTGCGGCGGCAGCGGCGGCAGCACGGGCCGCACTGCGGATCCGTCCGGTCATCCTGCGCGAGGCGGGGCTGATCCTGACCGACGCGGCGGGGCTGGAGGAAAAGCTTGCCGCCAAGGGCCGCCGCGCGATCGAGGCACGGTTGCGTGCGCTGGGTATCCGGCTTGCGGCTGTCCGGACGGTGCCGCATGACACACGGGCCATTGCGGCGTCACTGGAGGCCCTGCCGGGAGATATCGCCCTGATCCTGACGGGGACCGCGACATCGGACCTGCATGATACCGCGCCGCAGGCGGTGCGCGCGGCGGGGGGGGCCGTTCACCGGTTCGGGATGCCGGTCGATCCTGGAAACCTGCTGTTCCACGGCGTCCAAGGCGGGCGTCCCGTGATCGGCCTGCCCGGCTGTGCCCGTTCGCCCGCGCTGAATGGCGCGGACTGGGTGCTTGAACGCTATGCCTGCGGGCTGCCGCCTTCGGATGCGGATATCGCGGCGATGGGGGTTGGCGGTCTTCTGAAGGAAATCCCCTTGCGTCCGCAATTGCGCGAACCCAAGTCCTAGACATGCAAGAGGGCGCGCCTTGCGGCACGCCCCCGATCCATCGATCCGTCACCGGTCACTTCGGCGCGATCATCATCACCATCTGGCGGCCTTCCAGCTTGGGCATGGATTCGACCTTGCCAGCCTCGCCCACATCCGAGGCGACGCGGTTCAGCAGGTCCAGACCCAGTTCCTGGTGTGCCATCTCGCGGCCGCGGAAGCGCAGGGTGACCTTCACCTTGTCGCCTTCCTCGAGGAACTTGAGGACCGAGCGCATCTTGACCTGATAGTCATGCGTATCGGTGCCGGGGCGGAACTTGATTTCCTTGATCTCGATGATCTTCTGTTTCTTGCGCGCCTCGGCTTCGCGCTTTTGCTGTTCATACTTGAACTTGCCGAAGTCCATGATCTTGCAGACCGGCGGTTCCGCGTTGGGGCTGATCTCGACCAGGTCGAGGCCCGCTTCCTCGGCCAGCGCCATCGCGCGGGCGGGCGTCACGACGCCGATGTTTTCGCCATCTGCACCGATGAGGCGGATTTCGGGCGAACGGATGCGGTCGTTCACACGGGGGCCCGTTTCGCGTTGCGGCGGGGCGTTGTGGGGTCTGCGGGCTATGGTGGTCGTCCTTCTGCGGTTTCGTGCTGCGCGCGCAATCTAGTCGCCAGAGGCGGCGGTTTCAACGGGAATCGCTTTGTCTGCAAGGGGAAATCGGGACCACCGTCGCGCAACCGCGCAGCGCATTGCGCGCGGGACGGTGTCGCGGAAATTGTGCGGCGCGCCTCGGAGGGCTTCAAATTCGGGCAGGAAAGGTCCATATGGGCGCGTGACGGGGGCAATCCCCGGCTATGGGAGAAACCAAAATGAACAGAAACGTCATCATCGGCCTCGTGGTCGTGGTTCTGGCGGCGGCAGGCTACTACCAGTTCAGCTACGTTCCCGCGCAGCGCGCTGCGGAAGAGGCGGCCGCTGCCGCGAAGGCCGCCGAGGAAGCGGCTGCCGCCGCAGCAGCAGAGGCCGAGGCAGCCGCTGCCAAGGCCGCAGAAGAGGCGGCAGCCGCCGCCGCTGCCGCCGAGGCCGAAGCCGCCGCAGCGGCAGAAGCTGCAGCCGCAGAGGCCGCAGCCGCGACCGAAGCGGCAGGAACCGCCGCGACCGAGGCCGCCGGTGCCGCCGCGACGGCCGTGCAGACCGAAGCTGCCGCAGCGCTGGACGCCGCCAACTTCGATCCGGTGAAGATCAATGGCCTGATCGATGCCTCGCAGCTCGACGCGACGACGAAGACCACGCTCAAGGCGGCGGTCGATGCGGCGGCCGCCAATCCGGCCCTGGTGCAGACGGCGGTCGATCAGGTCAAGGCCGCGCTCGGGCTGTAAGGGCAGACGGGGGGCCTTCTGCCCCCCGCACCCCCCGAGGGTATTTGGACCAAGATGAAGAAGGCCGCGCAAGGCATTGCCAGCGCGGCCTTTTTATTTTTTTGTCTGGTGCTTCAGATGCCGTCGCCCACGAAGGCCTTTTCGACCACGAATTGCTGCGGGTCGGAATTCGCGCCCTCTTTCAGGCCGAAATCTTCCAGGATCTTCTTCACGTCGATGTTGAAGGCAAGGCTGCCGCAGACCATCGCGCGGTCTTCGGCGGGGTTCATCGCGGGCAGGCCCAGATCGGCAAAGACCTTGCCGGAGGTCAGGTTGTCGGTCACGCGGCCGGTGTGGTGGAAATCCTCGCGCGTGGTGGTGGGGTAGTAGAGCAGCTTGTCCCCCACCAGTTCACCGATCAGCGGATCGTCCTTCAGGCTTTCGACCAGACGGCGGCCATATTCCAGTTCCGCCACGGTGCGGCAGGTGTGCATCATGATGACCTGCTCGTATTTCTCGTAGGTCTCGGGCTCGCGCATCAGGCTGGCGAAGGGCGCAAGGCCCGTGCCGGTGGCAAGGAACCAGATCCGCTTGCCGGGCAGCAGGGCGTCATGCACCAGCGTGCCCACGGGTTTGGGGCGCAGGATGATCTCGTCCCCCGGCTGGATGTGCTGGAGGCGCGAGGTCAGCGGGCCATCGGGCACCTTGATCGAGTAGAATTCCAGCTCCTCGTCCCAGGCAGGTGAGGCGATGGAATAGGCGCGCAAGAGCGGTTTGCCATTGTCACCCAGCAGGCCGATCATCACGAATTCGCCCGAGCGGAAGCGCAGGGAACGCGGGCGCGTCACGCGGAACGAAAAAAGATTGTCGGTCCAATGCGTGACCTGTGTCACCGTCTGCGCGTCGGGCAGGTGCGGTTTGGCCGTGGCGGTTTGCGGGGCGTCCATCGTGGCACTCGTTTCGGTCATGGCGGTTGGTCCGGCAAATACAGGAGAGGACGCGCGGAAGCTAGGGTGCCGCGCGTCGCAGGCGGGGGCGGGCGAGGATCAGGCGCGCAGGCGCGACTGGTAGTCATGCGCGCGCCAGTCGGCGCGGAAGGCCCACTGGTCGGCGGGCTGGCGGGTGGCGAGGTCTTCGCTGATTTCCACCTCGTCAAAGCCCACGCGGCGGACCATGGCGTATTGATCCGCGATCACATGGCCCTGCGCCCGCAGGCGGCCCGTATAGCCCAGCATCCGCAAGCGGCGCGCGATGGTGAAGGCGCGGCCGTCGTTGAACGCGGGGAAGGCCACGCGGACCAGTTTCAGCTCCGCAAGATGGGGCAGCAGGGCGGTGGGGTCGTCGGTATTGGCCAGGTCCACCGCGCCCTGATGGGCGGCGATGTCGGCCAGTGCGACGAAGGGGGCGTTCCAGTCCTCGCCCGCAAAGCCGGTATCGGTGACGATCACGGTCATGCCGCGTTCTCCTTTGTCGTGGTGCGGACGGGCTTGCCGTCGATGAAGTGGATGCCGCATTCCGTCTTGTCGCTGCCGCGCCAGCGGCCCGCGCGCGGGTCCTCGCCCGGTTTCACGGGGCTGGTGCAGGGCGCGCAGCCGATGGAGGGATAGCCCTTGGCCACCAGCGGGTGGCGGGGCAGGCGGTTTTCCACCATGTATTCCTCAAGGTCCTCGCGCCCCCAATGGGCCAGCGGGTTGACCTTGATGCGCGTCTCGCCCTCGGCCTCGAAGAATTCGACCGCGGTGCGGGTGCTGCCCTGATAGCGCTTGCGCCCCGTGATCCAGCCGTCGAAATCGGCCAAGGCGCGTTCAAGCGGTTCGATCTTGCGGACCGCACAGCAGGCATCGGTGTTGAACTGGTGCAGGGTGCCGTCGGGGTCCTCGAACGAGACCTTGACGGGATGCGCGCGGATCGTGCGGATGTCGCAGAGCGCCAGCCTTTCGGCAAGCTCGCGCTGGTAGTCCAGCGTTTCCTGAAACAGCATCCGCGTATCGATGAACAGCACGGGCGTTTCCGGCGCGATGACCGAGACGAGGTGCAAGAGCACCACGGATTCCGCGCCGAAGGACGACACCAGCGCCACCTTGCCCAGATCGGCATCCTTGAGCGCATGTTCCAGCACCGCGGTCGCGCCGTGGTGCTTGTACCGTGCGTTCAGAAGGCCGACGCGGGTTGCGACGTTGCCTTCCGGCGTGGTCGTGTCACGCGGCATCCTTTTCGCCTTCCTCGTCGTAGAGCGCGGCCTTGAACGGGTCCATCCCGACGCGGCGGAAGGCGTCGAGGAAGGTTTCCGCAGGGCCTTGGCGCAGGTCCAGATAGGCGCGGACGATGCGTTCGATGGCGGGGACGATCTCGTCATAGGCAAAGCCGGGGCCAGTCTTGTCACCGATGGCCGCCGTTTCGGTGCCGTCGCCGCCGAGGGTGATCTGGTAATTCTCCACCCCCGCGCGGTCGAGGCCGAGGATGCCGATATGGCCCACATGGTGATGCCCGCAGGCGTTGATGCAGCCCGAGATCTTGATCTTCAGCGGGCCCACGTCGTGTTCCAGCTTCAGCTCGTCAAAACGGTTGGCGATCTGCTGGGCGATCGGGATCGACCGGGCGGTGGCGAGAGAGCAGTAATCCATCCCCGGGCAGGCGATGATGTCCGAGATCAGGCCGACATTGGCCGTGCCCAACCCCGCCTTGACCAGTGCCGCGTGCAGCGCGGGCAGGTCGGATTTGTGGACATGCGGCAGGATGACGTTCTGTTCGTGGCTGATGCGGATTTCCGAGTGGCCATGGCGTTCGGCCAAATCCGCGATCAGGCGCATCTGGTCTGCGGTCGCGTCGCCGGGGGTTTCGCCATGCGCCTTGAGGCTGATGGTGACGATGGCATATTGCGCGTTGCGGTGCGCGTGCAGGTTGGTGTCGGCCCATGCGCGGAAGACCGGATCGGCCTTGTAGAAGGCGTCATAGGCATCGGTCGGCGCGTTGCGGAAGGCGGGGGGGGCGAAGGCCTCTTCGATCTCGGCCAGCAGTTTCTGGTCATTGCCGCCGAAGAGGGGGCGCAGTTCCGCGAAGCGTTCCTCGATCAGGCGGGTGATCTCTTCCTTGCCGGTTTCATGCACGGTGATCTTGATGCGTGCCTTGTACTTGTTGTCGCGCCGGCCCAACGTGTTGTAGACGCTCAGCACCGCCTCGACGTAAGGCAGCAGGTCGGCCTTGGGCAGGAAGTCCCGCACGGTGTGGCCGATCATGGGCGTCCGGCCAAGGCCGCCGCCGACGATCACCTCGAAGCCCGGTTCACCGGCTGCGTTGCGGACCATGCGCAGGCCGATGTCATGCGCGCGGGTGACGGCGCGGTCATTCGGGCTGCCGGTGATGGCGATCTTGAACTTGCGCGGCAGGAACTGGAATTCCGGATGGTCGGTGGACCACTGGCGCAGCAGTTCTGCCACGGGGCGGGGATCCTCGATCTCGTCCGCGGCGGCACCGGCGAAATGGTCGGCGGTCACGTTGCGCACGCAATTGCCGCTGGTCTGGATGGCGTGCATCCCGACATCGGCCAGCGCGGACAGGATCGCGGGCACGTCTTCCAGTTTCGGCCAGTTGAACTGGATATTCTGGCGCGTGGTGAAGTGGCCATAGCCCTTGTCCCATGTCTGGGCGATATGGGCCAGTTGCCGCATCTGGCGCGGGTTGATCGTGCCATAGGGAATGGCCACGCGCAGCATGTAGGCGTGAAGCTGTAGATACAGCCCGTTCATCAGGCGCAGCGGGCGGAACTCATCCTCGGTCAGCGACCCGTCAAGGCGGCGCTCCACCTGATGGGTGAACTGGGCGACACGTTCACGGACGAAGGCTTCGTCGAATTCGGAATAGCTGTACATCTGCGGCCTTTTGAACCTTGGTCGGGGAGGCGGGGTGAACCCCGCCCTACGGGGGTGGTCGGGCGGGGTTTGTCCCGCCTGACGTCATGCGTAATCGGCCTGCTTGCCGTGGTTGTAGTTGGACGGGCCGCGCGTGCGGAATTCCTCGCGGAAATGGGTCGGTTCGGGGCCGTTGGGGCCTGCCTTGGCATCGGCCAGATAGGCGCCCACCACAACCAGCTTCTGCGCCGCCGCGTGCAGCAGGCGCATCTGGGCGTGGGCCTCGTCCTCGATCAGTTCGGCCTCGTGGTGGAAGGGCGACCAGCGGTCATCGGCGGTCAGGTAGACGACATCGCCTTCGCGCAGGCGGTTGGCGGTCACGACCTTGGGGATGAAACGGCGGCTCATGCGGAGGCTTCCTTCAATTCGGTCAGCGCCACGCGGGCGCGGCGGGGTTCAAGGCCATAGAGCAGGACGGCAGGGCCGTCCACCTGTGCCACGGCCTCGGGCAGGGTAGAGAGGGTGGCCGCGATGACGCGCTGGTCGGGGCGCGAGACGTTTTCCACCACGGTGACGGGCGTTTCGCCTGCGGCGCCATGCATCATCAGGCGACCCTGGATGAAGCGGCTGGATTTCTTGCCCATGTAGATCGCCGCGACTTCGCCCGCGCGGGCCATGCCGCGCCAGTCCTGTTCGGCAAAGCCCGCCATGTCATGGCCCGTCACGATCCGCAGCGCGCGGTTGCGCCCGCGCCGTGTCAGGCTTTGGCCGATACTGGCGGCGGCCACGCTGGCCGAGGTGAGGCCCGGCAGGATGGTGAAGGAAAGCCTTGCCGCCTCGAGCGCCTCGATCTCTTCGTCCAGACGGCCGAAGATGCCGCAATCGCCCCCCTTCAGACGCACGACGCGGGCGCCGGTCAGCGCCTCGGCAACGAGGGTGGCGTCGATCGTGGATTGCGCGGTCGAGGGGCCGAATCCCTCCTTGCCGACATCGATGCGGCGCACATGAGGCGGGATCAGCGCCAGCACCTCGTCGCCGACAAGGCGGTCGTGGATGACGACATCCGCCTCTTGCAGGGCGCGCCATGCGCCCAGCGTCAGATGCGCGGCGGCACCCGGTCCGGCACCGGCGAAGGTGACGGCCACGGGGGCGGGCGGAAAGGCGGTGTGATCGGCCATGGTGGGACCCTGTCGTTTGCAATGTCCAATATAGGATATTTTCCCTGTTTCGGGCCAGATGCCCTTGCAGATAAGAACGATTGTTCCGATACTGGCGCGGTGTGGAACGTGTTTCCGCGAAACGGGGGATTTGGCGAATGGCGGTCCGGCTGGACGATATGGACAGGAAAATCCTTGCCGAGTTGCAGGCCGATGCCGAGCAATCGCTGGATGAAATCGCCCGCAAGGTGGGCAGTTCCAAGACCCCCGTCTGGAACCGCATCCGCCGGATGAAGGAGGCGGGGGTGATCACGCGCCAGACCGCCATCCTCGATCCCGAGGCGCTGGGACTGGAGGCGTGCTTCTTCGTCCTGATCCGCACCAGCGAGCACGAGGCGGAATGGCAGCGAAAGTTCCTCAAGGCCCTGCGCGAACGTCCCGAGGTGCTCGAGGCGCACCGTCTGGCGGGGGATATCGACTATATCCTGAAAGTGCGGGTCAAGAACGCGCGGGCCTATGACACCTTCTATCAGGCGCTGATTTCGGAAGTGCGGATCTACAACGTCACCGCATTGCTGAGCATGGAAGAGATCAAGGCCACCACGATGCTGCCGCTGTGAGGCTCAGAAGGCCACCAGCATCATCAGGATGACGATCAGTTCCATCGCATGCTTTGCCACTTCGAAGGTGAAATCCTCATAGGGATCAAAGCCGAAAAGATCGCGCGAGATCAGGTGAAGGACGAGGATGACGACACCGCCCGCCGCCGTCAGCGCAAGGTCGATGGCCAGACGACGCGGCAGCCGCAGCACCGCCCGCAAGCCAATCAATGCCCCACCGATGGCGAGGCTGAGAATCACTGTCGAGAGAAAGGATTGGAGCAAGGCTTTCGGCCACCGTCTTATTCTACTTTCTTACAGTTGGTCCGAAACGGGCAGGTTGCAACCCGACCGTTTGTCACGGACCAACACTAAAGTATCAAGGCGGCAGGTCAGGCGCGCAAAAGCAGGCGGCCAAGGCCGTGGAAATGAAAGACATCCGCATAGCGGGGTGGTTCGGCCAAGCGCAGGTCCGGCAGTCTTTCGAACAGGATGGGCAGGGCAATCTGCAACTCCAGCCGCGCCAGCGGTGCGCCGACGCAGAAGTGCAGACCGGCGCCGAATGTCAGGTTCGGCTTGGCCGGTCGTGACGGATCGAACCGCGCGGGGCGATCCCAGACGCCGGGGTCGCGATTGGCGGCGGCCAGCAGCAGCGCCACCTGATCGCCGCGCCGGAAGGTCTGGCCCATGACCTCGACATCCTCATAGGCCCAGCGGGTGAAAAGGTGCAGCGCGGGATCGAAGCGCAGGATCTCCTCCACCGTCGCCTCGATCCGGTCGGGTGACAGGGCGGCGGGCGGGGTTTTCGTTTCCAGCAGGGTCTTTACGCCGTTCCCGATGGTGTGGACCGTCGCCTCATGCCCTGCGTTCAAGAGCAGGATGCAGGTGGTGATCAGCTCGTCCGTGGTCAGTCGGTCGCCTTCGGATTCGGCGGCGATGAGGTGGGTGATCAGATCGTCGCGCGGGTCGTTGCGGCGCGCCTCGACATAGCCGCGCATGAAGGCGACGAAGGCCTCGGTCGCGGCGACGGCGCGGTCCTCTGTCTCGCGCGTGCGGCCCGCCATGTACATGCCGACCATGGCGTTGGACCAGCGCAGGAGGTCGTCCGACATCTCTTCGGGCACGCCAAGAAGGCGGGCGATGATGATGACGGGCAGGCGCTGTCCGAAATGGCGCAGGAGGTCGAAATCACCTTGCGGGAAGGTGTCGATCAGGTCGTAGGAAAGTTGTGTGATTTCAGGCGCTAACGCTGCGATCCTGCGAGAGGTGAAGGCGCGCAGGACAAGGCTGCGCAGGCGGGTGTGGCGGGGCGGTTCCAGCTCCAGCATGGAATGCGCCTCGACCGCGTAGAAGGGGCGCAGGTGGTCGGGGATGGCGGGGGCGCGATCGGGCGGGGCCTCGCGGCCAAAGCGGCGGTCGCGCAGGATGGCGTTCACCGCCGCAGCCGAAGGGGTGCAGGTCAGGTCATAATCTTCCCAGCGGAAGAAGGGGCCGGTGGCGCGGGCGCGGTCGTAGAAGGGGTAGGGGTTCTGGACGAAGGCGGGGTCGGTGGGTGACTGGCGGAAGGTCTGCATCAGCGTTTTCCCAGCGGGATCAGTCCTTGGGCAATCAGCACGCCGATGGCGACGAGCGCGGCGCCGAGGGCTTGTACCCAGCTCCACCCGCCGCCGAGAGCCAACATGAAGACCATGACGTAGAAGGGGGTCAGGTTGATGTGCAAAGCGGACATGGCGATGCCCAGACGGCCCACCGCGACGATCCAGAGAAGCTGGGAAATCGCAAGCCCGCCAATGCCATAGACGGCAAGGGCCGAGAATTCCCACAGGCCGAACACGTCAAGGTTCGGCCCCGGATAGCCCAGCGCGAGGCTGACGAGGGCGAAGGCCACGCCGGTGATGGCGGCCCCGCAGACGGTCAGGCTGGTGGAGCCGAGGGGCGAGAGGCCCGGCAGGGCGGTGACGGTCCAGCGCGAGGCGAGGGTGAAGGTGATGACCGAGGCGAGGCAGAGAAGCGCGCCGATGCCGAAGCCCAGGCCCCCGTCGAAGTTTCCCGCGGCAAGGATGCCGCCCACGACCGACAGGAGGAGGCCCACGACGATACCGGCGGTCAGTTTCCGCCCGTCCAGCACGATTTCCAGCGTGATCCCGACCAGAGGCATGGCCGAAGACACCACCGCCGCCATCACCGCCGAGGTGCCGGTCTGGCCGAAGACCAGAAGCAGCGCGCCAAGGGCGAGGAGCGAGCCGACCATGATGCCGCGCCCCCAATTCGCCCGCCTAACCGCCTGATTTCCCTCGACCATCCACCAGATGGGCAGCAGGAAGGCCGCCGCCATCACCATCCGTCCGGCGTTGAGCAGGATGGGGGGAAGCGGCGCGGGCTCTGCGCGGATCAGCACCTCGGCCGCCGGAAGGGCGGCGGCCCAGATCAGCATGGAGGCCATGCAGATCAGGTTGGCGGAAAGGGGTGTCCGGCTGGGGGAAAGGGCGGTCATGGAATGTCCTGAATCACCCCTGAACGATCCCCCGCCGAGGGGGCGGGGGCTGTTCCATAGGCGACCGAAAAGGGCGCGATCAGGCGGCGGAGAGGGCGGAAATGATCGCGCCGAAATCGGCGGCCTTGAGGCTGGCACCGCCCACGAGCGCGCCGTCGACATTGGGGAGCGCGAAAATTTCCGTTGCGTTGGAAGGCTTTACCGACCCACCATAGAGGAGCCGGACCCCTGCCGCCTGCTGCTGGCCGATGCGGGCGGTCAGGCGGGTGCGGATGAAGGCGTGGACGTCGGCGATTTCGGGCAGGGTGGGGGTGCGGCCGGTGCCGATGGCCCAGACGGGTTCGTAGGCGATGACCAGATTGGCGGCCGTCGCGCCGTCGGGGACCGAGCCGTGGAGTTGGGTTCCCACCACATCAAGGGTGCGGCCCGCGTCGCGTTCGGCTTCGGTTTCGCCGATGCAGACCACCGCGACAAGGCCCGCGGCGAGGGCGGCGGCGGCCTTGGCCTGCACCTGCGCGTCGGTTTCACCGTGGTCGGTGCGGCGTTCGGAATGCCCGAGGATCACGTAGGAAGCCCCTGATTCCAAAAGCATTTCAGCCGAGATGTCGCCCGTGTGCGCGCCCGAGGATTTCGCGTGGCAATCCTGCCCGCCGACCTTGATCGCGGTGCCGCGCGCCACATCGGCCATGCGCGAGACGAGGGTGGCGGGGGGGCAAAGAAGGACGTCGCAGGCAGGGGTGGGGTGGGCCTGTGCGAGTGCCGTGACCTCGGTCAGGTTGGCCGCTGTGCCGTTCATTTTCCAGTTGCCTGCTGCGAGCTTTCTCATCACGTCCTCCGATCCCTGTGAGCGCAAACATCGTTAGGGTTTTTGTCGGGGAAGGGAAAGGGGTTGTGCCGGTGGCTGTGCCGATGGTTGTGCCGGTTGCTGTCCATACAGAAGGGGGCAAGGCAGTGCGGCGGGCGTGGGTTTTCCCGCCGCGGAGGCTGTGCCGCAGGCTGTACCGCAATCTGTGCTGACAGATGTACATACGCGATTGGCGCACATAAGCGGCGTGATCGCGTCGGTCTGTGCATCGGTGCGCGCAAAAATCTTCGAAGATTTTTGCAGATTCCTTTGAAGGAATTTGTGCCCGCTCAGGCGGCGGGCTGGTCCTTGAACTTGATCGACTCGCCGCAGCCACACGCCTCGGCCACGTTGGGGTTGTTGAAGCGGAAACCGGATTCGAGGAGCGAGGTATGATAGTCGATCTCGGTCCCGAAGAGGAACATCTGGGCCATGGGGGCGATCATCACGCGGGCGCCGTCCTGTTCCACCACCTCGTCCATCGGATTGACGTCGGTGACGTAGTCCATGGTGTATTCCATGCCCGCGCAGCCGCCCTTCTTCACGCCGATGCGGAGCCCCGCGCTGCCCTGACGTTCCATCAGGCGCGCGATCTGGCGCACGGCGGCGGGGGTGAGGGTGACGGCCTGCTTGCCGGGAATGCCGAACATGGGTGTTCTCCTTCTTCCCTTAACTTAGGGCGGAAATGAAGGAATTCCAAGCGGGGGCAGGCGCGAGAGCAGCGCAATCGTCGCCCAGGCGGCCAGAAGCGCCCAGCCGAAGGAGGCGAGGGTGCCGATGATGACGTATTCGGACAGCTTCGCCTCTTCCCGCACGGTGCCGAAGCGGAGGACTGATTTGGCGGCGATCAGGAAGCCGATGCCTTCGGGCAGGCCGCCGAGGATCATCAGGAAGATCAGCCCGCGTTCCAGATAACCGATCACGCGCCCCCCGCCGGGCAGTCCGTCAAGCGGGATCGCGGCGGCCCATGGTGCCATAAGAAGGCCGATGCCGAAGCCGCCCGCGCGGACGGCCACCACCGCGCCTGCGAAGAGTGCGTAGAGGGCGGGCAGGGTGGAGAGGTCTGCCACATGGCCGCTTGCCCAGAGGCCGCTTGCCCAGAGGCCGGGGACCAGCAGCGCGACAAGGGCAAGGGTGGCCAGATGGGCGCTCTGGTCCAGAACGAAGGCGACGAAGCCCGTGCTGCGCGACAGCGTCTTGGCCGCATCGATGCCGGCATGGGCAAGGGTCAGGGCGAAGAGCGCGGGATGCAGCGTGCCGGTGGTCAGGGTGGCGGTGCCGAGGACGATGGCGGCATGGGCGGCCATCCAGAGGGGCCTACCCTTGCCGCGCACCATGGCCCCCGTCTGCAGCACGAAATCGGCGGCCATATGGGCGGCGAGGAGCGCGGCAAAGGTTTCGGTCATGGCACCCCCGTGACTCGGGACGACTCAAACACATGAAGCGCGGGTTCCCATGCGGAAAGTCCGGCCCCCGCGATGCGTGCGGCCCAGGCCTGCCGGGTGATGCCCAGACGGGCGGCGAGCGCGCTCTGGGTGCCGGGGTCGGGGGCGAGGGCCATCGCGACCGCCTCTGCCTGTTCCGCAGTCCATCCGGTCGCGTGCCATTCTGCAAGCGCGATTATTGCGGCCTGCCATTCCTTGCCACCCGCCATGGCCCAGTGCCGCCCGCGCGGCAGGGTGTCGAGCGCATGTCCGGCGGCGGTGAGCGCGCTGCCGCGGGCGTCGGAGAGGTCGCGGCTGCCCGCGTGGTCGATGCGGCCGATGCCGATGGCAAGGCGGGTGGGGGTGGCACGGGCCGCGGCAAGGCGGGCGGCGACGAGCAGTGCGGCGCGCAGGCAGAGGCCGGGGGTGCCGAGCAGGAACTGCCAGCCGTCGCCACGGAAGCGGGTGAAGCGGGTGGGCTGGCCTGTCCAGCGTTCCAGATCGGCGGCGAGGGTGGCGAGGATGGACAGCGACGCCTCGCCCCCGTCGGGGGCGCGGGTGGAGGCGATCAGGTCGCCGGTGAGGATGGCGGCGGGGTCCATTGGCAAGTTATAAGGCTTGCATTCCTGAAATGCAAGTCTTTTGGCTTGCGCCTTACATGAAGCCGAGTTCGAGGCGGGCTTCGTCGGACATCATGTCCATGCCCCATGGCGGGTCGAAGGTCATCTTGACGTTGACCGATTTGACGCCTGCCAGAGGTTCGACGGCGTCGGAGACCCAGCCCGGCATCTCGCCCGCCACGGGGCAGCCCGGGGCGGTGAGGGTCATGGTGATGTCGACATCGTTCTCGTCCGAGATGGCGACGGTGTAGACGAGGCCGAGGTCGAAGATGTTGACGGGGATTTCGGGGTCATAGACCGTGCGACATGCCTCGACCACCTGATCGTAGAGGGGGTGGTCGGTGGTGGAAGGGGCGATGAGCGGCGCGCCTTCGATCTGTTCCGCGTTGGTCATGGCAATCCCGTGCTTTGTTGAGTGAATATATAGGGAATGCGGGATGCGAGGTCCAGAGGGGGCGTGTGTCGCGATCAGCGGGGGACGGGGTCGCCCCCCTGTGGCAGGGTCCAGAAGGCATTGGCGGTGACGGTCTGCCACGGGCCGGTGGTGCCGTCGGGCCAGAGGATGCGGATATCGGCGGTGGTGGCGGGGCCGAGGCCGAAATGCTGCCAGCCGAGGGTGGCGCCGACATGGCCGCCGCCGAGGGTGATTTCCCGTTGCGCGATGCGGCCGTCGGGGGTGCGGAGTTCGATCCATGCCCCGATGGCGTTGCGGTTGGGGCCGGACATGGCGGGGGCGATCTGCACCCAGTTGCCAAGGCCGCTGCCCGTGTTGCGCCAGAGTTGGGCGGGCTCGTTGCGGTTGATGACGACCATGTCCAGAAGCCCGTCCGCGTTCAGGTCGGCCAGCGCGCCGCCGCGGCCCTGCCGCATGGAGGCGACGCCCGCCTTGTCGCCCGATTCCATGAAGGTGCCGTCGGGGCGTTGCAGGAAAAGGTTGTTGGGATCCTTTTCCGCGAAGTCGGGCATGGCCCAGACATTGCCCTTGACCACGAAGAGGTCGGACAGGCCGTCATTGTTCACGTCGCCGAATTGCGCGTGCCATGCGGTCGAGGGGCGCAGGTCGCCGCCGGTATAGGGGCGGTGCGCGGTGACGCCGGATTTCAGCGCGATGTCGCGGTAGCGCGGCAGGGGCGCGCCGGTGGCGGGGATCTCGGCCAGGGTCTGGAGTTTGTTGTCGGCCATGGAGGTGAGGTAGAATTCGGGGAAGCCGTCGAAATTCAGATCCTCTTGCGCGATGCCCATGCCCCAGATGCGAAGGCGCTGCCAGCCGTCCTGTTCGGTGAAGGCCACGGGGGGCTGGCCGGGTTCGAGGCGCCAGAGCTGTTCCTGACCGCCCTTGTAATATTCGCGGTCGTTGGAGACGCGCAGGTCGGGCGTGCCCTGACGGTCCCAGTCGGTGAAGAGGAGGGAGAGCGCGCAGAAGCCCGGGGTGAGCGGGAGGGGGGCGGCGAAGCGGGTGCCTGTGGCGTCTGGGCGGTAGAGGTGGTTGGGGGTGCAGTTGCCCCAGGGGAAGGTTTCCTGCGTGCGGTCGATATAGGTGCCGATGGCGAGCGTGGGGAAGGTCGCGCCCTTTTCCCATGTCGCGGCAAAGGCCGTGGACCAGAGGTCCAGCCCGTCGAAGCCCCAGTCGGCGGAGGCGTCGGTGAAGCGGCAATCGCCAAGGCCGCGCATGAGCCGGTCGGGGCCGACGCGCAGGAGGGCGACATCGAGGATGCCGTCGCCGTCGATGTCGATGGGATAGGCGCCGGACAGGCCCGTTTCGCCAAGGCCGCTGTCGGGCACGGCGGTCAGGCGCAGCGCGCCGCCCTGCGGGCTGTCGTTGCGGAAGAGTTGCGCGGGGGCGGTGCCGCCGGCGGCAAGGATGTCGGGGTTGCCGTCGCCCGAGCAGTCGAAGACCGCCGTGCCGCCACCCACCATGAATTCCCATTCGCCGGTGAAGCTGTGGGTGAAGCCCGCGCTTGCGGTTTCCTCGGCAAAGGGGGCGAGGGCGGGGTCCTGTGCCAGCGCGGGCGTGGCGAGGAGGAGGAGGGCGGGGAGGAGGGGCGTGCAGGTCATTCGGCGGTCTTTATGGCGTTGACGAAGGCGCCGACGCAGGCGCCCTGTTCCAGACCGCGGTCGATGGCGGCGCGGAAATGGATGCCGCCGTAGAGGCGCGACAGCGCCGCCTCGCGCGCAGCGGTTGCGAAATCGGGGAAGTCGCGGGCGGGCAGGCCGTCGGCGACATGGGTGGAGTCGGTGAAGGGGAAAGGGTCGCCAAGTGCCGCCGTCAGGACCGAGGCCGCGGCACCCGACTGGGTGGAATGGCCCGAGGGATATTCGGGGAAGGGTGGCGTGATGAGCAGCGGTTCCCAGACGGGGTCGATCAGGCGGCGGATATAGGTGACGGGACGCAGGAGATCGTGGGTATACTTGTCGCGCCAGTTGGCGATGAAGCCGTCCGAGACGGCGATGCCCGTGCGGGCCAGAAGATCGGCCAGTTGTTCGGGGGGCAGGCCGTCGCGGGCGGCGATTTCCAGCACGATGGATACCCAGTGACCGGGCGGGGTGGGCGAGAGCATGGGGTCATCCGACCAGAAACGGGCGATAAGTTTCTGTTCGTCGGTGAGGGATTTCGAGGTCTCATAGACCTCCATCGCTTCGGCGTGGAAGGGCGAGGACGGGTCTTCGGAATAGGGCGGCGGCGGGGGCAGGGCGCAGGCGCCCGCATCGGGCATGGCGAGGGGGCGGTTGTTGCCCCAGTCGGGCAGCAAAGGAAATTGCTGGAGGTTGACGAGGCTGGTGGGCACCCAGTCCTGCGGCTCGCCCCCCAGCGTATAGGCCATGGGAAAGCCCATGTTTTCCACCACCGCGCCGCCATCGGAAAGGCTGGCGTCGATCACGTGGCGGGCGATGGCCTGCCCGTAGGCGCGCGAGGCGTCGATCAGGGCGGGGTCCATGCCTTCGGAGACGCGCCTGTCCATCGCCTTGGCCATCGCGGCCTTGGCGCGCTGGCCGGTGGGGCCGGTGTTGGAAAAATAGGTGTCGACCGCCAGTTCCATCGCGGCATTGAGCACCGCGTCGGGGTCGAGCGGGCTGGCCGTGTCGGGCGCGGGCAGGGGGGGAAGGCCTGCGAGCTGTCCGCCGAGGCTGTGCCAGCGCTGTTGGCCGACGGTGACGGATTCATAGGCGATGATCGCGGTATAGGCGAAGGAGCGGCTGGCGACGGGGGGGGTGTAGGTCGGCGTGTGGCGCACGAGTTCGAGGATCATGCGGTACCAGTCGCGCAGGATCACGCCGCGATCGTCCGTACCGCTGCCCGCGATGCCCTGCGCGGGGACGAGGCACAGGCAAAGACCAAGGGCAAGGCCGAGCCGCCCGAACCGATACATGTGACTTCCCCCTGGCATGGACGGCCGGATGTTCCCCCGGTCCGCCGCGACGGAAGCACGAGTTGCGGGCGACTCGCAAGTGCAGTGCGGCGGGCGGGGAAGAAATGTGAACGGCGGGAAGGAACCCTTCCCGCCGCGCCCTGACCTGCCGTCCGGCCGTGAAATTTTCAGAACGGGATTTCGTCGTCCATGTCGTTGCGGCCCGCGCCGCCACCGCCGCCGAAGCCGCCGCCCCCTGCGCTGCCGCCACCGCCGCCGCTGCGCCCGCCCGAGTAGCCGCCGCCACCCGCGCCGCCGCCGGAATAGCCGCCGCCACCGGACTGGTAATCGTCGCCGCCGCCGTAATCGCCGCCGCCCGCACCACCGCCGCCTTCGCCGCGACCGCCCAGCAGGGTGAGGTTGCCGTTGAAGTTACGGATCACGACTTCGGTCGTGTAGCGGTCCTGCCCGCTCTGGTCCTGCCATTTGCGGGTTTCGAGGGCGCCTTCGATATAGACCGTCGATCCCTTGCGAAGATATTGTTCGGCAATCTTGGCGATGTTTTCGTTGAAGATGGCGACCGAATGCCATTCGGTGCGTTCCTTGCGTTCGCCGGTGTTCCGGTCGCGCCAGGTTTCCGAGGTGGCGATACGCAGGTTCACCACCTTGCCGCCGTTCTGGAAACTGCGGACCTCGGGGTCGCGGCCCAGATTGCCGATGAGGATCACCTTGTTGACCGAGCCTGCCATGACTTTCTCCCCGCGATTCGGTTGAGGGGCAGCCTAGGCGCGAAGTGGTTAACGGATTGCTTCCGTGCCCCCTTCGGGCGGTGCTTTCGGCCCCTGACCCCGCTATAGCCGCCCGCGCCCCGCGCCGCAATGCGCCCAAGCAGGGGCAGGTGGTCCCGTGGCGGCGGGAAAGCGGACTTTGCCGGGCCCGACGCGCGGGCGTCAATCTTCCGTAATGCGGGGCGACGGGGTAGAAGGGGCGGACGCAACCGCAGGAGCAGCCGAGCGAATGTCCGATCCCGACCCGTCGACGCGAGGCTTTCGCCGTCCGAAGCCGGGATATCCGGCGGCTCTGGCAGGGCTGATCCTGTTCCAGTTCGCCTGTGCGGTGTTCTTCGTCTTTGACGTGGTCGAGGACTTTCAGGCCGGGGGCGTGACGGTGCTGCATATGCTGCCCGAGGTGGCGGCGACGGCGGGGCTTTTCGTCGGGCTGGTTTTCGAGGTGCGCTCGCTTGTGTCGCTCTTGCGGCGGCAGGCGCATATGGAAAAGTCGCTGGGCGTGGCTGCGGGGGCGCTGGCGGACCTGATGGAGGAATATTTCCGCGACTGGGCGCTGACCCCGTCGGAGGCGGATGTCGCCACCTTTACCATCAAGGGCTATTCCATTGCCGAGATCGCCGCCATGCGCGGATCGGCGGAGGGGACGGTCAAGACCCATCTGAACGCGATCTACCGCAAGGCGGGGGTGCAGGGGCGGGGGCAGCTGGTCAGCCTGCTGATCGAGGACCTGCTGAACGGGCCGCTGGTGCCGAAGGCGACAAAGGTCTGATGGCTGTGCTGGGCTCTGGTCAAGACGGGGGCGGGGCATATATGGTGCCCTGTGTTTGGCTGTCGGGGTCGGGGATGCGTAAACTTGCCGTCGGTGCGGTGGTGATGCTGGGCGCGGTGGCCGCGCCTGCGGCTGGCGCGCTGGGTCAGGGGCTGACGCTGTCGGGGTCGAACCTGTCGCGCGAGGCGATCTTCGAGCGGCAGAAGGACTTGCTGGATGGCCGGCTGGCCAAGCAATACGAGGGGTCCAAACGGCTCCGCCCCAAGAGCGAGCTGGAGGACGAGGGGCTGCTGCCCGCCTTTCGCGGCAATTACAAGGGCGAGTATCTGGAGGTCGCGCGGGCGGCGGCGCGGCGGCACAACGTGCCCGAGGACCTGTTCCTGCGGCTGGTGCAGCAGGAGAGCGGCTGGAACGCGGGCGCGGTGAGCCCGAAGGGCGCGACGGGGCTGGCGCAGCTGATGCCCGACACGGCGCGGCTTTTGCGGGTGGACATCAACGATCCGGAAGAGAACCTCGAAGGCGGGGCGCGCTATCTGCGGATGATGTATGACCGCTTCGGGTCGTGGCGGCTGGCGCTGGCGGCCTATAATGCGGGGCCGCTGGCGGTGGAGGAGCATGACGGCATTCCGCCCTATGCCGAGACCGAGAATTACGTGAAGGCGATTCTGGGGTAACGGTCCGCGCGGGCGAATTCTGACGCAGAATTCGCGTCGGACTTTGGCGCAAATTCCGTAGGGAATCATGGGCACAGCGCGCGGGCACCGTTTCCTGCGTCAGGAAACGGCGCGAAAGTCTCGCGTCAGATTTCGTTCATTCCGCGGCGATCTTGATGACGGGTTCCATGCTGGCAAGGACGTCGTCGGGCAGGTGGCATTTGATCTGGTGCCCGCCCTCCAGCGTGCGGACGGGGGGCACCTCGCGGTCGCAGAGCCCGCCTGCGACTTGCGATTTCCAGCGGCAGCGCGTCTGGAAGGGGCAGCCCGGCGGCGGGTTGACGGCCGAGGGGATGTCACCTTCCAGCACGATGCGGTTGCGCTGCACGCGGGTGTCGGCGATGGGCACGGCAGAGAGCAGCGCCTCGGTATAGGGGTGGTAGGGGGGCGAGAAGACCTGATCGGTCGTGCCCATTTCGACCACATGGCCCAGATACATGACCATCACGCGGTCCGAGAGGTAGCGCACGATCGACAGGTCGTGGCTGATGAAGAGCAGCGTGGTCTTGTTCTTGCGCTGGATGTCCATCAGGAGGTCGGTGACGGCGGCCTGCACCGAGACATCGAGGGCCGAGACGGGTTCGTCGGCCACCACGACCTTGGCCCCGCCCGCGAAGGCACGGGCGATGCCGACGCGCTGTTTCTGGCCGCCCGAAAGCTGGCGCGGCATGCGGTCGGCGAAGGCGCGGGGGAGTTTCACGAGGTCGAGGAGTTCCAGCATCCGCGCGTGGCGTTCGGCGTCGCTGTCGCCGAATTTGAAGATTTCGAGCGCGCGGATGATCTGGCGGCCCACGGTGGAGGAGGGGTTGAGCGTGTCAAAGGGGTTCTGGAACACCATCTGGAGTTTCGAGATGGTGTCGGTGCCGCGCATCTGGATGGGGGTGGACTGCACGTTCTCGTCGAACAGCATGATCTTGCCCGAGGTCGCGGTTTCCAGTCCCATCAGCACCTTGGCGAAGGTGGATTTGCCGCAACCGGATTCGCCCACGATGGCGAGCGTCTCGCCCTCGCGCGCCTCGAAGGTCAGGGTTTCGTTCGCCTTGACCACCTTCTTCATGCCGCCGCCGAAGGCCGAGGTGCCGACGGAGTAGTATTTCTTCAGATCCTCGAGCTTGAGCACGACACGGCCGATCTCGGCCTTTTCGGCGGTGCGGGCGACGGCGGGGGGGGCGGACCAGTCGATTTCCGTGATGCGGAGGCAGCGGGATTCGTGCCGGTGGGCATCGGCCACGTCGACCATGGGGATGTCCTGCGCGTTGCAGCGGCCTTCGACGAAATAGGAGCAGCGCGGGCCGAAGTTGCAGCCGCGGGGCCGTTCATGGGGAAGGGGGAAGTTGCCGGGGATCGCCACCAGCGGTCGGGCGTTCTTGTCCGCGCCGGGCAGCGGGATGGAGCGGAAGAGCGCCTGCGTATAGGGGTGGCGCATCTTGTCGAAGACTTCCTCGACATTGCCGGTTTCCACCGCCTCGCCGGAATACATCACGCAGAGGCGGTCGCAGACGTCGAGCACCAGCCCGAGGTTATGCGAGATGAAGAGCATCGAGGTGCCGTATTTCTCGCCCAGATCCTTGACCAGATCGACGATGCCCGCCTCGACCGTCACGTCGAGCGCGGTGGTGGGTTCGTCGAGGATGAGGAGCGCGGGTTTGGACATGAGCGCCATGGCGATGACGATGCGCTGCTGCTGGCCGCCCGAAAGCTGGTGCGGGTAGGCATTCAGGATGCGGTCGGGGTCGGGCAGGCGGACATCGGCCACGATCTGGCGGGCGAGTTTCCACGCCTCGTCCTTGGCCATGCCGCGGTGGATCATGGGAACCTCGGCCAGTTGCGCGCCGATCTTCATGGCCGGGTTCAGGGACGCCATGGGTTCCTGATAGATCATCGCCATTTCGGAGCCGCGCAGGTGGCGGAGTTCCTCTTCGCCCATGCGCGTCAGGTCGCGGCCCTTGAAGCGGATGGAGCCGCCGGTGATGCGGCCGTTCTTGCCCAGATCGCGCATCACGGCCAGTGCCACGGTGGATTTGCCGCAGCCGGATTCGCCCACGAGCCCCATCGCCTCGCCCGCCATGACGGTGCAGGAGAAATCCATCACGGCGGGGATTTCGCGCAGGCGTGTGAAGAAGGAGATCGAGAGGTTCTCGATTTCGAGGATGGGTTTGGAGGGATCCCAAGGTTCAGACATTTCGACCTCGCGCGGGTTGATCGTGCGGGACCGGGGGTTTCACACCCCCGGACCCCCGTGGGATATTTGGGAACGGAAAATGGCGCTGCCATCCATCGGGATCAGTCCTTCATGCTTTCTTCGCGCAGGCCGTCGGCAAGAAGGTTGAGGCCGAGGACGAGCGACATGAGGGCGAAGGCGGGGACGACCGCCGGGTGGGGCGCGATGGCCAGGAGGCGGCGGCCGTAGTTGATCGTGCTGCCCCAGTCGGGGGATTCGGGGGTGACGCCGAGGCCGAAGAAGCCGAGCGTGCCCAGAAGGATCGTCGTGTAGCCGATCCGCAGGCAGAAATCGACGATGAGGGGGCCGCGGGCATTGGGCAGGATTTCCCACAGCATGATGTACCACGGGCCTTCGCCGCGGGTCTGGCCTGCCGCCACGTAGTCGCGCGTCTTGATGTCCATCACCATGCCGCGCACGATCCGGAAAACGCCCGGCGAGTTCACGAAGACCACCGAGACGAAGACGTTGAGCATGTTGGGGTCCATCGACCAGACGCCGAGCGGGTCGGCGTTGAAGGCGAGGCCGGAATAGGCCCAGAGGCCGATGACAAGCACGATGCCCACATAGAGGTTCCGCTTTGCCGGAGAGGTGAAGAAGCGGGAGTTGAGCAGGATGGTGAGGAAGACCACCGGAAAGATGAAGAGGATCGCGGCCAGCACCGTGGGGATGCCCGTGACGCGGATTTCCGGCGTGACGAGCAGGTAGAAGAGCAGGATCACCGGAAAAGCGAGGACGAGGTTGGACAGGAAGCTGATCGAGGTGTCGAGCTTGCCGCCGAGATAGCCTGCCGGAAGGCCAAGCGTCACGCCCACCATGAAGGCCACGACCGTGGCGGCGGGCGCGATCTTCAGCACGTCGCGCGCGCCCATGACCATGCGGCTGAACACGTCGCGGGCGAGGTGGTCGCCGCCCAGCAGGTAGTAGGGATAGGCACCCTCGGCCGCGTCCTTGAGCGGTGCGCCGGGCAGGATGTTCTTCATGCCCGAGAATTGCCCCAGCGGGTCATGGGTGATGATGATATCCGCGAAGATCGCGGTGAAGACCCAGAACATCACCAGTGCGAAGCCCGTCATGCCGACGGGGCTGTCGAAGATGCGGCCATAGAGGCCGAGGCGGCGCTTGAAGGTCATCGAGAGGGCGAAGGTGGCAATGAGTGCCACCCAGACCGGCAGGAGCTGGGCCGCGATGCGGACGAGGATGGAGCCCCAGGAGAGTGCGTCTTCCATGGCTGGTCCTTACGCGAGACGGATGCGGGGGTTGAGGAAGACGTAGCCGATATCCGAGATCAGCTGCGTCACGAGCACGACGAAGACGGCCACGACCGAGCAGGCCAGCAGCGTGTTGATGTCGTTGTTGCCTGCGGCCTGCACCAGCGTCCAGCCGAAGCCCTTGTAGTTGAAGAGGGTCTCGACGATCACGACGCCGTTCAGGAGCCACGGGAATTGCAGCATGATCACCGTGAAGGGTGCGATCAGGGCGTTTCTCAGGGCATGGCGCATGACGACCTGCCGGAAGCCCACGCCCTTGAGCCGGGCGGTGCGGATATATTGCTGGGTCATCACTTCGGTCATGGAGGCGCGGGTCATGCGGGCGATGTAGCCGATGCCGTAGAGCGCAATGGTCATGACGGGCAGGAAGAAGTTCATGAAGGTGATGTCGTCCATCGCCGAGGTGGCGGTGCCGGGAAACAGCGTCTTGCCCGAGATCCAGCCCGCCTCGTTCAGGATGGGCGAGATGCCGGCGGTGGCCGAGGCGAGGAGCGCGATCAGGATGACGCCCGAGACATATTCGGGCGTCGCGGTGGTGGTGATGGCGAAGGTGGAGAGCACGCGGTCGGTGCGGCTGCCCTCGCGCATGCCGGAGAGCACGCCGAGCAGGAGCGAGGTCGGCACCATCACGGCCATGACCCAGAACATCAGCCAGCCCGTGGCGCCCAGCGAGCGGGCGAGCACTTCGGAGACGGGCTGTTTGAAGACGGTGGAAAAGCCCCAGTCGCCCTGCAGCACGCCGCAGTAGCCGGGGGCGGTGGCGGGGTCGGTGCCTGCCTTGATGCAGCGGCCGGTGATCTTGCCTGTCTCGTCCGTGCGGGTCCAGCCGGGGACGACGCCCAGCCATTCGCCGTAGCGTTGCAGGACGGGGCTGGAATAGCCATTCTCGGCCAGCCAGCTGATGACGGCGTCATCCTCCATGCGGACCGAAGCCTCGGACTTGGCGAGTTTTTCAAGATTGGGGGGAAGGTTCGTCATGTAGAAGACGACGAAGGTGAGCGCGAAGGCGGTCAGGATCATGACGCCGATGCGCCGCAGCACAAACATGAGCATGGCTCATCCTTTCCCGGGATGGGTCAAGTGCACGGAGGTCGTGGGTGGGAGCATTGCCCGCGGTCGAACGGGCAGCAGGGCGGGAACCGCGCGGGGGAAGACCCCGCGCGGTCCGTTGCAGATGGCCGGATCAGGCCGCCGCGATCGACCACTTGTAGTGGTGGTGTTCGAAGGTGGCGTGCATGTCGGCCCCCTTCACCTTGGGATCGAAGTGGCGGTAGATCGAGCGCCAGTAGGGCTGCACCATGACGCCCTGTTCCTGCATGATCTCTTCCAGACGCTTCATCACTTCGGAGCGCGCCTTGGCGTCGGAGATCGAGAGCGCCTTGGCGAGTTCGGCGTCGAATTCCGCGTTGGAGAAGGCGGATTCGTTCCACGCCTCGCCCGAGCGGTAGGCCAGCGCGAGGATCTGGACGCCGAGCGGACGCATGTTCCATTCAGTGGCCGAGAAGGGATACTTCGTCCAGTCGTTCCAGAAGGTCGACCCCGGAAGCACGGTGCGCTTGATCTTGATGCCCGCGTCGCGGATCTGGGCGGCGACGGCGTCGCAGGTCGCGGCCTGCCAGCTGTCGTCGAGCGAGATCAGTTCGAATTCGAAGTCGGTCTTGCCGGCCGCGTCGATCGCCGCCTTGCCTGCTGCCGGATCGGGGGTCAGCGGGGGCAGGGCGTAGTATTCGGGATGGATCGGGCAGACGTGGTGGTTTTCGGCCACCGTGCCGAGGTTCGAATAGCCCAGTTCGAGGACGACGCTGTTGTCTACGCACTTGATCAGGCCGGTGCGGACGTTGACGTCCTTGTATTCCTCGGCCAGCTGGTTGAAGCGGACAGCCAGCGTCGCGGCGGTCACGGCTTCGGACTTGGTCCAGCCCAGCGCGTCGAACTGTTCGATGAATTCGCCGGTCGACTGGTAGGTCGCGTCGATTTCACCGGCAGCGGCGGCGTTCACTTCGGCCGACGGGTCGGTGCCGAGGTCGGTATATTCGATCCGGTCCAGATACGGGCCGCCATAGACGGCGGTGCCCCACCAGGTGTGGTTGGTGTTCTTGACCAGATGCGCCTTGACGCCGACTTCGACGACTTCCGGCAGGAAGGGGCCGGTGCCGGGGGTCTGGGTCGGATCGCCGTTTTCGTAGGATTTGTGGACGATGGCGGCCGGATAGTCTGCAAAGCCTGCGATCAGGGTGATGTCCGGCCCGTTCAGCTTGAGCTTCACGGTCAGCGGGTCGACCACGGTGACGGCACCTTCGGCGACGGTCTTGGCCTCGGCGTTCATCAGCGCGGTGCAGCGGCCGGCCATCGAGTTGCCCTCGACATTGCCATCGCACCAGCGGGTCAGGTTGTGCGCCACGTCATCGGCGGTGAAGTCGTCGCCGTTGTTCCACTTCACGCCCGGGCGGACCTTCAGCGTGTATTCGGTGGCGTCGGCATTGGCTTCCCAGGATTCGATCAGCATGCCGCGGATCGAGCCGTCGTTGTTGTATTCGACGAGGTATTCCAGCCAGCCGCGGGTGACGTTGGCGAGCTGCGACCAGTCGGCGGTGCGCGGATCCTTGAGCGCCTTGATCTCCATCGACATGCGCAGCGTGCCGCCTTCGGCCGGGGCGTCCTGCGCCATGGCGGGGGCGTCCATGCCGATCAGGGCATAGGCAGCGGCGGCAGAGACGCCAAGGGCGGTGGTGCGGGCAAGGAATTCGCGGCGGGACAGCAGCCCCTGACGCACTTCCTCGGCATACATGCTGGCCGCCGGGTGCAGCTTGGCGGTCTCGTAGGTGTCTTTCATCTCGGTCTCCCTGGACAGGCAGTGGCCTTGCTTCTTGTTGTGGCGTTTACCCGCGCCGGTTGAGCCGCGAATTTGCCCTGTCCCGTATGGACATGGGGCTTGGCCGCGATGTTGCCCGACGCTGGGTCGCCCGTCATTAGCGCACCTTTTTGCGCCCTGCGTCAACGACTGGATTCACCATCCGATGGTCGGTTTACGACATAAAAGCGACGCATCCTGCAGGTCGGAAAGATCAGACCGACTTGCGGAACTCTGTCGGCGATTTGCCTGTCAGGTGCTGGAAGGCGCGGGTGAAGTAGGCCGCCGAGGTGAAGCCGAGGCTGGCGCCGATCTCGCCCACGGGGAGGCGGGTTTCGGCAAGCATGCGGCGGGCCTCGAAGATGCGGCGGTCCTGCAGGAGCGAGAGGGCGGAGCGCCCGCAGGCCTGACGGCAGCAGCGCGACAGGTGGGTGGGCGTGACGCCAAGGGCGGCGGCGAATTCGGACACGCCCGCGCCGGTGCGGAAGTCGCGTTCCAGAAGGGCGGTGTAGCGCGCGACGAGCCGTTTGGCGGCGTCGGGCTTGGCCTGTTCGGGGGCGGCCTTGACCGACTGGCGTTCCAGCCAGACGCCCAGAAGGCCGAGATAGTGCCGCGTCGCCCGTTCATGCGCGGGGCTGTCCGAGTTCATCTCGCGCAGGATCATGTCGAGGATGACGTTGACCTCCTGCTGGGCATGCACCTCGCGGATGCGGAGGAGTTGCGGGGTCTGCGGCAGGGGGATCGGGCAGTCCTTGCCAAAGAAGACGGCGGTGCCGAAGACCTGCGGGCCGACCTCGAAGCCGTGCATGACGCCGGCGGGAATGAAGACGGCGTTGTGGGCGGTATAGCCGCGGGTGACGCCCGCGATGGTGATGCGGCCCTGACCCTTGGTGAACCACAAGAGCATGGGTTCGGAGATGGCGCGCATCGCCTCTACCCGCCAGCGGCCACCGGCGGCAAGTCGCGGAATTGCAACCAGACGCGCCTGTCCGGCGGCTGTGCCCGCTGCTGCTGCGGTCTGGGTTTGGTCAGTCATATGAGGCACTTCCGCCAAGGTCTTCGTCCGAATCATACCCTTGGCATTGCAGGTGACCCAAGCGGAAAAATGGCATTAACCGGTCTTTATCCACAGATCATCGCGTATCTGTTGATAACTTTGCCACCCTTCGGCGGGGATTTGCCCGACCGCTGTCAGGAAAAGGCGAATTCGCGCCAGTCGCCCATACGCGAGCGGAACCATGTGCGCTGCCGTTTGGCGTATTGGCGCGAGGCGAGCTTGGCGGCGGCGATGGCATCGGGCAGGGCGAGGCTGCCTTGCAGATGGGCCACCAGTTCCGGCGCGCCGATGGCGCGCGAGGAGGGGCGGGCGGGGTCCCAGCGGGGCAGTCCGGCGCGCACCTCGTCCAGTGCGCCTTCGGCTATCATCATGTCGAAGCGGCGGTCGATGCGGTCGTTGAGCCAGTCCACGTCGGGGCGCAGGACCAGCGGTTCGCTGCGGGCAAGGGGAAGGGGCGGCGCGCCGGTCTGCGCCTGCCAGTCGGCAAGGCCGCGGCCGGTGGACATGAGCACCTCCCACGCGCGCTGGACGCGGGCGGGGTTCTGCCGGTCGATGCGGGCGGCGGTGGCGGGGTCGAGATCGGCCAGCAGCGCGGCCAGACCGTCGCGCGCGAGGCGGGCATCGGCGCGGGCGCGGATGTCGGGCGGGGTGGGGGGGATTTCGGCCAGACCTTCGGTCAGGGCGGTGAAGTAAAGGCCCGTGCCGCCCACGATCACCAGGGGGCGGTCGAGGAGCGGCAGAACGGCGCGCAGCCAGTGGCCGACCGACCAGTCGGCATCGGGTGCGACATGGCCGTAGAGGGCGTGCGGCAGTGCCGCTTCGTCCGCGGCCGAGGGGCGGGCGGTCAGGATGCGCCAGTTGGCATAGACCTGCAGCGCGTCGGCATTGACGACCGTGCGGCCGTCGCGGGCGGCGATCTCCATCGCGAGCGCGGATTTGCCGCTGGCGGTGGGGCCTGCGATCAGGACGGGCGCCTCGCGCGAGATGGTCGAGATGTCGAAGCCCACGGCCCCCTCGTTTCCTGTCTGCACATATCCCCGTGCGGGGTTCGCCTGCGCTGCCGTTCCCGGTTGAACCCGCCGCCGTTTTCATACATTTTGCGCCGCAGTCCAACCAGATTACGAAAAGCGGGGTTTCCCATGTCCAAACCGGTCCTTGACGCATCGGTCAAATACAGCCGCGTGATGCTCAAGATTTCCGGCGAGGCGTTGATGGGGGATCAGGGATTCGGGCTGCATCCGCCCACCGTCGCGCGCATCGCGCAGGAGGTGAAGTCGGTGCAGGAACTGGGCGTCGAGATCTGCATGGTGATCGGGGGCGGCAACATCTTTCGCGGGCTGGCAGGGTCGGCGCAGGGGATGGAGCGGACGACGGCGGATTACATGGGGATGCTGGCCACGGTGATGAACGCGCTGGCGATGCAGTCGGCGCTGGAGGCGCTGGGGGTGTTCACGCGGGTGATCAGCGCGATCCCGATGGATCAGGTCTGCGAGCCCTATATCCGCCGCCGCGCAGTGCGGCATCTGGAGAAGAAGCGGGTCTGCATCTTTGCCGCCGGAACGGGGAACCCCTATTTCACCACCGACACGGCGGCCACGCTGCGCGCCAACGAGATGGCCTGTCAGGCGATCTTCAAGGGCACGAAGGTGGACGGGGTCTATGACAAGGACCCCAAGAAATTCCCCGATGCCAAGCGGTACGAGACGGTCAGCTATGACGAGTGTCTGGCCAAGCATCTGGGGGTGATGGATGCCTCGGCCATCGCGCTGGCGCGGGATAACGACCTGCCGATCATCGTGTTCTCGCTGGACGAGCCGGGCGGGTTCCGCGGCATCCTGCGCGGCGAGGGCACCTATACGCGGGTGCAGGGCTGAGGCTGCTGGCGGGCCTTGGCAGGGGCGTCGTGGGGTGCGTCGTGGCGGTGGCGTCGTGGCGGGGTGAACCCCGCCCTACGGGGTTCCGTTGTGGCGCGGCTCTGCTATAGATCAGGGAAACGGTCCGCGGGCGGGCCGGAGAATGAAGGAAGACCACATGTCGGCTGACGACCTCGACATCGACCTTGACGCGATCCAGCGCCGGATGGACGGCGCGATGACTGCGCTGAAGCAGGAATTCGCCTCGCTCCGCACGGGGCGGGCCTCGGCCCAGATCCTCGACCCGATCCAGGTGGAGGCTTACGGGCAGATGACGCCGATCAACCAGCTTGGCACGGTGAACGTGCCCGAGCCGCGGATGGTGGTGATCAATGTCTGGGACAAAGGCATGATTTCCAAGGTGGAGAAGGCGATCCGCGAGTCGGGGTTGGGCATCAACCCGGTGACCGACGGGCCGCTGATCCGGCTGCCCATCCCCGAGCTGAACGAGCAGCGGCGCAAGGAGCTGGCCAAGGTGGCGGCGCAATATGCCGAAAGCGCCAAGGTCGCGATCCGCAACGTGCGGCGCGACGGGATGGACCAGATCAAGAAGGCCAAGTCAGCGGGAATGTCCGAGGACGACCAGAAGATGTGGTCGGACGAGGTGCAGGAACTGACGGACAAGGCGATTGCCGCGGTCGACAAGCAGCTGGAACAGAAGCAGGCCGAGATCATGCAGGTCTGAGGCGGTTCCGCGACGGGCAATCCGTGGCGGAGGCGAGGGGAGCAGGGGCTTGGGCAAAGGCGACACAACCGATCCGAAGAACCTGCCCCGCCCGGCAGAGCATGTGGCGATCATCATGGACGGCAACGGGCGCTGGGCCACCTCGCGCGGGTGGCCGCGTCTGGTGGGGCATCGTCGCGGGGCCGAGCGGGTGCGCGAGATCGTGCGCGCCTGTCCCGATCTGGGGATACGCTGGCTGACGGTCTATGCCTTTTCGACCGAGAACTGGAAGCGGTCCACCGAAGAGGTGCTGGGCCTGATGGCGATCTTTGCCCGCTATATCGAGCGCGAGGCTGACCGGCTGTCAGCAGAGGGCGTGCGTCTGCGCTTCATCGGGGACCGGTCGCGGCTTGACCCCAAGCTGCAAAGGATGATGGCGGGGATCGAGGCGCGGACGGCGGGGGGGGCGCGGCTGAACCTGACTGTGGCGATCAATTACGGCGGGCGGGACGAGATCGCGCGGGCGATGCGGGCCGTGGCGCTGGATGTGGCCGAGGGGCGGTTGCGTGCCGAGGAGGTGGGCGAGGCTGCGGTCGCGGCGCGGCTGGATACGGCCGGGTTGCCCGATCCGGACCTGATCATCCGCACCAGCGGCGAGACGCGGACGTCGAATTTCCTGCCGTGGCAGGCGGCCTATGCCGAATATGAATTCACGCCGACCCTGTGGCCGGATTTCACGCCGCAGGAGCTGGCCGCGATCGTGGCGCGCTTTGGCAACCGCGAGCGGCGTTTTGGCGGGGTGGTGAACGGATGACAGCAGGGGCGCCCGATCCGGGCCGCTGGGGCGATCTGCGGCCGCGCGTGCTGTCGGCCATCGTGATGGTCGCGGTGGGGGCGGCGGAAATCTGGCTGGGTGGGCCGTCCTTTGCGGTGCTGGTGGTGCTGCTGACGGCCGGCATGATCTGGGAACTGGCGACGATCACGGCGCCGGTGCAGCGCAACCGTCCGCTGGTCATGGCGGGGATCGCGGCGGCGGCACTGGGGGGGGCGTTGCTGTTCCGGTCGGATCTGGCGGCGGCGGCGCTCTTGGTGCCGTCGGTGGCGCTGGCGCTGACTCCGCGGCGGGACCGGCGGATTTCGGCGGTCTATGCCGCGGCGATCATGGTGGCGGGATACGGGCTTGTGTCGCTGCGCGAGACGACGGGGACGGCGGGGATCATCTGGCTGGTCATGGTCGTGGTGATGTCGGATGTGGCGGGCTATTTCGCGGGGCGGATGATCGGGGGGCCGAAGTTCTGGCCCGCGGTCAGCCCGAAGAAGACATGGTCGGGCACGGTGGCGGGCTGGATCGGCGCGGTTGTCGTGGGGCTTGGCTTCGTACTGGCGGGCAAGGGGGGCGTCGCGCTGTTGCTGCTGTCGCCGGTCGTGGCCTTTGCAGGGCAGATGGGCGACGTCGTGGAAAGCTGGCTGAAGCGGCGGGCGGGGGTGAAGGATTCGTCGCATCTGATCCCCGGGCATGGCGGTCTGCTGGACCGCTTTGACGCGCTGATCGGGGCGACGGTTCTTGTGATGCTGCTGGGACTGGTCCTGCCGCAGCTTCCCATCGGTTGAGGCATGATGCGGTCGATTTCGATTTTCGGGGCCACCGGGTCCATCGGGGAAAGCACCTTCGACCTGATCCGCAGGGCGGGCGGGGCCGAGGCCTATCGCACGGTCGCGCTGAGCGGGGCGCGCAACGTGGCGCGGCTGGCCGAGATGGCGCGCGAGTTGCGGGCCGAGGTGGCGGTCGTCGCGCATGAGGAGGAGCTGCCCGCCCTGCGCGAGGCGCTGGCGGGGTCCGGTGTGGAGGCAGCGGCGGGGGCGGCGGCGATTGCCGAGGCGGCGGACCGGCCCGCGGATTGGGTGATGAGCGCGATCGTGGGTGCGGCGGGGCTGGTGCCGGGGATGCGGGCGCTGCGCCACGGGGGGATGCTGGCGCTGGCCAACAAGGAAAGCCTTGTCACGGCGGGGGCCTTGCTGATGTCGACCGCGCGGGACCATGGCGCGACGATCCTGCCGGTGGACAGCGAGCATTCGGCGGTGTTCCAGGCCCTGACGGGCGAGGATGCGGCGGCGGTGGAGCGGGTGATCATCACCGCGTCGGGCGGGCCGTTCCGGCAATGGCCGCTGGAGCGGCTGGCGGCGGCGACGGTGGCCGAGGCGAAGGCGCATCCGAACTGGTCGATGGGCAGCCGGATCAGCATCGACAGCGCTTCCATGTTCAACAAGGCGCTGGAACTGATCGAGACGCGGGAATTCTTCGGCTTTGCGCCGGAGATGATCGAGGTGCTGGTCCATCCGCAAAGCATCGTGCATGCGTTGGTGGGGTTCCGCGACGGGGGCGTGATGGCGCATATGGGGCCTGCCGACATGCGCCATGCCATCGGCTTTGCCCTGCACTGGCCCGGGCGCGGGCATGTGCCGGTGGAGCGGCTGGATCTGGCCAAGCTGGGCAGCCTGAGCTTCGAGGCGCCCGATCCCGCGCGCTTTCCCGCGCTGCGCCTTGCGCGCGAGGTGATGGAGATGCGCGGCCTGTCGGGCGCGGCCTTCAACGCGGCCAAGGAGATCGCGCTGGACCATTTCATGGGTGGCGGCATCGGCTTTCTGGACATGGCGGGGGTGGTGGAGGACACCATGTCGCGGCTATCTTCGGAATGTGCGCTGGGAAATCCGCCTGCGGGGCTTGAGGACGTGCTTGCAATGGACCATCTGGCCAGAGTGCGGGCCGGTGAATTGGCCGCAAAGCGGCAAAGGGGCAGATAGACCGTGGATATCGTTGCGCTGATCCCGAGTTTTGGCGGGCTGGCCTATACGCTTGCGGCCTTTGTGGTCGCGCTGCTGATCATCGTCTTTGTCCACGAGTTCGGCCATTACATCGTCGGCCGCTGGTCGGGCATCCATGCCGATGTCTTTTCCATCGGCTTCGGGCCGGTGCTGTGGTCGCGGGTGGACCGGCGCGGGACGCGCTGGCAGGTCGCGGCGCTGCCTCTTGGGGGATATGTCAAGTTCTTCGGGGATTCCAACGCGGCCTCGGCGGGCCATGTGGACGAGCTGGGCGGGCTGACGGCAGAGCAGATGCGCGCGACGATGCATGGCGCGCCACTCTGGGCGCGGACGGCGACGGTGGCGGCGGGGCCGCTGTTCAATTTCGTGCTGTCCGTCGCGGTTTTTGCGGGGATCTTCTGGGTCAATGGCGTGGCGACCGACACGGCGACGGTGGGGTCGGTCCGGCCCCTGCCGGGGGTCGAGGCGCAGCTGCAGAGCGGCGACCGGATCGTGGCGCTGGGCGGGACCGAGACGCCGGATTTCGCGGCCTTTCTGGATGCGGCGGCAGATCAGCCTGCGGCGGGTGTGCTGGACTATACCGTGGAGCGGGGCGCGGAGCGCGTGACGCTGCGCGATGCCCATCCGCTGCCGCCGGTGGTGGAGACGGTGCAGCCCGATTCCGCCGCGCGCGAGGCGGGGGTCGAGGCGGGGGATATCATCCTTTCGGTCGACGGGGTGCCGGTCGCCAGCTTCCCGCAACTGCGCGCGCTGGTCGGGGCGTCGGAGGGCAAGGCGCTGACCCTCCGCCTGATGCGCGGGGACGAGACGCTGGAGCGCGAGTTGCAGCCGCGCCGGGTCGATCTGCCGCTGGCCGAGGGCGGGTTCGAGACGCGCTGGCTGATCGGGCTGACGGGGGCGCTGTATTTCGAGCCCGAGACGCGCCAGCCCGGTCCGGTCGAGGGAATCGTGATGGGGGCCGAGCAGAGCTGGGACATCGCGGCGACCTCGCTGTCGGGGCTTTGGCACATGGTGACGGGGGCGATCTCGTCGTGCAACCTGCGCGGGCCGATCGGGATTGCCGAAACTTCGGGTGCGGCGGCGAGCGCGGGGCTGACCAGCTTCATCTGGTTCATCGCGATGCTGTCCACGGCGGTGGGGATGATGAACCTGTTTCCGGTGCCGGTGCTGGATGGCGGGCATCTGGTGTTCTACGCCTGGGAGGCGGTGACGGGAAAGCCGCCGACGGCCAAGGCGCTGCGCGTGCTGATGACGGTGGGGCTGGCGGCGATCCTGACGCTGATGGCCTTTGCGCTGTCCAACGATCTGTTCTGCTGATCGCGCCACCGGTTCCGTCAGGGGGCCGGTCGCGGGTGGCCATGTCGCGAAACTGCCGGTGCTGGGCCAAATTCGCGCCACATTCGCGGGTCATCGCTCGTCCGACCGGATAGGGAGATGACGGACATGCACTACATCGCAAACGGCACCAAGGGCCTGTCGGTGATCATGGTGGTGAATTCGGACCGTATTTTCACGGTCGGCACGATGATCGCCGGATTGCTGGCCGGTGCCTTCATCGGAACGTCACTTCTCGGCCATTAAGGGCGATAAATTCACCCCTGCCTTTTGACAACTCCTGCACTTCCAGCTAGTGAAGGCACAAGAAGTTGTTATTGGCGGGGCTTGAGCGATGCGGAAAACGGCTGGCAGGATCGGCAAGTCGGAGAACGGTCTGGTTCGCCCTGCACTCATCGCGGCTTTCCTTGGCAGCGTTGCCATCGCGGCACCGGTCGTAGGGCCCGCCTTCGCCCAGACCTATAGTTTTTCCAGCGTCCAGGTCGAAGGCAACAGCGCCATCGAACCGGCCACCATCATCGCCTATGCCGGAATCGGGCGGGGCGAGGAGGTGACGGCGGCGCGTCTGAACGATGCCTACCAGAACATCGTGAATTCCGGCCTGTTCGAATCCGTCGAGCTGGAGCCGCAGGGCAATACGCTGGTGATCCGCGTCGTCGAATATCCGATGATCAACATCGTCAACTTCGAGGGCAATTCGCGCCTGAAGGACGAGGAGCTGGCCGAGATCGCCAAATCGCGCGGCCGTCTGGTCTATTCGCCGTCGCAGGCCGAAGAGGATGCCGCCGCCATCGCCGATGCCTACCGCCTGCGCGGCCGGATCGCGGCGACGGTCGATCCGCGCATCATCCGCCGTGACGGCAACCGTGTCGATCTGGTCTTCGAGGTGACCGAAGGCAAGGTGGCCGAGATCGAGCGTCTGTCCTTCGTGGGCAACCGCGCCTTCAGCGACCGCCGCCTGCGGCAGGTGCTGGAGACCAAGCAGGCCGGTCTGCTGCGTCAGGTCATCCAGCGCGACACCTTCGTGGCCGAGCGGCTGGAGCTGGACAAGCAGTTGCTGCGCGACTTCTATCTGGCGCGCGGCTATGCCGATGTGCAGGTGCTGGACGCGACGTCGGACGTGTCGCGCGAGCGGGATGCGTTCTTTGTCACCATCACGATCCGCGAGGGGCAGCAGTTCCGCATCGGCCAGACCAGCACCGTGTCCGAGATCGAGGGCGTGGATGCGGCCGAGTTCGAGGCGGTCCAGCGCATCCGCAGCGGCGAGGTTTGGTCGCCCGCGCTGATCGACAACAACGTGACGCGGATGGAAAATCTGGCGCTGCGCAAGGGGTTGAACTTTGTGCGCGTCGATCCGCGCATCACGCGGGATGAACGGGGCGGGCTGCTGGACGTGGAGTTCGCCATCGTCCGCGGCGAGCGTATCTTTGTCGAGCGCATCGACATCGAGGGCAACACGACGACCTTGGATCAGGTGGTGCGCCGCCAGTTCCGGACGGTCGAAGGCGACCCCTTCAACGCGCGGGAAATCCGCCAGTCGGCGGAACGCATCCGCGCGCTGGGATTCTTTGCCGACGCGCAGGTCAATGCGGAGCCGGGCAGTTCCTCTGACAGCGTGGTCGTGAATGTCGATGTCGAGGAGCAGCCGACGGGGTCGCTGACCTTTGGCGCGAGCTACGGGGTCGAGGCCGGGATCGGGTTCAACATCGGGCTGAGCGAGAAGAACTTTCTTGGCCGCGGGCAGTCGGTGGGCCTGTCGCTGACCACGGGGGCGGATGCGACCGAGGGAAGCTTCTCGTTCACGGAACCGGCCTTCCTTGGCCGCGATCTGGCCTGGAGCTTTGGCGTATCCTACCGCGAGTCGGACAATGCGAATTCTGCCAGCTATGACACTCGCGTTGGCCGTCTGACCACGGGTCTGGAATTCCCGCTGGGCGAGCTGAGCCGGTTGCAGGTGCGCTACACTTATCAGGACAGCAAGATCAGCAATCCGCCCGCAGGCGTGTCGCCCATCATTGCGGCCGAGGTTGCGCAGGGCGCTGTGACGAGCAGTGCGCTAGGCTATACGTATTCCTACGACTCGCGCATCAGCGGGCTGAACCCCAAGGGTGGCGTGCTGCTGCGCTTCTCGCAGGACTTCGCGGGGCTGGGCGGGGACAGCAAGTACATCATGACCACGGGTCTCGCGCTGGCCGAGACGAAGGTGATGCAGGAAGAGGTGACGCTGCGAACCATCTTCGAAGGCGGGATGATCAACAGCCTTGGCGGCACGAACAGCCGCGTTACCGAACGTTTCTTCGGCAACAGCAAGATCCGCGGGTTCGAGTCCAACGGGATCGGTCCGCGGGACGGTACCGAGGCACTTGGAGGCAATATGTTCGCCGTTGCGCGGTTCGAGGCCGATTTCCCCGTGGGTCTGCCCGAGGAATACGGGATTTCGGGCGGTCTGTTCATGGATGTGGGGTCGGTCTGGTCGCTCGACAACACGCTGGGCAGTGGCGGCGTCAATGTCGACGACAGCATGAACATCCGGTCCGCCGCGGGCTTCTCGGTCTTCTGGGATACGCCGGTGGGTCCGCTTCGGCTGAACTTCTCGAAGGCGCTTGCCAAGGAGGACTATGACCGCGAGCAGTCCTTCGATCTGACGATCTCGACCAAGTTCTGATGACCTGCGCGCCGCTGTCACGGCTGGCGCGCGGGGCGGTGCTGGCGGTTTCGCTGGTCCTTTCACCGCTGGCGCTGTCCGCCACGGCGCAGGAGGCGCCGGTTCTGGACGTGCCACAGGCGCCCATCCTGATGGTGGATCGCGAGAGGCTGCTGTCCGAGACGATGTTCGGCAAGGCGGTCGAGGCGCGGTTTCAGGCCGACAGCAAGACACTGATCGACGAGAACCTGCGGCTGGAACAGGCGCTGGAGGCCGAGGAGCGCGATCTGACCGACCGGCGCGCGACGCTGCCTGCCGAGGAATTCCAGCGGCTGGCGGCCGAGTTCGACGCCAAGACCGAGGCGATCCGCGCGGCGCAGGATGCCAAGTCGCGGGCGCTCACCTCGCGCAGGGACGAGGACCGGCAGCGGTTCCTGCAGGCGGCGGTGCCGGTTCTGGGCGATCTGATGCGCGAGTCGGGGGCGGTGGCGATCTTCGACAAGAACATCGTCATCCTGTCGCTGCGCGGTGTCGACATTACCGACGAGGCCGTGGTGCGGATCGACTCGGTTCTGGGGGATGGGTCGAAGCTGCCTGCGCCGTCAGATGCGGGAGCGGGGGGGGCTGCGACGGCGCCCTGAGCGTGGCCGTGCTTGTTTCGTCCTGCCAAGGTTGCTAGTCACGGCGGGGTGGCGCCTGCGCCGCGCCGAATGGAGAGCCTGATGACCGAAACCGCCGTTCTTTCCGCCGATCTCGATCTGATCCAGCGGATCATCCCGCACCGCTATCCTTTCCTGCTGGTGGACAAGGTGCGCGACATCGTGCTGAACGAAAGCTGCGTGGGGATCAAGAACGTCACCATCAACGAGCCGCAATTCACCGGTCACTTCCCAGGGATGCCCATCTTTCCGGGCGTGATGATCATCGAGGCGATGGCGCAGACGAGCGGTATCCTTGTCGGCCTGTCGATGGATCTGGTCGACAAGCAGGCCAAGGTGTTCTTCATGGGCGTGGACGGGGTGAAGTTCCGCCGCAAGGTGGTGCCCGGCGATGTGCTGGAACTGCATGTGAAGGCGCTGCGCGGGGGCGGGCGCGTCTGGAAGTTCGAGGGCCGCGCCATGGTGGAGGGCGAGTTGGCCTGCGAGGCCACCTTCATGGCCATGTTTGACGTGCCGAAGGCGTGACGATGGGCATTCATCCGGAGGCGCGGGTCCATCCTTCTGCCGTGGTCGAGGACGGCGCGGTGATCGGGGCGGGCTGCGAGATCGGGCCGTTCTGCGTGATCGGGCCGGATGTGGTGCTGCACGAGCGCGTGGTGGTCAAGAGCCATGCCGTGGTCACCGGCTGGACCGAGCTGGGGGAGGAGACGGTGGTCTTTCCCTTTGCCACGGTGGGCGAGGTGCCGCAGGACCTGAAATACAAGGGCGAGAAGTCGCGGCTGGTGGTGGGCAAGCGCTGCCGCATCCGCGAGGGCGCGACGCTGAACCTTGGCACCGAGGGCGGCGGCGGGGTCACGCGGGTGGGCGATGACGTGCTGGTGATGACCGGCGCGCATGTTGGCCATGACGCGCAGATCGGCAATCGCGTGATCCTTGTGAACCATGTCGCCATCGCGGGGCATTGCGTGCTGGGCGATGACGTGATCGTGGGGGGGCTGTCGGGTGTGCACCAGTTCGTCCGCATCGGGCAGGGGGCGATCATCGGGGCGGTCACGATGGTGACGAATGACGTGATCCCCTATGGTCTGGTGCAGGCCCCGCGGGGCGAGCTGGACGGGCTGAACCTTGTCGGGCTGAAGCGGCGGGGGGTGGAGCGGGGCGAGATCACCGCGCTGCGCGCCGCCTACCAGATGCTGGCGCAGGGCGAGGGGACCTTCCTTGACCGCGCGCGCAAGCTGGCGGACGAGACGGACAGTGCCTATGTCCGCGAGGTGACGGAGTTCATCCTGTCGGCCTCGGACCGGTCCTTCCTGACGCCGAAATGACGCGGACGGCGATCATTGCGGGGGCGGGGGGGCTGCCTGCGGCGCTGGTGGCGGCGATGGAGGTGCGGCCCTTTGTGGCGGCGCTGGAGGGGTTCGCCCCGCGCGGGGTGGAGCCGGACCTGTGGTTCCGTGTCGAGCGGCTGGTGCCCTTCCTGCGCGCGCTGGAGGATGCGGGGGTGAGCCGCGTCTGTTTCGCGGGGGCGGTGCAGCGGCCGCGGCTGGACCCCGCGCTGTTCGATCCCGATACGGCGACGATGGTGCCGCGCCTGCTGGGCGCGATGCAGCAGGGCGATGATGCGACCTTGCGCGAGGTCTTGGCGATCTTTGCCGAGGCTGGCTTTGCGCTGGCCGGTGTGGCCGAGGTGGCGCCGGCGCTGGTGCCTGCGGCGGGGGTGCTGTGCGGAACGGTGGGCGAGCGGGACCGTGCGGATGCCGTGCGGGCGGCGGCCATCGTGGCGGCGCTGGGGGCCGTGGATGTGGGGCAGGGCGCCGTGGTGCAGCAGGGGCTGTGTCTGGCGGTCGAGGCTCTGCCCGGGACGGATGCGATGCTGGCGGGTGTGGCGGCGATTCCGGCGGGCCTGCGGCCAGCGGGGGCGCGGGGCGTGTTCTACAAGGCGCCGAAGCCCGCGCAGGATCGGCGGATCGACCTGCCCGCGCTGGGGGTGGAAACCGTGCGGCGCGTGGCGGCGGCGGGGCTGGGCGGGATCGTCTGGGAGGCGGGCGGGGTGATCTGTCTGGACCTGCCCGCGATGGTGGCCGAGGCGCAGGCGGCGGGCCTGTTCCTCTGGGCGCGCGAGCCATGAAGATCTTTCTCGTCGCGGGCGAGCCTTCGGGCGACCGTCTGGGCGCGGCGCTGATGGCGGGGTTGCGGTCCCTGCGTCCCGATGTGGAATTTGCGGGGGTGGCGGGGCCCCTGATGCAGGCGCAGGGGATGGCGTCGCTGTTTCCGATGGAGGAGCTGTCGGTGATGGGGATCGCTGAGGTCATCCCGAAGTATTTGCATCTGAAGCGGCGCATCCGCGAGGTGGCGGAGGCTGTCGTGGCATCGGGCGCGGAGGCGTTGGTCACGATCGACTCGCCCGATTTCGGGCTGCGGGTGGCGGCGCTGGTGAAGGCGGCAAAGCCAGCGGTGCGGACGATCCATTACGTGGCGCCGTCGGTCTGGGCCTGGCGGCCGGGGCGGGCGGCGAAGATGGCGCGCCATGTGGACCATGTGCTGGCGCTGCTGCCCTTCGAGCCGCCCTATATGCAGGCTGCGGGGATGAGTTGCGATTTCGTGGGGCATCCCGTGGTAGCGGAGGCTTTGGCGAGCGGGCAGGAGCGGGCGGCATGGGCGGGGACGGGGCCGCTGGTGCTGGCGCTGCCCGGGTCGCGGCGGGGCGAGGTGTCGCGGTTGATGCCGGTGCTGGGCGAGGTGGTGGGGCGGCTGGCCGCGCGGCATCCGGGGCTGCGGGTGGCGCTGCCCACGGTGCGGGGCGTGGCGGGGCAGGTCGCGGAGATGGCGGCGGGCTGGCCGGTGGCGCCCGTGATCGTGGAGGAGGCGGGGGCCAAGCGCGGGGCCTTTGCGGCGGCGGATGTGGCAGTGGCGGCATCGGGGACGGTGTCGCTGGAGCTGGCGGCGAACGGGTGCCCCATGGTCATTGCCTATGACATGCATCCATTGACGTTATGGCTGATGCGGCGGGCGGCGCTGGTCGACACGGTGACCTTGGTGAACCTTGTGTCGGAGACGCGGGTGGTGCCGGAATTCATCGGGGATCGCTGCCGCGCGGAGCTGATCGCGCCTGCGGTCGAGGCGGTTCTGGCGGACCCCTCGGCGCAGGATGCGGCGATGCGCGTGACGATGGAGCGGCTGGGCGCTGGGGGCGAACCGCCGGGGTTGCGGGCGGCGCGGTCGGTGTTGGGGGTTCTGGGGTGAGGCCCAGCGAACCACGCTGGCCCTTGCACCAAGGATAACAACGGTCAGGTCCGGACCGTGGCCCAAAGCCACGGTCCGCGCACGTCCCGCCCCACCGGGACGTGCGCCAGAGGCGCCCGCCCCGGCAGGACGTGCGCGGCCCTACCGTCGGCGATGGGAAACGCCCCACTGGGGCCTTTCCCACCGCCTTGCACTTTTGAAGGCACTTGCAGGCACAGTCTTGGGGGCTTGCCCTTGGTTTACCCCCGCCCCTTCCAGATCCAGCCGCCGCCGAAGATGCGGCTGCCTTCGGGCGCGTAGAAGACGCAGGCCTGACCCGCGCTGACGCCGTCCTCGGGGTTCAGCAGTTCCACCGTCGCCTCGATGTCTGACAGGGGCCGGATCACCGCGGGGCGCGGCGGCCGGGTGGAGCGGACCTTGACGTTCAGGTGCCATTCGGCGCGGCTGGCGAAGGGTTCGTCGCCCAGCCAGTTGATCTCGCGCACGGGGATGGTGCGGGTGGAGAGCGCCTCTTTCGGCCCGACGATCACGCGGCGGGTGTCGGGGTCGAGTTTCACCACATAGACCGGATCGCCAAGCCCGCCGATGCCCAGCCCCTTGCGCTGCCCGATCGTGTAATGGATCACGCCGCGATGGGTGCCAAGGACGGTGCCGGACATGTCCACGATCTCGCCCGGTTCCGCCGCGCCGGGGCGCAGCTTTTCGATCACGGCGGCGTAGTTGCCGTTCGGGACGAAGCAGATGTCCTGACTGTCGGGCTTGTCGGCCACAGGCAGGCCGTAGCGGGCGGCCAGCGCGCGGGTTTCGGCCTTTGACGCGAGGTGGCCCAAGGGAAAGCGCAGGTAGGACAGTTGCTCGGGCGTGGTGGAGAAGAGGAAATAGCTCTGGTCGCGGTTGGGATCGGCGGCCATGTGCAGTTCCGGCCCCGTCAGGCCCATCTTGCGCTGGATATAATGCCCCGTCGCCATGCAGTCGGCGTCGAGATCCTTTGCCGTGGCGAGCAGGTCCTTGAACTTCACCCTTTCATTGCAGCGGATGCAGGGGACGGGGGTGGCGCCGGCCAGGTAGGCGTCGGCGAATTCGTCGATCACCGCCTCGCGGAAGGTGTTTTCATAGTCGAGGACGTAATGGGGAAAGCCCATGGTTTCGGCGACGCGGCGGGCGTCGTGGATGTCGCGGCCCGCGCAGCAGGCGCCCTTTTTCGCCAGCGCCGCGCCGTGGTCGTAGAGTTGCAGGGTGACGCCCACGACATCATAGCCCTCCTCGGCAAGGACGGCGGCGACGACCGAACTGTCCACGCCGCCCGACATGGCGACGACGACGCGCGTGTCGGCGGGGGCCTTGGGCAGGCCGAGCGAGTTGAGCGGTTGGTCGAGGGACATGTGCGGCGGCCTTCGCGGGCAGGGGAAGCGTTGGCAATATAGGAAAACGCCCCTGTCCAGCAAGGGGGCGGCGTTCAGCAAGGATTAAGGATCAGGCGCGATAGTGGCGGCGGGGCAAAAGGAGGCTTGCCATGTACATCAAGCGTGTATCCGGTCCGCGCCATGTGACGCTGCCCGACGGGACGATCCTGACGCGCGCCGACCTGCCGCCGAAGGAGACCGCGCGCTGGGTCGCGCGGCGCAAGGCGGTCGTGGTGCAGGCGGTGGAGCACGGCCTGATCCCGCGCGACGAGGCGCTGGAGCGTTACGGCCTGTCGGAGGAGGAGTTCGCGCTGTGGGAGGCGGCGGTCCGCAGCCATGGCGAGGCGGCCTTGCGCGTCACGAAGATCCAGCAGTACCGGCAATTTTGAGTTGTAATCCATGCAAATGCTGCCATAGTAACCTTCGTTTAATGAGTGGTCTGCAAAGTTGTCTTCGGGCGACCTTACGGAGAGTGAAAATGCGAGTACTTCTGGTGGAAGACGATCCCGCGACGTCGCGGAGCATCGAACTGATGCTGACCCATGCCAACCTCAACGTCTACTGCACGGACCTTGGCGAGGATGGCGTGGATCTGGCGAAACTCTATGATTACGACCTGATCCTTCTCGACCTCAACCTGCCGGACATGAGCGGGCACGAGGTTCTGCGCCAGTTGCGGCAGGCGCGGATCGAGACGCCCATCCTGATCCTGTCGGGATCGGACGATACCGACAACAAGATCCGCGGATTCGGCTTTGGCGCGGATGACTACATGACCAAGCCCTTCCACCGCGAGGAGCTGATCGCGCGCATCCATGCGATCATCCGCCGGTCCAAGGGACATTCGCAGTCGATCATCCGCACGGGTCGGGTGAATGTGAACCTCGACGCGAAATCGGTCGATGTGGACGGCAAGAGCGTGCATCTGACCGGCAAGGAATACCAGATTCTAGAAATCCTGAGCCTGCGCAAGGGCACTACGCTGACCAAGGAGATGTTCCTGAACCATCTTTACGGCGGGATGGACGAGCCGGAGCTGAAGATCATCGACGTCTTCATCTGCAAGCTGCGCAAGAAGCTGGCCGAGGCGACGGGCGGCGAGAACTATATCGAAACCGTCTGGGGCCGCGGCTATGTCATGCGCGACCCCGTGCCCGAGATCGCGCATCGCCGCGTGTCGCTGGCCGCGGCAAGCTGAGCGGTCCGGATTGGCTGGACGAGTCCCCGGTCGCCCCCTAAACCAAGGGGGCGACGAAGGGGGAAGGCATGACGGGCGAACGGCAAGTCGGTGATCTGACAGAGGCAGAGGCGCGGGCGGAACTGGCCCGACTGGCCGATGCGATTGCCGCGGCGAATACCGCCTATCACGGGCTGGATGCGCCCGAGATTTCGGATGCCGAATACGACGCGCTGAAGCGCCGCAATGCCGAGATCGAGACGCGCTTTCCCGCGCTGAAACGGGCGGACAGTCCCAGCGACCAGATCGGTGCCGCCGTGGCCGAGGGGTTCGGCAAGGTCCGGCACGAGATCCGGATGCTGTCGCTGGAGAACGCCTTTGAAGATGGCGACGTGGCCGAATTCGACGCGCGGGTGCGGAGCTTTCTGGGCAGCGACGCGCCGATTGCCTATACGGCCGAGCCCAAGATCGACGGGCTGTCGCTGTCGCTGCGATACGAGCGGGGCGTGCTGGTGCAGGCCGCGACGCGGGGCGATGGCGAGGTGGGCGAGAATGTCACCGACAATGCGCGCACCATCGCGGATATACCCCAGCGGCTGGACGGGGCGCCCGACGTGCTGGAGGTGCGGGGCGAGGTCTATATGTCCCATGCCGATTTCGCGGCGCTGAATGCGCGGCAGGCGGCGGGCGGGGGCAAGGTCTTTGCCAATCCGCGCAACGCGGCGGCGGGGTCGCTGCGGCAACTGGATGCCACGATCACGGCGGCGCGTCCGCTGCGGTTCTTTGCCTATGGCTGGGGCGCGGTGACTGAGCCTTTGGCGACTTCGCAATTTGCTGCAATTTCGCGGCTGAACGGGTTGGGATTCCAGACGAATCCGCTGACCGTCCTCTGCTCCGATCCGGCCGAGATGCTGGCGCATTACCGCCGGATCGAGGCGATGCGGGCCGATCTGGGCTATGACATCGACGGGGTGGTCTACAAGGTCGACGATTTGGCGTTGCAGGGGCGGCTGGGGTTCCGGTCGACCACGCCGCGATGGGCCATCGCGCACAAGTTTCCGGCGGAACTGGCGTGGACCGAGCTGGAGGCGATCGACATACAGGTGGGCCGGACCGGCGCGCTGTCGCCGGTCGCGCGGCTGCGTCCGGTGACGGTGGGCGGGGTCGTGGTGTCGAACGCCACGCTGCACAACGAGGATTACATCGCCGGGCGCGACTCGCGCGGGCAGGTGATCCGCGAGGGCAAGGATATCCGCGTGGGCGACCGCGTGCAGGTCTATCGCGCGGGGGATGTGATCCCCAAGGTGGCCGATGTGGACATGGCGCGGCGGCCTGCAGGGGCGGTGCCTTATGTCTTCCCGCATCTCTGCCCCGAATGCGGGTCCGAGGCGGTGCGGGAAGAGGGGGATTCGGTGCGGCGCTGCACCGGCGGGCTGATCTGTCCCGCGCAGGCGGTGGAGCGGCTGGTTCATTTCGTCTCGCGCGCGGCCTTCGACATCGAGGGGTTGGGGCGCAAGCAGATCGAGATGTTCTTTGCCGACAGCCTGCTGCCGGTGCGCGAGCCTGCGGATATCTTTACGCTTGAGGCGCGGGATGCGGCCAACCCTTTGCAGAAGCTGCGGAACCGCGACGGGTTTGGCGAGAAGTCGGTGACCAACCTCTGGGCCGCGATCCGCGAGCGGCGGCGGATCGGGCTGGCGCGGGTGATCTTTGCGCTGGGGATGCGGCATGTGGGCGAGGTGGCGGCGCAGGATCTGGCGCGGCATTACCTGACATGGGAGGCGCTGGTGGCGGCGGTGGACCTTGCGCGGCCTGCGGCACTGGCCCATCGCGCGGCGGACGAGGCGGAGCTGCAAGAGCGGGCGGCGGCCGAGGCCGAGGGGCGGCGCGCGCGGGTGAAGGAGGCGCGGGATCGGGCCGTCGGCGCGCTGTCCGTGCCGGACGACGCGGCGGCGGCGTGGCAGGAGCTGATCACGGGCGACGGGATCGGGCCGGTTCTGGCGCTGTCGCTGTCGGATACGCTGGCCAATCCCGAAGAGCGGGCGTCGATCGCGCGGCTGGTGGCGCATCTGGACATCCAGCCGCCCGAGGCGCGGGCGACGGAATCGCCGGTGGCGGGGCTGACGGTGGTCTTTACCGGCACGCTGGAGAAGATGACGCGGGCCGAGGCCAAGGCGCGGGCCGAGTCCTTGGGGGCCAAGGTGGCGGGGTCGGTGTCGGCCAAGACGGACCTGCTGGTCGCGGGGCCGGGGGCGGGGTCGAAGGCCAAGGATGCCGAGCGGCTGGGCGTCAGGATGATCGACGAGGATGGGTGGCTGGCCCTGATCGGGGACGCATGAGCCGCCCGCCCGAGCTGTTCCCGCTGTTTGCCGGTCTGGAAACGCTGGAGGGCGTGGGGGAAAAGACGGCTGCCGCGATGGCGGGGCTGGGGGTGGAGCGGCCGAAGGATCTGCTGTTCCTGCTGCCGCATTCGGGGGTGGATCGGGCGCGGAAGGCGTCGGTGCGGGAGGTGGTGCCGCCCTGCGTTGTCACGGTCGAGGTGGAGGTGGGCGCGCATTTCCCGCCGCGGGTGAAGGGCAAGCCCTATCGCGTGATGGTGCGGGATGCGGCGCTGGAATTCACGCTGGTCTTCTTTCACGCGCGGGGGGATTTCCTGCAGCGGCTGTTGCCGACGGGGCAGCGGCGGCTGATCTCGGGGCGGGTGGAGCTGTTCGACGGGATCGCGCAGATGGTGCATCCCGACCATGTGCTGCGGCCCGAGGAGGCGGGGGAATTGCCCGCGTTCGAACCCGTCTATCCGCTGACCGCGGGGGTGACGCAGAAGGTGGTGGCCAAGGCGGTGGCGGGGGCGTTGGCGCGGGCGCCGGACTTGCCGGAATGGATCGACGGGCCCTTGCTGGCGCGCGAGGGGTGGCCGTCGTGGCGCGATGCCTTGCTGGCGGTGCACGGGCCGAAGGGGGCGGCAGAGATCGCGCCCACCCATCCGGCGCGGCAGCGGCTGGCCTATGACGAATTGCTGGCGCATCAGCTGACGCTGGCGCTGGCGCGGGCGACGTTGAGGAAGCAGAAGGGATTGCCGACGGTCGGGGATGGCCGGTTGCGGGCGAAGGTGATCGAAAGCCTGCCCTATGCCCTGACCGGCGCGCAGGCACGGGCGGTGGGCGAGATTGCCGCCGATATGGAAGGCCCGTTCCGCATGAACCGGCTGCTGCAGGGGGATGTGGGGGCGGGCAAGACGCTGGTCGCCTTTCTTGCGCTGCTGGTGGCGGTGGAGGCTGGGGGGCAGGGCGTGATGATGGCCCCCACCGAGATATTGGCGCGGCAGCATTTCGCGGGGCTGGAGCCGCTGGCCGCCGCGGCGGGGGTGCGGCTGGAGCTGCTGACGGGCCGCGACAAGGGGGCGGAGCGGGCGGCCAAGCTGCGCGATCTGGCCGAGGGGCGGATTGCCGTGCTGGTGGGCACCCATGCGGTGTTCCAGCGGGACGTGGAGTTCCGCGACCTGCGGCTGGCGGTGGTGGACGAGCAGCACCGTTTTGGCGTGGCGCAGCGGATGGAGCTGGGCGCGAAGGGGGCGGCGACCGATACGCTGGTGATGACGGCGACGCCCATTCCCCGCTCGCTGGCCTTGGCGACCTATGGCGACATGGATGTGTCCGTGCTGGACGAGAAGCCGCCGGGGCGCAAGCCGATCCGCACCGCGCTGGTGTCGACGGCGCGGATCGACGAGGTGGTGGGGCATCTGGCCAAGGCCGTGGCCGAGGGGCGGCAGGCCTATTGGGTGTGCCCGCTGGTCGAGGAGTCGGAGGTGTTGGACTATGCCAGCGCCGAGGCACGGTTCCAGCATCTGCGCGCGGCCTTGGGCGATGTGGTCGGCATGGTGCATGGCCAGATGCCGCCCGCCGAGAAGGATGCGGCCATGGCGCGGTTCGTGGCGGGAGAGACGAAGGTTCTGGTCGCGACGACGGTGATCGAGGTGGGGGTGAACGTGCCCAATGCCTCGATCATGGTGATCGAGCGGGCGGAGACATTCGGTCTGGCGCAGTTGCACCAGCTGCGCGGGCGCGTGGGGCGGGGGGCGGCGGAATCGACCTGTCTTCTTATGTATCAGGCGCCCCTGAGCGAGGGGGGCGAACGGCGGTTGAAGGTCCTGCGCGACACCGAGGACGGGTTCCGCATCGCCGAGGAGGATCTGGCGATGCGGGGGGCGGGGGATCTGATCGGGACGGCGCAATCGGGGCTGCCGCGGTTCCGCGTGGCGGATCTGGAGCGGCAGGGGGCGCTGATGGCGATCGCGCAGAGTGATGCGCGGCGGTTGCTGGCGGATGACCCCACGCTGACGGGGTCGCGGGGGAAGGCGGCGCGGATGCTGCTGTGGCTGCTGGATCAGGATAGGGCGATCCGGCTGATCGGGGTGGGCTGATCTGCGGCAGGCTTTCCGGCGGTTCCGCTTGTGTTCCTGAATGTTCCTAAAAAGTTCTTGTTCGAATCGCGCGGATATGAGAACAAATCAGCAACAACACCAAGGGAGGTGACGATGCTGACGGATATGAAGGATATTCTTTCCCGGTCCCGCGCGACGGTGGTCGAGGATACGGTCGGGGTTGTCACGCTGTTCGGTCTTTTGGTGGTCTGCCTGCACGTCTTCGGGACGGCCTGAGCTTTTCGGAATTCTGCCTGCGCTCCGTTCCTTTTGCGCCTGTCCCCAAGCGGCGCCCGGATGGCAGCCCTGCCTGTCCGGTGGACGAAACGCCACTGACCGCCGCCGTCGATGGACGTGCGGCGGTTTTTTTGTCTGCGGGGTCGGGCTTTGCCGTGGCGAAGCCGGGGGCTTTGCCCCCGGACCCCCGGGGTATTTGGGCCGAGATGAAAGGGCGGGGTCAGCCTGCGGCGCGGGCGGTGAGGGCGGCGTCCATGGCGGCGAGGGTGGCGTCGAGGGCGAGGAGGATCGAGGCGTGGCGGTTGGCGTAGTCGCGGGCGGGAAGGAGGACTTCGAGCCCGTCGAAGGGCGCGGCGGGGACGGGGCCGCCGCGTTTGAGCATGGCTTCGAGTTCGGCGCGCGCCTGCGCGATCTCGGCGCGCGTGCGGTCGATGGCGGCGCGGCCCGAGACGGAGGCCGAGGCCTGACCCAGCGCGCAGGCCTTCACGTCCTGCGCGTAGTCGGCGATGCGGTCGCCGTCGAGCGTGAGGTCCACGGTGACGGTGGAGCCGCAAAGGGGCGAGCGTTTCTTTGCCGTGCCGTCAGGCGCGGGCAGGCGGCCGAGATGGGGGATGTCGGCGGCGAGTTCGAGGATGCGGCCCGAATAGAGCTTGACCAGATCGCTGTCGCTCATGGCTTTTCCTTTCGCGTGCTTCTCCTTAGATAGACCCGTCCGCCGCCCCTGCCAAGGAGAAGGCCCGTGCGCTTTGACCCTGCAAGCCTAAAGTATGATGCCAATGGCCTGATCCCCTGCATCGCGCAGGATCATGCGACGGGCGAGGTCTTGATGATGGCATGGATGAATGCCGAGGCGGTGGCGCGGACGGTCGCGACGGGGCGGGTGACCTATTGGAGCCGGTCGCGCGGGGCCTTCTGGGTGAAGGGCGAGACGTCGGGGCATGTGCAGCGGCTGGTGGAATTGCGGGTGGATTGCGACCGCGATGCGCTGCTGGCGATGGTGGAGCAGGAGGGGCCGGCCTGTCATACGAACCGGCGGTCCTGTTTCTATACGGCGGTGCGGGAGGGCGGCGAGGTCGTCCTGACAGAGCCGATGGTGTGAGGGAAGGGGGCGCTCGCGCCCCCTCTTGGCCTGACGGCCAATTCACCCCCTGAGGATATTTATAGACAGAAAATAAAGCTTCTTTAGAGGCCGATCATGCGGCGGATGTCCTGCGGGGTGGCCCCGTCGGCGCGGTATTTCGATATGGCGCGGGCGTCGTCGCGTTTGGCAAGGCGCTTGCCTGCATCGTCGCGGATGAGCGCGTGGTGGTGGTAGGCGGGGGTGGGCAGGCCGAAGAGGTGCTGCAGGATCACCTGCACGGGGGTGAAGTCGAAGAGGTCTTCGCCGCGGATGACATGGGTGATGCCCTGGTCCGCGTCGTCGAAGGCGGAGGCGAGGAAATAGGCCACGATATCCTCGCCCTTGCGGGAAAGGACCACGTCGCCGATCTGCGCCAGCGCCTTGGCGCGGTCGATGCTGTGGGTGCCTGCATGGGCAGGGCCGGTTTCCGTGAAGGCGGGCGGTCCGGGCAGGGCGTCGAGGGCGGCGGCGAGGTTCAGGCGCAGCGCGTCGCCTGCGCGGCGGTCGGAGAGGGGGCGGTGGCGGCAGGTGCCGGGGTAGACGGCGAAGGCCACGCCTTCCTGCGGGGCGGAAAGGGCCGCGCGGATGTCGGCGCGGGTGCAGGAGCAGGGGTAGAGAAGGCCGCGGTCGGCCAGCGGTTCGAGGCGGGTGTTGTAGGCGGCGATCTTGTCGGATTGGCGCTGGACGGGGCCGTCCCATGACAGGCCGAGCCATGCGAGGTCTTCGCGGATAAGCGCCTCCCATTCCGGGCGGCAGCGGTCGAGGTCGGTGTCTTCCATGCGGAGGAGGAATTCGCCCCCTGCCGCGCGGGCCATGTCATGGGCGAGGATCGCGGAATAGGCGTGGCCGAGGTGCAGCGGGCCGGTCGGCGAGGGGGCGAACCGGGTACGGAACGTCATTGCGCGGCGAGCCAGCCCCGGAAGCTGTCCTTCGCGCGGTCGGTATAGGCCTTGTACCGGTCCTTGCGGCCCTTGCGCCCGCCCTTGGCGTCGATCGGGGGGAAGAGGCCGAAGTTGACGTTCATCGGCTGGAAGGTCTTGGCATCCGCGCCACCCGTGATGTGGGTGATCAGGGCCCCCATGGCGGTGTCGGGCGGGGGCGGGGGCAGGTCGCGGCCGAGGATTTCGCTTGCTGCCATCCGGCCGGCGAGCAGGCCCATGGCGGCGGATTCGACATAGCCTTCGACGCCCGTTACCTGACCCGCAAAGCGCAGGTTGGGGCGGGATTTCAGGCGCATCCGGTCATCGAGCAGCGTGGGAGAGTTGATGAAGGTGTTGCGGTGGATGCCGCCAAGCCGCGCGAAGGAGGCGTTTTCAAGTCCGGGAATGGTTTTGAAAACAGCGGTTTGCGCGCCGTACTTCATCTTGGTCTGGAAGCCCACGATGTTGTAGAGCGTGCCCAGCTTGTTGTCGCGGCGCAGTTGGACCACGGCATAGGGTTTGACGTCGGGGCGGTGGGGGTTGGTCAGGCCCACCGGCTTCATCGGGCCGAAGCGCAGGGTTTCGCGGCCGCGTTCGGCCATGACTTCGATCGGCAGGCAGCCGTCGAAATAACCTGCGGTTTCGCCTTCGTGGAATTCGGTCTTCTCGGCCGCCAGCAGCGCGTCGATGAAGGCGTCGTATTGCGCGCGGTCCATCGGGCAGTTCATGTAGGCGGTCTGTTCCTCGACCGTTTCGCCCTTGTCGTAACGGGATTGCATCCAGGCCACCGACATGTCCACGCTTTCGGCATAGACGATGGGGGCGATGGCGTCGAAGAAGGCAAGGTGTTCGGCGCCCGTGGCGGCGCGGATGCTTTGTGCCAGCGCGCCGGAGGTGAGGGGGCCGGTGGCGATGATCCAGTGGCCTTCGGTCGGCAACTCGCGGATTTCGCCATCCTCGACCGTGATGAGGGGGTGGCTGCGCAGGGTGCGCGTCACGGCCTCGGCGAAGGGGTCGCGGTCGACGGCCAGCGCGCCGCCTGCGGGCAGGCGGTGGGCGCGGGCGGTTTGCATGATGATGCCGTCTGCGGCACCCATTTCCCAGTGCAGCAGCCCTACGGCGTTGCGTTCGTCATCGTCCGAGCGGAAGGAGTTTGAGCAGACCATTTCCGCGAGGTGGCCGGTGCGGTGGGCGAAGGTGCCCACGGCGGGGCGCATTTCGTGGATCACGACGCGCACGCCCATGCGGGCGGCCTGCCATGCGGCCTCGGCCCCGGCCATGCCGCCGCCGATGATGTGGAGTGTCTCGGTCATGGGGGGGATTTAGGGGGTTTGGCGGAAATAGGAAAGGGCCGAGGCGCATTGTGCGCGCCCCGGCCCCCTGTGGACCCGTCTGCTAACATGCATCCGTCATGTGCCAAATAGCGACAGGCGCAGCGGTGCTGTGCATGGATGCAGGGGTCGGGAAAATTCTTCTGGCGAAGAATTTTCGGGGCGAATTTTCTGCGAAGATTCGGGATTTGCGCGGTGGGCAGTGGTGGGGGGGGGAACCTTCGCGAGAAGGTTCGTGGATCAGGATTTTCGCAGAAAATCCTGCCGCAGGCGGGCGCGGGTTTCGGTCACAAAGGCTGCGGGATCGGCAGGAGAGAGGCCCAGTTCCGCGAGTTTGTCGAAGAAGCCCCGCGCGGGCAGGCCGCCCGACAGGCGCCCTTCGAGAAGGGCGGCGCGCTGGGGGCGGTTCGCGGCGGCGTCCTGTTCCATCAGCGATTCAAGGGCTGCGGTCAGGTCCGCGACGCGCCAGCCCAGATCGCGGGCCAGCGCGCCGTAAGTGACCGTTTTTCCATGAAAAGCCAGCTCTGCGAGCCGGCTTTCAAGGTCACTCATCGGCCTGTTCGGCCACGCGGGCGACAGAGACGACATCCTCGCCCTCGGCCACGTTGAAGACGCGGACACCGCCGGCAGAGCGCGAGCGGAAGCTGATCTGGTCGACCGGCGTGCGGATCGACTGGCCGGTGGAGGTTGCGAGCATGATCTGGTCGGACGGGTCCACCGGGAAGGCCGCGACGATGCGACCGCCGCGCGGGCCGGGCGAGATGGCCTTGACGCCCATGCCGCCGCGACCGCGCACGGGGTAGTCGTGGCTGGACGACAGTTTCCCCGACCCGCCCGCGGTGACGGTCAGGATCAGGTCTTCGGCCGCCGACATTTCGGCATAGCGTTCGGGCGAAAGCTGGCCTGCGGCGACGGTCTCTTCCTCGTCATCGCTGGCCTCGTCCTCGGTTACGCCGGCCATGAGGCGGCGCTGTTTGAGGTAGGCGGCGCGTTCCTCGGCCTCGGCCTCGAAATGGCGGATGACGGCCATGGAGACGACGCGGTCGCCCTCGGCCAGACGGATGCCGCGGACGCCGGTGGAGTCGCGGCCCTTGAACACGCGCACCTCGGTCGTGGGGAAGCGGATGGCGCGGCCCATATGGGTGACGAGGAGGATGTCGTCATTCTCGTCGCAGATGCGGACATTCACGAGGCTGGTGCCTTCGGGAAGGTTCATCGCGATCTTGCCGTTGCGCTTGATGTTGGTGAAGTCCGACAGCGCGTTGCGGCGCACGTCGCCATCCGAGGTGGCGAAGAAGACCTGAAGCGCGCTCCATTCCTCTTCCGGGACGTCGATGGGCATGATGGCGGCGATGGAGACGCCGGTGTCGATGGGCAGGATGTTGACCATCGCCTTGCCCTTGGCCGTGCGACCCGCGAGCGGCAGGCGCCATGTCTTCATCTGGTAGACCATGCCGTCGGTCGTGAAGAAGAGAAGGGCGGTGTGGGTATTTGCGACGAAGAGGGTGGTGACGACGTCATCCTCTTTCGTCTGCATCGAGGACAGGCCCTTGCCGCCGCGGTTCTGGGCGCGGAATTCGGCCAGCGGCGTGCGTTTGATATAGCCGCCCGAGGTGATGGTGACGACCATATCCTCGCGTTCGATCAGATCCTCGTCGTCCATGTCGCCGGACCAGTCCTGGATCTCGGTGCGGCGGGGGACGGCGAAGGCGGCTTTCACCTCGCGCAGCTCGTCCGAGATGATGGCCATGATGCGGTCGCGGGAGGACAGGATGTCGAGGTAATCCTTGATCTTCGCGGCGAGTTCTTCGAGTTCGTCGGTGACTTCCTTGACGCCGAGCGCGGTGAGGCGCTGCAGGCGGAGTTCGAGGATGGCGCGGGCCTGAGCCTCGGACAGGTTGTAGGTGCCGTCGTCGTTCATCGTGTGCGACGGGTCGTCGATCAGGCGGATATAGGCCGCGATGTCGGCGGCGGGCCAGCGGCGCGTCATCAGCTTGTCGCGGGCCTCGGCGGCGTCGGCAGAGGCGCGGATGGTGCGGACGACTTCGTCCACGTTCGACACGGCGACGGCAAGGCCGCAGAGGATGTGCGAGCGTTCGCGGGCCTTGCGGAGCTCAAACGCCGTGCGGCGGGCCACCACTTCCTCGCGGAAGGTGATGAAATGGGTGAGGAAATCCCGCAGGGTGAGCTGTTCGGGACGCCCGCCGTTCAGCGCCAGCATGTTGCAGCCGAAGGAGGTCTGCATGGGGGTGAAACGGTAAAGCTGGTTCAGCACCACGTCGGGGGTGGCGTCGCGTTTGAGTTCGATCACCACGCGCACGCCGATCCGGTCGGATTCGTCGGCCACGCCCGAGATGCCCTCGATCTTCTTTTCGCGGACCATTTCGGCGATCTTTTCGATCATGGACGCCTTGTTCACCTGATAGGGAACCTCGTCCACGATGATGGCGAAGCGGTCCTTGCGGATTTCCTCGACCCGCGTCTTGGCGCGGATGATGACGCTGCCGCGGCCTTCGAGATAAGCCTTGCGCGCGCCGGAGCGGCCGAGGATCACGGCGCCCGTGGGGAAGTCGGGGGCGGGGATGATTTCCATCAGCGCCTCGGTCGACAGGTCGGGGTTTTCGATGAGGGCGAGCGTGCCGTCGATCACCTCGCCCAGATTATGGGGCGGGATGTTGGTGGCCATGCCGACGGCGATGCCGCCCGCGCCGTTGACCAGCATGTTGGGAAAGCGGGCGGGAAGGACGGTGGGTTCGCGGTCCTTGCCGTCGTAATTGTCCTGGAATTCGACCGTTTCCTTGTCGATATCGGCCAGAAGGAAGGCGGCGGGCTTGTCCATCCGCACTTCGGTATAGCGCATGGCGGCGGCGGCGTCGCCGTCCATGGAGCCGAAATTCCCCTGTCCATCCAAGAGCTTGAGCGACATGGAGAAGGGCTGCGCCATCCGCACCAGCGCGTCGTAAATGGCCGAGTCGCCGTGGGGGTGGTATTTCCCCATCGTATCGCCCACCGGCCTTGCGGATTTGCGGTAGGATTTGTCATGCGTGTTGCCGGATTCGTGCATCGCATAGAGGATGCGGCGGTGGACCGGCTTCAGGCCGTCGCGCAGGTCGGGAATGGCGCGGGAGACGATCACGCTCATGGCGTAGTCGAGATAGGCCGTCTTCATCTCGTCCGCGATGGAGACCTGCGGGCCGTGCCACGGGGTCTTCGGGGCGGAATCTTCGGTGTTTTCAGGGGTTTCGGGCGTGTCGTTCACGTGAGCCTAAGCCTTCCTGCGCGCGCGCTAGATGTAGTTGCGCGCGACCTTACACCATCCTGCATCTTGGGTGCAATGCGCGATGGGCGGGACGGTTGGCAGCCGCGGTGGCGGAGTGCCAACATATTGAAATCGTTGCCGGAAAAGACGAATCGCGGCAGCCTTTTCCAAGGCGAGGCAGCAAGGAGGCGCGCATGACCCTTGGACAGAGGCGGGGCGAGGTGGAGTTGATGCTGAAGGGCTATGGGCTGACGACGGCGGAAATCTTCTACCGGATGCCGGATTATCGCAATGTTCTCAACACCTTCGTGTGGCAGCACTATGATCTGGCGCCAGATTATCCGGAGTTGTTCCGTTTCATCGAGTTCTGGCAGGAAAAGATCGAGGGGCCGTTGCATTCGGTGCGGTTCACCCATCGCAAGCTGATCGCGCCGAACGAGTGGCGCAATGTGGTGGGGGAGTTCCGGCTGCAGTGACGGGGGGCGGGAGGGGGGCGGGGTGAACCCCGCCCTACGGTGTCCGGTTTCTGTGCCGCAACCTGTGCCGCAACCTGTCAGCACGCGGCGGGCTGTGGCGTAGGGCGGGGTTAACCCCGCCATCGGGGTGCGTCCGGCGCCTTGCCCTAGGCGGCGCGCAGGAGCATCCCGAAGAGGTCGCGCGGATCGTCGGGATCGGCGATCATGTCGAGGTCTTCGTAGAGACCCGTTTCCGCGAGTTTGGAGCGGATGTAGGTCAGCGCCGAGAAATCCTCGATCGCGAAGCCGACGGAGTCGAAGAGCGTCACCTGCGCGGGGTCGGTGCGGCCCGTGGCGCGGCCTGCGATGACCTGCCAGAGTTCGGTGACGGGGTGGTCGGGGGGGAGTTGCTGGATCTCGCCCTCCACCCGCGTCTGGGGCGGGTATTCGACGAAGATCGACGCGCGGCGCAGGATGTCGGGGTGGAGTTCGGTCTTGCCCGGGCAGTCGCCGCCGACGCCGTTGATGTGGACGCCCGCGCCCACCATGTTGTCGGTCAGGATCGTGGCGTTGGTCTTGTCGGCGGTGACGGTGGTGATGATCTGCGCGCCGAGGATCGCCTCTTCCGCCGTGCGGCAGGGGGTCACGGTCAGGCCGGTGTGCGCGAGGTTCTTCGCGCATTTGGCGGTGGCGGCGGGGTCGATGTCGTAGAGGCGGATATGGGTGAGGCCGCAGACGGCCTTGAAGGCCAGCGCCTGGAATTCGGCCTGCGCGCCGTTGCCGATGAGGGCCATGGTCGTGGCCCCGCACGGGGCGAGCCATTTGGCGGCCAAGGCGCTGGTGGCGGCTGTCCGCAATGCGGTCAGGATGGTCATTTCGGACAGGAGCACGGGGTAGCCGGTTTCGACATCGGCCAGAAGGCCGAAGGCGGTGACGGTCTGCAGGCCACGCTTCATGTTGGAGGGGTGGCCGTTGACGTATTTGAAGCCGTAGGTCCGCCCGTCGGAGGTGGGCATGAGTTCGATGACGCCGACGTCGGAATGCGACGCGATGCGGGGTGTCTTGTCGAACTGGGCCCAGCGGAGGAAGTCGGCCTCGATCGCGGCGGCGAGGTCGGCGAGCATGGGTTCCACGCCGATGCGGTGGACGAGTTTCATCATGCGGTCGACCGAGACGAAGGGGACGAGGTTCAGCATCACATGTGGCTCCGTGTGGGGCGGTCAAAGACCTTGCGCCCCATGAGGGAGGCGACAAGGTCGACCATCAGCCGCGCGGTGCGGCCGCGTTCATCGAGGAAGGGGTTGAGTTCGACGAGGTCGAGGGATGTCACGAGGTCGGATTCGTGGAGGAGTTCCATCACCAGATGCGCCTCGCGGAAGGTGGTGCCACCCGGGACGGTGGTGCCGACGGCGGGGGCGATGGAAGGGTCGAGGAAATCGACGTCGAGCGAGACATGCAGCATCCCGCCTGCCGCCCGGACGCGGGTGAGGAATTCGCGCAAGGGCGCGACGATGCCGCGTTCGTCAAGGACGCGCATGTCATGGATGGCGATGTCATGGGTCAGGAGGGCCGCATGTTCGGCAGGGTCGACCGAGCGGATGCCGAAGAGGCAGATGTTCTGCGGCGGGATGGGTTCGGGAAAGGGCGGGAAGGCGTCGAAGCCGTCGCGGCCTGCGATATAGGCGACGGGGGTGCCGTGCAGGTTGCCGGAGGTGGTGGTGAGGGGGGTGTGGAAGTCGCTGTGCGCGTCGAGCCAGAGGAGGAAGAGGGGGCGGCCCTGACGTTTGGCAAAGGCCGCGGCGCCCGCGACAGTGCCGAGGGCGAGGGAATGGTCGCCCCCCATGACGATGGGCAGGCCGTCTTGCGAGAGGGCGTCGTCGACGCGGTCGGCCAGTGTTTCGGTCCATGCCACGGTTTCGGGCAGCGAATGGACGGCGGGGTTTGGGGTGGTGACGGGCTTGAGGTCCGTGATGGTGACGTCGCCCCAGTCCTGCAGCCCGTGGCCGAGGTCGCGGATCGCCTGTGCGATCCCTGCCACGCGATAGGCAGAGGGGCCCATGAGACAGCCGGGGTAGCGTTGCCCGCTGTCGATCGGGGCGCCGATGAGGATGGCGTTGGACATGGGAGACTCCTTCTGCTGGGCAGGGTGTTACCGGGTTGCGGCGAATCCTAGCGCTGATATGGTCGATCTGGACAGGGGATTGTTCGGAACGGCGGGGAAATTGGCCATGATGGACGAAGTGGACCAGCGGCTGGTGGCCGAGTTACGCCGCGACGGGCGGGCGGCGCTGTCGGATCTGGCGGACCGGCTGGGGCTGAGCCGTGCGACGGTCAGGGCGCGGATGGAGCGGTTGACGGCCAAGGGCGAGATCGCGGGGTTCACGGTGGTGACGCGGGGGGATGTGTCCTCTTCGCCCGTGCGGGCCTTGATGATGATCGGGATCGAGGGGCGCGGGGGCGAGAAGATCATGGCGCGGCTGGGGGGCTTGCCGCAGGTGCAGGCGGTGCATTCGACGAACGGGCGGTGGGATGTGATCGTGGAACTGGGGACGCAGACCCTGCTGGAGCTGGACGAGACGATCCACCGGATCCGGGCGATGGAGGGGGTGACGGTGTCGGAGACGAACCTGCTTTTGTCGACGCGGAAGGCGGGGCGGAGGTAGGTTTCTTCCTGAGGTTTGGATTTTGGCGCCAAAGCGCAACAGTCGGGTCTTGCCCGTGGCCCAAAGCCACGGGCCGCGCACGTCCCGCCGCACCGGGACGTGCGCCAGAGGCGCCCGCCCCGGCGTGACGCGCGCGTCCCTACCGGCGGTCACTCGAAACGCGCCACTGGCGCCTTTCGAGCGCCCTTCCGCGTCAGGCTCACAGGATGCGCGTTCAACCCTTCGTCACCACCTGCGACGCGGGCGCGCAGCCCCATTGGAGGTGGCGCGGTTTGGGCCTATGGTCTGCACCGACAGAAGAGAGGGCCGCCATGATCGTCGAGCTTGGGCATTTCGCGTTGATACTGGCGCTGGCGGTGGCGGTGATCCAGTCCGTCGTGCCCCTGATCGGGGCGGAGCGCAGGAATGCGGCCTGGATGGCGGTGGCGGACCCTGCGGCGGTGGTGCAGTTCCTGCTGGTAGCGTTCTCCTTCGCGGCGCTGACCTATGCCTTTGTGGTGTCCGACTTTTCGCTGTCACTGGTCGTCAGCAATTCGCACACCCTGAAGCCCATGCTTTACAAGATTTCGGGCGTCTGGGGGAACCATGAGGGGTCGCTCCTGCTGTGGGTGCTGATCCTGTCGCTCTTCGGGGCATGTGCGGTGTGGTTCGGGGGGAACCTGCCGCCGCAACTGAAGGCGCGGGTGCTGGCGGTGCAGGGGATGATCGGGGTGGCCTTCATGCTGTTCATGCTGCTGACCTCCAACCCGTTCTGGCGGCTGGAGGTGCCGCCGCTGGACGGGCAGGACCTGAACCCGCTGTTGCAGGACCCGGGGTTGGCCTTCCATCCGCCGTTCCTGTATCTGGGCTATGTCGGGCTTTCGATGTCCTTCAGTTTCGCCGTCGCTGCCCTGATCGAGGGGCGGGTGGATGCGGCCTGGGGGCGCTGGGTGCGGCCATGGACGCTGGTCAGCTGGGTCTTCCTGACCATCGGCATCGCGCTGGGGTCGTGGTGGGCCTATTACGAACTGGGCTGGGGCGGGTTCTGGTTCTGGGACCCGGTGGAGAACGCGTCCTTCATGCCGTGGCTGATCGCCGCCGCCCTGCTGCATTCGGCCATCGTGGTGGAAAAGCGCGAGAGCCTGAAGGCATGGACGATCCTGCTGGCGATCCTTGCCTTCGGCTTTTCGCTGATCGGGACCTTCATCGTGCGCTCCGGTGTCATCACATCCGTCCATGCCTTTGCCAATGATCCGGAGCGGGGGGTGTTCATCCTGCTGATCCTTGGCGTCTTCATGGGGGGCGCGCTGACGCTGTTTGCGGCGCGCGCGGGGGCGATGGAGGCGAAGGGCGTCTTCGGCATGGTCAGCCGCGAGAGCGCGCTGGTGGCCAACAATATCCTGCTGGCGGTGTCGGCCTTTGTCGTCTTCTTCGGGACGATCTGGCCTTTGGTGGCGGAGCTGGTCTTTGACCGCAAGCTGAGCGTGGGCGAGCCCTTCTTCAACGCGGCCTTCTCGCCCTTTGTGGTGGCGCTGGCGGCGATCCTGCCCATCGGCGCGATGATGCCGTGGAAGCGGGGCGATGCGGGGCGGGCGATGCGGCCGCTGTGGCCGGTGCTGGTGCTGTCGCTGGCGGTGGGCGCGCTGGTCTGGGCGATGCAGACGGGGCGGTCGGCGCTGGGGCCGGTGGGGGTGATCCTTGGCCTTTGGGTGGGTTTCGGGGCCCTTGCGGATTTCTGGGCGCGCACGGGGCGCGGCGGGGCGCTGGCGGGCCGCGTGGCGCGGCTGGGGCGGCTGCCGCGGGCGGATTGGGGGAAGATGGTGGCGCATGGGGGGCTGGGCGTCACGATCTTTGCCGTGTCGGCCATGCTGGCCTGGAAGACCGAGGATATCCGCGTGGTGCAGGTGGGCGGAAGCTATCCCCTTGGCCCCTACGAGGTGACGCTGGTCGATGTGCGCGAGGAGGCGGGGCCGAATTACACCACCACCATGGCCGAGATGCGGGTGACGCGCGGCGGGGCCGATGTGGCGGTGCTGTTCCCCGAAAAGCGGGTCTATCCCGTGGCGGGGATGCCCACGACGGAAGCCGCGATCGATTACGGTTTCCTGCGCGACATCTACCTTGTGATCGGCGATCCGCAGGATAACGGCGGCTGGGCGGTGCGGTCCTATATCGAGCCCTTTGCCAACTGGCTGTGGGGGGGCTGCATCCTGATGGCGCTGGGTGGCCTGCTGAGCCTGACGGACCGGCGCTATCGCGTGGCGGCGGGGGCTCGGCGGGCGCCTGCGGGGGTGCCTGCGGAATGAGGGGGTTTGTCTGGCGTGGCGGGCTGAAGCCCGCCCTACTTGCCTTGGCTCTGGTGATGGCTGTGCCGGTCCATGCGGTGCAGCCCGAGGAGATGCTGGCCGACCCCGCGCTGGAGGCGCGGGCGCGGGCGCTGTCGAAGGGTTTGCGCTGTCTGGTCTGCCGGAACGAGAATATCGACGATTCCGACGCGCAACTGGCCAAGGACCTGCGCGTCCTGCTGCGCGAGCGGCTGGTGGCGGGGGATAGCGACGAGGAGGCGGTGGCCTTCCTTGTGGACCGCTATGGCGAATATGTGTTGCTGAACCCGCCCGCGACGGGGGCGAATATCCTGCTGTGGATCGCGGGGCCTGCGATGCTGCTGGCGGGGGCGGGGATTGCCTTTGCCACCTTCCGGCGGCGCGGGTCGGCCGCTGCCGAAGGGTTGAGCGAGGAGGAAAAGGCGCGGCTGGCGGAAATCCTGAAGGAGTGACGCGGGGTCGGGCTTTTCCTTGCGCCGTTCCCCGTTAGGGTGGGGGAAAAGCGGAGGGGGACCATGGCCTATCGGACGATCACGGTGACGGTGGAGGGGGGTGTGGCGACGCTGACCCTCAACCGGCCGGAGGTGATGAACGCGCTGTCGTCGCTGATACGGGCGGAGTTGCTGGAGGCGTGGCGGGATGTGGAGGGGCGCGCGCGTTGCATCGTGCTGACGGGGGCGGGGCGGGCCTTCTGTTCGGGGCAGGACCTGCAGGATGCGATGGCGCTGGGCGAACTGGACCTTGGCCGCGTGCTGGCCGAGGAATATGAGCCGCTGTTGAAGGCGGTCTATGATTGCCCCGTGCCGACGATCGCGGCGGTGAACGGGGCGGCGGCGGGGGCGGGGGCGAACCTTGCGCTGGCCTGCGATGTGGTGATCGCCTGCGAGAGCGCGAGTTTCATCCAGGCCTTCACGCGGATCGGGCTGATCCCCGATGCGGGGGGGACGTGGTGGCTGCCGCGTCAGGTGGGGATGGCGCGGGCCATGGGGGCGGCGCTGTTTGCCGAGAAGATCGGCGCGCGGCAGGCAGCAGACTGGGGCATGATCTGGGAGGCGGTGCCGGATGATGCCTTTGTCGCCCATGTGGCGGCGCGGGCCGGGGCGCTGGCGGCCGGGCCGACGGTGGCCTACCGGCTGGTCAAGCAGGCGCTGCGGGCGTCGCCCGCGAACGGGCTGGAGGCGCAACTGGCGCTGGAGGCGCGGTTGCAGGCCGAGGCGGGGGCGACCGAGGATTTCCGCGAGGGGGTGGCGGCGTTTCTGGAGAAGCGGCCCGCGCGGTATCGGGGGGCGTGAGGGGGCGAATTCTGACGCAGAATTCGCGGCGGAATTTGACGCAAATTCCGGGGCCTGAGGGCGGGATGCGGTTCCTGCGTTCAGGAACCGCCGCGAAATCTGCGTCAGATTTCGCTTTACGCCCCGCGCGAGAGTGCCGCGACGCCCGTGCGGGCCAGTTCGCGCAGGCCGAGGGGGCGCATCAGGTCGGCGAAGGCGTCGATCTTTTCCGGCGTTCCCGTGATCTCGAAGACGAAGCTTTCCAGCGTCGAGTCCACCACATTGGCGCGGAAGATTTCGGCCAGACGCAGCGCCTCGATCCGCGCGTCACCTTTCCCCGCCACCTTGAGAAGCGCGAGTTCGCGCTGTACGGCGGGGCCTTCGGCGGTCAGGTCGTGGACTTCGTAGACCGCGACCATGCGGCCAAGCTGCGCCTCGATCTGGTCGATCACAGAGGGGGTGCCGGAGGTGACGATGGTGATGCGCGAGCGGTGGCCGGTATGGTCCACCTCGGCCACGGTGAGGCTGTCGATGTTGTAGCCGCGGCCCGAGAAGAGGCCGATGACGCGGGCAAGTACGCCCGGTTCATTCTCGACGATCACGGCGAGCGTGTGGCTTTCCACGACCTGGCTGTGGTGGTCGCGCAGGTCATAGGCCGAATGGCTCGTGGAGCCTTTTTTGATATTGAGCGCGGACATCCGCCACTCCCTTCATCTGTTCACAAATATCCTGCGGGGGGTGCGGGGGGTGCAAAACCCCCCGCCTGCGACGGGTCAGACCAGAACCGCGCCCTTGGCGCCGATCACACCTTGGGTGTCGGCCTCGCCCAGGAGCATCTCGTTATGCGGCTTGCCCGACGGGATCATGGGGAAGCAGTTTTCGTGCTTTTCCACGAGGCAGTCGAAGATCACCGGACCGTCGTAGCGGATCATTTCCATGATCGCGTCGTCGAGGTCTTTCGGATCGCTGCACTTGATGCCCTTGCAGCCGAAGGCTTCGGCCAGTTTCACGAAATCGGGGAGGCTTTCGGACCACGAATGCGAGTAGCGTTCGCCGTGCAGCAGTTCCTGCCACTGGCGCACCATGCCGAGGCGTTCGTTGTTCAGGATGAACTGCTTCACGGGCGCGCGGAACTGCATCGCGGTGCCCATTTCCTGCATGTTCATGAGCCACGACGCCTCGCCCGCCACGTTGATGACCAGGGCGTCCGGATGGGCGATCTGCACGCCGATGGAGGCGGGCAGGCCATAGCCCATCGTTCCCAGACCGCCGGAGGTCATCCAGCGATGCGGGTCCTCGAACCCGAGGAACTGGGCCGCCCACATCTGGTGCTGGCCCACTTCGGTGGTGATGTAGCGGTCCATGCCCTTGGTCAGGGCTTCCAGCCGTTGCAGGGCGTATTGCGGCTTGATGGTCTTTTCGCTGTTCTTGAAGGACAGGCAGTCCACCGCGCGCCATTCGGCGATCTGCTTCCACCACTTGTCCAGACCGCCCTTGTTGGTCTTGGAGCCGCGGGCGCGCCACTGGCGCAGGACTTCTTCCAGAACCAACGTGACGTCGCCCACGATCGGGACATCGACGCGGATCACCTTGTTGATGGAGGACGGGTCGATGTCGATATGGGCTTTCTGCGAATGGGGCGAGAAATCCTTGACGCGGCCGGTGATGCGGTCGTCGAAACGGGCGCCGATGTTGATCATCAGGTCGCAGCCGTGCATGGCAAGGTTGGCCTCATAGAGCCCATGCATCCCGAGCATCCCCAGCCAGTTCTTGCCCGACGCGGGATAGGCGCCGAGGCCCATCAGGGTGGAGGTGATGGGGAAGTTGGTTTCCGCCACCAGCTCGCGCAGCAGCGCCGAGGCGCGGGTGCCGGAGTTGATGACGCCGCCGCCGGTATAGAGGATCGGGCGTTCGGCCTGTTCCATCATCTCGACCAGACGGGCGATCTGGGCGGCGTCGCCGTCCTTGCGGGGCTGGTAATGGCTGATGCGGGTCTTGTCGCGTTCGGTGTAGGTCGCGGTGGCGAACTGCACGTCCTTCGGGATGTCGATCAGCACCGGGCCGGGGCGGCCGGAGGTGGCGACGTGGAAGGCCTGATGGATGGTTTCGGACAGTTTCGCCGTGTCCTTCACCAGCCAGTTGTGTTTCGTGCAGGGGCGGGTGATGCCGACCGTGTCGGCCTCCTGGAAGCCGTCGGTGCCGATCATGAAGGTGGGGACCTGACCGGTCAGGACCACGAGGGGGATCGAATCCATCAGCGCGTCGACAAGGCCCGTCACGGCATTGGTCGCACCGGGGCCCGAGGTCACCAGCACGACGCCCGGCTTGCCGGTGGAGCGGGCATAGCCTTCGGCCATGTGGACCGCGCCCTGTTCGTGGCGGACGAGGATGTGGCGGATGTCGTTCTGCTGGAAGATCTCGTCATAGATCGGCAGCACGGCGCCGCCGGGATAGCCGAAGACGACCTCGACCCCCTGATCCTTGAGGGCCTGAACCACCATCCGCGCGCCGGTCATCTGTTTCGTCATCTGCCTTCACCCTTTCGCGGGGCCTTCCGCCCCGTCATCGCGTCCACCGCGCAAGAAAAAGCCCCCGATCTTCGATCCGGGGGCGCATGGGAACCAATCTGGTCAGCGTTACCGCCCCATGCGCCATCGTCCTACAAGTACGAGAATACCGGACATGGTCTATCCTCTTGCGTTCGGGGCGGACACTAGGGCGGGCAGGAAGGGGCGTCAACCGCAAAACTTGGTGTAAAGTGTCGCGGTCGGCCGAAATTTTGTAACTTCGTTACGGATGCGGGTCCGTGCGCGCAATTTTCGCAAATCTCTGCGCTGCCGCACAGGGTATTCTGCCGGATTGAGTCGGATCAGGCGTTGGTACACGGGCGCGTTCAGGATATAGCGCCCCCAGACGGGCGGTGTCCGCCCCGTGACGGAGGGTCCATTTATGAAGCTTTACTATTCGCCCGGTGCCTGTTCGCTGGCCTCGCATATCGTTCTGGCCGAGAGCGGCGCGGATTACAGCATCGAGAAGGCGGATATCCGCGCCAAGAAGACCGAGAGCGGCGCGGATTTCACCGCGATCAGCCCACGCGGGGCGGTGCCCGTGCTGGTGCTGGATGATGGCGAGGTGCTGACCGAGGGCGTGGCGATCATGCAATTCGTGGCCGACAGCGTGACGCCGGGTGTGCTGCCCGCCGCAGGCACGCTGGCGCGGGCGCGGTTGCAGGAGGCGCTGAACTTCGTGTCGACCGAGGTGCACAAGACCTACAGCCCCTTCTTCCGCGGGATAGAGGGCGAGGCGAAGGCGGCGCAGGTGGCGCTCTTGGAAACACGGCTGAAACTGGTCGAGGAGCGGCTGGCGGACGGGCGGTCCTATCTGCTGGGCGAGCAGTTCACGCCGGCGGATGCCTATCTGTTCACCGTGACCAACTGGTCCAAGGGGATCGGGCATGACCTGTCGGCCTTCCCCAAGCTCGAGGCGATGCGCGCCCGTGTGGCGGCCCGTCCGGCGGTGCAGGCGGCGATGAAGGCGGAAGGTCTGCTGAAGTAACGGACCTTGCCGGAGCGCAAGAATGAAACCCGCGCAGGGGTAGCGCGGGTTTTTTTATTGCGCTGCCTTGCAGCGGGGCGCGGCGGAGTGTTCGGGCGCAAGTCGCTGAAATCACGATGGAATTGACGCATATATGCGCCGAAGTGTCGGATTCGGGGCCTGTCCGGCGCGGGCGCGGCGCGGAAAACCCTGCTGCGCTGCCGCAACTTGGGCTTGAAATGGGGCGGGCAGTGCCTACTCTCTCCGGACAAGCGAGCGCGTCAGACGGTCGCATAGTCAGGGGAGGAAGGTTTGCAGGGTCTTTTGACGCTTGCATCCGGTATTGACCGGATGAACCGCTTTTTCGGCATTGTCGCGGCGGTGCTGGTGGCGGCGGCCTGTGCGATCAGCGCGGGCAATGCCCTGTCGCGCTATGCGCTGGACCTGTCGTCGAACGCCTTTCTCGAAATCCAGTGGCAGATGTTCGCGGGCGTTTTCCTGCTGGGCGCGCCCTATGTGCTGAAGCTGAACGAACATGTGCGGGTGGATCTGATCTATGGCGGGCTGAATGCGCGGCGCAAGCTGTGGGTGGATGTGACCGGATACCTCGTCTTCTTCTTCCCCGTCTGCTTCATCATGCTGGAGATGGCCTGGCCCTGGGCCTGGACCAGCTATCTGGAGGGCGAGATTTCCGCCAATGCGGGGGGGCTGGCGGTGTGGCCCGCGAAATTCCTGCTGCCCTTCGGGTTCACGCTGCTGGCCCTGCAGGGGCTGGCCGAGTTCATCCGCCGCATCGCCGCCCTGCGCGGGGATATCGCGCTGGATGTCCGTTACGAAAAGCCCGTGCAGTGAGCGGAAGGACCCTCCATGCTTGATTACGGCCTTCTTGCGCCCACGATGTTCGGCGGGCTGATCCTGTTCCTGCTGTTCGGCTTTCCTGTCGCCTTCTCGCTGGCGGCGCTGGGGCTGGCCTTCGGCTTTGTCGCCATCGAGGTGGGGTATTTCGGACTGGCCTTCCTGCAGGCGCTGCCCGCGCGGGTGTTCGGGATCATGTCGAACGACCTGCTGCTGGCGATCCCATTCTTCACCTTCATGGGGGTGGTGCTGGAGAAATCGGGGCTGGCCGAGGATCTGATGGAAGGGTTCGGGCAGTTGTTCGGATCGGTGCCCGGGGGGTTGGCCTATGCGGTGATCTATGTCGGCGCGATCCTTGGCGCGATCACGGGGACGGTGGCGGCGAGCGTCATCGCCATCGGGATGATCTCGATCCCGATCATGCTGAAATACGGCTATGACATGCGGATCGGGACGGGGGTGATCGCGGCGTCGGGGACAATCACGCAGGTGATCCCGCCGAGCCTTGTCCTGATCGTGCTGGCCTTCCAGCTGGGCGTGCCGGTGGGGGACATGTATTGGGGCGCGGTCGGGCCGTCGCTGGCGCAGGTGGCGCTGTTCACGCTGTTCATCCTTGGCGTGTCGATCTTTGCGCCCAAGAAGGTGCCGCCGCTGCCGCCCGAGGCGCGCACGCTGCGCGGGGCGGCGCTGGCCAAGAAGCTGGCCTGGGGGATGGTGCCGTCGCTGGTGCTGATCTTCCTTGTGCTGGGGACGATCTTCATGGGGCTGGCCACGCCCACGGAGGCGGGGGCGATGGGATCGGTGGGGTCGGTGCTGCTGGCGCTGGCGCATGGGCGGTATTCCAACCGGATGGTGTGGGACGCGTCGGACCAGACGATGCGGATCACGGCGATGGTGATCTTCATCCTTGTGGGCGCGACGGTGTTTTCGCTGGTGTTCCAGGGGGTGAACGGCGGCAAGTGGATCGAGCACATGCTGTCCCACATCCCCGGCGGGCGGATCGGGTTCCTCATCTTTGTCAACGTGTTCATCTTCTTCATCGCCTTCTTCCTCGACTTCTTCGAGATCGTCTTCATCGTCGTGCCGCTGCTGATCCCCACCGCGCTGGCGCTGGATATCGACCTTGTCTGGCTGGGGGTGCTGCTCTGCGTGAACATGCAGACGGCCTTCATGCATCCGCCCTTCGGGTTCGCGCTGTTCTATCTGCGCGGGATCGCGCCGCCCGAGGTGAAGAGCCGCGACATCTATCTAGGGTCCATCCCGTGGATCGGGCTGCAGCTGATCCTTGTCGCGCTGATCATCGCATTCCCGGGGATCGTGGACGGGTTCATCTCCGAAGAGGTGCTGCTGGACGATGCCGCGGTGAGCCAGCAACTGGATGCGCTGCCCATGCCGGGGCTGGAGCCGCCGGCGCTGGATCTGGATCTTTCGCCGTCGCCCGCTCCGGCGCCGGCGGGTGACTGAAACTTTGAAAAGTGACACAAGGGAGGACTACATGAAGAGACGGAATTTCCTGACGACCGCTGCCGTCGGTTCGGCTGCGGCAGCGCTGGCCGCGCCTGCCATCGCGCAGGAGGCGCCGAAGGTCAGCTGGCGTCTGACCTCGGGCTTTCCCAAGGCGCTGGACACGATCTATGGCGCGGCCGAGGATTTCGCGAAATACGTGAGCGAGGCGACGGACGGCAACTTCCAGATCCAGCCCTTTCCGGCGGGCGAGATCGTCCCGATGCCGGAAGCCGCCGACACGGTGGCCGCGGGCACGGTGGAGATGACGCATACGGCGTCCTACTACTACTGGGGCAAGGACCCGACCTATGCGCTGGGCACGGCGGTGCCGTTCGGGTTGAACGTGCGGGGCCTGAACGCGTGGAACTATGACGGTGGCGGCATCGACATGATGAACGGGTTCTACAACAAGCAGAACCTGCATGCCTTCCCGGGGGGCAACACGGGCTGTCAGATGGGCGGCTGGTGGCGCAAGGAGATCACCAGCCTGGCCGATCTGGCGGGGGTGAAGATGCGCATCGGCGGCATGGGCGGCAAGGTGATGGAGGCGCTGGGCGTCGTTCCGCAGCAGATTCCGGGCGGCGAGATCTATCCGGCGCTGGAACGTGGCACCATCGACGCGGCGGAATGGGTCGGTCCCTATGACGACGAGAAGCTGGGTCTGAACAAGGTCGCGCCCTACTACTATTACCCGGGGTTCTGGGAAGGCGGCGCGATGCTGCATTTCATGATCAATCTCGACAAGTGGAACGAGCTGACGCCCGCCTACAAGGCGATTGTCGAGAGTGCGGCGGCGCGGGCCAATGCGACGATGCTGGCGAAATACGACTACCGCAACCCTGCCGCGCTGCGCAGCCTGATCGCGGGCGGGGCGCAGCTGAAGCCCTATCCGGATGACGTGATGGCCAAGGCCTTCGAGGAGTCCAACAAGCTTTACGCCACGCTGTCGGCGGAGAATGCGGATTTCAAGACGATCTTCGAAAGCCAGCAGGCCTATCGCAACGAGGCGAACCTGTGGAATCAGGTGGCCGAATACACCTTCGACACCTTCATGATCCGCAACCGCCCGCGCGGGTGAGGATCGTTCAGCGACCGGAGAGGGCCGTCCTGCGGGGCGGCCCTTTTCCTTTGTCGCGCGGGGGCAGGGCACAAGGGCGCGACGGTCGGGTCATCACCCGGGCCCAATGGCCCGGGTGGCGGCCGTCCCGCCCCCCCCGGGGCGGCCGCACGGGGTCCGTGCAGCCACCCCGGCGGGACGGCCGCCACCCTTGCGTCGTCCTTACCCCATCAGCCAGAGATAGCCGCCATAGGCACCGAGCAGCAGCGCACCGGCGATGCGGGGCAGGCCGCCCAGAAGGAAGGCGAGCAGCGTCAGGCCGACCGCCGTGGCCGCGGCCCATGGCATGTCGATCAGGGCAAAGCGCGCCTCGGCGGGAATGGGGGCGATGACGGCAGTGGTGCCAAGGATGCCGAAGATGTTGAAGACGTTGGAGCCGACGATGTTGCCCACCGCGATCTCGGTCTGTTTGCGGATGGCCGCGATGACCGAGGTGGCCAGTTCCGGCAGCGAGGTGCCGACCGCGACGATGGTCAGGCCGATCACCGCCTCGGAGATGCCGAAGCCGCGGGCGAGTTCGGTGGCACTGTCGACGAGCAGCCTTGCGCCGACGACAAGCACCACGAGACCGGCCGCCGTCATGGCCCATGCCTTCCATTGCGGGATGTCGCCCACCGTCACCTCGTCAGAGTCCTGCTTGCCCGTCAGGAAGGCCACGCCAAGGAAGGTGGCAAGTCCCGCGAGCAGCAGGATCCCTTCCAGACGGGAGATATCGCCGTCGAGCAGCATGACCCAGAGGATGGCGGTCGCGGCAAGCATGAAGCCCAGATCGCGCCAGAGCTTGCGAGCGGGGATCAGGAGTGGCGCGATCAGGGCCGAGACGCCGAGGATCAGCAGGATATTGGCGATGTTGGAGCCGACCACGTTGCCGATGGCGATGCCCGGCCTGCCTTCGAGCGCGGCCTGCACCGAGACCAGCATCTCGGGCGCGGAGGTGCCGAAGCCCACGATTGTGAGGCCGATCACCATGGGCGACAGGCGGAAATGGCGCGCCACCGCCGAGGCGCCGCGCACGAGATATTCGCCGCCGAAGAACAGGCACAGAAGGCCGATACCGAACAGTAGATAGGTCATGGATGCTCCCGCTTGGCCCGTTGCGCCGGGCTTGGCGCGGCGGGCTTGGGCAGAGATTGGGCTGGCGGGGCGGGATACAAGGCCGCAGCGGCGGGCGGGGGGCAAAATTCCCCGTCGGGTGGCGGGGTCGGGGGCGGACGTTGCCTTCCGGCCACGCTGTCGGTGTGGGGTCAGGAAGCGTCGCGCGGGGTGCGGGTGTCGGGCAGCGAGATGCGGGCCACCTGTTCCGCGATGGGGTCGACCGAGAGGGGGTGGAGTTCCGCCTTGTGGTCGGCCGGATCGCCGATGTCCTGCCAGCGCCCACCCTTGTAGATTTCCAGCGCGGGGAAGGTGGCCTTGTAGCCCATCTTGCGGCTGCCCGGCACCCAGTAGCCGAGATAGACGTAAGGCAGACCCGCCTCGGCCGCGATGGCGATGTGGTCGAGGATCACATAGGTGCCGAGCGAGAAGTCCGTCATGCCGGGGTCGTAGAAGCTGTAGACCATCGACAGCCCGTCATCGAAGACATCCGTCAGGCAGACAGCGGCAAGGGGACGTCCCCGCTCGCCCTCGCGCGCGGGGCGGGTGTATTCGATGACGCGGGATTTGATCGGCGTCTCCTCGATCATCGCGGCGAATTCGAAGATGTCCATGTCGGCCATCCCGCCATCGGCGTGGCGCGTGTCGAGATAGCGGCGGAAGAGCGCGAACTGGTCCTCGGTCGCCCAGGGCGAGGTGGCGTTGCGGCGCAAATCCTCGCATTTCTTCAGGATGCGGCGCTGGGTGCGGCGGGGGGCGAAGTCGGCGACGCGGATGCGGGCCGAGAGGCAGGCCGAACATTCCGCGCAGGAGGGGCGGTAGAGCACGTTCTGGCTGCGGCGGAAGCCCTGTTTCGACAGGGTGTCGTTCAGCTTCTGCGCGTGTTCGCCCTGCAGCGCGGTAAACAGCTTCCGTTCCATGCGCCCATCCAGATAGGGGCAGGGCTGGGGAGCCGTCACATAGAACTGGGGCGCGATGGGAAGGGTGTGGCGCATCTGCTGACGGAATTGGGATCAGCCGTCACCCTAGCAAGGGGAATGCCAGCCGCCAAGCCGGGAATCCGCGCAAAGCGGGCGGTTTTGTGCCGGAACGCGCGGGTTCAGGCCGCGCGGTTGATCGCGACCGAGCCGAGGACCATGTCCGTCAGGCCCTGACCGCGGCGGCTGAGCATCATCAGCGCCACCGAGAGGAGCTGCGGGATCACGAAGGCCATGGAGAGCGAGTAGCCCAGCGTATGGACAAAAGCCGTGGCCGCATCGAACCGCTTGCCGGTGCGGTCGAGGAATTCGATGGACATCAGGCGCATGCCCCAGGTGGCCGACGTCCCGCTGAGGGTGACCCAGCGGTAGAGGAAGCCCACGGCCAGCCAGACCAGCGGCAGGATGAAGAGCGCGGTCAGCGCGGTGACGAGGGTGACGAGAAAGACGATGAGCGTGACGAAGATCGTGTCCACGACCCATGCCAGCGCACGCTTGAATGCGACGCCCGCGTAGAATTCCGCGTGGCGGTCGGGGTCGGGCAGGGCGGGCTGGTAGCTGTCGGTGAACATCGTCGCTCCTTCGGTCGGAGGGAAAGGTGGCCCTTGCGGGCCACCGGATCAAGGGGGTGTCGGGGATCAGGCGTCGCTGGCGGGGCGGTCGTCCGCCACGGGGCGGGCGGCGGTGCGGCTGCGATCTTCCATGAAGGCGTCGAATTCCTGTTTGTCCTTCGCCTCGCGCAGGCGGTTCAGGAAACCTTCGAAGGCGGCTTGTTCCTCTTCCAGACGGCGGAGCGTTTCGGCCTTGTAGGCGTCGAAGGCGCTGTTGCCCGAGGAGGAATGGACGCGCTGCGCGCCCCAATGCGTGTGGCGGGAGGTGCGGCAGGATTGTCCGAACATGGTTCTGCTCCAGCGGTTGGTGATGGTCATGTAGGCGACGAGGGCGAGGCCCACGGGCCAGAAGAAGATGAAGCCCAGCACCATGGCGGTGATCCAGGCCTTGCGGCCGTGGCCGTCAAGCCAGGTTTCGGCGCGGCGGGGCCAGGCGAGGAGACCGCCAGCGGGACGCGCGGCGGCGGCGGGGGTGGTGTACATCGGCGGTTTCTCCCGTTGCGTGTGTTATGTGAATGTCCTTCACATCGGGGAAGATGAGGGGGCGGCGGGGCGGGTTCAAGGGGTAATGTTAAAATAATTCACATCGGGGCGGAGGGGAGGGGTCAAGGGGGCGCTCGCGCCCCCTCTGGCCGCGCGGGCGCGGCCATTCACCCCCCGAGGATATTTGAAGACGGAAAATGGGGGGCGTCAGGCGGTGAAGGGTGCGGTCCGGGCGGCGGTGATGCGCAAGAGATCGGCAGGCGCGATGGGGAAGATGTGGCGCGGGGTTCCGGCGGCGGCCCAGACGGTGGGGAAATCCATGAGGCGGGGGTCAAGGAAGGTGGGGGAGGGTGTCAGGTGGCCCACGGGGGCGACGCCGCCGATGGCGAAGCCCGTGACGGCGCGGACGGTGGCGATGTCGGCGCGACCCAGCGGTTCGCCGGCAAGGGCAGTGGCGCGGTCGGCGGCGACTTGGTTGCCGCCTGCGGTCAGGAAGAGGAAGAGGCGACCCGAGGTTTCGCCCGCGAAGAGGATGGATTTCACGATCTGGTCGAGATGCACGCCCGCCGCATCGGCGGCCTGCTGGGCGGTGCGGGTTTCGGTCGCGGTTTCGACGGGGGTGATGGTCAGCCCTGCGGCGCGGAGGGCTGCGGTGACGCGGGCGAGGCTCTTGGACATGCGGGCTCCTGTCGGATGGCACAGGTCTAGCGTGACGGTCGGAGGCAGCGCAACGGGGGTCGGGTTGACGCGTTGACCCTGCGGGGCGGGCGGTGCAAGGCTTCGGCCATGACACATGCGCCCTTTGCCGCCCGCCTGAACCGTTCCCCCATCGCCTTTGACCGCGAGGCTGCCGCCGATGTGGGGCGCAGTTTCGCCGACCTGCCGCCCGAGGTGGCGGGTCTGCTGGCCGCGACGGCGGGGTGTTCGCCCTATCTGAAGGGGCTGATGGGGCGCGAGGCGGAATGGCTGCGCGGGGCGCTGGCGGGCGCGCCGGAGGCGGCGATGGAGGCGGTGCTGGCCGCGCCCGTGGGGGTGGAGGGGGCCGAGGCGCTGGGCGAGGCGTTGCGGGTGGCGAAGCGGCGGGCGGCGCTGCTGGCGGCCTTGTGTGACGTGGGGGGCGTGTGGCGGCTGGAGGAGGTGACGGGGGCGCTGACGCGGCTGGCAGATCTGGGGGTGGATCTGGGGATCCGCTGGTTCGTGGGCGAGGAGATCCGGCGGGGCAAGCTGCCCGGTGCCGTGGCGGGGGACGAGGCGACGGGGGCGGGCATGGTCGCGCTGGCCATGGGGAAGATGGGGGCGGGGGAGTTGAACTATTCCTCCGACATCGACCTTGTCTGCCTGTTCGACGAGACGCGCTATGGCGATCAGGCGGGCGAGGCGCGGGCGGCCTTTATCCGCGTGACGCGGAAGATGGCGGCGCTGCTGAGCGACCTGACGGCGGGGGGATATGTGTTCCGCACCGACCTGAGGCTGCGGCCGGACGCGGCGGTGACGCCGGTTTGCCTCTCGATGGCGGCGGCGGAGAGTTACTATGAGAGCGTCGGGCGGACATGGGAGCGGGCGGCCTATATCAAGGCGCGGCCCTGTGGCGGCGATCTGGCGGCGGGGGAGCGGTTCCTGAAGGTGTTGGTGCCCTTCGTCTGGCGCAAGCATCTGGATTTCGCCGCCATCCAGGATGCCCATGACATGCGCCTGCGCATCCGCGAGCACCGACAGTTGAACCGGCCCCTGACGGTCGAGGGGCACAACATGAAGCTGGGGCAGGGCGGGATACGCGAGATCGAGTTCTTCACCCAGACGCGGCAGCTGATCGCGGGGGGGCGGGATGCGGACCTGCGGGACCGGACGACCGTCGGTGGCCTTGCGGCATTGGCGGCGAAGGGGTGGATCCCGGGGGATGTGGCGGAGGAGCTGACCGCGCTTTATCGCGCGCATCGCGAGGTGGAGCACCGGTTGCAGATGGTGAATGACGCGCAGACCCATGACATGCCGGTGACGGCGGAGGGGGTGGCGCGGATCGCGGCCTTCTGCGGCGAGGAGGAGGGGGCGTTCCGCGCGGGGCTGCTGGACCGGCTGGCGCGGGTGGACCGGCTTACGGAGGGGTTCTTTGCGCCGGGGCAGGCGGAGGAGGGACCCGAGCTTTCGGATCATGCGCGGGGGATCGTGGAGGGGTGGTCGCATTACCCTGCGCTGCGGTCCGAAAGGGCGCAGGCGATCTTCCGGCGGTTGCGGCCCGTGCTGTTGAAGCGGCTGATGCGGGCGGCCAATGCGGATGAGGCGCTGGTGGCGCTGGACGGGTTTCTGGCGGGCTTGCCGGCGGGGGTGCAGCTTTTCTCGCTGTTCGAGGCCAATCCGGCGCTGATCGATCTGATCATCGACATCGCGGGGACGTCGCCCGCGCTGGCGCGGTATCTGTCGCGCAATGCGGGTGTGCTGGACGGGGTGATCGGCGGGTCGTTCTTTGCGCCATGGCCGGGGGTGGGGCCGTTGGTGCAGGCGGTGGCGAAGGGCATGGAGGCCGAGGGGGATTACGAAAAGAAGCTGGGCGCCGCGCGGCGGGTGATGAAGGAGTGGCATTTCCGCGTGGGAGTGCATCATCTGCGCGGGCTGGTCGATGCCTTCGAGGCGGCCAAGCACTATGCCGATCTGGCCGAGGCGGTGATTGCCGCGCTGTGGCCGGTCGTCTGTGCGGAATTCGCGCGCAAGCACGGGCCCTTGCCGGGGAAGGGGGCGGTCGTCCTTGGGATGGGGTCGCTGGGGGCGGCGCGGTTGAATGCGGGGTCCGATCTGGACCTGATCGTGATCTATGACGCCGAGGGGGTGGAGGCGTCGGAGGGGCCGCGTCCGCTGGCCACGCGGGCCTATTACGCGCGGCTGACGCAGGCCTTCGTCACGGCGCTGACGGCGCAGATGCCGGAGGGGCGGCTTTACGAGGTCGACATGCGGCTGCGGCCCAGCGGGCGGCAGGGGCCGGTGGCGACGTCCTTCCAGTCCTTCACCAGCTATCAGGAGGGCGAGGCCTGGACATGGGAGCATCTGGCGCTGACCCGCGCGCGGCCCTTGGCAGGGGCGGCAGAGGTGATGGCGGCGGTGGAGGCGTTCCGGCGGCATCTGCTTGTGGAGAAGGGGCAGGGGCCGAAGGTCCGGTCGGACGTGGCCGAGATGCGGGCGCGGTTGCAGGCGGCGAAACCGGCGCGCGGCCTGTGGGAGGCCAAGAACGGCCCCGGGCGGTTGATGGATATCGAGTTGATGGCGCAGATGGCCGCGCTGTTGGCCGGATCGCCCGCGCGGGGGGTGGAACGGCAGATCGAGGCGGGGCGAAAGGGCGGCATTGTGTCGGATTCGGACGCGCGGGTGCTGCTGGATGCCTACAGGTTGCTGTGGCGGTTGCAGGCGGGGACGCGGTTGATCACGGATGGCGTGGTGGAGCCGGGCAGCCTTGGCGAGGGGGCCTGTGCCTTTGTGCTGCGCGAGACGGGCGAGGCGGGGGCGGAGGCGCTGTCCGAGCGGCTGGAGGCGGTGACGGGCCTTGCCGAGGCGGTGATCGCGGCCCATGTCGGGCAGGGGGCATGAGATGGGGAGACGGGCTTTGGACCTGAAAGAGGCGGACCCGAAGGGGCTGGTGCGGGAGAGTTACCGCATCGAGGGGATCACGCCGGGCGAGTGCCGGTCGATCCTTGTCGACTGGGCGCTGAGCCTGCCGGTGGATGCGCCGATGAAGGATGCGATCCGCGTGCTGATGGCGGAATATGCGCTGGGCGCGCCGGATCATCCGATGTCGAAGGTGCTGGAGGACGGGCTGATGACGCCGGAGGCGCCGAAGCGGCGCGGCGGGCGCGCGGCGCGGGTGGGGGGCGTTTAGCGATTTCTGACGCAGAAATCGCGGAAAATTCTGACGCAGAATTTTCCGGAGCGCGGCGTCGGGTTCCGAAATCTGCGTCAGATTTCGGGGCGATTTTTGCGCCAAAAATCGCCTAGCCGAGGGCGGCGGCTTCCAGCGCCGGGCCGTCGAGTTTGACCATCTGCATCATGGCGGCCGTCACGCGCTGGGCCACGGCATCGTCTTCGGTCTGCATCAGGCGGATCAGGCTGCGCGGGATGATCTGCCATGATACGCCGAAACGGTCGGTCAGCCAGCCGCAGCGCATCGCCTGACCGCCTTGCAGCAGGGCGTTCCAGAGGAGGTCGATCTCGACCTGCGTGTCCAGATGCACCTCGATCGAGGCGGCGGGGGTCAGGCGGTAATGCGGGCCGCCGTTGAGGAAGGTGTAGCGCTGGCCCAGAAGCGAGAGGTGGACGAGGAAGGTTCCCGTCCCGCCCCGCCGAGGAAAGCTGTGCAGGATCTTCGATCCGGGCAGGAGCGCGACGTAGCATTCCGCCGCCTCCTGCGCCTGATCGTCGAACCAGAGGCAGGTTTGCAGGCTGGGTCCGGTCATGGTGGCCTCTCCCTTGCATTGCGTCTCATTCTGAGAATGCGCGGGAGGGGAGAGTCGGGCAAGCCTTTCAGCGCAGGGCGCGCGCCTCGGCGGCGAGGCGGGTGATCGTGGCCCAGTCGCCTGCGGCCATCGCCTCCTTCGGCGCGACCCATGAGCCGCCGACGCAGAGGATGTTCTTGAGCGACAGGTAGTCGGGCGCGTTCTTCAGGCTGATGCCGCCGGTGGGGCAGAATTTGACCTGCGGGATGGGGGAGCCGATGGATTTGAGGAAGGCCGCACCGCCCGATTGTTCGGCGGGAAAGAATTTCTGCACCGTATAGCCGCGTTCGAGGAGCGCCATGATCTCGGACGCCGTCACGGCGCCGGGGAGGAGGGGGAGGCCCTCATCCTCGCAGGCTTTCAGCAGGCTGTCGGTGGCACCGGGCGAGACGCCGAAGGTGGCGCCTGCTTTCTTGGCGGCCTTGACGTCGGCGGGGGTGAGGAGGGTTCCCGCGCCGACGGTGCCGCCTTCGATGTCGGCCATGGCGCGGATGGCGTCCAGCGCGACAGGGGTGCGGAGCGTGACTTCCAGCGCGGGCAGGCCGCCCGCCACCAGCGCGCGGGCGAGGGGGGCGGCATGGGCGAGGTCGTCGATCACGAGGACGGGGACGACGGGGGCGAGCTGGCAGACGCGGAGCGCGGCGGCGGATTGTTCGGCGGGGGTCATGGCGATTCCTTTCGACGGTGCGCTGGCGGCGAGCGCCGGGGGTTTTGCACCCCCGGACCCCCGCAGGATATTTGGGGACGGAAAATGCGGGGGCGTTCCGTCAGACGACGACAGCCCCCCCGGTTTCTGCGGGGCCGACATGGGCGCGGAAGGCGGCGAAAAGCTCGCGTCCGATGCCGAAGCCATTGGCCGTCAGGTCCACGGTCACGGGGGTGCGGCTGTCGAAATCGGGGGCGAGGACGGTGAGGGTGCCTTGTGTGGCATCGAGGCGGATGATGTCGCCGTCGCGCAGGCGCGCCAGCGGGCCGCCCGACGCCGCCTCGGGCGAGACGTGGATGGCGGCGGGAACCTTGCCCGAGGCGCCGGACATGCGGCCGTCGGTTACGAGGGCGACTTTCAGGCCGCGTTCCTGCAGCACCGAGAGCGTGGGGGTGAGGGAGTGGAGTTCCGGCATCCCGTTGGCCTGCGGCCCCTGAAAGCGGACGACGACCACGGTGTCGGAAGTGAATTCGCCGCGCTTGAAGGCGGCCTTCACGCTGTCCTGATCGTGGAAGATGCGGGCGGGGGCTTCGATCACGTGGCGGTCGGGGGCGACGGCAGAGACCTTGATGACGCCGCGCCCGAGGTTGCCGGTGAGTTGTTTCAGCCCGCCCGTCGGCTGGAACGGATCGGTGGCGGGGCGCAGGATCTTGTCGTTGAGGGTGGCGTTGGCGCCGTCTTCCCAGTGGAGTTTGCCGTCCCGGAGCTTCGGTTCCTGACGGTAGAGGGAGAGGCCGTCGCCCGCCACCGTCTTGGCGTCGGGGTGGAGGAGGCCCGCGTCGAGGAGTTGGCCGATCATGTAGGACAGGCCCCCCGCGGCGTGGAAGTGGTTCACGTCGGCAAGGCCGTTGGGGTAGACCTTGGCCATGAGCGGGACGGTTTCGGAGATGTCGGCGAAGTCCTGCAGGTCGAGGATCACGCCCGAGGCGCGGGCCATGGCGGGCAGGTGCAGCACGAGGTTGGTGGAGCCGCCCGTGGCCATGAGGCCCACGAGCCCGTTCACATAGGCGCGTTCGTCGAGGATTTCGCCCACGGGGCGGTAGTCGTTGCCGAGCGCCGTGATCTGGGCCGCGCGTTCCACGGCCGCCGTCGTCAGCGCCTCGCGCAACGGCGTGCCGGGGTTGACGAAGGAGGCGCCGGGGAGGTGGAGGCCCATGAACTCCATCAGCATCTGGTTGGTGTTGGCGGTGCCGTAGAAGGTGCAGGTGCCGGGGCCGTGATAGGAGGCCATCTCTGCCTCCATCAGTTTGTCGCGGCCGATTTCGCCTGCGGCATAGGCGTTGCGGACGCGGGCCTTTTCGTCATTGGGCAGGCCCGAGGTCATGGGGCCCGCGGGGACGAAGATCGAGGGGACATGGCCGAAGGTGGAGGCGGCGATGATGAGGCCCGGCACGATCTTGTCGCAGACGCCGAGGTAGAGGGCGCTGTCGAAGGTGTTGTGGGACATGGCGACGCCCGCGGCGAGCGCGATGACGTCGCGGGAGAAGAGCGAGAGTTCCATGCCGGGCTGGCCTTGGGTCACGCCGTCGCACATGGCGGGCACTCCGCCTGCCACCTGTGCCGTGGCACCGGCCTTGCGGGCGGCGGCGCGGATCAGGGCGGGGTAGGTTTCGAAGGGCTGGTGGGCCGAGAGCATGTCGTTATAGGCGGTGACGATCCCGATATTCGGGGCGCGACCGGCGGCGAGCATGTCCTTGTCCGTGCCCATCGCGGCATAGGCATGGGCCTGGTTGCCGCAGGCGAGGTGGCCGCGCGCGGGTCCGGCCTGTGCCGCCCGACCCATGCGGTCGAGATAGGCGGCACGCGTGGCGGCGGACCGGGCGCGAATCCGGTCCGTGACGCGGGCGATGGCAGGATGCAGCGACTGCGGGCGTGACATGGGCGACTCCTTCGGCGGCGGCTGGCGGGGTTCTAACAGATGTTGTTAGCGCTAACAACCAGTTCAAGGGGGGCGTGGGCCGGTGAGGAGGCCAGAGCCCCTTGTTGGCCATCTGTATAGCAGCGTGTCCTATCGGGCGATAATGTGGCCGATTGTTTCCATGCCAAGCATAAACCGCGGAAATGTTCTGCCGTTAACCAATTTGCGCCACATTTGATTCCCATACATGCATCCAGACGTATGGGTCATATTGACCGGAGGTATGGTTATGAACGCCCTGATGAAATTCGCCTCGCTTGCTGCCGTGCTGGTCCTGTCGGCCTGCGTGGCCACCGAACCGGCCAGCCGCGGGGTCGCGCCGGATGCGCTGACGCTGGCGTCGCGCGGGACGGGGTCCATCCCGGATGTGGGGACCGGCGTGCGGGTGGTGGCACCGCTTTATTCCATCGCGGATGTGCGCGTTGCGGTTCCGCGGTCGCTGCGGGTGTCGGAGGCCAATGTGTTCTATCCGATCGCGGACATCGTCTGGCGCGGCGATGCGCCCGGCGACCGTCACAGCCAGATCGCGGCCATCTTCCAGACCGCGGGCCAGCAGGCGGCGGCGTCGATGAACGGGCCGCGTCCGGCGGTGCTGGAACTGACGCTTGTGCGGTTCCACGGGGTGACGGAGAAGACGCGCTATACGGTCGGGGGCACCCATAACATGGTCTTTGACCTGACGGTGCGCGATGCGGCGACGGGGGCGGTGATCGACGGGCCGCGCCGCGTGGCGGCGGATGCCAAGGCGGCGGGCGGTCAGGCCGCCATTGCCGAGGAGCAGGCGGGCCGCACGCAGAAGGTGGTCGTGACCGAGAAGCTGGTCGAGACGCTGCGGCGCGAGCTGTCGGGGCCGGTGACGGACCCCGCGCTGGTGGCGCGGGCGGTGGGGTCGCCCGCGACGGTCGCGCTGCGCTGAGACTTTCACAATCGGGCAGGAACGGGTAAGGGGAGGGCATGATGTCCTCCCCTTCTTCCATTTCCGATGACGGACCCGCCCGTGGCCGCCCCGTGGTGCGGCTGAAACCCAAGGCCGAGGCGCGGGCGATCCGCCATGGTTTTCCTTGGGTCTATGCCGACGAGCTGGTCATGGACCGGCGGACGGGGAATATCGCGCCCGGCACGCTGTGCGTGCTGGAGGATGGCGAGCGGCGGGAGCTGGGGCTGGTCACGGTGAACGTGAAGTCCAAGATCGTGGCGCGGATGCTGGACCGCGATCCCGGGGCGGTGGTGGATCAGGCGTGGTTCGCGGCGCGGCTGTCGCGGGCGCTGGAGTTGCGCGCGCGGCTTTACGATGCGCCCTTCTACCGGCTGGTCCATGCCGAGGCGGATGGCCTGCCCGGCGTGGTGATCGACCGGTTCGGGGATGTGGCGGTGGTGCAGCCCAATGCCGCATGGGCCGAGATACTGCTGGAGCCGCTGGTGGCGGCGCTGCGCGCGGTGACGGGGGTTTCGACGGTCGTCAAGAACGGCACGGGACGGTCGCGCGGCCTTGAAGGGTTGGCGGAGGAGACGGTGGTCCTGTGCGGTGCGGTCGCGGGGCCGGTGGCGGTGCCGATGAACGGGGCCACCTATATGGCCGATGTGACGGGCGGGCAGAAGACGGGGCTGTTCTATGACCAGCGGCCCAACCATGCCTTTGCGGCGCGGCTGGCCAAGGGTGCGCGGGTGCTGGATGTCTTTGCCCATGTGGGCGGGTTCGGTCTGGCGGCGCTGGCGGGCGGGGCTTCGTCCGCGCTGGCGGTGGATGCGTCGGCGGCGGCTTTGGGATTGGCCGAGGCGGGGGCTGCGGCCTCTGGCGTGGCGGACCGGTTTGCCGTGCGGCAGGGCGATGCCTTTGCCGTGCTGGAGGCTTTGGCGGGCGAAGGGGAGCGGTTCGATCTGGTGATCTGCGATCCGCCCGCCTTTGCGCCGTCGAAGAATGCGCTGGAGGCGGGGTTGCGCGCCTATGAGCGGGTGGCGCGGCTGGCGGCGCCGCTGGTGGCGCCGGGGGGGTATCTGGGCCTGTGTTCCTGTTCCCATGCGGCGGACCTGTCGGCCTTTCGCAATGCATCGGCCCGCGGGATCGGGCGCGGGGGGCGGCGGGGGCAGTTGTTGCACACGGGTTTCGCCGGGGCGGACCATCCGATGCTGCCGCAACTGGCCGAGTCGGGGTATCTGAAGTCGCTGTTCTTCCGTCTGGATTGATGCGGGCGGTTCTGGATGCCTGCGTGCTGTTCCCGCCGGTGCTGCGGGACATCCTGTTGGGCTGTGCCGAGGCGGGGCTTTACGAGCCGAAATGGTCGGAGCGCATCCTCGAGGAATGGGCGCGGGCAGTGGTGAAGCTGGGCCCGGGGGCCGAGGCGCAGGCGCGGGGAATGGCCGCGCTGATGCGCGAGGTGTTTCCGCGCGCCATGGTGGCGGCGGCACCGGGGGTGGAGGCGCGGCTGGTGCTGCCCGATCCGAATGACACGCATGTTCTGGCCGTGGCGGTGGCGGGCGGGGCGGATGCCATCGTGACCTTCAACGCGGCCGATTTCCCGCGCCATGTGCTGGCGGGCGAGGGGGTGGCGCGGCGCGATCCGGACGGGTTCCTGTGGGAGCTGTGGTCGGGTGATCCCGTGGCGGCGGGCGCGGTGATCGCGCGGGTCCATGCGCGGGCCTGCGAGATGGCGGGGGGGCCTGTGTCGCTGAAGGCGCTGTTGAAGCGGGCGGGTCTGCCGCGGCTGGCCAAGGCCGTGACGGCGGATCAGGCGGGCTGAAGCCAGCGGCGTTCGTTCGCCTCGATCGCGGCGATGCGTTCGGCGCTGGAAGGGTGCGAGAGCAGCCATGCCGGCATGTCGCCCCTGTTGCCCTTGGTCATCGCATCGAGTTTGCGGAAGAGCGTCTTTTGCGGGCCGGTGCCGATGCCGGATTTCAGCAGGAGCGCGGTGGCATAGGCGTCGGCTTCGAATTCGTCGCGCTGGGACAGGCGTGCGGCAAGGGCGGCGGAGATCAGGTTCGCGATCCAGACGCCGATGAAGGGAAGAAAACGGTTCAGGACCGCCGACAGCACGACGAACACCGCGTTCTGGCCGGTGAAGTCGATCATCCTTCGGCGGGTATGGCCAAGGGCCACGTGGCCCAGTTCATGGGCGATGACGGCGGCGAGTTCCTCGGCCGTCACCTCGCCCCGCATTTTCCGGTTCAGGAAGCCGCGCGTCAGGAAGATGCGCCCGTCGGGGGCGGCAAGGCCGTTGACGGGGTCCACCTCGAACACATGCACTGGGATGGAGGGCACGTCGAGGGCCGCGGCCATGCGGTCGGCAAGGCGGGTGATGGCGGGGTCGGTCAGGGGGCGGGACTGCTGGTCCAGCATCTTGCCCGTCCGCCAGACGGAGAAGCGCCACATCAGCAGCGCGTAGCCTATGGCGATGAGCGTGGGGATGAGGAGCGCGGTCATGCCACAGGATATGGGCAGCGCGGCGGAAAGGAAAAGGGGCCACCTTGCGGCGGCCCCGTTCCATGTTCTGCAAAGGGCGGATCAGGCGGCTTTCTTGCCGACGATCAGATGCTCGGGGCCATAGGGGAAGCCCGTGATGTTGCGGTTGCCCTTGTTGTTGTCGTCGGTGATGACGAGGATGTCATGCTCGCGGTAGCCACCGGCGCCCGGCAGGTGGTTCGGGATGGTGATCATCGGTTCCATCGAGATGACCATGCCCGGCTCCAGCACGGTGTCGCAATCCTCGCGCAGTTCGAGGCCCGCTTCGCGGCCGTAGTAGTGGCACAGCACGCCGAAGGAGTGGCCGTAGCCGAAGCTGCGGTACTGCAGCAGGTTCGCTTCGGCATACATCGCGTTCAGTTCCTTGGCGATGTCGCTGCACTTGTTGCCCGGCACCAGCAGTTCCTTGCCGCGATCGTGGACCTTGCAGTTGAATTCCCACAGGCGGATGTGTTCGTCGGTGGCGGTTTCGGCAAAGAGCGTCCGCTCCAGCGCGACGTAGTAGCCCGCGACCATCGGGAAGCAGTTGAGCGACAGGATGTCGCCGCGTTCGATCTTGCGCGATGTGACGGGGTTGTGCGCGCCGTCGGTGTTGATGCCCGACTGGAACCAGGTCCAGGTGTCGAGCAGTTCGCCATGCGGCCAGACCTTGGCGATTTCGCGCACCATCGTCGCGGTGGAGTGCAGCGCGACCTCATGCTCCGGCACGCCCACCTGGGTGGCTTCGACGCAGGCGGCGCCGCCGATGTCGGCGATGCGGGTCATCTTTTCGATATGGGCGATTTCCTCGGCCGACTTGATCATCCGCAGGCGCATCGAGGGGCCGGCGATGTCGACGAATTCCATGTTCGGGAATTCGGCCTTGAGCAGGTTCAGCGTGTCGATGGTGATGTGGTCGAATTCGATCCCCAGACGCTTCACGCCGCCGGTGAGCTGGCGGATGGCGTGGAAGTAGTTGTCCTTCTGCCAGTCGGTGTAGGTGACGTTCTTGCCACCGAAGGTCCGGCGCCACGGCTGGCCGCCGTCGATGCCGGCCGAGATGGAGGTGGAGATGTTGTGGTCCACCAAGAGGCCGTAGCGGCGGCCGAAGTAGCAGAACAGGAAGTCCGAGTAGTAGTTGATGCAGTGGTAGGAGGTGAAGAGCGCGGCGTCGATGCCCTTGTCCGCCATCACCTTGCGGATTGCGTCGAGGCGGCGCTGCATCTCGGCGGCCGAGAAGGTGGGGGTGACGGGTTCGCCGTTGCCCACGTAGTTCTGAAGTCTTTCGCGTTCCATGTGATGGACCCCTCTGCTGATTGGTTGGGGGCAAACTCGGTTAATCGGGGGGCGGTTGTCAAAAGACGGTTTCTCATGCAATGGGTGAGAAAATCTCATTTGGCCTTGGGCGGTGGTTCATGCAGATTCCCCTAAATGCCTTGCGTGCCTTCGAGGCAGTTGCAAAGACGGGTTCGTTCAAGGCGGCTGCGGATTTACTTTTCGTCACGCAGTCGGCGGTCAGCCACCAGATCCGGCATCTGGAGGACTGGTTGGGCGGGCCGCTGTTCGACCGCGAGGGCGGAAGGCCGAAGCTGTTGCCGCACGGGGCGGAGCTGGCGCGGGCGGTCAGCCTGTCGCTGGCCGAGATGGAGGCGGCCTGCACGCGGGCGAAGGTGGGGCAACGGGCGGGGCCGCTGGTCATCGCGGCGATCCCGTCGGTGGCGGTGTGCTGGCTGATCCCGCGGCTTGCGGGGTTTCGCGCGGCGCATCCGGAGGTGGAGATAAGGGTGGTTTATGCCATGCACGGTAGGGATATAGATTTCCGGGATGTCCATCTGGCCTTCGTCTTTGCGAAGGGCCGGCCGGATTTCCTGTCGGTGGAATCGGAGCCCTTCCTTGGCGGGGAAAGCGTGCCGGTGTGCAGCCCGACCATCCTGCGCGGCGGGCGTCCGGTGCGCCCGTCGGAATATCTGGCGCTGGGCCTGTTGCATGACACGGACCAGAGCGGATGGGCCGCGTGGTTTCGCCGGATGGGCGTGCCGATGCCCGTGCAGACGGGGGCGGCGGTGTTCGAGGATTTCAACCTGCTGCGCGCGGCGGCGCTGGCAGGGCAGGGGGTGGCGCTGTGTCCCGCCGCGATGATCCGGCCCGATCTGGATGCGGGGCGGCTGGTGCAATTGTCGGATGTGTCGGTACTGGAGGAATACGGCTATCATCTGCTGACGGCAGAAATGGACGATCCGGCGCGGGCACGGGATGCGCGGGCTTTCCGCGACTGGGCCTTTGCGTCGCGCGATGGTGCGACCCCCGAGGCGGCGACTGGACATGGAGCGTGAGATGACCGCGAATTTTGTTCCCAAGGGTGTGGCGCATGTGCCGGTGCCGAGCGTGGGCGAACCGGTCCGGATGACCTTTGTGCTGTTGCCCAACTTCTCGCTCATCGCGTTCTCTTCGGCCATCGAGCCGTTGAGAATCGCCAACCAGCTGGCGGGGCAGGCGCTGTTCGAATGGGACGTGCTGTCCGAGACGGGCGAGGCGGTGGGCTGTTCCAACGGGTTGAAGGTGCAGGTGGACGGGCCGCTGGGGGATACAAAGCCCAAGTCGATGGTGTTCGTCTGCGCGGGCGTGGAGCCGGAGAAGTCGACCTCGCGCCGCGTGGCGGACTGGGTGCGCCAGCAGTGGCGGCAGGGGCGGACCGTGGGCGGCATGTGCACTGGGGCCTATGCGCTGGCCAAGGCGGGGATACTGGAGGGGCGGAGCTTCACCCTGCATTGGGAGAACCTGCCGCCTTTCGTCGAGACCTTCGGCCATCTGCGGCCGCTGGAGCAGCTTTACTGCATCGACGGGCGTATCCTGACCTGTGCGGGGGGCGCGGCGGCGACCGACCTGTTCATCGAGATCGTGGCGCAGAACTATGGCGACCGGCTGTCGGATGCGGTGCTGAAGATGTGCCTGCACGGCCAGCAGCGGCCTGCCGACCTGCGGCAGCGGATGTCGCTGTCCTCGACCCTTGGTATCCGCAATCCGGTGCTGGTCGAGGTGATCCGCAGTTTCGAGGAGAATCTGGAGGCGGGCGTCGATATCCAGGCGCTGGCCGAGAAGATGGGCGTGTCGCGGCGGCAGGTGGAGCGGCTGTTCCAGCGCTATGTCGGCATGTCGCCCAAGCAGTACCTGAACGGGCTGCGGCTGGAGCGGGCGCGGGCCTTGCTGACCGAGACGGACATGCCGGTGGCGGAAGTGGCCTATGGCTGCGGGTTCAACGCGACCAACACCTTCACCAAGGCCTTCCGCCAGCGCTATGGCGTATCGCCGCGCCGCCTGTCGAACCGCCAACTGGCCGAGGGCTGAGGGCGGACGCGGGGGGCCGGTTGACCCCCCGCGCCGGACTCGGGGACGTGCACCCGGGGGAGCGGGTGCGTGGGAAGAGACTGGCGCGGGCAGGTCTGTCTGTCGATCCGACGCAAGGCATAGGCGCGCTGCCCGATGCATCGGTTTAGCGGTCTAAACCCCTGACATAGAGCGGAAATCCGCCGTCAGGCGGGGGTCTTGGCGGCGCGGGTGTGGTCTTCGAACCAGCGGCAGGCGGAGTCGAGGTCCGTCTCGCAATGGTCGATGCCGGGCAGGGCCAGAACGGCAGCAGGATCGGTGGTGATCTGGCCGCTGACCATGACCTGCGCGGCAGGCCGCGCGACGGTGAGTGCCACGACCAGCCGCCCCAGCGCCTCGAGCGAGTGGGAGGAGCCTGCGGAGAAGCCGTAGAGCATGTCCTGCGAGGTTTCGAAATGGGCTGAAAGCTCGTCATGGCTGTGGCCGATGAGCAGGGTGATGTCCCAGCCACGGGCGCGGAAGACATCGGTGGCGGCCGATATGCCCAGCGTGTGCATGTCGCCGGGGACGAGCGCGAAGGTGGCCGATTTCCGCACTCCGCTTTCCGGCAGACGCGGCGGGCGGCGGCGGTAACGCAGATAGGAATAGATGCGCGAGGCGCCCACCGTCGCCTCGAGGAACGAGACCTTGTCGGCGGTCCAGAGGTTGCCGATCTGTTTGGCGATGGGACCCAGCCGTTCGGCAAGGAACCAGTCCAGCTCGTGCAGCGGATCGTCCAGCGATTCGAGCGAGAGCGCGGCGTCTTCCTCTGTGCCGGAGGTCAGGGCGACGGCGGCGGCAAGGATGGCCTCGCGGTCGCGGGCCTTGCGGATCTCGACGGCGCGGCGGGCGACCTGATGCAGCACTTCCGAGGCCAGCGCCGTGACGTGGTCGCGCTGGTCAAAACGTCGGTGTCTGGCGGATTGGGGCTCCGACAGCGTGGCACTTGTACTCTGGTCGTCAAATTCGGCAGACATCGAAGCATGTACGGGTTGGTTGACGGTCACCCTCGGTTCCCTGCGGCCATCGGCGCACAGCGCAGGGGGGAAGTCAATCCGCGAAAGGTCGCGTTGCGCGGCCCCGGGCAGCGTGTTGCACTTGTGAAGCGGCGTTTTTGCCCGCAAAACTGCGCCCGATCGCACGGTTTCGCAGGCAGGAGGCGGGTTTGGGCAGGGCGGATGCGGCGGGGCGGCTGGTGGCGGTGGATGTGGCGCGGACGGTCGCGCTGGCCGGTATGGTCTTGTTCCACTTCACATTCGATCTCGAACTTTTCGGCCATCTGCCCGCGGGCACGACGGTGACGGGGGGCTGGGCCGTTCTGGCGCGGGTTGTGGCGGGAAGTTTCCTGTTTCTGGCGGGGGTCAGTCTGGTTCTGGCTCATGGCGCGGGAGTGCGCTGGAGCGCCTTCGCGCGCAGGTTGCTGCGGGTGGGGCTGGCCGCCCTTGCCGTGACGGTGGCGACGCGGCTGGCGATTCCCGAGGCCTTCATCTTTTTCGGCATCCTGCATTCCATCGTGCTGGCCTCGCTGCTGGGGATCGCGCTGATCCGCCTGCCGGGGGTGGCCTTGGTGGTGCTGGCACTGGGGGTGGTCTGGGTGGACCGGAAGTTCGGGTTTGACGCAATGAACGGGCGCGGGCTGGTCTGGATCGGGCTGGGCACGCAATTGCCATGGACGATGGATTTCGTGCCCGTCTTTCCGTGGACCGGCGCGCTGCTGGCGGGGATGGGGACGGCGAAACTGGCGGCGCGGGCGGGGCTTTGGGACCGGCTGGGGCAGGGCGGCCCGCTGGCGCGGCGTCTGGCCTGGCCGGGGCGGCATTCGCTGGCTATCTATCTGCTGCACCAGCCTGTGCTGATCGCGCTGGTCTGGCTGGGCACGCAGCTGGTGCGGGCATAGCGCGGACGGCTGCGGCAGGGTTCCGAGACGGCGACGGCCGGACCTGCTGGCGAGCGCGTCCATCACGAAACCGCGACTGCTGTAATGCTGCGGCACCTGCCTGCGAACTGTCTGGGGAAGGGCAGATGGCCTTTCGGGTATGACAGGGAGATAGACATGACTGCGATGACGTCCCGTTTCGTCTTTGGTGCCTCGCTGGCTTGCGCGCTTGGCGCGATGGCCGTGACGCCGGTGATGGCCGAGGAGATGGAAAAGTGCTTTGGCGTGGCGCTGGCGGGGCAGAATGACTGCGCTGCCGGTCCGGGCACGACCTGTGCCGGCACGTCGAAGGTCGATTATCAGGGCAACGCATGGAAGCTGGTTCCGGCGGGCACCTGCCTGACCATGGAACTGCCGGCGGCCGAGGATGGCATGGCGCGGAGCGGATCGCTCGAGGCGCTGGAGCGGGATGTTCCCGAGGCCTGATCCTTGGGGCGCGCGGATGTTCCGCGCGCCCGTTTCCATCCGAGTGGATGCGCCATGCTGCCAGCCTTCCTTCCCCCTCTGCCCGGAGTGGGCTTCAAGCCGGAACATTTCGCCGCGATCCGCGAGGGGGCGGCGGGGATCGGTTTTTTCGAGGTGCATGCCGAGAATTACATGGGTGCGGGCGGACTGCCCCATGCGATGCTCGGGGCGATACGGGCGGACCATGCGCTGTCGATCCACGGGGTGGGGCTGTCCATAGGCGGGGCGCGGGGGTTGGACGGGGACCATCTTTCCCGCGTGAAGCGGCTGTGCGACCGGTATCAGCCCGAAAGCTTTTCCGAACATCTGGCATGGTCCAGTCACGGGGCGGAGTATCTGAACGACCTGCTGCCCTTGCCCTATACCGAGGAAACGCTGCGGCTGGTCTGTGACCATGTCGATCAGGTGCAGGCTGTGCTGGGTCGGCGGATCCTGCTGGAAAATCCCGCGACCTATCTGCGTTTCGCGCAATCGACGATCCCCGAGACCGAGTTTCTGGGCGAGGTGGCGCGGCGGACGGGGTGCGGGCTGCTTCTGGATGTGAACAATGTCTTCGTGTCCTGCACCAATCATGGCGATGATCCCCGCGCATGGCTGGCGGCCTGTCCGCTGCATCTGGTGGGGGAAATCCATCTTGGCGGGCATGACGCGGAGGAATTGCCCTTAGGCCCGTTGCTGATCGACAGCCACGGGGCGGCGGTGGCCGATCCGGTCTGGGAGCTGTTTGCCGCGGTGATCGACAGGGCGGGGGCTTTGCCCACGCTGGTGGAGTGGGACAATGACCTGCCCGACTGGCCGGTTCTGGCGGCCGAGGCCGCGCGGGCGGGGGAGATACTGGCGGGCGGGGGGCATGGCCTTGCACACGCATCCTGAGTTCGTCGCGGCCTTCGGCGAGGCGCTCAGCGGAGGGCCGGTTCCCGCCGGTCTGACCGCCCGCGACCCCGCAGAGATCGGGCGGCGGTTCAGCGTCTACCGCAACAACGTGGCCGTCGGCCTGACCGGCGCGCTGGCGACCCGTTTTCCCGTGATCCGCAGGGTGGTGGGCGAGGCGTTCTTTGCCCCGCTCGCGCTGCTTTATGCCAAGATGGAGCGCCCGTGCTCTCCCGTCCTTGCGGAATGGGGCGAAGGCTTTGCGGCGTTTGTGGAGGGGTTCGCGCCCTTGGCGGCCTATCCCTATCTGGGCGATGTGGCGCGGATCGAGTTCGCGCGGGGGCGGGCGTTCCATGCGGCGGATGCGCGGGCCGTCGATCCGGCGCGTCTTGCGGGGGCCGATCCCGAACGCGTCCGGTTGCGGCTGCATCCGTCCGTCACGCTCCTGTGGCTTGCCCATCCTGCCGTGTCGATCTGGGCGCGCAACCAGCCGGGCGGGGAGGATGTGCCCTTGGCCCATGGACCCGAAATCGCGCTGATCCTGCGCGATGCCGCCTTTGGCGTGCCGGTCTGGCGGGTGGGGCGCGGGGATGGCGTCATGGTGCGATCCGTTCTGGCGGGTGACCCTCTGGCGGTTGCGGCGGGGAAGGCACGCAAGGTTGACGCGGGGCACGAACCGCAGGCGCTGCTCGTCTCGCTGATGCGGGCCGGGGCGATTGTCGATGCGGGGGCGTGAGGGAGAATGATCCACATGATTCACAAACTGAACCTGACGCTGGCCCGTATCCCCGATGCGCCGGTGGCCCTTTTGCTGCGCGTCTTTCCGGCCTTGGTGTTCTGGCAATCGGGACGGACGAAGGTGGAGGGGGTCTCGATCAAGGACTCAACATGGTTCCTGTTCGAGCATGAATATGCCCTGCCGCTGATCCCGCCTGAAATGGCGGCGGTGATGGCGACGGTGTCAGAGCATCTGCTGCCCGTCCTGCTGGTGCTTGGCCTGTGCGCGCGACTGTCGGCGCTTGGCCTTCTGGGGATGACGGCGGTGATCCAGATCTTCGTCTATCCCGATGCCTGGATGACGCATGGTCTTTGGGCCGCGATGCTGCTGGCGGTGGTGGCGCGGGGGGCGGGGCGGTGGTCCCTTGACCATCTGATCGGGCTGGAGCGCGGGGCGAGGGCTTAGATGGACCTGATCCTTGGCTACCTCGCAGGACTTCTGACGCTGATCAATCCCTGCGTCCTGCCGGTGCTGCCCATCGTTCTGGCAGGCAGCCTGCAGACCGATCCGCGGGCGCCGCTGGCCCTTGCGGCGGGGATGGGGCTGTCCTTCGTGGCGGTGGGAACGGGCGTGGCGGCCATCGGTCCGGCCTTGGGCATCTATCCCGAGGACGTCACGCGGATCGCGGCGCTGGTCATGGTCGGCTTCGGGCTGGTCATGGTCCTGCCCGTGCTGGCGCGGCGGTTTTCCCTCGCCTCGGCGGGGATCGCGGCGGCGGCGGATGCGCGCATCGCCGCGACGCCGCGCGGGATCGGGGCCGAGTTTGCAGGGGGCGCGCTGCTGGGTGCGGTCTGGAGCCCCTGCATCGGCCCCACGCTGGGGGCGGCCATCGCGCTGGCCAGTACGGGAGAGGGTATCGGTCACGCAGCCGCCGTGATGGCGGCTTTCGCTGCCGGTGTGGCAACGCTGTTCCTGTCCGCCGCCTATGGCCTGCGGGGCTGGCTGCGGCGGAACATGGGCCGCGCGGTGGCGCTGTCGGCCCGCGCGCGGCCCGTGATGGGCTGGGTCTTCATCGCCGTGGGGGCCGCGCTGTTTCTTGGCCTGAACCACATCCTTGACGCCGCTGCCCTGCAAATCCTGCCTGCGTGGCTTGTCGATCTGTCCGTCAGCATCTGAGAAGGAGACATCCCGTGAACCGTCGAACCCTGCTTTTGTCTTCTGCCATGTCGATCCTTGCCGGCCCGTTGCATGCGGACGGGCGGACCTTCTACACGCCCGGACTTGCCGAGGCGGCGATGGATGCGGGGGAGGTCGTGATCCTCGATTTCTGGGCGAGCTGGTGCAGCACCTGCGCGGCGCAGGAACGGGTGATCGCGGGGCTTATGGCCGAGACCCCCGCTTATGGCCGGAGCATCCGTTTCATCGTCGTGGACTGGGACCAGCATGGCGAGGGCGAGTTGTCCCGTGCACTGAAGATCCCGCGCCGGTCGACGCTTGTCGCGCTGAAAGGGCGGGAGGAGATCGGGCGCATCGTTGCGGGAACCGGCAGGGCCGAGATCAAGGCGCTGTTCGATGCGGCGCTGGCGGCGGCGGGATGACGGCGGCCTTCGCCCTTTCACCGAGGCGTGACTGTGCCACCCTCTCTGCCCCTGTTACGGTTGGGCCGTCAGGGGTGGAGGAGCGGTTGCGGCAGGACGAGGTCTGGGAGGTTCTGCTGGCCCGCGCCAATGACGGGGATGGCGCGGCCTTTGCCCGTTTCCTGCATGCCGTCACGCCCACGCTGCGCGCCGTGATCCGGCGCAGGGGCGACGGGCTGCCCCCCGACCAGCACGAGGATATCCTGCAGGAGGTTCTGCTGGCCGTCCATCTGAAGCGCCGGACATGGCGGCCGGATGCGCCGGTCAGGCCGTGGCTTTATGCGCTGGCCCGCTACAAGGTGGTGGATGCTTTCCGCAAGCGCGGGGCGGCGGTGACCCTGCCGATCGAGGATTTCGCCGAGATCCTGCCCGGGGAGGATGCCGCAGCGCCGCTTTCGGCGCGGGACGCCGAGGTGATGCTGGGACTGATCGACACGCGGTCTGCCATGCTGGTCAGGGCGGTGGCGCTGGATGGAAAGACCGCCGGTGAGGCGGGTGAGACGGTGGGGATGACGGCAGGTGCCGCACGTGTCGCGCTGCACCGCGCGATGCAGCGGCTGTCGGGCTTGGCCGAAAGGATGATGAAATGAATGACAGGCGACGCACGGAAGACCTGATCGGCGCGCTTGCCGCGGCGCCCTTGCCGGAGCCGTTCAGGCCCGGCCGGACGCTGGCTGCGATGCTTTGTGTCATGCTGGCGGGTCTTGGCCTGTACCTTGCGATCTTCGGGATCCGCCCCGATCTGGGCGCAGCCTGGGCCGAACTGGCGGTGCAGGCCAAGACGATCCTGCCTGCGCTGTTGTCGCTGTCGGCCATCTGGCTTGCCCTGAGGTCGGCAAGGCCGGAGGGGCGGGTCATGCTGTGGCTGCTGGCCCTTCCCGGTGCCGTGGCTGGCGCGATGGTGCTGTACCGTCTGGCCGGTGCGGACGGGCTTTCCTTTGCCGAAATGGCGGGACAGACGGCGCTGGCCTGTCTGGGATCCATCGTGTTGCTGTCGGCGCTGCCCCTTGCCGCAGGCATCGTCCTGTTCCGCCGGTCCGCACCGACGCGGCCCGTCGTGACCGGTGCACTGCTTGGCCTTGCGACGGCGGCGGCGGTCGCGTCGGGTTATGCCCTGCATTGCACCGAGGATTCACCGCTTTTCTTCGTGGCGTGGTACGGGGGGGCGATCTGCCTTGTCGGCGGAATCGGCGCCGTGGCGGGACATCGCTTCCTGCGCTGGTAAAGGTTCGGCGGCGGTGGCTGCAGGCTGGCTGCCCCATACCGAACGGATCAGGCAAAAGGCTTGAAGCGCCTGCCATAGCGCATCATGCGCGCATTTTCGGGAAGGTTATTGGCTGAAAAGCTGGGGTGCGAATTTAAGTATTTGATTATAATATTAAATTAGACGGTCGCAGGATATTGGATAAATCGAAGTTTCACCAAAGTCTGTCTGATTTTTTGATGAAAGCTTCCGGACGCATGGCACGTCTCTCAGATAGCGCAACGTAGTCACTTTCGGTCCATGAGGTCCGTCGATGATTACGAAACGGCGGGAAAGGAAGCGCTGTCTCAGCACGCCCAAATCAACGAGCGAGTACGGGCGAGAAAGCGCGAATATTGGTTATGCGATCGCTAGCAGGGACCGAAGCTACAGATCGCTTTTCCCTCTCGAAAGACGTTTTTGTCGGGCGCGGTACTCAGCGTGGCTCGTTTCCTCTGGAGAAAAGATTTCAGGAAGACGCTGTGCAGAATCCGATGTTCAACCCTGAGAAAACGCTTGGGAGTTCAAAGGCGAGTCAACCGCAGAACGACGGCATCGGGTTCACGCTGTCCCTCGGACAGGAAAAGGCTTCGGTTCAGGTGGTCGTGCACTTCGGTAGCAGTTTCGAACCGGATCACCGTGCGGAAGTAGACCTGGGTCGGGTCGACGCGTTCCCCGCGCATCATGGCAGCCATCACCTCGGGAGGGGCGTGACGCAGGCCCTGGCTGTCGACCCGAATGAGACACCCGTCTTCGGCGCGGATGACATAGCGTGCATGGATGCGGGTCAGGCCATCGGCGCGGATGCGCTGTTCGTCGGCCCCGCCGGGCAGGATCGTGCCCGTCAGGCCGGGGCCGCTGACCGTTCCGCCCAAGATGGGCACGATCCGCGCCTCGCCAAAGCCGTCATTGCCCAGAGCGACGGGGCGACCGACCTGCAGGCGGAATTCGGCAAAGAGGGTCATGCCACCCGCTCCATGGCCCCGATGATCGGCGGCTGGGCGTTCAGCACCTCGACCGAGAAGCCCGACAGGCGCTTGTAGTGTTCGGCATGGGCCGCCAGCTTTTCGCGCGGCAGGATCGGTTCAAGGTCGTCAAAGACGCCGCCGCACAGGTCCTCGACCATCTGCATCACCGCATCCGGTCCCTTGCCGCGATTGGCGCGCAGGATGCCTTCGGCGCGGGGGCGCATCTCGGCCTCGTAGGCAAGAAGGGCCGTGCGGTTCGGGCCATGATCGCGGATGGCCGCGCCGAGCTTGCGGGCGTCGATGATCGCCTGAGTCGCGCCGTTCGAGCCCACGGGATAGGTCGCATGCGCCGCATCGCCCATCAGGGTGACGCAGCCGTCGGTCCATGAGGGCAGCGGCTCGCGGTCTACCATGGGATATTCGTAAACCAGGCCGGAGGCGCGGATCAGACCGGGGCAATCGACCCAGCCGAAATCCCAGCCCTCGAAAGCCGGAAGGAAATCGGCCTTGTCGGCCGGACGGTTCCAGTCGCCCTTGGCCATCGCGCGGGCTGGATCCACCCGCATCTCGGCAATCCAGTTGATCGTTGCCATGCCGGTCGCGGGGTCTTCGGGCGTCAGCGGATAGGCTACGAAGCGCTGGGTATCATGTCCGGCAAGGAACATCGCATTCCCGCCAAGGAAATGCCGCCCCGGCGAGGTACCGCGCCACATGATGGCGCCGTTCCAGATCGGCTCTCCTTCATCCGGCACCATCTGCTTGCGGATCGCCGAGTGGATGCCGTCGGCGGCAATCGCCACATCGCCCGACACCCGCCGACCGTCCGTCAGGATCAGGGTTGCGCCGCGGTCACCGGTTTCGACTCCGGCGATACCGGCGCCCGTCTCGACCACATCGCCCGCGCGGTCCTGAAGCACCTTCAGGAGCAGCATCTGGAACTGGCCGCGATGCAGCGAGAATTGCGGCCAGGCATAGCCCGCAGCTAGCCCGCGCGGTTCGACCCAGATAGGCAGGCCGGTCTTGGTGTAAAATCCATATTGCCGGGTCCGGATGCCGATCCGGTCAAGCTCTGCCTCCAGACCGAGGTCGAAAAGCTCGCGCACGGCGTTGGGCTGGATGTTTATCCCGACGCCCAAGGGGCGAAGGCCCGCGACGCGTTCAAGGATGCGGAAGGGCAGGCCAAGTTGATGCAGGGTCAGCCCCAAGGTCAGTCCGGCAATGCCAGCCCCGGCAATCAGAATCATTGGTCTTTCCCGCCCGCCTCAGACGGGCGCCTCCCACAGTTCGATGTAGACATGGTTTTCGTCACCCGGCTCGGCCAAGGCCGTGCCCAAGTAGACGGCGTCCCCCAGTGTCCGGTGCGGCCCGTCCGGAACCTCGAGCATGGCGCGCGTCCGGCCGGCATAGCTGCCGTCGGGTTGCGGGAACATGCGTCCGGCATTGGTCACCATCACAGGTGTGCCGTCCTCAAGTTCCAGACAATAGCGCGCCTCGATCTCGTAGGTGCCGTCGGGCAGACGGACGGCGAAATCCGCCCCGCCGGGCAGGATGCGTGCCGACCAGCCGATACCGCGCGCCTCGCCGCCGGCAATCGGGAACATGGCGCGGACCCTGCCGCTGGCGGCGGAGAATTCCAGGGCCTGCCCCAGATCCGCGCGGATCACGCAGGCGCGCCGGACCCTTGGCTGACCCGGCGAAGTCCGGGCACCCAGAGAGGTGATGTCCGCGGCCAGACCGTCAGATGGCATGTCCGATCCTTTCCGTTCTGCCGTCATGCCGTTGCACCCTTGCGGTGCGGGCGTTCCACGCAGGCGTCGGTGAAGATGAGGTCGATCAGCGGTTCAAATTGTGCCTGAAGCACGGCCCTGTGTTGGGTCAAAGTCTGCTCTTCCGAGGTGATCAGGTGGATGAAACAGGGCATCCAGCGTTCGATCAGCACTTCGGCAAGGAAAGCGGGCGGGCAGTCGCCTGCCGCCCGGGTCTGCAGGTCAAGCTCTGCCAGAAAGTCGGTGAGGAAGACATGCAACGCGTTGGAGACATTTCGGTATTCCTTCGACAGACCGGTTTCCGGATGCCGGATGGCGGCTGCTTCGGCGTAGCGCCACACGCGTTTGCCCGCGACATCCAAGGTCCGCGACGAGACGCGCAGGAACAGATCGACAATGAGGGTGACCAGATCGGCCCCCTCGCGCCAATGCAGGCCCTTGTCCCGCTCGCGCGCCTCTCTGGTCCCTTCCGAAATCATCGCGATCAGGATGCCGTCCTTCGAGCCGAAGTAGTTGAAGACGGTCGGTGTCGACACTTCTGCCGCCGCCGCGATCTCGGCCATGGTCGTGGCGTCGATGCCTTGCAGGGTGAACAGGTCTCGGGCGGCGGCGATGATCTCGTCCCGGCGCCGTGCCTTTTTGCGATCCCGCAGGCCAGGCTTGGCACTGTCTGCCAGATGTTCCATCGGCCCTACATCCCAAAAACTTATGTCGATAAAACTTTTGATTGACTAAAGTTATTTTGTCAATACGCCTAGACCATCCAGCGGGATGGGTCTGATGCTCGAGATTCGAAACCTGACGAAGAGCTTCGGGAGGGGTGCGACGTCCGTGACCGCCTTGAGCGAAGTCACGTTCCCGATTGCGGAAGGGGAGTTCTTCACGCTTCTTGGACCGTCAGGCTGTGGCAAGACCACGCTTCTGCGCCTGATTGCGGGGTTCGAGCCGCCCAGCGGTGGCCAGCTTGTGCTGGACGGTCGTGACATCGCCCGGTTGCCTCCCAACAAGCGGCCGGTGAACACGGTCTTCCAGAACTACGCCCTGTTTCCGCACATGACCGTCGCCGAGAACGTGGGCTTTGCGCTGGGAGCGCAGGGGCGGCCGCGTTCAGAGATTGCCGCGACGGTCGAACGGATGCTGGCGCTGGTGCAGCTGGGTCATCTGGCACACCGCAAGAGCGGCGAGTTGTCGGGCGGTCAGCAGCAGCGGGTGGCATTGGCACGCGCGCTGGCGCCGAAGCCGCGTATCCTGCTTCTGGACGAGCCGCTGTCCGCCCTGGACATGAAGCTGCGCAAGGACATGCAGGTCGAACTGAAACGGCTGCAGCAGGAAACCGGCCTCACCTTCATCTTCGTTACGCATGACCAGGAAGAGGCGCTGACCATGTCCGACCGCATCGCGGTGATGAACGGCGGACGCATCCAGCAGATCGCCACCCCGCGCGAACTGTACGACCAACCCGCCAACCGCTTTGTCGCAAGCTTCATCGGCGAGAGCAACTTTCTCGACGCCACCTGCGCTCGGGGAAGGCTCGTGCTTTCGCAGGCAGCGGGTCCACTGCCCGTCTCACATCCCGACGGGCCGGTTACGCTCATGGTCCGGCCCGAGCATGTGGTCCTCGGCTCCGCGCGCGGCGGTGGGCTGACCCTCGCGGCAAGGGTCGAACGGCTGGTCTATTTCGGTACGGACACGCATGTGCACCTGTTGCTGGCGGATGGGGCAAGGATGGTGGCGCGTGTCCAGAACGCCCTGCGCGGCGGTGCGCCCTGCGCCGAAGACGACGTGATCGAAGTCACACTGCCGACCGATGCCCTTCGGCTTCTGCCCAAAGAGGCTGGCTGACATGGCGACGGATGCCGAAACCCTGTCCATCCGCGCGGATACGCGCCGTCGCTGGGTCCTCGCTCTGCCCGCCGTCACGATCATTACCCTGTTCTCGATCCTGCCGCTCGGCGTCGTCGTTGCCTATTCATTCCTGACGCCCGGCGATTACGGCAACGTGAAATGGATCATTTCGTTCGAGGGCTGGTTTCATGTTCTGTTCGAGCGCGACATCTTCGACGACACGGTCAGCCTCTCCGATGCACATTTGACCATTGTTGTAAGGTCGGTCCTGTTGTCTCTGGCAACGACGGGCATCACGCTGGTCCTCGGTGTGCCGACGGCCTGGTTCATCGCCACCCGGCCGCAAAGGCAGCGGGCGTTCTGGCTGTTTCTCATCACCATTCCGTTCTGGACGAACCTTCTGGTGCGCACCATCGCGGTGCAGGAGATGATCCGCAGCGACGGCATCGTGAACCGGCTGCTTCTTTGGCTTGGCCTGATCGACGCCCCGATCCAGATGATGTTCACCAATTTCGCCATCCTGCTTGGCATGGCCTATGTGTTCCTGCCCCTAATGGTGCTGCCGGTCTATGCCGCGATCGAGCGGTTCGACTTCCGGCTGGCCGAGGCCGGATATGACCTTTATGCCTCGCGGCTTTACTGTCTGCGCAAGGTGGTCCTGCCGCAGGTGAAGGCGGGGATCATTGCGGGCTCGATCCTGGTCTTCGTGCCCTCGCTTGGTGCCTATGTCACCCCGCGCATCATGGGCGGCGGCACGACGCTCATGCTTGGAAACCTGATCGAGACGCAGTTCGGCCAGGGCCGCGACTGGCCCCTGGGTGCGGCACTGTCGCTTACGCTGACGGCCTTGGTTCTTGTGGCGCTGGTCTGGTACACGCGCCTGACAACGCGGGAGCGGCGCGATGGTTGAGCGCGGCTTTGACATCCGCCGCCTTCCCGGAGCGGCGACGCTGGCGATTGCCTGCTTCGTGATCCTTTACATCCCGATGGTCATACTGGTTGTGAACTCGCTGAACGGGGGCCAGTCGATCAGCCTGTGGGAGGGCGTGTCGCTGCGCTGGTACGCCGTCGCACTGCAGAACGAGGGGTTTCTGAACGCCGCAAAGACCTCGTTGATCCTCGCCACGACGGCCGCGCTTGTGGCGACGGTGACCGCGACGATGGCGGCGCTCGCTACCACGCGCAGCAGGGGATTCCGGGGCGAAGGCGCGATCAACCTGATCCTGAACCAGCCCCTCATGGTGCCCGAGATCGTGCTGGCCATCGCGCTGCTGATCATCCTTGCCCAGATCAAGCAGGCGACCGGCTATATGGGTCTTGGCTATCTGGTCGTCGCGCATAGCGCCTTCTGCATCCCCTTCGCCTACATGCCGATCCGCGCGCGGCTGCAGGGCATGGACCTGACGCTGGAAACCGCCGCTGCCGACCTTTACGCCAGCCGGTTCTACACGTTCCGCAAGGTGACCTTGCCGCTTCTGGCACCGGCGATCCTTGCGGGTTTCATGCTGGCCTTCGTGGTGTCGCTGGACGACGTCGTCATCTCGGAATTCCTGAAATCGCCCGGCCAGGACACGCTGCCCACGTATCTTCTGGGCCAGCTGAAACGCAACCTGACCTCGGAAATCTACGCCATCTCCTCGCTTCTTCTGCTGATCAGCGTGCTGATTGTTGCGGGGTCGTGGCTGCTGACAAGAAAAAAGACCTGACCCGATAGAGGAGCCTGCCATGAAGACCAGACTTGTCCTGACCACGGCCATCCTTTCTGCAACCACGCTTCCTGCCTTTGCGGAAGGCGTGCTGAACATCTACAATTTCGGCCTGTATACGCCTCCGGACCTGATCGAGAAGTTCGAGACGACCTATGGTGTCGAGGTCACTCTTACGGAATATGACAGCAACGAAACCGCCATGGCCAAGATCGAGGCGGGCGGGCACGGCTTTGACATCGTGGTGCCCTCGGCCTCGGTCGTGCCGATCTACATCGGGAAGGGCCTTCTGCTGAAGTCCGACCCGAACACGATGGAGAATTTCAAGCACGTCGCGCCGGAATGGGTCAGCGTGGAGTGGGACCCGGACCGATCCTATACCGTGCCGTGGGTCTGGGGCACGACCGGCATCATGGTCAACAAGGACGTCTACGCGGGCGACATCAACACCTCGGCCATCTTCCTTGACCCGCCGGACGAGCTGAAAGGCAAGATCAACGTCGTCCCATCCATGAACGACGTGATCGATCTTGCGATCATGTATGTGGGCGGCCAGCCCTGCACGACGGACAAGGAGGTGCTGAAAGCCGCGCGGGACAAGCTGGTTGCCGCGAAAGAGCATTGGGCGTCGATCGACTACGCGAGTTTCGAGAAGTTCATCAATGAAGACCTGCAGGCCTCGGTCTTCTGGAGCGGTGCCGCCATGCGTATCCGCGCGGAAAACTCGGGCTTCACCTACGGCTTTCCCAAGGAAGGCTTCCTGAAATGGCAGGACAATGTCGCCATTCTGGCCGACGCCCAGAACGTCCGGAACGCGAAGCTGTTCCTGAATTTCATCATGGATCCGGAAAACGCCGCGATGATCTCGGACTACACCGGATATGGCAACGGGATTGCCGGCAGCGAGGCCTTCATGTCCGCCGACCTGCTGGCGGCTCCGGAAATGACCATCCCTGACGATGCCGCGCCGGTGGCCCGGTTCCAGCAAACCTGCTCGACCGAAGTGCAGGACCTTTACAGCCGGATCTGGACCGACCTGACCAAGTGATCCGCACAGCCCTCGCGCCGGGGTGACCCGGGGCGAGGCGCCGCCACCACAACCTGTAACGCCTGCCCGATGCCTCGGGGTAGACGGCACGGCCCTGTTCCCACCCTTCGAGAGGACCGCGATGGCAACCGACGATCTTTACAAGCTTGACGCCTCGGCCACCGCCGCCGCGATCCGCGCGGGCCGCGTCAGCAGCCGCGCGGTGACCGAGGCCGCCCTCGCACGGATGGACGCGGTGAACCCGTCCCTGAACGCCGTCGTGCACCGGTTCGACGGGGAAGCCCTTGCCGCGGCCGATGCAGCCGACCGCGCAGTGCGCGACGGCCTGCCGCTCGGCCCGCTGCATGGCGTACCGGTCACCACGAAGATCGACACGGACCTTGCAGGCCATGCCACGACCACGGGGCTGGTCGCGCTGAAAGACGCCCGGGTTGCCGAGGATGGAATTCCTACGGCCAATCTGAAAAGGGCAGGCGCGGTGATCATCGGGCAGACCAATGTGCCGGCCTTCTGCTATCGCTGGTTCGCGTCGAACGATCTGCATGGCATCACGCGCAATCCCCATGATCTGACCCGCTCGCCGGGCGGGTCTTCGGGGGGGGCGGGGGCGGCGGTGGCGGCGGGGATCGGGGCGCTGGCGCACGGCAATGATGTGGCAGGATCCTTGCGCCTGCCCGGATCGGTCAACGGCGTCTACGCGATTAAAGGAACAATGGGTCTCATCCCCACCTTCAACCCGTCGCAAACCGGTGAAGCCACCATCGGGCTGCAGATCGGTGCATCTGATGGCGTGATCACCCGTTCCGTCCGCGATCTGCGCCTGGGTATGTCGGTCCTGGCCCAGCCCGATCCACGCGACCCCGACCAGGTGCCCGCGCCCGAAGTGACGCCCGCACAGCGCCTGCCTTGCCGTGTTGCGATGTGGCTGGGTGATGGCGATACGCCGGTTGATCCAGACGTGGCCGCCGTGGTGCGGCAGGCGGCAGGCTGGCTGTCGGAGGCGGGATATGTCGTCGAAGAGGTGACTCCTCCGCATCTGTCGGAAATGGCCGAGCTTTGGATGGCGCTCTTGTATGCCGATGCCTCCGACCCGGTGCGCGCTGTCTTCATGGAGCTGGGCGACGAGGCCTTCCGACGGTCGTTCCTGTTCACCTCGGACAGCTTGCCCAAGCTGGACCAGAACGCCCATACCGAGGGTTGGGTCCGCCGCATGGCGATCCGCCGCGCTTGGGCGATGTTCTTCCAGACATGGCCCCTGGTGCTGACGCCCACAACCTGCGTGCCGCCCTTGCCCATCGACCACGACACGGTGGACCTTGCGACGATGGGCCAGATCATCCGCGCCTACCGTCCCTTGCCGCTGGTGGCGGGCCTTGGCGTGCCGGGGCTGACCGTTCCGGCAGGCAAGGTGGGAGGTCTGCCGGTCGGCGTGCAGATCATCGCGCGCTGGTTCGAGGATGAACGCTGCCTTTCGGCTGCCGAAGTCATGGAGCGCCGGATCGGGTCGCTCTTGCCAGTAGAGCCCGTGGATTGAGCTGCTGCTGGTTTCGTGGAGGCAGGTTAAGCTAGCATAGCGCGGGCCTCGAACTCCATGGGGCTGAGGTAGCCGAGTTTCGAATGCCGCCTGCGCGGGTTGTAGAAGCGCTCGATGTAATCGAAGACATCGGCACGGGCTTCGTTGCGGGTGCGGTAGACCTTCCGTGCCATCCGTTCGGTCTTCAGCGAGGAAAAGAAGCTCTCCATCGCGGACCTCGCCATGGTCGCTTGGACCAGTTGCGCGACCATGGCTCGATCCCAGACGTTGCCCGCGCGGCTCATCGAGCAGGTGATGCCGTTGTCGGCCAGCAGACGCTGGAACTGCTCGCTTGTGTATTGCGATCCCTGGTCCGAGTGATGAAGCAGCGCGTCAGCCTTTCCTCTTCGCCAGACGGCCATCATCAGCGCGTCCATGACCAGAGATGCATCTCGTTCGGCCTTCATGGACCAACCGACGATGCGCCGTGAATACAGATCAAGGACGGCTGCGACGTAGAGCCAGCCTTCCGCGGTACAGATATAGGTGAAGTCGGCCAGCCACTTCTGGTTTGGCCGGTCGGCCTGGAAGTCGCGCTTGAGGATATTGTCGGCGATGACCGACCGTTCGCCGTCGTCCTTCGGCTTTCCGCGGCGTCTTGGCCTTGCGCGCAAGGCATTGATCCGCATCAGCCGTTCGATCCGGTGAAGGCCGCAGGCCAGCCCCTCTTCCAGCACATCGTGCCAGACGCGGCGAGCCCCGTAGGTCCGGTCGCTGGCCTTGAAGCTCGTCTCGATTGCCGTGACAAGCTTGGCGTCATGGATCTCGCGGGCGCTGGTCGGACGATTGAGCCAGGCATGGAAGCCGGATCGCGAGACCTCCAGCACTTCGCACAGCCAGGTGACGGGCCAGATGTGACGACGCTTGGCGATGAAGGCGAACCTCATGTCGCCTCGCGCGCGAAAAAAGTTGCCGCTTTCTTCAGGATGTCACGCTCCGCACGAAGACGCGCGTTCGCGGGTCTGCTCGAACCGGTGGCGCAGCCCCGCTCACCTTATCTTCGGGGCTGCAATCTCGGCCAGATCGGCCTGCATCTGTCCGTTCCCGGGAAACGCCGTCACCGGTGTCGCGGTCAGTTCCCGCATCCAGCGACGAAGAACGCTCTCGGCCACATCCAGATCACGGGCCGCCTGCGCCACCGCGACGCCCCGATCCGTCACCAGCCTTACGGCCTCGATCTTGAACTCACGGCTGAACTTCCATCTCGTCATATCCACTCTCCAGTTCCTTGGTCACGATCTTATCTTCGTGGCCACGAAACCAGCAGCAGCTCACCCTCAGACATCCCGTGCTTGCGGCAGAGATCGGCACACTTCGCGCCCGCCTCATGCTCCTGCAGGATGCCAATGATCTGCTCTTCCGTCAGTCGCGCCTTCTTCATCGTCCGTCCTCTCCTTGGGCCGGACTCTAATCGTAGATGGAGGAAAAATCCCGTGGCAGGTCAGCAGAAAGGTGAAGCGGGGCACCCGAAGCGCCGAGGCGGCACCATGCAACCCATTGATTTCATTCATGTCGCGGAGGTTTCTTGGCTGGGGCGCTAGGATTCGAACCTAGGTATGGCGGTACCAAAAACCGCTGCCTTACCACTTGGCGACGCCCCAACCGTGGGGGGGTGTTTAGCGAAGGGTTTTCGGGCGTGCAAGGGGGGCCGATGGAAAAATCTGCCGGATTGTGAAGGTCGGGCAGAGGGGCTAGGCAAGGGGCATGAAACGCGTGGATGTCATCGTGCTTGGGGCCGGAGCGGCCGGAATGTTCGCCGCGATCGAGGCGGGGCGGCGCGGGCGGCGGGTGCTGGTCGTCGACCATGCGGCGGCGGCGGGCGAGAAGATCCGCATCTCGGGCGGGGGGCGGTGCAACTTTACCAATACCGGTTTCGGGGTCGAACGGTTCTTGGGGAAGAACCCGCGCTTCGCCCTGTCGGCGCTGCGCCGCTTCACCGCGCAGGATTTCATCGCGCGCGTCGATGCGGCGGGAATCGCCTGGCATGAGAAGACCCTCGGGCAGCTGTTTTGCGACGGGTCGGCAAAGCAGATCGTCGACATGCTGCTGGGGGATATGGCGCGCCGGGGGGTGGAGCTTTGGCTGGGCTGCACGCTGGGCGCGGTCCGGCAAGCGGCGGGCGGCGGGTTCGAGGTCGAGACGGGGCGGGGTGTGGTGGGTGCTGCCTCGGTCATCGTGGCGACCGGGGGGAAGTCGATCCCCAAGATGGGGGCCACGGGATACGGCTATCAGGTGGCGGCGGCCTTCGGCCTGCCCGTGACCGAGACGCGGCCCGCGCTGGTGCCGCTGACATTCGCCGAGCAGGAACTGGACTGGATGCGCCCGCTGGCCGGTGTGGCCGTGCAGGGGCGGGTGAGCCGCGGCAAGACGGGGTTCGACGAGGCGTTGCTTTTCACCCATCGCGGGTTGTCGGGGCCTGCGGTGCTGCAGATTTCGTCCTATTGGCGCGAGGGGGAGGCGATCCGCGTCGACCTTGCGCCGGGGTTGGATGTGGCGGCGTTCCTGCGGGCCGAGAAGCAGGCGGCGGGTCGGGCGGCGCTGCGTACGGCGCTGGGAAAGCTGCTGCCGGAAAAGCTGGCGCGGCTGATCGAGGCGCAGGCGGGCGCGACGGGTGGGCCCATGGCCGAGGTCGGGCGGGCGGTGCTGGACCGCGTCGCGGCGCAGGTGTCGGGCTGGGAGTTGCGGCCCGTAGGCAGCGAGGGCTATCGCACGGCAGAGGTGACGCTGGGCGGGGTCGATACGGAGGCGCTGGATGGCCGGACGATGGAGGCCAAGGGCGTGCCGGGGCTTTATTTCGTGGGCGAGGTCGTGGATGTGACGGGCTGGCTGGGGGGATACAATTTCCAGTGGGCCTGGTCGTCGGGCTGGGTGGCGGGGCAGGTGGCGTGAGCCGTGCCTGAGCCGTGCCGCCGAAGATTTTTCTGGCGAAAAATCTTAAGTGCGATCCTTCTGGCGAAGGATCGGGCACTACTCTGAACCAAGGCTGCGGGCAGGTGGTGGGCAGTGTTTCTGCGACGGTGCCGCCGGCGCGGGGCGTCTGGGCGATCCTTCGCCAGAAGGATCGTGGCGAAGGAATTTCGCAGAAATTCCTTCGCGCGCGTCAGACGCGGAGCGGGTTTGCCTTGGCCAGATGGTCGAAGGCCATCAGCGTGTCGACCAGTGCAGGCATGTCCGACAGGTGGACCATGTTCGGCCCGTCCGAGGGGGCGCTGTCGGGGTTTTCGTGAGTTTCGATGAAGACCCCCGCGATGCCCACGGCCACGGCACAGCGCGCCATGAGGGGCGCGTATTCGCGCTGCCCGCCGCTTGATCCGCCCTGACCGCCCGGCTGCTGCACGGAATGGGTGGCGTCCATGATGACGGGCCAGCCCGTTTTTGCCATGCGGGGCAGGGCGCGCATGTCGGCCACCAGCGTGTTGTAGCCGAAGCTGGTGCCGCGTTCGGTCAAAAGGATGCGGTCATTGCCGGTGGAGGCGACCTTTTCGGCCACATTGTCCATGTCCCACGGGGCAAGGAACTGGCCCTTCTTGATGTTGACCACCGCGCCGGTTTCGCCCGCCGCAAGCAGCAGGTCAGTCTGGCGGCAGAGGAAGGCGGGAATCTGGATCACGTCCACCACGGCGGCCGCCATGCGGGCCTGTTCGGGGTCGTGGATATCGGTCAGCACCGGCATCCCCATCGCGCGGACCGCCTCCAGCACCTTCAGCCCCGCGTCGATGCCCAAGCCCCGCCTGCCCTTGAGCGAGGTGCGGTTGGCCTTGTCGTAGCTGGCCTTGAACACATACTGCGCGCCGGATGCGGCGCAGGCTTCGGCCATCTTCCCCGCGATCATCTGGGCGTGGTCGAGGGATTCGAGCTGGCAGGGGCCTGCGATCACCAGAAGCGGGCTGTCGTTGCTGACGGTCAGCCCGCCGATCTTTACTGTCTTCATCTTGTCCTCAGGCCGAGACCTGTTCGCGCAGGATTGCGGCGGTCATCGACAGGATGAGGTATATACCGGCAAAAATCAGCATCGCCACCACCGTGTTCTCGAATGCGCGGGGATAGGTCGCCTCGTCCGGTGCGACGGGCGCGACGGAGAGCGAGATATATCGGGCCTGACGGTTTGCCTCAATCCGCGCGGTCTCCATCGCCTGAAGCGACTGGGCCAGCATCATCTGGCGGGTTTCGGCATCGGCTTCGGCCACGGCGAGTTCGGATTGCACGCGGGCAAGCGACTGGCCCGAGGCATCCTCTTCCACCAGCTTGGACCGCAGGGTGGCGATTTCGGATTCCAGCGTGGCGATGCGGCGTTTCAGCGGTTCCATCCGCGCGGCATTGGGGTTGGCGTTCGACTCCATCTGCGCCAGCGACAGTTTGTCGGCGGTGAGCTGGCCTTCGAGCTGGCCGATCTGGCCGGTGATCAGGCTGACCTCGACATCGGAGGAGAGCACCTTGAAGCGTTCCTGCAACTGGACCGAGCGCTGGCGGGCGTCGAGCAGGGCCTGCTCTGCCTCGGCATAGCTGTCGCGGGCGCCCTTCATGGCATCCTCGCGCAGGCGCTGGGTCAACTGGTCCACCTGTTCCTCGGCATAGCCGATGAGGGCCTGCGAGAACTGGACCGAGGTCTGCGGATCGGGGGCGATCACCTCCATCCGGATGATGCCTTCGGTCGGGTCGTAGGAGACGAGGACGTTGCGCTGGTAGATCTTGTAGGCGGCTTCGTTGGTGGCGTCGGGTTCGAGGCGCTGGATCGGGTCGATATGAGGGGCCGAGAACACCTCGCGGAAGCCGATGTCGCGGTCGAGGCGCAGCATCGCGTCGCGCGATTGCAGATAGCCCTGCACGGTGATCGAATCCTGCATGTTGGCCATCGGTGTGGTGGCCAGCCCGCCCAGACTGCTGCTGCCGGGTGTCTGCGGCATGGCCTGCTGGATCACGAATTCCGTGCGCGTGGCATAGAGGGGCGTTGCCACGACGTAGTAATAGAAGCCCGCAAGGACGGTGGGCAGGAGGACAAAGAAGAAGAGCCGCGCCATGAGCAGGAGAGAGCGGCGGCGGCGGCGGCGTTGCAGATCGAGCTGCATCTGCATGATCTCGGCCGCGGGGTTGATTTCCGGCATCGGCGCGGGAACCTGCACCGGCTTGATCGTCTGGGGCAGGCGCTGGCCTGCGGGGACGGGCACCATGCCGCCCCGTGCGGGGGGGGCGTCCGGGCCTGCGGCCTCCATCTCGGCGCCGGCGGCGGCGACGATGTCGACGACCGGCGTGCTGCGGAAGGGATCGAGCCCCGCCTGCCGCAAGAGGCGCACGGCGTCGAAGTCCGACGTGGCGGGAAGCCCGTATTTCTGGGCCATGCGACGGGCGAGGCGAAGCTGGCGGCCGGTCAGCCCCTCGCGCCGGATCGCGTCGAGTTCGGCACCTGCCGGTCCGTCGGCGGGAAGCGCCACGGCATCCGTGTTTGCGGTCGGGGCCGCGCCTGCCGCGGTGGGATAGGGCTGGCTGCCGAAGCCGTCCTCGGACTGTTCGAAGAGCGCCTCGTTCGTGGCGGCGGGAATCGGGCTGCGCGGCGCGGCGGCGCGTGGGGGCTGGGCGGCCATCGCTCCGGTGGCAAGGGACGCGCGGACGGCTGCGGGCATGGCGGAGGGCGCGGCCTGTTCCATCCGGTCGGGCGCGGGGCGGCGCGGCACGGGCTGCGGCAACGGCTCGGGACGGCGGGTGTGGTACCGCTTAACCTTGAGTTTCATAATTATACAGCCGTTTCGCTTCTTCCAGAGTGTCGAACATGTGCAGCCGTCCGTTCCGCAAGACTGCCGCCGAACGGCAGAACTTTTCGAGCGTGGAGGCCTGATGGGAGACGATGACGACGGTCGCGTTCTCCAGCCGCTGGCGCAGGATGGTTCCGGCCTTGCGGTTGAATTCGGCATCGGTCGTGCCGGGCATTCCCTCGTCTATCAGATAGATGTCGAATTCGAGCGCGAGGAGCAGGGCGAAGTTGAAGCGCCCCCGCATCCCCGACGAGTAGGTGCCCACGGGCATGTCGAAATATTCGCCGATGTCGCAGAGCCACCGGCAGAAGCTTTCGACATAGTCGGGATCAAGCCCGTAGAGCCGCGCGATGTAGCGGGCGTTCTCGGTCGCGCTGTGGCGGCCAACGACGCCGCCCATGAAGCCGAGCGGAAAGGAGATTCGCGCCGACCGCGTGATCCGCCCTTCGTCCGGCTGTTCGAGCCCCGACATCATGTTGACGATCGTGGTCTTGCCCGTGCCGTTGGGCGCGAGGATTCCCAGCGAATTGCCGAGTTCGACGCGGAAGCTGGCCTGATCGAGAATGACCTTGCGCGTCTTGCCGGTCCAGAAGGACTTCGAGACGTTTTCGAACTCGATCATTCCTGCCCCTTTACCTGCAACGCGACGTCGCCTGACCTTTGGCCCTGCTAGCCATACTTTCGGGCATCATTATGTCGGAAGTTCCACCAAGATGACAATGCCGCCCCGGCGGGGCGGATTGTCCACACCACCGGTCAGCGCTTGCGGGGCAGGAATCGTGCCAGAAGGTGCGCCGCCGGCCATGCGAGAAGCGACAGGACAAGGCCAAGGCGCGCCGCCTCGGCCATGGCGCCACCGGGGAGGGCGGTGTCGAGCGCAAGGACGGGCGCCGTGAAGGCCATGCCCGAGAGCATCGCGACGAGCAGGAGATCGCGGATGCGGATTCCTGCGGGCATGGGCAGGCGGAAGAGCTGCGCGACAAGGAGTGCGCCCAGCATCAGGCCCAGTGGCTTGCCGATCCAGAGCGAGGCGAGGACGGTCAGGGTTGTCACGTCGAAGGCAGAGGGATCGACCGCGCCCTGCGTGAAGCCCACAAGCAGCAGAACGACCGCGAGCGGGCGGACCAGCATGTGGGCCAGACGGTTGAGCGGGTCGTGTAGATATTCCTCGGCCTCGGCAAAGAGGCCGAAGGCGCGGTCGGCATGGGGAATGGCAGGGATCACCGGCAGAAGCCCCAGCGCCCCCGGAAGGCCCGCGAAGGTGACGCCCAGCCATCCCGCCGCTCCGGCCAGCAGATAGGGCCAGAGCGTGAGGGCGCGGCGACGGTCGCGTTCGGTCCCGCCCGTGCGGGTCTGGCGTCCGTGCAGCCGCCAGACGGCCAGCGACGAGGCCAGCGGCAGCAGCAGCCACAGAAGCTGTAGCCCTTCGCCCGGATAGGCGAGGCCGAGGATGAGGATCCCGAGGATGGTCGAGGCGATGGAGAGCAGAAGCAGAAGGTGCAGCGCAGGATGCCCGGGGCCGAAGACCATGCGTCCCGCGACGAAGCCCAGCACGATCTCGGACCCGACGGGCAGGGGCCAGCCGCTGCCGGTCGGGACGAATTCATCCGTCACGAAAAGCGCCGAATGCAGCAGCCAGATCGCAACCGCGCCCGCCAGTCCGCCTGCAACGGCCCCGGCAGGCAAGAGAGCCCGCCGCCCCGAAAGGGCCCCGCGGGTGAGGATCAGCGCCTCCCACAGTTCCTTGGCGACGAAGAACAGGAAGAAGGCCATCAGCAGATCGGCCGTGACGGTTTGCGGGGTGATGACCAGCGTCTCGCCCGCGATCCAGACGGGTTTGGGCAGGTCGATCAGGCGGTATTCGACAAGGTCGTAATAGCCGGCAGGGTCGATATTGACCCAGAGCGTCGCAAGGCCGATGCCGCCGAGCAGGGCCCAGGCGAAATGGCGGACGAAGGGTGAGACGCGATACATCTGCGGGGCGCCGGTGTGTTGGGGAACCGGCGGCGAGGTAAACAGGGCAGCGGGAAGCCGCAAGGCGGCGCGGACCGATTGCCGCGCCGGTGTTGCCCCCGCGCATCCGGAAGACCATCTGTGATGGCCGTGCCCTGCGCCCCCTGCGGATGATGCTGCCATGCCCACACCCCCTTTCGATGATCCCGCCGCTGCCGGATCGGTCTGTGCCACGGCTCTTGCCGGGGCGATCCGCGGATGCAGGATCTGTGCCGGACGTTTCGCCGCGACCGCGACGGCGCATGAGCCGCGCCCCGTGGTCTGGTTCCGGCCCGCCGCGCGGTTGCTGATCGCGGGGCAGGCGCCGGGGGCGCGGGTCCATGCCTCGGGCCGGCCCTTCACCGATCCCTCGGGGGACCGGCTGCGCGACTGGACGGGCCTGTCGGAGGCCGCGTTCTATGATCTTGACCGCGTGGCGGTGGTGCCCATGGCCTTCTGCTTTCCGGGTTATGATGCCAAGGGGGCGGACCTGCCGCCGCCGCCGGTCTGTGCACGGGAGTGGCGGGGACGGGTGATGGCGGCCATGCCCGGTCTGCGGCTGGTGCTGGCGGTGGGGGGCGCGGCGCAGCGCTGGCATCTGGGGACCGGGAATGTGACGCAGGCCGTGGCGGAATGGCGCGACCATGCCGCGCGGGGCATCTGGCCCTTGCCGCATCCGTCGTGGCGGAATACCGGATGGCTGAAGCGTAACCCGTGGTTCGGGGCCGAGCTGGTGCCCGCGCTGCGTCAGGCCGTGCGCGATGTGATGGAGGACGGGCAATGACCCCGCTGGACGCAGCCTATGCCGCAATGGCCGAGGACGAGGACAACCGTCTGCAATTCTATGAGCGGCTGGCCGATGGCGAGATGTTCCTGATGCTGGAGGAAGAGGCGGCCGGGGCGGACATCCGCCCGCGCGTCTTTCCGCTGGAGGACGGGCCGGTGGTTCTGGTCTTTGACCTCGAGGAGCGGCTGGCGGAATTCGCGGGCGGGATACAGCCCTATGCCGCCTTGCCGGGGCGCGTGATCGCGCAGCAATTGGCGGGGCAGGGGATCGGGCTGGGGATCAATCTGGGCGTGGCGCCCTCGGCCATGGTGCTGCCGCCCGAGGCGGTGGACTGGCTGGCGGGGATGCTGGAGGCCGCGCCGGAAGAGGCCGAGGCGGTGGCCGAGGCGTTCCACGCGCCGAAGGGGCTGCCGCAACGGCTGGTCGAGGGGCTGGATGCCAAGCTTGCGCGCGCGGGCGGTCTGGCGGGGGCGGCGCTGCTGGCGGGGGTGACCTATCGCGGCGGGCGGCGGGGGCACATGCTGGCCTTCGTCGATGCGGTGGCGGGGGCCGAGGCGGCGCTGGCGCGCGCGGCGGGCGAGGCGCTGGCTTTCTCGGGCGTCGAGGCTGGCGAGATGGACGTGACCTTCCTCGCGGGAAACGATCCGGCGACGGCCAGCATGGCGAAGGTGGCGTTGCGCTTTGACCTGCCCGCGCCGGTGCGGGCAGAACCGGCCGCGCCGGTTGCGCCGGGATCGGATCCGGCGAAACCGCCGCGCCTGCGGTGAAGGGGCGATTTTTCTGCGAAAAATCGGGCGCGGGTGGCTGGTGTCGGGGCGGAGGATTTGGGGTAAAATAATACCGCAAATCACAAGCTATTGAAATACAATAAAACTATTCCGTTTCCGGCGCTTGACCTGCGCGGCGCTTCACGCGATAAGCCGCCATCCGAGATTCCGGGGGGCAGCCCCCGCTTCAACTTCACAGGGTTCGAGATGAAAACCTTCACGGCTACGCCGGCGGACATCGAGAAGAAGTGGATCCTGATCGATGCCGAAGGCATCGTTCTGGGCCGCCTCGCCACGATCGTCGCCAACATCCTGCGCGGCAAGAACAAGCCGACCTTCACCCCCCACATGGACATGGGTGACAACGTCATCGTGATCAATGCCGACAAGATCCAGATGACCGGCAAGAAGCGCGACGACAAGGTCTATTACTGGCACACCGGCCATCCGGGCGGGATCAAGCAGCGCACCGCGCGGCAGGTGCTGGAAGGCAACCATCCCGAGCGCGTTGTGATCAAGGCCGTCGAGCGCATGATCACCCGCAACCGTCTGGGCCGCCAGCAGATGACCAACCTGCGCGTCTATGCAGGTGCGGCCCATCCGCATGAAGCCCAGCAGCCCACCGTTCTGGACCTGCGCGTCCTGAACCCGAAGAACACGCGGAGCGCCTGATCATGGCCGATATCAAATCCCTCGACGATCTGAAGTCGGCCGTCGCCGGTTCGGCCCCCGCCGCTGCGGAAGCGGCTGCGCCCAAGGCTCCGGTCCGTGATGCGCTGGGTCGGTCCTATGCGACCGGCAAGCGCAAGGATGCCGTCGCCCGTGTGTGGGTGAAGCCCGGCTCCGGCAAGGTTGTGGTCAACGGCAAGGATATGGCGGCCTATTTCGCCCGTCCCGTGCTGCAGATGATCCTGAAGCAGCCCTTCCAGATCGCCAATGTCGAAGGCCAGTTCGACGTCTACGCGACGGTCGCCGGTGGCGGTCTGTCGGGTCAGGCGGGCGCGGTGAAGCATGGCATCTCGAAGGCGCTGCAGCTTTATGAACCCTCGCTGCGTCCGGCGCTGAAGGCTGCGGGCTTCCTGACCCGCGACTCGCGCGTCGTCGAACGGAAGAAGTACGGCAAGCGCAAGGCGCGCCGGTCCTTCCAGTTCTCCAAGCGCTGATCCGGAAGATATGTGTTCGAAAGGCCCGCCGCTTGGCGGGCCTTTTGCTTTGGGTCCGGATCTGTGCGCGGATGCACAGGGATGGCGCAGCGGGCCTTGCGAGGCTGTTGCTCGCGCGCCCGTGACTGGCGCCCCGTACGGGATGCGAGGCGAGGGCGCGGCTGCAACGGCCGGATGCTGCGGTCCAGACCATGCGGCGGCGGGGAACGCGGGGTGCGGGAGGAAGTTTCGCTCACACCGTCCAAATCTGCGTGAGGTCGCGCGATTGGCATGTGATTTCAACCCTTTGCCCGATCGCACCATAGTCATTGCCACGGACCGCGACGGTCCGCGATGATTTCAGAAAGAAAGAGAGGCTTGAAATGAAAAACCTTGCGACCGTTTCCGCGCTGGTCCTTGCTTCGGCGCTGCCGTCCTTTGCCATGACGGGGATGGATGGCACCCTGTCCACCGCAACAAAGATGGAGGCGCGCCAATTGGTGCCGAATGCCGATCTGGATAACCTGACTCCGGCGCAGGCTCTGGCCATCTCGAATGCTGTCCACAGCGACGAAAGCGGGGCTGCTGCCCTGATCCGGTCGATCCTTGCCCAAGGCTGAGGCGGATAGCGGCCGGTGACGGATGGCGGGGCGGGCCTTGGTCCGCCCCGTTCCTGTCTGCCTTCGGGCAAAAAAGAAGGGCCGGTATGCCCGGCCCAGTCAGGGGATCGAAAGGAAAGCGCGGGTCAGTCGCGCCAGAAGGGCTTGCGGCATTCGACCTGCGCGGCGGCAGATGTCAGGCCGATATCGGCAAGGATGTGGCTGTCCAGACGCGCGAGGGCGCTGCGGGTGCGGCGGCGGTCTTCCCAGCGCGCGACGGCCAGTGCCAGCGAAACCAGCGCGCGCGACAGCGGCGGCAGGGTGACGGGCAGGGCGGCGTAGGCGGTCCGCGAGGACATGGGAAGCTCCGATCTTTTGTGTTGATACAATGTGGATGATCTGTCTATATGGATAGATACAATAGGCGGCGTACATCTGCCAGAGGAACATTGTGGCCGATACAATCTGGAAACCCGATCTGGCGGCCTATCCGGGGCCGAAATATCTGGCCCTGTCGCGCGCGCTGCGCGAGGCGATACGGTCGGGCGAACTGGCCGAAGGGGAGCAGCTGCCCACGGTGCGCGATCTGGCCTGGGTTCTGGGCGTGACGCCGGGCACGGTGAGCCGCGCCTATGCGCTGGCCACGCAGGAGGGGCTTCTGGCCGCGACCGTGGGGCGGGGGACCTTCGTGGCGGCCCGCGCGCCGAAGCTGGGGCCGACGCAGCCTTTGCTGATCGAACGGGATCCGGAATACGTGCGGGGCCGCATCGACCTGCGCGCGCCGCGCCTGCCGGATGTGGGCCAGATACCGGCGTTCCGCAGCGCGATGCAGGCAATCTCGGCGCGGTTGGACGAGGACTGGATCGACTATACCACCCAGCGCAGCGAGGCGCCCTTGCGCGAGGCGGTTTGCGGCTGGCTGTCGGACCGCGCGCTTGGCAGTTTCGGGCCGGAGGATATCGCGCTGACGGCGGGGGGGCAGAATGCCATCAACCTGATCCTGCTGTGCTGTCTGCGCGGGGACAGGCCGGTCGTGCTGACCGAGGAGCTGGCCTATCCCGGGTTCCGCCATGCCGCGCGGCTGGCGCGGGCCGAGGTGGTGGGGGTGGAGACTGATGCCGAAGGGATGATCCCCGAGGCACTGGAGGCCGCCTGTCGCCGCCACGGGGCGCAGGTGCTGTGCCTGACGACCGAGGCGCAGAACCCGACGACGGCGCGGATGGGGATGGAACGCCGCCAGCGGATCGCGGCGATTGCCCGTCATTTCGACCTTCAGGTGATCGAGGACGATTGCTACACGCTGTCGGAAAGCACGTGGCCGTCGCTGCGCGCGCTGGCGCCGGAACGGGTCTGGCATGTGGGCAGCCTGTCCAAGACGATCTCGGCCGCGCTTCGGTTCGGCTTTATCGTCTGTCCGGCGGGCATGGGAGAGACGGGGCGGCTGACCGCGCAGCACGCCTTCTTTGCCTTGCCCCGTCCGGTGAGCGACCTTTGCTTGCATCTGTTCCAGAGTGGCGCTGCCGTGGATATCCGTCGGCGCGTCGGAGAGGAACTGGCGGGCCGGATCAAGGTGATGGTCAACACGATCGGGCGTTTCGATCTGGCCTGGCAGCCGGGGCTGCGTTTCGCCTTCCTGCGTCTGCCGCTGGGATGGCGGGCCTCGACCTTCACGCGGATGGCCGAGGCCGAGGGCGTGCTGGTCCGGTCGGCGGACGAATATGCGCTGAGCCACGGGCGGGCACCGCAGGCGGTGCGGCTTGCGCTGGCGGGGCATGTGTCGGACGCGGATTTCGCCGGGGCGATGGACCGGCTGGCGGGGCTTCTGTCGCGCCCGCCCTATGACCCGCCGGCGGTCTGATTGTGGCGGGATTGTGGCGGCAAGGCGGCGAGCCGCGCCACAATTGCGGCCCGAAAGGGCGGAATTGTGGCAATCGAGTCTCGGTTTGATCGCTTCTTGCCGCGGGTGTGGAAAGATTCGTTGACGCAAGGGGGGCTGCGGATTTTCCTGTCTGCATAACAAGAGCAGCAGAACGGACCCGAAAATGGGACAGGCATTCTTTCATGCCCCGCATGGCGGGGCGGATTTTCTTGGTATCCGGCAGGCGCGCAACGGGGCGACCGAGATCGTCTATGATGACGGCGTGACGCGGCGCATGGTCTGGCGGGTCGAGGGCGAGGCGCAGGACGGCAAGCTGTCCGACGCGCTGCGCGTGGCGGTGGGCAGCCTGCGGGTTGTGCCAACGCTCTATGACGAGCTGAAGAAGCGCGCGATCTCGGTCGAACGCATCGCGGGCTGATCGCGGCGAAGTGCTTGATTTTGCGGCAGCTGCGGTGCATTCCACCGTCCTGCCGCAACGACGTTCCTTCCTGTCACTTGCGTGACGGTCCGTCTTGCGTCTAAATTTGATCAAAGAACGCGAAGAACGGGCCGACAGGGGGCGCAATGGCATCGAATGGGGGAACGGGCGGCGGAGGCCGCTCCGAGGCGGCGAGTGGCCTGCTTCTGGTCAGCCCGCCGCTGGTCTATGCCGTGCTTCTTCTGGCCGCTCCACTGTTCATGGTGCTGGTCTATTCGCTGTCGCTGCCCGATGGCGGCTTCGGTCTGGGCAACTATGCCGAGGTCTGGTCCGACCGGATCAACCGTCTGCTGATGATGCGCTCTCTGACCGTGTCCATGTCCGTGACGCTGGCCACCGTGCTGCTGGCCTATCCGGTTGCCTACTTCGTCAGCTTCCATGTCAGACCGGAGAAGAAATCGCTCTGGCTGTTCCTGATAACCATTCCGTTCTGGACGAGCTATCTGATCCGCGTTTTCCTGTGGAAGGTGATCCTCGGCTATAACGGGGTGATCAATTCCGGCCTGATCTCGCTGGGGATCATCGACGAGCCGTTGCAGGTGATCAATTACAACGTGCCCGCGCTGGTCATGACGCTGGCCCATGCCTATGCGCCCTTCGCCATCCTGCCGATCTTCGTCGCGCTCGAGAAGATCGACCGCTCCTTCCTCGAGGCGGGGCGCGATCTGGGCGAAAGTCAGTTCATGACCTTCCTGCGGGTGACCTTGCCCCTGTCCATGCCGGGGGTGATCGCGGCGGTGCTGATCGTCTTCATCCCCACGGTGGGCGACTATGTGACGCCCGACCTGATCGGCGGGGGCAAACTGCCCATGATCGCCAACCGGATCGAGGGGACCATGCTGAAGCAGAACAACCGCGAACTGGGGTCGGCGATCGCCGTGTCCGCGATGATGATCGTGGCCTTGGTGAGCATCGTCTTTCTCTTTCTGAACCGCCGGTTCCTGCGGGGTACGAAATGAAGTCGCCCGTCTTCAAAGGCTATGCCATCGCCTATCTGGTCTTCCTTTACGCGCCGATCGTCCTGTTGCCGATCTTTGCCTTCAACGACAGCAAGGTGATCGCCTTTCCGCTGCAGGGCTTTACCACGGCGTGGTTCGGCGAGATGTGGCAGGACACGACGCTGTGGAACGCGGTCCGCAATTCGGTGATCATCTCGGTCTCGGTCGCGGTCTTGTCCACGGTGTTGGGCCTGTTCGCGGCGCGGTCGTCGACGCGGTTCAGATTTCCGGCCAAGGCGGGGATCATGGGGCTGATCATGCTGCCCCTCGTCCTGCCCGAGATGATCGTGGCCATGTCGATGCTGGTCGTGCTGCTGGCGGTGGGGATCGAGCTGTCGATCCTGACCATCATCATGGGCCATGTGCTGATCTGCACGCCCTTTGCCGTGGCGATCCTGTCCTCGGCCTTCCAGTCGCTGGACCAGTCGCTGGAAGAGGCGGCCTATGATCTGGGCGAGACGCCGATTTCCACCTTCTGGCTGATCATCCTGCCCTTGGTGATGCCGGGGATCATCTCGTCCCTGTTGATCTGTTTCACGATCAGTCTGGACGAATTCATCATCGCCTATTTCCTTGGCGGCAACGAGACGGTGCTTTCTGTCTATATCTACGGCCAGTTCCGTTTCCCGGCCAAGGTTCCCGCCATCATGGCGCTGGGGACGATCCTCGTCCTCTTGTCCATCACCCTGCTTGCTACTGCAGAATATTTCCGCCGTCGCGGTATCGCGAAATCGGGCGGCAAGGATACCGGAGGCTTCCTGTGACCACGTCTGACCCCATGATCGAGTTCCGGGACGTCCACAAATATTACGGCGACTATCACGCGCTGCGCGGGATCACCGCGACGATCCGTCCGGGGGAGTTCTTCTCGCTGCTCGGGCCGTCGGGCTGTGGTAAGACCACGCTGCTGCGCACCATCGCGGGGTTCGAGGACATTTCCTCGGGCGCGGTGCTGGTGGACGGGCGCGACATGGCGGGGGTTCCTGCGAACAAGCGTCCGACGAACATGGTGTTCCAGTCCTATGCGATCTTCCCCCACCTGTCGGTGGAAGAGAACGTGGGCTTCGGCCTGCGCCGCGACCCGCGGTCGAAGGAGGAGAAGGCGCGCGCCGTGGGCGAGGCGCTGGAGATGGTGGGGCTGAAGGGATATGGCAAGCGGGCGGCGCATGCCCTGTCGGGCGGGCAGCGGCAGCGCGTGGCGCTGGCGCGGGCGCTGATCCTGAAGCCGAAGGTGCTGCTGCTGGATGAACCCCTGTCGGCGCTGGACAAGAAGATGCGCGAGCAGATGCAGGTGGAGCTGATCCGCCTGCAGCGTCAGGTGGGGATTACCTTCATCCTTGTCACCCACGATCAGGAAGAGGCGCTGGTCATGTCCGACCGGATCGCCGTGATGTTCGAGGGCGAGATCGCGCAGCTGGCCGATCCAGAGACGCTGTATCGCCGTCCGAACAGCCGGAAGGTGGCGGATTTCATCGGGACGATGAACTTCCTGCCCGCCAAGGTGCTGGAGGAAGGCGCGGGCGCGGTGGAGATTGAAGCAGCGGGTTTTGGCCGTATCCATGTCGAGGCGTCGCAGGTGATGGGCGGGGCGACGGCCGAGGGGGCGACGGTGGGCTTCCGGCCCGAGACGCTGACCATCCTTTATGACAGCAGCGCGGCCACGGACCGCGAAAGCATGGCGACCATCGAGGAGGTCGTCTATTTCGGTGACATGACCTATTACGACGTGCGGATCGACGGGACCGAGACGCCGGTGCGGATTTCCATGCGCAACGTCTTTGGCCGTCCTGTTCTGGATCGCGGCGCGCGGGCGCGGGTCGGCTGGTCGCCGGGCGCGCTGGTGCTGTTCCGGTAAGGGCGGGGGCGGTGAAGGCGGGGTGAACCCCGCCTGACGTTGGCGCAAGATTTTTCTGCGAAAAATCTTGCGAACGATCCTTCTGGCGAAGGATCGGGTTCCGGGGTGGCAAACTTTCGCAGAAAGTTTGGCGAAAGGATTTTCGCCAGAAAATCCTTCCGCCTAGCAGTCCGGTGGCAGCAGCCCCAGCCCGCGCAGATAGATGCCTATGCCCGCTTCCAGCAGGTCCTCGGGCGTGAAGGGCGATTTCGCCCCCGGGGCGCCGCGCATGTAGAGTTCCACCACCCCGTGCGACATGGCCCAGACATGGGCAGAAAACATGGTGGCAGGCGGCCTGCGGTCGGGGGGCATCTGGTCCGACAGTTTCTCGGCCGCCCTTTCCAGCACGGCGCGGGCCTTGCCCGCCACCAACGCGAGGTCGGGATGGGCGTTGAAGCTCAACCCGCTTTCGAACATCGCCATGTAATGGCCCGGATATTTGCGCGCGAAGGCAAGGTAGGCGCGGCCCGTCGCCTCGAACGCCGCGAGCGCAGTGGGCTTGCCGTCGTCATAGGCGAATTCCATAAGCGCGGCGAAGATGTCATAGCCCTGCCGCGCCACTTCGGCGATCAGGTCGTCGCGGCCTGCGAAATGGCGGTAGACGGCGGCGGGGGTGACATCGGCGCGTTTCGCCGCCTCGGACAGGGTAAAGCCGGTGGGGCCACGCTCTGCGATCAGGGCAAGCGCCGCATCCACCAGCGCCTGCCGGAGATTGCCGTGGTGGTAGCCGTGTTTCATTCCCTTGGCCTGAGATCTGGTCCGCCGCAGATGGCGGGGTCGGGCTGGCCGATGAGGGCGGCATCCTTGCCCTTGAAGTCGACCGCGTTCAGCACGGTCTGGATGGCTGCGATGCGGGCGCGCTTCTTGTCGTCGGACAGGATCACCGTCCAAGGGGCGAAGGGGAAATGTGACCGTTCCATCGTGTCGTTGATGGCGGTGCAATAGTCGTCCCATTTGCCCAGCCCGTGGATGTCGATGGGCGAGAGTTTCCACTGTTTCAGCGGGTCCCGCTCGCGCGCGAGGAACCGGCGGAGCTGTTCGGCGCGGCCCACTTCCAGCCAGAGTTTTACGAGGGTGATGCCTTCATCCACCAGCATGTGTTCGAATTCGGGGAGTTGGCGGAAGAACTTTTCGCGCTGGTCGGGTGTGCAGAAGCCGAAGACATGTTCGACCATCGCGCGGTTGTACCAGGAGCGGTCGAACATCGCCATTTCCCCCGCGGCGGGCAGCCAGTCCACATAGCGCTGGAAATACCAGCTTGCCGCCTCGCGGTCCGAGGGTTTGGAGAGGGCGACGACGTTGCAGACGCGCGGGTTCAGGTTTTCGCGCATCGTGTCGATGGTGCCGCCCTTGCCTGCCGCGTCGCGGCCCTCGAAGACGACGATCACGCGTTTGCCGGTCGCCTTGATGTCGGCCTGCATCCGGACAAGCTGGCGCTGCAATCCGTCCATCGCGGCGTCATAGGCCTTGCGCTTGATCTCTTCGGCATAGGGGTAGCCGGGGGTGAGGATGTCGTCCTTGCCGGCCTTCTCGATGGCCCTGCGGATCGCCTTGGGGGCGCCCTTTTCGAAGTAACGGGTGATGGCGCCGTCGAAGGGCAGGTCGGTCATGGCATCCTCGCGCTGGTTACGGGGTCGGGCACGGGGCCAGTATGGCGATGCGGGCGGTCAGCGCAATCCGGCGCGGGTGGCGGCGCGGTGGATAGCGGCGATGACGGCGTCGGGATGGGTGTGGTGCGGCATGTGGCCCATGCCGTCGACCAGCACGAGGTTGGCGTCGGGCAGGCTGTCCGACAGGGGAATGGCGTGGATGGAGGCGGGAACGATGGTGTCGGCCGTGCCGTGGAGCAGTTCGACGGGGATGTTCAGGGCGGGGTACTTTTCCGCCATGAGGGTGACATGGGGTTTCAGCCCGCTCACCTGCATGGCGTTGTCGCGCAGCGTGCCGCGCCGCATGGTCAGGGCGGCGCCGACATAATCGGCATAGCCTGCGGGGGCTGCGTCGGGGGCGAAGATGCCGGCGATGACGCTTTGCGCCTGGTCGGGCGAGGCGAAGGCGGTGATGGCGGGGATCACGGTCGCAGCCCCCAGACGGCTGCCCGTCACGGCGTAGAAGGGACCGAGGCCCCCCGGCCAAGGCATGGTCGCGCCCGAGACGATCACCAGCGCCGCCGTATCGGGCGTGTCGGTCAGGCCCCAGGCCATGGCGACCGCGCCGCCATAGCTGTGGCCCAGCACCACGGGGCGTGTGACGCCGAGTTCGTCCGCCGCCTTCTGCAACAGCCGCGCCTGCAACAGCGGGCTGACCCCGTCGGGGCCGAGGCTCTCGCTCCAGCCCAGACCGGGGCGGTCGAAGGCGATGACGCGATAATCCCGCGCCAGACGGTCGACGAGCGAGAAGGTGAAGTCACGCGTGTTGCCGCTGGCGCCGTGGATCAGGACGAGGTCCGGCCCGATGCCCTGCACATGGGCGTGGACCTTGATGCCCTGCACGTCGATGATCCGGCCCGTGGGGGGGAAGGCGGCTTCGGCCGTCATCTCGCGCGCGGTGGCGCGGCGGTCGGTCAGAAGCGCGCAACCGCCGATGGCGGTTGCGGCAATCAGGATGCTAAGTGCCAATCTCGGCGATCTCATATGGCGTGGACTGGTAAATCTCGTTGATCCAGTTGCCATATAGAAGGTGGGCGTGGCTTCTCCACCGGTTCAGGGGGGGCATCGCGGGATTGTCATCGGGGTAATAGTTCAGCGGCACGTTGATCGGTGTGCCGTTGGCGATGTCGCGGTCATATTCCTGTTTCAGCGTGTCGCTGTCATATTCGAAATGGTTGAAGATATAGAGCGCGCGGTGGCCCGCATCCTCGACCAGACAGGGGCCAACCTCTTCGGAGCCGAGCAGCGTGCGCAGGCCCGCGCGGGCGTCAATCTCGTCCTGCCGCATCTCGGTCCAGCGGCTGACGGGGATGACGAAATCATCCGAGAAGCCACGCAGATAGGGCGAGGTGGGGGCGAGGTTCCTGTGCCGGAAGCAGCCGAAGGCCTTTTTCGGCAGCATGTGTTTCTTCACCCCGTGGAAATGGTTGATCATCGCCATGCCGCCCCAGCAGACGCCGAAGGTGGATTGAACATTGGTCTGGGTCCAGTCGAAGACCTGACACAGCTCGTCCCAATAGGTCACCTCCTCGAAGGGCAGGTGTTCGATGGGGGCGCCGGTGATGATCAGGCCGTCGAACTTCTCTCCCTTCACCTCCTGGAAGGGGCGGTAGAAGGTTTCCATATGTTCGGCGGCGGTGTTGCGGGTCTGGTGTTCCGTCATGCGGATCAGATGCAGGTCGATCTGCAACGGCGTGGCCCCGATCAGGCGGGCGAACTGGTTTTCCGTCTGGATCTTCTTGGGCATCAGGTTCAGCAGGCCGATGCGCAGGGGCCGGATGTCCTGCCGCGCCGCCCGTTCCGGCGACATGACCATGACGCCTTCGTTCCGCAGAACGTCATAGGCGGGCAGGGTCTCGGGCAGGGTGATGGGCATGGGATCCTCTGTCAGGTCAGGGGCGGTGAGGTAATGGCAAAGAGCAGCAGGTTCAAGTCGCGCGGTGGCGGTCGATAGCGGCAGCGATAAGGTCGGCGAAACCGGCGGGATTGCGGATCGTGGCCACCTCCTCGGCGGTGACGGTCACGCCCCAGTCGGCCATGGCGGCATAGCGCGGCTGGCGGTGGTTCAGGATGCGCGCATAGCCGAAGCGCAGGAAGGCATCGGGGTCGACCTTTTCGGCGGGCTGGCCTTGCAGGGCGAGATATTCTTCCCAGAGCGTGGCAAGGAAGTCGGGCTGGTAATAGATCGGCTTGGGGGCCTTGTCGAAGCGGCGGATCAATTCGTCGCGGTGCGCGTCCGAGCCCTTGATCCAGACCATCAGCAACCGCTCCGACAGCGCGCGCATCACGGGATCGTCCGGATCGGCGGGGTCCACCACCTCGCAGATCGAACCGCCGCTATCGCAGACGAAGTTGTCATAGCCGTAGATGTCATGCGCGCGGTCGATGAAGCGCGTGGTGTCCAGCAGCGCCGCGATCTCGGCCTCGCGGTGCTGGGCCTGACGCTTGCAATATTCGGCGAAGGGGACGCCGCCGCGCGCGGGATCACCCGGCTTGCCCAGATAGGTGGAGAGGGGGGCAAGATTGTCGAAGGTGATGTTCGAGGCGATGTAGACGCTGTCGGTCATCAGCAATTCGCGCAGGAGCGGGACCTTCATCGCCTCGCGCTTGAAGTTGTCGGCGATGTATTCGCCCATGTAGCGGGTGCCGATGCGGTAATCGACGGAATAGTGGAACCAGCCGCCGCCCTGATCCTTGGGCGCGTCGCGCAGGAGGTTCGAGAGGTGCGTCTTGCCCAGCCCCGACATGCCGAAGAGCACCACCCGCTTTTCCTTGGCCGCGCGGAACTCTGCGCCGGTCTGGTAGATCATCACCCGTCCCCCGTTTGTCTGGCGCGATGATTAGCCAAGGGTGCGGGGGAATTCACGCGGAAAATGGCAAAAGGCCCCGCGCAGGGGCGGGGCCTTTTGGGATGTGTCGTAGCGGCGTTAGAAGGAGTAGCCTATCCGCAGGCCGACGCCGACCGCCTTTCCGTCCGACCAAGAGATCGGGCCTCCAAGGAAGGTATCACCCAGCTTGGCGTAGGTTACCCCGCCTGTAATCTTCAAGGTGTCCTGGGTGTAGGTCGCCCCGACCGTTATGCTCTTGCTGCCCGTATAGGGAGCGAGAGCGGTGGTCGTGGGCTTTGTACCCTCGGCCTCATAACCGATGGAAACTGCGCCCGACCAGTTGTCGTTGAATTTGCGACCAATACCAAGCGTGTAGGTGGTCGTATTGTCCGTGAAACTCGCATAGGCCAGCGTTGGGGTGGTCAGGTTGAACCCTGCCCAGCGCACATGGCGGATCGAGCCGAAAAGCAGCGTGTCCTTCGCGATTCCCGACTGAAAGTCGAGATTGACGCTCTCCGGCGTAGTGACCGTGAAGGACGTCGCCGCGGACGATACAGGGGGGATCAATACTGTTTCGGTACCGGTGAGTTCGTTGTCGATCTCGGAATTGTACGTCACCGCGACGCGAAGTGCGATGTCCGGAATCTCGTAGGCAGCGCCGACGACGTACCCGAGGTCATAACCGCTTTCCGCGACAAGACGTTGCGAGGTCTGGATCGAACCCGAAAGCTTCTGTGCTCGCAGGCCGCCATGGACGCTGAAACCGCTGCCGGTTTCATACCGTCCGACCATGGTGACGGCTTGACTTTCGACCGTCGCGAAAGACCCAAGGAAGGGCGCTCCGGCAGGATATTGCACGGCAGCACCGTAGGGTTCGTCATAGATTACGGTCAGGCTGAAATTCTCGTCAAACTGGCGCTTGTAGGTCAGTCCGAGCAGCGAGTAATCCAAGAGGGGATTGCCGCCCGTCGACGTATTAGTACTCGGCGTGATCGATCCGTATGAAAGCTGGAAGAAGTTGCCCGTTTGCCCGGTCTTCTCGAAGATCGTACCGATCGATTGACCGGAGCGGTCGATGCCGCCGGCCTGTGCTGCCATCGTGCCTGCTGCCAGCACCAACGTTGCACCCATTACTGTCTTGATAACTGTCATATCCCCAAACTCCTCCCGGACCCATCCCCACGGGCCCATCTTTCTTAACGCTAGGTTCGGGCAGATTTGAGGTCAATTCATGACGCGGCGTCACGGATTTGTGAATTCGCGACTGTGGCAGACTTGCGCGTCTCGGCGCGGATGTTGATCCAGTTGCCCGCAAAGATGACCAGCGCGCCCAGCAGGACGAGCGGGTCGAGCGGTTCGGAATAGAGCATCACCCCCACCACCGCGATCACCGGCAGGCGGATGAAGTCGACGGGAACCACATAGCTGGCCGGGGCGAGCGAAAGGGCCGTGGTCAGGCAGGTATGGGCCAGAAGCCCGCAGAAGCCGATCAGGGCCAGCCACGGCAGGGTTGCGGCGGTAGGCAGGGTGACGACCCCGTCATGGCCCGCCATGACGGCACCGAAGCAGCCTTGCATCAAGGTCAGCCAGAACAGGATGGACACAATGCTTTCCCCCCGCGTCAGGCGCTTTGTCATCAGCGTCGTCGCGGCAAAGCAGACCGCCGATCCGGCGGCGGCAAGCACGCCCGCATCCAGCGCCGCGAAATCGGGGCGGGCCACGATCAGGATGCCCACGAAACCAAGGCCCGCCGCAATGAGGCGGGGGCGGGTCAGACGCTCGCCCAGAACCAGCGGCGAGAGCAGGATCACCCAGATGGGCGAGGTGAATTCCAGCGCGAAGACCTGCGCCAGCGGGATCATGGTCAGCGACCAGAACCACAGGTTCTGCCCCGAGAAGTGGAAGAGGTTGCGGACAAGATGTTGTGCCATCCGGTCGCGCCGGACCTCTCGCAACCGACCGAGCGAGCCGGCAACGGCAAGGACCAGCGCGAAGCCTACAACCGAGCGCCACATCATGATCTCGAACGTGTCATGCGCGTCGGCCACGGCGCGGCCAGCAATCGCCATCGCCGTGAAGGAGAAGATCGCGCCGGACATCCACAGCGCGGCGGCAAGGGGGCGATGGGTGGTCATGGCGGCACTGTCGGTCTGGTGCGGGCGATTGTCCAGCCCCGCAACCTGTCAGGCGTGGTGCCGACACAGCATCAGCGCCGGGACCAAGCAGGGAAAGGCAGAGTGGCAGGGCGGTCGGACAGCCTCTGACCGGTTCCACCATGAAGCCGGTTGCACCGAAGACGCGCCGCACTGGCGGGACGGGCGCAAGCAGCAGACGGGCGCGCTGGCCTCAGGGGCGGACGATGGCGCGGATCTCGCCCGGCGGGGCGGGGGCGATGATTGCGGCTGCGGCCTCTTCCAGCGGCAGGATGCGCGAGATGACCGGGTCGATGCGGATCGCCCCCGTGGCGATCATGCGGGCGGCGCGGTCCTGCGTGAAGGGGTTGATGAAGGAGGAAAGGAGCTGCACCTCGCGGAACAGAAGGTCGAAGGGTTCGATCCGCACGGTCTGGCCCGCAGGCAGGACGCCGAGGATCACGACGCGCCCGCCCGAACGGGTCAGTCGCGGGGCGCATTCCACCGTGTCGGTGACGCCCGCGCATTCGATCACCAGATCCGCCCCCTTGGGCCAGAGCGCGCGGGCCTCTTCCTCGGTCGCGGCAGTGATGGCGGCGCCCAGGCTGCGGCCGAGCGCCTGTTTCGCGGGGGAACGGGTGAGCAGCATCACCTCGGACCCCGCGGCGACGCAGAGTTGCAGCGCCAGCATGCCGATGACGCCGCCGCCGAGGATGAGGGCGCGCTCGCCCGCTTTCGGCGCGCCCATGTCGACGCCGTGGATCGTGCAGGCCAGCGGTTCGCAAAAGGCGCCGTGCAGCGGGTCGAGGTCGGCGGGGAGGGGGTGGGCCTTGTGGGCGGGATAGGCGCAGAATTCGGCAAAGCCGCCGTCGCGGTGGATGCCGGTCGCCACGTTGTTCAGGCAGAGGTTCACCCGCCCGCGCAGGCAATTCTCGCAGGTGCCGCACCATGTGTTGGGATCGCAGGTGACGCGGGTGCCTTCGGGGATCGACACGCCCGCGCCGCGGCCTACGACGATGCCGGAGAATTCATGCCCCAGCGTGAGGGGCGGTTTTGACGGGAATTCCCCGTGCAGGAGGTGGCGGTCGGTGCCGCAGATGCCGCAGGCTTCGACCTGTACCAGAACCTCGCCCGCCGCTGGGACGGGGACGGGGACATCGACGGTGCGGATGTCATTTATGGCGAAAAGGCGTGTGGCGCGCATGTGCTGTTCCCCCCGGCTCGCATTGGGGCGCAAAGCGGGGGCTTTCGTCAATCCCGCAGTTCCTCGACCCGGAAGTCGCGCAGGATGTGGCGGGTGGCGGCGAACCACGCGCTTTCGCGGGTGCGGGACTGGTGGGCGTCGAAGGCGGCGCGGTCTCGGAAGGATTCGCGCACGTCGAAGATCAGGGGATCGTCGGTGTCGTCGATGGTGAAGGAGAGGCAGCCCGCTTCGGCCAGCGTTGCCTGAATGTGGGCGGGGCGGTGGAGGAGCACGGCGGCGCGCTCCTCCCCGGTCATGCAGACAAGGCGGCCGGAGAGGCGGATCATTCCAGTTCGATCGTTCCCGGCGGTTTTGATGTACAGTCGTAGAAGACGCGGTTAACCCCTTGGACTTCATTGATGATCCGGGTTGCCGTCTCGCCAAGGAAGTCATGGGTGAAGGGGTAGTAATCCGCCGTCATGCCATCGACCGAGGTCACGGCGCGCAGGGCCAGCGCGTAGTCATACGTGCGCCCGTCGCCCATCACGCCCACGGTGCGCATGGGCAGGATCGCGGCGAAGGCTTGCCAGATCTCGTCGTAAAGCCCGTGCTTGCGGATCTGGTCGATATAGACGGCATCGGCGCGGCGCAGGATGTCGAGTTTCTCGCGCGTGATCTCGCCCGGGCAACGGATCGCAAGGCCGGGGCCGGGGAAGGGGTGGCGGCCGATGAAGGCATCGGGCAGGCCGAGTTCGCGACCCAGTGCGCGGACTTCGTCCTTGAAGAGTTCGCGCAGGGGTTCGACAAGCTTCATCCCCATCTTTTCCGGCAGGCCGCCCACGTTGTGATGCGACTTGATGGTGACGGAGGGGCCGCCCGAGAAGGAGACGGATTCGATCACGTCGGGGTAGAGCGTGCCTTGCGCGAGGAAGGTCGCGCCGCCAACGGATTTGGCATGTTTTTCAAAGACCTCGATGAAGAGCCGACCGATGGTCTTGCGTTTCACCTCGGGGTCGGAGATGCCTTCGAGCGCGCCGAGGAAGAGGTCGCTTTCATCCGCATGGATCAGCGGCATGTTGTAATGGTCGCGGAACATGGTGACGACCTGTTCCGCCTCGCCCAGCCGCAGAAGGCCGTGATCGACGAAGACGCAGGTGAGCTGGTCCCCGATCGCCTCGTGGATCAGGACCGCCGCGACGGAGCTGTCGACGCCGCCCGAGAGGCCGCAGATGACCTTTTGGTCGCCCACCTGTTCGCGGATCTTGCGGATGGCCTCTTCGCGGTAGGCGCCCATCGTCCAGTCGCCCTTGAAGCCGGCCAGCCGGACGAAGTTCTCGTAGAGCTTTGCGCCCTTGGGGGTGTGGTGCACCTCGGGGTGGAACTGGACGGCGTAGAAGTGCCGTTCGGGGTTCGCGGTGATGGCGAAGGGGGCGTTGGGCGAGGTGCCGAGAACCTGGAATCCAGGTGCGATTTCAGAGACATGGTCGCCATGGCTCATCCAGACCTGCTCGCGCCCGCCGTTGCCGTCATCGGTGTCGAACCAGCCTGACAGGATCGGGTGGGTGGTGGCGGTCGGGGTGACGTAGGCGCGGCCGAATTCGGCGGTGCCGTGGCCGCGTTCGACCTTGCCGCCGAGGCAGTGCATCATGACCTGCTGGCCGTAGCAGATGCCGAGGATCGGCACGCCAAGGTCGAAAACCCCTGCTGGCGGCATCGGCGCGCCTTCGGTGAAGACCGAGGCGGGGCCGCCGGAGAAGATCACCGCCCTGGGAGCGAAGGCCGTGAGGAAGGCGTCGTCCACGCGGTTGAAAGGGTGGATTTCGCAATAGACGTTCAACTCGCGCAGGCGACGGGCGATGAGCTGCGTCACCTGGCTGCCGAAGTCGATGATCAGGAGGCGGTCATGGGAGGTCTGGGTCATGCGCCCGCGTAGCCTTATGCGGCGGAATCTTCAAGAGGCGGGATCGGGGGGCGCGGGGCGGAGCGCCCAAGGGGTTGCGCGCGCTGGGTTTATTTCCGGCGAGGGCAGCGGGGAAGAGGACCGGTGGCTGTGCCGATGGCTGTACCGCAGGCTGTACATACGCGCGGCGGGGTCGGGGGGCGTTAACTTTTCCGGCGCGCGGGATTCGCGCGGCGCGGGTGGAGGGGCGCGCGGGTTGTGGGCGGGAATGCCGTTCGGCGTGCCGCTCAGGGGGGCGCCATGTTGCGCGGGCACGGGGGGGCGTGTATCACGCGACTGGATATGCCACTTGCGCGGAGGACGGAATGCGTCGGGTCGTTGTCACGGGTCTGGGGATGGTCACGCCGCTGGCTTGCGGGGTGGAGGAAACCTGGAGCCGTCTGCTGGCGGGGAAATCCGGCGCGGGGCCGATCACGCGCTTTGATGCGTCCAATGTCGTGACGCAATATGCCTGCGAGATCCCGTTCGGGGATGGCAGCGACGGCACCTTCAATCCCGATGACTGGATGGAGCCCAAGGATCGCCGCAAGGTGGATGACTTCATCCTCTATGGCATGGCCGCGGCCGAGCAGGCGGTGCGGGATTCGGGCTGGATGCCAGAGGACGAGGAAGGCCGGTTGCGCACGGGCGTGATGATCGGGTCGGGGATCGGGGGGTTGACCTCGATCGCCGAGACGGCGGTGCTGATCAAGGAGAAGGGGCCGAAGCGGGTGTCGCCCTTCTTCATCCCCGGCGCGCTGATCAACCTGATCTCGGGGCAGGTGTCGATCCGGTTCGGCTTCAAGGGGCCGAACCATGCGGTGGTGACGGCCTGTTCCACGGGGGCCCATGCCATTGGCGACGCGGCGCGGCTGATCCAGTGGGGCGATGCGGATGTGATGGTCGCGGGCGGAGCGGAAAGCCCCATCAGCGAGATCGGGATTGCGGGGTTCAACGCCTGCAAGGCGCTGTCGACCAAGCGGGCGGATGATCCGGCCAAGGCAAGCCGTCCCTACGACGCGGACCGCGACGGGTTCGTCATGGGCGAGGGCGCGGGTGTGGTCGTGCTGGAGGAATACGAGCACGCCAAGGCGCGGGGCGCGAAGATTTACGCTGAAGTGCTGGGCTATGGCCTGTCGGGCGATGCCTATCACATCACGGCGCCGTCCGAGGATGGCGACGGGGGCTTCCGGTCGATGTCTGCCGCGCTGAAGCGGGCGGGGCTGCAACCTTCGGATATCGATTACATCAACGCGCATGGCACGAGCACCATGGCGGATACCATCGAGCTGGGCGCGGTGGAGCGGCTGATGGGGGATGCGGCGGGCAAGGCCACCATGTCGTCGACCAAGTCGTCCATCGGGCATCTTCTGGGCGCGGCGGGCGCGGTGGAGGCGATCTTCTGCGTGCTGGCGATCCGTGACCAGATCGCGCCGCCGACGATCAATCTGGACAATCCGGCGGTGCAGCCGAAGCTGGACCTTGCGCCGAACAAGGCGGTGAAGCGGAAGATCGACGTGGCGCTGTCCAATTCCTTCGGCTTTGGCGGGACGAATGCGAGCCTCGTGCTGGGCAAGGTGGCGGGCTGATGTGGCGGTCGGTCGCCTCGAACGCGCTGACGCTGTTCATCGTTCTGCTGGTCGCGGCGGCGGGCCTGCTGGCCTGGGGGCGCGAGCAGTTCACGGGGCCGGGGCCGTTGACGCAGGCGATCTGTTTCCGCGTGGAGCGGGGGGCGTCGCTGTCGGCGGTGAGCCGCGCGCTGGAGGAGCAGGGCGCGGTCAGTGATGCGCGCATCTTCCGGATCGGGGCGGAGTATTCCGGCAAGGCGGACGGGTTGAAATTCGGCTCGTACCTTGTCATGCCCGGCCAGTCGATGGCGCAGGTGCTGGAAAGCGTGACGGTGGGCGGGCAGTCGACCTGTGGCCGCGAGGTGAATTACCGCATTTCGGTGGCGAGTGCCGAGGTGGTGCTGCGCGAGCTGGACCCCGAGACCAACCGCTATGTCGATGTGGTGAAGTTCGATCCCGCCGCCGAGGCGGTGCCTGCGGAATATCTGGATGTGGCCGAGGCGGATGATATCCGCTGGCGGGTGACGCTGGCCGAAGGGGTGACAAGCTGGCAGGTGGTGGATTCGCTGCGGCGGGCTGAGTTCCTGACGGGCGAGATCGCAGAGGTGCCGCCCGAGGGGTCGCTGGCGCCGGACAGTTACGAGGTGGAGCGGGGCGCGGACCGTGCGGCGCTGCTGGGCCAGATGGCCGAGCGGCAGGCGGCGACCTTGGCCGAGCTTTGGGCGGCGCGGGCCGAGGGGCTGCCTTACGAGACGCCGGAGGAGGCGCTGATCATGGCGTCGATCGTCGAGAAGGAGACGGGGATCGCCGAGGAACGCAAGCGTGTGGCGAGCGTGTTCATCAACCGTCTGGCGCAGGGGATGCGGCTGCAGACGGACCCGACGGTGATCTATGGCATTACCAAGGGCGAGGGCGTGCTGGGGCGCGGGCTGCGGCAGAGCGAGCTGCGCCGCGAGACGCCCTATAACACCTATGTCATCGACGGGATGCCGCCGACGCCGATTGCCAATCCCGGGCGGCTGTCCATCGAGGCGGCGCTGAACCCCGAGACGACGGACCTGTTGTATTTCGTGGCGGATGGCAGCGGGGGCCATGCCTTTGCCCGCACTCTGGCCGAGCATAACGAGAACGTGGCGCGCTGGCGCGAGATCGAGCGGCAGCAGGGCGAGGATGGCGCGGGCGGTGTGCAGGACTGATTGACGAAAGGTTAAGGCGGCGCGCGGCAAGTCTTTGATTTGGCGGGTGAATTTCCTTGACTTTGGCGTCCGGTCCGGTGTAGGACTTGTGACATGATGGAACAGGTGGGCAAGCGGCAGGGGTGACACCCCTCGCCGCTTTTGCCTTTTCCGCCGTTCGGGTTGGCAGGGGGCGGAGTTCTATGCGGGACAGGGAAGGGGGACCGGCGCCCCCGACGCAGGCGGAAATCCTGGAGCGGGCGTTGCGGGTGTTCGAGCGGGCCGCCGAGGAGGTGGCGCTGGCGATCGGTCGGCTGAGGGCGAACCATGCGGACGGGCCGCAGCGGACGGTGCAGGCCGTGCGCGAGTTGCAGGCCGCGCTGATGGTGCTGATGGACGAGAGGGTGAAAGTTGACAGGCTTCGCAGTGAAGTTGCCGGCGTCGTCGGAGAGCGTGCTCTCGACCTCGACGCTGCGCGCGATGAGATCGGGCGCCGTCTGGCTCGCCTCCGCGACGCCGGAGACGGTGCATGAGTTCCTGTCGGGGTTGAGCGACGGGGCCTTTCTGGCGCTGCCCTGGCTGTTCGAGTTCTGGGCGCTGCCGCACCAGATCGCCCCCGACGGGGCGTGGCGGACATGGGTGGTGATGGGCGGGCGGGGCGCGGGCAAGACGCGGGCGGGCGCGGAATGGGTGCGCGCGCAGGTCGAGGGCGCGGGGCCTGCGGATGCGGGGCGCGCGCGGCGGGTGGCGCTGGTGGGCGAGACGGTGGATCAGGTGCGCGAGGTGATGGTCTTTGGCGAGAGCGGGATCATGGCCTGCGCGCCGCCCGACCGGAGGCCGGTGTGGGAGGCGGGGCGCAAGCGGCTGCTCTGGCCCAATGGTGCGGTGGCGCAGGTGGTGTCGGCGCATGATCCCGACAGCCTGCGCGGGCCGCAATTCGATGCGGCCTGGGCGGATGAGCTGGCCAAGTGGCCCAAGGCGCAGGAGACCTGGGACATGCTGCAGTTCGCACTGCGGCTGGGGCCGCTGCCGCAGGCGGTGGTGACGACGACGCCGCGCAATGTGGCGGTTCTGAAGGCGGTGCTGAAGAACCCGTCGACCGTCGTCAGCCATGCCCCGACTGAGGCGAACAAGGCCAATCTGGCGGCGTCCTTCCTGCACGAGATGGAGGCGCGCTATGGCGGCACGCGGCAGGGGATGGAGGAGCTGGAGGGGCTGCTGGTCGAGGATGCCGAAGGCGCGCTGTGGAGCCGCGAGGTGATCGCGCGGGCGCAGGGTGGCAAGGCCGAAGGGTTGACCGAGGTGGTCGTCGCCGTGGACCCGCCCGCCAGTGCGGGGGCCGCGGCGGATGAATGCGGCATCCTTGTCGTGGGCGCCTGTCTGGAGGGGCCGCCGCAGGAATGGCGGGCGGTGGTGATCGAGGATGCGAGCGTCCAGGGCAAGGGGGCGGCGGAATGGGCGGCGGTGGCCGTCGATGCCTTCCGCCGCCATGGCGCGGACCGGATGGTGGCCGAGGTGAACATGGGCGGCGATCTGGTCGCCGCCGTGATCCGCCAGCAGGACGCGTTCCTGCCGTTGAAGATGGTGCGGGCGAGCAAGGGAAAATCGGTGCGCGCCGAACCCGTTGCCGCGCTTTACGAGCAGGGGCGGGTGGCGCATCTGGCGGGTCTGGGCCGGCTGGAGGCGCAGATGGGGCAGATGACGCGGGGCGGCTATGTCGGGCGCGGATCGCCCGACCGCGTGGATGCGCTGGTCTGGGCCTTGACCGATCTGATGCTGGATCGGGCGGGCCGCTGGCGGCGGCCGCAGGTGCGGTCGCTGTAGGCTTTTCGACGGATTTGGACGGGGAACCGGACGCCTGTGGCGGGCCGGAGGGTGGAGGCGTGCATGGTGTTGCGGTTTCTGAGGAAGGCGCCCGAGGTGGCAGCGGTGGAGCGCAAGGCGAGTGCGGCGGGGCGCGTGATCGCCTGGGGCACGTCGGGGCGCGTGGCCTGGTCGGCGCGGGATACGGGATCGCTGGGGCGCACGGGGTTCATGGGCAATCCCGTGGGGTTCCGCGCGGTGCGGCTGATCGCGGAGGCGGCGGCGGCGCTGCCCGTGGTCGTGCAGGATGCCGAGCGGCGCTATGACGTGCATCCGCTGGCGGCGCTGCTGGCGCGGCCCAATCCGGCGCAGGGGCGGGCGGAGCTGCTGGAGGCGGTCTATGGGCAGATCCTGCTGACGGGGAATGCCTATCTGGAGGCGGTGCCGGGGGAGGGCGCGCTGCCGTCGGAGTTGCACGTGCTACGGTCGGACCGGATGGCGGTGGTGCCCGGCGCGGATGGCTGGCCGGTGGGGTATGACTATTCGGTGGGGGGGCGGACGCACCGTTTCACGCTGGGCGGCGGGGTGGTGCCGGTCTGCCATATCCGCAGTTTCCACCCGCAGGACGACCATTACGGGTTTTCGCCCCTGCAGGCGGCGGCGGTGGCGATCGACGTGCATAACAGCGCGAGTGCGTGGTCAAAGGCTCTTCTGGACAATGCGGCGCGGCCTTCGGGGGCGATCGTCTATCGCGGCGCGGACGGGCAGGGGCTGAGCGAGGACCAGTACGAGCGGCTGGTGGCCGAGATGGAGGCGCATCATCAGGGCGCGCGCAATGCGGGGCGGCCGATGCTTCTGGAAGGGGGGCTGGACTGGAAGCCGATGGGGTTTTCGCCCAGCGACATGGAATTCCAGAAGACCAAGGAGGCGGCGGCGCGCGAGATCGCCACGGCCTTCGGCGTGCCGCCGATGATGCTAGGGATACCGGGGGATGCGACCTATGCCAATTATGCCGAGGCGAACCGGGCGTTCTACCGGCTGACGGTGCTGCCGCTGGCGGGGCGGGTGCTGGCGGCGGTGTCGCATTGGCTGGCGGGGTTCACGGGCGAGGCGGTGGAGATGCGGCCCGATCTGGACCTGATCCCCGCGCTGGCGGTGGAGCGGGATGCGGCCTGGGCGCGGGTGGCGGCGGCGGATTTCCTGACGGCGGCAGAGAAGCGGCGGGCGCTGGGTCTGCCGCCGGTCGAGGCGGAATGAGCGGGCGGTCCCCGCGCCCTGCGGGCGGGTCGCGGTTCCTGTTCGACAGTTTCGACGCCGCCGCCGCGCGGATCGAGGCGAACGAGCGGGTGGCCGAGGAACGCTGGGCCGCGCTGGATTACCGGCTGGCCCATATCGAAGGGTCGCTGGAGCGGCTGGAGCGGCGGATCTGGGTGATGGTCTACGGGGTGGCGGCCTTCCTGCTGGCGCAGGGGGCGGAGGCGGTGCTGTCGGCGGCGATGGGGAGATGAGGATGGGACTGGAGCGGAAGTTCACCGCAGGCGAGGGCGGGCTGGTGGTCGAGGGCGCGCGGGTGGCGGGCTATGCCTCGGTCTTCGGGGTAGCGGATCAGGGCGGGGATGTGGTGCTGGCGGGGGCCTATGGCGCGTCGCTGGCGCGGCTGGCGGCGGCGGGGCGGCGGGTGAAGATGCTGTGGCAGCATGACCCGGCCCAGCCCATCGGGGTCTGGGACGAGGTGGTGGAGGATGCGCGCGGGCTGCGGGTGTCGGGGCGGTTGCTGACCGGACTGGCGCGCGGTCGCGAGGCGGCGGAGCTGCTGGCGGCGGGGGCGATCGACGGGTTGTCGATCGGCTATCGCACGGTCAGGGCCGAGCGGGACGGGCGGGGGCGGCGGCTGCTGGCCGAGGTCGATCTGTGGGAGGTGTCCTTGGTGACATTCCCCATGCTGCCCGAGGCGCGGGTGGCGGCGAAGGGGGCGCATCCCCTGCGCGAGGTGGCGGCGGCGCTGCGTGCGGCGCGGGCCGGTTTGGCGGCGCGGTGATCCCGCGTCTTTGAGGGAAGGATACGGCATGGACGAGCGGAACGGACCCGCCGGGATGGACCCGGACGGGATGGCGGCGGCGTTGGACGTGAAGGACGCGCTGGAGGGATTTCTGGGCGAGGTCAGGGAGTTCCAGGGCGAGGTGAAGGCTTTGGTGAAACAGCAGGAAGAGCGTGTGGTGATGCTGGACCGGAAGATGACGGGTTACGGGCGTCCGCCCCTGTCGCAGGCGGCCGAGGTGGGGGTGCCCCATCGCAGGGCCTTTGGCGCCTATCTGCGGACGGGCGATGATGACGGGCTGCGCGGGCTGGTGCTGGAGGGGAAGGCGATGACGTCTTCGGTCGCGGCGGATGGCGGCTATCTGGTCGATCCGCAGACGGCCGAGACGGTGAAGTCCATGCTGGTCTCGACCGCGTCGCTGCGCGCCATCGCGCAGGTGGTGCAGGTGGAGGCGGCGTCCTTCGACGTGCTGGTGGACCGGTCCGAGGTCGGGTCGGGCTGGGCGACCGAGACGGGGGCGCAGGCCGAGACGGCGACGCCGCTGCTGGAGCGCGTGTCGATCGCGCTGCACGAGCTGTCGGCCATGCCGAAGGCGAGCCAGCGCCTGCTGGATGACAGCGCCTTCGACGTGGAGGGCTGGCTTGCGGGCAAGATCGCGACGCGGTTCCTGCGCGCGGAATCGGCGGCCTTCGTCAGCGGGGATGGCGTGGACAAGCCGCGCGGGTTCCTGACGGTGCCGAAGGTGGCGAATGCGACCTGGGCGTGGGGCAGTCTGGGCTATGTCCCGTCGGGGGCGGCGTCGGATTTCGCGACGACCAATCCGGCGGATTGCATCATCAACCTCGTCTATGCGCTGGGGGCGGAATACCGCGCCAACGCGTCCTTCGTGATGAATTCCAAGACCGCCGGCGCGGTGCGGAAGATGAAGGATGCCGACGGGCGCTTCCTGTGGTCGGACGGGCTGGCGGCGGGGGAGCCTGCGCGGTTGATGGGCTATCCGGTGCTGGTCTGCGAGGACATGCCGGATATCGCCGCCAATGCCCATGCCATCGCCTTCGGCGATTTCCGCGCGGGTTACACCATCGCGGAACGTCCCGACCTGCGCATCCTGCGCGATCCGTTCAGTGCCAAGCCGCATGTCCTGTTCTATGCGTCCAAGCGCGTGGGGGGCGACGTGACCGACTATGCGGCGATCAAGCTGTTGAAATTCGCGGTGTCGTAAGCGGTGTGGGGCCGGTCCCGCAGGGGGCCGGCCCGGTTTTTTCGCGGGTGTCGGTGCGGAGGCGGTGATGGTGTTGGAAGAGGTCGGGGCGGTGCCGGATGCGGTGCTGCCGGTGGCGGCGCTGGCGGGGCATCTGCGGCTGGGGACGGCCTTTGAACCCGAGGGGTTGCAGGCGGGGTTGCTGGCAAGCCACCTGCGCGCGGCGATGGCGGCGATCGAGGCGCGGACGGGAAAGGCGCTGATCCGGCGGGGGTTCCGGCTGCGGCTGGAACGCTGGCGCGAGGCGGGGGTGCAGCCGCTGCCCGTGGCGCCGGTGGCGGTGCTGGGCGAGGTGGCGGTGATCGGCGCCGATGGCGCGCGGGTGGTCGCGGAGGCGGGGCGCTTTGCACTGGTGCCCGATGCGCATCGGCCAAGGCTGGTGGCGGTGGCGGGCGCGCTGCCCGCGATCCCTGCGGGCGGGCATGTGGAGATCGGGCTGACGGCGGGGTTCGCCGCCCTGTGGGAGGATGTGCCGGACGATCTGGCGCAGGCGGTGCTGCTGCTGGCCGCCGAGTTCTACGAGAACCGGCACGATCCGGGCGACGGGCGGGGCGGGATGCCTGCCTCGGTGCTGGCGCTGATCGGGCGGTGGCGGACGGTGCGTCTGCTGGGCGGGGGTGGCGCATGAGCGGGCCGCGGCTGGACCGTCCGCTGGTTCTGGAGGCGATGGAGCGCGCGGGCGACGGGGCGGGCGGCTGGGTGGAGACATGGGTTCCGCGCGGCACGCTCTGGGCACATGTGCGGCCCGGGGCGGGGCGCGAGGCGGCGGGGATGGGGGCGGCAGCCTCGGTCCAGGCGTTGCGGATCGTGGTGCGGGGGCTGGCGCAGGGGCATGCGCTGCGGCCCGTGGCGGGGCAGCGGTTCCGCGATGGGGCGCGGGTGTTCCGCGTGCTGGCTGTGACCGAGAGCGACGGGACGGGGCGGCATCTCTTGTGTTCCGCCGAGGAGGTGACGGGATGAGCTATCGGGCGGCGGGGGCGGTGCAGGCGGCGGTGCATGCCGCGCTGGCGGGGCATCCCGATCTGGCGGGCGTGCCTGTGGTGGATGCGGTGCCGACGGGGGGCGGGACGGGAACCTTCGTCCTGATCGGACCGGAGGAGGCGCGGGATGCATCCGATGCGACGGGGGCGGGGGTGGCGCATCGGGTGGATGTGTCGGTCCTGTCGGACGCGGCGGGGTTTCTGGCGGCCAAGGCGGCGGCGGCGGCGGTCTGCGACGCGATGGAGGGGCTTTCGCTGCCCGCGCCTGCGGGGCGGGTGGTGGGCGTGGCCTTCCAGAAGGCGGTCGCGCGGCGGCTGGAGGACGGGGCGGTGCGGCGGATCGATCTGGCGTTCCGCGTGCGGGTGGATTTCTAGGAGGGCGCGATGGCGGTTCAGAATGGCAAGGACCTGTTGCTGAAGGTCGATCTGACGGGGGACGGGCAGTTCGAGACGGTGGCGGGGCTGCGCGCGACGCGCATCAGCTTTAACGCCGAGACGGTGGATGTGACCTCGCTGGAAAGTGCGGGGGGGTGGCGCGAGCTGCTGGCGGGCGCGGGCGTGCGGTCGGCGCAGGTGAGCGGGGCGGGGGTGTTCCGCGATGCGGGCACGGATGAACGCGCGCGGCAGATCTTCTTTGACGGCGAGATGCCCGAATTCCAGGTCATCATCCCCGATTTCGGCGTGGTGGAGGGGCCGTTCCAGATCACCGCGATCGAATATGCGGGGAGTTTCAATGGCGAGGCGAGTTACGAGCTGACGCTGGCCTCGGCCGGGGCTTTGACCTTTACGGCGCTGTGATGGCGAACCCTTTTGCGGGCGAGGTGGAGGTGGTGCTGGACGGGGTTCCGCACCGCGCGAAGTTGACGCTGGGGGCGCTCGCCGAGCTGGAGGCGCTTTTGGGCGAGGGGTCGCTGATGGAGCTGGTGGCGCGGTTCGAGGCTGGGCGGTTTTCCAGCCGCGACGTGCTGGCGCTGCTGGTGGCGGGGTTGCGCGGGGGCGGCTGGCGGGGCGGTGCGGGCGATCTGGTGACGGTGGAGATCGGCGGCGGCCCCGTGGGCGCGGCGCGGGCGGCGGCGGAGTTGCTGGCGCGGGCCTTCGCGATGCCGGGCGAGGGGGCATGATGGATTGGGCGGGGCTGATGCGGGCGGGGATCGGGGGGCTGCGGTTGCGGCCTGCGGAGTTCTGGGCGCTGACGCCTGCGGAGTTGCGGCTGATGATGGGGATGGGGGCGGCCTTGGTGCCGCCCCTGTCGCGCGCGCGGCTGGAGGAACTGGCGGCGGCGTTTCCGGACAGGGAGAGGGCGGATGGAGAATGACGGGCTGGCGGCGCTGGAGGCGCGGCTGGAGGGGGCGGTGCCGGTGACGGTGGCCTTCGAGCAGGAACTGGCGCGGCTGGGGCAGACGATGCTGTTCACGGGGCGCGAGGTGTCGAGCCTGTCGGGGGCCTTGGGAACGGGGCTGCGGCGGGCCTTTGACGGGGTGGTGTTCGACGGGATGCGGCTGTCGGATGCTTTGAAGGGCGTGGCGCAGTCGATGGTGGGGGCGGTCTACAACGTCGCCATGCGGCCTGTGCAGAATGCGGTGGGCGGCGCGCTGGCCGAGGGGATCAACGCGATGCTGTCGGGGGTGCTGCCCTTTGCCAAGGGGGGGACTTTCTCGGCGGGGCGGGTGATGCCCTTTGCCAAGGGGGGCGTGGTCAGCTCTCCGGTCACCTTTCCCATGCGGGGCGGGATCGGGCTGATGGGCGAGGCGGGGCCCGAGGCGATCTTGCCGCTGGCGCGGGGCGCGGACGGGCGGCTGGGCGTGCAGGCGGGCGGCGGCGCAGGGCGGCCGGTGACGGTGGTGATGAACATCACCACGCCGGATGTGCAGGGATTCCAGCGCAGCCAGAGCCAGATCGCGGCGCAGGCGTCGCGGGCGCTGGCGCGCGGGCAGCGGAACAGGTGAGGGCGGGGCATGGCGTTTCATGAGGTGCGGTTTCCGGCGAACCTGAGTTTCGGGTCGACCGGCGGGCCGGAGCGGCGGACCGAGATCGTCACGCTGGCCAACGGGTTCGAGGAGCGCAACACGCCATGGGCGCAGTCGCGGCGGCGCTATGACGCGGGGCTGGGGTTGCGGTCGCTGGACGATGTGGCGGCGCTGGTCGCGTTCTTCGAGGCGCGGCGGGGGCAGCTTTACGGGTTCCGCTGGAAGGACTGGGCGGATTTCAAGTCGTGCCGGCCTTCGGGGACGGTGTCGGCGCTGGATCAGGTGCTGGGGACGGGGGATGGCGAGACGCGGGAGTTCGCGCTGGCCAAGACCTATGACCCGGACGGCAATGCCTATCGCCGCCCGATCCTGAAGCCGGTGGCGGGGACGGTGCTGGTGGCGCTGTCGGGCGATCCGCAGGTCGAGACGGTGGATTACACGCTGGATACAGCGGCAGGGGTGGTGCGCTTTGCGCTGGCGCCCGATCTGGGGACGGTGATCACGGCGGGGTTCGAATTCGACGTGCCGGTGCGGTTCGACACGGACCGGATCGCCGTGTCGGTGGCGTCCTTTCAGGCGGGCGAGGTGCCGTCGGTGCCGGTGGTGGAGGTGCGGATTTGAGCGGGCTGGTAGAGCATCTGGCGGGCGGGGTCACGACGACCTGCTTCTGCTGGGAGGTGGTGCGGCGGGACGGGGTCCGGATGGGGTTCACCGATCATGACCGCGATCTGGCCTTCGGGGGCGTCGTGTTCCGCGCGGGCACGGGACTGACGGCGCGGGCGCTGCAACAGGTGGCGGGGCTGGCGGTGGACAATTCCGAGGCGGCGGGCGCGCTGTCGGACGAGGGGATCGCGGAGGCGGATCTGCGGGCGGGGCGTTTCGACGGGGCAGCGGTGACGATGTGGCTGGTCAACTGGGCCGATCCGGAGCAGCGGATGCTGCGCTTTGCCGGAAGCATCGGCGAGGTGGCGGAAAGCGACGGGGCCTTCCGCGCCGAGCTGCGCGGCCTGACGGATGGCCTGAACCGTGTGCAGGGGCGGGTGATCCAGTCCGCCTGCGACGCGGTTCTGGGCGATGCGCGCTGTGGCGTTGCGCTGGAGGGTGCCGACTATGGCGGGGCCTATCGCATCGTGGCGCTCCGCGAGCGGCGGGTGCTTGTGGTGGCGGGGGGGGCGGGCTTTGCGGCGGGGTTCTTCGCGCGGGGGCGGTGCCGGTTCACGGGTGGCGCGGCGGCGGGGCTGTCTGGCGACATCAAGACCGACCGCTTCGGCCCCGAGGGGCGCGAGATCGAGCTGTGGCAGGAACCCGGCGCGCTGCCTGCGGTGGGCGACGCGGTCGATCTGCGGGCGGGATGTGACCGGACGGCGGCGACCTGCCGGACGAAATTCGCCAATTTTGCCAATTTCCGCGGCTTTCCCGATGTGCCGCGCGAGGACTGGATCGTCGCCTCGCCCCCGCGCGAGGTGGCGGCGGGGAGGGGCGGATGAGCGCGCGGGTCGTCACGGCCGCGCGGGGCTGGATCGGGACGCCCTATCTGCATCAGGCGAGCGTCAGGGGCGTCGGGACAGATTGTCTGGGCCTGTTGCGCGGGGTCTGGCGCGAGGTCGTGGGGCCCGAGCCCGAACCCGTGCCGCCCTATACCGCCGACTGGGACGAGGCGGCGCGGGCCGAGGTTCTGGCGCAGGCCGCCGCGCGCTGGCTGCGGCCGGTTCCGGCGGGGCAGGAGGGCGAGGGGCAGGCGCTGCTGTTCCGGATGCGGTCCGATGCCGTGGCAAAGCATCTGGGCATATCGGCGCGGCGCGACGGGATGGAGACGTTCATTCACGCCTATAACGGCCACGGGGTGGTGGAGAGCCCCCTTTCGGCCCCATGGGCGCGCCGGATCGTGGCGCGCTATTCCTTTCCGATTCAGGAGTGAGCGATGGCGACGATCCTACTGGGGGCGGTCGGTGCCTTCATCGGTGGAGGCTTCGGCGGCACGGTGCTGGGGCTGTCGGGGGCGGTGATCGGGCGTGCGGTGGGGGCGACGCTGGGGCGTGCGATCGATGCGCGGCTGATGGGGGCGGGGTCCGAGCCGGTGGAAGTGGGCCGGATGGACCGGCTGCGCGTGATGGCGTCGGGCGAGGGTGTGGCGCTGCCGGTGCTCTGGGGCCGGATGCGGGTGGGTGGACAGGTGATCTGGGCCGGTCCCTTTACCGAGACGGTCACGACGACGGGCGGCGGCGGGAAGGGCGCGCCGAGCCCGACTGTCACCAGCTACAGCTATGCCGTGAGCTTTGCCGTCGCCCTGTGCGAGGGGGAGATCACGGGGATCGGTCGGGTCTGGGCGGACGGGTCCGAGATCGACACGTCCAAGCTGGAGATGCGTGTCTATACCGGTTCCGAGACGCAGCTGCCCGACCCCAAGATTGCCGCCGTGCTGGGCACTGAAAACGCGCCCGCCTATCGTGGCACCGCCTATGTCGTCTTCGAGAACCTTGCGCTGGCGCCCTTTGGCAACCGCGTGCCGCAGATGAGTTTCGAGGTGATCCGTCCCGCGCAGGGGCCACTGGCGGAGGAGGTGGAACCCTTTGCCGCGGCGATACGCGCCGTCGCCCTGATCCCGGGAACGGGGGAATACACGCTGGCGGAACGCACGGTGCGGATGGGCAGTGGGCTGTTCGCCTCGGGCCGCGCCGTCAACCGTCACAGCGCGGGGGGCGGGAGCGATCTGGCCGTCTCGCTGCGCCAGTTGCGGCGCGAGCTGTCGCAGTGCGGGTCGGTGTCGCTGGTGGTGTCGTGGTTCGGGGACGATCTGCGCTGCGGGCAGTGCAAGCTGCGCCCGAAGGTGGAGCAGAGGGCAAGCGACAGCCGCGACATGCCGTGGCGGTCGGGCGGGATCGCGCGATCGGCGGCGGCCGAGGTGCCGCAGCGCGAGGGGCGGCCGGTCTATGGCGGAACGCCCGCCGATGCGGCGGTGGTCGAGGCGATCCGCGCGATCCGTGCGGGCGGGCAGGAGGTGATGTTCTATCCCTTCATCCTGATGGACCAGCTGGCGGGCAATACGCTGCCCGATCCCTACGGGGGCACGCAAGGACAGCCTGCGCTGCCGTGGCGCGGGCGGATCACGCTGTCCACCGCGCCGGGACGGGCGGGGACGCCGGACCGGACGGCGGCGGCAGAGGCGGAGGTGGCGGCCTTTTTCGGCGCGGCCCAGCCGTGGCACTTCTCTCGCAGTGGCGGGCGGGTGAGTTACAGCGGTCCCGCGACGGATTGGGGATTCCGGCGGTTCATCCTGCATTACGCGCATCTTTGCGTGCTGGCAGGCGGGGTGGATGCCTTTTGCATCGGGTCCGAGCTGCGCGGATTGACCGAGATACGCGGCGCGGCGGACAGTTTTCCGGCGGTGGCGGCGCTCTGCCAGCTGGCGGCGGAGGTGCGGGCGATCCTCGGTCCGGATTGCGCGATCAGCTATGCGGCGGACTGGAGCGAGTATTCCGGCTTTGCCCGCGACGGGAACCGCTATTTCCATCTGGACGATCTGTGGTCGCATCCGGCGGTGGATTTCGTGGGGATCGACAATTACCTGCCCCTGACCGACTGGCGCGACAGCGAGGCGCAGGCGGATGCCGCGCGGTCGGCCCATGACCTGCGTTACCTGATGGCCGGGGTCGAGGGGGGCGAGGGCTATGACTGGTACTATTCCTCGGTCGAGGGGGAGGCGGCGCAGCGGCGCGAGCCCATCACGGATGACGCGGGAGAGCCGTGGATCTGGCGCGTGAAGGATATGCGGAACTGGTGGGCGCAGCCGCACCATCCGCGCATCGACGGCGCGCGGTCGGAGCAGCCGACGGGCTGGGTGCCGATGTCCAAGCCGATCCGGTTCACCGAATATGGCTGCGCGGCGATCGACCGCGGGACAAACCAGCCCAACCTGTTCTTCGACGGGGTCTCGTCGGAATCGGCGCTGCCGCGGGCCTCGACGGGGCAGCGGGACGATCTGGCGCAGATGCAGTATTTCCGCGCCATCAACGCCTATTGGGGCAGGGCGGGGGTGAATCCCGTCTCGCCGCTTTATGGCGGGCCGATGATCGACATGGCGCGCGCCCATGCCTGGGCGTGGGATGCGCGGCCGCATCCGGCCTTTCCGCTGCGGACGGATGTCTGGTCGGACGGGCCGAATTACGAGCGCGGGCACTGGCTGAACGGGCGGGCGACGGCGCAGCCGGTGGGGGCCGTGGTGGCCGAGATCGTGGGGCGCGCGGGGCTGCCCGCGCCGGATCTGGACGGGTTGACGGGACTGGTGCGCGGCTTTGCGGTGGGCGAGCCTGCCACGGCGCGCGCCGCGCTGCAGCCGCTGATGCTGGCGGTGGGGTTCGATGTGGCCGAGCGCGCGGGCAAGGTGGCCTTTCGTGACCGGACCGCGCGGGTCGACCATGTGCTGGACCGGGCGCGGCTGGTGGCGGATGGCGAGGCGGCGGTGACCGAAACCCTGCGCGGGTCGGATGCCGAGGGTGCGGCGCGGGTGCGGGTGGTCACGCTGGACGCGGGCGGTGATCTGGACCGCAGCGTGGTCGAGGCGCAGCGCGAGGGAAGCTTTGGCGCGGTGCAGGATCAGGAGGTGCCGCTCGCCCTGCTGCCGGACGAGGCGCAGCGTCTGGCCGACCGCTGGCTGACCGAGGTGCGGGTGTCGCGGGATAGCCTGCGGATGACCCTGCCCCGGTCGGCCCTGCCGCTGTCGGTGGGGGATGTGGCACTGCTGGACGGGCGGCGCTGGCGGATCGACCGCATCGAACAGGCCGAGGCGCTGGCGGTCGAGGCGGTGCGGGTGGAGCCGGGGGTCTATCTGCCCGGCCCCGAGGGGCGGCGGAGCAGCCGTGCCGCGCGCTTCGATCCGGCGGGTCCGGTCTGGCCCGTCTTCCTCGACCTGCCGCTGATGACGGGGCAGGAGCAGCCGCACGCGCCGCATCTGGCGGTGACGGCCGAGCCATGGCCGGGGCGGGTGGCGCTGTGGTCGTCGGATGGCGGGGCCGGGTTCCAGCTGGACGGCACCTTCACCGCGCGGGCGGTGATCGGGCAGACGCAAGAGCCGCTGGCCGCCGCGCGGGCGGGGCTGTGGGATCGCGGACCGGCGCTGCGGGTGCGCTTTGCGGCAGGCGCAGTATCGGCGGCGGCCGAGCGGGCGGTGCTGAACGGGGCCAATCTGGCGGCCATCGGGGATGGCAGCGCGTCGGGGTGGGAGTTGTTCCAGTTCGCCGGTGCCGAGCCGGTGGGAGCGGGGGAATGGGCGCTGGGGATGCGTCTGCGCGGACAGTTCGGCAGCGATGCGGGGATGCCCGATCTCTGGCCCGCGGGCAGTCTTGTGGTGCTGATGACGCCCGCAGTCGGCCAGATTTCCCTGTCGCCAGAAAAACGCGGGCTGCAGCGGACATGGCGGATCGGCGATGCCGCGCAGGGCTTTGACGATGCCGATGTCGTGGAACGGATCGACAGTTTCGACGGGATCGGTCTGCGTCCCTATTCGGTGGCGCATCTGCGCGCGCGGGCTGTGGCGGGTGGTACCGAAATCCGCTGGATCCGCCGCACGCGGGTGGACGGCGACAGCTGGACCGCCCCCGAAGTTCCGCTGGGCGAGGAGCGCGAAGCCTATGTCCTGCGGCTGGAGCGGGGCGGTGCCGTGCTGCACGAGGTGGAGACGACCGTTCCGGTCTGGCTTTACCCCGCTGCATGGCGGGCGGCGGATGGGCCGGGGGTGGTGCTGAGGGTGGCGCAGCTTTCGGCGCGTTTCGGGGCGGGGCGGTTCCGCGACCTTGCGCTCTGATGCGGCGGGTGGTGGCGGGCGATCTTCTGGTCGCGGCGGACCGTCTGGCGGGGCAGGCCGATCCGGCGCGGCTGGCGGGGCGATGGGTGGACGAGGCCCACGCCGCCCACCGCTATATGCGCCGTTTCGGCAGGGCGCATCCGCGCTGGGGCAATGGCAGCCTGATGGCGCGGGTGCTGGCCGAGGGTGGGGTGCCGTCGCGGCCGCTGGACAGGCCCGCGCTGCAGGCTCTGGCGGCTGTCTGCGGGGCGATCCTTGCGCGGGTCGGTGACGGCTTGGCCTGTCCCTGCATTTGCCTGTATGATAGAAGCGAAGTCCGGAACGGAGGGCACCGCATGGCCGAGATCAAACCGAAAGTCACCGCCGTCGATCCGGTCTGGACCCGCGTCTGCGACGAGGCGCGCGACGCCATTGCGGCGGAACCGCTGCTGGGCGGGCTGATCCATTCCAGCCTTCTGCACCATTCCGGCATGGAGCGCGCGCTGGCCTACCGCTTTTCGCTGAAGCTTGCCTCGGGCGAGATGAGCGAGCAGATCCTGCGCGAGATCGCGGATCAGGCCTATGACAGCGATCCCGAACTGGGTGCCGCGGCGCGGGCCGACCTGATGGCGGTCTATGACCGCGATCCCGCCTGCCACCGCTTCATCCAGCCCATCCTGTTCTTCAAGGGCTATCAGGCCGTGCAGGCCTATCGCATCGGCCATTGGCTGTGGACCGAGGGGCGCAAGGATCTGGCCTATTTCGTGCAGATGCGGGTGTCCGAGGTATTTGGGGTGGACATCCACCCCGCAGCGAAGGTGGGCAAGGGGCTGATGATCGACCATGCCCATTCCATCGTGATCGGGGAAACCGCAGTGGTGGGCGACAACGTGTCGATGCTGCATTCCGTCACGCTGGGCGGGACAGGGAAAGAGGATGGCGACCGCCACCCGAAGATCGGCAATGGCGTGCTGATCGGGGCGGGGGCGAAGGTGCTGGGCAACATCACCATCGGCAACTGCTCGCGCATCGCCGCCGGTTCGGTGGTGTTGCAGGACATCCCGCCGATGAAGACTGTGGCGGGTGTGCCTGCCAAGATCGTGGGCGAGGCGGGATGCTCGCAACCCGCGGTGTCGATGGACCACAAGCTGACGGGTTGCGTCGACTGCGACTGACCTGTCCTGCGGGCAAAGCAAAACCCCCGGAAGCGCTGGCTTCCGGGGGTTTTTTCCTGTCCCGCGCGTGGCTCAGGCCAGCATCGCCATCGGGTTTTCCAGATTGTCGACGATGGCTTGCAGGAGTTGCGCCCCCAGCGCGCCGTCGATCACGCGGTGATCGACCGACAGCGTCATGGACATGACCGTCGCCACGCCGATCGTGCCATCCTTCATCACCACCGGCTTCTTGATGCCCGCGCCCACGGCGAGGATCGCCCCGTGCGGCGGGTTGATGACGGCATCGAAATTCTCGATCCCCATCATCCCGAGGTTCGAGATGGCGAAGCTGCCGCCCTGATATTCGTGCGGGGCGAGCTTCTTGGTCTTGGCGCGCGTCGCCAGATCCTTCATTTCCGCCGAGAGCGCCGAGAGCGATTTCTGCTGCGCGTCCTTCAGGACGGGGGTGAAGAGGCCACCGTCCACCGCCACCGCAACCGCCACATCCGACGGTTTCAGCTTCAGGATACGGTCGCCCGCCCAGACGGCATTGGCATCCGGCACCGCCTGCAACGCCAGCGCACAGGCCTTGATGATGAAGTCGTTGACCGACAGCTTCACGCCGCGCGGTTCCAGCTGCTTGTTGATCTGTTCGCGGAAGACCATCAGCGCGTCCAGACGCACCTCGCGGCGCAGGTAGAAATGCGGGATGGTCTGCTTGGCCTCGGTCAGGCGGGCCGCGATGGTGCGGCGCATGCCGTCCAGCGGCATTTCCGTGAACTCGCGGCCTTGGTACATCTTCAGCACCGTTTCCGCCGCCGGACCCGCAGGCATTGCCGCAGGCGCTGGGGCCGCCGTGACAGGGGCCGCCGCTGCCGGAGCGGACGCAGCCGCCATGGGCTTTGCCCCCTCGACATCCGCCTTCACGATGCGGCCATGCGGGCCGGAGCCTGCAACCTTGGTCAGGTCCAAACCCTTTTCCGCCGCGATGCGACGGGCCAGAGGCGAGGCAAAGACCCGCGCACCGGCGACCTTGGGGGCCGCAGGCGCAGGGGCCGCCGCCGCGACCGGAGCCGCCGCAGGGGCAGCAGCAGCCGGAGCCGCCGCCTTCACCGGCGCGGGCGCGGCATCGGCGCTTTCGCCCTCTTCGACCAGCACCGCGATGGGCGTGTTGACCTTCACCCCTGCCGTCCCTTCGGAGACGAGGATGCGGCCCACGATCCCCTCATCCACGGCCTCGAATTCCATCGTGGCCTTGTCGGTTTCGATCTCTGCGATGATCTGGCCGGATTTGACGGTATCGCCTTCCTTGACCAGCCATTTTGCCAGCGTCCCTTCCTCCATCGTGGGGGACAGGGCGGGCATCAGGATTTCGGTTGCCATGATCCCCTCCCTTACCGGTAGCAGACGGATTTGACGGCGGCGACAACCTCGGCGGTCGTCGTCAGGGCCAGTTTTTCAAGGTTCGCCGCATAGGGCATCGGCACGTCTTTCCCTGTGCAGTTCACCACAGGCGCGTCCAGATGGTCGAAGGCGCGCTGCATGATCGTCGCGGCGATATGGTTGCCGATGGAACCCACGGGGAAACCTTCCTCGACCGTCACGCAGCGGTTGGTCTTCATCACCGACGCCAGCACCGTGTCATAGTCGATGGGGCGCAGGGTCCGCAGGTTGATGACCTCGGCGCTGATCCCCTCTTTCGCCAGTTCTTCCGCCGCCTGCAGCGCATAGGTCAGGCCGATGCCGAAGGAGACGACGGTCACATCCGTCCCCGCCCGCAGGATCGACGCCTTGCCGAAGGGGATGGTGAAATCGCCCTCGGCGGGCACCTCGAAGGACCGCCCGTAGAGGATTTCGTTCTCAAGGAAGATCACCGGATTCGGATCGCGGATCGCGGATTTCAGCAGACCCTTTGCATCCGCCGCCGAATAGGGCATCGCCACCTTGATCCCCGGAATGGCCGCATACCATGCGGCATAGTCCTGGCTGTGCTGTGCCCCCACCCGCGCCGCCGCCCCGTTCGGGCCGCGGAACACGATCGGGCTGCCCATCTGCCCGCCGGACATATAGAGCGTCTTGGCCGCCGAGTTGATGATATGGTCGATGGCCTGCATTGCGAAGTTGAAGGTCATGAATTCGACGATGGGCCGGACCCCGCCCCAGCTTGCGCCGACCGCGATACCGGCAAAGCCGTGCTCGGTGATGGGGGTGTCCACCACGCGCTTGGCCCCGAATTCGTCCAGCAGACCTTGGGAAATCTTGTAGGCGCCCTGATATTCGCCCACTTCCTCGCCCATCAGGAAGACGGACGGATCGGCGCGCATCTCTTCGGCCATCGCCTCGCGCAGCGCCTCGCGGACCGTCATGGTCTTGGTCGGCACGCCTTCGGGCAGGTCGGAATGGGGCCAGCCCTGCGCCGCCACGGGGGCAGGGGTCGCCGCCGGAGCCGCCTCCGCCGGAGCGGAGGCCGCAGGCGCGGAAGCCGGAGCCGCCGCCGCAGCGGGGGCAGGGGCCGCATCGGCCTTTTCACCCTCTTCCACCAGCACGGCGATGGGCGTGTTCACCTTCACCGCCGCCGTGCCTTCGGCCACCAGCAGCTTGCCCACGATCCCTTCATCCACGGCCTCGAATTCCATCGTGGCCTTGTCGGTCTCGATCTCGGCGATGATCTGGCCGGATTTGACCACATCACCCTCTTTCACCAGCCATTTGGCCAGCGTGCCTTCCTCCATCGTCGGAGAAAGCGCGGGCATCAGAACTTGCGTTGCCATCTGTCTTTCCCCCCTTACGCGTAGATATCCGTCCAGAGCTCCTCAAGCGGGGGCTCCGGGCTGTCCTTGGCGAACTCGGCGCTTTCGTTGACCAGCGCCTTGATCTCCTTGTCGATCGCCTTCAGATCGTCGTCCGAGGCAAGGCCGCCCTGCAGCAGCAGGTCGCGCACATGCTCGATCGCGTCCTTCTCCGACCGCATCTTCTCCACCTCTTCCCGCGTCCGGTATTTGGCCGGGTCCGACATGGAATGGCCGCGATAGCGGTAGGTCATCATTTCAAGGATATAGGGACCATTCCCCGCGCGGCAGTGCGCCACGGCCTTCTCGCCCGCCGCCTTCACCGCCAGCACATCCATGCCATCCACCTGCTCGCCCGGAATGCCATAGGCCAGACCCCGCCCGAACAGCGTGGTGGACTTGGTCGACCGCTTCACGCTGGTCCCCATCGCATACTGGTTGTTCTCGATGACAAAGATCACCGGCAGCGACCAGAGCTCGGCCATGTTGTAGGTCTCGTAGACCTGACCCTGGTTCGCCGCACCATCGCCGAAATAGGCAAACGTCACGTTGTCATTGCCCAGATACTTGTCGGCAAAGGCCAGACCCGCGCCCAGCGGCACCTGCGCGCCCACGATCCCGTGGCCGCCGTAGAAATGGCGCTCCTTCGAGAACATGTGCATCGACCCGCCCTTGCCCTTGGAATAGCCGCCGATGCGCCCCGTCAATTCGGCCATCACGCCCTTGGCATCCATCCCGCAGGCCAGCATATGCCCGTGATCGCGGTAAGAGGTGATGCGCTTGTCGCCCTCTTTGGCCGCGGCTTCCAGCCCCACGACCACCGCCTCCTGCCCGATATAGAGGTGGCAGAACCCCCCGATCAGGCCCATCCCGTAAAGCTGTCCCGCCTTCTCCTCGAACCGGCGGATCAGCAGCATCTCGCGGTAGAATTTCAGCAATTCGTCCTTCGACACATTCGGTCGATCGGCTGGCATCTTCGCGGCCATCGGCGGTGTCCTCCCCTCGGCTGGCTGTAAAAGTAGTTCAACGTTAAACGACCCATACAGCATCGGGGTTTCTTGGGTCAAAACAAAAAACCGGACAGATCACCGCATCCGCGCATGGCAGCCATGCATCAGGCGAAAGGGTGCCGCGGCCCGCCCGGGGGGCGGACCTGACGGTCAGGACGGACGGGGAAGGGGGAGGGCGCTACAGCCGCCCGATCCGTTCGGTCAGCAGGGCATAGAAGCCGTCGGCATCGACCGACCCGATGAACAGCGCATTGGCCGGACGGTCGGTCACGCCCCACCAGTCGGCCACCGTCATGCCCAGCGTCAGTTCGGACTGCGTCTCGATCTCGACATTGATATGCCGCCCCGCAAACAGCTCGGGCCGGATCAGATAGGCGATGACGCAGGGGTCATGCAGCGGCGCGCCCTCGCTGCCGTATTTCTGCATGTCGAAGCGTTCGAAGAAATCCGTCCACTCCGCCACCATCCGCCCCGGCTCGTTGCCCAGCGCGCGGAACGCCTCGACCCGCGCCCGCGTGGTCAGCGCCTTGTGCGTCACATCCAGCGGCATCACGACCAGCGGCACGCCCGACCGGAAAACGATCCCTGCCGCCTCGGGGTCGACATAGATGTTGAACTCGGCGGCGGGGGTGATGTTGCCCACCTCGAAATAGGCGCCACCCATCAGCACGATCTGCTGCACCCGCCCCACGATATCCGGCGCGCGCTCGAAGGCTGTGGCGATGTTGGTCAAGGGACCAAGAGGGCAGAGCGTCACCGTATGCGCCGGTTCGCGCCGCAGCGTGTCGATGATGAAATCGACCGCATGCTCGGCCTGCAAGGGCATCACCGGATCGGCCATCTGCGGCCCGTCCAGCCCCGTCTTGCCATGCACATGTTCCGCCGTGACCAGCTTGCGCCGCATCGGCCGGTCGCAGCCCGCAAAGACCCGCATGTCGGGCTTGCCCGCAAGTTCGCAGACGATCCGCGCATTCTTCTGCGTCAGCGCCAACGGCACGTTCCCCGCCACGGCGGTGATGCCCAGCACCTCCACATCCCCGGGGCTGGCCAGCGCCAGAAGGATCGCCACGGCATCATCCTGACCGGGATCGGTGTCGATGATGATCTTTCTCGGCTGTGTCATCTTGTGTCCTGTCCTGCTCGCGCGGCGCAGGAAAACCGAAGGCGCGATTATTGTCCAGACGGTCAAGGAAAAAGGGGGGCGCAAGGGCCCCCCTTTGGCGTCCTGTGGCCCGTCGCGGCGGATCAGCCGTCGAAATCCACCTGCTCCACCAGCTTCAGCGCGTCGGGGCGCAGCTTCGCCACCTCGGTCAGCGCCATGCTGTCCGGCGTGAATTCGCCCCAGCTTGCCACGAGTTCCGACTTGGCCACGCCGGGCTTCACGGGGAATTCGCTGTTCGTCTCGGCATAGATGCGCTGCGCCTCGTCGCCCGACAGCCATTCCATGAATTTCAGCGCCGCCTCGCGGTTCGGCGCGGCCTTGGTCATGGCGATGCCCGACACGTTCAGATGGGTGCCGTCGCCTTCGAAGACGGGAAAGTCGATCCGCACCGCCTCGGCCGCCGCCTGCTGCTCGGGGTCTTTCAGCATCTGGCCGATGTAATAGGTATTGCCGACCGCGATGTCGCATTCGCCCGCCGCAATGGCCTTGACCTGGTCACGGTCGCCGCCATCGGGCTTGCGCGCCAGATTGGCCTTCACGCCTTCCAGCCAGGTCCGCGCGTAATCCTCGCCATGATGGGCGATCATCGCGGCCACCAGCGCCACGTTATAGTCATTGGTCCCCGACCGGATGCAGATGCGCCCCTGCCATTTCGGGTCCGCCAGATCCTCATAGGTCGTCACCTCGCCCGGGGCCACGCGGTCCTTGCTGGCATAGACGATCCGCGCGCGGCTGGTCAGGCCGAACCACTGGTCCCCCGCATCGCGCAGCGTCTCGGGGATATTGGCCTCCAGCACGTCCGACTGCACGGCCTGCGTCACCCCCGCATCCACGATCTGCGTCAGCCGCGCGATGTCGACGGTCAGCACCAGATCGGCGGGCGACCGGTCGCCCTCGGCCACCAGACGCTCGGCCATCCCCTTGTCCACGAAGGCCACATTGACGGTGATCCCCGTCTCGGCGGTGAAGGCATCGACCAGCGGCTGGATCAGCTCGGGCTGGCGGTGGGAATAGACGTTGATCTCCTCGGCCAGCGCGGGAAGGGCGGTGGTGGCAAGGGCAAGGGCCAGAAACGGAAGGCGCATTGTCGAGTCCTTTGGTCAGAAATCCGATGCGGGTGATAAACCTTACAATTTCACTCAGGTCAATATCCGAGTGAAATGCTAAACAAAAAAGTGAGCATCCCTGTGACAGGTCGAGGACGGAGGAAAGGCGCCAGTGGCGCGTTTCGTCCGTCCGCCGGTAGGGGCGCGCATGACCCGCCGGGGCGGGCGCCTCTGGCGCACGACCCGTGGGGGCGGGTCGTGCGCGGCCCGTGGCTTTGGGCCACGGGCCAAACCCCACCGTTGCGAAAAGCTTCAGGTTTTCCCCGCCTTCTCCTCCGCCTTCGCGCGGTTCCACAGCGCATCCATCTCGGCCAGATCGCTGTCCGCAGGCCGCTTGCCCGCCTCCTCCAGCCAATCCTCGATCCGCCCGAAGCGCCGCGTGAACTTCGCATTCGCCCCGCGCAGGGCCGCCTCGGGGTCCACCCCCAGATGCCGCGCCAGATTGGCCATGACGAACAGCAGGTCGCCGAATTCCTCCTCCACCTCCGCCGCCGTCAGCCTCTCCCGCGCCTCCACCAGCTCCGCCGCCTCTTCCGCGATCTTCGCCACCACCTCGTCGGTCGAGGGCCAGTCGAACCCCACCCGCGCCGCGCGCTTTTGCAGCTTCACCGCCCGCGTCAGCGCAGGCAGGCCCAGCGCGACGCCCTCCAGCACCCGCGCTGGCCCCCGTTCGGCGGCCTTGATCCGCTCCCAGTCGGCGGTCTGCTGCGCCGCGCTCTTCTCGCGGCTTTCGTCGCCAAAGACATGCGGATGCCGCGCCACCATCTTGTCGGCAATCGCCCGCACGACATCGTCAAAGGCGAACAGCCCCGCCTCCTCGGCCATCTGCGCGTGATAGACCACCTGCAACAGCAGATCGCCCAACTCGCCCGGCAATTCCCCCCAGGCCCGCCGCGTGATGGCGTCGGCCACCTCATGCGCCTCCTCGATCGTATAGGGCGCGATCGAGGCGAAATCCTGCTCGATATCCCACGGGCACCCCGTCACCGGATCGCGCAGCGCCCGCATGATCGCGCGCAGCCTGTCCATCCCCCCTTCGGGATCATTGATCAGCTTCCCGCCTGCCGTCGCGTCACTTTCAGGTGCGGCCATTGCAGCCCCCTCCGTTTTAAGATTTGATCAAAGACCACCACGCGCAAGGAAACCGCAATGCCCGTCCTCAACCGTATCGCCGCTTATGCCGAGGAAATGAAGGTCTGGCGTCGCCATCTGCACGCCCATCCCGAGCTTGGCTTCGACTGCCACCAGACAGCGGCCTTCATCACCGACCGCCTGCGCGACTTTGGCGTGGACGAAATCCACACCGGCATCGCCACCTCCGGCATCGTCGCCATCATCAAGGGGCAGGGGGCCGACGACCCCGACGCCCCCGTCATCGGCCTGCGCGCCGACATGGACGCGCTCCCGATCCACGAGATCACGGGGGCCGACCACGCCTCCACCATCCCCGGCAAGATGCATGCCTGCGGCCATGACGGCCATGTCACCATGCTGCTCGGCGCCGCCAAATACCTGACCGAGACGCGCCGCTTCCGGGGCCGCGTCGCGCTGCTGTTCCAGCCGGCCGAGGAAGATGGCGGCGGCGGCGAGGTCATGGTGAAGGAAGGCGTGATGGACCGTTTCGGCATCGACACGGTCTATGGCATCCACAACGCCCCCAACGTCGAATTCGGCCATTTCCACACCAATCCCGGCGCGCTCATGGCCTCGGTCGACACGGCCTTTGTCTATATCACCGGCAAGGGCGGCCACGGTGCCACGCCGCATGACTGCATCGACCCCGTCGTCGCCGTGGTGGGCATGGTGCAGGCGGTGCAGACCATCATCCCCCGCAACGTCTATGCGCTGGACGAGGCGGTGATTTCGGTCACCCAGATCCACACCGGCACGGCGTCCAACATCATCCCCGAAGAGGCGATGTTCTGCGCCACCATCCGCTGCTTCAACCCCGAGGTCCGCGCGCTCCTGAAGCGCCGCTTCCACGAGATCGTCGAAGGCCATGCGCTGGCCTACAACGTCACCGCCCGCATCGACTATGACTGGGGCTATCCCGCCACCGTGAACCATGCCGACGCCGCCGCCTTCGCCGCCGATGTCGCGCGCGAGGTGTCGGGCGAGGGCGCGGTGAACGACAAGGCCAACCGCGAGATGGGGTCCGAGGATTTCTCCTACATGCTGGAATCGCGTCCCGGCGCCTATCTCTTCCTCGGCACCGGCCCCGGTGCGGGCCTGCACCACCCCGCCTATGACTTCAACGACGAGGCCGCCCCCGTCGGCGCCAGCTTCTTCGCAAGGCTCGTGGAACGCGCCCAGCCGGTGGCCTGACTTCCAAATCATCCAAATCGCAACGGTCAGGTCTCACCCGGGGCCAAAGCCCCGGGTGGCGGCCGTCCCGCCCCCCCCGGGGCGGCCGCACGGGGTCCGTGCAGCCACCCCGGCGTGACGGCCGCCACCCTGCCGCCGCGCCCTTTCGTCAGAGGAACCTCACGCCCCCGTCGGCCGCTCTGGAAAGATCACCCCGGATTTGTTATACGTTTGTGCAACATATTCGAGACGGAGTCCGCAATGCCCCCCGCCGCCCTGAATTCGCCCGCCCCGCAGGACCTGTGGCAGATGGACCACCGCCATTCCCTCCACCCATGGACGAATTTCGGCAGCTTCCAGCGCGAAGGCGCCCTCGTCATCACGAAGGGTGAGGGCTGCTGGCTCTGGGATGCCGAAGGCCGCCGCTATCTCGACGCGGTGGGGGGGCTGTGGTGCACCAATATCGGCCTTGGACGGCGCGAGATGGCGCAGGCCATCGCGGAACAGGCCGAACGGCTGGCCTTCTCCAACACCTTCGTCGACATGGCCAACGACCCCTCCGCCCGCCTTGCCGCGAAACTCGCCGCCCTTGCCCCCGGCGACCTCAACCGCGTGATGTTCACCACCGGCGGCTCCACCGCCGTGGACACCGCCGTGCGCATGGTGGCCTATGTGCAATCCTGCCTCGGCCAGCCGTCGAAAACCGGCATCGTCGCCCGCGACCACAGCTATCACGGCTCCACCTACCTCTCGCAATCCGTTGGCAAACGCCCCGGCGACCGCGTCCCCGAATTCCGCTACAAGGAAGACGGCATCTGGCACCTGACGCCCCCCAACCCCTACCGCCGCCCGTCGGGCATGACCGAGACCGAATTCCGCGACTGGCTGGTCGATGAATTCGAAACCCTGATCGCCACCGTCGGCGCCGACCGCATCGGCGGCTTCATCGCCGAACCGATCCAGGCCAGCGGCGGCGTCATCGTGCCCCCCGACGGCTACCTCCACGCCATGTGGCAGGTCTGCCAGCGCCACGGCATCCTCTTCATCGCGGACGAGGTCGTCACCGCCTTCGGCCGCCTCGGCCACTGGTTCGCCTCGCGCGATCTCTTCGACGTCCAGCCCGACATCATCTGCACCGCCAAGGGCCTGACCTCGGGCTACATCCCCCTTGGCGCCATGATCTTCTCCGACCGGCTCTGGTCGATCATGGAACAGGACCCCGACCGCTGGTTCACCGCAGGCTTCACCTATTCCGGCCACCCCGTCGCCTGCGCCGCCGCCCTGAAGAACATCGAGATCATGGAACGCGAGGACCTTCTCACCAACGCCACCCGCATGGGCGCGCTGTTCCAGTCCCGCCTGAAACGGCTGGAAGACCTGCCCCTCGTCGGTCAGGTGCGGGGCAGGGGCCTCATGCTCTGCACCGAGAATGTGGCGGACAAGGCGACCCGCGAACCGCTGCCCGACGGCGTGAACGAATCCAAACGCATCTCCAACGCGGCCGAGGCGATGGGCCTGATGGTCCGCCCGATGGCGCATCTGAACGTCATGTCGCCCCCCCTGACCATCACGGAAGACGAGGTCGACTTCATAGCCACCACGCTGGAAAAGGCGATCCGCCAGGTCACCGACGAACTGGTCCGCGAAGGCCACCGCATCGGCTGAGCAAGGCGATTTCTGACGTAGAAATCGCGGAAAATCCTGACGCAGGATTTTCCCGCCCCCTGTGCCGCCCGTGGGTCTCCGAAATCTGCGTCAGATTTCGGTGCGATTTCTGCGTCAGAAATCGCCTCCGCCCCTCCGATTCGTCCCGCATGGTTAACGCCCCCTAAGGCTTAACCCGCCGCCCGCTGCGTGCTGACAGTTTGCGGCACAGCCCTCTGCACAACCGCCTGCACAGCCCCGTTTTGGGAAAACCCCACAGGATCAAAACATTACCCCACCGCGCGCCGTCCCTCCGCCCCGTTGCTTGACAACCGCCCCGCAACTGGCACCCTCCACCCACCCGATCCGCGCGTCTCGGCCTCCAAACGACTGCGCCTCGCGTTCAGGGATTCCCCTCATGGCACTGGAAGACGCTAAGTCCGACATCGACACCGCCTTCACCCGCAAGGGTCTGCGCGGCCCCTCCTTCGAAAACGCCTTCGCGGGCGCCACCTCTTTCCTGCGGCGGACCTATACCAAGGACCTGTCCGGCGTGGACCTCGCCATCACCGGCGTCGCTTTCGATCAGGCCACCACCCACCGCCCCGGCACGCGCTTCGGCCCCCGCGCCCTGCGCGAGGCGTCCACGCTCCTCGCCGCCGACGCGCCCTTCGGCTGGGGCACCGATCCGCTCTCGGACATGGCGGTGATCGACTACGGCGACCTCGCCTTCGACTACGCCCATACCGCAGGCTTTCCCGCCGCGCTGACCGACCACATCGCCACCATCCTTGCCGCAGGGGCAGGGGCCATCACCCTTGGCGGCGACCATTACATCACCTTCCCCATCCTGCGCGCCTATGCGGAAAAATACGGCCCCCTCGGCCTGATCCATTTCGACGCGCATTCCGACCTCTGGCCCGACGACAACCCCGACCGGATCGACCACGGCACCATGCTCTACAAGGCGGTGAAGGCGGGCTATGTCGACCCGAAACGCTCGCTCCAGATCGGCATCCGCACGACGACCGAGGATTATCTGGGTGTCCATGTCCTGACGGCGCGCGAGTTGCACGAAAAGGGCACGGCCCATGCCGTGGCGCTGGCCAAGGACATCGTGGGCGACCGCCCGACCTATGTCACCTTCGACATCGACGCGCTCGACCCCGCCTACGCGCCGGGCACGGGAACCCCCGTCTGGGGCGGGCTGCATTCGTGGCAGGCCGCCGCCATCCTGCGCGACCTTGCGGGGATCAACATGGTGGGCGGCGATGTGGTGGAAGTCTCGCCCCCCTATGATACGACGGGGGCGACGGCGGTGGCGGGGGCGCATGTGGCCTATGACCTGATCTGCCTCTATCACTGGGCGCGGACGCAACGCTGAAGAAGGGCAAACGGGGTGGGCAGGATGGGCATGATAGTCGGGGCGCTGGCCCTTCTGGTTCTGGGCTTTGCCCTTTACGTCCGCCTCGCCCCCTCCGACCCCGCGCGCTGGCACGTCATGCCCGCGCCCGCCGCCACGCAGGATTGCACGGTGGAACAGGGCGAAGGCGACGCCCGCGCCACCTGCCTCCTGCCCGCCAAACCGGCCGAGGCTCTGGCCGCCCTCGACGCCATCGCCATGGCCACCCCCCGCACCACCCGCCTCGCCGGTTCGGCCGGAGAGGGGCGTATTACATGGATCACCCGCTCCGCCCTCTGGGGCTTTCCCGACTACACCACGGCCGAGGCCGCGCCCGATGCCACCGGCACCCGTCTGACCGTCCACGCCCGCCTCCGCTTCGGCAGCAGCGACATGGGCATCAACGCCGCCCGCCTGCGCGACTGGCTGCCAAGGCTCTGACAGCGCCTTCATCTCGGCCCAAATACTCCGGGGTCCGGGGCAGCGCCCCGGAGGCCAGCCACCCCTTGACCGGCCCCCCTTATCGCGCCAAACCCCCCCCATGGTCCCGCTCGACAAACTCGCCCAGATCACCCAGCGCTTCGAATATCTCGAGGCGCGCCTCAACGCTGGCGCCGATCCGGCGGAGATCGCGAAAATCTCGCGCGAATACAGCGACCTGCGCCCCGTGGCCGACCAGATCGCCGCCTATCGCCGCGCGCTGGACGATCTGGCCGAGGCCGAGGCGATGCTCTGCGACCCCGAAATGCGCGCGCTGGCCGAGGACGAACTTCCCCGCCTGCGCGCCCTGATCCCCGATTACGAACAGGCGCTGCGCATCGCCCTCCTGCCCAAGGACGCCGCCGACGCCCGCCCCGCCATCCTCGAAATCCGCCCCGGCACGGGCGGCGAGGAGGCATCGCTCTTCGCATGCGACCTCCTCCGCATGTATCAACGCTACGCCGAACGTCAGGGCTGGCGCTTCGAGATCCTCGAACAGCAACTCTCCGACCTTGGCGGGATCCGCGAACTCACCGCCCATATCCAGGGCGAGGGGGTCTTTGCCAAACTGAAATTCGAATCCGGCGTCCACCGCGTCCAGCGCGTGCCAGAAACCGAGGCAGGGGGCCGCATCCACACCTCCGCCGCCACCGTCGCCGTCCTGCCCGAGGCCGAGGAAGTGGATATCGACATCCCCGCATCCGACATCCGCATCGACACCATGCGCTCCAGCGGGGCAGGGGGCCAGCACGTCAACACCACCGATTCCGCCGTCCGGATCACCCATATCCCGACGGGAATCGTGGTGACCTCGTCGGAGAAATCCCAGCACCAGAACCGCGCCATCGCCATGCAGGTCCTGCGCGCGCGCCTTTACGAGATGGAGCGTGACCGTCAGGCCAACGAACGCGCCGCCGAACGCAAATCGCAGGTCGGCTCCGGCGACCGCTCCGAACGCATCCGCACCTACAACTTCCCGCAAGGCCGCCTGACCGACCACCGCATCAACCTGACGCTCTATTCCCTGCCGCAGATCATGGCGGGCGACCTCGACGCCGTGGTCAATGCGCTGGTGGCCCATGACCAGGCCGAAAAACTGGCGGAGATGGAAGGGTGACAGGGAACGAGGCGCTCCGCCTTGCCATTCCCCGCCTGCAGGCCGCAGGCATAACCGACGCCCCCCGCGACGCCCGCGCGCTGCTGGCCCATGCCGCAGGCATCGCGCCCGACCGCCTGACGCTTCACCTTGCCGACCCCCTGACGCCCGAGGCCGAAACAGCCTTCGCCACCGCCATCACCCGCCGCACCAACCGCGAACCCGTCAGCCACATCACCGGCACCCGCCTGTTCTGGGGCCGCCCCTTCCGCGTGACGCCCGACACGCTCGACCCCCGCCCCGAAACCGAAATCCTTGTTGAGGAGGCGTTACAGGAACCCTTCCTGAAACTCCTCGACCTTGGCACCGGCACGGGCTGCATCCTGCTCTCCTGCCTTGCGGGGATGCCCATGGCGACGGGCACCGGCACCGACATCCACCCCGCCACCCTGACCGTGGCCGAGGAAAACGCCCGCAGCCTGAACCTCGCGCCCCGCGCGCGCTTCGTCCTGTCCGACTGGTTCACCGCGATCCCGGGCCGCTTCGACCTGATCGTCTCCAACCCCCCCTACATCACCGAAGACGAAATGGCCGACCTCTCGCCCGAAGTCCTGCACGAACCCCGCCGCGCCCTGACGCCGGGGGGTGACGGGCTCGACCCCTACCGCGCCATTGCGCGCGGCGCCCCCGCCCGCCTGATGCCGCAAGGCCGCCTGATCGTGGAAATCGGCCCCACCCAAGGCGCCGCCGTCGCCGCCCTCTTCGCCGCGCACGGCCTGACCGACATCCGCATCCTGCCCGACCTCGACGGACGCGACCGCGTTGTCACGGCACGCAAACCGCAGGACGACACTGGCTGCGGCACGGCCTGACCTGCGCGAAATCGGCCACATCCCGCCCGTTCCCTGCGGCAAAAACACCGCGCGCCGCGCGCTCGGAACAGAATCCCGCAGAATCCCCTTGTCATGCGGCACAGAGAATGTTTAGTCGCTCTCAGGTGACGGGGCCGGGCGCAGGCTCCCCCGCGCCGGAACTGCCAGACAGCTTGAACGCCTCCCGGTCCCGCAAGGGATCACAAGACCAGAGGCGCTCGCAGAAAGCCAGGTCATCTGGACCAAAGGACAAGATGAGATCTTCCAAGTCCCGCTCGCGCAACAAGGCGAACCGCCCGCGCACCCTCGGCAACATCATCAACCGCGTCTTCGACAGCTCCGGCCCCGAAGGCAAGGTGCGCGGCACCCCGCAGCAGATCATCGAGAAGTACCAGCTTCTCGCCCGTGACGCGCAGCTGTCCAATGACCGTGTGGCCGCCGAGAACTTCCTCCAGCACGCCGAACACTACACCCGCATGCTGGGCGAGGCGCAGCGCGAAATGGCCGCCGAGCAGGAGGAACGCCAGCGCCAGCAGCAGCAGAATGGCGGCGGCGGGCAGCAGGGCAACAACGGCAATGGCGGCGGCTACCGCGACCGCGACGGCAACCGTGACCATTGGCGCGACCGTCAGGATCGCGGCGACTACCGCGACGACCGTGGCGGCGACGACAGCCAGACCGCCGACGTGATCGAACTGGCCGACGGCGAGACAACGCTGGTCGAAACCCCCGAAGCCCGCCCCTACCAGAACCGCCGCGACCGTGACGACCGCGGGGATCGCGGCGACCGTTACGAACGCCGCGACGGCGACCGTGGCGATCGCGGTGGTGATCGAGGTGGCGACCGCCCGCAGGGCGAGCGTCGCGATGACCGCGGCGACCGTCCGCAAGGCCAGCAGGGCGGCGAGCGTCGCGACGACCGTGGCGACCGTCCGCAAGGCCAGCAGGGCGGTGAACGGCGCGAGGATCGCGGGGACCGCAACTTCCGCCGCGACCGCGACCGTGATCGCAACCGCGACCGCGACAACCGCCCCGACCAGCCGCGCGAAGCCCGCGAACAGGCCGCCGCAGCCGCCGAAGCCCCCGCGCCACAGCCCGCGCCACAGCCCGCGCCGGCCCCCGCACCGGCTCCGGCCCCTGAGGCCGCCGCGCCCGAGGCCCCCAAGAAACCCCGCGCCCCGCGCAAGCCCAAGGCTGACAAGGGTGGCGAAGGCGGCGGCAACGGCCCCGCCGAGGCCGCCGAATAAGGCGTAAAGGTTTCGTTAACCATTCAAAGGCCGGGCCCTGCGCCCGGCCTTTCTCATCCCGCCACGACGCGGGCCAGCGCGCAGAACTTCTCCAGCGAAATCTCCTCCGCCCGCGCCGTGGGTTCGATCCCCGCCGCGACCAGCATCCCCTCCACATCGCCCCCCAACCCCTTGAGCGAGGATCGCAGCATCTTGCGCCGCTGGTTGAAGGCCATCGCCGTGATCCGCTGCAACACCGCCCCGTCGGCGGGATAGCGCGGCTCGGCCAGCCGCGTGATATGCACGACCGACGAATGGACCTTCGGCGCAGGGGTGAATGCCTCGGGCGGCAGGTGCAGCACGATCTTCGCCTCCGCCCGCCATTGCACCAGCAAGGCCAGCCGCCCGTAATGGTCGCTGCGCGGCTTGGCCACGATCCGCTCGGCCACCTCCTTCTGGAACATCAGCGTCAGGCTCTCCCAGAAGGGCGGCCAGACCGCAGGCGTCAGCCAGCGGATCAGCAGTTCCGTCCCCACATTATAGGGCAGGTTCGCCACCACCCGCACCGGCGGTGTCAGATGCGACAGGGCATCCACCTCCAGCGCGTCGCCGTTGATGACCTCCAGCCGCCCGGGATAGGCCGCCGCCACCTCCGCCAGCGCGGGCAGACAGCGCGCGTCCTTCTCCACCGCCAGCACGCGCCGCGCGCCCTCGGCCAGCAGCCCCCGCGTCAACCCGCCGGGACCCGGCCCCACCTCCAGCACGTCGCAGGCCGACAGGTCGCCCGCCTGCCGCGCGATCTTCGCCGTCAGGTTCAGGTCCAGCAGGAAGTTCTGCCCCAGCTGCTTCTTCGCCACCAGATCATGCGCGCGGATCACCTCGCGCAGGGGCGGAAGCCCGTCGATCGTCGCCATCCCTGACACAGCCCCTTCATCTCGGCCCAAATACTCCGGGGGTGCGGGGGCTGGCCCCCGCCACGACGCCCTAGACCCCGCGCGCCGCCGCCATCTGTTGCGCCATCTTCAACGCCGCCACAAGGCTTGACGGATTGGCAATCCCGCGCCCCGCGATGTCATAGGCCGTGCCGTGGTCGGGCGAGGTGCGGATGAAGGGCAGCCCCAGCGTGACATTCACGCCCCCGTCGAAATCCACCGTCTTGATCGGGATCAGCGCCTGATCATGATACATGCAGACCGCCACGTCATAGCGCGCCCGCGCCGCCGCGTGGAACATCGTGTCGGGCGGCATCGGCCCGCGCAGGTCGAAACCCCCGGCCCGCAACCGCTCCAGCAAGGGCGCGATCCAGTCGATCTCCTCGCGCCCCATGGCCCCGCCTTCGCCCGCATGGGGGTTCAACCCCGCCACCGCCACGCGCGGTGCCGCGATCCCGAAATCCCGCCGCAGCCCCGCGACCGTGATGCGGATCGTCTCTTCCAGCAGCTCCGGCGTCAGCACCCGTGGCACCTCGGACAGCGCGATATGGATCGTCGCGGGCACCACGCGCAGGGCAGGGCAGGCCAGCATCATCACCACCCGGCCGACACCGCCCAGATGGGCCAGAAACTCGGTATGGCCGGGAAAGGCGAATCCCGCCCCGTCCTTCAGCACCTTCTTGTTGATGGGCAGCGTGCAGACGGCCGACGCCTGCCCCCCCTGCACCAGCGCCACCGCCCGCGCTATGACGTCGATGACACCCTGCGCATTGGCCGGATCGGGCTGCCCCGGCAGGGCAGGGCGCGGGAAGTCATGCGCCAGAACCGCCATCCGCCCTGCCGCGACCGATACTGCCTCGTCCGGCGCGGCAATCACCTGAAACGCCGCGCCCTGCGGCAGATGCGACGGGTCCCCGATCCAGAAGAACGGCACCTCGTCCCCCAGCCGCGCCCGCGCGGCCAGCGCGATCTCCGCCCCGATCCCCGCCGGATCGCCGCAGGTCAGCGCGACGGGACGCCCCGCGCTCACGGCTCTTCGATGATGGCTTCCGACCGCAGCTCTTCCATGAAGGCCTCGGCCAGCGCGTTGAGCTGCTGGTTGCCCAGACGGCTCCGTACCGCCTCGCGGTCGACGGCAGGCTTATCCTCGGCCGCCTCGCCCTCTTCGGTCGTGACCGGAACGGCGGTCTCGGCCGCGGGGTCCGCCTCGGGAATCCCCGTCCGCAGGCAGAGCATCAACAGCTCGCGCGCCGCCCCGTTCACCCGCAGCACACTCTCGCCCGGGTCGAGCTTGGCCAGGTCCAGCCCGATATCCTGCGGCACCGCGCCCATATCCTGCGTCACCACCTGCAGGGCCTCGGCCGGCAGGCCGCGCGCCAGCGGATAAAGGTCGCCGCAATCATCCGCCTGCGCCCGGATCGCCGCCGGATCGGCCGAAGCGGACAGGGCGAAGCGGGCATATTCCACCTCGACCCGCGCGGGCATCCGGCTTTCCACATCGCTGATCCCGTTGAGCTGGAACAGCACCACCGCCTGCGGGGCAACGATCGGGTCGGACACTTCGCCCGGCGACAGCGTCAGCACCTGCTCGACAATCGCGGGAGGAAGGTTCGAGATGGGCAACCAGTCCAGCCGCCCGCCATTATCGGCCGTCGGCGCCGCCGAATACTGGCGCGCCGCCGCAGCAAACCCCTGCTCCGAGGCGACGCCGGCGCGGATTTCACGCGCCTGATCGACCACGACGCCCACCTCGTCCCCCTGCACCGGAAGGATCAGTTCGGACAGCAGGACCTGCACCTGCGTGGTCTTGGCATTCTCGGCCAGGGCGCGGTCGACCTGCGCCTCGGAAATCTTCACCTGCTGGCCGAACTTGGCCCGCACCACCTCGCGCCACAGAACGCCATTGGCCACGAAATCGCGGAAGGTCTCGGGCGCCACGCCCTCGTCCCCCAGCGCCTTGGTGAACTCCTCGACCGACAGGTTGGCGCGGCTGGCGAATTCGCTCATGCCGTCCTTGACCTGCTCGGCCGTCACCGAAATCTTCAGATCCTCTGCCGCCTGCGCCGCCAGACGGTCGCGCTGCAACGCCCGCAGCGCCTCTTTCTCCAGATCGCCGGGCGCGCGCAGCGCGCGCAGGAACAGCATCCGCTGCTCCACCTCGAAATTCGTCACGGTCTGGCCGTTGATGATCATGCGCGGGGCGAACATCCCCTCCTGCGCTAGGGCCGCACCGCCCACCGCCCCCAGCCCCAGACCCGAGACCGAAAGGCAAAGCAGCAGGGCCCGCAGCGATCCTGCCGATGTCTTGAACGGACGTTCCGTCATTCGCAATACCGTCTCCTGCCTTCTTGCCCCTGCCGTCTGCCCGCTCATCGTCTGCACGTCCGCGACGGTCCGGCCTCGGTGCCGCCGCCAAAGCCCAGAAGCTCCACCGACAGATCCACCGTTGTTCCGGGCCGTACACTAGTCGACGTCGTGAACCGACGCGAGAGAGAAAGATCGACATTCAGGCACTCGTTACGGAAGGTCAGCCCGAAATCCGCACTGCGGTAGCTGTCCCCTTGGAAATCGTAGCGACCCGCCGCACTGGCCTGCCAATAGGGGGTCAACCGGTAACTGCCGCCAAGGACAAGGTCCGAAACGGCCTCGGGGCGGCTTTCGGCGGTATCCGCGATGGACCAGATATAGGTGGAACTTACCGAAAAGCGCTCGGCCCCGTAATCCACCCGCATCTCGCCCCGCGTCACCGAAAGGTCGTCCTGCGCGATCAGCCGTCCGGCCAGTTCCAGCCCCCCCGCCGTTTCCGCCGTCATGGCCAGCAGCCAGTCCGAGGTCGTCCCCGACAAGCCCGATGCCGTGCTGAAGTCCGTTGCGGGCCGGTCGCGGAAGATGCGGCCGACGGTCACGCCCATGCTCCAGCCCGCCGGATCGATCCGCGTCCAGGACAGGCCGACATTCGCGCGTACCCCCGTCTCGACCGCATCCATCCCCGGAAACCGGCTGAGCGAGAAGAGATTGGCCTCGTCGAACTCCGCCAGACGGCTGTCCTCGTTCGGGATCGGCCCCGCGCTGCCGTCATCGGTCCAGGCCAGTTGCACAACGGGTTCCAGAACCTGCATCGCGCCGCCCGCACCGCCCCGCACCAGCGGATAGCGCAACTCCACCGCGCCCCCGCCATAAAGCCGCGTTGTCTGGCCCGCATAGACCACGTCGTCGGTCACGTTGAAGCTGTCCGCGCGCAGCTCGCCCAGCACGGCCACGACCAGCCCGCCGCCGGTCACCCAATCCCGCCGCCAGTCCGCGCCCAGCGACAGCCGCTGCATATCCGCGCCTTCCGCGATGTCATCCGCATCCCCCGTGGGTGTGGCGTCATCCACCCCGTTCGACGACTGCCGCGTATGGGTATGCGTGCCAAAGCGCAGGTTGCCCTCGCCCCCCAGCGGCCCCAGCTGGAACCGCCGGATATAGGTGGAATCGGTCACCAGATATGGCGTGGCGGACGGCAATTCGCCCGCCCGCAGGCTGTCGAAATTCACGATCCGCGCCTCGGCGTAATCCTTGCGGCGCGTGCGATCGACCTGCACCGTATTCGTCAGCCGGTCCTGATCGGAAATCCCGTAATCCGCCAGATAGGCATCATCGCTGACCCCCTCGCCGTGGAAGGACAGGCGGAATCCCTTTGGCAAGGCAAAGCTGCCATCGGCCATGACATAGCCCCGCATCTCGCCGGGCTGGATGTCGTCACGCGACACCGCCCCCGTCACGTCGATCTGTCCGCCGGCAAAGGCCTGCCGGTAGCGCAGTCCCAGCGTCCGCCCCCCCGCCGCCGTGATCGTGGGCGAGAAGGTCAGGTCCCGCGACGGGCCGAGCGTGACGAAATAGGGCACCGTCACCCCGAAGCCCAAACCCGTCCGGCTGGAGAAGGAGGGCATCAGGAACCCCGTACTGCGGTCCAGCGTCGGGTCCGGTATCCGCAGGCGCGGGATATAGAGCACGGGCACCCCGCCAAAGCGCAACTGGGCGTGGTCGAAATAGATCTGCCGTTCCTGCTGGTCATGCAGGATGCGACGCGACCGGATTTCCCACAGTGGCGTCGAACTTCCCGCGCAGACGCGGCAGCTCGAGGCGACGGCATTGTCCAACTGCAGAAAGCGCCCGTTGCTGCGCCGCATCTCGGCTGCGGCCATCTGCAACTGCTGGTCCAGAACGATCCGCGCGCTTTGCAGGATGCCCTCGGTCAGGTCCGCCGCAAGATCGGCCTGCGCGGCGACGATCACGCTCGTCCCCGCCGCATCGGTCAGCCGGATGGGCCCCTCGATCCGCAGACGGTCGCTGGTCTGGTCATAGACGATCCGCTCTGCGGTCAGCCTGCGCCCCTGATAGAAGACCTCGACCCCGCCTTCCGCGACCAACTGCCGGTCCGCCGCGATCTCCAGCCGGTCCGCGACCAGCGTGGCGCTTTCCTGCGCCGCAAGCCCGATGGGACTGGCCGAGGCAAAGAGCGCGGCCAGCACCGTGGCAAAGGCAAAGGGGCGAAGATGGCGCCGCATGTCAGCCATCCTCCAGATGCAGCAAAAGCCCCAGCGCCAGCATGGCGGCGGCCAGCGGTGGTGCCCAAGCCGCCAGCATGACGGGGATCTGCCCGTTCACGCCCAGCACCTGCGCGAAGTTCCGCAGGAAGAAGATGGCAAAGCCCGACAGCACCGCCAGCAGCACCATCGTCCCCGTCTTGCCAAAGCGCGCATGGCGCATGGTGAAGCCCGCCGCCACCAGAACCATCGACATCAGCAACAGGGGATGCGCCAGCTCCATCTGGAACCACACCTCATGCGTGCGCGCCGAAAATCCCGCCCGCTCCAAACCGCCGATATAGGCAGGCAGCGCCCAGAAGGCGATCGCCGAAGGCGTGCCGAAACTGTCCATGATCCGTTCGCGCGTCAGATCAGACGGCACACCGTTTCCGTCGGGCAGGGTCTGGGCCATCTGCTCGGGATTGCTTGCCGTCAGATCCCAGCGTTTCGCCCCCGTCAGAACCCAGCGGCCCGGCTCCAGCCGCGCGCTCGCGGCCTCGATCCGCGCCGAGGGAAGCCCGCTCGGATCAAGCAGCAGGAAGGTCACGCCGAAAAGCTCGGTCCCGTCCTGATTGGTGCGCCCCGCCTGGATCACGGTCTGTCCCGTCTCGCCCCCTTGCCTCAGCCAAAGTCCGTTTCCCGTGACCGACAGGATCTGCGTACCGCCCGTCGCCAGTTCGGTCTGTGCCGTGTCATAGAGTTTCGTCGTCGCCGCCACCAGCGGGTTCAGCACCCCCACCGCCAGCACCCCGAAGACAAGTGCCGCCGTCACGGGGGCCAGCAGAAAGCGCAACCCGCTGCGCCCCGCCGCGCGCACAACGACCAACTCACTCGACCGCGCCAGCCCGATGAACATGGCGATCGAGGCCAGAACCACGATCAGCGGAAGGATACGGTACAGCCCGTCCGGCACATCCAGCGCCGCCAGCTTGAGCGCCATCACCAATCCGCCGCCACGGGCGGTCAGGCCGCGCAATTCGTCGATGGTGCCGATCAGCAGCATGATTCCGAAAAAGATCGACAGCACCAGCAGGAGCGATCCCAGAAAGCGCCGCGCGAAATACAGGCTCAGCGTCATGCCGCCGCCTCCCGCCGCCGGCGCGGCCGCTGCGACAGGTACAAAAGCCCCGCCCCGATCACCAGCCCCGCCACCGGTGCCGCATAGACGGCGGGCCATGCCGACGCATCGCGCATCGCCATCGACGCCCCGCTCGTGTTCAGAAGCTGCAGGAAGATCAGGATGCCCACCGCGCCCAGAATCTGCCGCCACAGTCCGAACCGGCTGAAGGCCCCGATCAGCAGCGAGGCAAAGCCCACCAGCGCCGCCGCCACGCTCAGGAAAGGCTGGGCAAGGCGGGAATGGATCTCCTCCAGCACCACCTCGGGCGGCAGGCCAAGCCGCGCCTCGCGCGTCGCATCGTCCATCTGCACGAGGCTCCACGTGCTGACGGTTTCGATCGACACCCGTTCCAGCACCGCCGTGTCGACCATCGCGCCAAGATCATAGGTGATGTCGGCAAAGCGCGTGACCGAAAGACGCGCCGACGCGTCCCGTGACAGACGCTGCGCGATCCCGTCGAACATCAGAAGCACCGGCCCGTCATTCCCCCGCGCCAGTAGGGCGCTGCGGGCGGTATAGAGGGTACGCGTCTGGCTGTCGCGCTCGTCCGACAACAGGATATCGCGCAACTCGCCCAGCGGCGTGATCTCGCGAATGAACAGCGTGACACCGCTTGCGGGATGCATGAACTCGCCCGCCTTCAGATAGCGCGCCGTCACGTTGCGCGACAGCTGCTCCTCGCGCGCCGACAGCATCTCGCCGCTCCATGGCACCAGCACGTTCATCAGCACCAGATGCAGCGCCGTGACGATGCCGCCGAACATCATGACCGGACGCGCAAGGCGAAAGGCCGAGAATCCCGTCGCCTGCATCACGACCAGTTCGCTTTCCTGCGTCAGGCGGTTGGTGACATAGACCGTCGCCGCAAAGGCCGCGATCGGCAGCACCAGCCGGATCACATTGGGCAGCATCAGAAGCGAGAATTCCAGAAAGACCAGCGCCGATTGCCCGTCCCCGATCAGCCTGTCGAACAGCCCGACCGCGCGGTTCACCCAATAGACCGCCACCAGCACAAGCGCGAAAAAGCCGAACAGGGCAAGCAGCTGCGACAGCAGATATCTGTCGAATCGCGACACCCCGTCTCCGTCCCGTCTCGTTGTCCGTTTATCGTTGGGGCCGACGCTAGCGGAATTCGGGGGCGGGGAAAACTCATATCTGGTCAATCCGGCCCCCGCGGGCTAGCGTCCGGCAGGGCTTTGCCGGTCTGCCTTTCGGCGCTGTCGTGCCAGCCTGCCTTCTGATCCGAGGATTGCCAGATGACCCACCCCGTTCCGATCCATTTCCGCGCCGTCGACCTTGATGCTCTGCCGCGCCTGACGGGGCGGATCGTGGCCTTTGCCGATGGACCGAAGGGGCTTACGCCCGCCCTGCGCCGGATCGACCGACTGATGCGCGGGGCGCTCTCGCGCTTTCTGGAAAGCGACGCCTTCTCGCGGCTGAAGCCTGGCGAGGGGGCAGAACTGGCATGGCCTTCGGGGTTGCTGGCCGATGCGGTGCAGGTGATCCGCCTGCCGCGCCGCGCCGATATGGCGCAGGCGCGCAAGGCGGGCGGGGCCATCGGCCGCGCCCTGACCCCCGCCGGCACCACCGTGCTGGCCGAAGGCCACCCGCAGGCCGCCGAAATCGCCTTCGGCATCGCGCTGCGCGCCTATGACTTCACCGCCCACAAGACCGGCGAACGCAAGGAACCCGGCCACGTCGCCTTCATGGTGACCAACCCCGAAGCCGTCGCCGCCGCCGCCGCCCCCGGTGCCGCCGTGGCCGAAGGCATCTTCTTCACCCGCGATCTGGTCAACGAACCGGCCAATATCCTGACCACCTACGATTTCGCCGCGCGCCTTGCCGCCATGCAGGAACTCGGTCTGGACGTCGAGATCCTCGAGGAGGAGCAGCTCGAACGTCTGGGCATGGGCGCGCTTCTGGGGGTGGGGCAGGGGTCCGAAAGCCCCTCGAAGGTCGTCGTCATGCAGTGGAACGGCGGCGAGGCGGGCGCGGCCCCGCTGGCCCTTGTCGGCAAGGGCGTCGTCTTCGACACGGGCGGCATCTCGATCAAGCCCGCCGCGGGCATGGAAGAGATGACGATGGACATGGGCGGGGCAGGGGTCGTCGCGGGCGTCATGCGCACGCTGGCGCTCCGCAAGGCGCGGGCCAATGTCGTGGGTCTGGTCGGGCTGGTGGAAAACATGCCCGATGGCCGCGCCCAGCGTCCGGGCGACGTGGTCCGCTCGATGAAAGGCGACACGATCGAGGTCATCAACACCGATGCCGAAGGCCGCCTCGTCCTTGCCGATGTGCTCTGGTACGCGCAGGAACGCTTCAAACCCGCCGCGATGGTGGACCTTGCCACCCTGACCGGCGCGATCATCATCGCGCTGGGGCATGAAAACACCGGCGTCTTCTCCAACAATGACGACTTCTGCAACGCCCTGCTCAAGGCCGCCAAGGCCGAGGGCGAGGGCGCATGGCGCATGCCCATGGGCGACGCGTATGACGCCAAGCTGAAATCGCGCATTGCGGACATGATGAACGTGGGCGGCCGCGACGGCGGGGCTATCACCGCGGCGCAGTTCCTGCAGCGCTTCGTCAAGCCGGAAACCCCGTGGTGCCACCTCGACATCGCGGGAACCGCGCTGCTGAAATCCGACACGGCGCTGGCCCCCAAGGGCGCCACGGGCTGGGGTGTCATGGCGCTCAACCGCCTGATCCGCGACCGGTACGAGGCGAAGTGAGCCCCCGATGGGCACCGTCATGTTCTACCACCTGACGCGCTCCTCGGTCGAAGAGACGCTCATGACCATCCTTCCCCGCGCCCTGTCGCAGGGCTGGCGCGTCATGTTGCGCGGCACCGATCCCGCCGCGCTCGACCGTCTCGACGCGCGGCTCTGGCTGGCCGAGGATCACCCCTTCCTGCCGCATGGTCTGGAAGGGGGCCCGCATGACGCCCACCAGCCCGTGCTGATCGGGCGCGGCCCCATCACCAACGGCGCGCAGGGCCTGTTCCTGATCGACGGCGCCGCCACCACACCGGACGAGGCGCGCCCGCTGGACCGTGTCTGGCTGCTCTTCGACGGTGGCGACGGGGCGCAACTCGCCGATGCCCGCGCCAAATGGAAATCCCTCACCGAGGCGGGCCTTCCCGCGCAATACTGGTCCGAAGAGAGTGGCCGCTGGGAAAAGAAGGCCGAACGCTGATCCGGCGCGCGGATCGCACAAAAGCCCCCGCTTGTTCACCCAATGTTCACATTTTTGCATTGGAGACTCGCGCCCGATGCCCTATCTCTGGCCCAACCTTGCGGGGATGGTGGCATGGCCGAACAGAAGTTCATCGAGGTGCGCGGCGCGCGCGAACACAACCTGAAGGGCGTGGATGTCGACATCCCGCGCGACAAGCTTGTGGTCATCACCGGCCTGTCGGGTTCGGGCAAATCCTCGCTGGCCTTCGACACGATCTATGCCGAAGGCCAGCGCCGCTATGTGGAATCGCTCTCGGCCTATGCGCGGCAATTCCTCGACATGATGGGCAAGCCGGATGTGGACCACATCTCGGGCCTCTCTCCGGCCATTTCGATCGAACAGAAGACCACGTCGAAGAACCCCCGCTCCACCGTCGGGACGGTCACGGAAATCTACGACTATCTCCGCCTGCTCTTTGCCCGCGTTGGCACCCCCTACAGCCCCGCCACCGGCCTGCCCATCACCGCGATGCAGGTGCAGGATATGGTGGACGCCGTCATGGCCATGCCGGAAGGGACGCGCGCCTATCTGCTCGCCCCCATCATCCGCGACCGCAAGGGCGAGTACAAAAAGGAATTCCTCGACCTTCGCAAACAGGGCTTCCAGCGGGTCAAGGTGGACGGGCAGTTCTACGAGCTGGAAGAGCCTCCCATCCTCGACAAGAAATTCCGCCACGACATCGACGTGGTGGTGGACCGCATCGTCGTGCGCGAAGGGATCGAGACGCGCCTTGCCGACAGCTTCCGCACCGCGCTGGACCTTGCCGACGGCATCGCCATCCTCGAAACCGCGCCCAGTGAGGGCGAGCCGGAACGCATCACCTATTCGGAAAACTTCGCCTGTCCGGTTTCGGGTTTCACCATCCCCGAAATCGAACCGCGCCTCTTTTCCTTCAACGCGCCTTTCGGCGCCTGCCCCTCCTGCGACGGCTTGGGGGTGGAGCTGTTCTTCGACGACCGCCTTGTCGTCCCCGATCAGGGCCTGACCCTGATGCAGGGCGCGCTGGCGCCTTGGGCGAAATCGAAAAGCCCCTATTTCACCCAGACCATCCAGGCGCTGGCGAAGCACTACGAATTCGACCCCAAGAAGAAATGGAAGGACCTGCCCGCCCATGTGCAGCAGCTGTTCCTCTATGGGTCGGGCGAGGAGGAGATCAGGTTCCGCTATGACGAAGGCGGGCGCATCTACGAAGTCTCCCGCGTCTTCGAAGGCGTCATCCCCAACATGGAACGCCGCTACCGCGAAACGGACTCGGCTTGGGTGCGCGAGGAGTTCGAGCGTTACCAGAACAACCGCGACTGCGGCACCTGCCACGGCTACCGCCTGAAGCCCGAGGCGCTGGCGGTCAAGATCGCGGGGCTGCATGTGGGCGAGGTCGTCCGCATGTCGATCAAGGAGGCCTTCGCCTGGATCGGCACGGTTCCCGACCACCTTTCCAACCAGAAGAACGAAATCGCCCGCGCGATCCTCAAGGAAATCCGCGAACGCCTTGGATTCCTTGTGAATGTCGGGCTGGATTACCTCACGCTCTCGCGCAATGCGGGCACGCTGTCGGGCGGGGAATCGCAGCGTATCCGTCTGGCCTCGCAGATCGGCTCCGGCCTGACGGGCGTGCTTTACGTGCTGGACGAACCCTCCATCGGCCTGCACCAGCGCGACAATGACCGGCTGCTCACCACGCTGAAGAACCTGCGCGATCAGGGCAACACGGTGCTGGTGGTGGAACATGACGAGGACGCGATCCGCGAAGCCGATTACGTCTTCGACATCGGCCCCGGCGCGGGCGTCCATGGCGGCCGCGTGGTCAGCCACGGCACGCCCCAGCAGGTCGCGGCCGATCCGGTCAGCCTGACGGGGCAATACCTGTCGGGCCAGCGGGAGATCGCGGTGCCCAAGACCCGCCGCAAGGGCAGCGGCAAGAAGCTGACGGTCGTCGGCGCCACCGGCAACAACCTGAAGGACGTCACAGTGGACTTCCCCTTGGGCAAGTTCGTCTGCGTCACCGGCGTGTCAGGCGGCGGCAAATCCACCCTGACCATCGAGACGCTCTTCAAGACCGCCGCCATGCGCCTGAACGGCGCGCGCGAAACCCCCGCTCCGTGTGAGACGATCAAGGGCTTCGAACATCTCGACAAGGTCATCGACATTGACCAGCGCCCCATAGGCCGCACGCCCCGGTCCAACCCCGCCACCTATACCGGCGCCTTCACCCCCATCCGCGACTGGTTCGCGGGCCTGCCCGAGGCCAAGGCGCGCGGCTATCAGCCCGGACGGTTCAGCTTCAACGTCAAGGGTGGGCGGTGCGAGGCGTGCCAGGGCGACGGCGTCATCAAGATCGAGATGCACTTCCTGCCCGACGTGTATGTGACCTGCGAAACCTGCAAGGGCCACCGCTACAACCGTGAAACGCTGGAAATAAAGTTCAAGAACAAAAGCATATCAGACGTTCTTGATATGACGTGCGAAGACGCCCAGACCTTCTTCGCCGCCGTCCCGTCGATCCGCGAAAAGATGGATGCGCTCTGTCAGGTAGGGCTTGGCTACATCAAGGTCGGCCAACAGGCGACGACCCTCTCAGGGGGTGAGGCGCAGCGGGTCAAACTGTCCAAGGAACTGTCGCGCCGCGCGACGGGGCGCACGCTTTACATTCTTGATGAGCCGACAACAGGCTTGCATTTCGAGGATGTGCGCAAGCTTCTTGAAGTGCTGCATGAACTTGTCGATCAGGGCAACACGGTCGTGGTGATCGAACACAACCTTGACGTCATCAAGACCGCCGACTGGATCATCGACATCGGCCCCGAAGGTGGTGACGGGGGCGGGCAGATCGTGGCCGAAGGCACGCCCGAGGATGTGGCCAAGGTGGACCGCAGCCATACGGGCCGCTACCTCAAGGACATGCTGAAACCCCGCCGCGTGGCGGCGGAATGAAAGACGCCGCCCCGACGGGCGGCGTCCAATTTTCTTCGAAGGAATGTCACGCCTTCTTCATCGGGCAGGTCGAAAGCCCGAGGATGGAATAAAGCGGGCAAGACGACAGCAGCCCCGTCGCCAGCGGCACGATCCCGATCAGATAGGCCCAGCGATAGGTCGCGTCCGCGTTCAGGAAGAACCCTGCAAGCAGCGCCAGCCCGACAACGATCCGAAGCACACGGTCGATTCCACCGACATTCTTCTTCAACATGATGGTTCCCTTTCCTGTCTCATGGCCCGGTTCTTCCGGTGCCTGACAGAAACATAGCGAATCATGCATCTTCTGTCTGTGACTAGGTCACGGGCCTTCAATGCCCCCGCGCCCGTCGCAACGCCGCCTCGTCGCGCAGATGCACCTCGCCCCGCTCGGTCACGACCCATCCCGCCTTGGCAAAGGCATCCAGCTTGCGCGACACCACCTCGCGCGCCGACCCGATCCGCGCCGCAATGTCGGACTGCGTCGCCCGCACCACGCCCCCCTCGGCCAGATCCAGTAGCGCCCCCGCCAGCCGCGCCTCGACCTTGCCGAAGGCCACCGCCTCCAGCAGCCGCGTCAGGTCCGCCATCCGCTGCCCGAAAGACCGCAGCACGAATCCGCGAAAGGCCGGATCGCGATCCATCAGCCGCAGGAACAGCGGCTTCGGGATTGTCACCACCTCGGCCTCGCTGACCGTGGCCGCCGTGCCGGAATAGGGCTCGTCCCCCAACAGGCCCAGCGTTGTCTGGATGCAGCTCTGCCCCGGCTCCACCGCGTAAAGCAGGATCTCGCGCCCGGACGGGCCGGTCAGATAAACCTCCACCCGCCCCGCCAGCACCAGCGGAAAGCCCTGCGCCCGGTCGCCGGGGGCGAACAGGTCCAACCCCTTGGGCAGCGCGCGCCGCTGCAACCCGCCCAGTTCCCCCCGCGTCTCGGCCGTGATCGCCCCCAGTTCCGCCATCCAGTCCATGCGCGCCTCCGTCTTCTTCGCAAAGGAAAACAGCGCGCCGCGCCCCGATCAAGCGGCAAAAGAAAAGGGGCCGCCGATCCGGCAGCCCCGTTCCGAATTCCGCCGAAGGGCGATCAATCCATCGGCTTGAAGTTCAGGCTCGCGCCTTCCTTGATTCCCGACGGCCAGCGCGAGGTGATGGTCTTCGTCCGCGTGTAGAAGCGGAAGGCATCGGGGCCATGCTGGTTCAGATCGCCGAAGGCCGATTTCTTCCAGCCGCCGAAGGTGTGATAGGCCAGCGGCACCGGGATCGGCACGTTGATCCCGATCATCCCCACATTGACGCGGGCGGCAAAGTCGCGCGCCGTGTCGCCGTCGCGGGTGAAGATCGCGGTCCCGTTGCCGTATTCATGGTCCATCGCATAGGCCAAGGCTTCCTCATAGGTCTTGGCGCGGACGGTGGACAGGACCGGCCCGAAAATTTCCTTGCGATAGATGTCCATGTCGCGGGTCACATGGTCGAACAGGTGCGGGCCGACGAAGAACCCGTCCTCATAGCCCTGCAGCTTGAAGTTCCGCCCGTCGACGACCAGCTTCGCGCCTTGCGCCACGCCACTCTCGACCAGCTTCAGGATGTTCGCCTTCGCCGCCGCGGTGACGACGGGGCCGTAATCCACATCGTTGCCGGCGGTATAGGGCCCGACCTTCAGCTTCTCGATCCGCGGGATCAGCTTTTCGATCAGCGCATCCGCCGTCGCATCGCCCACCGGCACCGCGACCGAGATTGCCATGCACCGCTCGCCCGCAGCGCCATAGCCCGCACCGACCAGAGCATCCGCCGCCTGATCCATGTCGGCGTCCGGCATGATGATCATGTGGTTCTTGGCACCGCCAAAGCACTGCACGCGCTTGCCATTGGAACAGCCGCGGCCATAGATGTATTCCGCGATGGGGGTGGACCCGACGAAGCCGATCCCCGCGATGATGGGCGAGTCGAGGATCGCGTCCACCGCCTCCTTGTCGCCGTTGATCACCTGCAGCACGCCATCGGGCAGCCCCGCCTCCTGCATGAGTTCCGCCAGCATCAGCGGGACCGAAGGGTCACGCTCCGAAGGCTTCAGGATGAAGGCGTTCCCGCAGGCCAGCGCCGGACCCATCTTCCACATCGGGATCATGGCCGGAAAGTTGAAAGGCGTGATACCCGCCGCCACGCCGATGGGCTGGCGCATCGAATACATGTCGATCCCCGGACCTGCGCTGTCGGTGAACTCGCCTTTCAGAAGATGCGGCGCGCCGATGCAGAATTCCATCACCTCCAACCCGCGCTGGATGTCGCCCTTGGCGTCGGGAATGGTCTTGCCATGCTCGGACGACAGGGCTTCGGCCAGCTTGTCCATGTCGCGGTTCAGAAGGCGGACGAATTCCATCATCACCCGCGCGCGGCGCTGCGGGTTGGTGGCACCCCATTTCACCTGCGCGGCGGCGGCGTCCGCCGTTGCGGCATCCAGCTCTGCCTTGGTCGCAAGCGCCACCTTGGCCTGGACCTCGCCCGTGGCGGGGTTGAAGACGTCGGCAAAGCGGCCCGACGTGCCCTTGACGTGCTTGCCGTTGATCCAGTGACCGATCTCTTTCATCGGAGCCTCCCTCGATTTTCTGGCGGCAGAATAGCCTTGCGGAAATGCGGGGAACAGAGAAGATAAGGCAAAAGCATTTTGCAATTTTGCAGGGGCGTGCCGCTAGGGCGGTGGCCGTCACGCCGGGGTGGTTGCACGTATACGTGCGGCCGCCCCGGGGGGGCGGGACGGCCGCCGCCCGTGGCTTTTGGCCACGGTCGATCCCCCACCGTTGCACATACAGGAGCCACAGATGGATTGGGACGACCTCCGCATCTTCCTCGCCGTCGCCCGCAGCGAAAGCCTGTCGGGCGCGGGCAAGCGGCTCAAGATAGACGCCGCCACCGTGGGCCGCCGCATCGCGCGTCTGGAAGAGGCGATGGGTGCCCGCCTCTTCGCCAAATCCCCGCAAGGCTATGCCCTGACCGAGGAAGGCGCCCGCCTCCTTCCCCATGCCGAACGCGCCGAAACCGCCCTCGACGGTGCGCGCGAGGCGCTGACGGGCCCCGAAGGACTGTCGGGCCAGATCCGCATCGGTGCCCCCGACGGCTGCGCCAATTACCTGCTGCCGCAGGTGCTGGCCGAAATCTGCGATGCCAACCCGGGGCTCGAGGTGCAGATCGTCGCACTCCCCCGCGTCTTCAACCTGTCGAAACGAGAGGCCGACCTCGCCATCGCCGTCAGCCGCCCGACGGCAGGCCGCCTGACCGTTCAGAAACTGACCGACTACCACCTGCACCTTGCCGCCCATCCCGACTACCTGTCACGGGCCGCGCCCCTCTACACCCCTGCCGACCTACGCCGACACCGCCTCGTCGGCTATATCCCCGACATGATCCACGACAAGGAACTCGACTACCTCGCCGAACTCGGCGCGGGGACCGTGGCGCTCGCCTCCAACTCCGTTTCGGTGCAGTTGAACTGGCTCCGCGCGGGGGCAGGGGTGGGGGTCGTGCACGACTTCGCGCTTCCCGCCGCCCCCGAACTGGTGCAGGTCATCCCGCAACAGGTCGCGCTGACCCGCAGCTTCTGGTTGATCCGCCACGCCGATGACGGGCGCGTCGAACGGCTGAACCGTTTTGCCGACCTTCTGGCCCACGGTCTGCGGCGCGAGGTGGCGCGGCTCGAATCCCGTTCCGCAAAATCCCCGACTTGACAGAAATCCAATGCGGGCAGACCCTTGGACATCGGAAAGGGAGGTCCGCGAATGCTCGTCCAGCAAATCCTCAAGACAAAGTCGGATGACGGTGTGGTGACGGTGACCCCGGGTACGACGGTGGCCAAGGCCGCCGAGATGCTCTCCAGCCGCCGCATCGGCGCGGTGATCGTCTCGCCCGATGGCAAGCGTGTCGCAGGCATCGTCTCGGAACGCGACATCGTGCGCGAACTCGGCCGCCGCGGCACCGCCTGCCTGACCGACACCGTCGACAGCATCATGACCGCCAACATCGTCGGCTGCCGCCGCGACGAACAGGCCAACGAGGTGCTGCAGAAGATGACCGACGGCCGCTTCCGCCACATGCCCGTGATGGAGGGGACGCAGATGGTCGGCCTCATCTCCATCGGTGACGTGGTCAAGGCGCGGCTCACCGAACTTTCCATGGAAAAGGACGCCCTCGAAGGCATGATCAAGGGCTTCTGACCCCCCGCGCGGACAGGGTGCCGCAGCGCGGCATCCTGTCGGTTTTGCCCCTTGCATCCCTGTGCGCAATAATGTTGCGTAAAATTGCGGCACGACAGGGAAGGGGGCCCCAATGCGCATCGGACTTTACCCGGGAACCTTCGATCCCATCACGCTGGGGCATGTCGATATCATCCAGCGCGCCATGGCGCTGGTAGACCGACTGGTGATCGGCGTGGCGATCAACCGCGACAAAGGCCCGCTCTTCGGGTTGGAAGAGCGCGTGTCCATGGTCACCGCCGAATGCGCCGCCATCCAGGCCAGGACCGGCGGCGAAATCGTCGTCCACCCTTTCGAGAACCTGCTGATCGACTGCGCCCGTGACGTGGGCGCCACCGTGATCGTCCGCGGCCTACGCGCCGTGGCGGATTTCGAATATGAATTCCAGATGGTCGGCATGAACCGCGCGCTGGATGCCAGCATCGAGACGGTCTTCCTCATGGCCGATGCGCGCCGTCAGGCGATTGCGTCCAAGCTGGTGAAAGAGATCGCGCGGCTTGGCGGGGATGTGTCGAAATTCGTCACCCCGCCGGTCGAGGATGCGCTGCGCCGCCGCCTGCGCGCATGAAAAAGGGGGCCGACCGGCCCCCTTCCGCACCTGTCGGCGCGCAAATCCCTAGTTGCCGTAGACTGCCGCCCAGGCGATGCGATGCGCGTCCTCGGGGAAGATCCCCAGATCCAGCGCCACGTCGCGGGGCATATGGGCGATCTCGTCGCGGGTCCGCTTGTACAGCGCATTGCGCGCGCGGGCGGCTTTCAGCGTTTCGATCAGTTTCATGGTCCTGTTCCTTTCACGAACGCGCCAAGGGCTTCTCGGTTATCCCTTCGGCGTGCCCCCTAGATGGACCTTTCCGTTAGCGCCAACAACGCCCGATGCGGGGAAGCCGCCATGCGCCCCGCGCATGGGTCGGTCCGGAAACGCAAGGACCGAAATCCTTCTGGCGAAGGATTTCGACCCCGATCTTTCTGCGAAAGATCACCGCCCGCGCTGTCCGAACCTTCGCAAGAAGGTTCGCCCCGAAGGATTTTCGCCAGAAAATCCTTCCGCCGTCAGATCAGCTTGCCCATCGCCACGGCCGTATCCGCCATGCGGTTCGAGAAGCCCCATTCATTGTCATACCAGGACAGGATGGAGACGAAGGTTCCATCCATCACCTTGGTCTGGTCCATGTGGAAGACCGACGAATGCGGGTCATGGTTGAAGTCCATCGAGACATTCTTGAACTCGGTATAGCCCAGAATGCCCTTCATCGGCCCGTCCGCCGCCGCCTTTATCGCCGCGTTGATCTCTTCCACGCTGGTCGCGCGCTTGGCGATGAACTTCAGATCCACGACCGACACGTTCGGTGTCGGCACGCGGATGGCGAATCCGTCCAGCTTCCCCTTCAGCTCCGGCAGAACCAGACCCACGGCCTTGGCCGCCCCCGTGCTGGTCGGGATCATCGACAGCGCCGCAGCGCGGGCGCGGTACAGGTCCTTGTGCATCGTATCCAGCGTCGGCTGGTCGCCCGTATAGGAATGGATGGTCGTCATCATCCCCTTCTCGATCCCCACCACCTCGTTCAGCACCTTCGCCACCGGCGACAGGCAGTTGGTGGTGCAGGAGGCGTTGGAGACGACCACGTCATCCTTCGTCAGCGTGTGATGGTTCACGCCATAGACGATGGTCTTGTCCGCCCCGTCCCCGGGGGCCGAGATCAGCACGCGCTTGGACCCGTTTTCCAGATGGGCCATGCACTTTTCCTTGGACGTGAAGATGCCCGTGCATTCCATCACGATATCCACATGGCCCCAGGGCAGTTCGGCGGGGTTCCTGATCGCCGTCACCTTCATCGGCCCGCGGCCGACGTCGATCCAGTCCTCGCCCGTCGTCACCGTCGCCGGAAACCGCCCGTGCACCGAATCGAAGCGCAGAAGGTGCGCATTCGTCTCGACCGGCCCCAGATCGTTGATCGCCACGACCTCGATATCCTTGCGACCCGACTCGATGATCCCGCGCAGCACGTTACGGCCGATGCGGCCGAATCCGTTGATGGCAACCTTGACGGTCATGGCATGTCCTCCAAAAGGGAAGGCGCGGCGAATCCGCCGCTCCGATAGCGCTAACATCCGCAGAACGACCGGAAATTCAACCCGACTTTCGCAGGGTCAGCGCCAGAATGCCAAGAATTCCACAAAGACGAAGAGTTTTCTCGTCAGAAAAAGCGTGGCCTCGCCGCCATTGACGGCGAAGTCCGCAACCAGAAGGCCGATGACGGCCAGCGCGAGTGCAAGCGCGATACGGTCGGTCACGACCCCTCCATCAGTGGAGGAGCCGCCCCATCACCCCGGCCACATCGGCCATCCGGCAGGAGAAGCCCCACTCGTTGTCATACCATGCCAGCACGCGCACCGTGCGGCCCCCGACCACCTTGGTCTGGTCCGGCGCGAAGATAGACGATTGCGGCGTGTGGTTGAAGTCGATCGACACCTTGGGTTCGGGGTCATAGGCCAGAACCATGCCCATGTAACCCGCCGCCGCCTCGCGCACGATCTCGTTCACGTCGGCGACCGTCACCGATTTCCCCGCCACGAAGGTCAGGTCCACCGCGCTGACATTCGGCGTCGGCACGCGGATCGCGGTTCCGTCCAGACGCCCCGCCAGTTCCGGCAGCACCTCGCCCAGCGCCTTGGCCGCGCCCGTGCTGGTCGGGATCATCGCCATGGCCGCAGCCCGCGCGCGGTACAGGTCCTTGTGCCGCCGGTCCAGCGTCGGCTGGTCGCCGGTATAGGAATGGATCGTGGTCATGATGCCCGATTCAATCCCGATCGCGTCGTTCAGGACCTTTGCCAGCGGCGCAAGGCAGTTGGTCGTGCAGGACCCGTTCGACACCACCAGATGCTCGGCCGTCAGGGCGCGGTGGTTCACGCCGTAGACCACCGTCTTGTCTGCCCGCTTGGCAGGGGCCGACACCAGCACCCGCTTGGCCCCACGGCCCAGATGGACGGCGGCCTTGTCGCGGTCGTTGAACTTGCCGGTGCATTCCAGCACCACGTCCACACCTTCCCAGTCCAGCTCTTCGGGGTTGTAGGTCGACATCACGCGGATCGGCCCGCGGCCCAGATCCAGCGTATTGTCCTTCACCTTCACCACCCCGGGGAACCGGCCATGGACCGAGTCGTATTTCAACAGATGTGCATTCGTCTCGATCGGCCCCGTGGCATTGATTGCCACCACCTGAACGTCGTTGCGGGCGCTTTCGGCGATATGGGCCAGCGTGCAGCGCCCGATGCGTCCGAAGCCGTTGATGCCGATGGTGATGGTCATGCGCGCCGCTCCATTCCGTTGCATACAGTGGGATGCCTTGCGCTTACCGAAGGGGGACAGAATCGAAAAGTCCAAAAACGACACAAAATCAATATGTTACCGCAAACATGCGCGGTTTGCGCTAACAATTGGCGGGCTTTGCCAAATGGTCGCAGCCGCGCTAGATGGTCGGCACCGGAAGAAGGAAGATTTGCATGAGTGGTTTGCTTGCCCTGCTGGATGACGTCGCGGCCATCGCCAAGGTCGCCGCAGCCTCGGTCGACGACATCGCCGCCGCCGCCGCCAAGGCGGGGACCAAGGCCGCAGGCGTGGTGATCGACGACGCCGCCGTCACGCCGAAATACGTGCACGGCTTCTCGGCCGACCGCGAATTGCCCATCATCTGGCGCATCTCGCTGGGGTCGTTCAAGAACAAGCTCCTCATCCTGCTGCCCGCGCTCCTCGCGCTCGACCACTTCCTGCCTGCCGCGATCACGCCGCTCCTGATGCTGGGCGGCGCCTATCTCTGCTTCGAAGGGGCGGAAAAGGTTCTTCACGCCTTCGCCCCCCATGCCGACCACGCGGTCGAAGAGGATTTCGACACCAAAGACCCCGCCCATCTGGAAGAGGAAAAGGTCGCAGGCGCCATCAAGACCGACTTCATCCTGTCGGCCGAGATCATGACCATCGCGCTCGCCACCATCGAAAGCCCCAGCTTCTGGATGCAGGCCATCACACTGGCCGTGGTCGGCGCGCTCATCACCGTTGCCGTCTACGGCGCGGTGGCGCTGATCGTGAAGATGGATGACGTGGGGCTGCACATGGCCGCCACGGGCCGCACGGGGGCAGGGCGCGCGACGGGGCGCGGTCTGGTGCTTGCCATGCCGAAACTCATGGCCTTCCTGTCACTCGTCGGCACCGCCGCCATGCTCTGGGTCGGCGGCAATATCGTCACCCACGGGCTCGAGGTGCTGGGCTGGCCGTGGCTCTATCACGAAATCCACCACATCGCCGACATCGTGGCCCATGCCGCCCCCGCCGCACAGGGCTTCGTCGCATGGCTGGTGACCGCGACGCTGGACGGCATCTTCGGCCTGATCCTCGGCGCCGCGCTGATCCCCGTCGCCACCCGCGTGATCGGCCCCGCCATCGCCGCCGTCACGGGCAAGCGCGCGCATTAGGGCAGGGGGAACCACCCCGCCCGTCCCCCGTTTCCCCCCGACACAGGGGGGAAACACCATGGACCGCCGCGCCTTTCAGGCCCTTCAAGACCGCATCGCCCAGCGCGCCCGCCATCTGTGGCAGGAGGCGGGCGAACCCGACGGTGGCCCCGACCGCTTCATGGATCGGGCGCGCGAACTGGTCGCCATCACCGAAAACCCCGATGCCGGACGCATCGACCCCGAAAAGGCCGCCGAACCTGCCATCGAACCGCTGGCCGCCGTGGAAAACCAGGGCGAATTCCCGGGGCTCACCGATCAGGGCGACGACCAGTTGTTCCCCGACGAACAGGCGACCGTGGAATCCCCCGTCAGGCGAAAATGAAAAGGCCGCGCAGCGCGCGGCCTTTCAAATTTCTTCGAAGAAATTTGCAAAAATTTTCGAAAACTTTTGCGCCTCTCCGTCAGAGCAGCGACTTCGCCACAGCCACCGCATTCTCTGCCGTGTTGCCGAATTCCTTGTAAAGCCGCTCCATCGGTGCCGAGGCCCCGAAAGACGACATGCCCACGAACCCGGCCTTCGTCTCTTTGCCGCGCTCGCCCAAGAGCCAGCGGTCCCAGCCCTGACGCACGCCCGCCTCGATCGCCACACGCACCGGCCCGCCGGGCAGCACGCGCTTGCGATAGGCTTCGTCCTGTTGCGCGAAGAGCTCCATCGACGGCATCGACACGACCCGCGTGCCGATCCCTTCGGCTTCCAGCGCCTCGCGCGCCTTCAGCGCGATTTCCACCTCGGACCCCGTCGCGATCAGGATCACCTGCCGCTTGCCCGTCGCCTCGGCCAGAACATAGGCGCCCTTGGCGACAAGGTTCTGGTTCACATGGGCCTTCCTGACCGCAGGCAGGTTCTGCCGCGACAGCGCCAGCACCGTGGGCGTCGTCCTCGAGCTCAGCGCCACTTCCCACGCCTCCGCCGTCTCCACCAGATCGGCGGGGCGGATTACCAGCGTGTTCGGCGTCGCGCGGCTCATCGCCAGATGCTCGACCGGCTGGTGGGTCGGCCCATCTTCGCCCAGACCGATGGAGTCATGCGTCATCACATAGACGACCGGCAGCCCCATCAGCGCCGACAGGCGCATCGAAGGCCGCGCGTAATCGGTAAAGCACATGAAGGTGCCGCCATAGGGCCGCACGCCGCCATGCAGCGCCATCCCGTTCATCGCCGCCGCCATCCCGTGTTCGCGGATGCCGTAATAGACATAGCGGCCCTTGCGATCCTCGGGGGTAAAGACGCCCAGATCGGCGGTCTTGGTGTTGTTCGACCCGGTCAGGTCCGCCGACCCCCCCATGGTTTCCGTCATCACCGGATTGACCGCCGCCAGCACCTTTTCCGACGCCGCGCGGGTGGCAAGCTTCGGCATCGCCTCCACCGCCGCCTTCTTCACGCCGCGGATCACCGAGGCCAGCTTGGCCGGGGCCTCGCCCGCGAAGATGCGCGCGAATTCCGCCTGCTTGGCCGCCGACAGCGCGCCCAGCCGCGCCTGCCATTCCGCATGGGCCGCTGCCCCGCGCTTGCCCTTGGCTTCCCATGCTTTCTTCACATCAGCCGGAATTTCAAACGCCGGATAATCCCAGCCATAAGCCGCCTTCGCCGCCGCCATCTGCGCCGCATCGGTCAGCGCCCCATGCCCCTTGGACGTGTCCTGCGCCGCATGGCCCAAGGCGATATGCGTCTTGCAGGCGATCATCGTGGGCTTGTCCGACGCCTTGGCCGCCACCAGCGCGCGGTCGATATCCTCGGGGTCGTGCCCGTCGCAGGACAGCACGTTCCAGCCCGAGGCCGCAAAGCGCGCTTTCTGATCCGTCACATCGGCGATCGACACCTTGCCGTCGATGGTGATGCCGTTGTCATCCCACAGCACGATCAGCCGGCTCAACTGCTGCTTGCCGGCCAGCGCGATGGCCTCCTGCGAAACGCCCTCCATCAGGCAGCCGTCACCGGCGATCACATAAGTGAAGTGATCGACGATCTTCGCCCCCCAGCGCGCGCGCAGGTTCTCTTCCGCCATGGCGAAACCGACCGCATTCGCGATCCCCTGACCCAGCGGCCCCGTCGTCGTCTCGACCCCCGCCACATGGCCGAATTCGGGGTGACCCGCCGTGATCGCGCCCCACTGGCGGAAGTTCTTCACCTGGTCCAGCGTCATGTCGGCATAGCCGGTGAGGTAAAGCAGCGAATAGATCAGCATCGACCCATGCCCCGCCGACAGGATGAACCGGTCGCGGTTCGGCCAGCGCGGTGCTGCGGGATCGAAGTTCAGATGCTTCTCGAACAGCACCGTCGCCACATCCGCCATGCCCATCGGCATCCCCGAATGGCCCGAATTCGCGGCCGCCACCGCGTCAAGCGTCAGGGTGCGGATCGCGCAGGCGCGCTTCCAGTGGTCCGGGTGGCGGGCGCGGAGCGTCTCGATATCCAAGGCCGTTATCCTGTCTGAAAAGGAAGGGGTTTGCGGCCCCGCTCTAGTGTCTTGGTCGGGCAAGATCAAGCAATCCGCGCAAGCCCTTGGGTGCAAAGGGGTGAGTTGCGCCATATTCTTGCGCTACACTGACAGCGGGGCTGCGGCCGTCCGATTCGTCCCCGGGCGCGGGCAGCCGCAACGACAAGAAACGACGCCAACGGAAAGGCACCCGAATGCAGGAACTGGCAGAGCTTGAACGCCGCATCGCCGCCGCCTTGCACCGCATCGGCGCAGGGGTCGAGGCGTTGCAGGCCGCCACCCCCGCGACGGACCCTGCGGCGGGGGGGGACGCCTCCGGCGAGATCGCCCGCCTGACCGCCGCGCTGACAGCGGAACGCCAGCTCACCGCCGAACTGCGCGCCCGCATCGCGGCCCTGCAATCGACCGAACCCGCCCCCACGCCTGCCGATGGCCAAGGGGCCGACCTTCAGGCGCGGATCGACCAGATGACGCGCCAGCTGGATGTGCAGGGGCTCGAGATGCACCGGATGCGAAAGACCATGGTGCAACTGCGCGAAAACCTGCGCGGCCTGCGGCGGGCACAGGCGGCGAACCTTGCCGATCCCGAACAGATCAACCGCGCCATGATGGCCGAACTCGAAGCCGTCCGCGTCACGCGCCTGTCCGAAGTGGCCGAACTGGACGAGATCATCACCGAACTCACCCCTCTCATCCGCGAGGAGCCCCTCGATGCCTGAACTCACCATCACCATCGGTGGCCGCGCCTTCTCTGTCGCCTGTCAGGAGGGAGAGGAGCATTTCCTCAGCACCGCCGCCGCCATGCTCGATGCCGAGGCGCAGCCCCTCGTGGCGCAGATGGGCCGCCTGCCCGAGGGGCGGATGCTGCTGATGGCGGGCCTGATGCTCGCCGACAAGACCGCCGCCGCCGAGGACGAGATCCGCACCCTGCGCGCGCGGATCGAAGAGCTGGAAGCCCGTCCCGAAACCCGCGTCGAGGTGCCCGTCATCCCCCCGCAGGTGACCGAGACACTGGCCGAGATCGCCGCGCGGGCCGAAGCGCTGGCCGACCGCATCGACGACAGCCGCAGGCCCGCCTGACCGTTCCGCGCGGGGGGCAGGGCCGACATGCCGCTATCCATGCGGTATGTTCTGCGGTATGATCGCCCCCCACAGGACCGGAGCCCGCCCATGACCGCCACCCGCCGCGCCACCTCCATGACCCTCGACGCAGCCCTTCTGGACGAGGCGCGCGCCCTCGGCGTCAACCTCTCGCGCGCGGCCGAGGAAGGCATCCTTGCCCGCGTCCGCGCCGAACGCGCCCGCCGCTGGAAGGACGAAAACGCCGAAGCCGTCGCCGCTTACAACAGGTGGATCGACGAGAACGGCATCCCGAATCCCTTGGTCCGGATCCTGTGAACGGCCATGGCGGACCAGTTCGATCTGTATCGTGATCCGCAGGGCGGCCTGCTTCTCGTCCTCCAGAACGAGGCGGTCGACACCCTCGACACCCGCGTCTTCGCGTCGGTGGTTCCCGCGGGGAAGGGTGGCGTGGCGGTGCTGGACAGGCTTTCCGTGCCCCTGTCCTTTGGCGAGCGGGACTATCTCGTGATGCTGCACCTTCTGGGTACCGCGCGATTGGGCCGCATGGGGGAAAAAGTGGGCAATTACGCGCATCTGCGCGATCGCATCACGCGGGCTTTCGATCTGCTCTATTCGGGCACCTGAAACGGAAAAGGCCCGCCAGAGGCGGGCCATCCGTCACGCTGCCGCGAACACCCTCAGGCATTCGCCTCGCGGATCTTGTTCGCCGCGTCCTTGTCGAAGGCCACGCCCTTCGCCTCGAACAGCGCGTCCAGCTCGCCCGACAGCGTCATTTCCGTCACGATATCGCAGCCGCCCACGAACTCGCCCTTCACATAAAGCTGCGGGATCGTCGGCCAGTCGCTGAAATCCTTGATGCCCTGCCGGATGTCCGCATCGGCCAGCACGTTCACATCGGCGAAATTCACGCCCATGTAATTCAGCACCCCCGCCACGCGGGACGAGAACCCGCATTGCGGCATCATCTTGGTGCCCTTCATGAACAGCACCACGTCGTTCTTCTCGATCGTCTCGCGGATCTGTGCCTCAGCGCTCATCTTCCTGTTCCTCTCACTCCGGCGCCTTGGTCGTCAGCGCCAGCGCATGGAGTTCCCCATGCGCGCCATCCATCTTGCCCTTCAGCGCGGCATAGACCGCCCGCTGCTGCTGCACCCGGTTCATGCCCTTGAAGCTCGCGTCGATCACCTCTGCCGCGAAATGCTGCCCGTCATCGCCCTGCACCGTGATCTTCGCTTCGGGAAAGCTTGCGCGGATCAGGTTCTCGATATCGCGTGCGGTGATCGGCATTCGGGGGTCTCCGGTATTTCTGACCGAAGATGTATGCCTACGGGGCAGGGGCCGCAAGTCCCCGCGCCGCCATCCAGTCGTCGCGCAGGATGCCATAAAGCATCACATCGACATTCCGCCCCAGCACGGGCCGGAACCAGTGATCCACCAGCCGCCCCTCCAGCCGGTATCCCGCCCGCGCATAGACCTTCTGCGCCCGCAGGTTCTCGCCGCTCGCATCCAGCCAGACCTTGCGCGCCCCCAGCACCCGAAACCCGTAGTCCGTCAGGGCATGGACAAAGCCCAAACCCCGCCCGCCGCCCGCCTCGGCCAGCGCCAGACGCCGCAACTCCACCCGCCCCGAAGGCTCCCCGATCTCGGTCCAGAGCGCGAATCCCGCCGCACGCCCCGCCTCTTCCCAGATCAGCAAACGGTGCGCGGGATCCGTGGCGTAAAAGGCCAACCGCCCCTCATCCTCGTCGGTGATGAAGGGCGCATAATCCGGCCGCTGCGCCAGCGACCGGATGAAGGCGAAATCATCGGGCAGGGCAGGGCGAAGGGTCACGCCACCGCCTTGGCAAAGGCCGAACGATACAGCGCCGACAACTCCGCCAGCGCCGCCGTATCCCCGCCAAAGGCCACCGCATCGCCGCCGAACCGGCCAACCACGGCCACGGGAACCCCCGCCGCCTTGGCCGCCGCGACCAGCGCCTCCGCCTTGTCCGTGGCCACCAGATAGCGCGCCTGATCCTCGCCGAACAGGAAGGCCGCATCGCCGCTGTCCAGCGTCACGCCCAGACCCGCGCCCTCGGCCATCTCGAATGCCGCCAGCGCCAGCCCGCCATCGCCAAGGTCGGTGCAGGCCCGCACCAGCGCGCGGTTGGCGCGCAGGAATTCGCCATGCGCGCGCTCGGCCGCCAGATCGACCGGCGGCGCATCGCCCGCCTCGATCCCGAACATCTCGGCCAGCACCGCCGACTGGCCCAGATGCCCCGCCGTCGCCCCGATCACCACCGCCGCATCGCCCGCCACCGGACGCCCCGCGATCAGCTCGTCCAGCGAGGACAGGATGCCCACCGCCCCGATCGTCGGCGTGGGCAGGATCGCCGACCCGTCGGTTTCATTGTAAAGCGACACGTTGCCCGACACGATGGGCATGTCCAGCGCCGCCACCGCCGCGCCGATCCCTTTGATCGCGCCCACGAACTGCCCCATGATCTCGGGCTTTTCGGGATTGCCGAAATTCAGGTTGTCGGTCGTGGCAAGGGGCTTTGCCCCCACCGCCGTCAGGTTGCGATAGGCTTCGGCCACCGCCTGCTTGCCACCCTCGAAGGGGTTGGCCTTAACATAGCGCGGCGTCACGTCACTGGTGAAGGCCAGCGCCTTGCCCGTGCCATGCACCCGCACCACGCCCGCCCCCAGACCCGGCGCCACCACCGTATCGGCCATGACCATGCTGTCATACTGCTCCCACACCCAGGCCTTGTGGGCATAAGAGGGCGACCCGATCAGCGCCCGCAGCCCCGCGACGGGCGCAATCGCCGGAATGTCCTTCAACGGTGCCGCCGCTGGCGTCTCCACCCACGGGCGGTCATATTCCGGCGCGCTGGAGGACAGTTTCGACAGCGGCAGGTCCGCCTTCACCTCGTTGCCATGCAGGATCAGGAAGCGGTCCTCGGGGATCGTCTCGCCCACGATGGCGAAATCCAGATCCCATTTCTGGAAGATCGCCCGCGCCTCGGCCTCTTTTTCGGGCTTCAGCACCATCAGCATCCGCTCTTGGCTTTCCGACAGCATCATCTCGTATGCCGTCTTCTGCTT